>NZ_FOJM01000004.1:3360-310196 GCF_900111825.1 Pedobacter suwonensis
AGCTTTAGACTTTTAGCTTTGGTCTTTCAGCTTAACTAGTATCCAAAAATCTGTTCTAAGGTTAATTTGGTTACCGGGCCAAATTTAGCTACATCGGCCATGTTGATTTTCTTTTCGGAAGCTACGATACAATAGTTGTAAGGTTTGCCCGAAAGGTTGCTCTGGTGGAACGATTTGATATCGGCAAAAGTAAGCGGTTTAAGGTTGGCGTACTCATCAATACGTGAATCGTGATCGAAACCTAATTTTTTATCGGCCAGGTAGCTGGCAATAATATCATCTTTAGTAATGCGGCTGGTTTCGATGCCGTTTAAAGAGTTGGCTTTCGATAGGGCGAATGATTTATCAGACTCTGGTAAGGTGGTTAATAAATCGTTCATGCCCGCTACCGCCTCGTTCATTTTATCGGCCTGTGTACCCACGTAGGCCACAATGGCATTCTCTTTATCTTTGCTGCTTGGTGATGAATATACCGCAAAGGTAGAATAAGCCAGTGCTTTAGATTCGCGGATGGTTTGGAATACAATTGAACCCATGCCACCACCAAAATAATTGTTGAACAAAGCAATTTTAGCGGCATTGGCCGGATCGTACAAACCGCTGTTGCGTATCCAGCGGATTTCTGCCTGTACCATATCGTAATCGGCAAAGTAAACCTTGTTCGAATCGGTTTTGGTATAGGCAAATTTTTTGATCGGCGCGGCATCAGTAAATTCTTTAGCCAAAGGGTGTGCCTTTACAATATCAGCAGAAAATGCCGTTAGTGTTTTAGGGCCGTAATAGGTAATGGTGTGTTTGTAATTGGTAAGGTTATGCAACAGGTAAATCAGATCAGCCGATTTCATGTTTTTGATCTCATCATTGGTTAAGCCATAATTGAAAGGATTATCGGCACCATATTGTGCATAACTCATTAAACCGCCCAGGATGGAAGATTTATTCAGTTTTGCGTTATCTCTCGATTTTAACAAACGGCCTTTTAAATCTTCAAGGGCTTTTTCGTTTGGTTTGCAATGGGCCAGCACATCTTCAACCAAAGCTACTGCTTTATCGAAATTTTCTTGTAAACCGGTAATGGAAACCGTGGTTACATCATTACCTACGTTAAGGCTGTAGCTGCAGGCAATGTTATAAAAGGCCTTGCTGATCTCTTCAGCAGAATATTTATCGGTACTTAGAAATGATAAGTATTGCGCCGCGTAAGGCAACAATTTGTAGTTGTAAGAACCCATATCGAAACGGTAACTCATGCGGAAAATACCATTTTCGGTGTTTTGGATGGCAATTACATCAGCAATACCGGCTTTACCAAAATTAAGGTCTTTGCTATAATCTAAAAACTTAGGGGCAATAGGTTTTACCGGCGCATCAATAATGCTTTTGGTAAATGGCGAAACTTCGTTTGTATTGGTTTTTACCGCTGTAATGGCTGGTTTTTCTACCTTAACGATGCTTTTATCTTCACCTTTGTGTTTTAAAACCACTACATAGTTATTGATGAAAAATTTATTGGCAAAATCTACAATCTCTTTTTTGGTTACTTTGCCCATATCATCGGTTGAGGCGAGCATTTTATCCCACTCGGTACCGCGGTTTAAGATAAAGGCATTCATGGTGGCGTTGGCGCGTACATCGTTATTATCAAAACCCTGTAATTCGGCAAATTTGATATTGGCTACGGTAGCTTTGATCAGGCTTTCGTCAAACTCGCCTTTTTTAAGCAGTTCTACCTGCTCTAACAATAATTTTTGTGCTTCTTCCAAACTTTGCCCCGCTTTTGGCGACCCCGATAAAATGAACATGCCATAATCTTTCATGGAGTTGTAACCCGCACCTGCACGCAACATTTTTTGTTGTTTGTTGATGTTGATATCCATTAAACCAGCTTTGCCGTTTGATAAGATGCTTCCGATCAGATCTAACAGTAAACTCTGGCGGGTATTTTGGGCAAAACCTCTGTAGGCAATGTATAGGTTTTCGGCACTTGGGCCATAAATATCAACCTTTTGAACCTGTGTTAACGGTTTCTCTGGCGCCGGGTTGTAAAGGGCAAGCGGTTTAGGAACCATGTAGGCAAAATCTTTGTCGATTTTTTTGATCAGCTGATCGTAATTGATATCACCGCTCATAATCAGCGCCATGTTGTTGGGCACATAATATTTGTTGTAATATTTTCTGATCTCAACCAGCGAAGGGTTTTTTAAATGCTCAATGGTACCAATGGTGGTTTGTTGCCCGTAGTTGTGTGTTGGAAAAAGGGCATACAGCATTTTCTCGTACATTTTACGGCCATCGTTATCCATACCAATGTTTTTTTCTTCGTAAACCGCTTCCAGCTCGGTATGGAAGATTCGGAAAACCGGTGCGCGGAAACGCTCTGCCTGTACGGCCAGGAATTTATCAATGGCGTTTGATGGAAGGTCTTCCTCGTAAACGGTTTCTTCTACCGAGGTATGTGCATTGGTAGAGTTACTGCCGATGGATTTCATCATTTTATCGTATTCATTGGCGATAGAATAATTGGAAGCCTCGCCCGAGGTTTTATCGATTTCCTTGTAAATTTCTTTACGTTTGGCCGGATCGGTGGTTTTGGTATAGGTTTCGTAAAGGGCCTCGATTTTATCTAAAAGCGGTTTCTCTTTGGCATAATTTAAGGTACCAAACTTATCGGTTCCTTTAAACAACAGGTGCTCCAGGTAGTGGGCCAGGCCGGTATTGGTACGCGGATCGGTATTACTGCCCGCCCTTACTGCCATTTTATAGGTAATATTGGGCTCTTTGTTGTTTTGTGATAAGATAACCGTTAAACCATTTTTTAAGGTATAAAAACGGGTTTTGGTCGGATCGTTGGTTACATATTTGTAACTGTAACCGCCAGAGGTTCCTGTTTTCCATTGGTAGGTGGTTTGCGCCATGGCCGCTGCACCCGTAATGAGAAAACAAGCCAAAGTAAATAATTTAAATTTCATTGATTTGTTTTTGGTTTATGACAATGAATAAGTATTTGAGGCTTTACGCCGGGGTTAAATACAGCATTCATTTTTAATAAGTTATTTGCTCAAATATAAAGGCTTTATTGCAGGTAAAGAAATAATTTTGATTTCTAAACTAAAAAGTCAGGAATAAATGATTTTGGCATATCGATGCTGGTTTATTGTGCCTTGAAATTATAATCTGTATTTTTACCGGCATGACAAAACACGGCACAAAACCAACTATTTTAGTGGTAAATGACGACGGGATTACCGCTACAGGAATAAAAAACCTGATGGAAGTAATGCAGGAACTGGGCAATGTGGTGGTAGTGGCGCCCGATAGCCCGCAGAGCGGGATGGGGCATGCCATTACCATAGGCAAACCGATCCGTTTTGATAAGGTTGACCTTTACGGTGGGGTAGAGATGTACAAATGCAGCGGCACCCCGGTTGATTGTGTTAAACTTGCCGTAAACAAGATTTTTAAGGGTAAAAAACCCGATTTATGTGTTTCGGGCATTAACCACGGTTTAAATAATTCCATCAATGTACTGTACTCGGGCACGATGTCTGCAGCGGTAGAGGGGGCGATAGAAAAAATTCCTTCCATTGGTTTCTCGCTCGATGATTTTGCAGCCGATGCCGATTTTAGCCATACCAAAAAATACATTAAAAATATTTGTGAGCAGGTTTTGGCCAACGGTTTGCCGGCAGGTACCCTTTTAAATGTGAATTTTCCGAAGGGTGAACACTTAAAGGGGGTAAAGGTTTGCCGCCAGGCCAATGCCAAATGGATGGAAGAGTTTGATGAGCGGACAGACCCTTACAAACGCCCCTACTATTGGCTGACCGGTGTTTTCGAAAATTTTGATAAAGGAGAAGATACCGATGTTTGGGCATTGGAGCATGGTTATGTTTCGGTTGTGCCGGTGCAGTTTGATTTAACCGCGCACCATGCCATACAGGCCTTAAACAGTTGGGACTTTATAGGTGGCCGTGATGCGAAAGCTGCAGGCAACAAGGTGAGTGCACCCGATGGCCTAAATTTAGGTTAACTGCAATAATGGAGCGCTTAAGAAAATTGAACAATTCAGTGTGGATTGGCCTGGGCATTGGTTTACTGGTACCGGCCATGTGCTGTGCTATGGCCTGGTATGTTATCCACCAGGTGGCATCATTGGCCAAAGCCGATCTGTTGTACATTGGTGGTATTGCGGTAAACGCTTATACCATGCAAACATTTTTTAAATACAATAAAGAAAACATTGGCAGGGGCATATTGGCGGCCACTTTTTTGTGCGCTTTTGTGTTTTTTGCGTATAAAGTTTTTTAGATAGAAACGGTCGTCATTGCGAACTGAAGAAGAGAATTGCGGGCTGGGTGAAGCAATCTTTCTAAGAAAAGGTAGATCGGGAAATAAATAATAGCATAAAAGATTGCTTCCCCGAAAGGTCGGGACAGGCTGTAGTGCCTCCTCGCAATGACGATTTAAAAAAATATAAACATGAAATACTACCTCGTAGCCGGCGAAGCCTCAGGCGATTTACATGGCGCCAATTTAATGAAAGCCTTAAAAGCGGAGGATGGCGAAGCGGTGTTCAGGTATTTTGGCGGCGATAAAATGGCAGCCGAAGGGGGAGAACTGGTTAAACACTATGCCGATATGGCTTTTATGGGTTTTACCGAGGTTGTTTTAAATCTGCGTACCATTTTTAAAAACCTGAAGGCCTGTAAGGAAGATATCATGAGATGGAAACCTGAGGTATTGATTTTGATCGATTTTCCGGGTTTTAACTTAAAAATAGCCGAATTTGCAAAAGCCAATGGTATAAAAGTATGTTATTATATCTCGCCCAAGGTTTGGGCCTGGAACCAGAAACGGGTACTGAAAATTAAAAAGGTTGTTGACCATATGTTCTGCATCCTGCCTTTTGAAGTGGATTTTTATAAAGAATGGGGCATGAAGGTAGATTATGTAGGCAACCCCTTATTGGATGAAATTGCACAGTTTACACCAGATCGGAATTTTCGCAACGGGCACCAGCTTGGAGATGAAAAAATTATCGCCCTGTTGCCTGGCAGCAGGAGGCAGGAAATAGAGCGTTTATTGCCGGTAATGCTAAGCCTTACCGCACATTACCCGGATTATATATTTGCCATTGCTGCTGCCCCAAACTTTACCGAAGCCTATTACCGGCAGTTTACCGGAGATGAAAAAGTAAAACTGCTTTTTAACCAAACCTATAACCTATTGCACCATGCGCATGCTGCAATTGTTGCCTCGGGTACGGCAACGCTGGAAACCGCGTTATTTAAAGTGCCGCAGGTGGTGGTTTATAAAGGCGGTACCATTTCTATAGCCATTGCACGGCTATTGGTTAAAATTAAGTTCATCTCATTGGTGAACCTGATCGTAAACAAAAAAATCGTTACCGAACTGATCCAGGAAGATTGCAACACACAAAAAGTAAAGGCCGAACTTGATTTAATTATAGCAGGAGCAGAACGGGAGGCAATGTTAAAACATTATGACGAACTGCTTTTACTGATGGGGAAACCGGGTGCTTCGGCAAAAACGGCCGGATTGATTACCGGTTATCTGAAATAAGAAATGTTGACCAAATTGGCGCGGAACTTAAGGGGAAAGCCGGCCGCGGCGATACCGGTTTACCTGCCCTAAAAAATTATTCAGGCCACTGGATAGTTTGTTTTTTTTAGCATATATAAGGGATAGCACCTGGATTATTAATAAACGTTTCTGAGACGATTAATACAAAAAATGTTAAATTGCGCCTTTATAAATGGCAAAAACTTAAAAGCTGCATTTTTTATTTAGCTTTGAATTAATTAACTTACAGAAATTCCAACCAAATGAAATCGCTTTCTATCAAAGATATAGCCGTAAAAGCAAACGTATCCATTACCACCGTTTCCTTCATCATCAATGGTAAAGCCAAAGAGAAGTCGATCAGCGAAGCGGTAATTGAGAAGGTAAAGAAAATTATCGAAGAAAGCGGTTACAAACCCAACCAGATTGCCAGGAGTTTAAGAACGGGCAATTCTAACATCATTGGCCTGATTATCGAGGATATTTCCAATTCCTTTTTTTCGAGGATTGCCAGGTTAATTGAGGATAAAGCCTATAAAAGAGGTTATAAAATTATTTATTCCAGTACAGAAAACAATGTTGATAAAGCAAAGGAACTGATCAACCTGTTCAAATCGCGAAAAGTTGATGCCTATATCATCTCCCCGATAAAAGGGATAGAAGAAGATGTTCAGATGCTGCTGGATGACGGTAACCCGGTAATTTTTTTCGACAGAAATTTGCCGGATGTTGACACCAGTTATGTGGGTGCCGATCATTTTAACGCCTCTTACCAATCCATACAGAGTTTTATTGATCAGGGCAAAAAGAACATTGCTTTGGTAACCACCGATATCAATGTAGCGCAGATTACAGAACGCCACGATGGCTACAAAAAAGCACTGGAAGATAACGGAATTGCTTATGACGATGACCTGGTATTAAAAATCCATTTTAACCAGGAAGAAAACGAAACCATTGCACAGATTAAATCATTATTGGAGAACAAAAAGGTGGATGCCGTATTGTTTGTAACTAATTATCTGGCCATTAGTGGCTTAAAAGCGCTTAAGCAGATTGATAAAAAAATAGGCGATGATTTTGCCGTAATTGCCTACGATGACCATGAAGCTTTTGAACTGCATACTCCCCGCATATCAGCCATCCAGCAACCGCTGGAAGAAATAGCTGAAGCCATTATTAAACTGATTTTAAACCGCCTTTCATCAAAAGGCAAATTGCCTGCTGAAGAACTGATTATCCCCACCCGCCTGGTACTAAGGGATTAATTCAAAAATGCTTCTCGGTTAAGGTGTAATATTTTTTTTACATACTAAATCGTTTTATTTCAATTAATAATCCCTATTATTGGTGTGCTAAATCGTTTTAGGCTAACCAATTAAATTTTTCATGAAAATTACAGCAGCTCCTTACAAAATTTTAACCGGCTTTACCGAAGCTAGAAAGTAGAATGGCTTGTTTCATTCGTTTATGTCGTCACCAAATCCAGCACCTTAAATCATATTACACCCTAAAATGTCCGGCAATTTGTTTCGCGCGGTCATTTTAACCCAGATAAACCAATACCAGGAAAAAAAATAACTAATCTTTTATAATAATTTAACAAAACCGTTGATGAAAATTAATTTACTTAAAATTACGGGGCTGTCGGCTGCAATTGTATTGCTGAATAGTCCTGCATTTTCAATGAATTCGGAGTGGAAAAGCACACGGGGGTTCTTGAATGAGCATATGCGAAGTGAGGGGCTTCTGGTTCAAAAAAATGTTACCGGAACGGTAGTGGATGACAGTGGTTTGCCGGTGCCAGGTGCGGGTATAAAAAATCAGTCCACCGGTAAATCAACCTTAACTGATGGTAACGGAAAATTTTCTATTGAAGCCAGTGAAGGGCAAGTGATCCGTATCTCTTACATCGGTTACGATACGCAGGATATCACGGTTGGCCAATCGTCAGTAATTAATGTAAAACTAGCAGTCGCTAAAAATACAAACTTAAAAGAAGTAACCGTTGTAGCTGTTGGTTATGGTACACAGGGAATTAAAGAAGTTACTTCTGCAGTGGGCCATGCCGGTATTGAAGATTTTAGGCAGAGTGGTTCAAGAAACCCTTTGGATCTTATCCAGGGTAAAATTGCTGGTTTAAGTTTAACCAGACCAGGCGGTAGCAATCCAAATGGTGGCGTATCTGTACAATTGAGGGGGTCTGTTACGGTAACCGGAAGCCGTAGCCCTTTATTTGTAATTGATGGTATACCTGGTGGTAATCCTGATTTATTGCAACAAGATGATATCGCTTCGATTGATGTGTTGAAAGATGGTTCGGGTGCGGCCATTTATGGTACCAGTGCCAATGCAGGTGTAATTTTAATTACCACAAAAAAAGGTAAGGCAGGACCAGGAGTGTTCGAATATTCAAGTTATTTAAGGAAGGAATATCTTCAAAACCGCCCCGATTATTTAACGGCAGATGAGTATCGTCAGAAAATAGCTTCAGGGCAGATCAAACAACAGGATTTTGGCAGTTCAACAGATTTCTATAATGATCTGATCAATCACGATAACCTTTCTCAAAACCATAACCTTTCGTTTAGTGGCGGAACGGAAAAAACAAACTACAGGGCCAGTTTAAACTACCGTAACCTGGAAGGTATTGCTAAACAGAATGGCAGAGAAGAATATACTTTGAGGTTAAATGTAAACCAAAGGGGATTGGATGACCGTTTGAACATCCAGATGAACTTGGTTACCAACATTAATAAAGCCAACTTATTAGGTGGTAGCGGCTGGGAAAGTGAATCGGCCAAAAACCCTACACTTTCTAATTTTAACCCTGATGGTTCTTATCGCTTTGATTTAACCAGTACCAACGAATATGCCCGGTTATTTCAGGAAACAAGTTACAGAAAACAGCAGACTACATCTGGTGATGTAAAGGCCGATTTAGATATTGTGAAAGGATTGAAAGCCTCTATTTTTGGTTCGGTGGTGAGAAATTCGTACCTGGACGGCCAGTACCGTTTAAAGGCCAGCGAAAACTCTGTTGAAAATACTGATTTCCCTAACGGTGGTTATGCTTACAGGGCCAATTTTCTTTCGCAGGCTTATGCTGTTGAGCCTACGCTAAATTATAACAATACATTTGCACAGAAGCATAATATTACGGCATTGGCCGGTTATAGCTACCGTTATTACATGGAAGAAAGGTCGGACATGTCTAACCGTGGCTTCATCAATGATCTTTTCCACGAGGATAATATTTCGCAGGGAGCAGCATTAGGTGTTGGTAAAGCTACCATGTCTAGTAATAAAAATGATAATACCCTTATCGCATTCTTTGGTAGGGTTAACTATGCTTTTGATAACAAGTACCTGGTGCAGTTTATTTTAAGAAGAGAAGGTTCATCAAAATTTGGTGCCAACTACAAATGGGGTAATTTCCCGGCAGTTTCTGCCGGATGGAATATTACCGAAGAAAGTTTTATGAAAAACATTCCTTTTGTAAACTACCTTAAATTAAGAGCTGGTTATGGCGTTACCGGTAATGCGCCTACAGACAACAATTTATCGCGTGTTACGCTTGGTGGAGGTGGTAGGTATTTATACCCTGATGGTAATTATTATGAAACCTATGGTCCTGACCGTAACCCAAATCCAAACTTAAGATGGGAGCGTAAACAAGAGGCCAACATTGGTTTAGACTTTACTTTGCTTAACAGCCGTTTAACCGGTTCGATTGATGTATTTAAAAGAACTACAAAAGATCTTTTGGATAGCTACACAACCCCGCAGCCACCATATGTACGCGATAACCTGCAAACCAACGTTGGGCAGATCTCATCTAAAGGTATTGAGTTAGGCTTAAGTTACCTGGTGATTAAAAATAACGATTTTAGCTGGAACATGGATGCTACAGCCAGTACCTTGAGCAACAGGTTGGACAGCTACTCGAACGATGTATTTAAAGTTAAATTTATTACCCGCGGTGGCATTGGCGGCGCAGGAGATTTAGGTGATGCTTTCACCTTGTTTGAAGGTGGTAAAGTGGGCGAGTTTTTTGGTAAAAGGTTTGCCGGTTTTACGCCGGAAGGTAAGTGGTTGTTTTATAACAGAAATGGCGAAAAAGTTTTAAATGGCCAGATCAATACTTCACGTAACGATTTGAATCAATCTGATTTAGCCGTTATCGGTAACGCGGTTCCTAAATACTATGCTTCGTGGACGAACAGTTTTACCTATAAAAATTTCGACCTCCGTATATTTTTAAGGGGCAAGTTCGATTTTGATGTGCTAAACACAACTGCATTAACCTACGCAAACAGAACATGGTCTGGTAATTTATTGAGTAGTACTTTTGATAAATACAAAGATATTAACGATACCTATATGTTTTCTGACTACTACTTGGAAAGCGGAAGTTTTGTAAAACTGGATGAGGTTACCTTAGGCTATAATTTTAAATTTAAAAATAAGTATATCCGCAAGCTGCGCCTTTATGCAACCGGCCAAAACCTTGGAACCATTACCGGTTATACCGGAAACGACCCGGACTTTATACAGGATAATGGTATCGGTAACGAAATCGAAGGCAAAAGCTTAGGTATTGATACCAGAGGTCCATACCCAAGTACCAGATCATTTGTAATCGGATTAAATGTTGGATTCTAATAAATTAAAAATGAAAAATAAATCAATTATATATGGTGTACTTGCCGGTATATTAAGTATTACAGGCGCTTGTACCAAACTTGATGAAAACGCATACAGTCAGCTATTAACTGACAATTTCTATAATAATAAAACGGAAGTTTTATCGGCTGTGTTGAGGCCATATACCCATGCCAATGCATGGGTTACCCCATCAGGGCAGGATGGCTGGTGGCGCTTAGCCGAATTATCAGGCGATCAATTGGCCTGGCCTACCAAAGGCCGCCATGGGGAAGACGGTGGTAAATGGAAAAGATTACATTACCATAGCTGGACCGTGGATGAAGGCGGGCTTAACCAGGCCTGGGTACTAATGAACTGGGGTATGGGATTATGTAACGATCCTATCGAGAATATCGAAAAAAGGGATATCGGGCAGATGGGGATTACACAGGCAGAGAAAGACGCCTATATTGCAGAATTAAAACTTTTAAGGGCATTCCATTATCTTAAATTAATGGATCTGTTTGGTAATATACCGGTAGTAACCAAAGTGGGGATTCCTGAACGACCTGAAACCATGCCAAGAAAAGAGGTGTTTAACTTTATCGAATCGGAAATCAAAACCAATATTGATAAAGCGCCAAAGCTTTCGCGTGCAATGGTGGGCAGGATAAGCCAGGCTGCAGGTTATGCCATGTTGGTAGAACTTTATTTAAATGCCGAGGTATGGACAGGAACCCCACGTTGGGACGACTGTATTGCTGCTGCAAATAAAATAATATCAGGCGAAGCAGGTGCACAAAATGGCGTGATGGCGCTTGATCCTAACATTACAGATCAGTTTAAAACAACTAATGATTTGTCTAAAGAGGCCATTTTCTCTATTGCCTACAATTATTCAATAGCCAATTTCCAGCCCTCATGGCCTGCAGAATTCTACCACTTTAAACAACAGCAAATTTATGGTGGCGGTAGAAACGGTAACGACGGAATTGTAGTGGTTCCTGGTGTTTTTACCACCTATGAAGATGCTGACCTGAGAAAAAGAGAATGGCTTTTGGAAGGCCCAATGTTTCAATTTGTTGACCCAACCAAACCGGTTCTGGCATCTGAGGAATACAATGGATCACAACTGGTGTTTGTTGATAATATCAGGAAAAACAAAACAGGCTCAACAGTGAGCAATATGAGTGAAGGTGAAGAAAACTCGGGTGTACGTTTTAACAAATACAAGTTAGGTAACCAGTTTCCGGGCCCTGGTGGAGTGCCTGCGGTGGATGTAAACTATAACAACGGCGATTGGAATATCTATCGTTTAACTATGATATACTTTGCCAAAGCAGAGGCGATTATGCGTAAGAACGGAGGAGTGGCCACAGCAGAAGCCGTTCAGTTGATAAACGACTGCAAAAAACGGGCATTTACAGAGGCAAATTTTGCCAGCCGTGCTTATACTACAACCACTTTAACTTTGGATGAGCTTTTGGCTGAAAGGGGAAGAGAATTTATTTTTGAAGGCATGAGAAGAGATGATCTGATCCGCTTTGGTAAATTTACATCAGCCAGCTGGTGGGATCATACACCATCAGCCGCTACCAAAGCACTTTATCCAATTCCTTTAAGGCAGTTAACGCTAAATACCAACCTGAAACAGAACCCAGGTTACAATTAATAAATAATTTAGGTTAAAAAAAGCCGCATCATAAATCAAACTATGATGCGGCTTTTTATTTTATGAAAAAATGATGGAATAGTTTCTTACCCGGAAAATGTGTAACCTATATGTTACACATTTAAACAGTAAAAGCTGTTTATTTTTTTATTAATATTGGATTGCTAAATCGTTTTACTTTAAATCGACACCAAACAAACATCATCCCGTTAAACCAGCGATCATTTAATGGTTTTTCTTTCCCTGAAATTTGGAATTAATAGATGAGGTTTAGTAAAACGATTTATATGTGGACGTGACCAAATATTAGTTATGAAAAAGTTCTCCTTTAGTTAAACCTCGTTATTTTTTAATTGCAGAAGTCAAAGATATCGGGCTTGCTTGTTCATTAATCTGATATCACGCTTATATCAATCTTCCGGTCAGGTTATAATCATCAATGCGACTGGTGAAAGAAAAGTGAGATAAAGGTTAGTTGGCCAGGCAAAGAAAACCAAACACACAAATGAAACTTAAATTAATCATATCCATTTTATGCTGCCTCGCTAC
Organism: Pedobacter suwonensis; assembly: GCF_900111825.1. Classification (GTDB taxonomy): domain Bacteria; phylum Bacteroidota; class Bacteroidia; order Sphingobacteriales; family Sphingobacteriaceae; genus Pedobacter; species Pedobacter suwonensis. Next base: position 15,812 of record NZ_FOJM01000004.1, read on the forward strand.
CAAAGGTTTATTGGCGCAGCAGAAAAACTGGGTTCAATATGTAAACACCCTGCAGGGTACCAATTCTAAACACGAACTTACCCGGGGCAACACCTACCCAACAACGGCACTGCCGTTTGGTATGCATACCTGGACACCCCAAACCGGTAAAAATGGCGATGGCTGGAAGTACCAATACTTTAAAGATAAAATTAGGGGCTTTCAGCAGGCGCACCAGTGCAGCTCATGGACAAGAGACTATGCGGTATTCTCTCTAATGCCAATGGTTGATGAACTGGAGGTAAACGAAGATAAGCGCGAAGCTAAATTTAGTCACCAGGATGAGGTTGCAAAGCCAAACTATTACAAGGTAAGATTTGAAAACGATATCACCACCGAAATTTCACCATCGGAGCGAGGTGCACACCTTAGGTTCAGTTACCCAAAAAGCAAAAGAAGCTTTTTGATTTTAGATGGCTATACCAGACTCAGCGGCGTTCAGATTTTGCCAAAAGAAAACAAGATAACCGGGTGGGTAAATAATGGTGAAGGCTTTAAAAAAGGCTGGAAAAGTTATTTTGTCATTCAGTTTGATCAGCCAGTTAAAGCTTATGGTACCTGGGAAAATAAACGGAATACCATTTCAAAAGATTCTGTTTCTGCAGAAGGCTTTGGTAAGGGCGCTTTTGTAGAGTTTGAACCGGGTGTAAAAGTTCAGGTAAAAACAGCTTCTTCTTACATCAGTTTAAAACAGGCAGAACTCAATTTAAAAAGAGAACTGGGGAATGATAAAACGCTGGAAGATACAAAAGCCCGTGCAGCGGCAGTTTGGAATAAATCGCTGGGTAAGATAGAAGTAGAAGGGGGATCTAAAGCAGACATGGAAACTTTTTATTCTTGCTTTTTCAGGGCAAGTTTGTTTTCCAGGAAATTTTATGAACTTAACGAAGCCGGCAAACCTTATTATTTTAGTCCTTACGATGGTAAAGTGCATGATGGTTACATGTTTACCGATACGGGTTTTTGGGATACTTTCCGCGCCCAGTTTCCGCTAAATACCTTGGTACAACCAGAAATGCATGGCCGTTATATGCAAGCCATGCTCGATGCCTACTCGCAATGCGGTTGGCTGCCCTCCTGGTCTTTTCCCAGTGAAGCCGGGAGTATGATCGGTAACCATGCCATTTCGCTGTTTGCCGATGCCTGGGCAAAAGGGATCAGGACATTCGATCCTAAAAAGGCTTTAGCAGCCTATTACCATGAAGCCATGAACAAGGGGCCATGGGGTCCGGCCAATGGCAGAGATGGGGTAACCGAGTATAACCAATTGGGATATGTTCCTTATCCAAAATACAGAGAAGCTACTGCCAAAACACTGGAGTATGCCTACGATGATTATTGTGCCTATGCCTTAGCCAAAATGACCGGCGATAAACATTACATGGAGGTTTTTGAGAAACCCATGTTTAACTATAAAAATGTTTACGATCCTTCTACACGTTTTATGCGGGGAAAAAATGCGGAGGGCAAATGGTCGCCGGATTTTGATCCAACCGAATGGGGAGGCCCGTTTACAGAAGGCAATGCCTGGCATTGGCAATGGTCGGTTTTTCAGGATACCAAAGGTTTAATCAACCTGATGGGTGGAAATAATCACTTTGTTTCGAAGCTGGATTCTGTTTTCAGTCAGCCCAATACGGTAAATGTAGGCTCTTATGGTGGGATGATCCACGAAATGACTGAAATGGTAATGGCCAACATGGGCCAATATGCACATGGCAATCAACCCATACAGCATATGGTTTATTTATACAACTATGCCAATCAACCCTGGAAAGCACAATTTCATGCCCGTGAGGTGATGCGTAAACTTTATGATGCTACAGAAAACGGTTATCCGGGAGATGAAGACCAGGGGCAAACCTCTTCATGGTACGTATTAAGCGCTTTAGGCTTTTATAGTGTAACCCCCGGATCTGGTGAATATGTTTTAGGGAGCCCGGTATTCAAAAAAACAACTATTCACCTGGAAAACGGCAAAAAGTTTGTCATTTCAGCACCGACAAATGATGCAAATCATGTTTACATCAGGTCGGCTAACTTAAATGGTGAAAATTATACCAAAAACTTTTTAAATCACAGCGATTTATTAAAAGGTGGCCTGCTAAAATTAGAAATGAATGTTAAACCTTCGTTAAATAGGGGGATATTGGAAGAAGATAAGCCATTTTCAATTAGTAAATAGATAATGAATGACTACTTTTGACGAATTAGTTAAATTGATAAAGAAGAGAACAGAAATATATATAGAATGGAAAAGCCTGTTGCATTAGGTGTAGATATTGGCGGCTCGCATATTACAGCCGCATTGGTAGATTTGGAAACTAGAACCTTAATGGAAAATTCTATCAAGCGTAGCCCTGTGAATTCACAGGAGAATAAGGAAGTGATTTTGTCGGCATGGTGCGATATTATCAATAAAGCTTTCCAGGAAATAAAAAATGGCAGCAGGAATGTAGGTATAGCCATGCCCGGACCCTTCAATTATAAAGAGGGAATCTCCTTGATCAAAGACCAGGATAAGTTTAAATCGCTTTATCAGGTTAATGTGAAAGAAGAACTTGCGAAAAGATTGGACATTGCCCTGGAAAATATCCATTTTATAAACGATGCGGCCGGTTTTTTACAGGGAGAGGTTTTTGCGGGGGCTGCCAAAGGAAATGTGAACGTATTGGGCCTGACCCTGGGAACCGGACTCGGATCTTCACTTTGTTTAAATGATAAGGCCTATGATGCAGACTTGTGGAATTCTCCTTTTTTGGATGGAATTGCTGAAGACTACTTATCTACGCGCTGGTTCGTAAAACGTTTTAAGCAATTGAGCGGTGAAGAGGTAGAAGGTGTTAAGGAACTGGTGGGAATCGTAGAAAGCAATCATTTTGCGACGATGGTATTTATGGAATTTGGCTATAACCTGGCCCAGTTCCTGATCCCAGTGATCAGGACGTACAAAATAAATACCGTAATTGTTGGCGGGAACATTGCACAGTCTTTTAGTGCATTTGCGCCCGAATTGACGGCAACGCTTAAGGGAAATGGTGTAGATGCTGAAATAAAAATTTCAGAACTGAAAGAGCATGCGGCATTAATTGGTGCTGCAAGCTGCTGCGATTTAAGCTTAACCTGATATTTTTTGGATGGTTACACGGTCCCATGCTTATTTTAGACTACAGGATTAGATTTTAATGCTAATTCTGTAGTTAAATTCAATTTTCCTTTATTCCTGTTTTAAAGAAAACGATATCTTAAAAAAGATATTGGTTTATTACGGTAATTTCCAATTGTTTCAGCGAAATAACCGTTCCCAATAAGTTTCCGAAAAAAATAAATAATTTTTTAATTTATTAAGAATATGCTTATTATTGTTTAATAAAACGTTTTAGTCTTGAATTGTTTAAGCATTTTAGTAAGGGCCAGGAAAAAACAAAGTGTTAATCTGTCAGATTGGGGCTTTTTTTTATGTTCAAATACTAAAACGTTTTAGTTTAGCCGAAATAACTATTTATTCATTAAAAATAAGGAGGAGCTTAAATGAGATAAATTTTACACGCTGATACGTCAAATTCTACCGCTTAACCAACCAATCAACCAACCAAACCATTACTCATCATGACCAAAAAACTCATTAAACCAGCTTATGGCTATAGGCAATATTAGTTTTTATTCGTAACAGAAAGAGGCTGATGCTTAAAGCAACCTGAATCGTGTGGCCAAAATATGCCGTTTATAATTAATACCGGTCAATTTATACGGGTATGTGGCACGGGTAAAAAGGTTGCTGAACAGCTGATCATTTGCTTTTTTTAAAACCGATTAATTTCTGATCAATCAAATAGATATAGCACATTTTAATAAACAACAAACTATAATCAAACTATTATGAATCTTTTAAAAATGACCAGGAAAGCTGTTGGGCTCTGCTTTGCCCTAGCTTTAATTCTTGGATGTGGTAAAGAAGAATACCCGGCAGTGGATCTTTTTACCTGGAAAGCAAAGGTAGATGTAACCGCAAAGGCGGTACTTTCAGTTAATGTCGAAAATTCGGGCGGTGCTTCAGGCGCTGAAGGATCTTTAAAAGTGGTTGATAATGATATCAATTCAAAATTTCTGATCAACCCTTATCAATCAAGCCTTTACCTGCAGTTAGCTTTCCCTTCAGCTCAACAGGTAGCATCTTACACTTTAACTTCGGGCAATGATGCGCCCGACCGGGATCCGAAAAACTGGAAATTAAGCGGTTCTACAGATGGAAATACCTGGGTAGACCTGGATACCCGGACTGGCGAGACTTTTTCGGGCCGTAACACGACTAAAACATACAATTTTAAAAACAAAGTGCTGTATAAATTATACAGGCTAAGTGTTACGGCGAATAACGGCGGTTCTTTATTCCAGTTATCCGAGTGGCGTGTAATTGAAGTGCCTGAAGAGCAACAGTAATTTGCCGGCCTTTGAAATAAGACATACCAATATCTTCTACCGGCTTAAGCGGTAGACCAGAGAATCCATTTCAACTGATCAATAGACCAAATAACAGTAATCTGTTTACAACAAACTAATTTTATGATGAAGAAAAATACAAATTTAACTGGGGCCAGGCTCAGGCTTAAACATTGTGCTTTTAAAGCTATCGCTTTTGCATTGGCCTTAAGCACTGGTTTTTGTGCAAAGGCCAACGCTTCTGCCATTAATATAAACAGTTCGGCTGCGATGAATCAAACCAAGGCTGATATCGTAATCCGCGGTATCATTAAAGATGAAACCGGTGCGCCATTGCCAGGTGCAGGGGTTAAAGTTAAAGGAAGTTCCACAAGCGCTGCGGCAGACGTAAATGGAGCATTTACCATTACCGTTCCTGATCAGAATGCTGTTTTGATCATTACATATGTTGGTTATGACTCGAAAGAGATCACAGTGGGTACACAAACCGTTTTGGATATCCGTTTAAAGGAAACTGTTGGCGCCAATTTACAGGAGGTAGCTATTGTGGGTTTCGGTACGCAGAAAAAGGAAAGTTTGGTTGGCGCACAATCATCAGTAAAAGCTGACGAATTAAAGCAACCGGTTTCCAGTATGAGCCAGTTACTGGCAGGCCGTATCCCCGGAGTGGTTAACGTTTCACGGAATGGTGAACCAGGTGCAACCGGATCGGATATTTTTATCCGAGGTATATCTTCACTTAACTCTGGAGACAGGGGACCGCTTATTATTATTGATGGTGTACCTAACCGTAACCTAAACGATATCAGTGTATATGATGTGGAGAATTTTACTGTACTTAAAGATGCTGCAGCAACAGCGGTATATGGTATCCGTGGTGCAAACGGCGTAATTCTCATCAACACTAAACAAGGTAAAATCGGCACGCCAAGAATTAACGTGGAGTACTATGAAGGGGTGAGCCGTTTCACAAAAAGGCCAAAATTGATTGACGGTGTAGATTACATGAACTTAGCCAATGAGGCGAAGTATTCTGATTATTTACGCGGTGGTGCAGCAGGTGCATTTACACCGGCATATTCTATAGATGCCATCCAAAAAACAGCTGCAGGTACCGATCCGATCCTTTATCCAAACGTAAATTGGTTTGACGCCATTTATAACGATTTTGGCCATAACAGATCGGGAACAGCCAACCTATCGGGTGGTGTTAGTAATGCTAAATATTACGTCTCATTAGGTTATTATGGTGAAGATGGTTTGTTTAAAACAGACGAAGCGGTAAATTCTGCTGTTAAACAAAGCTTTAGTCGCTACAATGTGAGCACAAACTTAAATTGGGATGTTACGGGTACCACCAAACTGGATTTGGGTATTAAAGGCATTCTGTCGCAGAGCAATTTTCCGAGTAATCTCGGCGCCCAGGATATCTTCAGTCAGGCTTTTTTGATCAATCCAACTTCATTCCCGGTACTTTATCCAAATGGAAGTTTACCTGGTATCAGTCCACAGGCCGATCAACGTAATCCTTATGGCGATGTGACCAGAAATGGATATAGAACAGGATACAGCAACCAATTATATTCAAATTTACGTTTGACACAGGATTTAAAAGAATTGACCCCGGGTTTGTCGGTTACTTCTATGTTCTCGTTTGATGTGAACAACAACAACGCGATAGCGAGAACCAAAAGGGAAACCATTTACAGGATCAATCCTAACGATCCTTATATCGTGGCAAATAATCCTGCGTCGGGTTACAAATACGGATTGGTTCTCCAGGGACAAGATTTCCTAAATTATGGGATCAGCAATGGCGGTGACAAAAAAATGTATTTCGAGGCGGCCATCAATTATAACCGTACCTTTGGTAAACATGCTGTTTCGGGTTTATTATTATATAACCAAAACGATAACAGTACGCCATTTGCCGGAAACCTAACGTTATCTCTTCCTTATCGTTTACAAGGGGTTGCCAGTCGCGCCACTTATGCTTACGACAATAAATATTTCTTTGAGTTTAATGTGGGCTACAATGGTTCTGAAAACTTTGCACCTGATAAACGTTATGGTTTCTTCCCTGCATTGGGTATTGGATGGTTGTTATCAAGCGAGAAATTTTTCGAGCCACTTAAAAATACTTTTCAGATGGTTAAATTCCGCTATTCTGATGGTATTGTGGGTAGTGGGGCCAGTGGCTCGGGCTATGCTGATGCCGAAGGCGACCGTTTTTATTACTTAACAAAAGTAGGTGGCGCAAGTGGTTATACTTTTGGCCAGACCGGAAATATTGGGTATAATGGTTTAGGTGTAACTGCCTATGGAGTAGACGTAACCTGGGCCGAAACGCGCAAACAGGATTTAGGCTTCGAGTTAAAAACGTTCAATAACAACCTATCGTTAATTGTCGATTTCTTTAAAGAAAGAAGAACAGACCAATTTATCCAGAGGGGAACTGTACCAAACTACATCGGTTTGGCCAATACGCCAATTGGTAACCTGGGTATTGTAGAAAATAAAGGAATTGATGGTACTATACAGTACGATGCGCAGTTTGGTAAAGATTGGTCACTTAATCTGAGGGCAAACTTCACTTTCAATAAAGACAAGGTAATCGAAAATGATCAGGCACCAAAACCATACCCATGGATGGAGCAACGCGGTTACAATGTTTTAGCTGCGACACGTGTAGGTTACATTGCAGAAAAATTATTTGATAGCCAGGCAGAAATCAATGCGAGCCCGACCCAGTTTGGTACTTTGATGCCGGGTGATATCAAGTATAAAGATTTAAACGGTGATGGTAAAATCGATTCTTTTGACCAGACCATTATTGGCAGGGGAGATGTTCCAAGTACCACCTATGGTTTTGGTTTCTCTTTAACCTACAAAAACTTCGACTTCGGTTTATTCTTTCAGGGGCAGGATAACGCAGACATTCTGTTAAACATTCCATCCTTTGCCTATTCTGGTGGTTTAGGTAATATGTTGGCTGTAGCTGCCGATCGCTGGACCACAACTAACCCACGTCAGGACGCCGTTTATCCACGTTTATCTTATGGCGGCACCAACAACAATAACTATCAATCGAGTACCTGGTGGAAACGTGATATCAGTTTCTTGAGGCTAAAAAATGCAGATTTAGGTTACACATTAAAAAATGGAATCAAATCTCTTGGCGTTAAACGTTTAAGGGTATATGCTACAGGTTACAATGTGTTTACCATCAGCAAATTCAAGCTTTGGGATCCTGAATTATTAACCAACAACGGTACAAGGTATCCGTTAACCTCTAACTATTCTTTAGGTTTAACCGCTAATTTTTAAAATAAGAAGAATGAAAAAGATATTGATATATACAGCTGGTGTATTACTGGTAATTGGTAATTATGGCTGTAAGAAATTTTTAAATCAGGTACCTGATGACAGGTTAACTTTCGATCAGATGTACGAGAAAAAAGCTACTGTTGATCTGGCACTGGCTAACGTTTATTCTACATTACCAGATCAAAATCAAGATCGTTCGGCTTCCGGGTCAGGAAATATCGGACCTTGGACAGCCGCTTCTGATGAGGCTGATTATACTTTGCCAAACTTTACTGAAAACGTAAATTCTGGTGCCTGGGATGCTACCAGCGGTCAGGTAAATTACCACTGGCAAAGTTATTACCGTGGTATACAGGCTGCGAGTTCTTTTATGGCAAATGTAAGCAGGTGTACAGATTGTAACATTGGCGGTATCGATATTGTAAACCGTTATTACAATGAGGCAAGGGCTTTAAGGGCTATTTATTATTATCATCTCGTTAGACAGTACGGACCTGTTGTATTATTGGGTAACGACCCAATTGCGTCAGATGCGCCGCTACAAGCCATTAGTAAACCCCGTAACTCAATGGATGAGTGTATTGACTACATCGTGAGTGAACTCGAAGCCACCAGTTCTCGTTTGCCTGCAACACCACAGGCTAATGAAGATTATGGTCATATTACGGCTTCAGTAGCCGATGCTTATAAAATTAAAGCTTTGTTGACAGCCGCCCGTCCATTATTTAATGGAAATACGGATTACGCCAATCTCAAAAATCAGGATGGCAAACAATTGATCAATCAGACTTATAGCGTGGCAAAATGGACCAGATTGGCTACAGCAGCAAAGGCTTTTTTAAACAACCCTAACTATTCCAACTACGCACTGTATTCAGTACCCTCAACACCGGCTGGTTTACCGAATACAGCTTTTAACCGGGCATTTATTGCTACCAGGGATGTATTTTTAAATGGCTGGAATTCTGAGATCATTTTCGGTAGAGGGGGAGATGTTACTTTTTACCAGTATTCTTTAGCGCCAAACCATAATGGTGCCTCAGGTGGTGATAAAGGCGGTTCCTTCTTATCGCCATCTCAGCAGTTGGTGGATGCCTTTTTTACTGCAAACGGCTTACCTATCGAGAACGATCCAAGCTATACCGCTAACGGAACTTCTAATTTTCAGGCACCAGATCCAAACGACCAGGGTGTTTCGAGAACGATTAGTAATATGTACGTTAACCGCGAACCACGTTTTTATGCCGACATCACTTATACAGGGCGTAAATGGATCAATCCTTCATCTAATATTGTCACCAGTTTTGAATTTAACGGTAATGCGGGCAAAGCTGCTATCGCGAATAATGACTATACCAAAACAGGCTATACCTCCAGAAAACATTTAACGGTAGCGGGCTGGACAAATGGTAGATCAATTTTCACCGTAATCAGACTGGCAGAAATTTATTTGGATTATATTGAGGCATTACAAGAGTCGAATCCGACTGATCCTGATATTTTGATTTACTTAAACAGGATCCGCACCAGAGCAGGTATTCCGGTTTATGGAAGTGGTGGTTTACCCATCCCGGCAGATATGAAAGATGCCATCCGCAGAGAGCGACGTGTAGAATTAGCTTTTGAACTGGACCGCTATTTCTATACCAGGGAATGGAAAATTGCAGAAACTACCGATACGCAGATCAGAGGTTTAAATATTACTCAAAATGCGCCTGGATTTTTCACACCTGTAGTAACCGAAAATAGGGTTTTCCAAAAGAAACACTACCTATGGCCAATACCAGCAGGCGAAATTCAAAAAGTGCCTTTACTTGTACAAAATACAGGTTGGTAAAACAAATAGAGCACTGGGTACTTTACCCGGTGCTTTTTTTCATCTCTCAATAGCCACGCAATGAAAAATATTTTCACATTATCAGCAACTGCAGTAGTTTTACTACTGGCCTGCAACAGCAAAAAGGAACCTGTAGAGGCAGCGAAACCAGCACCACCACTTGTTGAAGCAGTTGACCCACCTGATGCGCCGCCCAAAACCTGGAAGGAACATTGGTTCGAACACGTGCAACTATTAAACCGTGTAGCTTATGACACCAGCGTAGTGGTTTATTATGACGGTGATGTGAAGCCAGCTGTTACCTGGCCGAAAACCTACATGGCTGATGCCTGGAATTATACCAAAAAAGTTTATGGTAAGTTTGGCGATGACAGCCGCTTGTTCGTCATTTATCACGCAGGTAAATATGGAGGCGGTCATCCGGGTACCTATCTTGATGCCGGCCACGATTACCGTAATGTTACAGATTGCGGTTCCAATGATTTAAATGCCTGGATTACAGGTGTAGATAACGACATCGACTTATCTACCCATGAGATTGGCCACATCGTAGAAGGCGCATCGAAGGGAGTAAAAGAGTCGCCCGCTTTTGATATTTGGCACGATAGTAAATGGATGGAAATTTATCAGTACGATGTGTATTTAGGCTTAAACAGACCAGCCGATGCACAACGGTGGATGAATAAAATGATGACTACAACCGACAGTTATCCAAGGGCTGGTACGCAATGGTTTAAAAACTGGTTTCTACCGATTTACGAAAACTATGGTAAAACAAAGGTATTGAACGGCTTTTTTACCCTCCTGTCGCAAGAATTTCCAAAACAGAATATTACGGTACAGGGCAAAATCTACCAGCAATATACCAGAAAAATGAATTTTGGTGAATTTATCCACTTTTGGAGCGGTGCAGCCAAAGCCGATTTAGGACCATTGGCATTAACCGCCTTTGGACCAAAAGACGAAAAAGGTGCCGACTGGGCGCCAATGTTAACTAAAGCCAAAGTGGATTTTCCGAATATCACTTATTAATCTATAATCAGGACAGATTGGGCAAACAGCCTGAATCGTTCTATTTATCACAATAAAACAAATGATCAAAAAATTTTTAATCTTCGCATTAGTATCATGCTCGGCGGTTTTTGCTTCTGCCCAAAACAGAGAACGAGGCTATAAAATTATCATCAACGATAAGGACAGCGCTACCAATGCCGTTTTAGATGCCAAGCTAAAGGCCGCTTTTATCAATGTTTATCCCGGTTTTGCCCAGGCAGATGGCTACAGGACAAAAAGAAATGTGATACTGGATTTTGTAACTGATGAAACGCCGACAATTTATGCCAAAGCTGGTGAAATTAAAGTAAACAGCGAATGGGTTAAAAACAAATCGCAAAGGAAGATCGAGAAAGAACTTTTCACCGCATTGGCTAAAAACTGGGTATCATACAGTAAAGAAAAACGCAAGGGATATACCCTAACTTTCATCAGCAAAGATCCTAACCTCGACCCAGCGGTTAGAAAAAACTTAATTTCTACCTATTTTGAAATTTACCCTACACTGGTAAAAACATTTAACCAAAAATCGACACATGATGTACTTTTTGTGGTTGATACTGCTTATAAAGCCGTAGCTGAGGCCAGTGGTAACAGGATTCTGTTCAGCGCAGGTTATATGAAAGCGCATCCAACCGATATTGATGTGGTAACGCACGAAACCATGCATATTGTACAGGGATACGGCTACAGCGCGGGTCCGGTTTGGCTAACAGAAGGTATTGCCGATTATGTGCGCTATAAATATGGCGTAGATAATGTAGGCTCTAAATGGAACTTGCCGGCCTACAATGCAAAACAACATTATACCAACAGTTATCGGATTACTGCACGCTTTTTCGTCTGGTTGGAGGAAAACGTTAAACCAGGATTGGTTGCTGCATTAGATCAGCAATTAAGGGCTCACGAATATACGGAACAATCCTGGACAGCTTTAACCGGAAAAGACTTAAATCAGCTTTGGGAAGATTATAGTAAAGAACCCCAAAAAGTAAGCCTAACTTATAGCAGCAAAAAATAAGGGTTAAAGTTTTCTTCTCTACCGGAATAAATGGAGGTTAAGATTTCTTTTTCTACAAAAAGTAAGGATAACTTACGGAAAATCCATCATCAACTTAAGCATCGAAGAAAGGGAGGATTTCTCTTAAGGTAAATTTAGACTTGTTGAGGAATCAGCTAATGTCGAGCCCACTTCATTTTTCAGGAACTTAAGAATTTTCAGCGTATTTTCATCCCTGGATTCCTGCAAAGGTTTGTTTTATGGAGAAGTCAGGTTTAAAGGCAATAGGCAAATAAACCTGACTTCTTTGTAAAAACTTAATTTTTCAAGAGTTTTTTGTAAAAATAACCATCATTAAAGTAAAATTTTTGATCATTTACTAAAACGTTTTACATAAAATATTTAATTTGCAGAACTAAACGCTAACCAAAACACCAATATTCACCATACATGAAAAAAATATCAATTCTTTCGGTTTTCGTTATGCTGGTATCTGCTTTAGCATTGCAGGCAACAGCGCAGGAGATTACTAAGAAAAACGGTTATACCTTATCTTTTGAAAGCAATTTCAAGGAACTTGATCCTCAATTAAAAAAACGCCTGATCAAAACATTTTTTGAAGTTTATCCAAAGCTGGCTAAAGAATACAATCCTTCTACCATTAAAGAAGTAACGTTTTTCGTCGATACGGCTTATAAAGGTGTTGCGGCAACTGCCGATGGTAAAGTGACTTTTAGTTCGATGTGGATGATCAAACATCCCGAAGATATCGATGTGGTTACCCATGAGGTGATGCACATTGTGCAGGATTATGGACGAAGCGTGGGCCCGGGATGGTTAACAGAAGGGATTGCAGATTATGCGCGTTATAAATTCGGTGTAGATAACGCGGGTGCCAAATGGTCGCTGCCGGCTTTGAAGCCAGATCATTCTTATAAAAACAGTTACCGCATTACCGCAGCATTTTTTGCATGGATCGAAAAAAGCGTAAAGCCAGGTACTATTAAAGCGGTTGATGCTTCTTTAAGAGACCATACTTACACCAAAGAGATATGGACCAGGTTAACAGGTAAAGATTTAGATGCACTTTGGGCAGATTATGTTAAAAATTCTGAAGTTTAAAAAATAATTACAAGCATATAAAAAAACACAAACAACAAATGAAACGATTATTTATCGCCTTATTGAGTGTTGCGGCATCAACCGGTTTCGCACAAACAATAGGCAAAATTACAGATCCGGTAGATTGGATAAACCCGCTAATGGGAACGGCATCTAAGCCAGCACTATCTAACGGAAATACTTACCCGGCTATCGGTTTGCCCTGGGGAATGAACATGTGGACACCGCAAACCGGTAAAAATGGTGATGGATGGGCATATGTTTATGATGCCGACAAAATCCGCGGTTTTAAACAAACACACCAGCCTTCGCCATGGATGAACGATTACGGCGCTTTTTCGATGATGCCGGTTACGGGTAAGTTGAGATTCAGTGAGGATGAGCGTGCCAGCTGGTTCAGCCATAAAGCTGAAGTGGCTAAGCCGTATTATTACAGTGTTTATCTGGCAGATGCAGATGTGACGACCGAAATTACCCCTACAGAACGCGCTGCCCAGTTTAGGTTTACTTTTCCTAAAACAGATAGCGCTTACGTGGTGGTAGATGCACAGAACAAAGGCTCCTACATTAAAATTATACCTGCTGAAAGGAAAATAATAGGTTATACCACTAAATATGCACGTGGGCCACTACCTAAAAATTTCAAAAATTATTTTGTAATCTATTTCAACAAGGATTTCAAACTGGCCAAAACCTGGGATGATAAAAAACTTAACGAAAAAGATTTGGAATTAACGGTTGATCATGCTGGTGCCGTTATCGGTTTTGCTACACAAAAAGGCGAGCAGGTTATTGCAAAAGTGGCTTCTTCATTTATCAGCTTTGAGCAGGCCGATCTAAACCTGAAAAGAGAGCTGGCCAATGATGGTTTCGATGCCACAAAAGCAAAAGGCAGGGCAACCTGGAACAAAACCTTAAGCAAAATTGCGGTTGAGGGCGGTACGATTGATCAAACCCGCACATTTTATTCTGCGATGTACCGCACCTTGTTCTTCCCGAATAAATTATACGAAATTGATGCGCAAAATCAGATTGTACACTGGAGTCCATACAACGGACAGATTTTACCAGGTTATATGTTTGCCGGCACAGGTTTTTGGGATACGTTCAGGGCATTATATCCTTTCCTGAACCTGGTTTATCCATCCATTAACAAAGAGATGCAGCAAGGCCTGATCAACGATTATAAAGAAGGTGGTTGGTTGCCGGAATGGAGCAGCCCGGGTTATGCCAACATCATGGTAGGTAACAACTCCGCATCGGTAGTGTCTGATGCTTATATTAAGGGCATGCGCGGTTACGATATCGAAACCTTATGGCAGGCCGTAAAACATGGTGCCAATAACGAAGGCCCGATGGAAGCCGTTGGCCGAGACGGGGTTAAGTATTATAACGAATTGGGTTATGTACCTTTTGATGTGAAAAAGAATGAAAATGCAGCTAAAACATTAGAGTACGCTTATGATGACTTTACCATTTACCAATTAGGAAGAGCTTTGGGTAAACCAGCCTCTGAAATCGACATCTATAAGAAAAGAGCCATGAACTACAAAAATCTTTTCGATCCGGCTTCGGGCTTAATGCGTGGTAAAAACCAGGATGGTACTTTCCAAAGTCCGTTTAGTCCTTTTAAATGGGGCGGTGCATTTACTGAAGGTAACAGCTGGCACTATACCTGGTCGGTTTTCCAGGATATTGATGGTTTGGCCAAACTAATGGGCGGCCACAATAAATTTGTAACCAAGTTAGATTCGGTGTTTTCAATGCCTCCGGTATTTGATGAAAGCGCTTACGGCGGGGTAATTCACGAAATCCGTGAAATGCAGATTGCAAACATGGGCCAATACGCACATGGTAACCAACCGATCCAGCACATGATTTACCTGTATAACTACGGCGGTGCACCTTATAAAACTCAATATTGGGTGCGCGAAACCATGAACAGAATGTATAAAGCTACGCCAGATGGCTATTGTGGGGATGAAGATAACGGACAAACCTCTGCCTGGTATGTATTCTCAGCAATGGGTTTCTATCCGGTAACACCGGCGGTTGACCAATATGTTTTGGGTGCCCCTTTATTTAAAAAGGTAACCATCACTTTAGAAAACGGTAAAACAGTGGTAATCAACGCACCAGCCAATAGCGATAACAACCGTTATGTTCAATCTTTGCAGATGAATGGTAAGGCGTATTCTAAAAACTGGATCAGCCATAGTGGTATGCAGAAAGGCGCGGTGCTCAACTTCAACATGACGGCAACACCCAATAAAACGAGAGGTTCAAATCCAGCTGATTTCCCTTATTCGTTATCAACAGAAAAATAAAGAAAGGTAAAGATGGTATCACTAAAGAGATTGTTATCCTGAGCCTATCCAAAGACAGGTTTAGTTTATACTTAATGATACCATCTCATTTCCAAAGTAATAATTAGTCTCAATATGGCTAAAACTAATAAACCAAAATATATGAACATCTCAAAGACGGGTTTTACAGCCATGTTCTGGCTTTGCGGAACCCTGTTGGCATTCGGCCAGCGTATTGATCTCAAAGATCTTTCAGCCTTTAAAAACCCTTCCAATTCATGGTCGCTTGCACAAAACGTGATTGCCGATTTAAACGCCGAAAACGTTTTAAGAACTACCAAAGGCGAAGGGATTTTAGTTAACCAATCTACAGCAAAAAAAGCGGGATCGGATTTATACACCATCAATGAATATGGTGATGTAGTAGTAGAACTGGATTATCTAACTGCAAAAGGAACAAATTCAGGTATTTATCTTCAGGGTAACTATGAAATCCAGATTGACGATGCCTGGGGAATTAGAAACCCAAGTTCTTCAAATAATGGCGGGATTTATCAGCGCTGGGATGATAGCAAACCAGAAGCCGAAAAAGGATTTGGTGGTGTTGCTCCCCGTCAGAATGCAAGCAAGGCACCGGGTTTATGGCAGCACATCAAAATCATCTTCCAGGCACCACAATTTGATGCTACAGGCAAAAAAACAAAAAATGCCAAGATCATCAGTGCAGAACTCAACGGTGTGCTGATTCATGAAAATGTTGAATTATTTGGTGCAACCAGAGGTGCTGCGGGCGCTGAAAAAGCAAAGGGACCTTTACGCCTGCAAGGCGATCATGGTTCTGTAGCGTTCAGAAATATCCAGATCACCGAGATATCTGAAATGGCAAGACCAAACCAAAATGGTGGTGCAGATCCGATATATATAGAGGCAGCAAGCAACAATATGATCAGAAGTTTTGTAGACGTTGCGCCAGGAGTGCGTTCTGTACATGCTATTTCGGTAGGCGGACCTGAAAAAGTGGCCTTCAGCTACGATTTGGATAATGGTACACTCTTACAGGGATGGCACGGTGATTTTATCGATGCTACACCAATGTGGGATGGCCGTGGAAACGGAACCTCACGCGCTTTAGGCAGTGTTACCCGTTTTACCAAAAAGCCTGTTCTGGCGATTTCAAAGCTGGCAAACGACCAGGCCAGTTGGGTTACCGATACGGCTGGTACAGGTTTCAGAACAAAGGGTTATGTAATGGATAAACAAGACCGTCCGGAGTTTAAATATATGATTAACGGCACAAATGTTACCGATGCGGTTAAAGTGATGGAAAACGGACAAGGTTTAAGCAGGGAGATTACGGTGGATAAACCTTCGAAAGACCTTTATTTCCTTTTAGCTACTGCTTCAAACATTGAAGAGGCTGGTAAAGGCCTGTATTTAATTGACGATAAAGCATATTATATACAGCTTGGTGAAGGCACTGCAAAGCCGGTAGTTAGAAATGTTGATGGTAAATGGGAAATCATTGCACCCATTGGAAGTAAGTTGAATTATAGCATTTTGTTTTAGTCGTGATCATCATGAGAAATACATTTAAAAAATTAGCATTACTGGCGTTAAGTTTTAGCTTTACCACAGTTTTTGCGCAAGAAACACCGAAAGAAGAAGATTTTTTCAAGATAAACAAAGTACGTGTACCCGAAGGCCCGATCCTGGAAGTGGGAGGGTTGGTTACCCTGCCAAACGGTGATTTAGGCATTTCAACCCGTAGGGGAGAAGTGTACATTGTGGAAAACCCTACCAGTGCAAAACCTTATTGGCGCAGGTTTGCCTATGGTTTGCACGAAATTTTAGGTATTGCCTATAAAAATGGGGCAATCTATGTAGCACAACGTGGCGAATTAACCAAATTAGTAGATAAAGACCAGGATGGTAAAGCTGATGTTTACGAAACTGTTTATGCCTGGCCTTTAAGCGGGCACTATCACGAATATAGTTTCGGCCCGAAAATAATGCCTGATGGCAGCTTTATGGTTACCGCAAATGTGGCTTTTGGCGACGAAGAATGGTGGCGTGCTGAAAGCCGGGTACCTATGCGTGGTTGGGCCATGAATATTACCGAAGATGGTAAAATGATGCCTTATGCTGCAGGTTTCCGCTCTCCAGCCGGTATTGGCAGTATCGATGGTCAGTTTTATTATACCGAAAATCAGGGTGACTGGGTAGGTTCTGGCGGTTTATGGAAAGTGAACAAGGGAGACTTTATGGGACACCCTGCAAGTTTAAGGTGGACCAATTTGCCAAATTCTCCGGTTAAACTGCAATCAGATTTCTTTTACTCGCAGATAGACGAGCGTAGAATCAAAAATGAACAGGGAAGATACATTAAACCGGAAAACAGGGTAAATGAATCATTTAAAACTTTGTTCGAAATGAAAAAAGTATTTCCTGAACTGCGATTGCCATCGGTTTGGTTGCCTTATGGTATTCTCGGTATTTCATCTGCAGAGCCTGTTAAAATACCTGCCAACACATTCGGGCCGTTTGCCGGCCAGATTTTGGTTGGTGACCAGGGGATGAGCATCATTTCGAGGATTTTTATGGAAACCGTTAAGGGTGAAGAACAAGGCGCTGCCTTTTTGTTCCGCAAGGGTTTCCGTTCAGGTGTATTAAGATTGGAATGGGGTACTGATGGTTCGCTATTTGTTGGCGAAACCAACCGTGGTTGGGGATCAGCAGGTGATGCCAATGAAGGTTTGGAAAGATTGGTGTACAACAATAAAACTCCTTTTGAAATGAAAGCCGTAAGGGCAATGCCTGATGGTTTTGAAGTGGAGTTTACGATGCCTGTTGATCGTAAATCGGCCGAAGATCTGGCGTCTTACAACGCAGAAAGCTTTATTTATAAATATCACCCTGTATACGGCTCGCCTCCGGTAAATACCGAGAAACTAAAAATCTCCGGTGTTAAGGTTTCAGCAGATGGTTTAAAGGCCAGGATTATTGTACAGAACCTCCGCCAATATTATATCCATACTTTAACATTAGATGGTATCCGTTCGCAGGATGGTTTTTATTCGCTGATTCATCCGGTAGCTTACTATACTTTGAACCAGATTCCTGATGGAAATAAACTTTCTGCCAACGAGGTGAGTACCAAAAACTCAGCAACGCCTGTCAATACGCCTGCCAAGAAAACTGCTGTGCCAAAGGCAACAACAGGTAAAGCGCCTGAAGCTAAAGGGACTTCAACTCCGGCAAAGCCTGCGGCTACCGCCAAAGCGCCTACTTTTAAAGAAGTTGAAGGTTTATTAACTAAAAATACCTGTCTGGCTTGCCATAATCAAACCAAAAGACAGATTGGTCCGCCATTCGTAGAAATTGCAAAACGTAAATATTCACCGGAAAAAATATTTCAGTTGATCCACAATCCGCAACCGCAAAACTGGCCGGGTTATTCAACAGAAATGCCGCCAATGCCGCAGGTAACCAAAGCCGAAGCTTTAAAAATTGCAGCCTGGATAAATTCTTTAAATAAATAGTTGATTGTTAAGAAACGGTTGGTAGAAATGCCAGCCGTTTTTTTATGGTAAAAATTACTATAAATCTATACAGGAAATTGTCACCCTAAATTTATTTCAGGGTCATTTGCAATGAAAGATCCTTTGCTATGCTACCATTGACAGAATCACAGAAAAAATCGTCATCTCGACTGTAGCATAGCGAAATGGAGAGATCTTTTTAACCGAATTATTAAAACCTAGTTTAAAAGATTTCTCCACTTCGGTCGAAATGACGATACTTCAGGTCATTCAAATTTCTTGTTAAATCTGTCACTCATATTGATTTTTATACCATAAATTATTTTTCAGGAGGACTTTGCAACGAAAGATCCTTTGCTATGCTACCATTGACAGAATCACAGAAAAAATCGTCATCTCGACTGTAGCACAGCGAAATGGAGAGATCTTTTTAACCGAATTATTAAAACCTAGTTTAAAAGATTTCTCCACTTCGGTCGAAATGACGATACTTCAGGCCATTCAAATTTCTTGTTAAATCTGTCACTCATATTGATTTTATACCATAAATTATTCTTCAGGAGGACTTTGCAACGAAAGATCTTTCACTATGCTACCATTGACAGAATCACAGAAAAAATCGTCATCTCGACTGTAGCACAGCGAAATGGAGAGATCTTTTTAACCGAATTATTAGAACCTCTTTAAAAGATTTTTCCACTGCGGTCGAAATGATACTTCAGGCCATTCAAATTTCTTGTTAAATCTGTCACTCATATTAATTTTTATACCATAAATTATTCTTAGGAGGACTTTGCAACGAAAGATCTTCGTTATGTTGAAGATGACCTCGTGGTTATCACTCGTAAAAAGAAATGGGGATTCCACTATTGCAGAATCCCCATCATCTAAATTAACGCTCTCATATATACAAACGCTACAAAAAGGAATTATTGTATCAGCCGTAAAATTTTTTTCATTTTTGGATGTTTATCATTTAAACCTATTTTTACTTTATGGCTACTACAGACAAAAATCAACGGGATACAGAAAAACTGGCCGCTGCCAAGGCCGCGGTAAAATTGGTTAAAGATGGCGATGTAGTTGGTCTGGGTACGGGGTCGACCACAACTTTTGCCATTATTGAATTGGGTAAACGTGTAAAAGAAGGACTTCAAATAAAAGCGGCCGCAAGTTCCATCCGGACAGAAGAACTTGCAAAATCGCTTGGTATTGAAATTCTGGATCTTGGGCACTTAAGCCAGATTGATATCAGTATTGATGGGGCCGATGAATTTACAGCATCACTGGATCTGATTAAAGGCGGTGGCGGTGCGCTGTTTAGAGAAAAGATAATCGCTTCATTGAGTAAAAACGCCATTATTATTACCGATGCTTCGAAAAAGGTTAAAAAACTGGGTGCTTTTACTGTCCCTATTGAGGTCATTCCGTTGGCTTATCAGTATGTATTCGATCAAATTAACAATCTTGGTGGAAACGGTATATTACGAACAGTAGAAAACCAAACATTTATTACCGATAATGGAAACCTGATTATTGACGCCGATTTTGGCCTGATTGATAATCCCGCGAAATTAGCTTCTGACTTAAATCAGATCAACGGATTACTGGCTCATGGCTTATTTATTAACCTCACTTCAAAAGTAATGATGAGTGACGGAACGGATATTATCATTTTTGAATGATTGTGGTTCATTTGTTCAATAGTCGTTAGTTCGCTTGTACTTCTCCTTGAACTATTTGTAAGCGGAATAATCAATCAATTTTCGGAATTAGAAGTAATGAGAATTGGTCTTAATTCCTTGTTCTCCCTGTTTCCGTGAAAAAACGGATAACTTCACCGATAAATTTCAGTTATGTGAAATTCTTCAAAAATTTTACCGACAGTTTTATTTCACTCACCGACAAAATATCATAACTAAGGGAAAAGCCATTCTCCAGCATTGGTATTTGTGATACATTTGAATCATAAAACAAAACGGTCATGGAAAATTTAATCAAAAAAAATCACGCAGATAAACAGGTTGGTTTAGGTATTTTAATCATCACCATCGGTTCGGTGTTCTTATTAAGAAACTCGGGAATAGATATTCCACATTGGATTTTGAGATGGCACACCATTATGTTGGGTATTGGTTTGTGGATGGGGTATCGTAAAGGTTTCCAGGGAAACGGGTGGTTGGCATTAACCATTATTGGAGGCTTATTTACCTTTAAAGCGATAAACATTTTTGATTTTGATCTGTTTAGGATTAGCATTCCAATGGTATTGATTGGTTTAGGCTTTTATATAATCTTGAAACCTAAAAAAGTTCAGAACTTTGATCAATATTTTGAAAAGAAACCAGTTGATTTTACTGATAAAGAAAGCTAAAATTCTTCACTCCATCATATATATTAAAAGGGCCGTTTTTCTAACAACGGCCCTTTTTTATGCTTGGTAGCAAAGGGAAAGGGGCTTCGGGCTTTGCCCTTTAGGGTTCTGCTTCATGCCCTTTGCATTTTTACTAAAAAAGAAACGGGGATTCCACCCTCAGGCAGTATCCCCGTCATCTAAATTAACGCTCTCACATACATAAACGCTGTAAATGGAATATATTGTGTTCAGCTTTATTTTTTTTTTGCTTTTTTTTAAAATAGACTATAGAAGGAACAGGGGAAATGGGGTGTGTTAACGTCAAATGTTAAAATTAGTTAAAACTAAAGCACTGGTTGAGTAAACCTATTTTCAGAACCAAATATTGTTAACTTTGGGTATTGTAAATAACCAAACACTATACTCAATCTTCATGGCTTTAGACCTGAAAGGGATAAAGCATGAGATCTCATACCATTTAAACAAACTATACGGATGAAAAAAGGCCTTTTATTTGTAGTCGCTTTATTAATAACAACCTCCGCATTTTCTCAGAATGTAATCGAGCTTTTCAATGGCGCAAACGACTTTTTTAAACTATTGCAGGAAGAAAAATTTAAAGATGCACATGCTTTTTTTGACGATACGTTAAAAACGAAATTAACAGAAGAAAATTTAAAGAAACTTTGGGGTGATATTGGAACAAAATATGGAAAGGCAGAATCGTTAGATGCCATTCAAAGTAAAGCCCAAGGCGATTTTTTCGCTGTTACGGTTGAGGGTAAATTCGCTAACGGTGATCAGAACTTTATTTTAGGTTTTAATAAACAACAGAAAATTGTCGGAATCTTCCTGGCACCTTCCAGGAGAACATACTCTTATTTAAAACCAACCTATGTAGATACCAGTTTATACCAGGAGAAGTCGGTTTATATTGGCCCGGCTGGAAAACAATTGGCGGCCATTATTACCACGCCAAAAAATATCAAAAATTTCCCTGTTGTGGTTTTTGTGCATGGCTCCGGACCTGCAGATATGGATGAAACCGTTGGCGCGAATAAACCTTTCAAAGATCTGGCTGGCGGCTTAGCTTCTAAAGGAATTGCTTCCGTTCGCTATGTAAAAAGAACTTTAATTTATCCTAATGAGTTTGGTAAGGAATTTACTGTAAAAGAAGAGGTACTGGATGATGCAGCTGCCGCGATAACACTTGCAAAAACCGTTGTAGGGGCTAATCCAAAAGCTGTTTACGTATTCGGTCATAGTTTAGGCGGAATGTTGGCCCCTAAAATAGCAAGCACGGTACCTGATTTAGCAGGAATTGTTTTGGCAGCGGCACCGGCAAGAAAATTAACCGATATTATTGTTGATCAGAATAAGTATATGTTCGATCTGGCCAATGATACGACGGCCGCATTTAAAAAACAATTGGCAGATGCCGCTGTGGAAATTGATAAAAGCAGAATTTCGCAATTAGGAACTACCATAAAGCCTGATTCTGTCATTTTAGGCCTGCCGGCGAAATACTGGGCAGATTTAAATAGTTACAACCAGGTTGCTGTAGCCAAAAGCCTTTCTAAGCCTAAAATATACATCCTGCAGGGTGGTAATGATTTTCAGGTAGGTAAAGTAGATTTCGATTTATGGAATGACGCTTTGGGTAAAAAGAAAAATGTGGTTCTTAAATTCTACCCGGATTTGAATCACCTGTTGAGTTCTCAAACCGAAAAGGGAACGATGGCTCAGTACCAGGCAGCTGTAAGTGTATCTGAAACTTTGGTGAACGATCTTGCATCATGGATTAAGGCTAAATAACCTAAAATCACCTATCGATAAAGAAAAAGCTCCGACCCAAATCAGGAGCTTTTTTTGTGCGCTCGACTTTCTTAATATTCTTTCTTTATTAAGAATTCACAAACAATTCAAAAAACAAGCGGTTTAAATTTAGAGCATCTCATCTAAAAATAGTTTGTTTATGGAAAAGCGGAAAATCACTTTAAAAGGAATATGGGGCATTTTAAAAGCATCGTTTACAGGATTTACCAATCATAAGGTAACGAAACTTAGTGGCTCATTGGCCTATTATACTGTATTTTCTATGGCTCCTTTGCTTGTGGTAATTATTTCTCTATGTGGCATATTTTTAGGTAGGGAAATAGCTGAAGGACAGGTTTATGCCCAGCTTGAAGGATTCTTAGGTAGGGAATCGGCCATTTCCTTACAACAGTTAATTAAAAATGCTTATTTGGACGGAAAAAGTACCATTGCTTTAATTATCGGTATCATTACCCTGTTAATTGGGGCAACAACCGTTTTTGGCGATATCCAGGATTCCATCAATACCATTTGGGGGTTAAAGCCCAAACCTAAAAGAGGTTGGGTGAAGATGTTGCAGAATCGTTTTTTATCTTTTTCTGTCATTATAAGCCTGGGTTTCGTGTTATTGGTTTCGCTTGCCGTTACTTCTGTATTAGATGCTTTTAGCAGTCGCCTACAGGCCAGATTTGCCGAGGTATCCGTTATTGTGTTTTACATTATTAACCAAATTGTAACGCTGGCTGTTATTTCTTTGATATTTGGTGTAATATTTAAGGTATTACCTGATGCGATTATTAAATGGCGTGATGTAATTGCCGGTGCAATAGTTACTGCGGTTTTATTTATGATCGGCAAGTTTGCCATCTCTATTTATATTGGGCAAAGCAATGTAGGCAGTACCTACGGTGCAACGGGCTCATTAGTGGTTGTGCTTTTGTGGACTTACTATTCTTCCATCATTTTGTATTTTGGCGCCGAGTTTACCAAGGCTTATGCTGTTGCTTTCGGTTCAGAAATTTATCCTTCACATTATGCGGTAACTACAAAAGAAATTGAAATAGAAACCGATGGTAAATCCATTCAGGATAATCATCCTGAAATTAAAGAAGAAGTGAAAAAGGCATAGTTATTCTCCCCAGGCAGTAATCATTAATTTTCTTTGTCCGCCATGATTTCGATGTTCGCAAAGGTAAATGCCCTGCCAGGTGCCAAGCGCTAACCTGCCATTTCGGATAGGGATAGTTACAGCGCTACCCAAAAGTGCAGACTTTAGATGTGCAGGCATATCGTCAGATCCTTCGTAGTCGTGCTCATAATCCGGATCGTTTTCCTTTACCGTTTTATTAAAGAACATCTCAAAATCTACACGTACGGTTGGATCGGCATTTTCATTAATGGTAAGGGAAGCCGAGGTATGTTGTATAAAAACCTGACAAATACCAATATTAATCTCATTAATTTGGGGCAGGGCATCCTCAATCTCATCTGTAATAATATGGAAACCCCTTCTTCTTTCTCTCAGTGATAAGACTTGTTGGTATATTTTCATTTAATTCTCAATGATTTTAATGAAATCCTTTTCGCTCGGTAAAACAGTTAAATACTTACTTGCGAAAATTTGTTCATTGTTTTCCGGAAGTGTATACCTTACTACAGATTCACTTTTATCCTGACAAAGAATAATACCGATGGTTTTGTTTTCATCTTCAAGTTTTACTTCTCTATCAAAATAGTTTACATACATCTGCATCTGGCCAATATCCTGATGTTTGAGTTCTCCGATTTTTAAATCAATAAGTACAAAACATTTTAAAATACGGTTGTAGAAAACCAAATCTATTTTGAAATGTCTTTCTTCAAAAGTTATTCTTTTTTGACGGGCTACAAAGGTGAACCCATTACCTAATTCCAATAAAAAATGTTCCAGTTTATCAATTAATTTTTGCTCTAACTCACTTTCTGAATAAAAATTTTGTTCAGGTAAGCCTAAAAATTCTAGTACATAAGGGTCTTTTATTAAGTCCTTGCTTTTTTCAATAATCTGTCCTTTTTGACCAAGAGATAATACTTCTTCTTTATTTTTACTTAACGCCAGGCGCGTATATAATGCTGAATCATATTGACGCTGCAGCTCGCGTAAACTCCAATTGTTTTTGATTGATTCTATTTCGTAAAAATTACGTTCGTTTACATTTGTTATTCTCATTAACTTGAGGTAGTGAGACCATGTAAGTTTGAATTGCGCAGGCATTGTCTGCTGAATTGAATCTGAAGTTTTAGGAGATGTTTCTAGAATTTCATTATTTTCGAATTCGTCAGACACTGTCTGACGAATTGAATAGGTAAGGTAAAAATACCTCATTTGTTTTAAATTTGTTTCAGAAAAACCTTTGCCAAACTCTGAAACTAGCCTTTCTGAAAGCTCACTCAAAATTTGTTTGCCATATTCAGCTTTTTCTTTGCCATCCTGTTCCTCTTCAACAATCATCTTGCCGATTTCGAAGTAGGTCATAGCCATTGTATTATTTATGGTTTGTACTACATTTTGCCTCGCTTGGTCAAGCAATTTAATAACCTTTGTATATAAGTTTTGCTTTTCAACCTGCATTTTTATATTTATCTTATATATTGAAAGAATGTTTTTCAATTTAAATTGGTGTTGACGATTATTTCAAAAACTCCACATTCCAGATTTTCTCTGCTTTTCTGCCAATTAACCAAAATGATGTAGCCAGTACCGAAAAAAACAAAGCTTTGTGCCAGCTATCCCAAAAGTATTCGAAATATCGCGTGTAGAGATTGATAAAGAGAAAAGTAATGCCAAATTCTCGGGCAATATCATCATGATACTTTAAGCCAAAGAGTGTACTGGCTACACAAATAGCGGCAGAAATTAAAGCCCAGTAAAATAAGCTTAACTGCCTTACCTGATACCATTCTTCGAGGTTGGCAAAGTTGCCAAATACCGATAATGCCCAAAGCGATAAAAACAAATAAACCATACCCGCGATATAGGTAACCTGAAAGAAATTTTGTGTTTTCGGGAAAGCCCTCATCATGAAGGATGCGGCGGTTAACGAAGCGCCAAAAATCACAAAACGCAAAGGATAATTCATACCGAGGAAATAATAATTCCAACGGCTTAAATAGCCGGTTTCAGTACCAAACCAGGCACCAAGGGAGATTAAGGCAAAAATCCAGATCAAACGCGAGTTGAAGACATAACCTAAAGCCCCGTAAATAAAAACAGATATCAATATCAGGATAGAGAAATTGCCTGAACCATTATCAACTGCCTTCCCAAAATAAGCGATGGCATTTGCCGTGAGCAGAATAGCAGAAAATATAATGGCTTCATTGCTGAATTTTAGGTGCGCGAGTTTCTTTTTCCGCTTGAAACCTAAAATATAAAGCCATGCTGCCAATCCGCCTGAAACAATAGCAATCACAATATTTGGTGTATTATAAACCCGCTTTAAATAGTTAAGGATGGAATTGTCAATAAGGAGTGATCCCAATGCGATAAAACCACAAGCCAGGGCTACCCAAAAAGCATATTGTGCCAGGCGTAACCAATCGAAGTTTTTGGCTTCATAACTTTTACGAAGTTTATTTCCTGTTTCAGGATCGATTAAGCCATCATTTTGCCATTGCTCAATCATGTCATCAAGAAACTCACTTTTCTCTCTGTCAACTTTCATAGGATCGGTTATACACGAAGATATAAAATTATCTCGTCATTGCGAGGAGGTACCACGAAGCAATCTTTTGATTATGGGCGAGCATTGTAAGATTGCTTCGTCGGCTGAAAAAGCCTTCTCGCAATGACGATCACAACTATATAACCTCCCTAATCTTCTTATTATTCCCTACAATCCAAATTACATCGCCGTTATCGAACACAAAGTCCGACGAAGGATTTAAGATGCGTTCGGCGCCCCTTTCTATGCCCACAATTAAAGCCTGCGCTTTTTCCCGGATCCCTGCATTCCTGATGCTCAAACCATAAACCGGCGATTCGGTATGCACAACAACCTTTTGCAGGGTCATTTCTTTATCCGGAAAATTATTTTCTTCGGTTGTTTCTGGCGGATTAACTTCTAAAAGTGCCTTAACAGCTGCGAGTTGGTCATCTGCGCCAATCAATAATAATTTATCGTGTGGATAAAGCCGCTCATCTCTGCCCGGTGTTGGGATATTATTTCTCCCGCGTTCTATCAAGGCAATATTTACCCCGTATTTTTCTCTGATCATTAATTCAGTTAATGTTTTACCAACTACCTCCGATTCAGGAGAAACCCTGAGCTCTGTTAAGTGGGTGTCCCAGGGTAAAATATCTGGTTTCTGATTTTCTCTCGCATTTAAGTTCAATATGAACCGCCTTTCCAGTTTATCGTAAAATGACTGAAGTTTTCTGGAAAATATAACCATTCCCAGTACAATTAAAGCCAAAGCAATCAAGGCCGCGATCCAGGTATTAAAAAACTGATACATCAAAAATCCAACGAAGAATATGCCGAGCGCAACCCTGAAAAATTCGATCGCGATCAATGGTCCGCGGGTATATTTTTTGTTCAACCAAAGGTGAGCGTATGCGGTACGTTGGATCCTTCGGATGGATAAGGCCCATAAAAATGGCGACATCAATATAAAAGAGACCACCACGCTGATGATAATGGAAGTCAAACTGTTAGCAATGTTGCTAGCAATAAACGGTTGTACATAACGGTAAGCCAAAAAGATTATCGCAATGATAATTACGGAATGGATTATAGTATTAAAGATGTACGAGCGCAATAAAACCTTCCAATCGCTCAAAGTGGTAATCCCTTCGGTACTCGAGCTATACCTTTCGATACCATCAAGCCATTTTTTTGGTAAAATACGGTTCAAATACTGATAAAAAGGTTCGGATAGCTTAATTAGATAGGGGGTTGTGAATGTGGTAACTGCCGCTGCTGCTACGGCGATCGGATAAAGAAAATCGCTTGTTACTTTTAGGGTTAATCCTAATGAGGCAATGATGAACGAAAACTCACCAATTTGTGCCAAACTCATACCCGATTGTACTGAGGTTTTTAATGGCTGTCCGGACAATAATGCACCTAAAATGGTAAAAATGATTTTACCGAAAATGATAACCACAGTAGCTACAAAAATAGGAACAGCGTATTTAACCAGCATAGAAGGATCAATCAGCATACCAACTGAAACAAAAAAGACTGCTGCAAATAAGTCTTTTACCGATTTTGTAAGATGCTCTATTCTTTCAGCCTGGGTGGTCTCAGCTAAAATAGAGCCCATAATAAATGCACCAAGGGCAGGAGAGAAGCCAACTTTATCAGCCAGTAAAACCATTACCAAACACAAAGCCAACGATACCACCAGCATGGTTTCGTCATTCATTAATTTTTTGGTTGCTTTAAGAAATGATGGAATTAAGAATATTCCGCCTAAGAACCAAAGTACTAAGAAGAAAGCCAGTTTTAGAATAGAATACAGCATTTCTGTACCTGCCGATTGCTGACTAACCGCAAGGGTAGAGAACAATACCAGGAGGAGGATCGCTACTAAATCTTCAACGATTAAAACCCCGAAAACCAGACCGGCAAACTTTTTATGCTTTAAACCAAGTTCTTCGAAAGCCTTAATGGTAATCATGGTTGATGAGATGGATAGAATTCCACCCAAAAACAGGCTGTCCATATCTTTCCAGCCCATGGCTTTCCCCACCAGGTAGCCGGCCAGGATGATAAATAATACCTTTACAATGGCCGTGATGGAAGCAGAACCTCCTACTTTAACCAGTTTTTTAAAGCTAAATTCCAGCCCTAAACTAAATAAAAGGAAAATAACTCCAATTTCGCCCCAAATGTTAATGCTTTTCGTATCGGTAACAGATGGAAAAAAATCTAAATGTGAGCCAACCAATAAGCCGGCCAATATATAGCCCAGAACAAGGGGTTGCTTAATTTTTTTAAATATGAGTGTGGTAATCCCTGCGGCAGCAAGTATCAAGCCTAAATCAGCTATTAAATCAGGTAAGTGCATCTATAAAAATGAGTAATGGTGTTAAATAATCTATCTTCGGACATCGTGTGTATCCGGACAGGTATTAAATTTTCAATAAGATAAAATTACCTACCAAAAAACGTGTTTCGGATAAAGCATTTTAAACAAACACCAATAATTATACCTTAATCTTTTGATTATAACTTTGGTATTAATGATTTTGTTCTTAAGAAGAGGGAATAGCAAAAAAGTGATCGGTACAAGAGCGCCAAAAGATATTTTTAAAGGAGAGATACCAATAGAATCTTTTTGCAGGCTTTCGTTATCCTGATTCAAATTTAAATGCTGCCTGATGACTTTTTTGTCTGTAACCGAGCTTGTTTTCGTATATTTTGATTGTACCTCACCTCTTTTCTTTTGCGATGCGATACCAGCAAAATTTATGGAAAGAGATAGGAATAAAACGATATAAAAAAGCCTCATTGCCGCTAATATAGCAAAAACGAGGCTTTTTTGGAAAGGAAATTTGGTAAACTGACTTTTGAATTGGATTACTAAAATTGAATTTTGTAAAGTAACATCTTTCAGGTCATCGTCCTTTCGAGCGGAGTGCAACGAAGTCGAGAAATCTATTTAAATAGATTTCTCCATTCCACTACGTTCCAGTCGAGAGGACGACTACTTAAGACAAATAAAATTATTTTATCCACTAAAATAAGCCAACGTAGCTTCCTTATCTTTTTGCAACTGAACAGTTAAAGCCTCTAAGCCGGTAAATTTTACATCGTGTCGTAAGAATTTCAAGAAGTTCATCTTAATATCCTGTCCATAAATTTCCCGGTTAAAATCAAAAATATTCACCTCAATATTTCTGGTCATGCCGTTAATGGTAGGCCGTTGACCGATATAAGCCATACCCTGATAAGTAGTTTTGGGTTCGGAGCTTGGAGCTTGGTGTATACCCGCCTCCGAAGGCTCAACTTCAAACTCCGAACTCATCTCTACCGTAACTGCATAAATGCCATCGCCTGGAATCAGTTTATAAATTTCTTCTACAAAGATATTGGCCGTTGGGAAGCCAATTGTTCTGCCTATTTTATCACCTTTAATTACCCTGCCGAAAATAGAGAAAGGGTAGCCGAGGTAATCGTTAGCCAGCTCAACATCACCGGCCAGCAGTGCCTGCCGTATCTTCGTTGAACTTACTGCCACATCGTGGATATCCTGTTCCATAATTTCTTCAACGGTAAAGCCGAAATGTGTACCAGCAGTTTTTAAAACGTTTAAATTGCCAGAACGGTCTTTACCAAAACGATGATCATAACCAATAATAATGTGTTTGGTGCCTATATTGTCAACCAAAATATTTTTAATGTAATCTTCTGGTAGTTGGTTGGAGAAATCGCGGGTAAAAGGCGTAATAATCAGATGGTCTACACCTAACCGGTTTAAAATTTCTGCTTTTTCATTAATGGTATTGATCATTTTCAGATCCTGGTTTTCAGGATCGATAATCATTCTTGGATGCGGGAAAAATGTTAAAATTACGCTTTCTCCATTGTCGGCCTTTGCCTTTTGTACCAGCTGTTTTATGATTTTTTGATGTCCGAAATGTACACCATCAAAAGTACCGATGGTTACAATGGCGTTAGCTAATTTTTTAAATTCCGAAAGGTTATTGTATATCTTCAATGGGATAAGGATTAATGTAATGCATGGCGTTTTACTACGCCGCCTTTTAAATCGGCAATTTGCTGTTGTATTACAAAAGCGTCCGAATCAATTTGCCTGATCGCGGTCTGCAATTTGCTCATTTCCAGTTTGGTAACAACGGTAAAAATAATATCGATATCTTTTTTTTCTCCATATCCGCCCTCGCCTTTATAGATGGTAACACCACGTTTCATATCGTTAATGATGAAATCCTTGATGGCCTCCTGATGGTCTGATATAACGGTGACCCCAGTGTACTGTTCCAGGCCATTTACGATAAAATCGATCGTACTTGATGCTGATAAATAGGTTAAAATGGCATAAAGTGCCGTTTCGATATTTAAGAAATAGGCAGCAAAGGCAAAAATGATGATATTTAAAATCAGGATAATATTTCCGACGGTTAAAATGCTGTTTTTACTGATATAAAGCGCCAAAACTTCTGTGCCATCAATTACACAGCCGCCACGCATCGCCAAACCAATCCCACCGCCTAAAAACAAGCCTCCGAAAAATGCAATGAGCAATTTATCGTGCGTAATGGGTTGGAAAGGCAGAATAATTAGCGCAAGTGAAAGCGTAGCGATTGCGATAGCCGTTTTCAGTGCAAAGCCTTTACCAATCTGCCTGTAACCTAAAATAACAAAGGGAATGTTGATGATGGCAATAAGGTATGATAAATTCCAGCCTGTTAAGGTGCTAACCAACAGGGAAATACCGGTAACACCACCATCAATAAAATGACTGGGCATTAAAAAGCTTTTTAAGCCAAAACATGCCGAGGTTACACCTGCAATTATTAAAAGGATTTCTTTAATAAACCTGGTGTTCCTGTTTTTGATATGGTTCATACAATTACTTCGGTTTTAGCTTCTTCTTTCTTACTACGAATATAATTAACAAGTTCTAATACCTCAAACGCATCTTTTATCATAAAGTTTCCGCTTCGGGTACGGGTTAGCTTAGAAAGATAAGCTCCGCTATTTAAAGTTTTACCGAAATCAGATATCAACGAACGGATATAGGTGCCTTTACTGCAAACAATCCTGAAATCGATTTCAGGGAGTTCGATCCTGGTAATTTCAAATTCCGGTACACTTACAAAACGTTTCCGTAACTCAACTTCTTCGCCCAGTCTGGCTTTTACGTATAAACGTTCGCCATTTACCTTTACTGCTGAGTGCGCAGGAGGATATTGTTCGATATCGCCAATAAATGGCTTGCAGGCTGCATAAATTTCTTCTTCGGTAATGTTACTGATATCGAATGTTTCATCAACCTCGGTTTCCATATCGAATGATGGGGTAGTAGCACCTAAAACCATGGTGCCGGTATATTCCTTCTCTTCAGCCTGAAAAGTATCGATCTGTTTGGTCAGCTTGCCTGTACAGATAATCAAAAGGCCTGTAGCGAGCGGATCTAAAGTGCCGGCATGGCCAACCTTTAATTTTAGCGGTTTTAAAGAATTACGGATTTTGCCCACCACATCAAATGAGGTCCATTTGTACGGTTTGTTGATTAAAAGCAATTCGCCTTCAGCAAAATTGAAATCTTTGAATTTAGGATTTTCAGTACTCACAAATCTTTTTTGCACAAAGATACGGATTCAATGTGGTTTGCTTAAGTTTTTTTGACCACAGATGTATACAGATATACACAGATGATTATTATCCGTATGCATTTTTTTTATCTCCCAAAAATCGGGACAAGTTATGGTTAAAATATTTAGATGAATTATATAATCTGTAAATTATGTCCGCTTAGCAAAAGGATGATAATAATTAAACCTGCTGCAATTCTATACCATCCAAAAACTCTGAAACCATGTTTGTTCAGGTATCCGATAAAACTTTTTATCGCTAAAAGTGCTACAATAAATGCAACAACGTTTCCGATAATCAGCAGGTTGGTTTGGTCATGCGTAATGGTGTGTCCTTCTTTATAAAAGTCGTATAGTTTTTTTGCAGTTGCAGCAAACATGGTGGGTACCGCCAGGAAAAACGAGAATTCTGCTGCCACTTTTCTGCTTAATTTCTGACTCATTCCGCCCACAATAGTTGCTCCAGACCGTGATACACCCGGTAACATGGCAATACATTGGAAGAAACCGATTTTCAGCGCCGTTAAATAGCTGATTTCCTCTTCTTCATTAATGGTTGGTTTGTTAAACCACTTATCTACAAATAATAAAATAACACCTCCGATTAACAATGAAATACCAACGGCCATCGGGCTTTCTAATAATTCGTCGATTTTTTTGCTCAATAACAAGCCAAATACGGCTGCGGGAATAAAGGCCACGAGCAATTTAATATAGAAGTTTATCGATTTAAAGAATCTTTTAAAATATAGCACAACCACCGAAAGTATGGCGCCGAGTTGGATTACAATGGTAAAAAGTTTCACAAATGGTTCTGAGGCAATGCCCATAAGCGATGATGTAATGATCATGTGACCTGTGCTCGATACAGGTAAAAATTCGGTTAATCCTTCAACAATGGCAAGGACAATAGCTTCAAAAGAATTCATATTGTTTAGTTAATGGGCTGTTCCCAATGTAATTTTATTTTATATTTTTTTAATTTTTTGTCTCGTGAAATCAATACTAAATTCTCTGAAATGGCTTGAGA
The DNA here is from genome assembly GCF_900111825.1 of Pedobacter suwonensis. Taxonomy (GTDB): domain Bacteria; phylum Bacteroidota; class Bacteroidia; order Sphingobacteriales; family Sphingobacteriaceae; genus Pedobacter; species Pedobacter suwonensis. The sequence continues at coordinate 49,004 of NZ_FOJM01000004.1, forward strand.
TACAATAATCCGATCAAAAGGATCATTGTTGATAAATTCGAGGTTTAGTAATGTTATGAGATGGGTTTCATTAATGGGGATAATCTCAATCTGGTTTCTTTCTGCAAATCTAAAAAGCGCTTCAAAGCCGATTTTTAAATCGAGCTTTCCAATCTGTTTTTTAATGGCAATTTCCCAAAAAGAAGCAATGCTTATGAAGCAGGATGTATTGATATCAGATAGCCTTTTTTTAACTGAAACAGGTAATTGATCATCACCTGCCACAAACCATAAAAAGGTATGTGTATCTAATAAATATGCCATTAAATATAATCTGCAAACATTTCTAAAGGCTCGTCAAAATCATCTGATAATTTGATCTTACCTTTCGCATACCCAAATTCACGTGATTTTAATTTCGGCTTATTTTTTTGTTTTGTTTTTAAGAATTCAACAAAATCTGCAACTTCCTGCCTAAGGTTTAGGGGAAGTGAATTAATTTCAATTTGCAAATTTGTTGTTGTCATATTATAAAGTTAAAAAACACTTTACCGAATACAAAACATTTATTTTTTTAAAATGGCATAAATACCAAAAGCAAAGCCTGCTAACACCACCATCGGCGCCAATAAAGTTCTTCTGAAATCGTAAATATCACCAGTGCTGCCCATCATCAGGATAAAACCAACTGCTACGATTGCAATGCTGATTAACAACAACTGATAATTTTTTTTGGTGAAAACCAATTCGTTTTTAACGTCCTTTACAACCGGACCTGTTTTTTTTTCTGCCATTATCTATAAAGATGATAAGATTTTAAACGTAAATATCTGCTTACTGCAAACCATGTACTAATTCCTGTTATAAAAATACCCACAACCAAAAGGCCTATAAATACAAAGCCAAATTCCTGGTAGTTATTTAAAATAATAATTTCAGGCACCTCTTTGCGGGCGTAAATTAAAGTAGCCAATAAAATAATAATAGCTATAAATGCCGCAATTAAGCCATGTAAGGCCGCATACAGTAAGAAAGGACGTCGGATAAAATTTTTCGTTGCACCAACCAGCTGCATACTTTTAATTAAAAATCGCTGCGAGTAGATTGCTAATCTTATGGTGTTGTTAATCAGCGCTATCGAAATAATTAATAACAGCGCTGCAAAGGCTAAAATAATTAAACCGATGGTGTTGATATTTTTGTTTACCATATCAATTAAAGAACTCTGGTAAACTACTTCTTTCACTACAGGGTTTTTAGAAATACTGGTTTTTAAGGCCTCGATACTTTTATTGTTTGCATATTCTGCTTTTAAGTACACATCGAAGGTAGAAGTCAGTGGGTTGTATCCCAGGAAATTAACAAAATCCTCGCCTAAATCCTGTGTTAAGTTTCTGGCTGCAAGCTCTTTATTTACATATTGGGTCTGCTTTACCGCAGGGTTGGCATTCAGCTCTTTCTGGAAAGCCAAAACATCAGCTTCTTTTGCGCCTTCATCAACAATAATGTTTAAAACAATGTTTTCTTTGACGTAGTTAGATAGGTTTTTGGCGTGTACAAGTACTAAACCAAGTAGTCCAAGCATTAATAAAACCAAGGCAATACTGATGATAGTAGAGATATAAACGGTTTTGGTTTTCTTAGATGCATCACTTACTTCGAATTCTTCCATGTATTTCATTTTTGTTTCTGCGAAAATATAAATTATACCTGATAAACACCAATTAATGAATGTTAAATGAATACTAACGTACGCGATCTGCTTTTAGTTTGAAGATTAATTCTTCAACCAAGATGGTTGTTTTTCTAAAGACGGTACGAAATTTGTCAAAAAGGCGTTAATTATGGATATCGTAAAACTAAATTTAACTATGAACAGACAAATTACCATTTTTAGCCTATTCTTTTTTATCGCTTCTACATTTATTTCCTGCAAAAAAGACACTACTTCTTTAAAAGCCCAAATGATGGGTAAATGGACATTAAATAAAATCGTAACTTCTGGATACACCGCTGAAGAAACTTTGAAAGATCCAAAAAAGACGAACGGAACGGTTAATTATGGTACCACAAGTGACTATATCGACTTTAAGTCAAACAATGATGACCAGGTAGAGTTGAGTTTATCGGGAAACAGAACCATCGGTACTTACGTGATCATCTATTCCGATCAGTTTAGCATGGATATTAACGACGGGCTGAATTATTGTAAGATAAACAGCATCACAGCAAATAAATTAGAGTTTACTGCTAAAATTGATAAAACTAACGTAACCAAAGTATATTCTTTATCAAGATAAGATCTTAATCCCCGATTATTTGCGGCGCCATTGGTTTTAAAATCAATGGCGCTTTTTTGTTGCGTCGGTTGTTACCAACCGACGCTAAACGATGATTATTTTGCTTTACTGTGGTGTCAGTTGTTGCCAACTGACACGGAATAGCAGATCAGGATTCTTTCGATAGCAAGTCAGAAGCTAACATCAGATCTCACGGAGGGAACTATCAATAAATCATTTTTGATGGAGTAAATTAATAAAAGATAATTAAGGTTTCACTTATCCTGAATGCCCGGATAGTCGGATGGTAACATCCGACTACACATCCATAGTCCGTTTTTCCGGATTTGATTTCTTACAGGTCGTTTAATTTTGTAAAAATCCTTTAACAGTCAGATGTTAACAGTTGCAATACATAATAAGCCTGGATTCTGGTCATAACTTATTCTCGTTCTGAATATATCCAAGGCTAAATATTATCCTGAATCTACTTTTTAAAGCCCCTTAATTTCCGTATTTTCGCCCCTTTAAAAATTTAAAACTTGCAATGGATTACCAATTCAAAGAAATAGAACAAAAGTGGCAGAAATTTTGGGCAGATCATCAAACATTTAAAGCCGAAAGCAATTCTGAGAAACCAAAATATTATGTGTTAGATATGTTCCCATATCCATCAGGAGCAGGTTTGCACGTTGGTCACCCGCTGGGTTACATTGCATCAGATATTTTTTCAAGATACAAACGCCTTAAAGGCTTTAACGTATTGCATCCAATGGGATACGATTCATTCGGGTTACCTGCAGAGCAATACGCCATACAAACCGGTCAGCATCCAGCCATTACTACTGAGGCTAATATTGCAACCTACCGCCGTCAGTTAGACCAGATAGGTTTTTCTTTCGATTGGAGCAGGGAAGTGCGTACCAGCGAGCCATCATATTACAAGTGGACACAATGGATTTTTATGCAGTTGTTTAATTCCTGGTATAACATCGAAAACGACAGGGCCGAGGACATTAGCACGCTGATCGAAAAATTTAATGCTTCTGGTACGGCTGACGTAAAGGCCGTATGTGATGATGACACCAGGGTATTTTTGCCAAGTGACTGGGCAACCTTTACTGAAGAAGAAAAACAGATTGAATTGCTAAAATACCGTTTAACCTATCTGCGTGAGAGTACGGTAAACTGGTGCCCTGCTTTAGGCACAGTTTTGGCAAATGACGAGGTTAAAGACGGCTTTTCTGAACGTGGCGGTTTTCCTGTTGAGCAAAAGAAAATGATGCAGTGGAGTATGCGTATTACGGCCTATTCTGATCGCCTTTTGCAAGGTTTGGATACCATTGATTGGCCTGAGCCAATTAAAGAAATGCAACGCAACTGGATCGGTAAAAGTGTTGGCGCATCTGTAAAGTTTGCAGTTGACAATTCGCAGTTGTCAGTTAAAGAAACTGGAAATTCAGAACCGAAAACTGAAAAATATATTGAGGTTTTTACCACACGTGTAGATACCATTTTTGGCGTTTCGTACCTGGTTTTGGCTCCGGAACATGAGTGGGTTGCCGAATTGACCACACCAGAACAAAAAGAAGAAATTGAAAATTATATCGCTGTAACCAAAAAGAAATCGGAATTAGATCGTATGGCTGATACCAAAACGGTATCGGGTGCTTTTACGGGTACTTATGTGATTAATCCGGTAAGTGGCGAACGCGTGCAGTTGTGGATTGCCGATTACGTGCTGGCAGGGTATGGAACCGGTGCTGTGATGGGGGTCCCAAGCGGCGATCAACGCGACTGGTTATTTGCTAAACATTTCAATTTGCCGATTGTACAGATTTTAGATGCACAGAAAGATATCGATGTACAGGCAGATCCAACAAAAGAAGGAAGATACATTAATTCTGGTTTTATTAACGGAATGGAGTACAAAGAGGCGGTTGCCTTTTTGAACAACTGGTTGGAAGAACGTGGTGCAGGCAAGGCAAAAGTAAACTTCCGTCAGCGTGATGCGATTTTTGGTCGCCAGCGTTACTGGGGTGAGCCTATTCCGGTTTACTTCAAAGATGGATTGCCTTATTTGGTTAAGGAAGAAGAATTGCCATTGTTGCTTCCTGAAATTGATAAATATTTACCGACTGAAAGCGGCGGGCCGCCTTTGGCCAGGGCCGAAAACTGGTTGCCTGCTGATGGTGGACATTACGAAATGAGTACCATGCCGGGCTGGGCCGGAAGCAGCTGGTACTGGTACCGTTATATGGATGCCAATAATGATGCTGAATTTGCCTCAAAAGAAGCAGTTGAATACTGGAAAGATGTGGATTTGTACATTGGTGGTTCTGAACATGCAACCGGCCACTTGTTGTACAGCCGTTTCTGGAATAAATTTTTGAAAGATTTGGGATATACCAAAGAAGAAGAGCCTTTCAAAAAGCTGATTAACCAGGGGATGATTCAGGGTAGGAGTAATTTTGTTTATAGGCTTTCAGTAAACGATAGTGAGGGTAGAATTAGGGATAGTTACTTTTTATCCCACACAATTTTTCAGCAGTATAAAAAAAGTAGTGATACAGAAAAACTAGAAGCTTTAAAGCTTTGGTTTATTGATTATAATGAGACTGATAATCTTTCAATTGTTCCGCTGCATGTAGACGTAAATATTGTGAATAATGATGTTTTAAATATCGATAAATTTAAAAATTGGAGATCTGATTTTGTAGATGCTAAATTCATTTATGAAGATGGTACAAATTCCAAATTCGTAGACAACGGACTTTACATCTGCGGTGTTGAGGTAGAAAAAATGTCGAAATCAAAATTCAACGTAGTTAATCCCGATGATTTGATCGACCGTTATGGTGCCGATACGTTGCGTATGTACGAAATGTTTTTGGGGCCTTTGGAGCAGAGCAAACCCTGGAATACCAATGGAATTGAAGGCGTATTTAAATTCCTGCGTAAATTCTGGAGATTATTCCACAATGAGGCATGGGAATTCACCGTATCTGATGCTGAACCTACCAAAGCAGAATTAAAATCATTGCACAAAATCATTAAAAAGGTACAGGATGATATTGAGCGTTTTTCGTTCAACACTTCTGTATCAAGTTTTATGATTGCGGTAAATGAATTAACAGATCTGAAATGCAAAAACCACCAGATTTTGCAAGACATGGTGATTATTCTTTCACCATATGCGCCGCATATCTGCGAAGAACTTTGGGTATTATTGGGTAACGAAGCGGGAACTTTATCATATGCTGCCTTCCCAACATTTAAGCCTGAGTATTTAGTAGAAGATGAGTTTGCTTATCCGGTTTCTATTAACGGTAAAATGAAAATGAACCTGAATTTGAGCTTAACATTAGCACAACCAGAAGTAGAAAGCATTTTATTGGCTGATGAGCAATTCCAGAAATTTTTAGATGGAAAGCCAACTAAAAAAATCATTTTCGTTAAAGGAAAAATTATTAATGTAGTGGTTTAAAGGTAGAAGGCGGAAGGTAATAGGGTGGAAGGTTTTCCTTGCGCTTGCCTAAACTAAAAATATAAAAACCCGGGTTACGTTTCGTAATCCGGGTTTATTTTTATAAGCCTAACGCTGTCAAGGCTGTGGGTTTTAAGCCTTATGCCTTCTACCTTCCAGCCTTCTACCTTCCAGCCCTCTGCCTCACTAATCTCTCTTCCTTCTGTTTCCGCCAAATCTCCTGTTATTGCTCGCATTACGGGGTTTGCCGCTCATATTGCCATCGCCACCTTTTTTAGCGCCACCACCACCTTTAGATTGGGCTTGCGGTTTACGTTTTACCTGGTTTTTGGCTAACATATTTTCCCAGCTTAACGGATAAGGATGATCATCAACAACTGGAAGCGTAATTTTAATCAGTTTCTGAATATCCAGCAGGTATTCGTTTTCTTCAGCATCACAGAACGAAATGGCAATACCATTTGCGCCTGCGCGGCCCGTACGGCCAATCCGGTGAACATAAGATTCAGGAATGTTTGGTAATTCAAAATTGAACACATGCGACAGCTGATCAATATCAATACCACGGGCGGCAATATCGGTGGCAACCAAAACGCGGATTTTCCTATCCTTAAAATCTGTCAATGCCCTTTGTCTGGCATTTTGCGATTTATTGCCGTGTATAGCCGCCGCTTTGATCCCGGCATGGCCTAAATCCTTAACAATACGGTCTGCACCATGTTTGGTACGCGTAAAAACCAGGGCTGTCTGGATATTTTTATCTTCAAGAAGATGGATCAATAATTTCTTCTTATCTGGTTTGTCTACAAAATAAACCGATTGCACAATGGTTTCGGCTGTAGAAGAAATCGGAGTCACTTCTACTTTCGTCGGACTGGATAAGATGGTATTGGCCAATTTCTGGATTTCATCTGGCATGGTTGCCGAGAAAAATAAGGTCTGGCGTTTGGCAGGCAATTTAGCCACTACTCTTTTCACATCGTGGATAAAGCCCATATCCAACATTCTGTCAGCTTCATCCAAAACGAACAGCTCGATCGTATTCAGGTTAATAAAGCCTTGGTTCATTAAATCGAGTAAACGGCCAGGAGTGGCCACCAGAATATCAACTCCTTTTTTCAATGCCTCTACCTGCGAGAACTGGTTTACGCCACCAAAAATTACCAAATGGCGAAGGTTTAAATTTTTGCCATAGGCTTTAAAGCTTTCCTCAATCTGGATAGCCAGTTCGCGGGTTGGTGTTAACACCAATGCCTTGATATTTTTGGTTGCCTTGGTATTGATGTGTTTTTCGTGCAGTAACTGCAGCATCGGAATGGCAAAAGCAGCCGTTTTTCCGGTACCGGTTTGCGCGCAACCCAATAAATCTTTGCCTTTTAATATGGTTGGGATGGATTGCTCCTGTATGGGTGTTGGTTGTGAATAACCTTCGGTCTCAAGCGCCTTTAAAATTGGCTCAATGAGGTTTAATTCTTTGAATAACATGTATGTTTTTTATAATTTATCGAAGAAGCTAGAACAATCAAATTGTTGAAGGACTAACTTGCGGAGAGAATATGCCATTCAGAATGGCAAGCCCTTATTCCTGCTTCAGCGACAAAGATACGAAAAAAAGTGCCATTAGTATATTTTATGGTAAATCTGATCTGAATCTTGATTATCATACAATTTATGTTTTTAAATATTACATATAATAATTTTTACACAGTATTTTCGGATTTTTAATTTGTAGTATAATTATTTTTATATGTATATTTATTATTATTTAAGTGTATTTTTTACACTAATGATTACTGGCTTTGAAAATACCATTATGTAAACTATAAATTAAACAAGTTAAAACCTATCTAGCCAATTACCTATGAGAAAAAAACTACTTACCCGCAGAAGAAATCCATTCTTCTTCCATACCTGCCTTTTTTTGAAATTATCCCAACCGGGCGGATGGACTTTATAAATGCTTCATCGTGAGCTGATTAAAATAAACCGATGCTACTGGGCTTATTAAGCCAGGTCGCATCGGTTTATAAATACGCATTATTTAACTAATCAATATAAACCTATGAAACAAAATTTATTCTGTATCAGGAGGGGGTTTCTTCTCTTGTGTTTAGGGATGTTATTTGCACTTGGTGCAATGGCCCAAACAAAAATCACTGGTAAAGTTATTGCAAGTGATGACAAATTACCCGTTGTTGGTGCAACCATCAAAATTAAGAATGGAACCGGAGGCACAACTACAGATGCCAACGGAACATTTTCTTTAAATGCAAAGCCTACTGATGTATTGGTGATTTCATTTATTGGATATGGAGGTAAGGAGGTAACGGTAGGCTCTCAAACCAGTATTACGGTTATTTTGCAGGCCGAAAACAACAATTTAACCGAAGTAGTGGTTACCGGTTACTCTGCTCAGAGAAAAAAAGATTTAACTGGTGCCGTTGCAGTAGTAAGCATGGATTTACTAAAAGCCCAACCTGCTGCAAGTGCTGTAGAGGCACTTCAGGGTAAAGCAACAGGGGTGCAGATTGTAAATGACGGTGCGCCCGGCTCCACACCACAAATCAGAATCAGGGGTAACAGTACCATTAATAACAACGACCCGCTTTATGTGATTGACGGAGTGCCTTTTGAAGGAAAGTTATCCTGGCTTAACCAAAATGATATCGAAAGTATGCAGGTGCTTAAAGATGCATCTTCAGCTTCTATTTATGGAGCACGTGCCAATAATGGTGTCGTAATTATCACTACAAAAAAAGGGATATCCGGTGCGCCAAAAATTACACTTGATTCTTACTATGGCACACAAGTGCCAAGGCGGAGCAGCTTTCCTGAAATGATGAATCCTCAGCAATATGCACAGTATGTATTTGATGGATACACCAATGCGGGCAAACCTGTTGCGGCGGGTAAAAACTATGGTTCGGGTGCTACGCCGGTGTTGCCCGAATATTTGGTGGCAGGTTTAAAACTTGGTCAGGATGTTACGGCGGCAGACGCAGACCCTGCCAAATATAATTACAGTCGTGATCCGAATTTATTTTACCAGATTACAAAGGCCAATAAAGAAGGTACCAATTGGTTTAGGGAAATTACGCAGGCTGCGCCTGTTCAAAATTATCAGCTTAGTGCTTCAGGTGGCGGAGAAAATGCAACTTATGCCATTAGTGCGGGATACCTGAATCAAAAAGGCACGATAAAGTATACTGATTTTAAACGTTATAGTTTTAGATCCAATACCGGGATTTCTGCGTTTAATAAACGTGTACGTTTTGGAGAGAATGTCCAGTATAGTTATACTGAAGGTTACGGATTCGGGGTTAACCCGAATACCCCAGGTGGTTACCAGGATCAGGGAAGTGCGCTAGGCTGGGCATACCGGATCCCTACCATTATCCCGGTTTATGATATTGCCGGAAACTTTGCCGGTAGTCGGGGTAGCCAGTTAGGTAATGCAGAAAACCCGCTTGCCTTTTTATACAGGGCAAAAGACAATATCAATAAAAACAATTTCTTTTTTGGTAATATTTTTGGCGAGGGCGATATCATTCCCGGTTTGGTATTAAAAACTAATTTTGGTATACGTTATGAAAACTATAATGGTTTATCTATGCGTTATCCGAACCTCGAATTTTCTGAAGGTAATAATTCAAACAATTTGAATGAATATCAGGGATATAATACGGAATGGACCTGGACAAATACCTTAAATTATACTAAAGTAATTAATGAAGAGCACAAAATAAGTGCATTAATCGGCACGGAGGCGATCAGGTCGAGATCCAGACAACTGAATGGAGGCCGGAATGATTTCTTTCTTTTAGGGAATCCTGATTATTATTACCTGACTACTGGTTCTTCAAACATTAACAACTCCAGTACCGGAGCAGTAGGTTCATTATTTTCCGTATTTGGTAAACTCGATTATTCGTTTAAAGACCGCTACCTGGCTAGTTTCACTATCCGTCGGGATGGTTCATCTAACTTTGGAGAGGCCAATAAATATGGTAATTTTCCAGCGGTTAGTGCCGGATGGCGAGTATCTGAAGAGGAATTTATGAAGGGCATTAAATGGATTACGGATTTAAAACTTCGGGGCGGATACGGAGAAACCGGTAACCAGCGGATACCACCATATAACTACATGAACAGGTACGAAAGTTCTATTGCCAATGCTGCCTATGCAGTTGGCGGTGGAAATGGCCTTACCACTGGTGTGCGCCAAAATGCTTATCAAAACCCCGATATCAAATGGGAAGCGGTAAAATCTTTAAATATCGGTCTTGATTTTACCCTATGGGGCGGAGCTATTGATGGATCGGTTGATTGGTATAACAAAAAAACAACTGATATGCTTTATCCTGTGCCATTACCATCAAGTGTAGTTGGTTTAGGAAGTTCGCCATTCGTAAACATTGGCGATATGAGCAATAAAGGGGTTGAATTTAATGTGGCTTATCATTATGGAAGAAATGCGGATAGCCCTTTTAAATTTGACGTTGGTTTAAATTTTTCAAAAAACAACAATGAAATTGTAAAGCTGGCACCAGGCATTTTTAACCAGGTATATGGTAATTACAGGAGTTTACAAACCAGTGTACTACAGGAAGGTTCACCTCTTGGTTCATTTTTTGGCTATAAAACAGCGGGAATTTATCAGAGTACAGCCGATATCCAAAATAATCCCTCTTATGCTGGTGCAAGGGTAGGTGGCTTACGTTATCAGGATATTAATGGTGACGGAGTAATTGATCCGAAAGATCGCACCATAATTGGAAATCCAAATCCTGATTTCACCTATGGGATAAACCTAAATGCATCTTACAAAAACTTCGATATTTCTGCTTTCTTATATGGTGTGCAGGGAAATGACATTTTTGAGGCTACCCGTTATTTTACCGATTTTCCTTCCTTTGATGGTGCAAAAAGTGTTAGATTACTTAATGCATGGAGTCCAACCAATACCTCAAGTCTGATTCCATCTTCTTATGCAGGTGCTTCAGATCTGGAGTTTGCATCTTCAAGCTATTACATCCAGAAAGGAAGCTTTTTGAGATTGAAAAATTTACAAATTGGCTATTCTATCCCAACAGCAAAAGTTTTTGGTCAAAATTCCGGTATCAGTAAATTAAGGGTATATGTTAGTACAAGTAACTTATTTACCATTACAAAATATACAGGCCTGGATCCGGAGATCAGTCAGATTGTAGACACTTTTACTGCTCCGGGAGTAGATCAAGGGGTTTATCCGTCACCACGTCAATTTTTAATCGGTATTAATGTTGGATTTTAATTAAAAGATATCAAGATGAAACATATAAAATATATTCTTCTTTCCTTATTAATTTGTATTACGTTTTCATGCAAGAAGGAATTTTTAACAGTTCAGCCTCAAGGTCAACTCTCAGAAGACCAGCTGATGAGCCAGGATGGAGTTGAGGGGCTTTTAATAGGTGCTTATGGTTTGTTAAATGGTAATGTGAATGGTACCTGGGGCAATTATGGTGCTGCACCGAGTCAATGGTTATTTGGCGAAGTCGCCTCAGATAATGCACATAAAGGAAGTAGCACAGGTGATCAGCCTCCAATGAACGCAATTGAACAGCATTCGCCAACCAGCACAAACGATAACTTATCAAATCTCTGGGACCGGTGTTTTGAAGGAATCCAGCGTTGTAACAGTACACTAAGGGTTTTAGCGAGTTTGCAAGCCGGAGGCGGTTCAGGTAAATTTAGTGATGCCCGTGCAAAGGAAATCCAGGGAGAAGCCAGATTACTGCGTGCACATTATTATTTCTTTTTGGTACGGGTATTTAAATCAGTACCTTATGTTACAGAAGCGAGCAATGGTACTTTTGTTCCAAATGATAAGGATATTTATCCTAATATTATAGCCGATCTTCAATATGCTGTAGCTAATTTAAGTACAACCAAACCCAAAAACCAAAAAGGAAGGGTTGATAAATATGCCGCCCAGGCTTATCTGGGGAAAGTTTATCTATACCAGAAAAAATATACTGAAGCCTACGATCTATTAAATGCGGTAATTTTGGCCAAGGCAGATTTAACCACAATGCCTTATTCAGATAATTTCGACATTACCAAAGAGGACGGACCAGAAACGATTATGGCTGTTGAACATTCGGTTGGAACAGATGGTACAAGCGGAGATAATGGGAACGTTGGCGATATGCTTAATTTTCCCTATGGTAATGCACCAATTAACTGCTGTGGCTTCTTTCAACCTTCCATTGATTTAGCCAACTCTTTTAAAGTAAGTACTTTAGGCCTGCCATTGCTGGATGGAAGCTATCGCAATAATCCATATCAATCTGATTTGGGCTTGACTGGTTCAGCTAAAGATAATTATGTGGTAGATAAAACGCTACCTTTAGATCCTAGAATTGAATCTACCATAGGAAGAAGGGGCGTTCCCTACCGTGACTGGGGTTTAATGGCAGGCGATACCTGGATTCGTGATTCCAGCAACGGAGGCCCCTTTATCGCTGTTAAAAATACCATTGATATTGCCCAGCTAACCAGCGGAACCGCACCGGGTGCTACCAATGTGAGCGGATTAAATGTGAATCTGATTCGTTTAGGCGATGTTTATTTAATGGCTGCAGAATGTGCAGTAGAAAAAGGCGATTTAAGCAGGGCTTTAACGCTGGTAAATGCCGTAAGAGCACGTGCCGCTAAAATAACGCCACAAACCATAAATGGAACGCCTGCAGCCGCATATAAAGTGAGTCAATACCCGGCATTTCCGGATGATACTTATGCCAGAAATGCCGTACGTTTCGAACGTAGGTTAGAGTTAGCTATGGAAGGACACCGGTTTTTTGATTTGGTAAGGTGGGGTATAGTAAAACAAACCCTTGAGAGTTATTTTGCTTTTGAAGGCGGGTATTTTAACTACCTGAAAGGAATTAGTATAGAAAGCCGAGATGAATATTTCCCTTTACCGCAGGATCAGATAGACAGGAGTAAGGGAACGTTAAAACAAAATACTGGATATTAGGTGAATTGATAATGGAATACATTAGCGGAGCGATGATCAAAACATTGCTCCGCTGATGTTTTCTTACATGTTTTTTAAATCTATATTTTTTAATTGCGGACTGAATAAGCAAATGGGTACGCCTGAAGCTATCTGTTTTAACAAAATATTTCTTCATTCGGCTTCCTTTCTCTGCAGATTGAAAAAGCATCTTGCTCGGTGGGGTTAGGTAACTGTAATATGGCTACTGCGCTAAGTAAAATAAACCCGACCGACAGCGTTATCCCGATCAGAACGGATTTAATTCACACGTTTTGTGCTATCGGGATTAAGCAAAGGGCGGGACTACAGTAACCGAAACGGCACCGCAATTGCTTTCCATAAAAAATAGCTATCATAAAAGTAGTTTATTGATGATATTTAGATTAGTATGGTATCTTTTAATATCTAGAAACTATTTATCTTCCTTAAATCTGCTGAAAACCAGCAGCGCTATTAAACAAAGCCCAAAACCTACCACGCCATTTAACCTTAACCCATAATCATTGCCCGGATCTTTACCATAAATGGTGAGCATGGCAAAAATGGCAATACCCAGGGTTTGACCAAGTTTTACAAAAAGATATTTCACCGCGAAAAACATGCCTTCGTGGTTTTCACCAGTTTTCAACGTGTCTTTTTGTGCAATATCGGCCAGAATCGCAGTAGGTAAAATGCCAAGCGCTGCCAGTGGGAAAGAGGCTGATAATACCAGGATATAAATCTGCGTATATGGCCCGAAAGGTAGTTTACCTAAAAAGAAAATAGTGACGAATATTAAACACAACACGCCAAAGGCAAGCAATACGAAAGGCTTTTTGCCAATTTTAGCGGAACCAAAGTTTACCAGTGGATAAAATAGCAAAGATGCCATAACCATGGCGCCCATAAATTTGCCTCCTTCTGATTCCGGCAGCCCCAATAAAACCGTACAGAAGAACAATAAACCACTTGATATAATGCTTAGTGCCGTGTAGAAGGCAAAATCAGATATAAGGTAGTATTTAAAATTACTGTTTTTAAAAGTACTTTTTATAGCTGGCCATAACGGAACGTGCGTAGGTTTGGCCACCGAAAATTCTTTTTCATTAATGAAAAGAATGGGTAATAACATCACCAATCCGGATAAGATGCACAAACCCCATATTGCGGCTTGAATGGCTTCGCTGCGGCTGCTTACATGAAAGTTAGCTTCAACCAGATCGGCAAAGTTATTGGTACAGGCCGATAAAATAATGCCGATAACAAAGCCCACCTGCTGGTAGCTGGATAACTTAACTTTTTGCTTCGGCGTATGGGTTACTTCAGCCAGCAAAGCATTATAGGGGATAATATAGGTGGTAACCGATATAAAAAATAAACAAAGTGTGATGGTGAGCCACCAGGCATTATGCAAACTTTCTGTTTTTTGAATGGGGTAAAAAACTAATCCGCAGAAAAGCATAGCCGGCACAATGGCCCATTTCATAAAAGGCATTCGGCGACCGTTTTTATTGGTACTCGCATCGCTTCTTGAAGCGATGAAAGGATCGTAAATCGCATCTACCAGTCTGCCTGAGGCCGCGATGATAGAAAGGATATTAAATGCACCCAACAAAACAAGCTGTGGTACTAAAGGTGTTAAGCCAGCGTTACTTGGCGGCAGGTAGACATAGGGAAGCATAACGATGATAATGTTGGTCATCGTACTCCAGCCAATCATACCGGCGGCATAAGCAATTTCTTGTTTTAAGGAGAGTGTTTTGTTCATTAATTTTTTAAAAAGTGTTTTCTAAAACTCGCAGGTTTTTGAAACCTGTGAGGTTTAAACTTGAGATGAATTATTTCTTATTAAACCACTTGCTTACAAAATAGATGACCAGAAAGCCGGCAAAAATATATAAACCATTAAGTGCTGCGTCTTTGTCATCGGCGTAAATGCTGAAAGCAACAAAAGTATAAGCTGCAATAAATATAATAGGCAATATAGGATATAATGGCACAGTATAAATGCTTTTTTTATCAAGATGTGCGGTCCTTTTGCGGAGAATGAAAATGGTTGCTGCAGAACTCGCCATACTAATACTTTCTAAGAAAATGGTATAGTTTAAAATTTTATCGAAGGTTTTCGCATAGAAAATAATCACCACCGAAATCAAAGTGAAAACGGTTAAACTAACGGTAATTACTTCTGTTTTTTTGTTCATCCTGCTAAAAATTTTTGGCAGAGCCCCTTCTTCGCCCATCGCAAACATGGCCCTTGGGTTGCTCAGCAGATTCACATTCACATAACCCATTACCGAGAAAAAAATAATTATCGAAAGTGCGTTAAATCCGGCAGGACCGAATATTTTTGAAGCCAATATTGCCGCTATACTTTCGGCCGATTTTAATTCTTCGAAACCGATTACTTTCACATATGCATAGTTAATGGCCAGGTAAAGGGTCACAATAATGCTTAAACCTATAATAATGGAGCGCGGGATTACTTTTTTGGCCTCTTTAACTTCACCACCAAAGTTGATGGTTTGCGCATAACCTGCATAAGAGAAAGAAACGGCAATTAAACAAAGGCCTAGTGCCTTTCCATAATCAGACCAGGTTGGTAAAGCTCCTGTTGCGGTTTTAAAAAACGGTATAACGGTTTGTGTTTGGCTACCAAAAAATACCGCACATATGAGCGTTAAAATCATCCCGATTTTAATTACCGTTAATATGTTTTGCGTTTTGGAACTTGCTTTTAAGCCTAACAGATTAATGAAATAAAATACTAAAATGGTGGTAATGGCTATGGCTACCCTTGATGTTTCGGTTTGTATAGCCGGCGGTAATATAATCTTGCTCAGGTACTCTGCCCCGATAATAGATATGGCCGCTACCGATGCCGCGCTTGAAATAATCACAATACAATTAATGGCAAAGGCAATGGAAGGATGGTAAGCCACCGAGAAGATTTTGTAATAGCCACCAGTTACCGGAAAACGCGAACCGATTTCGGCATAAGTTAATGCACCGCAAAAAGCTACAAAACCGCCGATAAACCAGGCCAGGTAAAACAATTCGGGAACCTGGGCCTTAGCTGCCACATTTACCGGTGTACGGAAAACACCCATTCCAATCACTAAACTCACCACAATCATGGATAAATCAAAGAGCGAAAGCCGTTTCTTTTGTTGCATTAAAAAGGATTTTTGAATAATTGGATGAAGATAGGGAAATTATGTAAAGATGTGAGATGGGTGATGTGAGATAAGATGTGAGATGGAAAAGGGAGGATGGAGGTGAAATTTATGGGGCATGGTCTTTTGGTTCATTGGTCATTAGTTACTAGTTAATTGGTCACTAGTTCATTGGTGCATGGTTGATAGCCAATGGATAAATTAACAACCAGGCCATTATCCATTTTACATATTCCATCATCCATCTTTATGTTGAAATTTTCTTTTGTTTGCCTCACAGAATAAAACTATTATTGTATAATAATTCTGAGGAACTTATTTGAAAATGTTTTTTATTTCAATCATCAGGATTGTTTCTACAAATTCTTCATCACTTTGCAGATCAAAAAATGCAAGGGTTTTTCATTGAAGAACAGATAAACACATTATGGCAGAAGTAATTTATAACGACGACAGTATCCGCTCATTGGATTGGAAAGAGCACATCAGGTTACGCCCGGGTATGTATATCGGTAAACTTGGCGATGGCTCTGCACAAGATGATGGTATTTATGTTTTGTTAAAGGAAATTGTAGACAACTCTATTGATGAGTTTGTAATGGGAACCGGAAAAACCATCGAAATTACACTATCCGAGCAAAAAGTTAACGTTCGCGATTATGGCAGGGGCATTCCATTAGGGAAAGTAATTGATTGTGTAAGCAAAATCAATACGGGTGGTAAGTACGACAGTAATGCTTTCCAAAAATCGGTGGGTTTAAATGGCGTGGGTACAAAAGCAGTAAATGCATTATCGACCAGTTTTACCGTTCAATCGTACCGCGATGGAAAAACCAAAAAAGTAGAATTTTCTAAAGGGGAAATCGTAAATGAAAATCCGGTAATCGACACTACACAACGTAATGGTACCGCCATTACTTTTTATCCTGACGAAAGTATTTTCAGAAATTATCATTACATTGCTGATTTTGTGGAGAGCATGGTTTGGAACTATGTTTTCTTAAATACGGGTTTAACAATCAATTTCAATAACCAGAAATATTTTTCAGAGAGAGGCCTTTACGATCTGCTTTCCAAATTTAATAAGCCCGAAGAAATCAGGTACCCGATTATTCATATGGTTGGTCCCGATATCGAAATTGCGATGACACACGGTCAGCAATATGGCGAAGATTACCACTCGTTTGTTAACGGGCAGCATACCACACAGGGTGGAACGCATCAGGCAGCTTTCAGGGCAGCAGTAGTGAAAACGGTTCGGGAGTTTTTCAAAAAAGAGTTTGAAGCAGCTGATGTGCGTTCATCCATTATTGCGGCCATTTCTATCCGCGTGCAGGAACCTGTATTTGAATCGCAGACCAAAACTAAATTAGGTTCGCAGAACATGGGACCTGAAGGACCTTCTGTAGCTACTTTCATTAACGATTTTGTTAAAAAAGAACTGGATGATTACCTGCACAAGAATCCGGATGTTGCCGATGCTTTGTTAAAAAGGATTATGCAATCGGAGCGGGAGCGTAAGGATATTGCGGGGATTAAAAAACTGGCTAACGATAGGGCTAAAAAGGCATCCCTACACAATAAAAAATTACGCGATTGTAAAGTTCATTTCAATACCACCCACGAAAAGCGTTATGAAACTACCCTTTTTATTACGGAAGGGGATTCAGCCTCTGGTTCCATTACCAAATCGCGTGATGTAGATACCCAGGCGGTATTTAGTTTGAAAGGAAAACCACTTAACTGTTACGAACTGACCAAAAAGGTAGTGTACGAAAATGAGGAGTTTAACCTGCTGCAACATGCTTTAAACATTGAAGATGGTTTAGATGGGCTTCATTATAACAATATCGTGATTGCAACAGATGCTGATGTGGACGGTATGCACATCCGTTTGCTGATGATGACTTTCTTTCTGCAGTTTTTTCCTGACCTGGTAAAGGCAGGCCATGTTTACATTTTGCAAACGCCGCTTTTCAGGGTTCGGAATAAAAAGGAAACCATTTATTGCTATAGCGACGAAGAACGTAAAAATGCTATCGAAAAACTGGGCAATAAACCTGAAATAACCCGATTTAAAGGATTGGGTGAAATTTCTCCGGATGAATTCGGTTTGTTTATAGGCAAAGACATCAGGTTGGATCCTGTTATTTTAAAGGACCAGACGATTAAAAGCCTGCTTGAATATTATATGGGGAAAAATACACCCGACAGGCAGCAGCATATTATCCGCAACCTCAGGATCGAAAAGGATGAGGTAAATGAAGAACCTAAAGTGATTACTGAAGAAGTAGCGTAGGAAAGATTTTTCGGCTATGATACCATTGACGTTATTTCAAAATCATTTATTAATGATCGACTTATGGAACTATTTTTACACCATAAATGATCCCTCAGGATGACAGGTTGCTGGATTTGTCTAAATCCCATATAAGAAGTCAACTTGACTTCTTTTTTATTAACGCGTTATTTTGATTGCAATAAAGGGAATGAATTCAATCATATTGAATTTGGTTTAATATCTGCCCTGTTATTTTGCGCTATGAAGACCATGTGATAAACTCAGGTTGACGATTGGAGAGAACGAATTTTGTCATAGTGAACTTGTTTCTCTATTGTTTGGAGAAAATATTTTTTTGCTGATAAAAAGGTAGCGATATGAGCTACCTTTTGTGCTGTTATATTTGAGTTACTTCACTAAAATACAACATGGACAAAAAATACATTAAATACAAACTTTAACCAGGCAATAGTGCTCCGTTTTCATCATTTCATTGGTGCAGGCAAATGTCAGCATCAGCAGCCTTGCAGCAAGATTTGGGATAGTCCTGCGCTTTGATAAAGGGGGCATAGAGTACCTTTAAAAAAGCTGGCAGTTCCTACAGTTGAATACAGGCATAATGACCACGCTTTGGCTTTTTTATTTATGATCTTTTCTGAACCGTGTTAATACCTTGTTTTGTGGTCTCATCCCGAGTAACAAAGTTTTTTACTAAGTCTTTCAGTAAATCGGAAAGTTAAGCTTCGCTTTAAACCTATACACCCCAACAGTTCCCCTATTTCTGCAGGGTTGCAGATAATTCATTATAATTAACTCTTTCGCAAATCGAAACGGAAAATGGGGTTATTCAGAAGGTCTTCCATTATTCCGCCTATTTTTTTGTTTTCTGATGAATAAGATATTGACAAACGATGCCTAAGTTTCATCGGGAATAAAAGTGTATCTACTATTTATATTTTTTTGTATTATTAATGATATTTATTTATAATTGAAATATGGTTAGAATAACAGCTGATAAGAATACTTTTGTCTGTCCTAAATGTAATAATAATATCCCTTGGACTGAAATGTTACAGTTTAAAAAAGGGCATGAAACTGTTTGTAGTAACTGTAAAACTCACTTGGTAACAAAAAATCCTGTTTCATTTTCTTGGGGGTTTCTTTTGGGATTTTTAGGATTTATCGTTCCAGCAAAAACAATATCATATTTATACGATAATATTCTACTAGCATTTATTTGCGGCGTTTCAGGTGCGACATTAATAATATTAATATTACTTATATATCTTTATAATACTACTGAATTTATTGAAGCCAATTAATCAACCAATTTTATATCACTTAATCTAAAAAAAATGAAAAAAATCAAATCTTCGTTAGCATTAGTAATCGTATGCGCTGCATTTGGTCTCGCAAACACATCTAACATTAGCGCCAAAGTTGGCAAAGTATGGTGGGGAATTGGCGAACTTGTATCGCACAATAAAAATGCGGGTTTAGGCACTAGAGCTGCGGTAGGAGCAATTGGTATTGCGGATGCTGCTGTTTGGGGCTTTGCTGTAGGTAGTGTTGCAACTCCAGTTGCAGGCGCAATTGCGGGGGCAGTAGCTGGTGCTTAATTTATAAAGTGGGCGAGAAATCGCTCACTTCAACCAAAATGAAAAATTATTTTATCCTCTCATTAGTGACCTATGCAATGGGCATAGCAGTTTGTTTCTGCATCGATATTGATACTTCTTTCAGCAAATCTGATACAGAAAAGATTGAAACATTTTACTCTGGATTTAAACAAGAGAAAAAGACACAGGTTTTAAGTCACATCATAAAGAATAACCTCAATGTGCTGCTGATAAATTTTATTGGGATATTTTCTTTTGGTGTATTATCCTTTATCAACACGGCTTACAATGGATTCACTCTTACCTATATTTTAAGAAGTGCTTCCAGCGCCTATTCTTCTGAGCAGCTATTGAATAATATCCTGCCTCATTCTATTGAACTGATTGGATTATTAATATCGACAGCCATATCATTTTATTGTGGCGTCCATTTCTTCAAGTTCTGTTTCATAAAAACACAACCTAAAAAATTTAAACTAAATCAAATTATTTATTTAGCGATAGTAAGTGTTTTTATCACCATTATCGCTGGTTTTTTCGAAGTATATGTATCACTGGCTTAATAAAAAAGTAAATAACTATATTTTATTAGTATTTGTAGTGTTATCAACGTCCGCTGCTTTTGTTTGGACTTCAAACGAAGCAGGAAATTTGCAGAAAATGATCTCAGGCAGCGATAACGGCTATTTCAAAGTATTGTCAAATGTCAACAATGTAATTTCTTTTTTCATCCCAATTATTCTTTTGGCGTTTTTTAATTTAACTTCAAGAATCGTCGCTTCTATTTTAGATTTGAAATTAGATTTGGAAAATTTAAACCTTTCAATTGCTTACGCCTTTATTCCCGTGTTAATCAGCGTTGCCGCATATTCTATTTTGCTGTCAAACTTGGACACGGGATTGTTATCTGAAGGCGCTTCATTAAGTCAGTTAAGTGAGATTTACCTATTTGGTAAATTTACCATGAGAGATTATACTTATGTCGGTTATGTCTCTTGGGTATTATTTTTTATTATCTACTCATTCAATGTGAATAAACGTTGTGAAGTGGAATTGTATAAAGCTTTTATTATATGCTGTACACCAACGATTATAGTTCTTTTAATAAGGGCTTTATTTGCGTAATTTAAAACCAAGCATTTTTTGATCCAAGTTTGTATCTGCGCGGCTTAAGGAAAGTTGTCATTACTGCAGTTACCCAAAAGCAATAGTTTGATGTGATTATTCCTGCTAATCAAATGAAGTAGCGATATAATTAAGTATTGTCATAGATGATATCTTTTTTAATAATATGCTTTACCGTTCATGTTCACAAGCGGCCCGATGACAGCGAAATAATCAATGCGCTTTCGCTTCTGGTTGAAAAGCATGTTTCCATAGGTCTCTAGCAATTTACGATAGATTAGGTCGAAAAGGATTTACTTGGAACCATAAAAGGTTTATCGAATTTATACCACTAGGAGGCTTGATATTCAGCGTACGGCCAAGAAAAGACTGCCAGAAAGAGTCATAAAGCCATTATCTGTTCCAGAAACTACAGATGTAGTATGGTCTATGGATTTTATGAGCGATGCCCTTAATGGCTCCGCTATCCATTGAATGACTTCAATAAAAACATCGCCTCTCTACCTAAGCAGCGCGCGGCAGAGAGATCTTTAAACTAAATTAATTACTCTTCTGGTGCATTTACCGTATTTTCCGGATGCTGAGGGGGCAATACATCTACCTTTTTTTCTACAATGGTGATTTTCGTAAATACGGCATATTTACTTGGAGAAATACCCCTGTCATATTTTTCTGCATAAGCCTGGGTAAATTCAGCGCCGAAATAGAGTATGATCGAGGTATAATAAATCCACAATAAGATCACAATGATGGAGCTGGCTGCGCCAAATGCAGAGCCTGGGTTCCCTTTTTCAATATAAATACCAATCAAATATTTACCTAAGCTAAAGAGGACAGCCGTAAATAAAGCACCGATTATTGCAGATTTCCAACGGATAATCACATCAGGTAATACCTTGAAAATAACTGCAAAAACAGCTGTAACAGCGGCAAGGGTAATTACATTGTTCAAAATGTAGATCAGTAAAGCCATGGTATCATTTGCAACCGGAATAACCTCATTTATTTCGCTTTTCGAAAGCAAGTTGGCCAATTTTGAGCCCAAACCCACTACTATGCTGTTAACCACCAGCGAAACCAGCAATAAAAAGCCCATCGATACAATTAAAGAGAAAGACAATAACCGGTTGGAAAGCATTTTAAGCCAACCTTTTTTAGGTACAGCTTTTACTTTCCAGATCATGTTGATGCTATCTTGTATTTCAATGAAAATAGCCGTTGATCCGATAATCAACGTTCCTATACCAATAATTAAACCAATGGTAGACTGACCAGATTTATTGGCATGTTCTACAAAACCCTGAATTTGTGTAGCTGCATCTCTGCCCACCATTTCGGTTACCTGGCCATAAAACTGGACCCTTGTCTTTTGGTTTCTTTCGTCGCCAAAAAACAACGTGGCTGCCGAGAGGAGGATAATAATCAGAGGAGTAAGTGAAAAAATAGTGTAGTAAGCGAGCGAAGCACTCAATTTAGTTACCCGATCTTCTACAAAACCTTTTCCGGCAGCAACAAAAAGATGATAAAGTGCAATAAAGAAATTTTTGATCTTGGTGATTACTTTCATCTGAAAATTAAAACGGATATCCTATGCCTATATTAAAAATTAAATTCTGTCTGCGCCAATCTTTATTGCCAAAGGCAATATCATCAAATACCCACCTTTGTCCTTCAGGCAGATAAGGTTTTCGCACAGGAAAGGCTACATCTAAACGAACAACAAAAATGGTTGCATCTACTCGTAAACCAGCACCAGTACCCACAGCTAACTCATTAAGAGTATTTTTTAGCTTAAAACCTGATCCTAATCTTGCTGTTTCCGGTTTTCCGGGTTCTCCCAGATCTTCTTTCCTGAGCCAGATATTTCCCGCATCCACAAACAATGCGCCATAAAGCACACTTACCAGTTTAAACCGGAGTTCAGAATTAAGCATCAATTTAATATCGCCACCCTGATCAGCAAAAATCGCATTATCCGGAACTTTGTAAGTACCCGGTCCTAAAGTACGGGCCGGAAAGGCCCTGATATCGTTGCTACCCCCGGCGAAAAATTGCCTCACAAATGGTAATGAACTGCTATTACCATAGGCGTAACCATAACCCAGGTTTAAACGGTTTGCCCAGATCAGGTTGCGGTTAATTTTATAATAATCCCTAAAATCGGCCTCAGCCCTGATGAATTGTGTTAGTGGTGTATTAAATAACGTTTTTTGTCCTTTCTCATTAGTTGGCGTAAATAGGCCCCAAACATTACCGCCTGTTTCTAAACCCCCGAAGAAATAAACGTTATTGCGGCGGTTGGTTTCCATCTGGTTGGTGTAGGTAAAGTTATAATTACTTCCAATAATGAATTGGTTTTCTAATGTACTCCTTAATAGGGGATTTGATCTAAATAGGCTATCTCTTCTATTAGAATCTGGAAAACCTGTAGAAATATAACTAATCGAGATGGGGTTTAAGTTATGTTCTTTATACTGGTTCTCTTTAAAATTATAGCCATACTCACCTTTTATGGCATGTAAGGTATATTCAGACCCACGGTTAAGCATCTGGTAAGAAAGCGAAGCAATGGTTTTCGGTATAAAAGCGTTTGTGCTATTCGGTTTATAAAATGGTACAATAAACCTTGGGAAGGTTAGTTTTCCCTCAGCTGTAAATGATAAGGAGTTCCGGCCCAGCGAGGTACCCCTAACCTGCGTTTCGAAACCGCCACTAACACTCACATCCAATTGCTCTGCGCCTCTGAACAGGTTTCGGGTAGTTTGGGTAACCTTTACTTCAGAACCGACAAAATTGTTCGATTTACTGGTACCCGTAACCGAAAAACTCAATGAGTTTTTCTTTAATGGGGTAAGGTAAATATTCAGGTCCAACTGATTATTTCTGAAGCTGTCAACCGGTAAAAATTCTGCCCTGACATCCCTGAAAGCCCCGATGTTAACCATTCTGTTTAACGATTGGTTATGATCTTTACGGTTATAAGGTTCACCCTTTTGGAAAAACACCAGACGGTCGAACAGCCTTGGCTTAAAAGTATTCCGGTCATCATAAATACTGAAATCGTGATATTCCAGTGGCTTTAACTTTCTTAAGATGGTATCTCTACGTAGGCTATAACTCGGATAAATATTAATATCCCTGATGGTATACGGTTTCAATGCGGCATCAGGGGCAATATCTTTTACCTTAATGTTCACGTTTACCAGGTTTTTTCCAATCGTGCTATCAACCTGCATAATCAGATAATCGGGCCCAAAATAGAAATAACCCTGCTCTTTAAGGTCATTGTCAATCCTGATACGCTCGTTTTTATAATTGTCTAAATCGTAATAGTCGCCTGCCTTTATTAAGGTTTTATTTTTGTTTTGATTAATGATTTTGGTTAAAACCCCTGTGTCAGGAGGGAAAGTAACTTTGTTTATTTTATATCGGTTACCCGTTTCTGCAGTATAAACGGCTTTCCCTTTTTTACCTTTTACTACCGTATCTCCGGTAACCGATGCCTGTAAATAACCCTCGCTGATTAAATAGCTGGTAAGCACATCGTTATTGTATTTTAGTTTAACTTCGTTAAGAAGGACCGGGGCTTCTCCCTGTCTCCGTAACCAGTTTCTAAAACCTTTAGGCTTTTTTGGTTCTCCGGCGAGGTTATAAATCCCAAGTTTAAACTTTATGCCTAAAATAGAACTATTGGGGCGGGGTCTTGTCTTACTTTCTAAATCGCGCTTTACCTGTTTCTCATCATCAATTTTACCTGAAGAATCTGGATTAATCTTTACTTCAGCACCAGTGTATAAATGTTGTCCCGGCTTTAACGATTTGGTAGAGCTGCATGCAGCCCAAACTAAGCAGGCCAGTACTAATAAAATTGGTCTAATTAGTTGTCTCATTTTTAGGTTTTTGTTCAATGTTTCTTCTGTTGCGTTTTTTCTGGAAAATCTCTCTGAATTTATTGTAATCTACTACGAGGGTGAAACCCAAACCGGTTTCGATAATCTGCCCCTGTACAATTACATCGTTTTGGTTGCGTCGGTAAGCCCTTAATCTGTATCTTCCGTCGGCTGATAAAGCGTATTCAACGTTTACGTTTCCGCCGATATCGGTCGATTTTTCGCCCGGTGCCTGCGGTCCTTCCAGGGCAAAAGAACTTCCTACGGTAACCGTAAGCCTATCATTTAATAGTTTTTTTGATAAGCCAACTTCCAGGTCTGTTTTCTGTTGAAGTGATCCGGTAGAATAATCTTCTGATGAATTTACGCCAAAGTTCAGTTCTACACCCTGAATTAAATCAGAAGCAAGGTTATTTAACTGTTCTGTTAATAATTTACTCACGCTTGATCTGGCCAGGGTAGAAACACCACCGCCGCCACCGGCTAAACTCTCGAAAGGATTGTTGGCGATAAACCTGTTCAATGCCAGCAGTGCAAAAACCTGTTTGTTCAGTTCGCTTTCATCGCGGTTTACGTTGATCAGTTTGGTGTATACTGTTCCATTTAACGCACCACGCTCGTTTTCCGGCAAATCAAGTTTGAAAGAAATGATTGGTTTCAATAGCTCTCCTTTCATCATCAAATAAACCTGGAAAGGCAATTTGGTTTTGGCCTGGATGTTATCCGGCTCATTGATCAGATCGATAGGGGCCGCATTCACTTCGTATAATGCCGTCAAGTTCACATTGGCCGAAGTAGGTTCACCTGTCCATACGATGGTACTTCCTTTTACCAGTTTGAACGCTTTTTTGCCTAGCGGACCAACTGATAAATTGTACGAACCATCTATAACTTCGTAACGACCTGTTAAACTGATTTTTCCACTTGGGTCCATTGTTGCATTGAGGTCTGCCTCGCCTTTGATATTCAGGGCGTCGCCATTTGACGGATCTACCACCACATTCAGTTCTGCTTCGGGATCAATGGTGATGGCAGCAACCAGGTTAATCCCTTTCATGGCAGCTTTACTAACGGTATCAACTTTCAAAGCTTTCTGGCCATTAAATGGTGGCGCGTCAGCATCAATAAACTGCACAATTCCCTCCTGGTCAATAACAGAAGGATCGCTTGATGGCAGGGCAAAAAAGAATTTTGTGCCTTTGTTCACCCTAACGTTCATGTTTACGTCAGGCTGGTTCAAATCGCCTCGCACTTTAATGTCGCTGGTTAAAAATACCGTTCCATAAATCATGTCATTATCAGCTGCGGTCGAGTTGATTGCTCTGAAATTGTTCATCTTGATGTCTAAACCAAAACGGTAATTTTTGAAATTGCTGGTATAAACTTTTCCATTGATGGTAGCCTTCTGATTTAAGGAATCGATCAGCGTAAAATTGTTAAAACTGATCCCTTCATTTGTGAAGGAAATTTTCTCGTTGGGCATGCGGAAATAGGAGTTTACGTATGCCACCCTGATCCCTGCATTATTGAAAGTTAAATCGCCCAATATTTTCGGAGCAGTTAATTCACCTTTAACACTTAGTTCCCCTGATAGCGTGCCAGTTCCATTTTTAAGCTGACCTGCAGATAAGCTCTCAATATTTTTCATTTCGATCTTATCAATATTTACGGTAAGATCCAGAGCACTTTTCGGCGCGGTATAGTAAAATCCGTTTACCCTTAGTTCATGTACCCCGGTTAAGGCAACGTTTACCTCGAAGGCATTTTCGGTATTGTTGTTTACCGCTAAACGTAAGGTTCCCAACTGATCTTTTTGATAGCGCAACTGATCGATGGTGAGGTTTGCTTCAAATTTTGGTGTACCGGCCAGATCTTTCACATTTGCTGTACCATTTAAGCGGCCACCAACCAAAGTCGTATCGGTTTCAGCAAATTTAGTTAAGGTTTCCAATTGGAAATCTTTAAATGTTACATTTAAAGGTGCATTGGGTTGGGTGGGATTGCTGTTAATAGATAATGACTGACCATTATTGCTGATCTGAAACTGGTTAACCAATATGCCCGAAGCGCCAAATTGGATATAGTTATCCTGCGAAACTACCCATTTCTGATAATCGAGCAAAAGTTTCTGCGGATCTAAAGAGAATTTAAAATCTTTATTGATCGATTGGAAATTACCCCCAATTACATACTTGTCCTTTTTCTGCCTGTCTCGCAAGAAAATGTTAACACCTAAATTGTTATTTGCAGCATCGCCACTCACTTCGGTATTGAAAAGCGCAACAGATGGACTTTGAAGGCTTTTAACAGTTAAGCTATAGTCTAATTTATTGTTGTCATTATTGATGTTTAACACCGTAGTATCTACTTTAAAATCGCCGTAAACAACCTGTGGAAAGTTGCCTTTAATCTGCAGGCTGTCTTTTTGAGTATCAATCAGTCCGTAAAACTGTGACGATTTGAATACTGTTAACTCAGGCACAAAGTTCTTTAATAACTTAGAATCATACACCTGGACAAAAAATCTTAAACGTTGATCGGGCACCTTTGTAACCGTACCAAAAGCATAATATTTATTGATTTCGTTAATAATGGCGCTGCCTACTTTGGTCAGTTGGTATTTTCCGTCGATTTTTGCTGAAAGTACTTCCGATTTCAGTGTCAGCTCGTTTTCAGTTGCGGTAGATTTTGCCCGGACCGAAATTGTATCCACATTAATTCTTTGTTTATCTTTCACCAGTTGTAAGCCAGTAACATCCACCGATCCGTTCAGGTAATCCGCATCCGCAGTAGCCAGGTCTACTTTAACTACTCCGGCAGCACTTAACACCGTTGGACTGAAATTGAGCGCCTGCAGATTTACCTGTTTTAGATTCAGATCTGCTTTTACCGCAGGATATTTACCTGCAAGGTTTACTTTCGCGTCTAAATTAAAGTTGGCATTACTGTCGGGCATGTTGCTTTTGATGTTGATACGCTGATTGCTGTAATCTCCGGCAAGTGTTAAATTTCGGTAAGTATATTTATTGTAATAAGCATTTAACACTTTGGCATTGAACTTCGCATTGATTTTTTTAGGATCAAGGCCTGTTCCAGCCACATTGGCCTTAATGGAAACGCGGCCCAGTTTAGGCTGCATTTTTAAAAGCCTGCCTACATTAAAGTTATTTAAACTCACATCTGCTTTATAATGCTCTTTCCCTTTAGGGCCATTCATGCTTGCAAATACCACAGCTCCGCCCATATCGGTATTAATGTTCAGGTTGGTATTAAAATCAGTCATCGAACCTTTAAAATTACCTTTTGCATCAATTACGTTAGGCAGTTCAATTGAAGGAGGTAACGATTTTTTAGGTAAAGCTACCAGAATATCACCTTTAGTTACATGAAGTTTTTTGATGTTTAAATCGAGAAAGGTTTTGTTAACATCAGGTAAACCTTTCGCTTTTCCACTAATGTCTATCTGTGTGTTTTTTAAACCGCTGATCTGTAGTTTAGGGATATTCAGGTCGTTCAGGTAGCCGTTAACATCAGCATTGATTTTTATTTTTTCGTTGCGATAATTTGCCGGTACGGCATTACTAAAATATCCGGCATCCTTTAAACCAATGGTAGTATTTTTTAGGGCTATATTCAATTTTACGCGTTCCGGATGTTTGGTCAAATCCTCCATTGAAGTAAAATTTAACTCGGTAGCATTTTCTATGCTGGTATTTGGCGTTTTCAGGATGAAATTGCTCAGCCTGATCTGTTTATCATTATACACTGCATCGCCACGCAGTTCGTTCAGGATAAAGCCGCTTTTTTCCTTTAAAGATCCATTTTTAACATTGGCTTTTATGCCTGCTGAACTATAGCTTACATCGCTTGCGCCTAAGTTCAACTGGTTTATTTTTAGGTGGTTAAAGTCTATGCCTTTAAGAGCGGGTTTTGCACCCAGGTTGTCGAACTGTACATCGTTATCTGCTAAACTAATGTTTTTGATCATTAATCCCAATGATGATTTTTCAGGAACAACAGTATCTTTAACTTTCTTTAAATCGTTGCTTGGGGCCGGCTTAAATGCGAAAAGAATATTCGATTTGTTTAAATGCGCATCATCTACAGCATATTTACTATTGGTTAAATCTACTTTCAGGTTTACCAGGCCAAGGTCGTTCACATCGGCAACCGCTTTCGTTGTCGAAATCTGGTCGTCGTAGTTGACCTTTACATGATTGAAAACGAAATTCTGTACTTCTATCAATGGCAGCTTACCCTGTGTTTTTTCAGCGCTATCAACGCTGTTGGTAATGTGCTGTACCAATTTAACAAGTGGTTTTTGTTGTAGATAACGGAACGAAGTATTTACCAGGCTTAATTCTTTAATGATATAATGCTGATTGGCCAGGTCGAAATCTTTGATTTTGGTTTTGAATGCGCCTAAATACAACTTTACATCATTACCGGCAACATCATCCCGGTAGTTGATGCCGATATCTTCGAAAGAGACCTTATCAACGGAAAATTTTAGGGTAGAAGTGCTGTCTTTTTTCACCTGCTCCTCCGGTTTTTTCTGATCGCTTGCAAAAGCATCAACCAGGAAAGAAAAATTAAAGGTGGTATCCGGAGCGATGCGCTTTACATTGGCACGTACATTTTTAAGTTCAATGTTATTGATTTCGACCGTGTTTTTCAACAATTTGAATAAACTGATATCAACTGAAAGTTTCTCCGTATATAATAAGGTATCGCCTTTAAGGTCTTGGATGTAAAACTTGTTTAAAACCACATCTTTTGGTAAAGCAATTTTGATGCTCTCCAGACTCACTTCGGTTTTGGTTTTATTTTTAAGATAGTTTATCGCTTTTCCTTTAACAAAATTCTGAACAGCTGGAATATTTAGCGAAAGGGCCACACCAATCACCAGAAAGATGATGGAAGCAATTACCCACAATAAAATTTTAAGACTTTTGCGTACGTATTTATTCAAAGCTAAGTGTGTTTGGTATTTAGATAAATGCCTAAAGCATGCCATTAAAATTAATTTTAAGGCAGGTTTACTAAATAATACAAAAAATAACCTAAATTGTTCGCCCGCTGTAAAAATTTAACATTGGCGGTTCCAAATCAATTAAAATGAATGCTATAAATCTTAATATAACTTTTGAACAGTATGCTGATATTTCTGAACTGACATTGGCCGATAAAACCCTTTGCGAATGCGCAGAAAAGGCTTTACGTACCTCTTATTCTCCGTATTCTAAATTTAGGGTAGGAACTGCCATCCGCCTGGCCTCTGGCGAAATCATTTTAGGCAGCAACCAGGAGAATTTAGCCTATCCCTCAGGACTTTGTGCGGAGCGTGTTGCGCTTTTTAGTATTGGTTCTACCTATCCGGATGCGGTAATAGAAAGCATGGCGATTACGGCACAGACCGATAATTTTGAGATTTTAAAGCCAGTAACTTCCTGTGGAGGTTGCTTACAGGTAATGGTAGAATTTGAGCGGAAACAAAATGCACCGATTGAGGTGATTTTTTACTGTTTAAATGGAGAAGTTTTAAAAGTGCCCAGTGTAAAGAGTTTGATACCGTTTGCGTTTGTTGAGGATCGGTTGGAGCGTTAGTCGCGGAAGTATTTCTTCTTTGGATTGTCGTCCTTTCGAGCGGAGTGCAACACAGTCGAGAACCCGAAGGCTCAGCGAAGCTAAATCTGTCTTGTTAGATATGTACACTCCGCCTTGCTTTGGTGATGACGATTTCTGCCGTAGGCTATTGGTTGTTGTCTCGCTTATTAACGCTTATTAAACTATTCTCTATATTTGGTTTTTTAGCCACAATGAAATACCTCTACACCCTTATTTTTTCTGCTTTTATTTCTTTTAACCTGCATGCGCAGGGCATACTTAAGGATAATTCAGTTTATCAAATTACTTATTTCCGTTCAGCTGATGGGAAGCCAAAAGAAGATCGGAATCCTGCAGTAGTTATTGCTTCTGCAAAGCAGAACTTAATTACCAATGCAGCCATTCTCAATCATAAGGCGAAATATCCTTACGAACAGAGCATTGTAAACAAGCCCAATCAGATTTTATATCAGTTGGCCGATTTAGGTGTCGATAATCAGATTGCTACTGCTGATAGCGCTGCAATTGCTAAGCAGGCTTTTGAGTTGGGTACGGAGACAAAGGTAATTTTAGGCTACACCTGCCAAAGGGCAACAACGGTGGTAAATTCTAACCGTATCGATTTATGGTATACTGCCGATGCCGGTATAAAAGCTGCGCCAACAAGTTTGGGACAAGGTCTGGGACTGGTTTTAGAGCAGGTGCGTAATGGAAACAGTTATATAACCGCTACAAAAATTGAAGAAGTTAAGAAGGTAAAGCCAATTGACTTAGAAAAAATATCAGCTAAACTAACCGATGGGTTAAATTATAAAGATTTGCTTTGGAAAAGCAAATTTATCACTTTAAATGTTTTTAGTAACGAAACCATTAATTTTGTTGATAAACCACAATCAAACGATTCTGTTTTTCGCTTTGCCGGCGGAACGGTAATCGCCCGAAAAGTTAAATTCCCGGCGTTGGTCAACCCAACTGTATTTGTTGATTTAACAGAAAAATCAAGCGGTGATGCTTACGACAGGACAGGTTCAGTATTTATTATCCCGACTGACAAGAAGATCAGTTTGATGGATGCGCTTAAGAATTCGGTTAAAGAACTGCCTGTTTATGATAACGGAAACGGGAAGAAATACCAGGGCGTAGTGGCTACGGCAGATTATGATCCGGTAATTGAACTGATGCGCTTTTTTACGCCTTTTGGAGTGGGTAAATACAATACCTTAAAATTGAAAGATAAAAACTGGGCGGAACAAGTTTATTACCGTCAGGATGTTTCGGAGTTATTTCCATTGATGAACGGAAAAGAAGCCTGGGTAGCTGTTTTCATTGGAAATTATGATAAAGGCGGACATCAGGTTTCACTGAATATTACGCTACACAACGGCGGAAGACCGAAAGTGGCGAAAGAAGTGATTTTACCTTTATTCGATTCCACCAATGTAATGGCAATGGCGGGGCAGGAGTATGCGACCATGTTTAGCAGCGATAAGGGATTGGAGGTTTCTTTCACTTTAACAAAGGATTTAAAAGATGCAAAGTTGCGTTACATTACCACCGGACATGGTGGCTGGGGTAATGGCGATGAGTTTGTACCCCGGAAAAATACGATCTGGTTAGATGGAAAAGAAGCTTTTGCTTTTACCCCATGGCGGCAGGATTGCGGATCATACCGTTTATCCAACCCGGCTTCGGGCAATTTCGAAAGTGGACTTTCTTCATCAGATTTAAGCCGTTCTAATTGGTGCCCGGGTACGGTTACCAATCCAAACTGGATCAGTCTGGGCGATTTAAAGGCGGGTACTCATACCATAAAAGTAACCATCCCCATGGGCAAACCTGAAGGCGGCAGCTCTAGTGCCTGGAACGTTTCGGGTGTGCTGTTGGGGGAGGAATGATCTGTCATCCTGAACGCAGTGAAGGATCTTTTTTCTCCTTTTAGCATGTAAGACATTTAAGGTAATATAAGCTTAATTCTGCTTTCCGAATCAACACAAGTAAATTAAAATTCTGGCGGGTGAGACGCCAGCCGATAGAATAAATCTGTCATCCTGAACGCAGTGAAGGATCTTTTTTGATTCCTTCAACATGTAAGACATTTAAGGTAATATAAGTTCGATGGTATGTTTGCAATTGTTCTTTATTGCCAGTTTCCAAGGCGCCATTTGTTTTCTGCTCTTTGCCACCCTAAATAGCAGCACGAAACTATCTATCTAAACCGGATTGCAGAGGAGATCCTTTTTTGTAGGCTGAAGTATGGCTTGCGCGCAAAAAAAGATCGAATCGGAAAGCCGGAAGTAACGTTTCAAAAAAACTACAGAACCCTGCTTTCCAAATCAACACAAGCAAATTTTAATTTCGGCAGGTGAGCCAGTGGAGGATAGATGGATCTGTCATCCTGAATGTAGTGAAGGATCTTTTTTGATTCTTTCAACATGTAAGACATTTAAGGTAATATAAGTTCGATGGTATGTTTGCAATTGTTCTTTATTGCCAGTTTCCAAGGCGCGATTTGTTTTCTGCTCTTTGCCACCCTAAATAGCAGCACGAAACTATCCGTCTAAACCGGATTGCAGAGGAGATCCTTTTTTGTAGGCTGAGTATGGCTTGCGCGCAAAAAAGATCGAATCGGAAAGCCGGAAGTAACGTTTCAAAAAACCTACAGAACCCTGCTTTCCAAATCAACACAAACAAATTTAAATTTCGGCAGGTGAGCCACCAGCCGATAGGATGGGTGCACTTTGCAAAATGTGAATAACCTCTCTTCACGCTGTGCCATCATTTTTATTATATTTACAGCTGCCAATTTCTGTAAATAAATGAGTGAAGAATTAGATCAAAACGTAAACGAAGAGCACAAACATACCATAACCCCAATCAACGGTTTATACGAAAACTGGTTTCTCGATTATGCGTCTTATGTAATTCTTGATAGGGCAGTTCCGCATATTAATGATGGTTTAAAGCCTGTTCAACGCCGCATTATGCACTCTCTGAAAGAGATGGACGATGGCCGTTTCAATAAAGCCGCTAACGTAATCGGGAACACCATGAAGTATCATCCGCATGGCGATGCTTCAATAGGAGATGCAATGGTGCAGATTGGGCAAAAAGATTTACTGATTGATATGCAGGGTAACTGGGGTGATCCGGTTACGGGTGATAGCGCTGCAGCACCACGTTATATTGAGGCGCGTTTATCAAAATTTGCCAACGAAGTGGTATTCAATCCTGATACTACCGAATGGCAGTTGAGTTACGATGGGCGTAATAATGAACCAATTACACTACCGGTTAAATTTCCTTTATTGCTTGCACAAGGTGCAGAAGGTATTGCGGTAGGGTTGGCCACCAAAGTAATGCCGCATAATTTCATCGAATTGCTGGATGCATCGATGGAAGCATTACGCGGCGTGCGCCCAAATATCCTGCCCGATTTCTTTACGGGAGGAATGGCTGATTTTTCTAACTATAATGAAGGGCAGCGCGGCGGCAAAATCCGTGTGCGTGCAAAAATAACCGAAAAGGACAAGAAAACCCTGGTCATCACTGAAGTACCCTTCAGTACCACAACAGGATCTGTAATTGACAGCATTTTATCAGCCAATGATAAAGGCAAGATCAAAATCAAAAAGATTGAGGATAATACCGCTGCCAATGTAGAAATTGTAGTGCACCTGGCACCGGGTATTTCGCCTGATGTAACTATTGATGCGCTATATGCTTTTACAGCCTGTGAGGTTTCCATCTCGCCAAATACCTGTATCATCCAGGATGATAAGCCACACTTCTTGAGTGTGAACGATATCCTGATTGAAAATACCAAACACACCAAGGGTTTACTTAAAAAAGAACTCGAAATCCGCCTGCACGAATTACAGGAGAAAATTTTCTTTAGTTCTTTACTTAAGATATTTATTCAGGAGGGCATGTATAAGAATCCTGAATATGAAAATTCTGCCAATTTTGAAACCGTGGTTCAGGTATTACATGCTTTATTCGAACCGTTTAAACCATCGCTTTACCGCGAAATATTGCCTGAGGATTTTAAGAAGCTGATTGATAAGCCGATGAGTAGCATCACCCGTTTTGATGTGAAAAAAGCTGACGAGCAGATGAAAAATCTGGAAGATGAAATAAAAGTTGTTAAAAATCATTTAAAACACCTTACTGATTATGCCATTGCCTGGTATCAGAAACTGAAGGATAAGTATGGTAAAGGTAGGGAACGTAAAACCGAAATCCGTTTGTTTGATCGGGTAGAAGCATCAAAAGTTGCCTTAGCCAATGTAAAATTATATGTAAACCGGGCTGATGGTTTTGTAGGCTCGGGCTTGCGCAAGGATGAATTTGTTGCCGATTGTTCGGACATTGATGAGATAATCGTTTTCCGTGAGGATGGGAAATGTATCATTACCAAAGTAGCTGATAAAACTTTCGTGGGTAAAGGGATTATCCATGTGCAGGTTTTTAAGAAGAACGACGAACGTACCATTTATAACATGGTTTATAAGGATGGGGCGAGCGGTACTTCCTATATTAAAAGGTTTGCAGTGGTAGGCGTAACACGCGATAAAGAATATGATTTAACCAAGGGATCGAAAGGCTCAAAGGTTTTGTATTTTACCGCTAATCCGAATGGAGAAGCTGAAGTGATCAATGTAGCACTAAAGCCCCATTCTAAACTGCGTAAGCTGCAGTTCGATCTTGATTTTGCCGAAGTAGCCATTAAAGGACGTGGTTCGCAGGGTAATATTGTATCTAAGTACCCGGTTAAGAAAATCATTCTGAAAAGTAAAGGTGTTTCTACCTTATCGGGGCTGAAAATCTGGTATGATGATCTATTGAAGCGCCTGAATGTTGATGGACGCGGAAAATATCTGGGCGAATTTGATGGCGATGACCGTATTTTACAGGTACATAAAGATGGATATTATGAGTTGAGTTCTTTCGAACTGAGCAATCACTTTGATGATGGCTTGATTCTGATCCAGAAGTTTGATCCTGAACAGATTTTCGCAGCAGTGCATTTTGAAGGTAAAGCGCAAAACTATTTTATCAAACGTTTCATGTTCGAACTGCAGGCTAATGGCAAGAAAACCATTTTTATCAGTGAAGAGCAGAAATCGAAATTGCTGTACCTGACTTCCAATCCGGCTGCGAGAGTTATTGTCGATGTTTTAAAAGGTAAAACCCAGATTCCCGAAACATTGGATTTAACCCTGTCGGAACTGATTGATGTTAAAGGATTGAAAGCGAACGGTAATAGATTATCTCCGCATGATGTTCAGAAAGTAGCGTTAGAAGAACCGGAAATCGTTGTTGAAGAACCAGCAGACACAACTGTGGAAGAAAAATGGGATGAGGAATCAATACCTGATGCGGAAATTGCCAATGAAGAAGCGGGAACCGGTAACGAAACTGTACCGACCGTACCCGATGAACCTGCTGCAGCACAGCCAAAACCAAAGTTTGAACCTACGGAAGCACCAGCAGTTAAGGCTGATGAACCAGAAGTAAAAGCTAAACCTGGTGCAGTAGAAAAACCGAAATCAGAACCTGAAACAGTTAAAAAGGAAAGTGGTAAAGCCAGCGATGAACCCAAGGCAGATGAAAAACCTGTTAAAAAGATAGATTTCGAAATCACCAACCCAGATGATGTTGATATAGACGATAAAGGACAGTTGGGGTTATTCTAAATAGATTCTGGAGTTGTCAACTTTAGTAGCCTGTTGGCAGGAAAGTTGACAACTCTTCTCATTTCGATCAAAACATTTCATTTTTAAACCTATATTTGCCTTGCTCAAAGGGGTGCTTTTTGGTATTGTAGTTTCTATTGCGTCCAACTTGCTGAGATTATACCCATTTTAAGGTAAAAGGTAGAAAGGTAAAAGGTTGAAGGTTTTCCCCCTCCACCTTCCAACCTTCCAGCCTCCACCTTAAATGAACCTGATGCGGATAATACCGACGTAGGAAAGAGGTTAGCATTTACCTTGCTGTTTCGCCCTGAAAGCAGTTTCAATCATTTTAACAAATATTGTAAATGAGTTTTCAAGACTGGTTTAAACTTTTTCAGGAGCAGATTTTAAATACTTCATTAGTTGAATGGCTGGCCGTAGGTTTCGGCGTAGCTGAAGTTTTGTTAGCGAAGAAGAATAGTATCTGGCTTTATCCAACCGGAATAATTTCGATTCTGCTATCCATGTTTTTATTATTGAACGTAAAATTGTACGCTGAAACGCTTTTGAGTATTTATTATCTGGTAATGAGCATTTATGGCTGGATTATCTGGAAAAAGAGGAAGCTGGATGGTGAGAGTCAGGTATCTTGGTCGGGTAATAATGAATTAATCATTGCAGTTTCAATTTCGATAATCGGCTTCGTACTGCTTTTCCTGGTCTTGAGGCATTATACCGACTCAGATGTGCCTTTGTTTGATGCTTTTGTGTCGTCAACAGCATGGGCAGGCATGTGGTTGTTAGCTAAGCGAAAAATCGAAAACTGGATATTCCTGAATGTATCCAATATTGTGGCCATTCCATTGCTATTTCATAAAAAACTTCCGCTCATGGCCTGTTTAACAACATTTTTGTTCATAGTAGCCATATTTGGTTTTTTTGAATGGAAAAAGATCATTAACAAAAATAAACTCAGCATAGCCTAATCATCTTTCGCATTAATCGATCATGAATAAAACATTAAACGCTACATGGCAGGAAAGAGTTAAACCTTATGCTGCAATTTCTGAAGAAATAGGCAAGCTACATCCCGAAATTTTGGAGCTTGCTTATCAGGAAAATTGGTTTAAGCTTTTTGTACCCGAGGTTTATGGTGGCCCAGGGAAGAAACTTCCGGAAATTTTAAGGTTGGAAGAAGAATTAGCGGAAGCCGATGGAAGTTTAGGCTGGACCGTTACCCTTTGTGCAGGTGCGGGCTGGTTTGCCGGATTTTTAAATCCCGAACTGGCAGCAGAGATCTTTGCTGAGCGTGAAGTTTGTTTTGCAGGAAGTGGAGCTGTTGGTGGAGTAGCGGTTAAAACTCAGGAAGGTTATCTGCTTAATGGTAAATGGAGTTATGCCAGCGGTGCATTACATGCCACTATATTTACCGCCAATTGTACCCTCAAAAATGAAAGCGGTGATGATATTTTGGATGAAAACGGATTGCCGGAAGTAAAGTCATTTATCCTC
Organism: Pedobacter suwonensis; assembly: GCF_900111825.1. GTDB lineage: Bacteria > Bacteroidota > Bacteroidia > Sphingobacteriales > Sphingobacteriaceae > Pedobacter > Pedobacter suwonensis. The sequence goes on from NZ_FOJM01000004.1 coordinate 86,655, forward strand.
AAAAGGGAAGAAGTGAATATTTTACCAGGCTGGTCGTACTTTGGCTTGATAGCTACAGGAAGCCATGCATTTGAAGTTTGTAATTTAAGCGTGAACGAAAACCGGACCTTTAAAATTAATCAACAAATTGAAGTGACCGATTGCGGGTTTGATTACCCCTTTTTGCAACTCGCAGAAACCACACTAGCCGTAAATAGTTTAGGAATGACCAATCATTTTGTCAGATTGGTTGAACAATCTTTTTATGCCCGTTCTGGACTTGGGAGATATAGCGAATCGCAGATTTTGTTTTTTAACAGTGTGCTTAACGACTGCAAAGCTGAATTGTTAAGCCTACGTACGCAATTTTACCTTTCTTTTGATGAATCATGGGATGAATTAATGAATAAAGGTAAAATTGGAGATGACAAGTTAAACGAGGTAAGCTTAAACAGCCGTAAATTGGCCCATGCCTGTTGGAAATTAGCAGCCATGTTGTTTCCATACTGTGGGTTAGAGGCGGCAAAGAAAGAATCGGAAATCAATAGGGTTTGGAGGGATCTTTATACGGCCAGCCAGCATGCCTTACTTACTTTCGAAAGCTAATTATTACAAGAACCCTGGTTTGACCTGATCTTTAAAATCCACAATAAACTTGTTCAGTTTAGGTTGTATTACAAAAGCGCAGTATGGTTTTGACTGGTTATTGCCATAATAGTTTTGATGATAATCTTCTGCTTCATAAAATTCAGCTACTGGTGCCACTTCTGTAGCAATAGGCCTATCGAAAATATGTTGTTCCGTTAAATCCGCGATCATTTTCTCCGTCTGTTTTTTCTGATTTTCATTTTCATAAAACACTACCGAACGGTACTGTGTACCAACGTCATTCCCCTGTCTGTTTAAGGTTGTTGGATTATGGGTTTTAAAGAATGCTAATAAAAGCTCGTTGAATGTGATCACATTTTCGTCAAATGTAATTTGAACGACCTCCGCATGTCCCGTATCACCATTACATATTTCCATATAGGTAGGATGTTTTAAATCTCCCCCCATGTATCCCGATGTAACTTGACTTACGCCATTTAAAGTTTGAAAAACGGCTTCGGTGCACCAAAAACAGCCTCCGCCAAATGTTGCTATTTGCATATTCTAAGTTGGTATAAAATCTATTCCAGTTTTTGGATTATTTCAAAAAAAATGCGTTTTTTGACCAATTAGCAAGATTTAAGCTCGTTTATTCCTGCAGGTTGTCAGTGTTGGCTGTCACTTATGAATGGTTTAAGTATGGCAACCAGTTATAATATAAAAAAGCCTGTAATTGGAATTACAGGCTTCGAAGTTATTGATATTGGATATATATCGGTTTTGGTGTTAGCTTTAGCAGTTCTTCAGGGGTCATTAACCGTTTAGGCTCTTTTTTTAGATCGTTTTTATAGAATAGCTTAAAGCCTGTAAACTGTACCGGTTCGCTTTGTATAAAGTGGCGGTAGGTGCCAATTTTTAAATCAGGTTCGCCCCACCCATCCATATGCACAACGACCTGTACTTCAGGACGTAGTTTTATGTTAGCTGAATTGGTTACCATCTTTTTTGTAAAACGGTGCAATACAAATACTTTTGGAGGTAGATTGTGCTTTTTAACAATATCGGCCAGGTATTGTGTCACATAATTTACGTCTGCCGCATCATATGTGCCAATCTTCTTGCCAGGCAATGAACCATCTTTCATTGAAAATTCCGGGTCGATACCTAAATGTACATAAGGCAGTTCAAGATATTTTTCGATGTGTGGCAATTCTGCTTTTATGGTACTTAAAGCGACCTGAAGATCTAAAAACACGATGGTATTAGGTTGCATTTTGGCAATTTTCAAAACAGAATCGATCTGTTTGTTGCCCATCCTGTTGATGTATTTTCCATCTTTTCCTGGTGTCCCGCTAGCTACAGCAGCAATATAATGTAACCCTGGTTGTACAGGCGTAGATGGATCAGCTTTTTCCCAGTGTTTAACTTCAGCATTCAGGCGTTGCCACATTTCTTTAGGTGCATATTCGCCCAGCGCACCCATTTTTTTTGAATGCAGGTTTCCATAATAAACAACGATACGTTTAAAAGGTAAAATTGCCCCAGCCAAAGGGTACGGTTGTTTTTTTACCGGCCATTTGCCTGTAGTATCTCCGTTTGCCAGTTTTTTAACCAATGAATCGTAAAGTTTTGGATCAACCGGTTTCATAACATTGGCGGTTGAGTCTGTCTTCTTTTTGGTGGTATCGGTGGAGAAGATTTTACCAATGCTGCTTCCGCCTTTACTGTCTGAATTGCAGTTGGCAAATAAGCTTATTGCGGCAAAACCAAGTATTACGGTGCCTGCTAATTGAGGGAATTTCATAGATATATTAGATAATTAAAATTTAGTCTTTTCCGGACCGATGAAAGTAGGGCGGAAATCTGGTAGTTTAAAATAAAGTAATCAACATTTACACATTACAGAATTTACCAAAAACACCTAATGGCAACTTAATGCCGGAAGTAGCCTGTAAATAAAGTTCTCCTGTTTCGAGGTTTTTAACCGCGGGAAAAGAAGTACGGATTAAATTTTCAACAATTACGGAAGAGAACCCCAGCGAGTAAGTATTTAAGATAAGAAAGTGTTCTTTTTCATCTAATAACTGTACAACATCCTGCATCATTTCCTGGATATGATCTTCCAGTTTCCATTTCTCTCCATTGGGGCCGTGGCCATAAGCTGGTGGGTCTAAGATAATGCCATTGTATTTCTTGCCCCTTTTTAGTTCTTTTTTTACATATTTTAGCGCATCCTCAACCATCCAGCGGGTATCTTTCAATCCCGAAAGTTCCTGGTTTTCATTTGCCCAGGTAACTACCTGTTTAATCGAATCTACGTGGGTAGTTTCTGCACCTGCTGCATTTGCAATTAGTGATGCAGCACCAGTATAGGCGAAAAGATTTAAAACTTTAGGCTGTGGTGTTTTAAACTTTTTAATTGATGAGGAAATAAAATCCCAGTTTACGGCTTGCTCCGGAAATACACCCACATGTTTAAATGAGGTTAAACCTAAGCGAAGTTTAATGGCAACTTCATTATTTTTATATTCTACGTGCCAACGGTCTGGGATGGATTGGTTTTTTTTTACCCATTCGCCGGAAGTTGCCGAGCGGCCTTTAAAAGTAATATTGGCAGTTTTTTTCCAATCCTGTTCTGATAATGTTTTTTTCCATACCGCCTGAGGTTCAGGACGGATCAGGATTACGTTTCCAAAACGTTCTAATTTTTCAAAATCCCCGCAATCTATCAGTTCATAATCTTTCCAGTGGGTGGGGGCGAGTAATTGTATCATTTAATTAAATAACTTTAAATTTGGATAATTGACAATGTATTGATCGTCAGTTATCAAGGTCAGCTCATCTGCTAATGCCTGTGCAATAATCAATCTGTCAAATGGGTCTTTGTGAATTAAAGGTAAAGCCAAATACTGATCAAGATGTTGTTTTTGAATATTCAATACTGAAATGCCGAAATTGCTGATTACCTCATACATCTCTTCTAAGTTTCTGGTAATAATCAGTTTACCTATATTGAGTTTTATAATGATTTCCCATAAACTGGCAATACTGATAAATTTTTCATTTTCGAAATCTATAATGCTGTCTATTGTCGATTTATTAAGATTACGATCTTCATTGATCAATGAAATGAAGATGTGGGTATCTAGTAAAAGCCGCATTACATGTAATCTTTTAAATCATCTATCGGATCGTTAAAATCCTCAGGAATGACAAATAGACCTTTTGCAGCACCATACAAGCTTTTTGGCTCTTCAACAACATTTGCTTGTTCATTTGCCGATTTAGGGAAGCTCTTCGAATGTTTGGCTTTTAAAAAATCAATAAAATCTTCTACCTCGTTTACCATGTTTTCTGGTAAGGTTTCCAATTTGTGAATGATATTTTTAGTTGCCGTAGTCATATACAAATATACGATTTTTCTTAAAACTTGTCTTTTGCGGCTTTCATGAAGCGACTGGCAAATACGAAATCGTTCAGTTCCTGAATGTCGGTATGGGCAATTTCCTTATTGCTGCCTTCCCAGAATTTCTTTCCTTCATGCAGAAACAGAATGTAATCGCCAATCCCCATTACAGAGTTCATATCGTGCGTTACTACAATGGTGGTTGTTTTATATTCTTCAGTAAGTTCCTTGATCAGTTCATCAATTACGATGGAAGTTTTCGGATCCAGGCCTGAGTTGGGCTCGTCACAGAAAAGGTATTTTGGGTTCATCGAAATGGCACGTGCAATACCCACACGTTTTTTCATACCACCAGATAATTCTGCCGGAAATAATTTGTTTTTGCCAGCCAGGTTTACTCTTTCCAAACAAAAATCAACTCTTTCAAGCTTTTCCTTTCTGCTTTGATCAGTAAACATGTTTAAAGGAAACATGATGTTCTCTTCAACCGTCATGCTATCAAACAGGGCGGAGCCTTGAAATAACATGCCGATTTCTTTACGTACCTCGATACGCTGTTCATAGGTCATAGGTGTAAAGTCGCGACCATCGTACAATACCGATCCAGAATCTGGCTGGTGCAAACCTACCATACATTTTAGCAAGGTTGTTTTTCCCGATCCGGAACCGCCAATAATTAAGTTGGTTACACCCTCTTCAAACTTTCCGGAAATGCCTTTTAATACATCGTTTCCAGAGAATGACTTATAAATATCTTTAATTTCGATCATTACAATAACAATTGGGTCACGATATAATCGCAAGCTAAAATAGAAATACAGCTAATTACAACAGCCCTTGTACTGGCCTGAGAAACTTCAAGTGCACCACCGCGAACATAAAATCCTTCGTACGCCGGAACGGACGTGATGATAAATCCGAATACAAATGCTTTTACCAGAGCAACGGTAATGGTATAAGGGTTAAAATCGGTGGTAATACCTTGAATATATTCTGCTGGTGTTACCGCGCCGGAAACCGAACCGCCGATATAACCACCGGTAATGCTTAAGAACATCGAAATAATAACCAACATGGGTACCATGGTAATGCCCGAAATGATTTTAGGAAGAATTAAATATCCTGGCGCATTAATACCCATAATTTCCAATGCGTCAATCTGTTCGGTAACCCGCATAGAACCGATTTCAGATGAAATGGCCGAACCGATTTTTCCTGCCAGTACAATCGCGCTAATGGTTGGACTCAATTCCAGTATGCTCGAATCACGGTTCACAGAGCCGATAATGGTTTTTGGAATAAAATCACTAACCAACTGGAAAGCAATTTGTAAAGTCATTACTGCGCCGATAAAAGTAGAAATAATAGCAATTAAACCTAAAGAGCCCACGCCAACATAATCCATCTGTTTGGCGATTTCTTTCAGGTAAATTTTCATTTTTTCCGGCCTTCTGAATACAGACTTAAGTAGCAGGATGTATCTGCCGAAATTGGTAAAATTCATTCCGTATATATTTGCTTAATTTAAATGATTATTCTATACTACTACAAAGAAACGATAAAAAAGTTGGAGCGCTTTGCTAATTACAAAAATATTCGTGGTTTTGAATATAATTATGGTTTTTTGTTAACAAAAATTAAACCATAAATAATGAAAGCGGTAATAACCGGTGCAACTAAGGGAATTGGTAAAGCTATTGCGGCTAAACTTGCCCAAAACAGATACGATTTAATTTTAGTAGCGAGGAGCTTGAGCGACCTCAATAAACTTCGGGAAGAGTTAACCCCTTATGGGAATGTTGTTTTTATCCACGCGGCAGATTTTTCAGCTAAAGAAGAAGTGTATGCGTTTTTAAATTCGACTACAATTAATCTCGATCAGGTAGATGTTTTAATCAACAATGTAGGCGGCTTTTTTCCCGGCAGTATGCTTGACGAGGATGACGAAACCTTTGAGAAACAACAACATTTAAATACAAATGCCACTTATTATCTGAGCAAATTTTTTGGAAAAAAAATGCGCTCAGCCAAGCAGGGCCACATATTCAACATTTGTTCGGTGGCAAGTAAGGTGCCTGCAAAAAATGCCGGAAGTTATAGTGTAACAAAAGCAGCGATGTTGAGTCTTAATCATGTATTGCGGCAAGAGTTGGCACCTCACGATGTTAAAGTAACAGCATTTTTGCCAGGCGCTACCAAAACTTCATCATGGGAAGGCACGACAATTCCAGATGAAAAATTTGTACAGCCTGAAGATATTGCAGAAACATTATTTACCATTTTGAACTTAAGTAAAGGGGTAAATGTAGATGAGGTTTTAATTACTCCGCTCGATTTTTAAACACAAAATGAACAATATTATGGAAAAGAAGCTTTTTAGAAACGAACACGATAAGATGATTGCCGGTGTAGCTTCGGGACTTGCAGATTATATGCAGGTTGAGGTTACCATAATCAGGTTGTTATTTGCATTATCGGCCATATTTATGGCAGGAGGTGGCTTAATTGCCTATATCATCATGTGGATTATTGTTCCGGTTAACAATGATCCGGCAGCAAGGTTTTCCAGATTTAATGATTATTTTGGTAATAAAAACCCAAATTCACAGCCGTTTGGAACAACCGATCCTTTTGCAGGTCCCAATAGCCAGGCAAACCAGAATTGGACCCAACCGGTAGACGGCACGCCGAAAACACCTTTCGAAACCCAGCCTGATTTTAGTAAATTCAATAAATCGAATGATACCGGCCGTACTATAGGCGGATTGGTATTACTGGTAATTGGCTGTTTTTTCCTGATGCGCGAAATGGATTTTATACCTGATTGGTTTAGTATCCGTAATTTATTCAGGTACATGTGGCCGCTGATATTTATCGCGTTAGGTATAAGTATTATAGCCAAATCAAAAAGAAAAAATGACTGGGCAGCTTTTCAGCACCAACAGGAAGCTGAAAAACAAAAAACAGCCGATTTTTCTGAAACGATAGTAGAAAACGAACCTGCATCACCGGTTAAAACAGACGATCATTCAACATCCGCTAACCCTCAAGTTTAAAGAAATGAAATTAGATAGATTAATGTGGGGTATCATCCTGCTTTTTATTGGCGGCGTACTCCTACTCGAAAACTTCGGTGTAATCACTTTTTATTGGCGCAATGTCTGGAGCTTTTGGCCGGTATTTTTGATCATAGCAGGTTTAAATATCCTGTTTAATAAAAATAATTCGCAAACAGGAAGCATCATTTCTATTGGTGTTTTAGTGGTGGCCCTTTCTTTTCTTTTTTATAGAGGCCAACAGGTTCCTGAGCGCGGCAGTTGGTGGGGACGTCAGTTTAAGAAAGATGTCGATATTAATATTGAACATAACAACGATGATGATGACGACGATAATAATAGTGATACATCTTTTAACCATTTAAGTTTATCTGAGCCTTTTGTGGCGGCAGACAATGCAAAAAAAACAGTATTAAATATTTCCGGAGGTGGTATATCATTCAACCTGGATGGTGAAACCGATGAGTTGATCAATGCTGACGTAAAGAAAAAACATGGTAACTTTTCTTTAAAGAAATTACTTACCGATAGTGCTACCGTACTGACTTTCCAGATGGATGATAAAAAGAATAAATGGAATTTTGGCGACGGGGGTAATGATGTTAATTTTAAACTGAACAAAGAAGCCAATTGGGATATTTTGATGAAACTGGGTGCTGGTGAAGCCAACTTTGATTTTGCAGATTATAAAGTACGTACTTTCCGCTTTGATGGTGGTGCAGCAGCTTTGGATATCAAATTCGGGGATTTATTACCGATAACAGACGTCATCGTAAAGTCTGGTGTGGCTGATGTAAAAATTAATGTACCTGCAAACTCTGGTTGCCGTATCAAAACCAAAACTGGCTTATCGGCTAAGGATTTCGATGGTTTTGAAAAATTAAGTGATGGTGTTTACGAAACTTCAAACTATAAAATCTCAACCAAAAAAATCTTTATCAATTTAGATGGTGGATTGAGTAACTTTGAAGTAAGCAGATATTAGAAAGGTAGAAGGTTTTAAGGTTGAGGGTGTAAGGCTTTATTCGATCTAACCTTTGTAAATGCTGAACTTACAGTCCTAAAACCGAACAATCCTGATCCAATCCCATGAATCCTGATCAATATACAGTTGTAATTAATGGAAAGCCGCAAGGACCGTATGATTTAAACGAACTGAAAGATTTAAATATCACTGCGAATACTTTTATACGTAAACCTGGAATGGACGATTATAAAGAAGCTCACGCAATGTCCGAATTGCGTGAGCTTTTAAGTTTTACTTATCAAAAAACTGCACCTCAATATTTCGCTGCTTTTGATCAAAGATTATTGGCTTCGGTGATTGATCATTTTATTATTTTCGGCATCTATACCCTAATTATTTTAACCAGTTATATTTTTATAGAAGGGAAAGATCAGCGGATTATGGCTTTTTTAGTTCCTTTTCCGTTGATATTTTTAGTCAAATTAGTTTACGGCAGCATTGCCGAAGCAGCTAAAAGCCAGGCAACTATTGGTAAAAAGCTTTTAAACATTAAAGTAACCGATTTAGAAGGTAGCCAGATTTCTTTTGGTGTTTCCTTTGCCAGGAACTTTTCTAAAATTTTATCCGTAATTCCTGTTTTCTTTGGCTATCTATATAGTTTCCTTAATAAAAAACACCAGTGCTGGCATGATATTGTAGCCAATACTTTGGTAATTAAAGACAGGCTGATCTGATCAGAAAAGCAAGGTTAATGCAGTTGTTATTGTTAGTCGGGCTGTACGCTATATCTTTGGCCCGCCATCATTACCCCAGGCCGACAGCCAAAGGATGCCGCTTCCATCCCGTTTATTAAACCTGGGCTGGTGCAAGTATGCCAAGCTCACCTGACATCAAAATCATTAGACCTGATGGGAGTGGAAATCCCTTTTGGGTTAGACAGGTTTGTTTCATTAAATATTTCTTCCAAAAGGATTGCAACAAACAGCAGGACCGAACTTAACCCATTATCACTGACCTTGCTCTTCAAAAGAGAATGCCAGTTCTTCTATCTACAACACAGGCTCTGATATGTACAGGAAGGCAACACTGGTGCATCTATCTGAGTTACCCGGCACGTGTGCTGGATCTCTGTCTGGTATTCAACTACGCTCCGGCTGACAGCCAAAGAATGCCGCTACCGTCCCTTTTGAAAACCTGGGTGGTGCAAGCATGCTAAACCCAATGCATTTATCAAGCGATACTACTTTTCAGTTTTCGAAAAAATTTAAATGTTGTCCTGAAGCACGGGGTCGATTAATTACAACATTCCAACATTAAAACATTCCAACAATCCTTATCTTTGCAAACAGATGGAAAATATATTGGCAAAACATGATCTGGATGGCGGATATTGCAGCAGTTTAACCGCTTATTCGAGGTACTTAACCCGCGAGGTAAACATTGGTGATATCGCATTGGGTGGACACAATCCGATCCGGATTCAATCAATGACGACCACCGATACGATGGATACTTTGGGTACGGTAGAGCAGACCATCCGCATGGTAGAATCCGGCTGTGAATATGTGCGTATTACTGCACCAAGCATTAAAGAAGCCGAAAATCTGGCCAATATTAAAAAAGAACTGCGTTTTCGCGGTTATAACGTTCCATTAATTGCCGATATCCATTTTACACCAAATGCTGCCGAAATGGCTGCCCGTATTGTAGAAAAAGTACGGGTTAACCCAGGCAACTATGCAGATAAAAAGAAATTTGAAAACATAGAATATACGCAGGACGCTTACAATGCGGAGTTAAGCCGGATTTATAAAAAGTTTATCCCTTTGGTGAAAATCTGTAAAGAATACGGTACCGCCATGCGCATTGGCACCAACCATGGTTCACTTTCTGATCGGATTATGAGTCATTATGGCGATACTCCACGGGGTATGGTCGAATCGGCAATGGAGTTTATCCGCATGTGCGAAGACCAGAATTATTATAACCTGGTGATTTCAATGAAAGCCAGCAATACACAGGTTATGGTTCAGGCCTATCGCTTACTGGTAGAAACTATGGCTAAAGAAGGGATGAATTATCCTTTGCATTTGGGTGTAACTGAAGCTGGCGACGGTGAAGACGGTCGAATTAAATCAGCCGTTGGTATCGGAACTTTATTGGAAGACGGTTTAGGCGATACCATCCGCGTTTCTTTAACCGAAGATCCTGAATTTGAAGCACCGGTAGCTAAAGCTCTAGCAGACCGTTATGCTTTAAGAAGTCCGAAGTCCGAAGTCATAAGTCCGGAGTCGATAGCTCATCGCTCATCGCTGAGCGCTCCGCGCCCTACTTATAGTCCTTACGAATACAACCGCCGTATAACTACTCCTGTACAACATATCGGCGGACATCACCATCCGGTAGTGATGATTGATGTTTCGAAAGAAAATTTAAAAGATCCTTATTTTTTAAGTTCGGTTGGTTATCACTATAGTGCAGGTTTAGATAAATATAATCTGGCAGATCAGGCTTGCGATTTAGCTTATTTAGGAGATAATCTGCCATCTTTCTCTTTCCCGGGAAATTTAAAACAGGTTTATAATTACCAAACGTGGCTAAAACTTCAGGATAACAATAACTGTCATCCGCTATTCTCTTTAGAAGAATTTATCAAAGCTGATCATAAAGATGATCTGTTAAACTTTGTTGAGGTTGATGCGAAAGCATTCCAACTTTCCAATATTCCAACATTTGAACCTAATGTTGTCCTGATTTTAAAAACGTCTGCATCACACGGCATGGCTGAACAAAGGGCCCTTTTTGTTGAATTGCAGGAAAAAAATATTCAGGTTCCGGTAATTATAAAAAGAACTTACCAGGATGTAGATGCCGATCATTTAATGCTTTATGCTGCCACCGATCTTGGTGCCCTGCTTACTGATGGTTTTGGCGATGGGGTTTGGATTGATGCTGAAGGACAAAATCTTTCACTGATCAATTCAACCAGTTTCGGCATTTTGCAGGCCACCCGAACAAGAATCAGTAAAACAGAGTACATCTCTTGCCCCAGCTGCGGACGAACGCTTTTCGATCTGCAGGAAACCACGCAATTGATCCGTTCCCGTACCGACCATTTAAAAGGAATAAAAATAGGCATCATGGGCTGTATTGTTAATGGTCCCGGAGAAATGGCTGATGCGGATTATGGCTATGTAGGTACCGGACCCGATAAGATTACGTTATATCGTGGCAAAGAAGTGGTAAAGAAAAATGTAACCACAGCTTACGCTTTGGATGAACTGATCGATATCATCAAAGGAGATGGCAACTGGGTAGAAAAGGTTTAATTGTTATTGTTGGAATGGCAAAGTAAGCCCTGGTCTGTGTCCTCACAGACTGCTATGCTGTCATCCTGCGCAGTGAAGAATCCATATACTGGTATTGCCGAGTTATAAACTACTGCGGCATTATCAATACTAGCATATTTTCAACATCGATATTCTCACAGAAGATTCTTCATTGCATCCGATAGCAATCGGATCAGAATGACAAGACCATTTAATTTTCTAACCAATAAATCCTAAATTGCCTTGATGAAGATTCCGGAGTTTCAATACCTCTTTAATGAACTTAAAAACTGGCTGGCCGGTAAAGGCCTTGCAGGTAACGAACTCATTTATTCTTATTTTCTGATCGGGCTTGTTGCAGTTATTTTATTCTTATTTGTAACCATTTTGGTAACCAGACAGGTGTTTATCGTTGTGGTAAAAAGGGCCAAAACTAAGTCAGACTGGCAAAAAGCGTTATTCGAATTTCGTGTTTTTAGGGCTTTTGCCTTAATTTTTGGCGCTTATATCATTTATAATGTTGTTCCATACCTTTTTGTCTATTTTAAAAACTGGCATTTTTATGCTTTGATTCTGGCAAAAATCTACATGGTTTTGGCTGTCATGTTTGCTGTAAATGCGTTTTTGAATGCGGTGGTTTCTATCATGGAATCATCAAAGAAATATGCCGATAAACCCATCAGAAGCTATAAACAGGTAGCTAAAATTGTATTTTACATCGTTGGTTTCGTACTTATTCTTTCGATTATTCTTGGCGAATCTCCGGTATATGTTTTCGGTGGTTTTGGCGCAGTAACAGCTGTTTTTATCCTGGTTTTCAGAGATCCTATCTTAGGTTTTGTAGCATCGGTACAAATGAGTGCTATTGATCTGGTTAGGGTTGGCGACTGGATCACAGTAGAAAAATATGGTGCCGATGGCGAGGTAACGGAAATTAATTTAACCACCATTAAAGTGCGCAATTGGGATAAAACCGTAACCATTGTGCCAAGTTATGCAATAGTTAGTGAATCGTTTAAGAATTGGCGGGCGATGGAAGAAAGTGAAGGCAGGCGGATTAAACGGCATATCAATATTAAAATTTCGAGTATTAAATTCTGCGATGAGGAACTGATCGGTAGGTTGCAGAGCATCGATTTTCTTAAAGATTACCTTCGGGAAACCCAGGCTTTTATTGAACGTTACAATGCAGAAAATACAGTAAACCCTAACAATCTGGTGAACGGTCGCCACATGACCAATATTGGTACTTTTAGGGTGTATGCAGAAAAATATCTGGAAAGCAATCCCTATATCAATAAGGAGCTTACTTTTATGGTGCGCCAGTTGCAGGCCACAGAAAATGGACTGCCGATTGAAATTTACGTGTTTTCTAAAGAAAAGGCCTTAAAGCGTTTTGAAGAAGTAGCTGCCGATATTTTTGACCACTTGCTGGCAGCGGTACCATACTTCGACTTAGAGATTTTCCAAAGCCCGAGTGGTAGCGATATGCGTAATTTTGTAAGGAGAGGGGATGATTAATGTCTTCGAAATCAATGCTATGGAAATAAAAATTGCAACAAATATTGACACGGATATATTTTATGCAGTAATTAAATTCTTAAAAGAAAATGGTTGGGAATTAACTATCGAATATGATGAAAATCTTTTTGATAAAGGAGTTGATTTTGATTTTTATCGATTTGAAAAAAATACAGAAACCGTATTATTAGTATGGAATAACTGGTTCGAAGGAGAAATTAAAGCAACTAAAGAAATACTGAATGAAATTGCTAAACATTTTAACTGCACCTTAGAATACGGAATTCCAGAATATTTACACGAGCAGAATATAATTAATGATTTGAAACCACTACTTAAATTCAAAAAGAAGCATTAATCAGTTTCGTATTTAACCATATAATCGATACTGTCTTTTACATAATCAGTCATTCTTTGGTTCTTGAAATCAAACCATAATTGTCTATATTCTCCTGAATTGTCTATATCATATTTAATTCCCTAAAATGTTTTCTCTTACTAAGTGCCGCTATCAATATAGCTTTTATCCGGGTATTATCGGGTAGCTCAGCTGTAAATTCCTCCATAAACTTGAATGATTCCCTTGAATCTGGATGCTCAATTGCTATGTACTCTTTCGGATTTGTTTCTATCTCTTTAACGTCTTCATCCCATGTATCGGAGTCGTTATCCTGCATGAGTTGATTGTTTGGCAGGAAAATCAATCTATTGTTGTTAATATTCCATAGGTATACAAAACCGCAGTCAATATTTTCTGCTATTTCTTTAATTTGTTCTTGAGTTAAAGGAGTTATAACATTTAATTATTTTTCACCTAAAAATATTAAAACCTTTTCACAAACCTTAAACAAAAGCGGTGGTAAAGTTTCATTAGTGTAAGGCTGTGTCGCCCCATAAACATGGTTGGCACCTTCAATTTTAACCAGCCTGCTGCCAGGGTTGGCTTCTGCCAAGGTTTGCGCGGTTTCGAAAGGAACATTGACATCATCATCACCATGTATAATTAACCAGGGGATGTTGATGCGCTTTGCTGCATCTATAATATTTAAAGTCGCTGCATTTTCTTCCAGATCTTCTAATAAGGTAACATTTAGCGGCATTTGTTCTTTGGTGCGGGCGTTGGTTACAAAGATCTTCCCGGTTTTTTTCCATTCTGCCTCCTGTTCTTTTTTCCAAAGACTATCAAAAGCCGCAATAGCACTCCAGGTAACCAGTTTGTTGATCCTCAAATCATTTGCTGCTTCTATAATTGATAATCCACCGCCACGGCTATGTCCTATCAGGTTCACCTTTGTGTCTTTACCATAAGCTTTCTCAATAAAATCCAACACTGCATTGATATCAAAGAGTTCTTTCGATACCGTGTTGCTGGCAAAAGCTTCCAGGTCGTTAACATCTGTTGGGGCATCAACCGGAACCCCGCTATGCGATAAATTAAACTTGACGTAACGGTAACCATTACTGGCAAAATACCTGGCAACCAAGTTATGCGCGCCCCAATCTTTAAAACCTTTAAAGCCATGTACAAAAAGTACGATTGGAGTATTAGGGTTTTTTTCATCAAAAGTAATGTCGCCAATAATTAATTTTCCGTCTGCACCGCTAAGGCTAAAATTGCTTTGTGTAATCATAATTTTAAGGATTGGTATAAAATATAAACCTACAAAATTTCATTTTGTTGTGTGCTTTTGTATTGGCTTGATGGTATTGTTGTGATGCAGGAACCAATAAAACCGTTCGCAGAATCAGCAAAATGTTCTCTAAAAAGGATAGTCGTAAAAATACTTTTTGATGCAGGCCTTCGAAAAGTTCAGGCCGAGGTTCACAAAAGATTGGAACGAATAATAGAGACTAAATTAAAAATGAAATGATGGCTACGCTTGCAAACTGCGTTTCTTCATTCTCCTTCCATGGCTTGTGTTCTTATAAACTGCTGATAATTTTTTCTTTCCACAGTTGTGCGTTAACTAAACCTGACAGCAGCGAAAATCATTTTTGCTGGCAGTAACCCACCAACCACGCTCGTCTGCATCCGATAGAAACAGGTACCTTCACAAAAGCAGTACCTTAACCACAAAAAGATTGAAGCGGATGGCAGGGCTGAAGCAACCGATGAACGCCGGAACCTGCTTTTCAGAAAAAATTTTTTTGCTAGGGAAACACGGCGTAAAATAAAAACTGTTAGGCCATTTTTTTAAAATAATAGCCTGCCCAGCCTATAAACAAGAATTGAAGTGGTAACCTAAGCCACGCGATTAGTGGCGTAATTAATATTTGACCCAGCATAAAGGGTGCCTGTTGGATCATGTAAATATGTGCAGGCAAAAAGGCAATCAACATCATTATAATGAGTAGTGCGGCAAATTTCCTGGTTTTATTAATCAACAATAACAGCCCTGAAATAATTTCTAATATTCCAGAAAAATAAATTAAAAAGCCAGGTGCAGGCAACCATTTTGGCATGATTACGTAATATACCTCAGTGGATAAAAAGTGGTTGCATCCAGCCAGAATGTAGAAAAGTGCATAAATCCAAAGGAAAATTTTATAAATTGGTCTCTTCATAATGGATCGGTATAGGGTTTAAATCTTTGGGTTTGCTATTTAAAACCGTTCTAAATTGATGTAAATTACAGGTTAATGACAGTCACATGCCTTCGCCATGTTACTTTTGTATCCCGATAATATTAATAACGGAAGCACTTGGAATATTTAAAAGTAATAGCTTTTACGCATCACCACATTGACCTGAAATCTTTAGGGAAATTAGTTATTTGTGACCAGAGTTTAGATAGCAGGTTGAAGAATGTTCAAGCAGAGCTTCCCGTTAGCGAAATTTTTTATGTCGGAACCTGTAACCGTGTAGAATTTGTTTTCTTGACCAAAGAGAAAACCGACAAGGAATTTGTAACCAAATTTCTCACTGTTTTAGACATGGGGCTGCCTCCTGAATTTATGGAGCGTTTTCTGGATAACGTTACCGTTTACGAAAACGAGGAAGCTTTTAACCATTTGCTTAGAACATCATGTTCTTTAGAGAGTTTGGTGGTTGGTGAAAAGGAAATCCTTGCCCAAATCCGTAAAGCTTACGAAAATTGCCGCGATGCCGGATTTACCGGCGATTACATGCGCATGATTATGGATCGTGTAGTAAAAACGGCGAAAGAAGTTTATACACATACCAATATCTCTAAAAATCCTGTTTCTGTTGTTTCATTGGCTTACCGTAAGTTAAAAGAGTTGAACATGTGCGGCAACTCACGTATCTTAATTATCGGCGCCGGCGAAACCAATCAGAATATTGCAAAATATCTTAACAAACATAAATACTCCAATTTTTCCATTTTCAACCGTACTTTCTCTAAAGCCGAAGTTTTGGCTGAAGAGCTAGGGGGTAAAGCTTATCCGTTAGCGGCACTTGAAGATTTTAATGAAGGGTTTGATGTGATCATCACCTGTACGGGTTCTACTGAAGCAATTATCACGGAAGCGTTATATGCTAAACTGTTAAATGGCGATCAGGGCAAAAAAGTGATTGTAGATTTGGCTATTCCGAATGATGTTCTGCCTGCAGTGATCCATAATAATCCTGTGCATTATATCGAGGTGGAATCGTTGAAGGAGGTAGCACGCAAAAATATCCAGGAACGTTATAACGAACTGGTGCATGCCGAAGAAATTATCAGCAATAACATTACCGAGTTTTTCTCTGTTTTAAAACAACGTCGGATTGAACTGGCGATGCAGGAAGTGCCGAGAAAGATTAAAGAAATCAAAAACACAGCTATAAATGGTGTTTTTGCTGACGAAATCAGTCAGATGGATGAAGCCTCGCGTGAAGTTTTGGAACGTGTTATGAACTACATGGAGAAAAAATACATCAGCGTACCGATGGTCATGGCCAAAGAAATTCTGGTAAACCAACCTTAATTTATTCATATTCATATTCTTTTTGTGTCATCCTGAATGAAATGAAGGATCTTTTCTATGGGAAGGAAACATCCTTGAAGGTAGATTCTTCGCTGTGCTACCATTGACGTTATTTTGTAATTACCCATTAATGAGCAGAATGCAGCATCATGCATTTCCGTATAGCTAGGCCATAGCACCGTATCACCGTTCTACTTAAAACCGGCCTAATAAATTTTTCGGACTGCACTGTTCTAGCCATAACACTGGCTTTGAAAGAAAAATTTTCAGCCGGCATTTTTTGTTACTTTTTGATGCCAAAAAGTAAGAGCCCTTCGGCGGCGGTGAGCCGAGGCAAGAATTGTGCGAAGGAAAAAACGTCAATCATATTGATTTTTATATCATAAATTATCCCTCAGAATGACAATAGATAATATGGGATCCTTTTTTTGTGTCATCCTGAACGAAATGAAGGATCTTTTCTATGGGAAGGAAACATCTCTTTAGGTAAATTCTTCGCTGCGCTCAGAATGACAACAGATAATAGCCTAATGTCATAGAAATCCTTTAAATTCTCCTTTCTGTAACCTCACTGTCTCATTTTTAAACAATTCATGGTATAAACCACTATTTAAATTAAATTTGTAATTCATTTAATCTTAATAGTGAAGAAATTAACCATTGGAACACGCGGTAGCGATCTGGCTTTATGGCAGGCAAATCATATCAAAGATGAATTAGCAGCCATCGGAATTGATGCAGAAATCAAAATCATTAAAACTCAGGGAGATAAAATCCTGAACTTAAGATTAGATAAACTGGAAGGCAAAGGCTTTTTTACCAAAGAACTGGAAGAAGAGCTTTTGGGTGGAACAATTGACCTTGCTGTACATTGCCTTAAAGATTTACCAACTACACATCCTGCCGGATTAACCATTGCTGCTTTACCACCACGTGAAGAAGCAAGTGAATATCTTTTGATTTTAAAAGACTGCGTTGACGTTACACAAAAGTTGTCGTTAAAAAAAGGGGCAATGGTGGGTACTTCATCTAATCGTCGCAAAGCACAATTATTAGGTCTTCGACCTGATTTGGAAATTGAAGATTTACGCGGAAATGTACCTACCCGGATCCAAAAGCTCCGGGATGAAGATTATGATGCGATTTTGATTGCCAAAGCCGGTGTTAAACGTTTAAATCTTGATGTGACCGATCTACATGTAGAGGAACTGGAAACTACTGAGTTTATCCCAGCACCTGCCCAAGGTGCTTTGGCCATTCAAATCAGGGAAAATGATACCGAACTTTTTGATGCTCTTCAAAAATTACATGATCCCGAAACAGCTGAAACCGTAACGGTTGAACGTAAGGTGTTAAACCTTTTTGAAGGTGGCTGCCATATGCCGTTAGGCTGTTATTGCAAAAAGGAAAACGGAAAATTCGAAATCTGGACTTCAAAAGCCGAAACTGCCGACCATTTTCCCGAACGCTTGTTTTTACGTGCAGAAAGTACCGAAGGTCTGGCTGAAAAAATTGTTGAAAAGTTTAATAAAGACAGAAAGAAACCAGCAAAGGTTTTTATTTCTCGCGAAATCGGCGAACACAGTTATTTCCGTAGAGCGTTAGAGAATAACGATATCGAAATTGAGGGGCGCTCACTAATCCGGACCTTCCCGATCGTAACTGTTTTAGATCAGTTTATTTTGAAGCACGTAGATTGGGTTTTCTTCAGCAGCCGCAATAGTGTTGAATATTTCTTCAACCTGAAACCTGTATTGCCAAAGAAAACCAAATTTGGTGTTGTTGGCAGAGGTTCGGAAGACGCCTTACGTAAATTCGGTCATATTGCTGATTTTGTTGGTGAGAGTGGTGATATTACAGAGGTTGCGGAAGATTTTGCCAAACTGGTTGCTGGTCAGCAGATATTGTTTCCTAGGGCACAGGATTCTTTGCAATCTATTCAAAAATCGCTACCTGCTGATGCTAAAGTAATCGATCTGCCCATTTATGAAACCGTAATAGAAGAAGATATAGATCGGAGTTATGCCGATGTGCTTATTTTTACCAGTCCATCAAATGTGGATGCCTATTTCGCAAACAATTTATTGGAACCCGGTCAGCAGGTAATTGCCATAGGAAACTCTACCGGTAAGAAATTTGATGAAATGGGCGTTAAATATGCTTTGCCATATTCTCCGGATGAAATTGGATTGGCAGAAGCGGTGTTTGGAATAGAGATGAGGTAGAGGCAGGAAGGTTTAGGGTGTAAGATAATTAAGTCTTGATACCCGATACTGTAATCTTGATACCCGATACTTCAATCTTGATACTCGATACTTCAATCTTGATATCCGATACTAAATACTTGATACTAAATACATAGATAAACAAATGTTAAATCGTCCGCGCAGATTACGGAAAAACCCGTTAGTGAGAGAGATGGTAGCCGAAACACGGTTGTCAAAGGATATGTTTGTGTACCCTTATTTTGTGGTGCCGGGCAGCAATGTTACCCACGCCATTGATGCCATGCCTGGTGTAAACCATTATTCTATTGATACGCTGGTAAAAGATGTGGAAGCCGGAATGAAAAAGGGGCTCAATAAAATCATGCTTTTTGGTGTTGGTGATGAAAAATCAGCAGATGCCAAATCGGCTTACCACGATCATTCCTTGGTGCCGGTAGCGGTACGCGAATTAAAAAAACAATTCGCCGATGATTTATATGTGATTACTGATGTGTGCGTATGTTCTTATACCACCCACGGTCACTGCGGTATTTTAGAAAATGATTACGTTCAAAACGATAAAACAGTTGAAGTAATCGCAAAAATGGCATTAACCCATGCTGAAGCAGGTGCAGATATGTTTGCGCCATCTGATATGATGGACGGTAGGATTGAAGCCATGCGTAATCTTTTGGATGAAAACGGTTTTGTGAATGCAGCTATTATGAGCCACGCTACAAAATTTGCTTCAGCCTATTATGGTCCTTTCAGAGAGGCCGCTGATTGCGCACCTGGCAAAGGAGATAGAAAAGCTTATCAGATGGATTTCAGAAATCCGTTAGAGGCTTTACGAGAGGCGGCTTTAGACGAGCAGGAGGGAGCTGATGTTTTAATGGTAAAACCGGGCCTGGCCTATCTTGACATCATTCAACGGCTAAAACAGGATACCGATTTGCCGATTGCAGTTTACAATGTATCTGGCGAGTATTCGATGGTAAAAGCAGCGGCCGAGCGTGGTTGGATCGACGAACAGAAAGTGGTAATGGAAACCATGCATGCCTTTGCCAGAGCAGGCGCAAGTATTATTACTACTTACCATATTAAAGATATTTTAAATAACAACTGGCTTTAAGGTAAATGGCAGAAGGTTTTAAGGTTAAGGGTTTATGTGTCCAAAATCTTTCAATTTCTGCCTTTTAGTCTTTAACCCTAATAATTCATGGTATAAGATAGAGATTTTCAAGGATTGAGGGTTTATGCGCCCTAAGCCTTACACCCTCTACCTTCTAACCTCAACCTTTAAAAGATGTTAGATTCATTAAAGAAAATGTTTGCAGGCAATGAAGCCGATATTCCGGTAAATACAGGCAGTAAACCTGATATTTCGAGGGCAAAATCTGCTGAATTGTATGAAAAATCGAAAACGTATTTCCCTGGTGGTGTAAATTCGCCTGTAAGGGCTTTTAAATCAGTTTATGGTACGCCGCTTTTTATCGAAAAAGGTGATGGCTGTTATATCTGGGATGCCGATGGTAATCAGTTTATCGATTTCTGCGGTAGCTGGGGACCACTAATTTTAGGACATAATAATCCTAAAATCCGCGAGAAAGTTGCCGAAGTGATGCAAAGTGGCATGAGCTTTGGCGCACCAACAGCCCTGGAAAATGAACTGGCAGAATTGATTATTAAAAACAACCGTTTTGTAGAGAAAATCCGTTTTACCAGTTCGGGTACCGAAGCCGTAATGTCAGCCATTCGTTTGGCACGCGGATTTACCAATCGGGATAAGATTTTAAAGTTTGAGGGCTGCTATCACGGGCATAGCGATTCGCTTTTGGTTAAAGCAGGTTCAGGCCTGGTTACTTTTGGTGAAACTTCTTCTGCAGGAGTGCCTAAGTCTTTTGCCGAAGAAACCATTGTGGTTCCATTAAATGATCGGGCGGCGATTGAGCAGGCATTTACCCAGTTTAAAGATCAGATTGCGGCCGTAATTATAGAAGGTATTCCTGCCAACAACGGTTTAATTATGCAGGATGAAGAATACATTCATTTCTTGCGTAAAATCTGTACCGATAATGGTTCACTTCTAATTTTTGACGAAGTAATTACCGGATTTAGGGTTGGTTTTGAAGGTGCAGCAGCGCATTACGGCATAACACCGGATATTGTTACTTATGGTAAAATTATTGGCGGTGGGTTGCCTGTTGGTATGTATGGTGCCCGTGCCGAAATCATGGCGCACATTTCTCCTGATGGCGGCGTTTACCAGGCCGGAACCTTATCAGGTAATCCGGTGGCCATGGCAGCGGGAATTGCTACTTTAACCGAGTTAAATAAATCTGGTTTTTATAAAGATTTAAACAATAAAGCACAAGAATTTGTAGCGAGCATTCAGCGTTTTGCAACTGCACGTAACTATAAGTTTAAAGTGTTTACCATTGGCTCTATCTTCTGGTTTGCCTTTACTGATAAGGATAAAATCCAGTCGGCTGATGATATTGATGCCGGCAGCATGGAGAAGTTTAAAATAATGCACCGCGAGTTGCTGAATAGAGGGATTTATTTAGGTCCATCGGGGTATGAAGTTGGCTTTGTATCTTCAGCTCATACCAAGATTGAATTGGAGAAAGCAAAAAGAGCTATTTTTGAAGCATTGGATTTGGTGTTTAAGAAATAGTTCTTAACCCCTTATATAGTATTGAGCGATGGTTCGTGTGGATACGAACCAAGGAGAGAATTAATCGGTGTAATCAAATCACCCATATAATCAACCCAAGGGAATGAAGAAATCTATAATTATATTTTACGCATTATTGCTTTATGCACTGGTTCAACTCATTTCGTGGGGTACCTTGGTGGTGCGTTTGCAACCCAGCCGCATGACGATGATTATGGGGGAGGGTTCGGTATTTTTATTTTTGCTTGGTTTCGGTGGCTATTTTCTGCATCAATCGTTAAAACGTGAGGATAAATTACGCGAGCAACAGCAAAATTTTTTAATGTCGATTACGCATGAGTTGAAATCTCCATTAGCAGCTATAAAACTTTCCATCCAAACCATTGTTAAAAGAGATTTGGATAAAGCGCGCCAAATTTCGTTGTTAAACAATTCTTTAAAAGATATTGAGCGTCTGGATGATCTGGTCGAGAATATGTTGCTGGCTACTAAAATTGAAAACCGATCTTATACCTTTCCTAAAGAGGAGTTTAATTTTTCAGAGCTGGTTTATAAAATTACTGATCGGCTTCAGGTTCATTCCTGTGGCAATGAACAATTGATCAATGCCCATATTCAGCCAAATTTGCAGCTTATGGGTGACAAATTTGCCTTATCGTCTGTTGTTACCAATTTAATAGAGAATGCAGTTAAATATTCAAGTCCCTGCGATGAGATAAATGTGCATTTAAACAAAGTGGATGGACATATTCAGTTTAGCGTAATTGATAAAGGGCCGGGTATTTCAGATGCCGAAAAAATGTTGATATTTGATAAGTTTTACCGCGTTGGTAACGAGAATGTCAGAAAAGCGAAAGGAACAGGTTTAGGCTTGTTTATTGTGAAAGAGGTTTTACAATACCATGATGCAGATATTACAGTAAAAGACAATCAGCCTCATGGAAGTATTTTTGAAGTAACATTTAGTTAGTTAATCTCAATTATGTCACAAAAATTAAGAATTCTATTGGTAGAGGACGAGGATCACTTGTTAGATGCTATCAAATTAAACCTCGAACTGGAGGGTTATAAAGTTCACGCCGTTAAAGATGGCAAAACCGCTCTTAAAGTTTTTAAAGAAGAACGCTTTAATCTAATTGTTTTAGATGTAATGTTACCTGAAATGGATGGTTTTCAGGTTTGTGAAACCATACGTTTAGAGAATGCAGAAGTTCCAATCATGTTTTTAACTGCGAAGAACACTTCTGAAGACCGTGTTCTCGGTTTGAAAAAAGGTGCTGATGATTATTTGGTTAAACCATTCAACCTGGAAGAATTGATTCTTCGTGTTGGTATTCTGGTTAAACGCAGTTTAAAATCTGACGATCTAAAAGAATTGAATTCTTACAAAATTGGTGATAAAACCATTTATTTTAACTCTTTTGAGCTGAAACATGATGATGGTACCATCACACCCTTAACCAAGAAGGAAACCATGTTGTTAAAATTGCTTATTGAACGTAAGAATGATGCGGTTTCGAGAGAGCAGATTTTAGAAACGGTTTGGAATTATGACGTTTATCCATCAACCCGAACAATCGACAACTTTATTTTAACGTTCCGTAAATATTTCGAGCCAGATCAGAAAAATCCGGTTTATTTCCATTCCATTCGTGGCGTAGGTTACAAATTTACCGATAGTCATTAATGTACAATAATAAGGGCAGATATGCTTTAATGGCCGTTTTCCTGCTTGCCGGATTGGTTTGTGTTTTTTACCATCAATACCAGTTGGCAGCGCTTTCGGCATTATTGATGTGTTTTGTAATCTGGAGCCATTTTAAACATGGTTCGGTTTTAATGGCTTCGAAACATTTCAAAAACAATGATTTTGGGAAGGCCAAAGCCTTGCTTGCCGAGGTTACACAACCTGAGCGTTTGGCCAAAGGCCGCAGGGGTTACTACGAATTTATGCAGGGCAATATGGCGTTGAAGGAAGAAAACTTTGATAAGGCCGAATATCACTTTCAACTGGCAAGCCGTTTTCCGGTAGGAGGTAAGAATGAAAAATCGTACATACTGATCCACCTGGCTAATCTCGCATTGCGCAAAAAAGATCGGGAAAGAGCAGAAGCCTATACCAAAAAGGCTAAAGAACTTGCTGAAACCCAACGTTCGAAGGATATTATTGTTAAAATTGAAAAAGAAATAGGTAAGTTATAATACTAATATTGTCATTTTGAATAACGAAGCACCGGTTTAGGGATAAAAAGGTACTTCGTTTTTTTTTTATTTATACCTTTGCAAAATTAATTTTAGACTTTTCGTCCCTTAGCAAATCGTCATGCTGAATTCAATTCAGCATCTTTTATATGTTGGGCCCTGAAATGGATTCAGGGTGACGATAAGTGAGATACCAAATACAAATCATGAAGAATAATTTATTTTTAGACGCAGCATTTTCAAAACAAACCGAACGCCCACCAGTATGGATGATGCGTCAGGCAGGTCGTTTTATGCCACAATATTGGGAAATTAAAAACAAATACTCTTTTTTGGAGATGTGTAAAACCCCCGAAATTGCAGCAGATGTAACAATGTTACCTGTTGATTTATTGGATATCGATGCAGCTATTTTATTCTCTGATATTTTGGTAACCGGAGAGGCAATGGGTGGCGATTTAAGTTTTACTCAAGGTGTTGGTCCTAAGTTTGCAAATCCTGTTCGGACGGCCCAGGACGTTGAAAACCTAAATATTGATTGTTTAGATAAACTGCAGTATGTTGCCGATGCAATTAAGGTAATCCAACAACGTTTAGCTGGAAATATTCCTTTAATCGGCTTTGCCGGTGCACCTTTTACGGTAATGAGTTATTTAATTGAGGGAGGTTCTTCCAAAGATTTTAAATTAACCAAACTATTTATCCATAACCAACCAGAACTGGCACATAAACTTTTGGCTAAAATTGCTAAAATAACGGCCGATTACCTGAATCTTCAGATTGCAGCCGGTGTTAATGCCGTTCAGATTTTTGATAGCTGGGCACTGGCTTTATCATGGAACGATTATCAGGAGTTTTCACACCGATATATTCAGGAAATTATTGCCAATCTGAACAGACAAGATATTCCGGTAATTTCTTTCTGTAAAGGAAGTTCGGTTTTTGCTCCGATTATGGCCGAAGCTAAACCAGATGTAATTTCGGTTGACTGGAATGCTGATTTATTGAATATTAAAAATGCTTTACCAGCAGGAATTGCCGTTCAGGGGAATTTGGATCCACATATATTGTATGCTGATAAATCAGTAATCAAGGCGCAGATCCATAAACTGTTCGAGCGCATGCGCGGTACGGAAGGTTTTATTTTTAACTTAGGTCATGGTATTATGCCTGATATTCCTTTCGATAACGTAAAATATGCAATTGACGTAGTAAAGGAGTTTAGGTTTTAATCAAATCGTTTGGTTTTCGTATATTAGCTTTATAACTCAAATATTATGACTGTTAGATCATTAGATGACGAGGATAAATTGCCAATTAAACAGCTAATTAGAGCAGTTAACAAGAAGATGGACGATGTGCTGAGAGTTGTTGATGCTTTAAATTTGGGCAGAACCGAGGTAAAGGCTGATGGGGTATACCGTACATTCAATAATGGAGATGTTGTTAAGATAGCTGATGGTAATTTTAAAAAAAGAACTGTTTCTGTAAAGAGAATTAAGCTTTTTTAATGTCGCGGAAGCCTAGATTAAGGATTTTTGCAGGTCCAAACGGTTCTGGTAAAACGACATTGTTCGATTCTATAAGGTCAAGCTATTTTTCTACAAGAATTTTCATTAATGCTGATCTATTGGAAGAGGAGTTTAAAAATAAAAACTTTATAAACTTATCTGATTTTGAAATTGATGTCACAAATGATGATTTTGAATTGTTCTGTTTTCAAAATGGTCTCTTTATAAAGGCGGGTTTTGATATTAAAAGTTGGAATCTCGTTATACGGGAAAATGTTATAGTCAAAAATTCAATAGATACATCGCCTTACAACTCCTATCACTTTGCTATTATTGCGGATTTTATCCGTTATGAGTTAATCAAAAATAAAAAATCATTTAGTTTCGAAACTGTATTTTCACACCCCTCAAAATTGAAGTTAATTGATTTGGCTCATCGCAATAATTTTAAGGTTTATCTTTATTTTATTGGTACACAAACCCCTAAAATGAATGTAGAGCGTGTAAAAGACAGAGTTTTAAAAGGAGGGCATTTAGTTGATAGTGGTAAAATTGAGCAACGCTACTTTTTGACAATGGACTTACTGATAGACATGATTAAAAAGGCGGATCAAACTTTTCTTTGGGATAATTCTGGTAGTAAACATGATTATGTTGGCGGAATTTCTGATGGGATATTGGATCTAAAGATTACCAACATCCCAAATTGGATAGACACTTACATTTTGGATAAAATAAAACAATGATAGAAAACTTACTGCCATACTACCAGTACTTCCTTGCTGTTCACATCGTATTTGTGATCAGCTGGATGGCTGGGCTCTTTTATATCCTAAGTCTTTTTATCTACCATACAGAAGCAAACGATAAACCCGAGCCGGAAAAAAGTATCCTCCAGAAACAGTTTGTCAAAATGGAAGCTACTTTATGGAAAATCATTGCTACTCCAGCCATGATTATTTCTGTTTTGGCTGGGGCATCGATGTTAACTTTAAATTCAGGGCTGCTTCAAGCCGATTGGATGTGGGTTAAGCTTGGCTTCGTGATCGGCCTGCTTATCTATCACTTTATTTGCCAGAACATTGTTAAACAGCTTAAAAACAATCAATACAGGCTAACCAGTTTCCAATTAAGGTTATGGCGTGAACTGGCCACCATTTTTATGATTGCCATTGTGTTTGTGGTGATTCTTAAAAATGCTATCAACTGGATTTATGGCTTAATCGGCATTATGGGCGTGGCGATGGCGATAATGATTGCCGTAAAGCTCTACAAAAACTACCGCAAAAAACGTGGCGAATAATCTTTTGCTACGAAGTTAATAGTTCAGCAATATTTCATGTTGATTAACCTGGTCGATACGTGATTAGTGTCGCTTGAGCTGAAGTGTTATGGTTTCAAAGATCGAATCAAAAATCAAGGTGAGCGCATGTTTATGCTTTCAAAAATTATATAAAAAGCAGTATAAATAATACACATATAATTGATATTTGCATTTTTTTTGTGCTCCAAAAAATGCTTAACGGCCATTTAAAAGCACTTTGTTGATAAATATCAAAGACTCAATTTTTGTTAAGTAAACTTTAAAAAATAATTAAGAGTATCTTTGTTTTCATGAACAACGCTCTAAAAATCATAGTGTTATCAACCTTAATAACCAGTGCTAAAGCCCAAATTGTTAAACCGCTGTCTGCCGACTTATTATCTGCTGCCCGTACAAACTTCAACAAAAATTTAATAAAATTGGATTCGGTTGATATCGATGATTTACCGGCTTCGGTTTATTTGTTTTCCAGAGATGGTAAAAACGAAATAGAGATTGACGGTGTTACGGTTTTAACTGACCAAAAAGAAATTATTGGCATTAAGGACATGGATCTGTCTGAAGAGTCATTGAAAAATATCAGCGAAAGATTAAAAGTTCTGGATAAACTCCAGAAAGCCTATAGCGATGCTTCCAATGATGAATATAAGTCTAGCAAAAGAAACAAAAATAACATCGTTTTCTATGATCGCAGGTTTTTTGCAATTCTGCGCGGAATCAAAACAACCTTGAGGGATTTAAAGAAAATGTATACTGCAAATCAGAATGATAAAATGAAAACGATATCAGTTGCAGCCATGAAAAACCCCAGTATCGACTGGAAGTTTTACAGCCAACTGATAGAAGCAGAACAGGATAAGACAATAGCGCTAACCAAATAACTTAGTTTTAATTCAAGTCAACCATCTATAGCGGAAATTATAGGTGGTTTTTTTTATTAAACATCGGATTACAATTAATCTTAAAGATATTGCGATACCGGACCATTGATAGATTCTAAAAAAATCCTCATCTCGACTGTAGCGCAGCAAAATGGATAGCGCTTTGAACTGCGTTATTGAATCTGGTTTAAGAGCTTTTACCTCGCGGTGCCTTCAGATTCACTACAGCGCTCGAAAGGACGATACTTCGGGGCCGTTAAACGCTCTTATACATGAGTTATTTATAATGTTTTATACCATAAACATTTCTCAGAATGACAATTCCATCGTATCATCCCGATATGCAGCGAAGGAATCTTCCTGTAAATTTTGCTTCTATCTAAAGGCAAACTAAACTAACATCTCCTTCGCTGGTTATCAATTATAAGTTTGATCTACTGCGGTTTTAACTTATTTATCCACCAATAAGAATGAAAGTGTTCCTTTTTGAGGCATAACTTTAAAACCAACACCGTTATCTCTTTCTGCAAAGAAACCCTTAATGGCATTTAAAGTGTATGAATGGTTGTCGAAGTCGAAAGCTAAAGCTTTTGGTTGAATTTTTTTCAATGGCAGCTTCTCCGGATAGTGAACATTTAATTCCATATACCATTTTTTTGACGGGTTATTAAGAAGTTTTATTGACATCGTCTGCTCTGTTAAATTTAATACAAACTTACCATGTTCAGTTGGCCATGTGATCTTTGTTGAATATCGACCTATATTTTCAAAAGTCGGTTGTCCACCTGTGACAGGCGTGGCTTTTCCGTTTTCATTTACCATCAAACGTAGACCGGCAGGATTTCCATCCTTTCCCCACTGAGAGCCGTCTATTACAGGCAGGGTGTAGAAAAAACTTTTGTTGATGGTTGTCACTGAATTTAAGTATCGGTCAGGGATCTTTTCATTGAATAGGTGGATGTCGGCGATGCGCAAAGTACTTTTCTCCCACAAGATATTCATCCTATAGAATCTACTATTGTACCAGATTGTTTTTTTATCACTATTACCCAGATCCTTTTCTACCGTAAAGGTGGTTGCCGGCGTAACTTTGTAAGTTTTGGAAAACCATTTTCCAGACTGCTCCATCGTTTCAACCCTAACCTTCCCTTCATCTCTTAAACGGGCAATTATTGGCATTTGTATTTCAAGCCCTTTTTTCATGTTAGACCAGGTAAATGAATTTTCCTGTCCGGCCTGTGTATAATTAAAGCCCAATGCAGAATCTTTAGTAAAGGTTTCAAAAAACCAGTTGATCCAGTTTTTATTGCCACCTGCCTCGGGATATACGGGTTCTAAAGTAACAACAGCACTTCCGTTGGCATATTGCCTGATGGGGTCACTTCCAAGCATGCGAAATACGGGTACCGGGATTTGAGCTGAAGCATGTTGGGCCGGCATGTAAGCGTTGATTTTGCTTGGATAATAAGCCTGGTTCCAATAACCGCCCCACAAGGTAAAACCATCTGTTCCAATCTGATCTTTACAGTTTGCGGTGGCAACAATTTTATATTTATTATACATGTAATTCAGGGAATGGGCATCGATAACCCAGGCTGCAACAGACCTGGGATAGTGACCAAATATTTGTTTGAAATCATTAAAATAAACATCAATTATCTTTTCCCTTTCAGCTGGTGTATAACCTACAGAAAAACCAATGTCTGAATGCCAGTCCCAGGCATATTTTCCACGCCACTTTATTCCTGCTTTTTCAATAAGGGGTTTAGGAAGTTCCCACCAGGCACCTAATTCAAATTTATCTTCTGGAAGCGCTTTAAGTAGTTTTTGATAACGCTCATCAATAAGGGCATCATACTGTAACAAAAACGTGCCACCCAGGTCGTTTTTGGTCATCAGCTTTATTTGCTCCACAACGGTTTGATAGAGCACGTCAGGTGTTACTTCTTGTTCCCGAGGTTCTATTGCCCTGATAAAATTAACGATGTTGATGATCCTTGGGCTTTTTGCTTGCTCTTGTTTTAGCTGCTGCGCAAAAGAGAAGCTAATATTGGTTAAGGATACCAAAAAAAGGTAAATAAAAATATATGATCTTTTCATAAATAAAATATTGGTAAAACCCTGCAGAAGCCAGTTCTGCAGGGCATTAAATTAATATGCACCAAATTCGGCAAGGTGTACACTCGATGAGCTATAACTGGATAAGATAACGAATTTTACATAACGGGCATCAACGAAATCAGTTAACCATTTTTTTTGCTGATTTCTAACAGCATTGAGCGTAAACTGTGCTGCCGGCTTCCAGTTAATATTGTCCATACTGGTTTCTATACGAACGTCCTGAGGTTTACCGCCGGCACCGTCAACCTGCCTCGCAGTGAAATTTACCCCGTGCAGGGTGAGTACCTTACCCATATCTATTGTAATGTAATGGGGTGGTCCCGGGCTGGCACCCTGCCATTGCGAATGCCAAAAGCTCTGGATATTACTATCCAGTACAAATATTGCCCTTCCGTTATTTGCACCTTCGCCGTTCGCCTCCTGAGAGGAAAAATCCACAACTTTCCACGCAGAACGGTCGTAATCCGGATAATCGGCCTGATTAGGCTGTGAGCTGATTAAAAAGTAAGTGGTTTTAAGTTTCTCATTAATTTTGAAATCAGAAGATACACTTACAGGTAGCAGGTAATTTCTGAACATTTTTATTGCATTACTACCCGTCGTTTTTACCGAAATTTTAAATGGCGAAGTGGACAGGCTTCCTTTAGGTATAACAGATTCTGTGGTACTTAACTGATAAGCACCATCAGGAAGGGGCTCATAATTTGTATTGTTTAATGTATTGTAGGTGTTTACCAAAGCATTATCTACGCTAAACCGAACCCGAATGTCATTATCCGGATAACCCATACCTCCGAAATTTGCACCATAAACGAACGACTGGTCAACATCTTTAACTTCTAATGTTTTGCTCACAGTGCCGTTTACAGATTGAGGCATGTAAACCTGATTGTAACTGGCTTCATCCTGCTCGGGCAACATAACGGTCTCTTTACAGGAACTGGCCATCAATATTGCGCCACTCAGCATCAATATTTTTATAATTGACTTCTTTTTCATAATTTTTTATTTACCAGAATGGATTTTGAACAATTGAACGGTTTCTATCTAATTCATACTGCGTTATTGGCCACCAATAATAAGATTGGCGGAAAAGGTGAGGGGTCGCTGTAGGTACTCTTTTATAAAAATCATTACCATCCTTACTAATATCCATCCCATGCATGGTACCCATTACCTGTGGCGCAATTTTCCAGCGTCTGATGTCGTAAAAACGATGCCCCTCGTAAGCCAGCTCAATACGGCGTTCAGCCCAGATCTTACTGCGCATTGCAGCCTGACCAGCCGGGATGGCAACTTGTCCCGTACCTCCGCCATAGGTTGGGATACCTGCCCGCTCTCTGATTGCATTAAGATAGTTGAGTATATCTGGGGCGCCAGGCTGGTACTCATTCAAGGCTTCGGCATAATTAAGGTAGATCTCTCCAAGGCGAAAAAGAATAAGCGTTCTGGATTGTACCTGTCCGTTTCCGCCAGCGCCAACATTGGTTTGCCGCCCAACATTCTTGCGTATCAGATAGCCGGTTTTCGAAAAGTCTGTTGGATGTCCGTTTCTTCCATTAACACTCGATAAAAAGAAACTTATTGGTGCCGGAGCAGACATGGTGCCTCCTTGCCATATACTGTTATTGTATGTTACCCCATGATAAAATCTTGGCTCGCGATTAAGGTACATATTAGATACTTGTACACCAGAAACATTGGTAAAACCTGCCTCTGAATACAGCGATGATTCAGCAGGTATGAGGCCATCTGACATGAAATAGGAATCAACTATTTCCTGGGTAGGGGCCAATCCACACCATCCACCCGCCTGTCTAGGTGTCGCGTGCACATCCCAACGAGCCAGATCGTTCGATTTTCTTACAAATATCTGCTCTGAATTCCAGCTGTTAAAAAACAAACCATCCAGTGATTTTACCGGATCTCCTGAAGCATCCTTATAGAGACGATAAATATTCAGGTCGATAACGGCCTTAGCTGCATCTGCGGCCCGCTTCCATTTCAGAGCATCATAAGTTTGTGAAATTAATGGTGTCCCATCTTTACTCACAAAGGAACTAACTTCAGTGTTTCCATTGTACTGGGGACTGGCAGCATATAATAATAATCTGGATTTTACAGCAAGTGCTATACCTTTGGTAATGCGGCCGAATTCAGCGTCACTCGTTTGCCCGTTACGTTGAGGTTGCAAAGGCAAAACAGCTGCAGCTTTATCTAACTCACTTGCCACATAACTCACGCAATCATCAAATTTACTCCTCGGTATTTGCATATCTGCAGCTACAGCGTCAGGAGGCGTTGCTTCTTCACCCATTAACACAACCGGGCCATACTGACGCATCAACAGGAAATAAAAGTATGCCCTTAAAAAACGGGCTTCAGCCTGATACTGGTCAATAAGTTGCTGTCCATTCAATGAACGGATCTCAATATTTTCATTAATGTGCTGCATGAAATAGGTTGCAGAACGAATACCCTGGTAATAATTACCCCAGCGGTCGAAAATAACGTTTGAAGGGTTTAGATTTCCAATGTTAACCGGATAATTTGGACCACCTGCCCAGGTTAAATCAGCCTCGTCTGCACATCCAACCATCGGATAGCCATCTATCGCATTGGATTCATCTGGTACAAAACTATACACATTGGCTAAAAATGCTTCTGAAGATGCTTTTTTGCGAAATACCTCTTCAATGGTTATTCTATCGTTAGGCACCTGATCCAGGAATTTTTTACAGCCCGTCAGCATCGTACCGCAACCTGCCAGTAGTACAATGATAAATTTCAATTGTTTCTTCATCTTTATGTCCTTAAATCAACTTATTAAAAATTACACCTTAAACCCATATTGTAGGTTTTTAGCAATGGATATTGCGAACCCCTTCCGTCACCCAGCTCAACATCCCATAGTTTGAATTCACTTGTAGTTAACAAGTTGTAGCCAATGAAATAAATGTTCAGGTTTGATGCTCCAATTTTTTTCAACCATTTTTTGTTTGCGAAATTGTAATTCAGTTCTACCGTTTGCAAACGTAAAAAGGAGCCGTTTTTAGTCCACCATGAACTCGTTTCGTAATTCATGTTATCATTTCCATATGTAATTCTTGGGTAGAGTGGGTTAGAGGCATTGTTTTGTGGTGTCCAGCGGTTGGTGATGGCACTGAATAAATTTCCGCGTTCGCCCCCAAGCCTGAATGGCTGGAAACCATCACCATTGAGAAAAATATCAACATTACTGATGCCCTTGAACCATCCAGCTAAAGACCAGTTCTTCCATTTAAAAGTAGGTCCAAAGCCGTATACGATTTCAGGAATACTTCCATAACCAATAGGTGCCTGATCGTAAGAATCAATTTTCCCATCGCCATTTAAATCTTTGTACTTAATATCTCCAGCCTTGTTAATGCCTGTTTGATAAGGACTGTTAGCAACATCTTCATCAGATTTAAACAAACCTTCATCTATATAACCAAATCGTTGGCCTAACTTGCGCCCGATTCGCTGTTGCCATGGATAAGGCCATGGTGCATTTGCATCATCGATAACGATAGCCCTGTTCCAGTTGATGTTTCCCCTTATGCCAAGGGTAAAATCACCTAATCGCTTCTGGTAATCTACCGTTGCATCGATACCGGTATTGTTAACCTTGCCCAAATTTGCATAAGGCAGATTGGGAACCCCAACTGTTAATGGGACATCCCCACGCTGCCTGAAAATTCCGTCCCTCTTCTCGCGGAATAAGTCTGCAACAATTGAAAGTTCGTCTTTAAATGCCTTTAGCTCAATACCTAAATTGTATTTAGTTGCCCGCTCCCAGGAAACGTCTACTGCATAATCTCCAAAATTTAATCCGTCAATGTTATTATTGGTGTTGTTTTGCCCATACGAGTATCCTCCCTGATTGGTAATGGTACTGATATAGGCAAAGCGGCGGCCTCCAATGTTACTGTTACCAACCGTACCATAAGAGAAGCGGAATTTCATGAAAGATAAAACGTCTTTGATGGGTTCATAAAACTTTTCCTGCGAAACAACCCAGCCTAACCCGAAGGATGGGAAAAATCCGAACCTTTTTTCAGGTGCAAATGTTTCAGACCCGTTATAACCAAAATTGACCTCAGCAAGGTATTTATTGTCGTAGGCATAAGTTAATCTACCTGCAAGACCCATATAACGGTATGGAATAGAGGTGATGAAGTCGCCAGCGAAGGCCTCCACCCGGTCAGATTGATTGTAAAGCACCATGGCACCAAAATCATGCGCTTTAATTTTTTTGGTGTAGTTGATGGCGCCTTCCATATAGAACTGTCGGCTACCGCCATTTTCCCTGCCATATCCGAGATAGTTGGTGCCAATCTGGGTTTGATCAAATAAAAGATTACCATTCGCATCCCTGCCGGTTGCCAAAAAGCCAT
Organism: Pedobacter suwonensis; assembly: GCF_900111825.1. Classification (GTDB taxonomy): domain Bacteria; phylum Bacteroidota; class Bacteroidia; order Sphingobacteriales; family Sphingobacteriaceae; genus Pedobacter; species Pedobacter suwonensis. Next base: position 120,772 of record NZ_FOJM01000004.1, read on the forward strand.
CGACGGTTTTTGATCTTGAAATTTTGTGGTTATTGTAGTTGTCATAAGAAAACATGCCAGTAACAGAAAGTCCATCTGTTAGGAACGATAAATCCTGGGTAACCCTTAGGTTACTCCATAATTGTCCACGGAATTCAGTTGCATAGCCAGACTGAGTAAGTATGGTGTATGGATTACTTACATCAGCAGTACGGATTTTGGAGGCTAATCCATTAGAATATTGAATAGGGATGGTAACAGGCGTTAATACATAAGCTGCGTTAAAGATATTCCCAGTACCTGATCCCGGATAGTTTCCATTACTTAACCATCCGGATACGCCAAAATCGACTTTAGTCGTTTTGGTAATGTCTAGCGTAAGATTGGAAGTGAAATTAAAGCGGCTGAATTTTATCGATGAGTTGTAATTTGCCAATTCATCGGTTTTGAACATGCCGGTTTCATCATAGTAACCAACAGATAGATAATATTTAGCCTTTTCAGAACCGCCATTAGCATTTACCCTTAACCTGCGGTTATTACCGGTATTCTTAAGAATTGCATCAAACCAGTTCACGTTCGGATACAAATCCGGATCTGTCTGGTCGCGGGTGGCGGCAATGCGGGCAGCAGAATATCTTGGGTTGGGATCATTGGGGAAGCTGTTTCGGTAGCCTTCATTTGCGATTTCCATGTAAGTTACCCCGTCAGCAAATTCAGGTAGTTTGGTAAACTGTGTCAAACCCTGATCGTACTGCGCATTTATAGTCGCCTGGCCAACACGTCCTTTCTTAGTCTGGATAATGATCACCCCATTCGCACCTCTTACCCCATAAAGTGCGGTAGCAGATGCATCTTTGAGTACGCTGAAACTGGCAATATCTTCCGGATCAATGTTATTGAAGGAACGTTCAACCCCGTCTACCAGTATTAAGGGAGAACTGCTTGTAAATGTCGAGATACCCCTGATGTAAATCTCGGAATTATCATAACCAGGTTCTCCACTGCGCTGAACGCCAACAATTCCTGCTACGCGACCTGCAACCAAATTAGAAATATTGGCTACCGGCTGCTTAAGATCATCTACCTTCACTGTACTCTGGGCACCAATTGATGTGACTTTTTTCTGTGCTCCGAACGCAACAACAACAACTTCGTTTAAATCAGAAGTCTCTTCCTTTAAAGAAACTTCATAGCGGATTGGCGTTCCTAACCTGAGTTCGGTTGTTGTAAAGCCGGTCATCCGGAAAACCAGTATGTCACCTGAGGTAGCCTCAAGCCTGAATTCTCCATTAGTATCTGTTGTTGTTCCTTTTTTAGTCCCTTTAACAAGCACCGAAACCCCTGGGATTGGCTTTCCAAGTGTATCAGTTACCTTTCCCGTTATTTGGGCAAAGTTTTTTAAACTACCGGACTTTTTATGGAGGGTTAAAGGCTTGGAGTCTGTTAGCACTCTTGCCAAGTTTGAAGCCTTGGCTAAAGGTGAAAGTATGAGCATCGCCACACATAGCGAAAGCGTAAACAGCAATTTTAGCCTTGATTCATCCCGAAAGATGAAAAACAGGCGATTTGTAAAAAATTTAGATTGCATAATTTCTTTTAAAAAACGATAAATTAGGTTTATTGATCTCAGTTTGGGCCAGACACGGCCTTTTACTTTTTTGCAGACGTGTGAGATTAAAACCCCAGCCTCGGCTACGCTTTTCTGTCCATGCTCATCGAAATGGTTTTCTGTAATTATTTTTAATCATAGTAATTGTTTATGGTTTGGTATTATTAAACTCTGGCGGTTATTGGGCTATTCTTTTGTTAGCGGTTGTTCGGTAGTGTAAACTGGAATTCGAGCGTGGGCGATCGGTTATGTTTCAATTAGTTTATTATGGATATTATGCTTAAAAGGCGTTAAAATGGGTTCAACATTACTGCTTGAATTGCATAAAAAAGAAAATGCGTTTCCATACAATGCCTTCGGCATTTTAGTTAGTGTATTCATATAGTTAATATTTGGTTATTTTTATTGAGGCCAATATCCAGCGATTGAATTAAACTTCCATCCTCAACTGTCTGATAGATATTGTCGATTGTGCTTGTCTAAAACGTTTTATATTAACAAGCTGCTGAATTGATTGCTCCATAGATATAGTATTTCTTACCTGTAGAGACCTGGCTCAGTCAAAAAAAAATCGGATAATTTTCCCCGAAGAAAATTTTGAAATCTCTTACCCCCATAAGGCTTTTTCATTTGTCACTTATAAAACCAAGTATAAATTCAAAGTCAGTTTCAGGAGAGTTCTGGATACAGGCGTCAACAAATGATAATGAAGAATTATTTAAAATTTATAAAGCTTAACGAGGAATCCATTACCCCGAAATACCTGCAGATATACAATGCTTTTCTGGCTGCTGTAGAAAGCAATCAGTTAGAGGTTGATGATGTACTCCCATCTATTAATGATCTTAGCATTGCCCTAGATGTTGCCAGAAACACCGTGGAGCGGGCATACCGTCAGCTAAAGAATTTCGGTGTAGTCGACTCCGTTCCCGGCAAAGGTTATTATATCTGTAAGGTTGACTTTACCCATCCGATAAAAGTCTTGTTGCTATTTAACAAATTAAGTAACCATAAAAAAATCATTTACGATGCTTTGGTCGCCAGGCTGGGAGAATTCGGGGTGATTGATTTTTACATTTATAACAATGAAATTAATGTCTTCAGAAAAATTATTGAATCTAAAGCCGACTCATATGACAAGGTTGTTATCATACCGCACTTTTTTGATGAAGAGGAAAGCACCTATAAACTTATAGAAACCATAAACAAAGATAAACTTGTTCTCGTTGACAAATTGATTAAGGAAGTCAACGGTGATTTTTGTGCCGTTTATGAAGATTTCCAAAAAGATATTTATGGTGCATTGGTAGAACTTAAAGATAGGCTCAATAATTATAAAACCATAAAAATCATATTTCCTGCAAACAGCTATTATTCTAAAAATATTTTGGAAGGTTTTATAAATTTTTGTGTACACCATTCCTTCGATTATGAAATTCTCTCCAATTTAAAAAATGAGGTGATGATGGAGGGTACCGTATATATTAATTTGAGAGAGGATGATCTTATAGAACTTATCGAACAGCTCATCTCCACCAACCTGGTGCTTGGCCAAAACGTAGGTATTATCTCATACAATGAAACGCCTATAAAAAAAATAATTCTTAATGGTATAACTACAATTTCAACTGATTTTATGATGATGGGAGAGACAGCGGCAGATATGATCATGAGTGGATGTAAATCTCATGTATCTATACCTTTCAAAGTTACACAGCGAAATTCAGTATGATGTTTTGATGGGATAGTAGGTGACGGTTTATATTAATCATAATATATCTTTGTGGGTATGTTAGCGGCTAATTAAAACTGACGCTTAAAAAGGATATAAGGCCGGTCTTTTCGTTGAGAAACGCTTTTGGTTGAAAGTGACTGGCCTTCCTTTTTTAATGTTACACGAGTTAAATACACAGACGTAAAATTGAAAACCCGTATCGATGCGAACAGTAATGCCATTACAGACAGATAAGGTTGCGGGGTTGTTATGATATTGTTACATTTGATTACGGTGAATACTCAGCCTGATTTGCGATTCAACAAAACGTTATCGAATGACCAAATATAACGCAGCTACGGATACTCAGCTTTTGGACTTGTTAAAGTCCGGGAACCGTTGTGCTTATGCTGAGCTTTATCAGCGGTATTTTGGAATACTTTACGTTCATGCCCGCAAACGACTCAAAAATACACAGGAAGCTGAAGACGTTGTTCAAGAGATTTTTGTAGACTTATGGTCTGGCGCCCAATCTATTAATATTCACACCAGTTTATCCAGTTATTTAATTACCTGCACCAGAAATAAAATATTAAACCTTATTTCACGCACTGGTTTCCAGGAAAAGTACAAAATATCATTGGCTGTAACTGAAAAATTTGAGTCCCAGACGGATCATCTGGTGCGGGCACGTCAGCTCTCAGCGCTCATTGCCAAAGAAATTGAGTGTCTGCCTCCAAAAATGAAGCGCGTATTTTTAATGAGCAGATCTGAACACCTGACTTATATTGAAATAGCAAAGGACTTAAATATTACAGAGCAATCTGTAAGGAGCCATGTTAAAAATGCCCTTAAGGTTTTAAGATTTAGGCTGGGCCTGTTCTTCTACATTGTTTTGTATTTTATAAAATAATTCGATTTCTCTACCCCTATACCATTTACTTAATTGTCTATAAGATATAAGCGATAATTATTTATGCCTGAATATAATATTAATGATTTACTGAAAAAGTTTCGTCAAGGTACAATCCTTCCTGAAGAACAGGCATTCCTGGAAACCTGGTATCTCAACTGGAATTCTGATAATCAGCATTTCACGGAGGACGAGATAAATGCTGCGAAAAGCAAAGTCTGGTTAGCGCTGAATTCTCCGGTGCACAGGCTTAAGCCTTGGTATTGGCTGTCTGCCGTTGCAGGTATTTTGCTATTCATTATCGTATTTTGGTTCTATAAAGAAAGAATTGATAGTCCTCGCACAAATTTAGTTGTTAAAAAAGCACGTACAGACTTCAAACCCGGAGGGAACAAAGCCATATTAACATTGGCCAATGGGGAAGAGGTTTCACTGGGAAACCCCGCGAAAGGCGAAGTTGCAAGTCAAGGCACTGTACAGGTGACGGAAACAGAAACCGGAAAATTGGTATACAAAGGGCGTAAAGAAATTTCGGAAGCAGTAATGATAAACAAATTGACCACCCCGCGTGGCGGTGAATATCAGTTGGTATTATCTGACGGAACCAAGGTTTGGCTGAATGCAGCTTCATCCATAAGTTTTCCGGCCGCATTTGAAGGTAATTATCGAAAAGTTTCTATAACCGGCGAAGTATATTTTGAGGTTGCCCATGATAAAAAGAAACCTTTTTTAGTCACCGCAAGAGAACAGGAAATTTCTGTCCTGGGTACCCATTTTAACATTAGTGCCTATCAGGATGATGAATTTGTTACCACCTCGCTGATCTCGGGGGCAGTGCGTGTTAAAAACTTAAAAACTAAAGTGGAAAAGTCAATACAGCCCGGGCAAAGCGCAACAACTTCCTCCGCAAATGATGATGTATTGATTCATGCAATAGATAAGGACGAGATATTGTCATGGAAAAATGGCTATTTTCAGTTTGACAATCAAAATGTCTACAGCATTATGAAAGTTTTGAGCAGGTGGTACAATGTAGATGTTCAGTTCCTGAGCGATAAAAATACAGAACACTTTGGCGGAACTTTTTCCAGAGGAAAGCAGCTTTCAGAAATATTAGCAAATTTGGAAAAATTGGGAAATGTTCATTTCACTATAACCCCAAAGAAGGTAATCGTCACCGATTAATCCACAAACCAATCATATTAGAAAGGAGGAATTTCTGAAAAAAAATAACTAACTCATTAAACCAGGAACGTTGCGACCGTCCCTGGCAGATGACTATAATTAGCCTAACAGGTAAATAAACCGACAACAGTTTAACTAAACCCATTAACCAAATGTATAAAAAATTTACTGAATTACTATTCAGGAGGAACTCCTATGTATATTCCAATTATTTACTGAAAATGAAACTAACTTTTGTTTTTCTAATCGTTATGTTTCTCCAGGTAAGGGCTGAGATTTTTGCACAAAAAATCAACATCAATGCCGATAAAGCGAACCTTAAGGAAGTGATCGCACAAATCAGGAAACAAACCGATTACGATTTCCTATACAATAACGCAGACGTAAAGAAGGCGAAGCCGATTTCGTTAAAGGCGAGCAATATGGATTTGATTGCTGTGCTGGAACAATGTTTCAAAGATCAGCCGGTCCGTTATACCATAAAAAATAAGACAATTCTCATCACCAGAAGGCCGTTACCAGTTACCAATCCCGTAAATGAGCAAAAAAAACAGCGGGTAACCGGAAGTGTTACTGATGCAGCTGATGGCGGACCCATTGTTGGCGCAAGCGTGCTGTTAGAGGGTACAAAAACCGGTGCCACAACTGATGTAAATGGAAATTTTTCGTTAGACATACCGGGAAACAACGCCGTTCTGGTGATCTCTTTTATAGGTTACGAAACTCAGAAAATCAACTATAACGGGCAAGCCACTATTAACGTCAGATTAAAAAAGGCAGATACTAAACTACAGGACGTTGTAGTTGTTGGTTATGGAACAAGAACTAAAGGCGCTGTAACGGGAGCCATTTCGACAGTAAAATCAGAAGTTTTCGAAAACCGGGCACTTAATAATAGTCTTGACGCTTTACAAGGGACTATCCCCGGCTTTACCATTACTAAAGGATCAGGCCAGCCGGGTGCCGGCGAATATGGCTTTAATGTAAGGGGGTCGTCCTCAATTAATGGAAATTCTCCACTTGTGTTAGTTGATGGTGTGCCAACAAGTTTTGGAACTTTTAATACATTGAATCCGGCGGATATAGCTGAAGTAACTGTTTTGAAAGATGCCTCTGCTGCCATCTATGGCGCGCGTGCCGGAGATGGGGTGATTATTGTAACCACCAAAAAAGGCAAAAGCGGCCCACCTGAAGTCAGTTATAGCGCTACCTTCGGCCTTAAGGAACCGAGCTATTTAAGAAAAATGCAAAATACCCTTGAGTTTGCAGAATTTATGGACGAAGGCTTGCGCAACGTAGGTATTGCCGGATTTCCACAATCTGTCTTCGATAAAATCCGTGCAAATGCACCTATGGAAGCGGTGGGCTGGAATTATAACATCACTAATTATCCTGGATTCTTCGGTTATACAGACTGGAATAAGGAAATATATAAAAGCGCCATCCAGCAACTCCACAACATTTCAATCTCGGGTGGTGGAGAGAACAATAATTATCTTTTTTCAGCAGGATACAATAAAGACGAGGGTATTGTGCGCTATGGGATAAATAATTCTCAACGCTATAACCTGCGCTTAAATTACGATTTTCGCCTGACTCCAAAATTGAATCTGGAAACGCGAACCAGTTATACCAATTTAGGCAATACCAATCCAACTAATTTGGGTAATGCCCTCACAAATATAACCAGGCAATTCCCATATCAGCCGGTATTTAATCCGTTTGGTCAATTTTATGGCTATCAGGGATATGAAAATCCCGCCCAAAGCTTATCTGAGGCCGGTATATCCATGGATAATACCTCAAATTTTGCCACAAATTTTAAGGCAGATTACAGTGTCATACCTGGGTTAAAGCTGACTGCGCAGGCTGCTTTGAGACTGAATTACAATAACAATAATTATACGCTGCCAACCTTTACCCGTTACAATTACACAGGCGGTATACAGGATATTCGCCAAACACCTAACTCTGCTCAGTATAGTAATAGCCGAAGCATAAATGAGCTTTATCAGCTTTATGCAGATTATAATACACAATTTGGGGAAAGCCACAAAATTAACATAACTGCTGGCACTTCGATAGAAAAAACCAAAAATGACGGGCAGAATACCTGGGGTTATAACTTTGTCAGCAACGATATCTTTACATTAAATCTGGCTGACAGGACAAACGTAGCCTTCGCTAATTTTGGAGGATTTTTAAACAGGCAGTCGCTTGGTTCTTATTTTGGAAGGGTAAGTTATTCCTTTAAAGATAAACTGATTCTGGATGTAACTGCCCGCGCGGACGGAAGTTCAAAGTTTGTGGAAGATAAACGGTGGAGTGCGGTATTTCCCTCAGCCGCTTTGGCTTATAATCTTTCAGAAGAGCGTTTCATCAAGTCAATAAAAGCCATCAACCAGTTGAAACTTCGTGCGTCATGGGGCAAAATGGGCAATCAAGAAATTGGTTCACTGGGTCTTTATGATTATATCCCATTGGTTACACGGGTTATTCCGCCTGGAGAGCCGGGTGTTTACCCAATCGGTTCTCCTAATGCAGGATTACCTGGTGTAAGATCTAACCCGGCATCTGCTGACAGGACTTGGGAAACGATAGAGAACAGAAACATTGGTTTAGATGTTGCAATGCTGAATTCTAGGTTGAGTTTTTCATTCGATTATTTTAATAAAATCAACAATGACATGCTCGTAGCCATTGCAGTTCCTGCAACCTTCGGCGGTTCTGCCCCCTCTTCAAACCAGGGTAAACTAAAAACGAAAGGTTTTGACGCTGTTGCGACCTGGAAGGATAATGTGGGCGCCTTCAGGTATAGTGTTTCCGTTCAGTTAAGTGATGCACAGAATAAACTACTGGAACTGAAAAACACCGATAATCCACAAGTTGGCCTCAACCAGTATAGGCAAGGTTATGCAATGAATTCTTACTTCGGATATGTATTTGACGGTATTATTCAAAATCAGGCACAACTGGACAACTATAAAAAACTCCAGGGAATTCCGGCAAGAATTGGTATTGGAGATGCTATGTTCAAGGATTTAGATGGCGATGGAGTATTAACGCCATTTGGAGATAAAAGCAAAGGTTTAGCTGGTGATATGCAATACCTGGGTGATCTGACCCCAAGATATACTTTTTCTTCAAATATCAATCTCGGCTGGAAACAATTTGACCTGCAGATATTTGTACAGGGTGTTGGAAAACGTAATGTGCAGTATGGTGGAAATATTGCGACACCAAACACTTTTTTCTGGCCTTCGCTGGCCTATTATAACGGTCGTACCTGGAGCCCGAACAGACCTGACGCTCAGTATCCCCGATTCATTCCAGGTAATGTGGGGTTTGACGACCTGCGCTCGAATAACTACCGTTCTTCAACGCTAGTTACGCAAAATGTGGCCTACCTGCGTTTTAAAGTAATTACAGTAGGTTATAACCTCCCGGAGAATATTGCTAAAGCTGTTAAACTTAAATCTGCAAGACTGTTCTTAAGTGGGACGGATTTATTCACGATTTCAAAAGGTACACTTGGAGGGAATTTTGATCCCGAGGACGCTTTCCGAAATGAGGGTACTTATCCTTTCAGCAAAATTTATTCAATTGGTTTGAATGTTAAATTTTAAAATGATTCTTATGAAAATCCATAATATTAATCAACATGGTTTGTTCGCTGACGCTATCAGCCGGCGTTCTGCTGGCAAAGTATTTTCGGGAATATGCATGTTGCTCTTCTTAACAGTTTTAGGAGGATGTAAAAAAGATTTAAATCTTGTGCCGGAAGATAATATATCCGATGCAACCTTTTATAAAACAGCAGCTGATTATAAACTTGCCGCAAACGTACTTTATCAGGGGCTGGAACAATGGGGTACTGAAGATACCGAATCTGATATTGCCTTCAATAACCCTAATTCGGTTAGCAACGGACAGCTACTGCCAACTGAAACTACTTCCTGGTCTGGCTTATACACCAATATCCGCTATGCGAACAACATCATTGATAAAGGTGCTGCCAGCACCGATGCGGGCATAAAGCGATATGTTGCCGAAGCCAGATTTTTCCGTGCCTATTATTATTATAAACTCTTCAGGCTTTATGGAGGCGTTCCGCTGATTTCGAAAGTACTTCAAACTGGCGATGAGGCCCTGTTCGCACCAAGGTCAAGTATGACCCAGACTGCGGATTTTATTTTAGCAGATCTACAAGCCGCCAAAGCTGACTTGCCTCTTAACCTGAGTGGAGGAGATGTTGGCAGAATTAATAAGGGCATAGCTTCTGGCCTTGCTTCAAGGGTTGCACTATTTGAGGGGACCTGGCTTAAATTCAGGGGAGAGGCAAATGCCAACATGTACCTTGACGCTGCAGTTGCGGCCGCACAGGAAGTGATCAGCAGTGGTATATATTCCCTATATGTAGGGAACGGTGCACAGAGTTACCGTTACCTTTTTCTGGAAGCTGGAGATGATTCGAAGGAAACCATGCTTGACAGAAGGTATCAAAGAAATATTTTTGGCCATGATGTACCCTATGCCTATGATCAGGATGGCTATAACCCAACGCGAAAAATGGCAGACCTTTATCTGGATAAAAATGGCTTCCCGATTACCTCACCTGGAACAGTTTTCCAGGGCTATCAAACTTTCATATCTGAATTTCAGGACCGGGATCCAAGAATGACCATGACCATGATTAATCCTGGAACGTTAACCAATCGCGTATTTAATCCTGTAACCAAGGTAGCCAACTGGCCAGACAATCCGCAGCGAAATTTTAATACTGGTTACATACTTTACAAATATATGTCTGAAGATGCTGTTGCCAATAACTCTGGCCGACAAGGCGCAGCGAGTTTGTTTGACTTTGATAAGCACATTATGCGCTATGCTGAAGTACTTTTAAATTATGCCGAAGCAGTATATGAAAAAAATGGTTCTATTTCGGATGCAGATCTGGATCTAAGCATCAATAAAATCAGGGATAGGGTAGGCATGCCTAAACTTACAAATGTTTTTGTCGCGGCCAACGGATTGAATATGAGAAACGAGCTAAGAAGGGAGCGTACAGTTGAGCTTTGCCTGGAAGGTTTTCGTTACGATGACCTTAGAAGATGGAAGACTGCAGAAACCGAACTTCCGCAAGACATTAAAGGCATAAAAATTACAGGTACCCAATGGGCAACGCGTGCACCTTATAGCAACGCGGCTTACCTAAACCGCGTGGATGCAAACGGCTTTTTGATTGCGGAAACCGGACGTAAGTTTAATCCGAACAGGGATTATCTGCAGCCCCTGCCGCTCCGGGAAATTGCCTTTTATGCAAACAGCGGAAAAAAATTGGACCAAAATCCAGGATGGTAAAGGTTAGTTAGATTAGAATCGGTCGGCATTGCCGGCCGGTTTTCTTTAGGATAACGGCTGATCAATACATAACCTCTACCAGAATCCACCAGGGGCGGTGGTTATTCTTGCGCATGCGGGAACCACGAGTGCTCAGCGAAGCTAATCTTAAACACTTGCATTAAGATTATTTATAAAGCTTTGATTTTATCTATTTGTATTCATAAGTTATCCCTCAGGATGGCAATTTTATGCTTATGATATATCCAAACTTGAATTATTTAAGGCTTTTCGATACTTTATTTCTTGACTAAAATGGGTAATAGAATTTTGTTTTGGCTGTTTCTGGCCATATTGTTTTATCCTTCACCTGAAGTTTTTGGGCAGACTAAGTCTTTAGATGAGGCTAAATATACACCGTATATCGATCTCGATGAGTATATGAATCCTTTTTGGAAAACACCTATTCTTATAGATGAATCAGTAATGGTTATTCAATCCGGGGAAGAATTTAGTGCCAGCCTTCTATTTCCGGCAAAAAAAATATTATCAGTTACCTCGGCAGATCATTCTATCACCTATAAACAGGAAGTAGACTGGACTTTAAAAGGTGGTAAGCTGAAAATTTTAACAGATTCAGCTATTCCAACATTTAAAATCACTGATCTGCAGTTTAATACGCTCAAGCCCGGTCTGTCAATGGCCGCAAAAAAAGAAGGAGGATACATCTTATTTAAGGAAGGTTTGTTTTTCCAATCCAGGCAGATTTTGGTTACCTACAAGAAAACCAGACCATCCAACTGGGTAGGGCCCAGGCCGTTTATTAACCAAATGAAGCTCGCCAGAAGTAAAAAACGGTTAAAGGATCGGCAGTCAGTAAAACTTTGTTTTTACGGAAATAGCATTGAAACCGGTTACAATGCAAGCGGCTTTATTGGCGGCCCTCCTTACATGCCAAGCTGGCCAGAGCTCGTTAGCTGGAAACTCCAGCAACATTTTAAAAGCCGTATAACATATTATAATCCATCGGTGGCCGGTAAAATGGCGAGATGGGGGGCTGAACAGGCTTCAGCGCTGGTTTCGCCGGAAAAACCGGATGTGGTGATTATTGGGTTCGGAATGAATGATGGTGCTTCGCATGTTAGTGCTGAAGATTTCAAGAATCAAATTTCATCTATAATTAAAACAGTAAAGGCTGATAATCCTTTAGCAGAATTTATACTGATTGCGCCTATGTTGGCTAATCCCCTGGCAGTTCAGGATGGTTTACAGGGACAATATCTACAAGTTTTAAATCAACTTGCTTCAACGGATGTAGAAGTTGTAGATATGACTGGTGTACACAGGGAATTGCTCAGGAATAAAGCCTATCAGGATATGACCGGAAACAATGTCAACCATCCCAATGACTATCTTTCCAGGTGGTATGCACAAATGATTTGCGGACTTTTTATCAAATAATTGTTTCAATCCAAATAAATGGTATGTATTAGTGCTCCAATGAACTAAGTACTTTAATTAGTTTATTTGCGATTACCTGATTGCCGCTGTCAGATGGATGCAGGCCGTCGTATGTCATTTGAATGGCTTCTGGAGGATATGGATAATCATCATTCTGCGGATTAAAGGGGATATTAAATGAAGATTTAAATGAATAATTTTTATAAGTCCCTGTTCCCGGAATTTTCAGTCGTTTAAATTTTACAAGCTTCTTCAGTCCAAGGGATTTATCATGATACAGGTCTATTACCTTAAAGCCACTTTCGGCCCCGATATTTAGGGTTGCATTAGCGAAATCTTCCAATGTTTGCCCTGATTTTTTTTTGTATGAACCATAGGCATTATTGTTTTTATCGGCAATATATACAAAGTCAGCCCGTTGCATCGGCGTGATGAGTATGATCCTGGCCTTTGGACTTAATTTTTTGATTTTATTTATGATGATGGCCATTGAACCATAGAAGGTGCCATTACCCTTATTTAATTTATAATCTTCTATCTGTCCCACTGGTCTTCCTGCCCACCAATCGTTAGTTCCCAAAAATATGGTATAAACCTCCGCTTTAGGGATATTCAGGCGCTCAATCTTTTCGGCTACTGCCCCTGCTGTCCAACCATTATAACCCTTGTTAATGTAATTTAGCCATTTTAATTCATCCGTTACCCTGCTGAGATAACCTTTATGCACGCGGTTCCCAGTTTCTTCGAGGTGATCGTTCAGGTAAGTGATAGAATCGCCGATGGCGACCCAATTAGTCTTGTTGCTATCAAATAAATATGAAATGAAAAAGAGGCCAAGTGTAAAAAGTATTTTTTTCATTGAAGGGCTATTTGTAAGTGTCAAACTGGTTAATCTACCGCTTAAAGGATCTTATTGCAGGGCACGAAGATAACCGAACGATCATGGTAACATTGCTTCGTCATTCCAGCTTATAATGACTGGACTTTATCCGACGCTAATATAAAGAGCTTTATTGGTTATCTGATCTCAAAAACGTACCTGCCGGCAGGCATATCAAGTTTATTGTTAATTATTTTTCCGTTTAAGTAAACTTTCTTCCCGGCTATTTCCGGAATAGTTATACTGGCAGTTGCATTGGCAGGGATTTTTACATCATATTTTACACCTTTCGCATATCTTTTCCATGAGGATAAAATGGTGCCGTACGGACTTTCGTGGCTTGCTGTAAAATGGGTTAAGCCGGCTACAAAGTGGGGTTGCAGTAAAATGTTCTTAAAACCGGGTTGCTGCTCATCAATTTTTATTCCGCCTATTCCCTTAAAAAACCATCCGCCAATTTCGCCAAACATCATGTGGTTGTCAGAAATATCCCTGGTGGCCTTTATATCCCAGTTTTCGTGAAGCGTTGTTGCACCATTTGCAATCCACCAGCCCCAACCCGGAAACGTATCTTGTGCAGCCAGTTTGTACGCTGTTTCGGCCTGTCCGTTATCGCTTAAGGCATTCAAAACTGCTTTAGCACCCAGCACTCCAACGTCAATATGCATGCCGTCTGCCGCAACTCGTTTCGCAAGATTTTCGGCCAACTTCAACCGATATTCATCTTCTACAATATTCCATTGCAAAGCCATGCTCAGCTCGGTTTGCACGCCTGAACCATAGCTAACCTTTTCCGCATCGAAATACTTGTTGTTAATGGCTTTTTTAATTTTATTGGCTAAAGCGCTATAAACCAGGTAGTCATTTTGCTTATCAAATAACTTAGCGGTTTTAGCTAAAATATCAGCATCAACATAAAAATAAATGGATGAGGTATATTCTAAATTTGAAGTAGATTTTACAGGAACCCAATCTCCTCTGCCAAAAGTTGTCAAACCATCTTTGCTAATGCTGTTTACATAATCAACATATTGTTTGATGTTGCTATAATTATCGGCCAATGCTTTTGTGTCACCGTAAAACATATAAATATTCCACGGAATGATGGCAATTGTGCTGGTCCAGTCGGTTCCATTAGCTGTACCATAGCCCCATCCGCTGGTTGGGATAATATCTGGCAAAACGCCATTTGGTTGTTGTTCATCACGGTGATCGCCTAACCATTTTTCGTAAACAGTTAAAGCATCGAAATTATACAGGCCTGTTTCTACAGCGAAGTGTCCATCTCCGGTCCATCCGTTTTTTTCCCTTTGTGGACAATCTGTTGGGAGGCCAAATAAATTCGATAAATAGGAATTATTTGTTGCCCACCAAATTTTATCAATCAGTGGATTTGATGATGCTATTTTCCCAATAGCGGGGACATCGCTATGCATAAAATAAGCCACCAAGCTCTTTTTTTCTAATCTAATCGGTTCACTTGATGTAATTTCTACGTATTGAAACCCTTTATAGTTAAACAAAGGCATAAATTCTTCTTCGCCATTTCCCTTTAATATAAAAATATCGGTTTGGAAGGGATCGGTATCATCTTTCGGACGATAGTAAACATCAATGTTGGATAAATCTGCCCGGCCGTTTGCAGATAAGCGTTCTGCATGTTTAAGTTTAATTACCGTTCCTTTTTTACCTGAAACCCTTATCTTACTTACGCCAGCAATGTTCCTCCCCAAATCGTAGAGGTAAAGGGTGTCATTAAACTTCCGCAGGCTTTTGGCTTTTATTTCCTCCACATTACGGATGGGATGCATGGTTTGGGCAACAATATTTTTTGAAGGGGCTGCCCGCAGGTTGATTCCATGCCATTTTGTATCATCGAAATCAACTTTATTCCAGCCTTCTTGCTCCAACCTTGCGTCACAATGTTCGGCAGTATAAATATTAGTAGAAGTGATTGGCCCTAAACTGGTTTTCCATGTACTCCCGGAAGTTATGGTTTCGGTTGTACCATCAGTATAGGTAATTCTTAAATCAAAACAAAATGCAGGCCTGGCCCGCCAGGGTGCCTGATCAAAATTCCAAACCGCCATGGCCTGGTGGTTATACCAACCGTTTCCCAAAATAACACCAATGGCGTTTTTGCCTTGCCGGATGTTGGATGTTACATCGTAGGTAACGTATAAATTTCTTCTGTCGAAACGCGTGTACATAGGGTCCAGGCGATGATTGCCAACCTTTTTGCCATTGAGATAGAGTTCATACAAGCCTGCTGCTACAATGTAGGCCCGTGCAGATTTTACCTGCCCGGAAGATTCGAAAACATTTCTAAAATATGGTGCTGGACGGACATTTATATCATTTCCATCACTAATCCAGTTTCCTTTCCAATTTTCAGCACCCATCATCCCCATTTCAAAACTTGCGATTTTTGATGAGATGAGCTTATCATGCTGATCCAAAACATCTACTTTCCAAAAATATTTGGTAAACGGCATTAACGCCCTGCCCTTATAGGTAATTAAACTATTACTTGAATTTACTTTTTCTGTATCCCACTGTATATTCATGTTACCTTTAAGCTGTAATGAATCTGTACCAACAGTAATCCGATAAGCCTTTTGTAATGCACCTTTACGGTTATCGTCCATTAGCCATGATAACCGGGGATTAGGGTTATCAACGCCAATCGGATTAATTAAATGCTCGCATTTTAACTTGATGATTCCATTTGCCTTTGCCGACTGAGCGCCTGAAAAAAGCAGTATAAAGGGTAAGAAGTAGTTTAATAAATTTGGTTTGATTACGCTCATATCGAGTATTGGGAAATAAAAAATAACATCGGGATAAAATAGTTTGCTATTTGTCCGTGTCCAAAATAATTAAAATTAGCGGTTCAACTGTCCTTAACTGTTTGCTTATGCTTTTTGCTTCTCAATATCGCTAATTACAGCTCAAAACAAGGTCTATTTAACATTTCGCTTACTGTAAAATTTTAATGATGAGTATCTGAAGTGGGCCCAGCTTTTGCAAATAAACCAGTCAAAATTAAACCATTTATTGACTTATTTTAACCTGTTCATTCCCTAAGTTGTTGAGCACTGTTTTAACATTTAGATTTGAGGATGAATGCAATTAAAATATCGTTATACCGGGGTTTATCCATTTTATTATTAGCTGCACTATTTTGTGGAACAGCTCAAGGACAGGGCAGGACAGAATACCTGCTGGAAAAAAACTGGAAATTTAGCAAGGGTGATTTTCCTGAATCTGTAAATCCCGCTTTTGATGACAGCAAATGGGAAACGGTACGTATTCCACATGATTGGGCCATCAAAGGTCCTTTTGATGGGAATAATGATAGTCAGAATGTACAGATTGTACAAAATGGCGAGCAAACGGCATCATTAAAAACAGGAAGAACGGGTGGCCTGCCTTTTGTTGGCAAAGCCTGGTATCGAAATACGTTTGTTGCTCCCGCTTTTACAAAAGGCAAAAAAGCAGCAATCTTAATTGATGGCGCCATGAGCTATCCAAAAGTATTTTTAAACGGGGAGGCCGTCGGACACTGGGCATATGGCTATAATTCTTTTTCAATTGATATAACCGACAAGATGAGGGTTGGCAAAAATGTACTCGCCATCGGTTTGGAGAATTTGCCGGAAGCCTCCCGCTGGTATCCGGGTGCAGGTCTCTATCGCAATGTGCATGTTATCATTACAGACGAGGTAAGTATTCCAGTTTGGGGTACCTATATAACCACGCCGGTAATCAACAAAGATTTTGCCCGGGTAAAAATACGGACCCAGGTTAATTCATTAAGTGGAAACTATAATGGTTTGAGCCTGCAAACCACCATCGTAAATGCAAAGGGTGAAACGGTAGCAACAGCGACGAAGAAATTAACAACAGAAGATTTGAATGAGTTTGAGCAGGATTTAGTGGTTAGAAACCCTGAATTATGGTCGCCGGAAACACCAAATCTATATGCAGCCGTAACAAAATTATATGCCGGAAACAGCTTAAAAGATGAATACACCACTACTTTTGGCATCCGTTCCATTAAATACGAAGCGGAAAAAGGGTTCTCGCTAAATGGTGTTTACCGTAAATTCAAAGGCGTTTGCAACCACCACGATTTAGGGCCACTCGGTGCTGCTATTAATGTTTCTGCCTTGCGCAGGCAGCTCGTATTATTGAAAGATATGGGATGCGATGCGATCAGGACATCACATAACATGCCGGCGCCAGAACTGGTAAAGTTATGTGATGAAATGGGATTTATGCTCATGGTCGAATCTTTTGATGAATGGAAAGCCCCTAAGGTTTCAAATGGATACAGCCATCTTTTTGATGAGTGGGCCGAAAAAGATATCGTAAATATGATCCATGCCAACAGAAACAATCCTTCAGTAGTGATGTGGAGTATAGGAAACGAAGTACCCGATCAATCGACTAAAGAAGGGGGCAAGATCTTAAAGTTTTTACAGGATATATGCCACCGGGAAGATCCAACCCGGCCGGTAACAGCGGGTATGGACAGGCTTAAAGATGCGCTGGACAACAACTTTGCCGCAGTATTAGATATCCCGGGCTTTAATTATAAGCCATTTTGGTATGGGGAGGCGTACAAACGCTTGCCGCAGGAAATGATTTTGGGTTCTGAAACGGCTTCTACCGTGAGCTCAAGAGGGGTATATAAATTCCCGGTTGTGCCACAGAAAATGAAAATGTACGATGACAATCAAAGCTCATCATACGATCTGGAATATTGTAACTGGTCGCAGATTCCGGATGATGAATTTATGATGCAGGATTCACTGAAATATGTAATCGGCGAATTTGTTTGGACAGGTTTTGATTATTTGGGCGAACCTACGCCTTATGATGAAAAATGGCCGTCGCACAGCTCTTACTTTGGAATTATTGATCTGGCAGGTATCCCTAAAGATCGTTTTTACCTTTACCGCAGCAAATGGAATCCTGAAAAACCAACCCTGCATATTGTGCCACACTGGACTTTTCCCGGTCGTGAGGGAAAGGTAACACCGGTGTTTGTGTATACCAATTATCCATCGGCAGAATTGTTTATCAATAATAAGAGCCGGGGCAGGCAAAGCAAGAATAAAGCGACCAGTACCAGCAGGTACCGGCTAATGTGGAACAATGTGAAATACGAACCCGGAGAAATAAAGGTAGTTGCTTATGATGGTAATGGCAAGCCCGTTGCCGAACAAACCGTTAAAACGGCAGGCAAACCGCACCATATTGTATTAGAATCAGATCGTAAGACCTTGATGGCAGATGGGAAAGATCTGGCTTATATTACCGCAAGCGTGGTAGATGCCAACGGTACCGTATGTCCTGATGCTGAAAATAGCCTTAATTTTAAAGTTACCGGACAAGGAGCATATAAAGCCGTGGCCAATGGCGATCCGACCAGTTTGGAATTGTTCCACCTGCCGAAAATGAAGGCCTTTAAAGGTAAACTGGTCATCACCGTTCAATCAACAGAACAAGCTGGGAAATTAAATCTAAGTGTTTCTGCTAAAGGTTTAAAGACTGCAGTGCTGCCGATCGAAACCAGATAACATTTAAAATATTGAAAGAGGCCCTTTAGACAAGTTGCCATTGACAGACTCAGTATAAAAGTCGTCATTGCGATGAGGAACAACGAAGCAAGCTTGCAAGCTAATGATCTTGCTTTAAATATTGCTTGCGCGAAAGGTCGGGACAAGCTATCTGTTGAAATCCTTCTCGCAAGAATGACCGTTGCAGCCCACCATTTGGCAAAAAATCTGTCATTTTATATTGATTTTATAAAATTATCATCCTTCAGGATGGTAATTTTATTCAGGGTAAAGCTTTTTTGCTAAGCCTATAAATATTACGGAAAATTAGTCGTCAACTTTCTCATACTTGTAAATCTGTGTTCTTCCACTGGCATTATAGATACTGTCTTGCTGTATATTTTTGCGGTGTTCCGTTAAGATCACAAAACTTGAGCTTAAAAAGATGGCGTCTTGATTCCCGGAAACATTCGGGTCTTTTGAATAAAATACCGCAGGCCCCTCGCTATGAACCCGCGCCCGGTACAAATCTCGCTTCCAACGGTAAGCAGTAATGTCATCATCACCAGGTTTTTTACAACCGAATATGGTCACCAATAGCATTACAGCGAAAACGTTTTTTGTCATGTATCTTTTTATTTAAAATTAGAGAAAAATGGCGCTTAGCCAAATTTTTGGTTGAATTTAGCAAAAATAACATACTGTAGAAAGCTGTTTGTGCCGCAACTAAGGCTTTTTTATGGAGATATGGTTGATCCAAATTGAAACCCAAACGTTATGAGCAATAGACAAGCGGTGCCGGATAGAACCCTGTCCGTAGCTTGAGAAAAAGGAGTAATAGTTAACCTAGCCGGTTAATCGGGCATATCTTCGAATAAAGGTAACAACAAGTTTAAATAGTGGCACATCAGCTATCAACTAAAGATTCAAAACCATGTATCATCGACTGAGGCATAGCAAATGGGAGAAATCTTTAACAAAGTTTGAAGATTTCCCCATTGCGGTTGAGAGGACGCTATTTAGAGCCCGTTTATTTTATCTGCTTTTTACCGGACCAGTTTTGTATCCACGGCTGAATATAGGGTGTCAATAACCGCTGGAACCGGCAAATACATCGTTTTGTAGCTGAAGGTTGTATTGGGTTTGTAATTTAATAGGGTAAGAGAATTTTCGCCAATTTCTGAAAATACGGTAGTTCGTTTTTCGGCTGTTGTAGTATAGGTGATCCATGTTCCCTTTGCGCCTGTCGAAGTATCGAAGGTATCCCAATCAATCTTGGCACTGCCATTATCCAGCAGTTCGGCATTGAGAATAGGGCGGTTAAAAAGATTACTTTCATATTTTGGCCCATATACTGTCCCGGTCGCGCTAACGATTAATGAAGCGTTACCACTGGCGTCAAACGTCTGCACATTAAAATTCTTCACACCTTCATCCACACTAAAAATTTT
The DNA here is from genome assembly GCF_900111825.1 of Pedobacter suwonensis. Lineage (GTDB taxonomy): Bacteria > Bacteroidota > Bacteroidia > Sphingobacteriales > Sphingobacteriaceae > Pedobacter > Pedobacter suwonensis. The sequence goes on from NZ_FOJM01000004.1 coordinate 140,874, forward strand.
CTCTATGGCTTCAGGTCTTCCTGTTTTTGCTATATCAAAAATTAAAGAGTCTTTTTTATCATTCCAGGTGATTTTGATCTTTTCAATTTTGGCATCTGCTGATAACAAACCTGTTAGTTTAACACGAAGTCTTCCCGGTAGTATTTTTAAAGAATCGACCTTGCCACTATAAATCGTTTCTCCGTCAGCGGTATATTTTTTAAAATCATCCCATTTGGAGCAGGAAACCATCGCCATGCTAATGATTGCTATGGTTATAATCATTATTAATTTTCTTTTTTCCATTTTATAATATTTTTGTTCCCATTTTACATCCGGCACATGGTGCCGAAATCAGAGCCGTTTGTTGCTGATTTTTATCGGGTATCACCATACACGGTTAGTTCGTCAATATTCAAACCTGTTCCACCTACCCAGTTCTCGAGGCAACGTACCCGTAGATACCTTACTTTTGGTGCCGAAAGATCACATGGTAAATCAAAACCTGCTTCAGCAGTTTGTTTATCCAAATCATTTTCAACTCCATAAGGAAGACCTGATGGCTTGGTAATGGTATAAGATCCTAGGAGAACCCAACTTTGATCGAGACTGCCATTGGGGTTAGGATTGTCTGAACCATAAATTTCAAAGCGGCGCATGGCTTGTAGGTAGTAATACCTTAGTGGGTTAACCTCTGCATAAGGACGCATCCAGATCCGGCTCAGTTTTGCTGATACACCCAAACTAAAGGTTACCGTATGGGGTCCGTTACCACCAGCTATCTGCTGTGTAAAACAGGCCTCCCAGCCATATCTGCCATCCCAGGCTTTACTTACCGCTCCCCACATTGGCGGATCTCCCGGAAGCTTGTACTCCTGAAATCTGGATTTTTGTAGCTGTACTTCGAAGATTGGTTTAATGTCCTTATAGATCGTATCGGTTTTATTCCCCCACCTGTCCTGAACAAAAAAACCAAACCGGTGAACATTGGTATCTAAACCCCTAATTTTGGAATAGACACTGTCTAAATTGGTAAAAATACTTTTATCATAATCCACAACGTATTCGTTATATATATTTTTGCCGATGACCATGATGTTTATATTCCCTTTTGATGGGTTAGATGCCATTATATCGTAACCGCCGGCAGCGTCTCGTACTTTTAAACTTTTAAATGCTTGCCAGATCGGTGCAGTTAAGGGCTTTACCTTTACGATAATGGGGTCCGATAATACGCCTGAACGGCTGACAGAATATACTTTTACCTCATGTTCGTCAGTATCGGCAAAGCCGGCAACCTCCAGTGAGTTGTTGTAATATGAAGTCTGCGCTTCATATTGTTTGCCTGACGACAAGTTGTACACAGCTTTTACGATCAGCAACCTAGGATCTTTAGGTACAGTATAAGTGATCGTTGCTTTTCCGTTCTGGTTAACTACGCTTATGTTGCTCACCTGAGCAGGAGCAGTCGGATCATTGTCAACCGGTTCATTAGTGTTCAGTTCTTCTCCTTTCTTACATGAAGCTAAAAGAATGATGGAACAGGCTATTAATGCCAGAATTTTTAGTTTACTTTTCATATAAAATATATTTACCTATTCATGTTCTTCATATTACCAGCCTGGGTTCTCAACCAGATTGGTGTTTCGTCGGGTATCATAGTCACCAATCGGCCAGAAATAATCTCTTGGCGCGATAAAACGCTGACTGAAGATGAAGCGTTCCTGATAATATGTAGCATCGGTTTTACCAATGATATTCCACCCGGTGATGTCTTTTTGAAGCTCTTCTGGTGCTTCTTTCCAGCGGCGCAGGTCCCAGAAACGCTGCCCTTCGAACATCATCTCTATTGTGCGCTCTCTGTGGATGATGGCGCGAAGGCCTTCTTTAGTGGAATATTTTCTAGGATTATTTGAATATGCCGTCCAGGATTCTACAATGCCTTTTAGTCCTGCACGTGTTCTTACTCTGTCCAAATATTGAATGGCCACGCTTGAGCCGCCATTTACTTCATTTTCTGCTTCAGCATAGAGCAAATAAAGATCGGCCATCCTAACTTCCGGCCATGGGAATTGTCGCCAAACAACCGAATTGTTGTTGGTGGTAGATTCCCAGTTAACCAGTTTCTTAATAAAATAACCGGTTTCGCTCCAATTTCTGAAATCGTTACCAAAGCCCGCCTTATCTCCGTTTTTTGCTTTTACATAAAAATTATTTTCATCATTGCCTCTGTCATTACCGTCTTTCATGTACCAGATGGATCCGTCAAATCCCAGGTCCGCATAAAAACGTGGCTCCCTGTCGAAATTAAGACGGGCGGTTGTAAAACCATTTTTGATGTAAAACCGTTCTTTGTCTGTGGCTGTTCTCAATTGACTGTATTTAGTGAAATCTAAAGTTTTGTCTTCTTCTATGGGTACTCCATTTGAAGTATAAAATAGTTTTGCGATCTTGATTGGCGGCGCCCAAACACCTGAGCCAGGCCCTCTACCATTTACACCATTATCTTCGGTAGGTGGCATACATAACCATTCGTTCACAAAATAGGATTGTGCATTCCCCCATACACATTCTACACCGTATTTTTTGGTAATGGCATTACGTATGCTAAGTTGTGTTTTAGTGGTATCACTTAGCCCTAATCCATCATTGGTGTAGTTGTAAAGTCCAAAGCCACTATTGGTAGCGGCATCAATAGCGGCTTTCACAGCATCGCGGGCTATTATCCATTTTTGAGGATCATAACTTGGATTGAATAAAATGTTACCATCTTTATCCCTGAAGTTCGCAAAATCGCTGTTTCCGTTAAATAACGGACTTGCTGACATGATCAATAGCTTTGCCTTCATGGCCAATGCGATAGGTTTAGTTACCCTTCCCATTTGTGTGTTTTCATCCTGAATACGGTCTGGGAGTAGCTTTGCCGCTTCATCAAACCAGTTGGATATGGTACTCACGCATTCATCTATGGGTTTACGTTTCACATAAGCTCCTGCAAGGTCGGCATCAACAGGTACATTTGTATTAATCAGTGGGATAGGTCCATACATGCGTAGCATGTAATAGTGATAAAAAGCCTTTAGGAACAGTGCTTCTCCAATCCAACGGGAGCGTTCAGCTGGTGTAATGTCAGGCACTTTAGTTTGGTCTGCCATGTTTTCCAGAAAAACATTACAATTCCTTATTCCTCCCCATATTGGCTTTGTTGTTACATTCTGACCTTTATTCGCGCCAGTCCAATCGTTAAAATAAGGTGCTGCCCTGTTTTGTTGTCCTTCCGCAATTCTGAAAGCAGCATGCCATTGCGCCTGGTCATCCTGAGGGTACCAGATTTCATCTGCAGCTGTCATACCCGGGTTATACCAGCCATCGCCATTTTTAGGCAGATAGGAATAAAGCGTAAATAAATATTTCTCCGCTTCCAGTCTTAATTTAAATGCATTATCAATAGTAGAAACGTTATCAGGTACTACGTCAAGGTACTTTTTGCAGGATGTAATGGCAATTACAATGCTCATAAGCAATGTAGCCCGGTAGATTATACCGGTATGCTTATTCTGGTTTAATGATTTTTTCATTTTATACATATGAAAGTGTCTTGTTATTAAAGGTTGAATTGTGCGCCAATGCTGTATACAGCCTGAACCGGGTATCCTAGTCCGTTGCCACCCATTTCCACGTCCCACATTTTAAATTTGCTGAAGACGAACAGGTTGGTTGCAGAAAAATATACTCTCGTACTTCTTAACCTCAGCGATTTGATTTCAGGAATATTGTATCCCAGATCAACGCTTTTTAGACGAAGAAAGTTACCATTGCGCATCCACCATGTTGAAGGCCTGTTGTTGGAATAAATCCGGTTGGTACTTAATCTTGGCCAGAAAGCATACATATTTTGCTTATCTTCTGACCAGTGATTATCAGCTATAGCTTGCAGCAAATTATTTTGAAAACCACCATTCATGAAAAATGGCTGCGTATTATCAGGACTGATAAAAAATGAAGACCTGGCAGAACCCTGAAAAAAGAAACTCAGATCGAAGCGTTTGAATCCGCTTGATACTCCAAATCCATAGATAATTTCAGGCTGTTGTGGATAACCGATGGGCACCATGTCATCATCATTGATGATCCCATCCTTATTCACATCCTTATATTTTATATCTCCCCCACGCAGCGTATTATCTCCATATTGAAGCGGGGAATTGGCTACCTCTTTCTCATCTGCAAACAATCTTTCGGCTATTAAACCCCAGCTTTGCGAAAGGGAGTGGTTAACCCTTGATAAATAAGCAATGTTAGGGGCATACTGGATTTCATCACTTACCTTTAATTTACTGGTTGCATAAGTAAAGTTTCCACGTACATTTACCCACGCACCACCGCTAAAAGAACGTTGGTAGGCCATTGTGAAGTCTACACCCTGGGTTTCGGCCTTCCCAAAGTTGGCAAAAGGCAAAGCTTCAAAGCCGGCAGCGGATTCTACACTCGATTTTGGTTGTAAGATTTGTGAACGAAACTGTTTGTATACCTCTACGGTTAAGTTAAGATCTTTAAATGCGGTTAAATCCATACCAATATTTAAAGATCTGCTTACCTCCCAGGTAATGTTATTATTGGCATATCTGGAAATGGAAACACCCGGACGGGAATAAAAGGGAATTCCGTCTCCGGTTCCAAATGATGCGCCATAGCCACCATCATTTAAGTTGACATTAGACAGGTAGAAAAAACGGTCGCCAATGTTGCCGATCTGATCATTTCCCACTAATCCGTAGGTAGCCCTGAATTTAAGCTGATCAATTACACTTCTTAACGGTTTAAAAAACTTTTCGTTAGAAATGCGGTAACCTATACCTGCAGAAGGGAAAAAGCCGAACCGGTTATTTTTTGCGAAACGTTCTGAACCATTATAACCAAAGTTAAATTCTGCCAGATACCGATCATCAAAGCCATAAGAGAAACGACCTGAAATACCTTGATTTCGCTGTGGCAAAGATGCGGTCAGATCGTTGGCGTCAGCTGCTTCATAATTAGACATAAAAGATATTAAAGAGCCACTTACCGCATGTTTTTTAAAGGTCCGGTTGTAAGTTAGTGCACCTTCAAGCCAAAAACGCGAATCCAGCTTTTTCCCGGTCTGCTGGAAGCCGAGGTATTCTGTCCCCGGTGTACCGGCAGTTACGCCGGTTCCGCTGTTCAGTACATTTAGACTATAATCAAGCGTTGTGGGATCTACAATGGCTTCGTAGTAAAACGGATTATAACTCCGGTCGGCCGAATAGAAAGAATATCTTCTCAGATAAGCCATTGTTCGGAAATTCAGCCCCGGGGTAATGGCATTTAGGTTTTGCTGGAGTTCAAGCTGTGGCTGTATATTGGATGTTTTGTATACGTTATATCCTTTCACCATCTCTGCGTAAGGGTTTACGTAAAGTGTTGAGGTTGGACTGCCTGCCTCTACAATACGGCCCGAGCCAAATAAGGGGTGGTCTGAATATGGTAGCTTTGATTTGGGATAAAGGGCAGGAAACATCACCGGATTGGCCCAAAGTACATTGTTAAATGATAATTGACCTCCGCCGATCGGTCCATTATAGTCGTCAAACTGACCATACATGCGGATATTAAATTGTGTGGTGCTGGTAAGGTTAAGGCTGATGTTAGAACGGATAGAATAGTTTGCCAGTTTAATGTTGCTGTTAAAGTTATTGATAGGGTCTACCTTTAATACACCATTGTCTTGGTTATAGGTGCCTGAAATATAATACTTGGTACGTGCATTACCACCACTGATATTCAGGTTGTAACTTTGGTTTAGCGTTCTCTTTTTGATCATCTGTCCCATCCAGTCGTTATTTGGATATAGGTAAGGGTCGTCTCCTGCAATGGTATGGTTAATTTTACTTTCGCTGTAAGTAGGCTTAGCCAGGGGCGATCGGGTAAGCAATGCCTCATTAGCCAAGCGCATATAGGTAATGTTGTCTGCTAACTTGAAATTTTCTGTATTACTCGACATGCGGTTTTCAGCACGGAAAAAAAACTGTGTTGCACCCTCTTTACCCATTTTGGTGTTTACCAGTACAACCCCGTTGGCTCCCCTGGCACCGTATACGGCTGCCGCAGCGGCATCTTTCAGTACCGAAAAATCTGAAATATCATCAGGCTGGAGGCGGGCAAGGTCGGTAGTTGAGGATTCAACTCCATCAATTAAAATCAAAGGATCCTGTTTGCCTGAGCCAAACGTAGAAAGCCCGCGTATAAAGAATGCGGAGTTATCGGTACCTAAACCGGGTTCACCACTCCTCTGAAAAGAAATCATCCCGGGTATTCTGCCGGCTAGGGTATTCGTTAGGTTTCCGGTTGGCCCTTTCAGTTCTTTCACATTTACTGTTGTAATTGAACTGATGGCACTTGCCTTTTTTTGTGAACCACCAAAACCGGTAATCACTACCTGGTTCAGCGTATTTTCACTTGATTTTAGCATCACGTTAACCACCGGACGTCCGTTGATCGGGACTTCCTGCTTTTCGTAACCTGTATAACTGAAAACAAGAATACCATCTGAAGGTACTTTTATGGAGTATTTTCCTTCAGCATTTGTAGAAACTATTTTTTTAGAATTTTTTAGTTGTACGGTAACGCCAACAATTGTTGTAGTGTCAGAACTGACCTTTCCGGTAACGATAATCTCGTTGTTTTGCGCAAAGCTGATGCATGGTACCATCAGTAGAAACAGTAAAAGGATTTTGGGAATAATTTTTTTTTGTAAAGTTTGGTTATTCATATAGTTCTATTTGGAGTTAATAAATAATGATCGGAATCATTCAGGAATAGGGGTATTATACTATTGTCTTTTCATCCATAGGCTTTTATCAGTTTAGAATTGGTTTATAGGATCAAACCGATAGCTCTGGATGCCCGGTTTGTTTGGTTAGTGCTGTTTTATTTTTTATCTGGTTATAAGGCTGGCTTGTACAAAGATTTTATCTATTGTATGCCGCCTGTTGATACAATAACAGGTAAGCATTGCTGAATTTCCTGTTGCCTGTATCTGCTAATAAAAGGATTCAGTTAGGTTTGGTTAGTAATCATTTTATGGACCCTAATGTAGTATGAGATGGTGTTAGCCGAGGGAATAAATCGGTCAAATAAGAGGGGGTAAATCGCCAATTTTCGCGTTTAAATCTATTTAAATCGGCTTTAAACATCACTTTTATCATAAACCAGGTTTCCGGTTAAGATTTTAATGATTTATGACTTTTTAAGCCCCTAAACCAACGATAATTGTTAGCGTAAATACATCATAAAAACGTATTTAATCTTATACGTTTTAAAAACGGTTGTTAAAACGAAGCACTTTACTGGGCTTGCGTAAAATCAAGATCACGAGGAACATAGCAATCTCCAAACGTGAGCTGTAGCGAACGTTTGGAGATTGTTTTCCCTAAAAGCTTAAAATAATTTATTTGTGAGGTGTATTCCGATAGGTTTTTATATAGTCGGATGGATTCATCCCGAATAAGGCACTAAATTGTTTACGGAAATATTTGATGTCGTTAATCCCCACTTCCCAGGCGATTTCTTTAATGGTATAATTGGATTCCACCATGAGTTCAGCAGCTTTCCGAAGGCGGATGAATCGAATAAAACCGGCTATTGATTGGCCGGAAACAGATTTGACCTTCCGATACAGGCCGGAATGGCTCATGCCAATTTCTTGTGAAAACTTTTTGATATTAAAAGTTTCATCAGCAATGTTACGCTCAATAATATTGATGCAGGTTGATAAAAACTCGCGGTACTCTGGTGAGATCTTGAAATTCTGCTTTTTGAGCGTAATCTCGTTATAAAAATATTGCTGTAGTTTAGTCCGGTTTTCAAGCAAAGCTTTAACCCTTGCCTTTAACAATTCTTTTTCGAAAGGTTTGGTAATATAATCGTCCGCGCCACATTGAGTACCTTTAAGCCGGTTTTCGGCATCAGATAGTGCCGTTAATAAAATTACCGGTATGTGCCCAAGTGTAGGGTTGCTCTTAATGGCGCTACATAACTCTAATCCGGTACCATCTTCCATCAGGATATCACTAATAATGACGTCGGGCAAATGTTGAATGGCCTGTTCAAGTCCCTCTTTTCCACTGGAGGCGGTAATAACCAGGTGGTCATTCTTGAATATGCCCTGAATGTATTCGCGGATACTTTCATTATCTTCTACGATCAGGATAAGGTCTTGTGTGCTTAGCAGCAGATTTGGATCTGTTTTTAATGTGGGTGGAGTTGGCTTGGCCTGATCTTCAGCCTGGAAAGTTTCTGTTGTAATATCTTCATATATGGTCAGATCGCCAAAATGGCATTTACCTTTTTTGAACGAGAGGAAGAAGGTGGTTCCACATCCAATGCCGCTTTCATAATAAATCTGTGCACCATGCTGATCCATAAATTGCTTTACCAGATATAGACCGATACCGAAGCCCGATGCAGAACTATTTTCCCTGACCTGATAAAACCGATCGAACAACTTTTCTTTAACATGGCTATCAATACCGATCCCATTATCTTTTATACTCAATTCTACTGTGTTTGCTGTTTCCCATAGCCGCATGTTAATTTCGCCATAAGGTTCGGTGAATTTGATCGCGTTGGAAATCAGGTTATAAAGGATTGCCTGGATCTTTTCCCTGTCGGCATATAGCTCAATCGGGTTATCGGGGCATGTAAACTGGTAGTTTAAATTTTTCAATGCGGCCTGGCCAGAGAAACTGATATGGACTTCTTTGCAGATTTCGGAAAAGGGAAGTTTTGAGATCTTTAAATCTTCACTCTCCCCGCCAACTTTTCGAAACAGCAGCAACTGGTCTACCAGTTTCAGCAATCGTTTTGCATTTTGGTAAACCAGATCAAGACCTCCTTTACTGCCAGAGGCCGGGTGATGTTGTATGTAATCTTTTAACGGATTGATGATCAGCGTTAGTGGTGTACGAAACTCATGCGAAACATTGGTGAAGAAAGCGAACTTTTTTTCGCTCAGCTCTTTCTCTTTTTGTGCATTTGTCTGGGCAGTTTTAATTTCGTAATTTAAGTTTGCCTGTCGCACTCTGTAGGCATTATAGGCATATATAACAGCAGAACCGATAAGCGCATAGCAAAAGTAAGCGAGCCAGCTGCGGTACCAGGGTGGGAGCACGTTTATAATCAGCAAGCGGTGTTCCGGCCCCCATCCGCCAATGTAATTATTGCGTTTAACGTGCAGTATGTACTTGCCATCTGTTAACCGAAGAAAGGTAACAGGAGCTGATGCCGTGGTTTCAATCCATTCATTATTACCTCCTTCTAAATGGTACGCAAATTTAATTTTGCCCTTATCTGCAAAATCTATAGCAGAAAAACTGAGTGATAAAACCGCTTCATTATACGGTACAGTTAATTCGGAAATCCGTTCCTGATTAGTTTGGTTTACTAATTCATCAGTTGCGCTAATAAATCGATTGTTCACATACACCGATGATAGATAGGGGGCGGGGAGGTTTGCAGGGCTCGACTGAAAGTTTTTCGGATTAAAAAGCGTAAAACCTTTGATGCTGCCAAAGGCCATTTCGCCAGATCTCAGGCGTAAAGCCGCACTGTACGAAAATTGATTGCTTGATAATCCGTTTTCACTATAATAATTGTTAAAGGTTTTACGCACCGGATCGAACCGGGATAAACCATTGAAAGTACTAAGCCATAAATACCCTTGATCATCCTGAAGGATGTTAAGCACCGAATTGTTGCACAGACCTTCCGCATCAGAAAACTGGGCCTTTATTTTTCCCTTTATCCTGTCGAACAGAATCAGGCCACCGCCCTCTGTGCCGAGCCAAAAGTTACGGTTCCGATCTTCGAATATTTCCCTAACGGGTTTACCTATTGTATAATAGACATGATGTTTTTTCTGGGTATCTATCTTTACCAAATCATTTGAAGTACCGGCCCAGAGCTGGTGGAAAGAATCCTCTTTAAAGTCGTTGAGATCACAAAGACTGGAATCAAACAGTTCAAACTGATCATTTTGAGCGTTTAATCTGTATATGCCGCCATCAACAACTGTTGTTGCCCAGATCATATCTTGATGATCCTGGTAAATAAGCCAGATATAATTGCTCTCCTTACCCTTATCATTAACGCAACGATATCTGTTAAAAGATTGCCCCTGTTCGTTAAACCTATTAATACCACCGCCGAAAGTGCTTATCCACGTGCTGCCTTTTCGATCTGTTAATATGCTTGTCACGATGTTGCTGCTTAAAGAATTTGATTTGGCCGGATCGTGCCTGAACTGGGTAAAGCTATTCGCTTTGGGGGAGTATAAGCTCATTCCCCCTCCATCAGTTCCTACCCAAATGTCGCCATTAACCTTTTCAGCCAGGCAGGATACATAATTATGGACCAGGCTGTTTTGGGTATGTGGATTATTACAGAATACTTGAAAATGCTTTTTTGTACTGTCAATGATCACAACGCCTCCATTTAACTTGGAAATCCACTTACGATTATCTTTATCATTATACATGGCAGGTATGGTTTCACCGCTGGTATAAGCAGATTTATGTGGTGTGAGTTTAGCCTGGCTAATTTGTAATGTTTTTAAATCCAAAATGGACATACCACTTCCTTCGGTCCCTATCCAGAGCTTATATCCTGGATTTAGCAGGAGTGACAATATGTTCCCGTTTGACAGTTTCTTTTTGGATGAGACTTTTGGTATTTTATTATCATACATAACCGAAAATTGATACAGGCCCTCCCTGGTTCCAATCCATAGATAATTTTCCTTTGCCAGTATACAGTTGGTGAGCATCATTTCAGTACTAACCAGAACCAGTTTTTTCTGCCGGACATCAAAACGATATAATCCTACTCCACTTACAGTAATCCAGATATGGTTCTGACTCCCCTCCACAATACCCGTTATATTCGCATTGGAAAGTGGCCTGTTTTTGTCGCTATTTAATATTTTATATGGGTATTTGTCTTGCTTACCTTTATAATACATTCCAGCCCCATTTGTACCTATAAATAAATTCCCCTTTGAGTCGCGCACGATGGTATTTACTGCCATCATTGATTTGATAGGTTTATCCCCTCGCTTAGGCGAGTAATATGCCGGCGCAAATTTCCCGCTTCGCTCATTATATATGGCCAAGCCTTGCCCCGTACCCACCCATATGTTATTTTCTGCATCTTCGGCAATACAATAAATGTAATTATGAGGAAGTGAGTAATCATCTTTAAGCCGGTTACGAAACACCTTAACAACGCTCCCGTCATAGCGGTTCAGTCCATCGTATGTACCAAACCACATATAACCATAATGGTCCTGAAAGATACACCTTACCGAATTATTGGAGAGCCCTTCATTGATGCTAAACAGGCGCTCGTCATTCTGATCGGCTGTGATACGCCCGGTGAAGAATAATAAACAGCATAATAACGGCAGGTATTTTGGCATAATTGGTCAGTTTTTTTTAAAAAAAATCTGACTTTTGGTATTCATCAAGATTTTATGCATATCAATATAGTTGCAGTTAATAAAACTCAAAGATCATGTAGAATCTTTAATCCTATCCTGGTTAGACGTGTAAATTTGGTTAGCAACAATGATTAGCCTAAGCTGTACATTGTTTTCACCTAAGTTAGTTATTTTAAATTAAATGTTATGATAACGTTTAATTTATTTTTCTCTCAAATTATTCAAAATGTATTCTGTTGGGAGAACTAGGCAACGCCGAGTTATGCGGCTTAATTTAATCCGGCATACCCTGAAATAAATCCGATTGATATCAGATCAGGTTGACGGAAAGTGGAAAATTGTTTGTGCTGGGCTTACTTCATCCAGCGATTTTAGGCATTTCGTAGCAGGTGTTTTTATTAAAATAATTTGTAAACATCTGATAGATAATTTATAAATCGGTAAATCAGCAAATAGGATGATGAAGCGTGAATTTAGGTTAGCTTAAAAAGCTGTGGGGATTGAAAACCGTTTATATCGATAAAATTTGTTTAAGGGAGAAACGAACTGATGATTTGATATCAGTATATCTAAAAACATGAGGCGAAGGAAAATAAGAATATTTTATGGCAGCTCATCGTTAGGCTCTCCACAACTATATTTTAATATCGTCTTTGCTGAGGCGGAATAACTACAGTTAGGCAAGGCAATCTTCCGCTTGTTATTTTTAACAGGAAATTGTTTTCTGAGAATCAGGAAGTGCTGGTGACGCAAAAAGCCTTTGCATCCGAAAGTTATTGATTTCGGGAAAGGCAGGATTACTTATAAAATAGCCAGGGAGCATAAATGTGTAACCTGAGTTATTCATTTAACGCTCCCTTCAAGCTATCATCTATCTAACTAACTAATAAACGCCATCTAAATCCATGGCACGTACAACTTTAACGTGTCTGAACGCCCCTGTTTCTGACCATTCCGAATCATAATTTAAACCATAAGGCCAAAAGTGACCGCCTCCGGCACTGATATTACTGGTCGGGGTTTCTAGCGCCCTGATGGTCGCAATACCATTCGCACCAGAGTATGTTCCTCCATTGGTCAGATCATACCAGCCCCCGGTTTGTCCTACACCATAGCAATGTCCCATTTCGTGCATAGCCGTGCGTACATTCTGATAGCTTGCGTTTGCACCGAAACTGATGCTGCCATTTACATTTGCCTCAGCGGTTGGCACACCTGTATTGTAGGAAACACTGAGGGTTCTCGCATCCCAATCGGCACCGGCATTGTAACGTGCACATGCATCATTCATCGCATTTGTGATTCTAGTAATCACATCAGCAGGAACGCCGTTAGTTGAGGTCCATGCCCAGCCAACCTGGCCGTTATATTTTGTTTTCACCAAAACCCATTGCTGGTTATCGCCACCATGTGAATCATATTGATTGATATCGCCTCCATCTTCCAATGAAGAGCCCCAAAGGTCAAGCGCCTTTCCACTTGCCCTGTTTACAATGCGATAGTAGTTACTTCCCAATGATACGAACTGCCATTGCTGGTTATTGGCGCCTGTATAATCGTTGATTTGAATATTGCCACCATTGGTATTATCAGCCGCGGTTAGGGCCCGGTTGCTCTCTACACCGATTATACTGTAGTATCCACCAGATAGGGAAGTGAGTTTCCATTGTTGATTAGTTCCACCTGTGCCGCCCCACTGCCATACACTGGTATTATTTCCATTTTGCCCTCCAGGTACATCGATAACCTTACTGCTGGTTTTACTCATGATATAAAAGGTTCCGTTTGCAAGTGCCTGTGGAATTTCAATAGCCTGAATAGCCTGGACTTTCTTTTTGGTTATTGCCGAGTTAAATGTTTCCGTCTCGTTGGGGTTTACTTCTGCAACCTTTTTACAACTGGAGGTAAAAATGGCAGCTAATAAAATCGCACCCATGTACTTTAAAAAAAGCATTTTGTTTTTCATCATCATGTTTAGGTTTTTATATGGTAGTTTACGCGACAACCAAAGTTTTATTTTTCCCAAAGGCGTAAAATTTTGAATTTGGAAAATCTCTGGGTTTAAGCAATAAATTCTGATTTTTTAGGAAGTGATTAGGTTCAGCCTGGCTTTAATAAATAGCAAGTTTCATTTGGAATTCCCCTTGCAGATGATGCTGATTTCCTTTGTCGTACTGCTGTTAATAGTAAACATTTTAGATTCATATAAAATTTGGTTAGGTAATACAGGTAGGTATTAGTAATTACTTCTGTGTTTCAAATATAATATACAGTCGGTTGTAAGAGGGGTTGTAAATCAATCGATTTTGGGGGGTAAATCAATCAATTTATACAGGTGTTGATGAACAATTGAAGAAAGTGGCTACATTCACATCAAGATTTAACCGGCATATAAATTAAAACATAAATTTAATTTGCTTTGAAATCATTTTCATATTGGTGTTTACCTGACAAATGGATGTGGCAAAACCGGCGATAATAAAATATTTCATCGTGTTTTTTTACATTTGAAAATAAATGTTACTTGCACGTTTATTTTTTTTTTTTGGTAAAGGTCTGTTGTATAGTTAAATATTTGTAAATGGTCCTCACCAATAATGGTTAATCAAACTATTAATCACAGGCTGAACTTTTAAATGCCTGTTAGCATCCCAAATAATTTGAACGTATGAAGTTTTATTCGAAATGTATGTTGATAATTGTCGCATTGGCAATTGTTTTTTTTAAATGTTTTTCACAGGAAGTAAAGTATCCGAATAAATTTGAAGGGTATCTTTTTGCTTATTTTGAGGGATCGGGGCCAGGGAATGTTCAGGAGCAGCTCCGGTTTGCAGTCTGTTCTGATGGAATAAACTGGTATGCACTAAACCAAAATGATCCGGTAATCAAATCGGATACCATTTCCAATTCTGGCGGCATCAGGGATCCGCATATCCTGAGGAAAGAAGATGCAAGTGGATTTTATATTACGGCAACAGATATGAACACCCATAAAAACGGCTGGGCTAAAAATACAGGAATTGTGATGTTAAAATCTTCAGATTTGGGCCACTGGAGCCATAGTGCCGTCGATCTTGCAAAGGAGTATCCTGCAACTTTTGCCAAAGTGAAGTGGGTATGGGCTCCACAAACGATTTATGATCCGATTGCTAAGAAATATCTCGTGTATTTTACCATCAGGTTTGAGGACGATGATAAGCTTGATTTTTATTGCGCCTACGCCAACCAGGACTTTACCGGTTTTGAAAAGGAGCCAACTTTAATGTTTAGCCCGAAATTTGGTGGTATTGATGGGGATATTATCTTTAAAGATGGGATATACCACTTTTTTTATAAAGGAAATACCAAGGTAGATGGAAAGGAAGTAAAAAATGGAATTCAGCAGGCCACATCCCGATCATTGCAGGGACCATGGGTGGAAGACTTTAAATACCTTGATGCTTACGCCGGAACAGGCACTCCGGTAGAGGGATCAAGTATCTTTAAACTGAACAATTCTCCGGATTATGTATTGATGTATGATTTATATACCAAAGGAAGATATGAATATCAGAAGAGTACCGATCTGTTTAACTTTAGCGATGCGCCATTGTCATTCACCAAGAATTTTTTTCCAAGACATGGAAGTGTGATCGGGATAAGCGGTCAGGAAGCCCGCTACCTAAACAGTATTTGGAAAGGTGTTCCCGGTGAGTTGCTTATTCCTAAACTTTTTGGCGACCGGTTTCAATTCGTAGCTGAGGGAAACCCGATTATCACGCATCAATACACTGCAGATCCTGCAGCGATTGTGGATCAGGGAACACTATGGTTGTTTACCGGGCATGATGCAGGCGGGAAGCAAAAAACTTTTAAAATGGAAGATTGGTCGGTTTTCTCCACAACTGATATGAAAAACTGGACGCAATACCCTGTTCCGCTTAAGCTTTCTGATTTTTCATGGGCAAAGGGTGGCGATGCTTATGCTGGGCAGGTGATTAAGCGCAATGGAAAATATTATTGGTATATCAGTACAAATGCGTTGGGCATAGGTGTTGCCGTTTCAGATCGACCTGAAGGACCGTATAAAGATGCAATCGGAAAGCCGCTGCTCACAAATAAAGACTGTTATGATTCTAAAAACTATTGGGCCTGTATTGATCCAACTGTTTTTGTGGATAAAAAAGGGCAGGGGTGGATATTCTGGGGAAACAGTGAGTGTTATTACGCCAAATTAAAAGAAAATATGATCGAAATTGATGGCGCTGTAAAAAGAATCAATTTTGAAGGTTTCAACTTTACAGAGGCGCCGTGGATACACGAGGAGAAGGGCATCTATTATCTCTCGTATGCTACCGGTTTTCCTGAAAAAATTGCTTATGCGACGAGTAAATCCCTTGAGGGGCCATGGAGATATCAGGGTATTTTAAATGAAGTAGCCGGGAATAGTGATACCAACCACCAGGCTATTGTGAAATTTAAAAACAAATGGTATTTCTTTTATCACAACGGAGCCATGCAACCTGGAGGGGGAAGCAATAACAGATCGGTTTGTATAGATGAAATTTTTTACAACAAAGATGGAACGCTTAAAAGAGTAATCATGACGAGTGAGGGTGTAGGGAAGAGATAGTCAGCAAATACGGAGATAGCAATTTCGTGTTGCTGGTGAGTGGAGTCCACATGGCTTTGCGAAATCCTGAAGGCGTAAAGAATCTTTTTTGAAACTATATTCGAATAAATGTAATCGCTACGATAACTTTAAGTAACACCTACAAACGGATGTTCAAATGATTTAAGCGTGTTAATGGTATTTACTTTTTTGGAAAGCAGTTCCAGAAGCATCTGGTCTTTTTAGTCCCGCCTTCGCTTCAAGTCCTCACTCGTGCCTCGCTCCGGGTTTTATGCTCCAGTCGGGTTTAGGTGGCCAGGATAGTGGATTCTATTTTCGTTTTATCGCAAATTGCAGAGAGATGAAGTTTTCCTGCACAGGCCTTCGTATTTAAACGGGATGGGAGCGGCATACTTTTGCTGTAAAGGCAGGGGGGCGTAGAAGGTCAGCAAAAGATATAGCGGACAGCCCGGCAGAACCCAACCGATGATGAGCTACAGCACCTTTCCAAAATAACAGGACTCACCAATCTTATTTAACGTGCGTTACGGATGCTTTTGATTGTATAGCAAAGCATGTTAAAACATGATACAAAAAGCCCCCAAAATATTGTTTAACTTTTTGGGGGCTTGCTTCTACCTGGTAGCAATATGGATAATCGAACTCAGGTTAAGTTGGAACCCCTATTTTATGGTCAGGTTAACAGTAAAGGTAGCAGTCACTTTATTGCCTGAAGCTAACGTATAGACCAAAGCCTGTTTCATGGTATACTTATCGCCTGTATTAACACGGTTAGGATACTGACCAGCGTTGAGTTTAAAATTTTGCGCATCAAACTCGCAAAATACCCGCGAATTAGCCGAACTGTAGCCAACCACATAACCATTGGCATCGAACCACTGCCCGAAACCATTGGCTGTTAGGGTAGCGTTTAAGTTATTATTAGCTTCAAGTGCATAAAATTTAATGTCGGTGCCTATTTTACTGGTAATATCTTGTTTAGGTAATTGAAAAGCAGTAGCCAGTTTAGCAATATCAATTTGAGCTGTGGCATAATCGTAAGAAGTAGTACTTCGGTTCACTTCGAGGTCGTAAGTAAAGGCCACATCTTTAGGTGCCTGATTATTGTAGCCAGGTAAACTGGTGTTCTGGAACTTTACTCTATAGGGCCATTGTTCATCATTGGTATTGTTTTCATCCCAGGCATGCGGATGGTATTGGCTTGGCGCCCCGGTTACCACAAACCAAAGGCGGCTGCAATTTACCGGAATAGTAAATGTTGCATTTCCGGAGGCACTTGTGAACATGGGGCTATAGCTTCGGGTTCCATTTGTTGATAAAGCAACGAAACCATATCTCCAGCCGGCTATGCTGGCATCTACCTGATTATATCCCGAAGCGTTTGGCAATCCTTGAAATGCCGCGGTAACAATTGTACCCGTTGCAGGCACCTCTAAGGGCATAACATTATAACCGGTTGTTTGCGGGCAAAAGCTTGGGTCAGGCTGGAAAGAACCATCGTTCATCAGGTTCATTTTATAATGATGTGCGCCAATTTTACTTGCGCCCAGCGTACGGATGTTATCAATATCCCAGGTTACAAATTTAGATGCAGCATCATATAATTCATCGTTGAGCTGGCTCACAGAAAGTCCGTATAAACGCTGATAAACCTGAATCGGATCTTCATAAGTCTGTGACGCCTGCCATATTTTGCCAATAACCGCTATGCCTCTTTTTTGTGCCCAGTACTGGTGGATCATATAATTGGCATAACGGTAATCTTCGTGGATGAGGTGTTTCTGGTAATTATCAAGGTAAGGATCAAACCAGCTGCTAAAAAGTTCATTTGGGTAAGAAACAAAAGCCTGCCATTGTGCCGTTTGTTCCCAAAAGGCATTTCCACCTGCACCATTGCCCCCGAAACCCCACCTGAAGCCATGAGTGGTACCTAAATCACAGGATACCTGGTATTGGAAACTATGGCCAATCTCATGCGCGATTGTTGAACCGACTGGCTTGCAGGTTTGTGGACTTACCCATAATGCGCCGATTGTATCGTCATATCCTGAACCAGTTGCACGCCAACCATCTTCATAATATAAAAAGATCATCATTTTATATTTGTCCAGTTTTGAAGTTCCGTTTCCAACGGTGGCAAATTTTAATGTATTTACATTTAGGTTGTAAAAAGATTCGGCCTTAGCCAGTAAATCATCAATATCCACACGGTATTTTGACTCTACATTTGTGGAGGAAGGATTGTTAGTACCATATCCTTTTCCCCAGAACAATATAAAATGATCGGATTGCTTTGAACGGGCGTAACACCATTCGCTTTCGGTAGCGTTCCAATCCATATTCTGCATGGATGTTGGTTTGTAAATCTGCAGGGCGGTAGCGGCCTGCGTACTGGTTTCATTTGCCGGAGGATCAGGCGCGACTTTAGTTTTTTTACACGAGGTAAAGTTTAACAATAAGATTAAGGAAAGTACTGCACCTATTCGCCGGTTCAGCATTAATTTTGATAAGTGGTTCATGGGTTTAGGAGTTAATTGATGTAGTCAGCAAATTAACCAGAACCCTAAAACTATCATTACAGGTTTTTACCTATAAATAACTCATTTTTAACCTGATGTCCTTATTTTATATGTTGGTATCTGTTTTTCATATTTGAGTTTCAGATACTTTTCTTTTTTAACCTAAAATTTAATCAAGCCAGGTGCGCCCAACTCCTTAAAGCCCGATCCTTTTTTTATCAATCAGTAAACCTTCAATAGCCAGAATATCTATTTCTGTATTGAGAAAGCAACATATGGCATCTTCCGGACTAGAGGCCATGGGTTCGTTCATTACATTTAAAGAGGTGTTAATTACTGCCGGACATCCCGTAAGCTTGTAAAATGCTGTAATTAACTGATGAAAATCAGGATGATATGCTTCGTTCACCATTTGAACCCGGGCCGTTCCATCAACATGTACCGCTCCCGGAATTAGAACTGCATGGTTTGCCTGATGTCTATTATGATCACCTAAATAACGTTCTGTAAACAGCATGTAACGGTTTTTTGCACCCGTACCAAAATATAAATCCGCAAACTCTTCCAGAATAGCGGGAGCGAAGGGACGGAAAGACTCTCTAAACTTAATTTTGGCATTAAGTATGGCTTTCATTTCACTTTTTCTGGGGTCTGCAAGAATACTTCGGCAGCCTAATGCTCTCGGTCCAAACTCTGTTCTGCCTTTGAAATAGGCGATTACCTTACCTTCATTTAAGTATGCTGCTATTTTACGATGATAAAGGTCACCCTCAGCCTTTTCGTAATTAAGGCCATAAACACGAAGTGTTTTAATTACCTCGTGTTGGCTATAGCATGGGCCAAGCAGCGATTGTTTCATGCCGTCTGCCTGTAAATTGATATTTCTAACACCCGATAAATGAGCATAATATATACTGAAAGCGGCACCCAATGCGCCACCGGCGTCGCCTGCTGCGGGTTGCACCCAAATGCGTTTAAACCCAGAATGCTGCCTGATGGATGAGTTAATGATACAGTTTAACGCAACTCCCCCTGCCAGGCAAAGATTTTCTATACCAAATTCTTTGTAAAGACTTTGAGTTAGCTTAATCATGATTTCTTCCGTTACTTTTTGTATTGAACTGGCCAGGTCTTTATGAAATACCAACAGTTCTTCGTCTTTCGCACGCGCCGGATGGCCGAAAAGCTTGTCGAATTTCTTATTGGTCATGCTCAGCCCGGTACAATAATCAAAATAATCCATGTTAAGGAGAAAGGAACCATCTGCTTTAACATGGATTAAATGATCATAAATGAGTGCTTTGTATATCGGCTTGCCATATGAAGCTAAACCCATTACTTTATATTCATCAGAATTGACTTTGAAACCCAAATAGTAGGTGAAGGCAGAATATAAAAGACCGATGGAGTTTGGGAAATTAATTTCCTTTTTTAAAGTCAATTGGGCCGAATTGCCTATTGAAACTGTTGTTGTGGCCCATTCGCCCACACCATCTACCGTTAATACTACAGCCTGTTCAAATGGACTGGGGTAAAAAGCAGAGGCCGCATGGGCATGGTGGTGATCGGTAAAAAGAATGGGGCGCGATTTTTCCCATGTGGGATCTATCGTATTAAGCGCTTTGGCAATGTTTTTTTTGATGAATAATTTATCTGTTAACCATATCGGCATCGCTTTTAGGAACGATTTTAATCCCCTTGGAGCAAAATGGACATAAGTTTCGAGCAAACGTTCAAATTTTAGAAAAGGCTTTTCATAAAATACAACATGATCTACCTCTGCCAGGGAAATGTTGGCAAATTTAAGGCAGAATTTTATCGCCTCTGTAGGGAACGACTCATCATTTTTAATCCTGGAGAAACGTTCCTCCTGCGCCGCTGCAATAATTTCGGCATCTTTCAGCAAACATGCTGCGCTGTCATGATAGTAAGCAGAAATCCCCAAAATATAGCTCATCCTGTGCTCCTGATTAGAATAAACTATAAATGAATGGGGCGAGGACAGAACCATGCGCGGCCACCAATACCAAACCTAGCATAAGCAGGATAATAAATAAGGGCCATAACCAATACTTTTTGCGCTGGGTTAGGAAATGGAAAAATTCGATCAGTGTATCCATTGTAAGTATAAATTTAGAACTGTTGATTAAATGAACCCGTTGACCGGCCAGATACCTCTTCCCAATAAGAAGCCAACTGCTTATTCTTTTTTGTTTTTAAACCCTGCTTTTTAAACAGGCGCAGAAAAAAGGCGATAGGGCTTAGGATGAAAATAAACACGAAGGTCAACAAAATTGTACCATTAACCATTCCCAGAAAATGACCAGTTTTGAACCATATTTTTCTTATGGATTCAAGGTAAAAGGGAGCGAAGATTGCGGTTATGATTAACCCAACTGATAGTGACAACAACAGGTACTGTAAGTAGCTTCCTTTCCAAAAAATAATAGAAAGTGAAATTACTGTAGTGCCTAAAACAAGACCAAACTTTCGGTTTTCTAATTTTTTGCTGCTCATGTTACCGGCTATTTGTCTTTCTGTATTTTGTTGCTGTCTCATCGGCTTTGATTTGATGATAGTAGCTGGAAATCAATTCGTTGATGTTGTCAGATGGTGCTTCTTTTTTAAGCTTGATGATGTTTTTTAATATTTCTTCAGTTTGCGTATCCAAATAGGTTTGCTGACCGGAATGTTTTAGTTCATCACTATATCGAAGTGCTTTCTCCGGAAGATCTGATTTAAAATAAAAGAGGAAAAGATTATTGGCATTCTCAGGGGTGGGCATAAGCTCATAAGCCTTTTTAAAGTAAAACTCAGCGGTTTGAGGATCTGCCAATTCAAAACACAGGCGACCTGCGTAGGTATAGTAACTGGTTTGGTAAGGGTTTTCAAGCAGTACCGCTTCGGTAACCTTTAGGGCTTTTTGTTTGTCGCCATTTGCCATAGCGGTTTTATACAATTCGTCCATGGCTGTTCTCCAGGTAATTCTATCTACGGCCAATGCACCTGCAAGTTGTTCATCAATCGAATTTCCACGGTTATAGGTAGAATTGATGGGTTCATTAAAAGGCCAGCCCGAGCGGAGCATCATGATCTGATATACGCCATATAGCGAATCTACCCTGGTAACAGGCATGTTCTTCAGCAATTGTGCAAAAGACATTTCATCTTGTTTTTTTGCCGGTATTAACTTCCTCTTGTTAATCTGCTGATAAAAGGATTCGCTCATGATGGCGTAACCCGATAAATTTGGGTGAACATGCTCTAAAATGGTTTTTTTACCGATTATTCCGCCTGTTTCATTTTTTTCAAATAAGGCACGGGTATCAGCCAGGTAAATGCCAGGATATTGCTTGCACAATTTTCTAACGATCTGGTTGAAAGCTTCAGGTGCCCTGAAACGGAGCTGATCGTATTCCTTCGCCAAAACAAAATTTGTTTTTGCCGCTTTAAAATCGCCGTTTGCATACAGTTTTTCGCCTATTGCATAATGGCTTCGCGCAGAAAACTTACCGGTACTGATAAATGGTTTAAGGTCTTTTTCATTACTGACCAGTGTACTGATTACGGTTGGGATGTGTTTTTTTGATAATAACCGGCACAATTCGTCCATATTGCTGCTAAACTGCATTATTCCTCGATTAAAATCGGCCGATTGATAAGCAATTTGCTGCTTGGTTACCATGCGTTTCATCAGGTTTTCCCGTTTATCAATTTCTTTTCCAAAAAGCTTTGATACGCCTTCAATGATGCGGTCTAACAACTGTACCAACTTAAGTTCGCGCAGTTTAATGACCAGTTTTATCCAGGCCCTGTTACCTTTAATCTGGCTGGTAGAGCCAATACCTAAAGCACCGTAGTATTCGTTATGCCCGGTGTATACCAATACCAGATCTGGCTCATGGTTAACAATTTGTTTGGCAAAATCTAATACGGTATAGGAATTTACAGCGGTAAGCGAAACGTTGATCACCTCAAAATTCAGGCTGGGATATTCATGCATCAGCCGGTATTGTAGCCACCTGTGGAAAGATCCATTGTGCATGTATGGGTAGCCGGCAGTGGTTGATTCGCCTATCACAAATATCCTAAAGGTATTTTTGGATTTTATGATGCTGAACCGTTCGCGGTTGCCCAGTGTTGCATTGGCACTGGTAGAAAAAAACTTATAAGAGGCGGTAGGGTTCATCATCATGTAGCCCTGCTGGTCGGAATCTTTGATAAACAAAGATGGATCGAAGCCATAATTGAATAAGCGTAACAGGATTTCAATGATGCATAAAAATACCAATGGCAGCGACAATGCCGCTGCCTTAAAGTATATTTCTTTTCCCTTGCCCATTTGTGATGTAGTTGATATTATTTTATATACCTGCTGAGCTTTTTGCTAAAGTTTAACGGAAAGTTTACGACCGCTATACATAAATGATTTGTTAATCTTTTGATTATCAATGCCTGTTCCGTTTTGCCTACTTACCATCACGATGTTGAATTTGCGTTGGCCCAGCATGCCTTTAAACTCTCCTTTTCTATCCTCAACGGTAAGTATTTTTGTAGCGTCGTTCCATTTGAAGCGGATTTCTGAAAATGCGCCCTTCTCATAGTTATAACTGTCGTTTTCATCTTCATATAAAACAAAATCGCCATTATCACCAGGATAGATGCGGATTTCCAGATCATCCCATTTTTTTTCTGTTGAATATTGTACTTTTGGCCCCCAGGGAACAATTGAGCCTGCCTTTACATAAAGCGGTACAATTTCCATAGGCGTCTCGCGTTTTATCGTCTGTCCGCCTTTAACTACTTCGCCTGTCCAGAAATCGAACCATTTACTGCCAGATGGAAGATAGATTTCTTTACTTGTCATCCCCTTATCGGTAACCGGAGCTACGAGAAAAGCCCTTCCGAACATGTATTCGGAGCTATTTTCGAAACCTGCAGGATCATTGGGAAACTGTGAGTACAATGGACGCATAAATGATCCGGCATGATGAGTTACCGACCAGGCCGTTGCATAATTATACGGAAGTAAGCGGTAGCGGAGGTTGATAAACTTCTCCTGGATATCAAATGCCTGCTCTCCTTTTTTGCCAAACTGATATATTTCTCTTGGTATATCGGTACCATGCGAACGCATCAAAGGAGTAAAGGTTGCAAACTGCATCCAACGGTTATATAACTCCTGGAAATCGGGATTTTTTGCACCGCCACCTTTCACAAAATCACCGGCGAAAAAGCCACCAATATCGCCATTCCAATAAGGCAGGCCGCTTAATGAAAAGTTCAATGCCGCGGGTATCTGTTTTTGTAGGGTAGGCCAGTTAGAACCAACATCGCCACTCCAGGTATTGGTTGCGTATCGTTGCTGGCCTGCAAATGCTGAACGGGTTAACAGCAGTACGCGTTTCTTACTGCTTGCTGCTCTTTGGTGGTCATAAACTCCTCCGGTGTGTTGAAGCGGGAAAGCGTTCTCTACACTCCGGTAACTTCCCAAATAGGTAGGCTGATCGAAATCCTGTTCCTTCACATTAATATGGTCTGGTTCTGTAGAATCGAGCCACCAGGCATCAATACCTAAAGAGAATATGCCTTTGCTTAGGTAATTCCAGTAAATATTACGCGCAGCAGGATTATAAACATCATAAGGTTTTGTATTTGCGCCCGGCGGCCATGTATCAAAGTTTAGGAGCATATTCTTTGATTTAAACTCTTGATATTGTGGGGTTTTTGGTGCAAAACCAGGCCATGAAACGATAAAAAGATGGGCATTGAGTTGATGCACACTATCTACCATGGCTTGTGGTTTTGGGAAAGTAGTGGGATCGAAACTCATGGCATTCCAGTTGTCGTCTTTTCCCCAATATTGCCAGTCTTGTACAATACCATCAAGTGGGATATTTAACGCTCTGTACTTTTTAACTACATCAACAAGTTCAAACTGGGTTTTGTAGCGTTCGCGCGATTGGCTGAAACCAAATGACCATAAAGGCATCATAGGAGATTGCCCTGTAAGTGTACGCATTTGAGCAACCACACCGTCAGCACCTCCGCCAAACATAAAATAATAATCGGCACAGTTGCCAACCTGCGAATCAAATGAAGTTTCCTGAGCATTATCTGTAAAGGTGGTTGGTGAATAGTTGTCCCAAAAAACACCATAACCTTTTACCGATTGGAAGAAAGGGATGGCAACTTTTGTGTTTTCCTGTTTAAGGAGTAATTTTTGTCCCCTTTGGTTTAACTTTCCATTCTGTTGCTGGCCAAGGCCATAGATAATTTCTTCCTTGTCTAATAAATAGGCTTGTTTAACCGCATAAGTTGGGTTCCCGGCATCATTTATTGCGGTAAATCTGGTGCTATTGTCTTTTTCTGTAAATAACTTCTTTCCATTTTGAGCATCGAATGAAACTTTTCCCGTTTTTAAGTTAACCGTTGCAGCTATTACGCTACTGCTGATGGTTACCGTTTGCCCATTGTTTTTAATATCGAACTTTAACTTCTCAGGACGTTTTATAACAGCGAGGCTTTCTTTTTTTTGCTGGCTCCCTTCAGGCTTTTTAAAAACACGAACAATATTGGGTGAGTAAAAACTAACCTCCACATTCATCGACTGGGTAACGGTACGAATACCTTGAGAGGTCTTTTGAAAAGATTGAGCTTGTGCGGAAATCTGGTAGCCAAGCAATAATGTAACTACGGCAATAAATTTTCTTTTCATCGTTTATATCATTTGAGGTTGTTTTATAAGTGTAAAATTGTCATCCTGAGAGGTAATTTTTGTATAAAATCAATGTGATTGACAGCCCTCTCCCGAGTCGTCATTTCGAGCGAAGTGCAACGCAGTCGAGAAATCTGTCTCTATAGATTTCTCCATTTCGCTACCGATAAAAAATCGGCACGCTCCAGTCGAAATGACGATTCTTCTATAGGATCTGTCAATGGGTAGCTTGTCGAAGGGCATTTTTTAAATATCTTAAAAGCGTTCGACAGGCTCCATATGACAAATTTGATTTTTAATATATAACTTAAAATACAACCTCGTTATTTAGGATTAGTATCCCGGGTTTTGTTTTATATTCGGGTTTTTAGCTAACTCCGCACGCGGAATAGGTAACAGTGTACGGTAATCTCCATTTGGCGAATGTGACAACCATGATTTTTTGGTAAATACGCCAAACCTGATCATGTCCTGCCTGCGTCGGCCCTCGGTATTAAATTCCCAGCCCAGTTCATCCAGGAACCTTCCGTATTGGATATCGGCACCACCTTCTACCGTAGAAGTTAAGTGGTTGCGAAGGCCATAGTTATACACACTACCCTGCAACAGCTGGCTACCGGTTACGGTTGCTTTTGAAGGATTGCTTGAGAAAGATCGCTGTCTAACCTGTGTGACCAGCGCAGCAGCACCCGCAGCATCTCCTGTTCTTAACAGGCATTCGGCCTTCATCATCAGAACATCTGCATACCTGAGCAAAGGGAAATCGTTGTTCATCCCCACCAGGGCACCTGGCTTAAATTCAAATTTTCCTAACCTGAAACCATGTACTTCATCCGATTGATCAACTCCCGGAAGCTCATTAATGTAGATGAGTGGCTTACCATTACTGGCACCAATGGTTCCCAATAAAACAGCACCTGAAGCAGTATATTGCTGTCCTTGTACATAATTGTCTTTTAGCCTGTTATCTTCCGGGTCAAACGTGCTTACAAACTGTGGTGTGGCACAGATACCGCCCCATGGCGAGTTTTTGAAGTTGTAAGTAGCCTGGTTTTCTGGCTGAAGTGTTTCCATGTGCAGGGTAAAGGCATTAGCACCATCTGAAGTAAACTTTTCATCAAAAGGTATCGCAAAAATGGTTTCTCTGCTGCCTTCATTTGCATCAAGAAAGATAGATTTCTGATTGGCTTCCAGTGTATATACGTTTGATGCAATGATTTCATTACACGCGGCAATACATTGAGTATAGGCTGGAGTACCAATATATACGTTGGCATTCAGGTAAACTTTGGCCAGCAGGGCAGTGGCGGCCCAGTAATTGAACTTGCCATAGGTGGCCTGGTTATTGGCTTTGCTCAGGTTCGGAAGACTTTCGGTAAGCTCTTTCACAATAAAAGCATATACCTGCGCACGCGTATTCTGTTGTGGAAGAAATCCGGATGGTACATCAAATTTATCTACAATAGGCACACCACCAAAGAAATCGCATAGGGCATAATAATATGATGCCCTTAAGGCACGTAATTCGGCTATGGTAGCGTCTTTTCCAGTGGTAATGGGGATCAGATTGGACTGAATCTGGTAAAGTACACGGTTACATGAAGTAATACCTCCATAGGCATTGTTCCAGATCTGGTAGCTGTTGTCTTCGTCAGATGTCCATCTATGTTCGTGCATGCGTCGATAGATCCCATTATCAACCCAGCCGTTAGGGCGTGCGGGTATTACGGCTTCATCACTGGAAATCTCATTGGTACGAAAAATAGAGTTGTTACTCCTTCCGAGCATTAAAGGCCTCCAATAGGTATAACCTGCGCCAACCAGCGCCGCTACATCAGAGGTATTCGGGGTAAAATTATTTTGAATAAATCTGGAGTAGTTTTCGTCCTTTAATTTCGTGCAGGATGTTAAACTTATAATCAGTACCATAAATGCCAGGGTACAAGTACCCAATATATATCTTGTTTTCATGATGTTGGATTAAAGATTAAGAGAAAAACCTAATGTAAATGTACGGGCGGTAGGATACTTGTCCCGGTTATCATTACCAGGTGCCAAACCACTCCAGTCTACTTCAGGGTCTAAGCCCTTATAGCCGGTAATGGTAAAAGTGTTTAATGAAGAAACATACACTCTTGCACCTTTAAGATATTTGGTTTTTAGCTTGTTAAAAGTGTAACCCAATACAATATTGTCAATTTTCCAGAAATCGCCGTTTTCTACATAATAACTGTTAAATTCTACGGGCATATTTTTATTAAGCACAGCTGTACCAAAAACAGGATCGTAAGCTGATACCAGTCGGTTATAGTTTTGAATACCTGTGTTTTCATAATACATTCTCTGGAAGTTCAGAATCTGGAAACCAAATGCACCCCGCATGGTAATGCTTAAATCCAAGTCTTTATACCTGAAGTTATTGTTCCATCCGCCGGTAAATTTAGGAATCCCGTTTCCGAGTACTTTTTTATCTTCAAAGGCATGATTAAACTGGCTATAGGAAACATCTTCCCCGTTTTTACCTTCATAAATCCACTGACCGTCGGCCGTTACACCTTTAACTTTAAAGCCGTAAAAATCTCCGATGTTATCGCCAACGCGAACGATATTGGTAAAAGTGGTTGCTGGCGGACCTGTTCCTCCGGTAGTGAAAAAATCGTTTGTGGCCTGATATAAATCGTTAGATAAGCTAACGAGTTTATTTCGGTTGGTCGAAAAGTTGAAGCTGGTTGTCCATTCAAAATCCTGATGTTGTATGGCCACAATATTCAATAAAGCCTCAAGACCCCTGTTTTGCATGGTGCCCACATTTGCCCTTGTACTTGGGTAGAGGTTTGGTGGGCTGGGTACCTGGTAATCAAATAGTAAGCCATTATAATTTCTATTGTAAACATCAAATGTACCGGTAACTCTTCCTTTATACAGGCTAAAATCAAGACCAATATTTGTTTCTCTTTTTTCTTCCCAGCGTAAAGCAGGATTCGGGTTTTGCGTAGGAACAAGTGTCTGGATCCAGTTGCCGTTAGAATACACATTGTCGCCATAACCCAATAAAGCAACGGCCCGGAATCCATCGCTCGGCTGGTTTCCGGTTACACCATATCCTGCACGAAGCTTTAAGTCATCAAAAATGGTTTGATCTTTCATAAATGCTTCGTTGGTGATTTTCCATCCAACAGATACGGAAGGGAAATTACCATAGGGTTTTTCAGCACCATAAAGCTGGCTGGCACCCTCTCTCCTTAAAGAGGCCATTAACAGGTAGCGTTCTTTATAGCTATAGGTTAGCCTGCTAAAAAATCCAATCAGGTTCGTTTCCGAATAGCCACTCCCAAGCAGCGCATCTAAAGCGCGGTTTGCACCACGGCCTTGCTGGATATTGTAATACCCAAAAGCATCTGTAGGGAAATCATAATTGCGTTCATAGAAATTCAGGTAAGAATTATCCTGATAACTGTATCCACCCAATAAAGTGAAACTGTGATCGCCCAATTTTTTGGAATATTGAGCCGTAAGCTCCAGCAACCTGTCTATACTTTGAGTAGAACCCAGTGAAGCATAGCCGTTCAGTTTATCTCTGATGTTGGAAATGTGGAATTTAGATTCTGAATAACCGCCATTTGAAACATATTTGGTATATGAACCTAAGGCGCTCAACTTAAGATCTGCGATGGGGTTATAAGTAATCTGAGAATTTAAGCGTTGTGTAGTGTTTTGGTTCAGACCTGTACTTTCGAAAAGGCGTGCAACAGGGTTATCGTATTCAAAGTTGTTCGGTTCTTCAAAATAATGTCCGTCACTACCAAAAAGGGGAGATGTTGGGTTGCGGATCAGGGCCTGGCGGTAAACAGCGCCATTGAAACTGTTACCATCCTGGGTTTGGGTATATTTGTTGTTCTGTACCAAAACACCCATGTTAATCTTTACCTTATTATCAAACATGGAATGGTTAATATCTGCCCTTGCCGTAAGTGTAGAATTATCAGACTTTTTAAATAGCCCGTTAAAATAACGGTAGTTTAATGTAGCCAGGTAATTGGTTTGGCTGTTACCCCCGCGAAAAGTAATGTTATGGATATTGGTAATCGGTGTTTTATTCGAAATCTCTTTTAACCAATCCGTAGTTGCACCAAGATCATATGATGGAAGGCGTGTTCCTTCTGCAATCTGTCTGCGATAATCATCAGCAGTAAGCATATTGAGTTTTCGGGCAATAGTTTGTGTACTTACGGAACCACTATATTCTACTACGTTGCTGTTCTTACCTGAAGATCGTTTAGTGGTAATAATAATTACGCCATTGGTACCGCGCACACCATAAATAGCTGCAGCAGAACCATCTTTTAACACATCTATCGATTCAATATCTTCTGGTGCTACCAGTTTAAGACTGCTTGGTACACCATCTACAATCACAAGTGGATCGGCATTGGCACCAAAAAGTGTATTATTGCCACGAAGCCTGATTTTGCTTCCCGCTGTAGGGTCGCCGCTTGGTGTATTAATTGTAAGTCCAGCTACTTTACCCTGGATTAATTGTCCTGCATCTAATACAGGCGATTTTACAAAATTTTCGGCTTTAACACTCGCTACCGAACTGGTTACATCGCCTTTACGTTGCAATCCATATCCGATTACCACTACATCTGTTAAATTATTGGCTTCTGCCTTCAACTTAACATTAATTTCAGTTCGGTTGTTAACTTCTATTTCCTGCGACGCAAAACCTATTGAACTAAAAACCAAAGTTTCATTACCGGTTGGAACTTTAAGGCTATAGGTTCCGTTTGGTGCTGTTTGCACGCCCGTACTGGTGCCTTTAATTTTAATGCTCACAGAAGGGATGGGAAGGCCGGCCTCATCAGTAACTTTTCCGGTAACAACAATTTCGGCTGCTTTATTTATGGCGGGTTCAATAATTGCCCTACGCTGAATAATGATAATGTTGTCTTCGAGCTTGTAGCTGATGGGTTGTGATTTCAGCGAAAGGTCCAATGCCTCTGCTAAGCTGATTTTATTTACTTCTATACTTACCGGATGAGTTCCGTTAAGCATTTGTCTGGTATACAAAAACTGATATCCGGTTTGGCGCTCAATTTCCTTGAAAATTTTTTCAACAGCCGCGTTCTTTTTCGAAAGCGTTACCGTTTGGCCGCTGGAGGCCAAAGAGAGCTGTAGCATTAAGGAAACTAAAAGTAGGCATGTTAATTTCATAACCATTAGCGGTTTACGCAGATAGGCCAAAAGCCTACTTACGCGTGCATAATAATTCATATATTTGAATGTTTGGGTTTATACTTGGCTTGTACTATTGTGTAGATTACTTGGTGGCGATCCGAACATCAGGTCAGAGTGTTCGTAGCACTCTGGCTTTTGTTCCATGGATGGGCCAGCCTGTTTGGTAAGGTTATGGCATAATGGTAACGCTCCTTCCTTTAATTTTAAAGTGTAACAATCCGGTCAACTCCAGCCTGTGGAGTACTTCTTCCAAATTTTTTGATTTTGGAATCGAACCGACAAATTCCTCTTGTGTTACTTCACCCTGATATTTTATATCAACATCATACCACCGTGATATTTTTCCCATCACCGTGCCGATGCGTTCGTGCTCAAATGAGAAATTGCCATTCTTCCAGCCCAAAACATGGTTGGTATCAACATTTACAATGCAGATTTTTTTGCTGGAAATGGCCTGCTGACCTGGTAAGATTATTTTTTTGCTATCGCCCGTACTTACCTGTACAGAACCCTGAAGCAGGGTGGTTTTGGGCGTTTCGCCATCGCCATATGCGCAGATATTAAAATGGGTACCCAATACTTTAACATTCGAACCCTCAAAATCAACGATAAATGGTTTATCCGGATTATGGGTGACCTCAAAATACGCTTCGCCTTTTAAGGCAATTTTTCTGGTATTGCCCGAAAAAACTACCGGATAGGTAATTTTACTCTCCGCATTCAGCCAAACTTTACTTCCATCAGAAAGATTAACGCAGTATTGTCCGCCCCGGGGTGTTACAATTGTGTTGGTATTGCCAGATGCCGGAGCGGTAGCGGTATTGATTTTCCTGTATTTTAACAGGCCATTACTCTCTTTTTCAATCGAATATCCGTTTTCTACAGCCAATTGCCCTTTGGTGAAATTATTTACTTCAACACGCTTGCCGCTGGAAAGAATAAGCAGGACTTTATCATTTCCACCATAAATTGGTGTTGCGCGCGGGATGGTCGTGTTTTTGGAAATTGTGGCTTGTTTGTTCGCGTTTAAGTTCGCATAGTACCAAAATATAGTGGAACATACCAAAACCAATACGGCCGCTGCGGCCATGATTTTAAAAGGCATATGTCTCCGGTACTGTGTTTTGGGAACGCCTAATGCATCTAACCGCATTTCGATTTTGTTTGTCAAATCTTCATGCTGTTCTCCTGTTAAACTATCGGGTTTTTGTTCGAATGATGCGCTATATTCTTTCAGGAATGCACTTAACTCAGGCTCATCTAATTGTTTTAACCAATTAAAAAAGTCCTGCTGTTCAGTCTCTGTCAATTCACCTTGAATTAATTTTTGCTGGAGTTGCTCAGCATCCTTTCGTTCCATATCTGCTAAGACGTGTGCGAAAAGAAAAAGAACCCCTCCTTAAAGAAAAAAATATAGAAATGAAATAAAGGGTGCAATCCTGTAAAAATGTTTCAGGTAATTTCTGAGAAAAGCCATGCCGGTATAGAGCTGTTTTTTAACTACCGATTTTGATATTTTTAGCTGCAGAGCAATTTCATCAAGAGAAAGGTCTTCATGGATTTTGAGTTCCACAATTTTTTTTCGTTTTTCTGGAAGCAGGTTAATGCCACTATGCAGGTGGCTCAGCGTTTGTGTATAAATTAAATGATCATCTGTGCCAATGGCATAATCTTCTTCCAGGTTTTTTGAAACTTCCTTTATCCTGATCTGTGTTTTTGATTTTCTGATATGATCGATTAAAAGGTTGCGTGCGCAGCGGTAGAGGTAAGGTTTGAAAGACCCGATAAGTGGAAGGTTTTTTCTGTTAAGCCATATCTTAACAAAGATGTCCTGCACAAGTTCATCCGCCAGATCGGTATTACCGGAAATTGAAGCGACGAATTTTCGCAAATTTTGAAGATATTTCCTATACAACAAGTTAAACGCGGGGCGATCACCATCAGCTACGCGCAACAAAAGTTCTAGTTCCTCTGAAACATCTTTCATCTGCTTTATGAATTTGGTTAGCATAAAAACCCTTCAGTTGTGAAATTAAGGGCATTTGCGTTCAAAGAAGTTTAGCTGTTAATCCGGTTCGGTTGATTTACCAGCAGCTAATTTCATCTAACGTCCGCACGAATGTAACAACACTTATTAAATAAAAAAATAAAGTGATGTTATTTTTAACGTATTTATAACGCTTATTTTTTTGAGTTTTTCTGGTGCCTAAAAAACAGGCTTCCAAAACGGTTATTAAGGCCTTTTTCCAGCCGGAAGGAATATTGTAGATTGATTGGTGTTATTAAGCTAGATGTTGGTTCTTAATACACGAAGATAGCCAGCTCTGTCCGTAGCGTTAAGCAGAGTGTCTCTTTGGTTTATAACGATAAAATTGAATTGATAAACTTAGTCGCAAACCTTTCCAGTTATTGAAGCGTCGGGCCCTTCAGAATACTAAAGAAAGACACGGATAAATCGCATTTCTGCTACCCGTGACAAAATACGAAGCTCTCTTTTTGTTCACTTCACCATATTTTGGTATATTAGAAAATCACTAGGGATGATCACCCAAATTAATCCGTCTGATTAAAAATCTCCCAAAAAATATTCCATGTCCACCTTTACGCCACGTTTACCCCACATTTATGCCACCTTCCGGCCGGGTTTGCTTCGTAACTGCTTGCACACTGCTGGCGCATTACTTAGTACTTGCATTGGTTGAGTAATGGTACTGTCAGCGATCAGATAGACCAAATATCTGACGTGCTTTCGGTCGGCAGGCTAACAACAGCTAAATAAGCGGTAGAGGGAAAGTTGTCTTAAGGTATTGTTGATTTATAACTGTGTCGGAGCAAAACGAGTCACAGACTCTTTTCAATTATTAGTCGGTGGAGTCCTCCGGACAGACAGGTAATGCTGTGAGGCATCTGATTTCTCTTTCGGATTGGGGCGTTTTGCCCCAATCCGAAAGAGTTATTTTAAGGTTACATCCAGGTAAACCGAATGGCGACCGTATGTTTCGTAAAATGGCTTGAAAGCCACATTATCGATGGTGAACTGTAGCTGCTTTGGATCACCTTTAATGCTTTTGCTGATGTCTTGTGCATCTAAGGTAATTTTACGCCAGTCTTTTCGCGCTTCAGGTTCCTGGGCAGCAAGCAATATGGGGCCGTAAAATAAGCTGGCAATATTCTGTTGGTCCATTACCGGATCGAGGTGGAATGTGAAAGGCATTTTCAATTCCACAACATCTCCATCTTTCCAATCGCGGCTTATTTTAAGATAACTGCCCGGGCTGGCCACAAGCTTTTGTGTAATGCCATTGATTTTAACAAAAAAACCTTTGTTTGCCCATCCTGGCACACGCACATGGATGTCGAATTTTCCATTTCCATGCACCGTTAGTTTGGTATGGTCTTCTTTCGGGAAATCTGTTGTCTGTTCTATTCTTATCTTTCGCGCTTTCCAATCTAATGTAGAGGGGATATAAAGGTTTACATAAAGTGCATCATCATCTTTGCTTTTAAAATAAATCGAATTCTGTAGCTTGGTACTGCTTTCTAATGCGGTACCATTGCAGCAGGTAAAGCCGCTCATGTCTCCATTGCTGAACTGTTTTGCAGAACCTGGTCTAAGTGAGATATGATAAGTATTTCCGGGATTGTCTTTTGCTACGGAAGCTAAAATATCATTATATAAAGCGCGTTCGTAGTAGTCCATTAATTCCGCTTTTTGTTCAAAAAGAAACAAATCGCCTGTAAGTTTAAGCATGTTGTAAGTGGCGCAGGTTTCATTTTGCCCACCTTCAGAAAAGCCGTTTTCATATAAACTTCCTGGCTGTGCAATAAAACATTCTGCATTGGCCGGATTTCTTGCACCAGCAACACCACCTATGCTATACATGTAGTTGTTTACAACTTTATGCCAGAAGTTATCCGCAATTTTAAAGTAATCTGACTGTTGGGATACCCGATAAAGTTCCATACTGCCAACAATCTGTGGAATATGCTGATTGGCGTGAAGGCCACGAAAAAGATCTACATTTTTAGCTAAGCCACTGCTGTGCGCGTCATCGCCATAAAATAAGCGGATATTATCGAAAAGCTGTGCCGTTTTTAGGTATTTTTCCTTTCCGGTGATTCGGTAAAGATGTGCCATTGATTCATTCATGCCGCCAAACTCACCGGCAATGTAGGTATTCCACATTCTGGTTAAGGTTTGTTGTGGTAAGCCACTTAGTCGGATTTGTACCCAATCAGCCATATTGGTGGCAATTTCAAGTGCTTTTTTATTCCCGCTAACCTCGTAAATATCAATTAGTCCGGCTAATATTTTATGTAAAGTATAATAGGGAGCCCAAATCTGATTGTTTTGACCACCATATTTAGCACCATTTTCAAGCATGATAAACTGATCTGGCGGATAAGCACTTATAAAACCTTTTCCCCAATTCCAGTAATCCCTTCTAATTCCCTTTTCGCTGATATCAGAATCATAAGCAGTTTTTCCCGGACCGTAAGGAATAGCCAAAGGATCGGCAATAAATGCACCTCCCGCTTTTTGAGGTTTTCCGGATAGTTGAGATAAGGCATAAAGTGTATTTACCATATACGCCATTTTATCGGCGAAAATTTTCTGCAATGTTTGATCACCACCTGAGCCGGCATAAGCCTGTGCAATAGCGCTTAAATAATGTCCCGTGGCATGGCCCCGCAACTTAGTATCTTCGCTGTCCCAAACGCCAAGCGGTTTCGCACCAGCAGGCTGTTTCTGACCAAAGGCATGGCGAAACATATACAGGAATGAATTAGGGTCTGTTTTAGCCAATGTACGGATAAACTTATTCCTGTTTTCAATAAATTTTGTGTCATGGCCTTCGTGGTCAGCTTTCAGGGTTACCTGGTTCAAGGCAAAAGGTAGTAGCTTAATATCTGGTGTTGCACTTTTGTCGCTGCCAGTTACGGTTACCAGTGCTTTTGGCTTAAAGTTTGTTCCTGGTACATAACCGGTAATGGTATAATTTCCCGGTTGGCTAACATCTGAATTATCTGTTGGATTGGGCCAGATTACTTTTACCATTGGGCCGGTTTTACCGGTTTGATAAGTTCCGGCAATGGCCCCGGGTAACCGGGGAAGATCACCAACACTTGTTGTCACTTCAATATGATCTACCCCAGTGAGGTATTTGGTGTATAACTGAGCGGCATCTGCAGGGAAATGTTGCAGGTCATCATCCGTTTTTGCCGATGTGTTAACTGCCGTTTCATTAGTTTGGTTTTGTCCGTGCTGATAAACCGAAACAATTTGTTTTGCATTTAAGGCGACCCTATAAATCCTGAAATCATGGATTAAAGCATTCAGCGCTTTATTTTTGGCTGACAAGGCATTGCCAAGGACCAGTGATTTCTTATCTGGTTTGTGCTCACCCAAAATTGATGTCAGGTCAAAATTGATATCTTTTTCTTCAGCAACTTTTTTACCGTTAAGGTAACTAGTCATCGATTTTGAAGCAATATCGACAACAATGGCCAGATGTGCCCATTGGTTAAGAGCAGGAGCAGCCGCCTTTGTGATATTCGATTGTTTTCCATTTTGGATAACAGCAAGAAAACCCTGGTCATTCTGTTTAAGATTAAATTGTGAGGCAAAATGCCTTTCCGAATTTTGACCGAAGTCGAAAAAGCACTGTTCCGCACGCTCACTTTTAAGCAAAACCCAAGCGGTTACGCTGATGGATTCAACATCGGTTAATGCTCCGTCAGGTATACTTACATAAGTTCCGTTAGTTCCCTGCAGAGAAAGCACTTTTCCGAAGCGACTGTCTTGTACAAATTCGGGTTCACCTCCAATGAGGTTTGCATTAAAGCGATTTCTTGACCAATCTTTTAAATCGCCTTTAAGTTCATACCTGGCACTCATGGCCGTTTCTCCAATACCATCCAGGATCTGATCGCCGTTTTGGGCCAGCGCGATGTTGCTTGCAAATATAAAAATAGCAAGACATGGAATAGTGTAACGGCTTAATTTATGAATTTTAATATTTAGCAGACTCTTCATAACAGGTAAAATTAGACAAAAAGTATGAGTGGTAAAGCCTTATAAGTTGCAGGTATTATGCATATTTTAACCTTATTAGAGGATGAATAGGTGAAATAACTATTATCTGCTTTTGATTTAAAGCCGTCGTCAACCTGAACCGCACTTAGTAGGCTTATCGATGGTAAGCTATCGTTTAAGATGATGTTTAAAATCTGCATTCGGAGAATGAATGGTTAAAATATTGATACAATGTATTAATATGCAACGGAAATTTAGTTTGTACATCAGTTATATTTACAGGCATATTTTATAATGGCTGGTTTATACGGCCCCGGTATAATCTTTAATCAATGAAGAAAAAATACATAAAGTTATTCATTTTATTGCACTTATGCTTTACTGTTCAGGCTGCAATGGCTCAATATGCGAGCGAGGCTATGGTGCATGGAAATCCGATTATACCAGGGTATTTTGCAGACCCAACTGTTAAAAAATTCGGAGATACCTATTATATATATGCCACAACCGATGGAAATGGCGGTGGTTTTGGTCCCTCTCAGGTATGGACATCCAAAGACTTTGTAAACTGGACCATGCAGGATATGAACTGGCCAACCACGCACCACTATTGGGCGCCGGATGTAACACAGGGGGCCGATGGCAAATTTTACCTGTATTACTGTCAACCCGTAGAGATTTTCGGTGCCTCATCTCTGAGCCCCGTTGGGCCGTGGACCTCGCTGTTGCCTACAGGCAAACCGATTGTGTCTAATTATATGGTGCCAAATGTGATTACACTTGATGGACAGATTTTCAAAGATGACGATGGCCAATATTATATGTACTGGGGTACCTGGGGGATTTATCCTAACCACGGCTGTGGTGTTGGCCTGTTGAACGCAGACATGAAGTCATTTGCCAAGCTGGGCCAGATTCCCAATACTGATGCAAAAGAATTTTTTGAAGCTCCGTTTGTGTTTAAAAGAAAAGGGATTTATTATCTGACTTATTCATCAGGATATTGTGAAGATGGTACGTACCGGGTTCAGTATGCCACAGCAACTAATCCGATGGGCCCGTTTAAATATGGTAAAAACAATCCTATTTTAGCTACAAATCAAGATGGAACGGTGCATGGGCCGGGCCACCAATCTGTATTGCAGCAGGGTGATGATTTTTACCTGGTGTACCACCGGCATAATAACCCGCATAATGACGGCGGTTACCACAGGCAGGTAGCTGCAGATCAAATACAGTTTGATGAGGAAGGAAATATACTTAAGATTGTGCCTACCCATACCGGAATCGGCTACCTCGCCAAAGATGTCAATCCACATCCAAATTTAGCTCTAGGTAAAAAGGTCTCTGCATCTTCCAGCTATGATGAGAATTTTAAAGCGGAATTTGCCTTTGATGATAATAACGGAACC
Source organism: Pedobacter suwonensis (assembly GCF_900111825.1). GTDB lineage: Bacteria > Bacteroidota > Bacteroidia > Sphingobacteriales > Sphingobacteriaceae > Pedobacter > Pedobacter suwonensis. The sequence goes on from NZ_FOJM01000004.1 coordinate 178,901, forward strand.
TTATGGAAAGGTAAAAGCAATGTAGGGCCTGCCTGGGTGCAGGTAGATTTGGGAAAAGTATATCCTGTTAAAAGCGTTCATACACAGTTTGAATATGCGACCTGGTATTATCAATATAAAATCATGTATTCGGCTGATGGAAAAAACTGGAAAGTTTATGCCGATCGCAGCAAAAATACCCGGCATGGAAGCCCGATGATTGATTTTGGCGATGTTAAGGCACGATACCTCCGTACAATGGTTTTACACACAGAATATCCGGGATTGAATAAAGCCATATGGAATATCAAGGTTTTTGATCATGCAGAATACCAACCTGTAATGCATACCAAAATTAAAAAATGGGAACCTTTAAATGCTTTTGAACCCAAAGGTTTGTTAGTGGATCTGTCATTAGATCATCTCCGGGCAAACGCCGTGGTAACCAATGTTCAAAATACCGGGAAGTTGGGTGGGGATTTTTCGGCTGTCGGACCAATTAAACCCCTTACCTCGATGATTGGTGGTAAAAAAGCGTTGTTTTTTACTGGCCGTGAGCGCTTATCCTCAACAGCACCTGCACCAAAATCGCTGCTTGGAAACAGCAGCTATAGTGTGAGTATGTGGGTTTTAAATCCGGAAATTGGTAAAGAAGAAACCATTGTATCCTGGACAGGGCGGGGCGGTGTTGATTTAAGTAATGCAGCGGTTGGTTATGGGAACAGTAAAATTGCCGGTGCCATCAACCATTTAGGTTGGGCAGATTTAGGCTATAAACATGTGCCAAAAGCCAACGAATGGCACTTGATCAGCGTTGTTTTTGATGGGACAATGGAACGGATTTATGTAGATGGGGAATTGGACAGAACCGAGAGAAGAATGCTTTTTATCAATAACCTTAAACATTTTCTGATCGGTGGAAATGAAGATGGAAGTGCAGGATTTTCTGGGGCATTGGCGTCTTTAAAAATTTATGATATTCCGCTAAGCCATGAGCAGGTTAAAACTGCCTATAAAAAAGGACTGCCGAATAATACCCCGCTGTATGTTGAAGCTAAAAATCTCGACTATGGCAGGTTAGATCAGTGGACCAATCACGGAGCTGCTTTAGGACAACTCGTAATTGAGGGTAAAGCAGAAGTTGCGGATGTAAACGGAAAAATAGCGGTGAAGTTAGATCATGGAGGACAGTTACTTTTAGGAAGTGAACTGGTGAAAAAACTAGATTTTTCAAAACCTTTTAGTGCTATTTTTTCACTGTACGCGCAGGCTGGTGCAAAAACGGATTTATTTTTTGGCCATAAAACGACAAGCATCGTAAGCACCGGAAAATGGCAGCAGGTAATCTGCACCTACAATAAAGGAAAATTTAAGGTTGTCATCAATGGTGAAAGGATTGAAAATATCGATTTGCCAGGCCCACCAAAAAATCAGCGTGTTTTAATGGGGGCAGCAACTACAGGGGATCCGGTAGCCATATCTGCTATGGCTGCATTTAATTATGCGCTTGATTATAATGCCTGTAAGCAGGAGTTTGATTTTTGGAAACGCACACAAAACAGCAAGCTCGTTAATGCGTCATTTGCTTCAAAACCAGCAGCGGTTACACCCAATATGGTTTATATGGCTGCGAATAAACCAACATTACCAGGTACCAGTTTTGAGTATCTTTTTCAACAAGATGGAGATAAAAACACCCCGAAATGGCTAAAATCTTCAGCTTATACAGATTTCTCTGTTTCACCTCAAATGCGCTACGCTTATACCGTAAAAGTTAGAGATAATTTTGGCAATATTAGCCTGAATTCCTTGCCGGCTATGGTTACAACAGATTCTACACTTTTTATCATCAGAAAACAACGCGGATCGGCCATATCAATTCCGGCAGGAGCGGATGCTTTAAAGGGTACTTCCTGGGATGGTTTTACCGGAAATGCTGACACTGTAGCCCAGCAAGCCGGCGTGTTAAAATTGGTGTCGCACCATACATTCTGGGATGGATCAATGCCGGCCGGACCTTTTGCCTACCATCAGGTGGAAGGCGATTTTGTTGCAGAAGTGTTGCTGTCTGATATGTTAGGATTCAACCAGAAGAAAGCTTATGGCGCAAACGAAGCCGGTTTAATGGTTAAAGAGCCATCTAATGCCAAAAAACTTTTACAAAATGGGGTAATGCCTGGCTGGGGAATTGGGAACATTATAACGAATTTAATTGCCGGCGAACGCAAACAAGTGAATAACCTGGCAGGATGGAACTTTTATCGCCATTTGCAGATACAGCGGCAGGGAAATCTATTCTTTTTGCGTGGCAGCCATGATGGAAAGGCATGGGTAGATCTTCCCGGCAGTCCGATAAAAAGGGATGATATGAGCAGTGTTTTAGAGGTTGGTGCTTATCATGCTACTTACGGAGACATTTCCGGTTATGCATCATTTAGTGATTTTAAGGTTATCCAAAAGAAAAAAGAATGATACTGCTTCTAACTTATTTCGTATTAATCGGTTGATTTTGGATTTGACTGCTTGCCCAAAATTTGCGGAAAACGACCATTTAGAGGATCCACTGGTAAGGTCGTCATTCTCGCGCATGCGGGAATCTTAATGCAAGCCTTTTAAGATTCCCGTACGATGACTATTGGATCAAGCTGGAATGACGACCTCTTGGCGGATACTATTCACTTAAATTTATCTACCATTCCTTTTGATTTTTTCAGAATAAATGATTCTTCTGGATGACATTTATACCAATAATCATATTACCTCACTTTGGTTGAAATGAAGATGTGTATGATTGTTAACTACAAAGATTTTAGCCAATCTATAACCTGTTCGCGGGTTTTGCCTGTTTTTTGCTGTAGTTTGCCATAAAGTTCATCATCTTTTCCCTCCTCATACTTTAAATCATCTTCGGTTAAATCTGCATAGGCCTGTTTAACTTTTCCTTTAAGTTCATTCCAGGTACCTTTAAGTTCTAATTTGTCCATTTTTTTTATTTAAGATTTAGTATTTCAGTTTATTTTTTTTGAAAATTGGCTGTTGCTTACTTGCTGTGAACATCTTTAGCGGCATATATGCTATCTACCAAATATCTGCTAAATCCCCTCCAGGGTAGGCTACTCTTATATTCCTTGTAATGCAGTTCATAAAACTTGCCACTGTTTCCCATCATTTGTTTCGCAATATTTTCATCGGTTACAGAAAATTCGAACTCATTGTTTTCCAACGTCCCCATTTGTCTGGAACGAACGCCACTTTGAATCAGTTTTCCCTCATTGGTTTTGAAAATATATCCTTTTTTAACGATGTAATTCAGCTCTCCGGCTTTCACTCCTTCACCAAATACAAAGAAGTAATGATAATAAATCAGGCCGGAAACCAGCACAATGCCAACTACTGCTGCAATGGTTCCGATTTTTTTTCCTGTAGTCATTGCTTAAATCATTTTGTTAAGTTGTTCTCATGTAAAGAGCGTATAGTGGATTTAGAAAACCCTGAGACCATCGTCTTTACTTTAAAAAAGAAACTGCTTCCTATAGAAAGCAGCTTCTGATTTTTAGACTTAATTTGCAACGTCTCTTTTAACTTTGTTTGCCGTTCTCTGTCCCGGCAAATAAATCTGAAATCCGAAAGACAGGTTCAGGTTATTTTGGGTTGTTGCACTTCCAAAACCAACCAGCCCATTGTATTTTAATAAGGTTTCGAGGCCAATGTTTGGTGTAATGAAATAGGCAAAACCCGGCCCAACGCTTAAATTTAAGCCATTTGTGTTGCCACCGCCATTGCTTACATTAACACCGCCAATACCAACAGTAGCTTCTGCAAATAAACGGCCATGGCGTAACACTTCAACATCTTTTCCGGTATAATAGCGGCCTAATGCACCAACTCCGTAACTGGTGGTTGTGCTGGAGTTTTTAGCCGTTTTTAAACCGAAATTTACATAACCACCCACCGCTACATTATCCTGTATAAACCAGGCTGCTTTTGGAGTGATGTCTACACTGAATATTTTTGGATCATCTAAACCAAGGTTGATGTTGGTTAAGTTGCCTCCAACCATTACATTGCCTTTTTGGATTTGGGCATTTGCCGCAAAAATGGTAGTTGCAGAGATAATTGCTGTTGCTAAAAATTTTTTCATGATTGATAATTTATTATTGATTAATATAAGGTGAATTCTACTCGACGTTTTTCCTGACGGCCCGTAGCAGTTTTATTGCTTGCCATCGGTTGACATGGACCATAACCTGTTGCCTCAATGACTCCAGGTTCTTAGAGATTGTTTGCAAATCTTTTTGAAGTTGTTGGCGTTTCCAGCGCAAGCAGCTGAGTTGATAAACTTATCAAGGTGATTAACATCGTAAATTTTGTAAAATTATTATTCATACTGTTCATTTTTATAGATGGAATAACAGAGGGACAATATGAATGTTTCGGTTTTGTTACATAAAAATACTCCTAAAAGGAGTGGCTTGTTTGGTTTCCAAATAGGAATTGATTAAGTATTTAACCAGTTTTGCGATGTAATGGGTGTAGACAAATTACAGCGATTGCTACTTGTGCTAGCATTAATTTACTTTTCTTGACCAGATTGGTTGGCTAAAAGATTCTTAAACGGGCTGCTATTGAAGACTCAGATCGGATGGTCTTGATCTCGACGGAGCAACACGAAGCACAGCGTTTTAGACCAAATTATCTAAATTGAATTTAAAAGATTGCTTCGCAGAGCCTTCGCGCGTTTACGCTGTGGAGTTGACGATATCCGGCACTATGCAATTCCTTAAAATCATCTTAAATCCGGCTTAAAATTTCGGAATCAGCTGATGCCGTAAAGCAACTCCATTTTTTGCCTTCTTTCAGTCCTTCGGGTTTGAATAGGTTTCAGTTTGTTAGCAATACCAAAATAACTGGCTACCCTGATTTGAGGTGGAGCGCCTGTCATTACGTGAGTAGCTTTTACAGCAATAGCACCATTTGAGCTAATATATTGTTTAGTGCGTGGGTTTTATGGGGATAATGTTCCCTGCGTTATCGAAATACATGCGGTCCATGCAAACTTCACGGTTAAACCCTGCTGCATCGCCCATGTTTATGCCGTCAGGATAATTGAATCTGTGGTAAATGATATACCATTCGTCTTTACCCGGAATCTGCAGCACAGAATTATGGCCCGTTCCAAAAATACCGGATTCGGGATTTTTCTGCAGTACGAGGTTATTTTGCTGAATGCTGATTGGACCTAATGGAGATTTTGACGTTCCATAACGTACACGGTAATTCTCACTTCGGGTATCATCTTCTGACCACATAAAATAATAGGTACCTTTTCTATAAAATACATAACAACCCTCTCTGAAAGTTTCATCTGTTTTTAAAACCTTGGTCGAATTAGGTTTTAAAGAAATCATATCCTTATTTAGTTCAGCTACCGCCAGGTAACCGTTCCCCCAGTAGAGGTAGCTTTTTCCTGTTTTGGGATCAGTAAATACGGCTGGATCGATTTCTTGCCCGCCTTTAATTCCTTCAGGTTTAAAGTTAATCAGCGGCCTCCCGGAGTCTTTAAAAGGGCCTGTAGGGAGATCTGATGAAGCTACACCAATTTTTTGGGCTGCAGTAAAATAGTAAAAGTATTGATAGTCTTTTCCTACCTTTTTTTCGGCAATAGTGGGTGCCCAGGCATTGCGGTTACCCCATTTTACATCTTTTTTCAAGTCGAGGATAACGCCTTCATCCTTCCAGTTTATAAGGTCGGTAGAGGAGAACGTTTTGAAATAATATCCGCCCCAGCCGTCGAAACCGTCGCTGGTAGGGTAGATGTAGTATTTTTTAGTCTTGTTGGCATAAAGTACATCCGGGTCGGCATAAAAACCGTCGAGCACCGGGTTTTTAGCGAGTTTTAGTTCCATGCCTGACGGAATTCCCCATTTAGCGGTTAGGTTTCGCAATTCACTGCGCGAAATTGGAATTATGGTACCATGACGGGGATGGAAATCCATTTTCACCTCATGATCAATCACTTTAAAGCGGTCTAAATCTGTACTCTCACAAAACTGGTATTTACCCTTGCCATACACATCATACATCAGAATATATTTATCTGATCTGTTGAGCTTAAATACTGCCGAACCTTCAACAGCATCGCGGGTTTGTTGTTTATAGCCTGGTTGTTCAATCCATCTTCCTGAAGTTAGGGAGTCGGTAAGGGCGAGTTTAATTCCGTTTCCATTGCCCTCAGTTTTATAGAACAGGTGGAAGATTCCGTTTTTGTTGATGATATCGCCATCAATACACGATTTGCCATTTTTTGGACTAAACAACACTTTAAGTTCCTCTTCAAAATCGGTGAAGTCTTTATTGGCATAGGCATAATAAATAATATCAGGGCCGGTGCCATGCTGCATCGAGAAGTAAACCATGTACTTTCCTTTAGCGGGATCAAATATGGTTTGGGGTGCCCATACGCGTTTAAGGTCGTCGTGGCCTTTAAAGCGTTTCTGGATATTGATGATGCTGTGTTTCCAGTTAATGAGGTCTTCTGACTTTAATAAAGTCATCGCCCGGTTAGAATCCCAGCCTTTTGATGATGTCATATCAGTTACCACCATATAAAAAGAACGACCATCTGCCGAACGTAAGATATGGGGATCGCGGATGCCACCGGTAGAACTGATCTGTTTCGAATCGAGAACAGGTTCATTGTTATTCAATGCACGGTAATTGTAACCATCGGTGCTGATGGCAAAGCAAAGGGCTTCGTCTTTTACTGCATTTCCTTTAAAATAGGTAAATAGATATCCTGCAAAATCTTTTTCCGCCGGCCCTGATTTATATTCCTGACTGAATAAATTTCCAATAAAAGCAAAATGTAAAAAAGAAAATAGGATCAGGCGTTTACATGGAAGTCTTTTCATATTTAAAGGATTGAGTTGATTACTGGTATTTAATAAACAGGGTGTAGTGAATTAAAACCACACCCTGTTTATATTATTTTAAAGCTATTTTTTGCACAGGTGAGTAAACATACTCACCGGCAATTGTGGTTTTTACACCAATTCTTGCGTAAATAAAGTCAAGCGATTTAAGGTTGTCGGGAATATCAGCCGACAATGTTGTTTGTGCGCCAAATACAAGTGAAGGAACACTTCCGTCTACCCGAACTTCCCGCTGAACCTGATCGGTTAAAACCGATTTTCCCAGGTAGAGGCGTACCAGTTCAACATTGGCAGTGGCAACCACCTTATTCACAACAAAATTTGCATTGATGGTGTTTCCGGACTTTTGAAAGGTTTCATTGGTGATGGTAAAGTAAGGCGTTACTGGCACATCAATATTGGTGTTTTCTGTAAGATTTACCCTGATCGTGTCAGTGGCCTGTTGCAACCAGGGCGCATCAGCACGACGTACCAATTTGTACTGGCCGGCAAATAATTTTGAGGAAAAACTACCATCCTGATTCATGTACACATAAATAGGTGATTTGAGCGGATAACCATTCTGCCATAATTCTAACTGGGGGCCATTGTTACGAACACTCACTGCTTTTCCCTGATAAACCACTTTTCCGGATAAGGTTAATTCCGGAGCGTCGAAATTGTCGTATTCGCTGCAGCCGGCCAGAAAGATACTGGCTGCTGTTATGATTGTTAAAAATCTAAATTTCATCATCTGAATAATTAATGGAATGGATTGCGAACAATTTTAGGGTTATTGTTCAATACCGTTTGATCAATTGAAGAGTAATAGTTCGCCATACGGAAGAACCTGGCACGGCGGAAGCGGGTTGGGCGAACGCGTGCGTAAATGTATTTGCCATTATCCGGATGTCCAGGTCTGACTACGCGGTAAGAATATAAACCCATTACTACTGCATTGGGGTCGGTTTCTGAACCATCCCATACGATGTGTGCAATGCGCCATCTTTTCAGGTCGAAATAACGGTGATCTTCAAAAGCCAGCTCAATACGGCGCTCATTTCGGATGATATCATTTGTAAGGGCACTTAAACTATTTGCCGGAAAGCCGGCACGTGCACGAATTGTATTAACATATCCTAAAGCTTCCGGACGTCCTAACTCAAAAGCGGCTTCGGCAGCATTCAGGTAGATTTCGCCAAGGCGGAACCAAGGCCACCAGTTTACAGCCGATGTACCACGTGTACTGGCCGCAGCGGCGTCACTCACCATTTTACGGATGTAGAAACCCGTATTGCTTACATCTACGGCATCATCTTTAGGTCCATCAAAACCTGTCCAAACCTGATTATCCGTGTAATTTCCACCGAGTACTGATGAGGTAGTTAACTGATAACTACCGTTATTCCATACGGCTACTCCGGCTTGTATTCTTACTGCATTGTTTTTGAATGTTGTTCCGGGATAAATAACAGTTCCATATAAACGACCATCCTTGTTGGCAAAAATATCAGCAGGGTTAGCATAAGCAATGTAATTGCCACTGGCATCCTTATCTTTTAAAGTACCTTTTGTTCCGTCTAAATAATCGAAGCTCTCTACCAGGCTTAAGGAAGGTGAAATTGCTGATGAAGCTTCGTTGTCCTCCGTCATGCTTTTTATGATGTTATCATAAGTAAAACGATGTACCTTGGTGCCAAGGGCAAAATCTTTTGCAAAGATGACTTCACTCACAGGTTTTTTGTTCAGCATATCATAGAAGTTCGCCCCTTTATCAGGATTGGTATTGTATAATGCATACGGACCAGCGATTACTTCTTTCGAAGCTGCAAGCGATTTGTTGTAATAATCTGTAGCCATTGAAGCTGGGATACCCACCTCGCCACCAGTGGTGCTGATTGGAGCCGCCATTAAACTATTGTATTTAGCGATGGAAGCGGCATAAAGCATAGCCCTGCTTTCCAATGCTAAAGCTGTATACTTATTGGCACGTGTGGGTATACCGTTATTGCCTGACAGGTCAGCTTTAATTTCTTCCAGTTCTTTATAAATGAAATCGTAAACTTCTGATTCCTTTGCTCTCGGAACCTGTAGCGGACTGGGGTCGCCACTAAAATCGTAGATGAGTTGTTTTGTTACTAATGGTACGCCACCCATGCGTTTTACCATTTCGAAGTAAACGAAGGCACGCATAAAACGCATTTCGCCTATATAGAGGCTTTTTTGAGCGGGTGTAAGTTTTGCGCCCTGAGCAGTGATGTTTTCAATGGAAAGGTTAAGGTCCCTGATCAATCCATAATCCCAGTAACGACCATAATCGTTGCCATATTGAAAGTCATTTTTGCCGTTCTGATCGCGCGTTCCCGACCACATGGCATCGTCCAGCTCGGTCATTCCGCCCGTATTAAAAACACCATGTAAAGAAGGCAGGCGGTTATAGTAATTTGCCAAAAGTGAAGTGATCAGATTTGGATCGTTCCACAATTGTTCATCGGTAATGGTGGTTTTAGATTCGCGGTAAAACCAGTCATCGTGTTTGCAGCTGTTCATGGTTAAACCCGTCAACAATGCAATCGCTATATAAATTTTTTTCATCTTAATCAATTTTTAAAGGTATTGATCAGCCTGATGCAGCCTGATATGAATTTACCTTTGTTTAAAATGTTATGTTAAATCCTGCCAGAAAAACCCTTTGCTGCGGATACACTACTGCTGCTGCTGCTTCAATCTCCGGATCGATCTGGAAATCTTTTACGTTATCGAAAGAAATCATATTCGATCCGTTTACATAAAAGCGGATTTTTTGCGCTTTGATTTTGTCGGCAATTGTTTTAGGCAGGGTATAAGCCAGTTCCATATTTCTTACACGTAAGTATCTTACATTTTTAAGCCAGAAACTGTTATTTCTGCTGTTTGGCCCCGAATTACCATTACGGATTGCCGGGTAATAGCCCGGAATCCAGGCACTTGTCGGGTCGTAAGGATCAGCCCTGTGCCACCTGTCTTCCAGTAGATAAGCAGGTGAGTTTCCACCACCATGAAAGGCATTTCTCAATTCATAGTCCTGATTCCATGACTGCATGGCACCACCGGCTAAATCAATGTTCAGATCGATACCTTTATATGATAAACCAATGCGACCTCCGAAAGACATCATTGGTGCCCAACCGGTAGGATAACCAATCGGACGCTGATCAAGGTCATTGATCACGCCATCGCCATTTACATCTTTGTAGATGAAATCTCCCGGTAATTGATTTCTGTTATTGTTGCCATCGTTGTTAATCGGGTAATTACGGATTTCTTCTTCAGACTGGAAACGGCCTACAACCTCGTAGCCCCACCAAATGCCGCCCCAACGGTTTTCAGATGAATTGGTATATTCGTTATACGAATTGCTAAAACGTGGCTTATATGAATCAAGTACTTTATATCTTGAAAAGGTAAAGTTTCCGCTCACTGTGTAGTTCAATTCGCCAACTTTACTGGCATAAGTAATAATACCTTCTGCTCCGTAGTAACCATTGCTGTTTAAGTTCTCATTCGGTAACGTATAACCGATTTCAGATGGTAGGAGTACGTCGTATTTTGTACCCGGATAGCCCGTGCGAATAATTTTAAACGCATCGGCTGTAAGGGTTAATTTATTATCAAACATCCCAACATCAATACCTACGTTATAGTTGGTATTTTTTACCCATGAAAGGTTGCGTACAGGAAGCCCCTTAGGTTGAATGCCCGGATAATATGCTCCGTTTAATACAGCATTTCCTGAATTCCAGTTATAACCTGATAAGTAACCATGCATGCCTACGCCTTCTTCCAATCCGGTTTGACCAACAGAGACACGAAGTTTCATATCATTTACGACCCCTTTTAATGGCTTGAAAAATGGCTCATCAGAGATCCGCCATCCTAAACTCCCGCCTGGGAAAAGTCCCCATTCTTTACCCGAATAATACAGGTAAGAACCATCATAACGGCCTAATATTTCCAGTAAATATTTCCCTTTGTAATTATAATTGAAACGACCAATGAAACCTGCTCTTGCTTCGTAAAGCCATTCATCGCCTATACCACTCAATTCGGAAATGGTATTTACCAGCGGAATATAGTTATTGGTAGGGTTTGAGCCTATTGTGGTCAGTGTCCTGTCCCAGTCTGAACGCTCATAACCGCCCATTACCGAGAAATTATGGTCTCCGATTTGTTTGGTATAATCTAACTGGAATTGTGCCGACCTCGCTACCGCTACACGGTCGGTTTTATAGCGCCATCTTGAATTGGTTCCGTTACTGCGGACGTAGTTGCCATTGTCATAACGGTAAACATCGTAGGTATACTGAAATCCATCAAACTTATTATTGGTATAATTATAAGAAACGAGACCTTTTGCTGAGAGGCCAAACTTTGTTTTATACGAGGCGGTTAAATTAATATTACCACTCATAAAGCTGTTGTCTTTATAACCAGCAATGTCCCGGCTAAAGATTGCAGGATTATAGGCAAACTCGTTGGTTTGATTCGGATATAAAGGATTATCATTGGCATATGGCCCAACGGTTGGCCTGTTTTTGAAAATGGCCAGAATGGAAGAAAAATAACCGTCTCCACCCGGTAACCCCACATCCTGTGTTTTTTCCTGACGGGCAGAAATCTGGGTGCCAACGGTAAGTCCTTCAAGTACCGTTGCTTCCAGGTTGGCCTGTAGGTTGGTGCGTTTATAATTGAAATCCTTAATCATGGCATCCTGTTTCAGGTTACCAACCGAGAGGAAGTAGTTTGAGTTTTTTCCGCCACCGGTAATGTTGGCATTGATGTACTGCTGGGGAATATCCTTGCGGATCACCATGTCGGCATAATCATAACTTTTATAACCGGGTTCAGTACCTGCCTGCCATTTGGCAAGTTCTGTTCGGGTATATACCGAGCTTGGGTCGCGGCCTTCATTTTGTGCTGCTTCTACCAAACCCCGTGTGTATTGTGCCGCGTTTGCCATTTCAGGGAAACGGGTAAGGTTTTGCCAGCCCAGATAACCATTAACATTAATTTTTACCTTTTCGTCTTTTGAACCTTTTTTGGTTGTAATTAAAACTACCCCTTTTGAAGCTCTGAAACCATAAACTGCTGCAGCTGCATCTTTAAGAATAGATATACTTTCAATATCTTCCAGGTTCAGTGAGTTAAAAATATCAGCACCTGATGCATTTTGTGTACCCACCCAGTCGGTTCCGGTTTGACCGCCATAAGCTACCCCATCAATTACAAATAAAGGGTTCCCCATGTTACGGATTTCGATACTGGCTCCACGTCCCGGACGGGCATCTTTAGCGCGTACAGAAACCCCCTGTACTTTACCCGCTAATGCACCTGCTGTACTGGTAGAAGAAGTACGTACCACATCTTCGGCTTTCAGGTTACTTACCGCACCTGTAATGTTTCGTTTAGATTGTTTACCGTAACCTACTACCACCACATCTTCCAATCCCTGATTATCGGGTTCCATTTTGATTGTGAATTGCGTTTTATCGCCAATGGCAATGGTTTGGTTTTTGTAACCGATGTAAGTAACCAGAAATGCGCCTTTGCTCGTGGTGAGCGTAAAACGTCCCTGGGCGTCGGTAGTGGTGATTTCTTTGGGTAAAGTACCTTCAACTACAATGGTTACGCCTACCAGCGGATCATTGAGTTCACTCAGTACTTGTCCGGAAATCTTGCGTTGCGCAAATGAGTAATAGGGGATTCCCCATACCACAAGGCATAAGAAGAAAATTTTCAGGATTCTCATGTTATATTTGGTTTTGTTTAAAAGTGTTTTTGCCCAGTGTTATAGATCCACACTACCGATGGGTTAAAACCTGGCCTGGTGCGTAAACACCATAGTCATATGATGGAATACCCGTTTAGGTAGTACCCCTCAAATCTGCCTGGTTAGCTTCATTGAAAAATGAGTCGGTGAACTCACCTGTTGCTGGATCTATAAATAGTTGGTTCCAAACCTACAGGTTTCAAACAGGTGGGGCAGTATACAAAACCGTCAATTTTGATTTGTATTTTCGTCAAAATGGTGCTATTTTGGTTTTCAGGGCTGCTTTTTTCTGATATTCGGACGGGAGCTCGCCGAATTCTTCCTTAAAGCACTGACGAAAATAAATAGCACTGTTTATACCTACCATTAAAGAAACTTCTGTGATATTATACTGCCCTGAACGGAGAAGTCTGGCTGCTTTTTGTATCCTGATTTTACGTACCAGCTGGTTGATGTTTTTGCCTGTAAGCCCCTTTAATTTTCTGTACAGTGTAGATTGGCTCATGTTCATTTTGTCGGCAAGGGTAGCTGCGTCAAGTACCTCGTCCTGGATACATGCTTCCACCAGCATTACAAATTCCTGTACAAGAGCATTCTCCTGCCATAGCTCGGGGTTGTTTTCCGGTGGATTAACTTTCGTGTCACCTCTATCGCCAGAAAGCTGATTTAACATTGCGGTATATAAGGTTTTTCGCTTTAGCAGCAGGTTTTCGATGCGGCTGTTGAGAAGCTTTGGACTTATGGGTTTGGTGAGGTATGAGTCAACACCAAGAACATATCCCATTTCTTTATCAGTATTGGTATCTTTTGCCGTTAAGAATATGCTGGGAATGTGGCTGGTTTCGCGCAGTTCTTTCAGCTTTTTGAGCATGGTAAAACCATCCATATCGGGCATCATTACATCGCTTACCACTAAATCTGGAATGCGGTTTTTAGCCAGTTCAAATCCTTCCAAACCGTTGGCGGCAGTAATTACTTCATAATTTACTGATAGCACGGTAGCTAGATACTCCCTCAAATCTTTTTCATCTTCTATAAGAAGCACAACTGCACGTAAATCGTTAGCGGTTTCTACGGGATTAGATGAAGAAATGTGGAGATTATTTTGTGGTGTAGCAGGTACCGCATTGGTTAACAACCGTACGCAGAATTCACTCCCTTTACCCGGCTGGCTTTTTACTGAAATTTTTCCCTGGTGTATGGCTACCAGTTCTTTTACAAGTGCCAGGCCAATACCAGTTCCATGGCTAACTGTTTTCGATACCTGATAATACCGTTCAAAGATTTTATTAAGATGTTCTGCCTCGATTCCACATCCGGTATCTTTAACACAAATCAGGGCAGAAGTAGTTAAGTTGTCTTGCTCGTAGGTAAGATGAACCTCTATTTTTCCTTCAGCGGTATGTTTGCAGGAATTTGATAACAGGTTATCTAAAATTAATTGAACAATTTCGCCATCAAAGGTGGTTTTAATGTCTGGTTGTTCAATTGTACAGCTAATCTGCAGGTCGGTATTGGTATTAGCGTCAGCATATTTCTGTACAATTTGTTTTACCAGTTCACCCAGATAATCTTCGCCCAAAACCAGGGGTTTGTACTGCGATTCTACCTTACGAAATTCGAGTAACTGATTCACAAGCGAGAAAAGCCTGTTGGCATTCTTTTGCACCATCAATATGCCATTTTTATATTTAGACGCAAGTTTTTCTTCTTGTAAGAGGTCTTCCAAAGGCCCCAGTATGAGCGTGAGCGGAGTGCGAAGTTCATGGGTAATATTGGTGTAAAAATTCATTCGCTCCAGGTTTAGTTTTTCATGCTGCACCATTTGGAGTTTTTTTACGCGGAGTTCTGCCTCTGCATATACTTTCCTGATGTGAAAAAAGATCAGTGTAACAATAATTCCGGCAAACACCAATACATAACAAAACCAGGCAAATGTACTCAGGTAAAAAGGAGGAGAAATTTCAATGCGCATTTGCTGAGCACTATCAGACCAGTTTTCATTCTTCTGGCGGGTACGGATACGAAGCTCATAGTTGCCGTGAGGGATATTTCTGAAATCAACATTTTTTTTATCGCCCAGGAAAACCCATTTATCATCCAGTCCATGAAGCTGATAACTAAACTCCACCATGTCGTTCAGTGCATAATCCATTACCGCAAGCTCTACGCGAAAACTGTTTTCCTGATGTTCAAGTTCTATTTTTTCAGCAATGCCGGGTTGTTTTTCACTTTGTGTATTTGTTTCTCCAGCATTGAATACCACAAAACTGCTAATCCTGACGGGCGATTTAGGTAATACCAGAGGAACCTGCAGGGGATTAAAATATACAGCTCCCGATGGCATCCCGAAAAACAGAGAACCCTGCGCATCAGTACCGACACTATTGATGGTAAAACCGCCAAGGGGTATTCCGAAAGCCTGATCGTATCTGAAAAATTTTTTCTGTTTGATCAGGTAGCGCAACAAGCCCTGACGTGTAGAGCACCAAATGTTTCCACTTTTGTCTTCAGCAATAGCATTGATGGTTAACCAGGCTTTACCACCCGGCGGAACAATGGTTTCCAGCTCACCTGTTTTTTTTGTGGCCGGCTGGAGGCTTAAACCTTCGTTGGTCGCAATCCAGATGTTGTGCTGACGATCAGCAAATAAATGGTTGATGGTATTGCTGTTGATTCCCTGTCCTTTTATTATTTTTTTTATTAGCTTTCCGGTAGAGTTAAAAATATAAATACCCTGACCGTAGGTGCCTATCCATCTGTTGCCATTTTGGTCTTCTGCTATGGTACGTGGCGCATAGTCTCCGAGTGCAGGGCTATGGGTGGTTAATTTGCTGAATGCCCCGGTTTTGGAACGGATAAATACCCCTTCCTGGGCAGCGAAAGCGATGTTGCCTGCTTTATCTTCAACGATTGCTCTAACAGACGACATTTTTTCGCCGGTTTCTACCTTTTTCCAGGCCTGTGTGCGTGCATTAAAAAACGATACCCCACCATTTTGAAGACCGAACCATTTATTGTTGTCTCTGTCCTGTAACCCCGACAGAAGAAAATCGTCACCTATCGCGCTGTTGCCCGTGTTAATTTTATTTACCTTTCCATTAGGTTGAACATGTAATACCCCATCGCCAACAGTACCCAGCCATATGCTATTATCGCGGTCGTTTAAAATGCTGATGACGGTTGCCGGTTTTCCTTGTCCGGGAAATAATGCCTGTGTGGAAAGGATAGAGAAAAAGGGTTTAATATGGCTTGTAAAGGCAATACCACCACCGTAAATCCCCATCCACACATTGCCAAACTGGTCTTGATCAATGCTTTGGACCGATGAGGTTTTGCCACGGTTTAAATTAGCAGAGCTTATGTTTTTTATCTGCGAAATTGTGCCATCAGCCAGGTATTCGGGATTGAGCATAAATAGCTGTGATGACTCGGTGCCGAGCCATATGGAGCCGTTAATAGCTTTAATGGAGTAGATAAATGGCTCCTTTCCATTAATGCTTTTTGAAAAGAGATTTATTTTTTTCAGGCTTTTTGTTTTCGGGTCAAAGATGGCCAGGCCTTTTCTGGTTCCGATCCAGATGTTGTTAAATGGATCACAAAACAGCGATTTAACCTCATTGTCTGGTAGCAAACCCTTGCTATTACTCACATTGATAACCGTTACGCTACGGTTTTTGGGGTTCAGAATAGAAATTCCTTTATTTACATGGCCAATGTAAAGCGTTCCGTCTTTGTCTTCAATGAGTGTCCAGGTACTGTTTTCCGGCAGGTTAGGAAGGTTCTTTTTGTTAAAACGCTTAAATGTTTTGGTTGAGGTGTTGAAACGTTGTACGCCCTGGTGATAGGTGGCCAACCAGAGGTGGCCACTCTGCGATTTAATAATATCGGTAATATCGTTAGTGGCTAGCGATTGTGGATTTTTATCGTCATGAACGTAATATGAAAAACGATTGGTTTTTAAATCATAAACATTTAAGCCGTTTGCGCGTGTACCTATAAAAACCTGATCGTTATCATATAATAAGGTATTGATTTCATTACTGTTTACCGAAGAGCCGTCTGCCTTTTCTGATTTATAAAACTGTTTAAAAGAATTGCTGGCAAAACGGTTAAGGCCCAATTCAGTTGCAATCCAGATAAATCCATACTTATCATGTACAACATCTATTACCTGCTCGCTCGACAATCCTTCCTGAAGCGATAAAAACTTAGCCTGATTGGTTTGCGCCACCAGTGCAGTGCTGTATAAAAAAAGCGTTAATAATACCCTCAGTCCCAATTTCATAACCATCCCCTCCTGTGGAACTATCTTATTTTGCCACGATTACATTTGCCCCGCCCGGTAACAGTTTTACTTTCAGTTTTTTTGAATTATTTAATTTCACCTGTTTTATCTGAGGCGAACGGTCCTCAGCATCATTGTACAAAGTCGCTTCAGTACCCGATAACATCGGGAGCGAAATGTCTATCGTTTTCTCAGTCGTTTCAGCGTTTATCGCTGCAATATACCAGGTATCGCCATGGCGGCGTGCCAATACGCAATATTTCCCGGGATATCCGTCAATAAAGACCGTATTGTCCCAGGTGGTAGGCACTTTTTTCATAAAGTCGATGATATGAGGCGCAGCATCGCTAAGGTTATTAGGCGTAATGCCAAAATTTTGTACAGGATTCTGAAAAAGGATAGCAGTGGCCACCTGGAAAGTTTCTGTTGTTTTTCTAATGGTTCCCCCGTCGTTTTTTCTGTTATGGCGTTTATTTAAAAGAACCGGACCAAAATCCATTGCACCTACCGCATTGCGGATAAAGGGATGAAGACTGGCATTGAAGGCTTCCTTATCATTGGCATGTTGCCCAAATATCAGATTCTCTGATGCCAGTACGGCCTCACTGCCCGCATAGTTGGGATACATTTTTTCCCAACCTCGAGGTATTGTACAGCCATGGAAAATCACCGTTAAGCCAAAAGTATTGGCGTCAGCTAAAATATCTTCATAAAGTTTCATGGTTTCCTGTTTGTCGCCACCAAAAAAATCTACTTTGATCCCTTTTATGCCGATTTTTTGCATCCAGGCCATTTCCTGTTTTCTTGCAGGGGCCGTATTCATTTTATACTTAGGAGTTTGCGGCGCATCGTTCCAAAATCCATTAGAATTATACCATAAGGCAATACCAACATTTTTCTCTTTGCCATACGTAACCAGTTCCTCTATTTTTTTTCGTCCGATCCGGCTGTCCCACCAGTTATCGATCAGTACCAATTCATAACCCATAGCTGAAGAAAGATCGATGAATTTTTTCTGGTCTTCGAAATTGATGCTTTCATCTTGCCATAACAGCCAGCTCCAGGTAGACCGGCCAAAGGTATAATTTTTTGATGCCGGATATTGTGGCTCTACAACATCGAATGGCACAGTCGTTTCAACAATGGGTTTGAGTGTACGCCCTATGGTAATGGTACGCCAAGGGGTATTCCCTGGTAAGGATATGGTTGGGTTTGCACTACCAATGCCATTATTCTCACCCTTCTCCGGAAAAGCAATTTTGTAATGGCCATCTTTAGTTCCTTCACTCAGCTTTGATCCACAGTATAGCGAATTAACCCCTGTTTCAGAAAGCAGTACCCAGCCATCGTTCCCCAGATGGAAAAGCGCAGGAAAAGTATAACCTACACCATATTTTGAGGGGATCCCCATGGCCTGATCAGGATTGTATTCTTCCTCGTAGCTGGGCTTACTTTTCATCCAGCCAATCATCGGGGTAGCTTGCGGGGTTAAAAATGTAGTGGTATTTGCAGGAAATTTATATCCGCTCAATTCTTCTTCAATAACAAAGGTTGCGGGCTCACCGGTTTGCGGAACCTGATACCTGAAGGCAATGTCGTTATTGCTCACCCGGAATACCACTTCAAGCTGGTTTTTTGAAGCATTTTCAAACTTGCAGGTGAGCTCGTTTGCCTGGTAGTTTACACTGCTGATCTTAATTTTGGGTTCACTGTACCGCTCATCTATTTTTCGTAATTGCTGACCGGTCAATTTTAGCCCTGTTGACAAATCCATCTGGCTTCCACGAAGTCCCAAAGGAGACCGCTCAATCATTTCTTTTCCCTGTAATGTTACATTATAATAAAGTTTACCCTCATTTAAATAAAGCTTAACCATTAATTTTTGATCCGGGCTGGTCACGTTCATGTCCTGGGCGAAAGATAAAATGTGGAGGGCAACTAACGCCATTGCTAATAAGATGCCTTTACAATAATTCGTGGTTAAAGATTTGGGGATATTCATCACAACAGGATAAGTTTATTTGGTTTAGATTGATCGGATCAGTATTTGAAAACCGAAAATTAGGAAAAAATTTTAAATGTTATGATAACGTTTATTGTTTTTTCAAAATCTATTTTACCAGATACAGATATGATGTACCCCAATTAAAGGTTAGCAATTTATTAAAAACCTTATTTGTAAGCAGGTTACAGCTGCTTTTGATATTGGTGAACTGCAGACGATAAAAACACTTATCTATCAACGGATCAAACGCCAGGAGTCAAAATTAAAGAGGTTGCTACCTTCGCCCTTAAATACCAGATACAGATCGTGTACACCAGCGATCTGATTGATTTTACAAAGCTGGGCTTTCCAATCGTGAGCGCTGTTGGTTGATTTTACCTCCAGGTTACCCAACAGTTTTCCATTTAAACTGTCTGCCCTTAATTCTATATTCCCTTTTGAAGATTGTGCAGCAACAGTAGCTTCAAACTTACTTGCACCTTTGCCAAAATCTACACTGCGGATTTTGATGTAATCCCCATTATCAATGTTGGATACATAAATATTACCTGTTAAGCTATCTTTGAACGTTTTTATACCTTCAGACCATGCAATGGTTTCGGCTTCAACACGTTTAAAAGGATCCAGATTTGCAGCGCTTTTCAATACGCCTGATCTGGTGCGGTTAATTCTTGGAATCGAACCATCGGCATTAAAACTAAACGGTTCAATGCAAACGGAACGTTTGAAACCACCACCACCCGGTAAAGACCCGTCATGATAAAACAAATAAGACTGACCTTTAAAATCGATGTATCCGGGGTGATTGGTGAATGCACCACGATCTTCAATCACTTTCATAATCGTATCTCCATACAACCAGGGCCCGGTAGGCCCATCGCTGGTAGAATAAGCCAGATGTTCTGGTACGCCACCAGCCGGATAAAGCAGGTAATATTTGCTTTTTCGTTTAAAAAACCATGGTCCTTCTTCGTATTCTGATGGTCTCTTGTCTGCATCTTTTTTCCTCACACTAAAGCCTTGTTTGGTTAGCGGCACTTTTACGATTCCAACTTTTTCATCATAAGAGATCATGTCCTTATTCAGTTTTACGTAATACAATTCTGGATTGCCCCAATATAAATAAGCCTGTCCGTCATCATCAATAAAAACAGTAGGATCAATATACCCAAATCCTGTAAGTAATGGTTTACCAATGGCATCTTTAAAGCCCGATGTCGGACTGTCGGAGACCGCAACGCCAATTGCATTGCCGCCATTTTTTTGGTTTACAGGTAAGTAATAGTAAAATTTTCCGTTTCTGAAGATACACTGACCCGCCCATGCATCACCGCGCGACCAGCTAAAATCTTTGTAGGATAAAATAGCACCGTGATCAGTCCAGTTAACCATATCCTTTGAAGAATAACACCGCCAATCGTTCATCGTAAAAAAGTTTTTTACGGTAACATCTTCATCGTGAGAAGTGTATAGGTAAACGGTACCATTGTGTACCATTGGCGCCGGATCGGCGGTATAATAAGTCTGAATGATCGGGTTTTGGGCGAAGCTGTACAGCGCTGATAATATACAGGTTAACAGCGCTATTCCAAATATTTTTTTCTGCATTATTCTGATGTTATTTTAACAGGGACAGCATTGTTTTTGCATAACGTTCGCCAAGCATCCGATAGCCCTGTGCATTGAAATGGAGGTGATCAGCAGCTGCGGTACAGCCAGCTGATGAGATGATGTGTGCATTGGGAATTATGGTTGGCAAGGTTGCAATAATTTTATTCATTGATGCGCATGTTCCTCCCTGATCTGCGTTAACCACTTCACCGGCAAGAAGGGGTGTGGTTGACGGATTTAAATTTAAGTCCTTGATGAGGTGTTCATAAACCGCCTTCACTTTTTTTGGCCACTCCTGATCTCCGGTATTAGATTCGCCCTGGTGCATCATAATGCCCTTTATTACGCCTGATTGTTGTGCAATTTTGGCTAATTCTACCAAACGACCGTATGGATTTCCGCCGTAGGCGTTTAAGGCCGACTTCATCCAATCTGGTGCGGTAGCGGTATAGGTTTGATAAGAATCTTTATCAAATAACTCAATTTTGCAACCACCAACTGCTACATTGATCACGCCGATCCGCACATCTTTAGGAAGTGAATCTAAAAGCGTTCTGCCAAAATAGTCCATCGGTGTTAAGCCGGTTTTGCATCGGCACAAAGGTGGTTTAGCCGTATACCAATTGTCTTTTTTACGGCCTGATTCCGGACAGTCAACCGCCTGTAGCACCCTGAATCTATTGTTTACTGTTGTATCCTGAGGCTCGAAAGGCGCATTACCTTCCATATTGGATTGACCAAAGCTCAGAAAAACATATAATTTCTGATCCTGACCATAGGATTTTTCACTATTGCAAAACGTTAATGCAAGTAACACAATAACTCCTAATCTTAAGCTCAGTTTTTTTAAATAGCTTATGGCCTGTTTTAGTCTGTCTGCGGTTAATTTTTTCATACTCATTCATCATTTATACCTCTCGCTAAAGTATTAAATGCCACAGATTAGCAGTAGCATTTTTCGTCATAAAAAACGCTCATATGATTAAAATCGATCCGAATTATTCTATTGCTGGTTGCCAACCAGCTTCATTTCCTCAATATAGGTTTATATTGTTGGCAGATGATAATATGTAATTGTCAGGTAGATTTTTTTTTATTAAATCAACATTTCTGCTAACATATTATTCAAAGTTTCTATACTAAAATCTTCTTTTAGCATAGTTTTATCTTTTGCCTCACCTTTAGTTTTTAAATGTATTTTATCTGAAAACAGGGGCAAAATTTTAACCAAATAAATATTAAAGATCAAATAAGCATGTCAAAAAATGATCTGTCACTATTCATCCATAAAGTTTATGATCAAGAGAGCGATAAATAATTAGCAATTAAAATAATTCAGGTAAATGGAAGCCGTATCACAGACAGTTCTTCTTATGTAACTAATGTTGTTTTGCTTGTTGATGGAGGTAATTCCATAGGATTTTAAAACGAAGTAAATGATTGTATCCTGATTTGAATGAAATTTTCAGGAATCTTATTAACCTAAAATGAATAAAAATGAATCTAAAATTTAAGAGCCAATCTGCATTGGCCATTGCCCTGATGGTTGCCTTAGGGAGTTCCTGCCAGGAAAAAAAGAAAGATGCTGAGGAAAAAGAAACCTCAAAAACAGAGAAGAAACAATATCTTTCTGAGCCATTGGTGAGAGAAATTTATACTGCAGATCCTTCTGCACACGTATTTAACGGTAAAATTTATATCTATCCGTCGCATGATATCGAATCAGGCGTAAAAGAAAATGACAATGGCGATCATTTTGATATGAAAGATTATCGGATTCTGAGTATGGACAGCATTGGTGGCAAGGTTACCATTCATGATACTGCACTATCTGTAAGTGATATTCCATGGGCAGGAAGGCAATTATGGGCGCCAGATGCAGCCTATAAAAATGGTACGTATTATCTTTATTTTCCTGTTAAGGATAAAAATGATGTTTTCAGGATCGGGGTGGCCACCTCTAAAAATCCGGCCGGGCCTTTTAAAGCAGCTAAAGAACCGATTGAAGGCAGTTTTAGTATTGACCCGGCGGTGTTTACCGATACCGATGGCAGCAGCTACATGTATTTCGGTGGGATCTGGGGTGGACAGCTTCAGCGCTGGAAAGATGGGAAATATGATCCGAATGGTTCTAAAACCGATTCTCAAAAAGAAAACGAACCTGCCTTAACCGCAAAAGTTGCGAAACTAAGTAAGGATATGATGGCTTTTGACGGTAAAGTGAAAGATGTGGTTATTTTAGATCAGCAAGGTAAACCACTTCTGACAAAGGATCACGATCGCAGGTTTTTTGAAGGTGCCTGGATGCATAAGTATAATGGTAAATATTATTTTACCTATTCAACAGGCGATACCCATTACCTGGCATCAGCCATTTCAGATAGCCCCTGGGGACCTTTTAAATACCAGGGCACTTTTATGACGCCTGTAGAGGGCTGGACTACTCATCACTCCATTGTTGAAATTAAAGGTAAGTGGTATATTTTTTATCATGATACCCAGCTTTCCGGAAAAACACATTTAAGAAATGTGAAAGTAACCGAGCTGAAGCATCTTGAAGATGGCACGATTGAGCTGATAAAACCAAATAAGGGTTAATACCGGCGGCAATTCAGATACTAAATCCATCAATACATTCGTCATTCCCGCGCAGGTGGAAATCTTCAAGCAAGTGTTTTAAGATTCCCAATCAAGTTGGGAATGACGATTCCCTGAGGGATATTATCTGCCCTATTTATCTGTTAACCTAAACTCGATAATTATTTAATTAAAATACTCCCTATCCTCAGGATTGACAATTCTATCTTTACATCAAACACTAAAGAGGCGTAATTGTGCAAAGGCTTTTTAGTAGCGAGTCGTCTTTTTCGAAATCTTTGGTATGAAGACCTATCTTTGTATAAAAGACCCTGAAACAAGTTCAGGGTGACGAACGGTAAGAATGAACGTAGTTACGCGAAGATCTTTAAAACTGACCGCATATTCTGAAATTCCTGCACAAGATCAATTTTTGCATAAAAGACCCTGAAATAAGTTCAGGGTGACGAACGGGAAGAATGATCGTAGTTACGCGAAGATTTTTCAAACTGACCGCACACTCTGAAATTCCTGCACAAGATCAATTTTTGCATAAAGACCCTAAAATGAATTCAGGGTGACGAAAGGCGAAGCAATCTATTCAATAATAAGATTGCTTCGTCGTTCCTCCTCGCAATGACGAATTTTTTACGAAAATCTATAGATTGTTATTTCAAAGCCCGCGCTCGTTTTTAACGAGTGCGTAGGTAGCTCAACGATTTTATCGTTTTTTGTGCAAAATTCATTATTATCAACGCTCGTTTACTCACTATCGTGAGTTTAAGTTATTTAGAATTATAAATTTTATCATTTCCGCTATAATCAATCCATTTAAAGCTGGCCGTATTATCACTTGGCTGACCAGATGAGGTAGCATAGAGTGCGAAAAGAGACCCGATAAATCCACCAGCAGCCTGCGTACTTAAATATTTGCCATCAACGTCTTTTTTCAGAATCAGCCAGTCGCTATTTCCATGACGATATTTGAAATCGTACAAGCCGCCTTTAGCTTCAATCGCGAGCTGTAGATTGGCTGATGACTCAGGCAAAGGCAATTCCGTAATTAACACCATTTGTTTTGTAGCCTGATCGCCTTTAAAAAGCTGAATGACGTCTCTATTTTCTTTAATGGATTTACACATGAAGTAAAAATTAAACTCCCCCTGAAAGATCATAAATCCTGCTTTTTCATTTTCAGATCTCGGTAAAAAATGTAGTGATGTACTGGCTGAACAGAACATGTGTTGCTGCCTTTTGCCTAAAAAAGCTGGATTTCCTTTTTCCATGCAGGTTTCTGGCTTAAGTTTCATCGTTAGCCCATTTTTCTTGTCCAGTTTGTACCATGAACTGTCGTTTTTTCTTAAAAATAACAGGGATGGATCTAAAACTTTATCAAATGTGGTGCGATAAGAAAAATTACCACTTTGTGGTGGCGTTCCCTTTTGTTTAACTTCTTTAAAATTCGCCTCATATTGATATTGTACTTCTTTGAAATCGGGATTGATTACCGGCCATCCATCCGTCCATTTAACCGGCGCGATGAAAGTTTCTCTTCCGGTGTTGTAAAAATTCCCTTCATATGGACGCACGGCAAGAAAAATGGCGTAAGTTTTTCCATCAGGTCCTTCAACCAGTTCGGCATGGCCGGTTGAGGTAATCGGATTTGCACGGTTGGGGTCTAAATCCCGTTGCGTGAGAATGGGATTTTTTTCATAAGGTACATATGGGCCGGTAGCAGAGCGACTTCTAAGGATAACCTGCGAATGGTTTACACTCGTGCCACCTTCAGCAGCGCAGATATAATACCAATCACCGCGTTTAAAAATGTGTGGCCCTTCAATCCAAACCGGTTTTTTAGAAATATCCACACCACCATTTACGAGCAAATGCTCTTCCCCTTTAACTTTGAGTGTTGCAGGATCAAATTCATAGGTGCGGATGGTACGGTGGCCGCTATAAAGGGGTTTGTTGTCAGGAGCATCACTGTTGTAAACAATATAGGCCTTATCCTGATCAAAAAATAAAGATGGATCTATTCCGCGTACATCACGAAGCCATACCGGATCGCTCCATGGACCTGCGGGATTTTTAGCCGTCATCACAAAATTTCCGCCCTTATCTATATTGGTACAAGTCATATAAAAGGTTCCGTTATGGTAATTGATAGACGGCGCGAACAGACCGCGTGAGGTTCCGTCGCCCAGAAAAGTCATCTGCGAATTTCGCTCAATCACATTTCCAATCTGTTTCCAGTTTTTTAAATCCTTGCTGTGAAAAACAGGAATGCCCGGAAAATAGGAAAAGGTAGAATTAACCAGGTAATAATCAGATCCCACTTTAGTGATACTTGGATCCGGATAAAAACCGGCAAGAATGGGGTTGGTAAATTTTATTTGGGCAAATGCTTGTGTGGTAAAGCATAATAAAAATAGATAAAGGATTTTTTTCATAATTGTATTTGGTTATTGAGGAAATATGCTCGGATTTTTGATGTTAATTTTAAAATAGGATTTTTGCGATTATCTAGTGAAGTATATTCTCTCTATTTAAAGTTTCGCTGATGCCCAGTTCGAGTCCGCGTAGTTCGGCAAGGCCTTTAAGTCTTCCTATAGCAGAGTAGCCAGGGTAAGGATTTTTATCTAAATCATCGAGCATCTGGTGCCCGTGATCGGGGCGCATAGGGATCGCACGGTTTTCTTCGGACATGAGTTTTAGGATAGCCCTGACCAAAATGCTCATCTCTGCATTTCCTTCCAGGTGGTTGGCTTCATAAAAGTTGCCGTTATCCTCTCGCTGAACGCTGCGCAGATGTAGAAAATAGATTTTGTTGCCCAAACGTTCAATCATCCCTTTTAAATCATTATCCGGCCTGGCACCGAAAGACCCGCTACAAAAACAGATTCCATTGGAAGGTGCAGGTACTGCCTGTAATATTTTGTGCGCATGTTCTTCTGTGCTCATAATTCTGGGCAGACCCAAAATCGGGTAGGGAGGATCATCCGGATGAATAGCGAGTTGTAATCCATTTTGATCCGCCGTTGGCGTAATTTCCTTTAAAAAACTGATTAAATTATTGCTGAGTATTTCTGCAGAAATGTTTTGATATCCTTCTAATAAATTCAATACCTGATCTTTGGTAAAATGATCTTTACTTCCCGGCAGGCCCTGCAAACAGTTGCTCATTAAAGTGCTTTGTTCTTTTGCATTGAGTTTAATAAAGAAATTTTTGGCATCTTCCAGTTCCTGCGCCGTATAGTCAGCACTTGCACCCGGTCGGTTTAGCAAATAAAGGTCAAACGCAATGAACGCTGTTTTCTCAAATCGTAAGGCGAGTGCGCCGGTACTGGTTTTAAATTTTAAATCGGTACGCATCCAGTCTAACACCGGCATGAAATTGTAGGTAATTACTTTAATGCCGCAGCTGGCCAGATTTTTCAGACTGATTTTATAATTTTCAATCCACTGCTGATATTCGCCCTGTCTCTTTTTTATGTCTTCATGTACCGGTAAACTTTCTACCACTTCCCAAACCAGACCAGAAGATTCTATGAGTGATTTCCGGGCCATTATTTCCTTTTCAGTCCAGATTTCTCCAACGGCGATATGATGTAAAGCCGTTACTACTCCAGTGCAGCCTGCCTGCAGGATATCGGCAAGCGTAACAATATCATCAGGGCCATACCAGCGCATGGTTTGGATCATTTTCATAGCATCACGGTATTGTTTTCAAAGATTTTATGATTGCAGATCATCGGATTTCCTGTCTGCTTTTTACGCTGAGCAGTAATACATCGCCGCTCTTTAAGGTTGTTTTTCATATTTGGTTTTTAGGTTTGGTCCTGTAAAATGTTATGCCCGCAACCATTTGGATTTTTTTCTGCAATCGATTGCTAAAAAGCTTAACCATGCTAATTTTTTCTTAGCTTAGTTGATGTTTAAAGTCTGTTAATTACGAGATGCTTCCGGTAAGATACCTTTTTCCGAGAAGTATCTCTAAACCGAAGTTCATTAAAGATTTTTAAATAAATGATGATTTGTTCTGCTTAAAGGCATTTTTGAACATTTTTGCACTCAAAATAATCAATGGTTCCATTACCCTGATGTGCGATGCGCTTAAGTTTGTATTAATAATTAATTTCAGGCAGGCTATCAATTATTGCTGCCAATCACCGCTAACCAATTCAAATGAAACGATTAATCTCCATCTTCGCCACACTTATTTTTATTCAGGTTGCAGTTTTCGCACAAAAGCAGATTCCTGCGGCGCCTGCAGATTTCGATGTTAATCAGGAAAACATCCCACATGGTAAAATAGATACGATCCAGTATGCATCAAAAACTGTTGGGACAAACAGAAAAGCTACTATTTATTTCCCGCCAGGTTACCTGAAAACCAAAAAATACCCTGTTTTATATCTGCTCCACGGTATTGGTGGCGATGAAAAGGAATGGCTGAACGGCGGTAAACCTCAGGTAATTTTTGATAACCTGTATGCTGCGGGAAAGCTTGCACCGATGCTGGTGGTGATGCCGAACGGAAGGGCGATGCAAGATGACCGTGCTACCGGAAATATTATGGCTCCGGATAAAGTTGCTGCTTTTGCAACCTTTGAAAAGGATCTGTTACAGGATCTGATTCCATATGTAGAAAAAAATTATCCTGTTTTTAAAGACAGGGAACACAGAGCGCTTGCCGGATTGTCTATGGGCGGTGGTCAATCCTTAAATTTTGGATTGGGTAATTTAGATACTTTTGCCTGGGTTGGCGGCTTTTCTTCTGCGCCAAATACCAAAGTGCCTGCTGAATTATTGCCAGATCCGGCCAAAGCTAAAACCATGCTTAAGTTGCTTTGGATCTCCTGCGGGGATAACGATAGATTACTTAATTTCTCTCAACGTACCCACGAATACCTGGTAGAAAAAAATGTACCTCATATTTATTATGTTGAACCGGGCGTGCATGATTTCAAAGTATGGAAAAATGATCTTTACCTGTTTAGTCAGTTGTTATTTAAACCTGTTGATCAGGCTGCCTTTCAGAAGTATAGCCTAAATCCTTAACGACTGATTATTCTGCTCCATGAAAAAAATTGTAACCCTGCTGCTGTTCACCAATGTTGTTTTATCAAGCCTTGCCCAGCAAAAACCAAAGTTAAAAATATGGTATAATAGCCCGGCTGGCCAAACTTGGGAAAATGCATTACCTGTGGGTAACGGCAGGCTTGGCGCAATGGTTTATGGAAATGTAGTTAATGAAATTATTCAGCTAAATGAACATAGCCTTTGGAGCGGTAGTCCCAACAGAAATGATAATCCTTTGGCATTAGATTCATTGCCCCGCATTAGAGCGCTTATTTTTGACGGCAAACAAAAACAGGCAGAACTGCTTGCCAATAAGGTGATCATCAGCAAAAAATCTCAGGGACAGATTTTTCAACCTGTTGCAGATTTACACCTGGATTTTGCTGGTCATGAAACCTATACCAACTTTTACCGTGAATTAGACATCAGTAATGCGGTGAGCACCACCACTTACCAGGTAAAAGATGTTGTTTACACCCGGCGTGTGCTGGCCTCGCTGGCCGATGGTGTTATTGCGGTTGAACTTCGCTCGAGTGAACCGGGTGCATTAAGCTTTACGGCTTCCTTATCGTCTCTGCAGCCCAGTGCTAAAATGAATACACAGGTGCCAGGGCAAATTGAAATTACAGGAACTGCTACCTCTCATGAGGGCGTACCGGGGCTTGTCCGCTTTGATGGGATCGCGGCATTTAAGCATATTGGCGGTAAAATCTCCAGTACCGGGCGTACAATTGTGGTAGAAAATGCCAATGCGGTAACCATTTATTTGGCTATTGCCACCAACTTTATCAATTACAAAGATATTAGCTGGGATGAAAAGTTAAAGGCCAGGGAAATGCTAAACCGCGCGTTGCCTAAAAAATTTGAGGCTGTTTTAAAAGCGCATCAATTACAATATCACAAATATTTTGATCGGGTAGATTTATCGTTAGGGAAAAGTGATTTTGAACATATACCTACTGATATCAGGCTGAAGAACTTCAATTCGGTTAATGATCCGCAGTTTGCAGCTCTTTATTTTCAATATGGACGCTACCTGCTCATTTCGAGCTCTCAGCCGGGCGGACAGCCTGCTAATCTGCAAGGCATCTGGAATAATAAACTATATCCACCATGGGACAGTAAGTATACGATCAATATTAATGCAGAAATGAACTATTGGCCTGCAGAGAAAACCAATCTGGCCGAGTTGCATGAGCCTTTCTTAAAAATGGTTCAGGAACTGGGCGAAACCGGAAAGCAGACTGCCCATGATATGTACGGAGCGAGGGGATGGATGGCGCATCACAATACAGATATCTGGAGAACAACTGGTGCTGTTGATGGCGCATTCTGGGGCGCATGGACTCATGGTGGTGGTTGGGCGAGTCAGCACCTTTGGGAACACTATCTTTACAGTGGCGATCAGTCATTTCTCAAATCAGCCTATCCAACTTTAAAAGGGGCAGCTATGTTTTATGTTGATTTCCTGGTTAAAGACCCTAAAAGAGGGTTTTTAGTCATTAATCCGGATATGTCTCCTGAAAATGCCCCTCCTGCGCATCAGGGCTCTTCGCTCGATGCCGGAACAACCATGAGTAATCAAATTGTATATGATGTTTTTAGTTCGGTAATCCGTGCGGGAGAGATTCTGGGTGAAGATAAGGCCCTGGTTGATACGTTGAAAAAGATGCGCAGCCAGCTCCCGCCAATGCAGGTTGGACAATATGGGCAGTTGCAGGAATGGATTGATGATATCGACGATCCAAATGATCATCACCGGCATGTATCTCATTTATATGGCTTATTCCCATCTGCTCAGATATCGCCATACCTAACACCGGATTTGTATGCAGCGGCCCGGAAAACACTCTTGCAACGGGGCGACGTTTCTACTGGCTGGAGCATGGGATGGAAAGTGAACTGGTGGGCAAGGCTGCTGGATGGAAACCATGCCTACCAGCTTATTCAGAGCCAGTTAACACCTGTGGGAGGAAACCGTGCAAGCGGTGGTACTTACAATAATCTTTTTGATGCGCACCCGCCTTTTCAGATTGATGGTAATTTTGGTTGTACTTCGGGTATTGCAGAAATGCTGATGCAATCAGATAACGGCGCCATTCAACTTTTACCTGCACTGCCCGATGTATGGAAACCAAGCGGACATGTTAACGGCTTAAGAGCGAAAGGTGGATTTGAGATTGTTGAACTGGAATGGGTGAACGGTATGGTTACCAAATTGGTGATTAAATCGCACTTAGGCGGAAATTTAAGGATCAGGGTACCTAATGAATTAAATTTATCCAAACTCAAAGCTAAAAAGGCCACTGGTGACAATGAAAATCCTTTTTTCTTCGTTAACAAGACACCAAAACCGGTAATTTCCAAGCTGGCGCCAGCTGTAACTATTGATTTGCCTGAAACTCAATTGTATGATATTAAAACAGCTATTGGGAAAACCTATACGATTTATAAAAAATAAAAAATCTCTGTTTTACCGCAAAGTTCGCAAAGTTTTTGACGCGAAGGAGGTAAAGATTATGGGTATATTAATTGCACTTCTAATAACAATGAAATAATCGTCATCTCGACTGAAACGCAGTAAAATGCCCGCCCGTACAGGCGGGAAGAGATCTTTACTTGCTAAAGACCCTGAAACTAGTTCAGGGTGACGATATCTTGGAGGAATTACTGAATGGATTTAGCTTCGCTGAAACTCGGGTTATTGATTGTGTTGCACTTTCATTGGTAGAATCCATTAGTAAAGTCGTCATCTCGACTGAAGCAACGCGAAGTGGAGAGATCTATTGAAATAGATTTCTCGACTACGTTGCACTTCGCTCGAAAGGACGAACTCGAAGTGTGAAATAAATCTTTAGGGACATGATTCAACATTGTATTCCTACTCATAATCCCGGCTTTTGGTCAGCTCCTTCAGCGACTGAAGATCGTGGACCGGGCGTTCAATTTCAAATGGAATTTCTCTTCTGCTAAACTGCTGGAAATAAAGTAAACAGGCATCTTTCCAGATTTGGGCATCTCTGCTCTGTGTTCGGAGTTTAGATTGCACCTCTGCAAAACGTTCGCTATCTATCGATCCCTTTATTTTGTCCCAGTTTTTCTGAAAAGACCTCACCTGTTGAACGCCATGGTCATAACGGATGCATAGTTCCGTCCACAAATCCCTGCCGTTTTTTAAACGGTAAGACCAGGGTACATGATGAAACCACAGCAGGTAAATTTCCGGACAGCTGGAAAGGCTATTAAAGGTTGAGCTTAATGGCTCATGATACTGATCAACCGCATCACTTCCGCTTCTGGTCCTGTCAAAACCTATTCCTGCTGTATCTGCCTTATGGTAATAAACAGAGGTCCAGTCGGGGCGGATTTTATCATTGGAAAACCAAGGTGCCGGTCCATAATGATGACCTTCCGCAAAAATATGGTGTAAACCCAATGGCATCATATAATCAACGGCTGCTTCTCTGCTGTCAAGCATGATTTCCTGGATGGTTTTAATGAAGTTGGCGTCGGTTTTCTTTTCTTTATCATCCAGAAAAGTCTGTTTTAGCCATTCCTCAGCAATTGTTTTGCTTTCGAGTTTGTTGTTCCAGGCCAGGCGTCCGAAAGCATACCAGTTTGCCTGGGCAAAAGTATGTCCGGTCCAGTTTACATCGTTGCCAATATTGGCCACACCAGCAATGGCGGTAAAATCTGTTTTGCTTAATGAGCCATCGGTGCAGGCGGCTACTGTACTGCCCTTTCCGTTTTTGTAAGTGTCGCTATTTAAACATTCTTCCCATAAGGTAGAGAGGAAAACGAGTTGCCTGGAAGCGCCCAGATACTCCTGGGTGATTTGGAATTCAGGCATCACCGGCGTGTCCGACATGGCGCCAAATAATGGGCTAAAGGGTTCTCTGGGCTGAAAATCAAGCGGTCCGTTTTTTACCTGCAAAATTACATTTTTCTTAAAGGCTCCGTCCAGCGGTAAAAATTCTTTATAAGCCTGTTTGGTCCTGTCTTCTGGTGATGGGTTGTAAACAAAGGCGCGCCACATCACGATTCCGTTAAAAGGAGCCAGGGCGTCGGCCAGCATATTCGCACCATCCACGTGGGTTCTTCCGTAATCCTGCGGACCAGGTTGCCCCTCACTGTTGGCTTTAACCAGAAATCCTCCAAAATCAGGAATGAGTTTATAGATTTCTGCTGCTTTATCTTTCCACCATTGTTTAACCAAAGGATCCAATGGATCTGCCTTCTTTAATTTGCCAATAAGCACCGGTGATGAAAAATTAACAGATAAATAGGTTTTTATTCCGTAAGGACGCAAACTTTCTGCAATGGCTTTTACCTTTTCCAGGTAAGCCGGAGACAGGATTTTTGCAGAAGCATTTACATTGTTTAAAACCGCACCGTTAATGCCAATTGATGCATTTGCCCTGGCATAAGCTTTCCATTTTTCTCGGTCCTGATTTGTAATATTTAATCCATTCGCCGTATTGCCCCAAAATATCGAACTTCCGGCATAACCTCTTTCAATGCTGCCATCCAGGTTATCCCAATGGTTCAGGATTCTTCTGGAGTAGGATGGATTTGAAATGACGTTGCGTTGCGGCAGGTTAAGGTATTGGCGCCTTAATAATTCGTAGGTGCCATATAATAAACCCAGTTCTGTGCGGGCGTTAATTGCTGTTTCTTCCAATTGAAATCCATCACGCTTGATCGACGGATTTTTAGTTAAATTAAGTTTAATGGTCATATTTTCCTTACCCAACCAGCCATTTCTGAGTTCAGCTATGGCAAGATCTACAGTAGCGGAGCGTACTGTGCTTGAAATATTAACTTTTATAGCAGAATGGTTTCTAAGCCATAGGGCGTGGCCATCTTCCGCTTTTAATACTGTGGCCTGGTTTAGCATCAGCAATGCAACGATAATGATCCTTTTAATATATGCCATTTTTCCTTTTACAATTATGCTATGATATATTTGATCTAATTTTCAGCTGCTCAGGCCGAATCTTTTTCTTTTATTGAGATAAATGCCGGAATGTTTAACGCTGTTGAAAACGCCACCAGTCTATATCAATTCCGTTAGCCGAATCAACCCCAGATACTACCAGATACAGATCTTGTTTCCCCTTGATAAGTTCTGCTTTTCCGGTATGCAGTTGTAAACCAGCTGCCTGTTTTCCGGTCGAAACCAGTTTTGCAATCTGTTTTCCATCTAAACTGCCTGCGCGCACCTCAAGGCTTATACCCGGTGAGAGGCCGCTGATTTGGGCGCTAAATAGCTTTGGACCTTTTTTGCCAAAGTCTACACCTTGAACTTTGATCCAGTTATTATTTTTCATGCCCGAAATCTGCATTCCGCCATCAGCCGTATTTTTAGTCATGATCCCCTCCTGATCCTGCAGGGTTTCGGCTTCGTTACGTTGGTAAGGATTTACTGCGCCAATTTGCGTTACGCCATTTACAGTATAATTAATCTGAACAATCGAACCGTCCGGCTTATAATTTAACTCTTCAATTGCCAGATTCCTTTTGTAAACCGGAGGAATACCTTTTTTAATAGCCACAACTCTGTTATGATAAGCATGGTACCATTTTCCTTTAAATTCAAATATGCCGTGGTGATTATTATTGTTATTGTTGGGTGGTTGTGCGCCAATAACACCTTTGTAAACAAATCCGGTGGTCGGATTTGTACTCATCATATAATCAATCCTCATTTCTGCCTTAGGATTAGAGGAATACGAAAAATAGTAATTGCCGTTTCGCTTGTGCATCCATGAAGCTTCGAAAAAAGCAGGCACATGAAATGAAGTTGCGCGCCCATTCACGCTGATCATATCTTCATTTAATTTAATTACGCGCATATTGTCTTCGCCATTGCCTCCGAAATATAAATAGGCCTGTCCGTCATCATCTAAAAAGGCCATCGGATCGAATAACCACATATTTTTTGCAGGCTGTACACCAGGCGTCTCATTATCAATTAACTTTTTGCCCAATGGGTCTTTAAATGGTCCGATAGGAGAGGAGGAGGTAGCTACACCAATTCCTGAGCCGCCATTACCAAAATACAGGTAAATTTTACCATTTCTTGCAATAACTGAAGGCGCCCAGGTTCTGCTGGCCCAGGTTACATCACGTGGCGCCTCAAACACCACACCATGGTCGGTCCAGTTTTTCATATCACTGCTGGAAATACAAACAATGGATTTCATTTTATAACCACTATCCTTATCATCGGTATTGTCATCATCGTTTGAGGCATACAGGTAAACCCTTCCGTTATAAACCAGCGTGGCCGGGTCTGCAAGGTGACGATGGCTGGCAATATGGTCATCAGCATAAGAATTTTTAGCCAGCATGAATAATAGACAAAATAGGAGCGTGAGTTTAGGGTATTTTTGGTTTGCTTGTTTCATTATCATTGTTGTAGATTGTTAATGGTTTATTGCAAGAATTAATGAGTTATCTTAGTTACAGATTAGTTTACTCGAATAACTTTTTTGATGATATTTCCGCTGTTGGCAGCTAACTCATCTGGTTGGCTACCACCGATTGCCAATGTA
Source organism: Pedobacter suwonensis (assembly GCF_900111825.1). GTDB lineage: Bacteria > Bacteroidota > Bacteroidia > Sphingobacteriales > Sphingobacteriaceae > Pedobacter > Pedobacter suwonensis. Next base: position 213,720 of record NZ_FOJM01000004.1, read on the forward strand.
ATACTGCCTTTGTAAAATTGTTTCGATCCATTCTGGTCAACATAAGCAAGATCATTGGCTTTTAAGCTGAATTTAACCAGCTTACTTTCTCCGGGTTCAAGGCTGATTCGCTTGAAGCCTTTTAAAGCTTTAGCTGCTGATTTGATTGATTTTTGGTTATTGAGCTGGTACAATTGAACAACTTCGTCGCTCTTCACACTTCCTTTATTACTAACCTGAACCGATATCTCCATGCCTTTTCCAGCTTTTAATACCGCAGGAGCAACACACTTTTCATATAAAAAAGAAGAATAGCTAAGTCCATAGCCAAATCCATAGAGTGGTTTACCTTTAAAATAACGGTAAGTTCGGTTGCTCATGCTGTAATCGCTGAAATCACCAAGGTCCTGATCACTTGCGTAAAAGGTAACTGGTAATCGCCCGGATGGGCTGTAATCGCCAAACAGAATATCCGCTACGGCTTCGCCTGTAGCCTGACCACCATACCACGCATTCAGAATAGCCGGAATGTTTTCAGCTTCCCATGGTATGGCGATGGCACTACCGGTCATCATCACGAAAACAATTGGTTTTCCAGTCTCTTTAAGCGATTTCATTAAGGCCGTTTGAACGGCAGGTAGCATGATAGAAGTTCTGTCCCCTCCGCTAAATCCAGGATAATCCACTTTCATTTCCTCTCCTTCAAGTTGTGGAGAAATCCCGCCTACAAATACGAAGGCATCAGCATCTGCATGGCTTTTGGTCAGCGCATTGAAATCGGTTTTTACAAAGGTGCCAGCCTTAAAGCGGATGTTTGCACTTCCTTCTCCTTGCCAGTATTCTACAACCAGATTGTAAACCGAGTCTTTTACGGTCTCTAGTTTATAGGTTTTAGCGCCCCATCGGTTCCTCGACCAGGCATCAATTACATTTTTACCGTTAATCATAAAACGATAGCCGTCATCAGCATTCAATTCAAAAGTGATCGAACCTGAGGCGGATGGTTTAAATGTGGTACTGTATCTGGCAGAAAAATGGTTGGCTGTTAATTTATCGGCAATTTTTTCACCTTCCTGCCAATTGTTTTCAATTCTGGGTTCTGTACGGGTTAATACTGGTTCGCCTTCAAGCGTAGTGTTGTTAAAATACTCTGACTTAAATCCCTGAACGCCGTTTATTCTGTATTCGTTGTCTAAATCAAGGTAACTTAATAACGTATCATTGGTGAATGAAATGGCCTGCTGGTAAACTACATTGGTCTGCTGGCCAACCTTTTCCCTGATGCCCGCTAAAACTGTGGTAATTTTTGAAGGAATTCCGTTATAATTACCCAATACTGAAATTGAATTATCAGCATTAGGGCCCAATACAACAATTTTTCTGAGGTTCTTTTTTAATGGCAGGGTATGTGATTCATTCCGGAGTAACACCATCGATTCGCGGGCCATTTTAAGGGCATGTGCTTTATGCTCGCTATTTTCAAGCACAGTAGCAGGGGTATTGGCATATTTAACCATGGAAGGCGGGTCAAACATGCCCAACCGGAACCGGATCATAAATAGTCTTTTCACCGAAACATCAATGTCTTTTTCTTTAATGATGCCCGTTTTTACTGCAGTGATCAACGCCTTGTAGGCCTCGGTACCGCAATCCAGATCCGTTCCGTGAAAAACAGCGTCGGCTGCCGCCGATGCTGCATTTGGATGGGTTTTATGGTTTTTATAAAAGTCGTCTATCGCCCAGCAATCAGAGGTAACATAACCTTTAAAGTTCCATTTTCTGCGTAGAATATCGGTCATTAAAAGATCATTGGCGCAACAAGGCTGGCCTTGAAAGGCGTTATAAGCGCACATTACACCCGCAACTTTAGATTGTGTAACCAGTTTTTCAAATGCGGGCAGGTAGGTGTCCCATAAATCGAAAGCGCTTACTGTGGTATTAAAAACATGCCGAAGTGGTTCCGGACCGCTGTGTACCGCATAATGCTTGGCGCAAGCAGCAGCTTTAAGGTATTTTGGATCATCACCTTGCAGGCCTCTAACAAAAGCGTCGCCGAGCGTGCCTGTCAGGTAAGGATCTTCACCGTAGGTTTCCTGGCCTCTTCCCCAGCGCGGATCCCGGAAAATATTAATGTTCGGAGTCCAGTAGGTCAGGCCAAGATAACGTTCATTTGTTCTTCCCAGTGCTAACGCTTTATTGTAAATAGCCCTACCTTCTAAAGCAGAATAATCGGCCATTTTATAAAGTGCAGATGGATTAAAAGTTGCAGCCATGGCAATGGCCTGAGGAAAAACAGTAACTTTAAAAGGCGTTCTGGCTACTCCATGTAAAGTTTCGTTCCACCAGTCGTATGCCGGAATCTTAAAGCGGGGAATCGCCGGTGCCGAGTTAAGCATTTGCATAACCTTTTCATCCAGGCTAAGTCTTGAAACCAGATCATCTACCCGCTTTTCAAAAGGAAGTTTGTAGTCTTGAAATGGATACTCCTGGGCGCCGGCGAAACCGCAGAAACTGCAGAGCAAGATTGCAAGAAATAATTTTTTAAGGTCGTTGTGTTCTCTCATAACTGTGCTGCTAAAAGCTTACTGCTAAGAATTTTTTTGTATCTGTTTGTTATTGCAGATTAAAAGATTCGATGATTTAGATTGATCTGGTTAATAGTGCCTGTATGTAGACGTAAAGCGTTTTTAAATTAAAATTTTATATCCTCAGTATGACTGTAAAAGTCATTTTTTTTATATGTTCAAACGACTCAAGGTAAGACTGTTAGTTAAAATTTTACCACCTCATAAAATGCTTTTTTGGGCATCAGATTTTGATCAAATAACAGCGGAAAATTTTTCCGGCCACGGTTGTCCAGCCAGCTGTATTGATCTGATAAATTCCAGAAAGTTACACCCGTGATGTTAGCTTTATATTTACGCAGCACTTCAAAAATCATTTTATATTGCTGGCGCTGCTTTTCTTCCATTTCAGGTGTAAACTGTTCGGTATTGCTACTTTTATTGCCCTGGATTAACCGTCCGCCCTGATTGCCGCTATAAACCGATACATCCAGCTCTGTAATCTGAATTTTAAGCCCTAATGAGGAAAATAGGGCGATGGATTTTTCCAGTTCAGAACGACTTGGATTATTTACAGACCAATGGCCCTGTAATCCAACGCCATGGATTGGCACACCCTTAGCCAGCAAACCTTTAAGCATTTTGTAAATTTTCTCACGTTTAGATGGCTGTTCTGTGTTATAGTCGTTGTAAAACAACTGGGCATTGGGATCAGCCTGGTGGGCATACCTGAAAGCCATTTCTACAAAATCCTCGCCTGCGATCTGGTATAGCGGCGATTTGCGGAAATAGGCAGAATCATCTGCTATAACCTCGTTAACCACATCCCAGGCATATATATCTTTTTTATATCTGCTTACAACAGTATTAATGTGCGTTTGAATTCTTTTTAACAAAGTTTCTTTGGATACCACACTTCCATCTTCATTTTTAAATAACCAGCGAGGGGTTTGATTATGCCATACCAAACAATGCCCACGCAGCTTCAGTCCATTTATCCTGGCGAACGATGCGATAGAATCTGCCATTTTCCAGTTATAGGTGTTTTCCATAGGATGGATCGGGCCCATTTTCATTGCATTTTCAGCTGTGATGCTGTTGAACTGGTTAAGAATTAAATTCCGCTTATCACCGCTAAGGTCCCATGGGGTAACCGCCACACCTATGGGAAAATATTTTCGGTAATAGTCTTTTAATCCTTTGGTGTTAAACTCCTTGTTTTTATATGCACTGAACATGATGCCAGTAACCAAAAGTAAAACGGCCAGGTAAGGGAAGATTTTCGGTTTTCTCATATTTGATCAGGTAAGCGATAAAGTTGCAAAATCGCAGGTTTTTTGTGCTGACCAAGCTTCTTATCGTCAATTTAAGGAAACAAATGTCATGTAATGAATTTATGACATGATGGCCTCGCTGCTTATTGGGTTATTAATTTAACCAATTTTGAGCGATTTGATGCTTTTTTGAACATCTGTTCTTATTGTTTTGACAAATATGACTGCCGGTGTATTTACTTAGGTCTAAATTTACTGGATTTTTCCGCTACCCTGATGAGGATAAAATCGACCTTGCCATTCAACCAAATATAAATGCGTACAACTAAATTTCATATTGCCATTTTTACTATTGCTGTTTTCGCGGTTTTTGCCAGTTGCGGCAGTTACCCTAAAGTTAAAAAAAGTAATCAAGGCCTGAAAGATTATTATCAGTCTTACTTCAACATTGGCGTAGCGGTTTCGCCCCAAACCATTAAAGGGGAGCAGGGCGCATTGCTTTTAAAGGAATTCAATAGCATAACGCCGGAGAACGCCATGAAGATGCAACCTATTCATCCGCGCGAAGATGTTTATAACTGGGCGGATGCCGATGCGCTGGTTAATTTTGCACATGATAACCGACTTAAAATAAGGGGGCATACCTTATGCTGGCATGAGCAGGTGCCGGCATGGATTTTTAAAAACAGTTCCGGAGGCCGGGTAGATAAAGCCCTATTGCTCAAAAGGCTTAAAGATCATATTAAAACCGTGGTGGGCCGTTATAAGGGAAAGGTATATGCATGGGACGTTGTTAATGAAGTGATCGGCGATGAAGATGACCAATATTTGAGGCCTTCTTTATGGAATGAGATCTGTGGAGAAGAGTTTATTGCCAGGGCTTTCGAATATGCGCATGAGGCTGATCCTGATGCATTGCTTTTTTATAATGACTATAATTCTGAGAGACCTGTAAAAAGAGCCAAGATTTATAAAATGCTGAAAAAACTTGTCGATAACAAGGTCCCTATTCACGGGGTAGGGCTGCAGGGGCATTGGTCTGTTTTTGAACCTGATGATACCGAATTACGGGAATCATTAAAATTATACGCATCTCTTGGTCTGCAAATTCAGATCACAGAACTGGATCTGTCCATCTATCCATGGGAGAAAAACTTAAGGGCTAAGAAACCAGATGAGCAAGACCGTTTCACAGCAGCGCTCGAAAAAAAGCAAATTGACCGATACACCCGGATTTTTTCTATTTTCAGAAGTTTTAAAAAGGAAATCAGCAGTGTAACTTTTTGGAATCTTTCTGATCGTTCTACATGGCTCGATCAATACCCCGTACCCGGAAGAAAAAACTATCCCTTGCTTTTTGATCAAAACCTGCAAAGAAAAAAAGCCTATTGGAGTGTGGTTGATTTCAGGAAATAATCAGTTTTTTAAGCTGATAATAAAGAAAATAATACTGTGAAAGCGGTAATGATGCAATGAACTAAATTAGTTTTTTTATCTTACCGCCACTAAGCCAAATAGATCATGTATCCAGATAATTTTGAATCTTCCTTAGATTTTAGCGCATTGTTTAGCTTTTCTACACCTTTTGAAGTTGAAATTTTATTAATACAGCAAAATCATTAAATATGCTCAGGGGTTCTGCTTATCTATCCTTCATTCTACTTGTTTACCTGCTTTTTAATGCGGGCGATATTATAGCACAGCCTAAAACGCAACAGCCTGAATTGCGTTTCACCTCTCTGACCTCTAAAAACGGGTTATCGTCTAACAATGTAACCGTAATTTTTAAAGATCGGTACGGATTGATGTGGTTTGGTACAGAAGATGGATTAAATAAATTTGACGGTACCAACTTTACCACTTATAAATATCAGGCAAACGATTCTACAAGTATTCAGGCTAATGAGGTTAAGGCCATTCATGAAGACCGCAGGGGAAACCTTTGGTTTGGTACCAGTGGGGGTTCACTGGCCCTTTTTGATAGAAGAAAAAATTCTTTCATTAATTATCGTGCTTCAAATGGCCCAACAGGTTTCAGTCACAGCCTGATCAGGTATATTACCAGTGATTATTTGGGTAAAATATGGGTGGCCACCTTTACCGGACTTGATCTTTTTGATCCGGATGCCAAAAAAGTGTCTAAATTCCCAATTGCAGCCGGCCAGTTGGGTAAACTTCCGCCAACCATAATCAACATCCTGATGGAAGATAGCAAACATCGGATGTGGATAGGAACAGAGGATGGATTATTTCTTTTTAACCGGAAAAATGCTTCTTTTATCCGGATCGGATCTGCAGCAGATAAACCTGTACAACTGGCAGGAACTATAGTGAAGTCTTTAGCCGAAGATGGTGATGGCAATATCTGGGTTGGTACTACCTCAGGCTTAAGTATGCTCAAATCGGATGGTATGGGATTTGAAAACTATCAACACGTTCCTGGCGATCCCAATTCACTAAGTGATAACAATGTTCAAAGTATTGCTGTATCGCCAAACGGTCAGTTATGGCTGGGTACCGAAGATGGCCTTAATGTTTTTGATCTCCGTACCAAAAAAGTGAGGGTATACCGGCCAAATCCCCGCAATCCCTACAGCCTAAGGGGCACCAGTGTAAAATATGTGTATATAGATAAAGAGGGTATATACTGGTTAGGGTTATACCGTGAGGGAATCAATAAATTTGATAGCAACCTCAACCTCTTTAACCTCATTAAGAGCAATGTGTTCGATGTATATGGGTTAAACGCACCTGTAGTAACTTCATTTGCACCGAAAAACCTTACGGAGATATATGTAGCTACAGAGGGCGGCGGACTGAGTATTTTCAACAGAAATACTGGTCTGTTCCACAAAGTTAATTTAGAGAAGTTGGGTTTGCCGCCGCGTTTAACCCTGATGTCGCTATTTGTCAGTTCAGCTAAGAAACTCTATCTGGGTACTTTTGGCTATGGTTTGATCGTGCTGGATTCGACGCTAAGCAAAGCGGCCTCTTACCGGAAAAGCAATACGGATTCCGGTCTTAATTCTGATGATGTATTTTGCATTACCCAGGATAAAAACGGGCTGATATGGGTTGGCACCAATGGAGGGGGAATTAATGTGATGGATGCTAACCATAAGGTTGTTTTTAGGTATGTTGATAAGGTACAGTCGCCCACAGACCGCAAATTTCCACTTAATAATTATATCCGTTTTATTAAAGAAGACCGTTTTGCAAACATTTGGGTAGGCTCTCATGGTTCTGGTGTAGCCATGATTAGTGCTGATAAGACCAGTATTAAACATTATAACGAACTTAACTCAGGCCTTAAGGGCGATATTGTTCAGGCCTTTCTGGAAGATTCAAAGGGGCGGATCTGGATCGGTACAGCTGGAGGCGGCTTAAACCTATTGGATAAAAGGACAAATAAGTTCATCAATTTTACCGAACGTAATGGTTTGGCAAATGATGTTATTGATGCCATTGTTGAAGACGACAATCATAATATTTGGTTGAGTACCAGCAAAGGGATCAGCCGTTTCGACCCAAAGACACAAAAATTTAGCAATTACGGCATATACAATGGTGTGCAAAACAATAGCTTTATCAGGGGAGCAGCCTTAAAATGTAAAGACGGTGAAATATTTTTTGGTGGGGCAGAAGGGATGAATTACTTCAACCCGGCCGGATTCAGAAAAAACAAAAATGTTCCCGCTGTACTTTTTACCGAGCTAAAAATTTCCAATAATGTGATCGAGGCGAGCGAGGACGGACCCATAACCGACCATATTTCGGTTGCCAAAAAAATCGACCTGGATTATAAGCAGAATTTTTCACTGAGCTTTGTAAGTGTAAACTACACGGCTCCGGAACAAAACCGTTATAGTTATAAGCTTGAAGGTTTTAATAAGGAATGGATTGATGCCGGTACAGCTAAAACGGTTTCTTATACCAATCTCGATCCGGGAGAATATATCTTCCATGTACGGGCAAGCAACAATGATGGCGTTTGGAATACAACCGAATCTTCGATAAAGATAATTGTTCATCCACCGTGGTGGAGAACCATCTATGCTTATATTTTTTACCTGGTTGCTATTGCCGGTACTTTACTTTACATCCGTCACCGGGGCATCAAAAACCTGGAGAGAAAGTTCGCGCTGGTGCAGGAAAAAACAAAAATTGAACAGCAGATTTTGCAGGATAGAAAAGAGGCCGAGCGATTGCATGAGCTGGATTCGCTAAAAATTAAATTCCTGACCAACCTGAGCCATGAGTTCCGTACACCACTTTCGCTTATCCTGGGGCCGGTCGAGAAACTCCTTTCGCAACAGGGCGATGAGACCAAAAACGCATCGCTTAAAATAGTAAAACGGAATGCCCGCCGCTTGCTCAACCTGGTGAACCAAATCCTCGATTTTCGTAAAATTGAAGAAAATGAACTCAAGATCAATAATGCCCCGGGTGAACTGGTTTCCTTTATTGCCGATGTAATCGAATCTTTCAACGATTTAAGCGAACGGAAATCGATAAGTCTTACTTTCCAGACCCAGTTCGATAGCTATCCAACGGAGTTTGACCATGACAAGCTGGAACGTATTTTATTCAACCTGCTTTCCAATGCCTTTAAGTTTACGCCATCAGGTGGTACCATCACCGTTGATTTAAAAAGAACACCTCGTAACGGGCAGGAAGAGACTGTTCTGATCACGGTAAGCGATACGGGCATTGGCATCAGCGAAGAAGAGCAGCAGAAAGTATTCGAACGATTTTTTCAGGCCGATACCGAGGTATCTATCCTGAACCAGGGAAGTGGAATCGGGCTTTCCATCATCAAAGAGTTTGTCAAAATTCAGGGTGGGACCATTGATTTGCAAAGCGAAGTTGGAAAGGGCACACAATTTATGATTGCCCTGCCTTTACCGCTGCTAGACCATATCGAAAAACTTAACGTTGATTTTTCCAGCCCCGAAACCCCAATACAGACTGAAGAAGAAGTTTCAGCTAAAGCCATGAGCGAAACGGATGGAGAAATTCACACCATTCTGCTCGTAGAGGATAATCAGGACCTTCGGGAATACCTGAAAGATAATTTGAAAGCGCATTACCGTATTGTAGAAGCGGCCGACGGTAAGGAGGGCTGGCAAAAAACACTGGCAAACCATCCTGAGCTTATCGTAAGCGATATCAGTATGCCAAATATGTCGGGTATTGAACTTTGTAAAAAGATAAAAGAAGATAAAAGAACAAAACATATTCCGGTTATTCTGTTAACTGCGCTTACAGGAGAACAGGAACAATTGACGGGACTCGAAATTGGCGCAAACGATTACCTCACCAAGCCTTTTAATATTGATATCCTCAATATTAAAATCAAAAACCTTTTGCTCCTTAACCGTACCCTGAAAAATACCTATACCAAACAGATCAAGATGGAAACAGCGGAGATTTCGGTTGAATCGCATGGTGATAAGTTACTTAAGAATATCTTGAAGTACATTGAGGATAACATCAATAATTCACAATTATCTGTAGAAGATTTAAGCAAAAATGTAGGGATGAGCCGTGGCTCGCTCTACCACAAAGTGCTGGAATTAACGGGGCTTTCGCCGGTGGAGTATATCCGCTCGGTAAAGCTTGATAAAGCTGCGGCTTTACTCATAAAAAGCGACCTGAATATTTCGCAGATTGCTTACCTGGTAGGCTTTGCTACACCAAACTATTTTGCCAAGTCTTTTAAATCAAAATTTGGTATGCAACCTTCAGAATATTTGAACCTTTACCGTAAGCATGATCATGCTCCTGATGCGGGTAATTAGCTGAAATTTACTATTATGCAATCGATTGTTTTGCGCTGGTAAAATCGTTTTATCAAATATAATATTTCGAGTATTAGTATAAGTAGCGGTTTTTTACTTATCTAAATGATTGTATTTCAGCTATTTGAGTTGATAGAACATTTGTATCTGATTTATGCACAAATCTTCTAACCTTTAAATTCGTTTTTGGGCTATGTTTGGATTAACCAAATAAAACTTATAAACCATGACTAATCAACTGATCAACTTCTATGAGGAAGGCTTAAGCAATCTGGCCCTGCAAAAAGGGACAAATTTGCCGGCGATGTCAAATCAATACCAATCCAAAACTTCGGTTTACACACTTTTAATTCCATTGAGCGATAGGTAGAACAAGCGCTGTAATGGCTAAGCAATGGCTTGCTGTATAAGTTGAAAAATGACTTTCATTTACATGAAGGTATTGAGCCATAACAAGTCGACCTGAAATTCATCAAAGCTAAAATGCACTATTGCTTTGGTTAAAAATTACCGACGATGAGAGGTAGATGCCAGGTGGCATTTGCACACAAGATACAAACGGAAGTTAGATTACCCAGACCGGAAATGCTGATTACAAAAATAGGTATGCTAAAACGCAATTGGATGAAACCACCAACATAGTAACTTTTTTAAGGCTTCGGTATGCACTTAACTGATTACACAATTAATAGCCAAATGATAAAATCATGCTCAAAAGATAGCGTGCCTATCCGTATCAGTTAAATTGAAGAGTAACCGTTACCACATCGTGAAGCTAATCATTATTGAAGAAAGAATTAAAATCAACTTTTCTTCCTATTTAAAAACCCTAACCAAATAATAATGCTAAGAGATTTACTTAAAATTCCATTTAGGAAAACTACTTCCTTTCGAAACGTCTTATCGGGAATAAAATGTTCCGGAATGCCATATCAAACAGACGTCATCAATTTTACCCATCATGCTCAATAAATGATTTCGAAAAATGAAAAGAATTATACTATTGCATTTTGCTGGGGATAACCTGGGCCCGAAAAGACAACTCTTTAAAAGATGTTGTTTAACAATGCTAACCTTAATGCTGATGATTAAAATCACTTTTGCACAGCAGACAAAGGTGACCGGAACCATCTCCGATAATAAGCAAACGCCAATAATAGGTGCCACAGTTACTGTTAAAGGCACAAAGATCCGTACCCAAACGGACACCGATGGCCGGTTTGTGATTAATGTACCTGGCGATCAGTCCATTCTGGTAATTGGTTACGTGGGTATGGTAACTAAGGAAGTTTCTACAAAAGGGAAAAACAACCTCAAAATTGTCCTTTCAGAAGATCAATCTGCCCTTAATGATGTAGTGGTAATCGGTTACGGTACACAGAAAAAAGCCAGTGTGGTAGCCGCCATTGCGCAAACTACGGGTAAGGTACTGGAACGTGCCGGTGGGGTATCGAGCATAGGTGCTGCATTAACCGGTAATGTGCCGGGGGTGATCACTACTGCCAGTACAGGAATGCCCGGCGAGGAAGATCCTCAAATATTGATCCGTGGTCGTAGTACATGGAACAATACCGGTCCGTTAATCCTGGTAGATGGTATTGAACGGACAATGAATAGTGTGGATATCGGTTCTGTAGAAACCATATCGGTGTTGAAAGACGCTTCTGCAACAGCAGTATTTGGGGTAAGGGGAGCCAATGGCGTAATCCTGATTACCACCAAACGTGGCCGTGAAGGACAGGCATCTATCAGGGGTACCATCAATAATGTAATTAAATCTCCATCACGTTTACCGGGGAAATATGATTCTTATGATGCCCTGACCATAAAAAACCAGGCTATAGAAAATGAACTTTCCCTTAAGCCTGAAAGCTGGGCAGATTATCTGCCGCAGGCTACGATTAATAAATACCGTTATCCTGCAAATTTAGCAGAATCAGAACGCTATCCGAATGTAAACTGGGACGAGGTATTGTTTAAAGATTATGCCCTGTCCAACAATGTTAACCTAAACATTTCGGGCGGAACCGCTAAAGTGAAATATTTTGCCAATGCTGATTACCTGTATGAGGGAGATTTGTTCCGCACTTTTAAAAACGATCGTGGTTACGAGCCAGGTTACGGATTTAACAGGTTAAATGTGAGAAGTAACCTCGATTTTCAACTGAGTAAATCCACCCTTTTTAAAGTGAATTTGTCAGGTTCCAGAGGGGTGAAGAAAAGTCCATGGGGCAATTCCAACAGCGATTATTCTTACTGGATTTCTGCTTATTCTACCGCTCCTGATGTATTTATGCCGCAATATTCGGATGGTACATGGGGTTATTATGCACCAAATGTGCAAAAAGGTTTAAACTCTGCCCGAAACCTGGCCGTTAGTGGGGTAGGCTATACCACCACAAGCAGGATTACAACCGATTTTACACTTGACCAGGACCTGGGATCGCTGGTAAAGGGCTTAAACTTCAAAGGTACCATTGCGCTGGATAATTCTTTTATAGAAGGAAACAGGGGAATTAATGATTTGTACAATGGTATTCAGAGCAAATGGATCGATCCAAAAACCGGATTAACTACTTATGAGCAGGCATTTGACGGAACCAACCGCTTCGACTTTCAGAATGGGATCAACTGGACCACAAGCGGAGGTACCGTGCAGGATTGGTCTACCCAACGCAGGTTGTTCTACCAGGGCCAACTCAATTATGCTGTAAAACTGGGTACCAACCATAACATTACAGCTATGGGCCTTTTCAACCGGAATGAAGTAGCAACAGGAAGTGAGATTCCAAACTACCGCGAAGACTGGGTTTTCCGTACCACCTACAATTATGCCAATAAATACATGATCGAATATAATGGTGCGTACAATGGTTCTGAGAAATTCAGTACGAAAAACCGTTTCGCATTCTTTTCATCAGGAGGACTGGGCTGGATGTTAAGTGAGGAAAAATTTATGAAACCGCTGAAGTTCATTGATATGCTTAAATTGCGTGCTTCGTACGGAGCCATTGGTGATGATAATGTAAGCGGTCGCTGGCTTTATCTTACACAGTGGGCGTACGGCGGTCAGACCAAACTTGGCGTAACCGGCGAGGGTTCTGAATTAAGTCCGTACACCTGGTATAAAATATCAGCGCTTGGCAATCCTGATGTACATTGGGAAAAGGTAAAGAAAACCAATTTTGGTATTGATTATAGTTTCTTTAAAGGTATGGTTACCGGAAAGGCTGACTTTTTCCGCGACCGCCGTACCGACATCCTGATTCTCGGTGCTAACCGCGCCATCCCTTCTTATTTCGGTGTTGATGCACCGGTGGCCAACCTCGGTATTGTAGAAAACAAGGGTTATGAGCTGGAACTGGCCTTTAACAAAAGATTGGGACAGAACTGGAGACTTTGGGCCAACCTGAACTATACCCATGCAAAAGATAAAGTGATCGAAGCTGATGATGCCCAATTGTTACCCGAATATCAGAAAAGGGCCAATAAACAAATCAGCCAGAGTTATTCTTACGTGAGTGCCGGAAATTACAATACCTGGGATGAACTTTATGGCAGCACTATCCACGACAATAACGACGGGCAAAAGTTACCGGGGAATTATTATATCATCGATTATAACGGTGATGGTATTATCGATTCAAAAGATAATATTCCTTATGGTTTTCCATCAAACCCTCAAAATACCTACAACGCTACATTTGGTGTAGATTGGAAAGGTTTCAGTTTGTTTGTTCAGCTCTATGGCGTAAACAATGTAACCCGCCAGGTGGTATTTAGCAGTTTAGCCGGCCAGAATCATTTGGTATATAATGAGGGGTCTTACTGGAGCAAAGATAACCCAAATGCCGATGTACCGCTACCACGGTGGCTATCTACGGCCAGTGGCTATACTTCCGGTAACCGCTACATGTACGACGGATCTTACATCAGGTTAAAAAATGCAGAATTGGCTTACACTTTCGAAAAAAGTAAAAGTTTCATCAAACGTATCGGCATGGAATCGCTGCGGGTATATGTAAACGGAAATAACCTGTATGTATGGACCAAAATGCCTGATGACCGGGAGTCCAATTTTGCCGGAACAGGTTGGGCATCTCAAGGTGCTTATCCAACTGTAAAGCGATTTAACATTGGGGCTAACATTACTTTTTAATGCTACAATCATGAAAAAATATATCAAAACTTTAGTATGTTGTACCATTATCTGGTCGACAGTATCCCTTTCTTCGTGTGAAAAATACCTGGATAAAGCCGATGAAACCGTGATTTCGGAAAAAGAGGCTTTTAAGAATTTTGTTAATTTTCAGGGCTATACCGAAGAACTCTACAACTGTATTGTAAATTTTAGCACAAACTACTGGACCAACTCCTGGAATTGGGGAGAGGATGAGATTACTTCAACCGCCGGAAACTTTCATTTTATCCATAAAATAGACGATGGAAATTTCTGGGGCTGGCAAGCTGAGTTTGATGGCTGGGGCTCAGGTTGGATGAACCATAATAATTTTAGCACTAATAACGATCGTTTTAACAAGGACCTTTGGAAAGCGGCCTGGTATGGGATCAGTAAAGTGAACATGGGCCTGGCCAATATGGATAAGATGACAGATGCTACGGATGAGGAAAGAAACCTGATCAAGGGGCAGCTGCTGTTTTTCCGCGGTTGGTTTCACCACAGGCTGATGGAATATTTTGGTGGCTTACCTTATATAGATACCGTTTTGCCTACCGATTCAAAACTCACCCTTCCACGCCTAAGCTATAAAGCGTGTGCCGACAAAGCTGCTGCAGATTTTAGGGCTGCTGCAGATATTTTACCGGTTAACTGGGACAATACCACAGCGGGTAAACGTAGCCTGGGAAAAAACGCATTGCGCATCAATAAAATCATGGCTTTGGGTTACCTGGGTAAAAATTACCTGTGGGCAGGAAGTCCGCTGATGAATTTCGAATCCACCGGTAGCAAGACCTACGATGCCGACTACTGTAAAAAAGCAGCAGCTGCATTTGCCGAACTGCTTACCCTTACCGAAAGCGGTACTACGCAATATGCGCTGGTAGAATTCAAAAACTATTATCGTAATTTTTACACCAGCGGGCAAAACTGGGATTTACCAGGAAGCACCGAAGCTATATTCCGTGGTCCGTTCTTCAGTGCCAATAATTCCAACTGGGGAACCAGTAAGCAATATACACCGGTAGTGATTTCAGAAGGCGACCTTAAGTTTACGCCTACGGCTAATTATGTAGATTATTACGGTATGGCCAACGGCTTGCCGATCCAGGATATTACCAAGGCCGACAGTGAATCGGGTTACAATCCTGAATATCCATGGAAAGGTAGAGATCCAAGGTTTTATAATGACATCGTTTATGACGGTGTAAAATTTGTACAAGGTGCGATGGGTGCCAGTGATGAGAAAAACAGGTATGCCAATTTATACACCAGCGGAAGTTACCGCGATGTAAGTACAGGAAGCAGAACCGGTTATGTTTTGCGCAAATTTATTCCGATTACGGCTAACAAATATGATAATGGTTATTCGTATGGCAATAGCCTTCACATTTATGTTCCTTATATGCGTTTGGCCGATATCTACCTGATGTATGCTGAGGCTGCGCTGATGGGCTACAATTCGCCTACAGGTAAAGATCCTGGTTTTTCCAAAACAGCGGTTGATGCCATCAACGTGATCCGTACCAGGGCCGGAGTAGCTAATGTGGCAGCTAAGTTCCTGACTTCGGTAGATGGATTTTTGGGTGAAGTACGAAGAGAACGCGCCGTAGAATTATCATTTGAGGGCCACCGCTTTAACGATCTGCGCCGCTGGTTGCTATTGATTGAAAAACCATACACGTTGAAAACATCGGTTGAGTTTGATCGTAGCGGAACTTTCAGCACTACCGACCCTACAGCTAACCGGGTTGTTAACCTGAAAGAAGTGGTTATTCTGGAGCGGAAGTTTAGTCAGAAACATTATTGGCTGCCACTCAAAAATGCCGATGTAAACATGTATATGGAATTTAAACAAAATCCAGGCTGGTAAGGGCGTAAACTAATTCAAACGAATGAAATGAAACAGATCAAGATAATATCAGCCTTATGCCTTGCCGTTGCCTTTTTACTGCCGGCAGCAGGATCAGCGCAAACCAACAGGCAGGCCAGAAAAAATAATAAATCCGTTAATAAAAGCGAAGAACGCCAGTCACAAGATACCATATTTGTAATGCCTCAGGTAGATTCTGTACAGGTTGCATTCAGAAAAGTGGCTAAACGCGACCTTTTAGGTGATGTTTCGGCCATAAATCTATCTCAAATGCTGGAAAAAAACTATACTACCTCCAGCCTTGAAGGCCTTGATGCCCTTTTGCCGGGTTTTAACGGTAACATTTGGGGGATGGGTGGCTACCTCGTATTGGTAGACGGAATTCCGAGAGACATTAACAATATTATGCCAACGGAAATTGACCAGGTAACCGTACTTAAAGGTGTTAATGCGGTAGCATTGTATGGTAGCCGTGCAGCTAAAGGCGTATTGTACATTACCACTAAAAGAGGAGGTAATTATGAACAAAAAGTAAATGTAAGGGCCAATACAGGTTTAAATGTTCCTAAAAGCTATCCACAGTTTCTGGGTTCTGCAGAATATATGACCTTATATAATGAAGCGCGCCGCAATGACGGATTGCCAGACCTTTATACCCAGCAGACCATATACAACTATGCCTCCGGGGCAAATCCTTACCGCTACCCGAATGTAGATTACTATTCTTCAGATTATCTGAGAAACAGCTATGGACGAAACGACCTTACTGCAGAAATTTCGGGCGGAAACAACCGCACGCGTTATTACACCAACCTCGGTTACTGGTCGATTGGTTCGCTGCTGAATTTTGGTGAAGCCGTAAAAAACAGTGGTGCCAACCGGTTTAATGTACGTGGAAATATTGATGTAAAACTGAATAAGATCATTTCCCTAAATGTGGATGCTACGGCCAGTTTCTATACCGGAAAAGGTGTAAATACAGATTATTGGGGCAGCGCAGCTACGGTTCGTCCGTATCGTTTTGCGCCGCTTATTCCCATCAGTATGATCGAGCCTGGCGATGTGGCTTCGCTGGCACAGGCCAATAATAGCAATAATATCATCAATGGTAGCTATCTTTTGGGCGGAAGCCAGCTGGACCAGACGAATACTTTTGCCAGTATTTATGCAGGAGGTTACAACCGTAACGTATCCCGCCAGTTCCAGTTTAATACCGGGATAAATTTTGACCTTAACAGCCTGATGCAGGGACTGAGCTTTAAAACCATGCTAGCGGTTGATTATTCAAGTGCTTTTAATCAATCGTATAATAATACCTATTCGGTTTACGAAGCAACATGGAACAATTATGCAGGCATTGACCAGATTTCGAGTTTAACAAAGTATGGTATTGATGCCAGATCGGGCGTACAGAACGTGAGCGGAAGTGCCTATCGCCAAACCATCTCTTTTTCAGGTCAGTTTAATTATGCACGTACTTTTAAACAAAAGCATAATGTTACCGGATCATTGTTGGGTTATGGTTTTAACATCAGCGAATCTTCGGTTTATCATGCTACCAACAACGCCAATCTGGGTTTGCAGTTGGGTTACAACTATGATCATCGTTACTATGCCGATTTCAGCGGTGCATATGTATATTCGGCAAAATTGCCAATAGCTAACCGTGGCGCATTCTCGCCAACATTATCTTTAGGATGGCGTCTTAGTGAAGAAGCGTTTCTTAAAAATTCAGAAATCGTTGATCAGTTGAAGGTTACGGCTTCTGCAGGAATCCTGAATACCGACCTCGACATCAACAACTATAACCTTTACCAGGGCTACTTTACCTATAACGATGCGGCCTGGTACAGCTGGCGTGATGGCGGATTGGTACATACTTTTGACCGTCGAAGAGGAGATAACCCTAATTTAAAGTTTCCGCAGAGAAGAGAGATTAATATCGGTCTGGAAGGATCGTTCTACAAAAACCTGATCAACTTTACGGCTTCTGCATTTTTCAGTCAAATGCGCGGCAATGTAGTACAGCCAGGTGTACTTTATCCTTCCTACCTGACTACCGGATTTCCGGTATATTCTGATATCCCGTTTGTAAACTACGATAACGATCAGCGCAGAGGATTCGATTTTGGCATCAGGATGAATAAAAGAACCGGCGAGATAGATTGGACCCTGGGGGTAACCGGTACCTATTACGATACCAAAGCCACCAAACGTGCTGAATCTTACCAGTTTGATTACCTGAACCGTACAGGAAAACCACTTGATGCGCTTTGGGGGCTGCAAAGTATGGGCTTTTTTACCAGCACTGCTGATATCGCTGCTTCGCCTGCCCAGTCTTTTGGCCAGGTTAAACCCGGAGATTTAAAGTACAAAGACCAGAATGGTGATGGTATTATTGATACGAGGGATGAAGTTTACCTGGGTAAAGGTGGATGGATGGGAGCACCAATGACTTTGGGTGTTAACCTGACTGCGAAATGGAAAAATTTAACCCTGTTTGTATTGGGTACCGGCCGTTATGGCGCCAAAGCCATGAAAAACAGTAGTTATTTCTGGGTAGACGGCGAGGATAAATATTCCGTAGTGGTTAGAGACCGCTGGACTCCTGAAACGCAAGCTACAGCGACGTATCCACGGTTAACCACAGCAAACAGCGATAATAATTTCCGCTCTTCAGACTTCTGGCTGTACAGTACGAACCGTTTTGATTTGTCGAAAGTGCAGTTGTCTTACCAGTTTCCGGCCAACCTGTTCCGTAACGGATTTGTGAGGGAATTAGGTATTTATGCCAGTGGTATGAACCTGCTTACCATTTCTCCGGAACGTGATATACTGGAACTCAATGTCAATACTTCACCTCAAACCCGGTTTTATAACCTCGGTGTAAAGGCTTTGTTTTAACCCTGATAACAAATAGATATGAAAAAAATACAACTTCTGATCGGTTTGGCAGTACTGCTTTTCTCTGTTGGCTGCAAGGATATGTTAAAACCTGAAATCGAGAACAATCTCGATCTGGAAAGCACTTACAACAATGCAACCTATGCACAGGGTTTACTGCTGAACGGTTATGCCCGCATACCCACCAATAGCTGGTCGTTTAATGATGTAGCGACTGATGATGCCGTAAGCAATGACCGCAATAATGCTTACCTGAAAATTGCTACGGGGCAATGGACGGCGATAAACAATCCACTTTCCCAGTGGACCAATTCGCGTGCTGCTATACAATACCTTAACCTGTTTTTTTCGGTAACAGACCAGGTGAAATGGGCCGTTGAACCCAATATCAACCGCATGTTTAACGATCGTATGAAAGGAGAGGGTTATGCACTCCGTGCCATGTTTAATTACTACCTTCTGCAGGCGCATGCTGGTAAAGGAAATAACGGGCAATTACTTGGTGTTCCTGTTGTATTGCAACCAGAAGGCCAGGATGCCGATTTCAATAAACCCAGAGCCACATTTGATGCAACTATGGAGCAAATTTATCGCGATCTGGATATGGCTGAGCAACTGCTGCCTACCGATTTTGAGGATATCGCCACTGATGCACAGGTGCCTGCTAAATATTCGGGAGTAGGAAAAGATAACTATAACCGGGTTTTTGGTTATTATTTCAGGGGACGTGTAACAGCACGTATAGCAAAAGCCATCCGCGCTAAAGCCTCGTTGCTGGCTGCAAGTCCGGCATTTAATCCTTCAACGCTTGCCAAATGGGAAAAAGCAGCAAATGATGCTGCAGCTGTAATCAATTTAAGGGGTGGATTGGTAAACCTGACTGCGAATGATATTAAATGGTATGATAAAGATGCCGGTATTGATGGATTGGCATCGGGTGTAAACCCTTCTGAAATTTTATGGCGGAGTGATGTGGGCAATAGCAATGACCTGGAAAGAAATAACTTTCCTCCAACACTTTTTGGCAGCGGCCGGATCAATCCGACACAAAATCTGGTGAATGCATTCCCAATGGCCAACGGCTATCCGATAGCAGACGCCAATAGCGGTTTTTCGGCATCCAGTCCTTACGATAACCGTGATCCAAGGTTGAAATTGTACATCCTGGTGAACGGTGGTACAGCAGGAACTGCTGGTAGCGCTATTAATACAACGCTTAACGGGCCTACGAATGATGCTTTGAATAAAGTAGAAACTTCTACCCGTACCGGATATTACATGCGAAAACTCCTCAGACAGGATGTGAACCTGAACCCTTCATCAACCACCAATCAGAAACATTATAACCCACGGATCCGGTATACAGAAATTTACCTTTCTTATGCTGAGGCTGCGAATGAAGCCTGGGGTCCTTTAAATGGCGGCACCAATGCTTATTCAGCTTATGATGTAATTAAGGCTATCCGCAGGAGAGCAGGTGTAGGTACCAATAATAACGATGCTTACCTCGAATCGATCAAATCAGATCAGGTTAAAATGAGAGAACTGATCCGCAACGAACGCCGCCTGGAACTGTGTTTTGAAGGCTTCCGTTTCTGGGATCTGCGCAGGTGGAATGCCAGCCTGAACGAGGTGGCCCAGGGAGCAAGCATTACCGGAACAACATTTACCCCGATTAATGTAGAAAACCGCGTGTATCAGCCTTACATGATTTATGGACCGGTACCGTATAGCGAAATTTTAAAGTATAATAACCTTATCCAGAACGCAGGCTGGTAGTTCTTAATACCAGGATTAAAATTTAAAGAAAATGAAAAAGAAAATCCAATTTTTGCTGGCAATGGCCGTGTTTTTAGGAGCATGCAAAAACCAGGAGTGGGAATTTCCTGATTACGGAACCCAAACTGTATATTTTGCCTACCAGAGCCCTGTTCGTACCATTACCCTTGGTGAAGATTTATATGATACTTCTCTTGACAACCAGCACCGTTGCGAAATCATGGCAACCACAGGTGGCGTGTATGAAGTTAAAAATGATGTAAGTATTGGTGTGGCCGTAGATAATTCTTTGGCCAGCAACCTTACCTTTGGCGGCGCCGGAAACGTGGTGGCCATGCCTGCAAACTACTACAGTATTCAGGGTGGTTCCATCACCATACCTAAAGGTAAAATTACCGGTGGGGTGCAGGTACAGCTTACCGATGCATTTTTTGCCGACCCGCTTGCGCTGAAAAATACGTACGTTATTCCGCTTCGGATGACTTCAGTGCAAAATGCTGATAAGATTTTGGAAGCCAAGAACTATACCTTATATGCCATTAAATACATCAACCCTTGGCATGGCTATTACCTGCGCCGAGGTAAAGATGTAATTACCGGTAAAAACGGCAATACCAGTTTAAATAAAACCGTTAGCAGACACATGACATTTGTTGAAAGCGATGAGGTAAATCAGGTGGTAACTACTTCCTTAAAGTCTAATACGTTTAATGCCGTATTTAAAGATAAAGATAACAGGAATATCACCTGCAAATTGCTGCTTACTTTCGATGATTCAGGCAACTGTACAGTATCTGCTGCCGATAACACGTTTACAGCCAGCGGAAATGGTAAATTTATCAAGCGGGGAGAAAAGAACAGCTGGGGAAATACCGATCGGGATGCCCTTTATCTGAATTACAACATTGACCTTACGGACATGTCTGTAGCCACTACTGATACACTCGTGATGCGTAACCGCGGCGTAACCATGGAAACCTTTAATCCGGTTAAAAAATAAAATGTTAATCAAGATGAAAAATATTTATAAAATTGCCTTAATCATCGGTATTCCGGTTTTATCGGTATCATGCAAGAAGCATGAAGCACTTGATTTTTCTGTTGAAAAACCTGCATCAATAGCCGCACAGGAGCAGCTTGATTCTTATAATGCATTAAAATCTTATTTCAACTGGTCTGCCAATCCGAATTTTAAACTGGGGGTAGCCACATCACTTACCGAATACAATAACAAAGGGGTGTTGTATCGCCTGGCGAACAGTAATTTCAACCAGATTGTAATCGGTTATGAAATGAAACACGGCGCCATTGTGAAAGATGATGGCAGTATGGATTTTGATAATACGAAGAAATTACTGGAAAATGCTAAAAATTCAAATATGGAAGTGTATGGGCATACGCTTTGCTGGCATGCCAATCAAAATGCCAAGTACCTTAATAGTTTAATTGCACCTACAGTTATTAAAGGAACCAGCGGACCGGCACTTGAGGACAACCTGATTAGCAATGGTGACTTTGAATCGGGAAATATTTCAGGTTGGTTTGGCTGGGGAAATAGTTCTGTTAGGGAAGTTTCGGCAAAGGGTGATGGCTATAGCGGCACGGGCTATGCACTCAATATGTCTAATCCTAAGGTTGTTAATTCCTGGGAGGCACAGACGGCCATGGATTTCACTACTCCATTTCAAAACGCTTCAACCTATAAACTCAGCTTTTATGTTAAAGGCAGTGTTGCCGGAGCAGCCTCAGTAGCAGCACAGGAAACCAAAAGTTATGGAGCAGATGATTTTGGCTCTTTTAATATTTCAACGGATTGGAAACTTGTACAATTGGAAAAAACCATTACCGCCGGTGACAGAACACGTTTGGTTTTTAGCTTCGGTGCCTATGCCGGCAAAATTTCTATGGATAAAATCTCCATTAACAGGGTAAATCCAAATGGGGGCGATAAGATCATTGAAAAAACAGCTGATGAGAAAAAAGCTATTTTAACAGCTGCACTTGATAAATGGATCGCCGGAATGCTCGCCGTTAGTAAAGCCAGCGTAAAAGCATGGGATGTGGTTAATGAGCCAATGTCTGACTGGCCGGACCCATCACTGTTGAAGACAGGTGTGGGTAAAACGAATATAGCTGCTGATGAATTTTATTGGCAGGATTATTTGGGCAAAGATTATGCTGTGACTGCCTTTAAACTTGCACGCCAATATGGTAATGCAACTGATATTCATTTTATAAACGATTACGGTTTAGAAACTAGCCTTGATAAATGCAGGGGACTAATTGAGTATGTAAAATATATTGAGAGCAAAGGTGCCAAAGTGGACGGTATTGGTACACAAATGCACATGGGTACCGAAAACGATAAAACGAAAATAGTCGAAATGTTCAAACTGCTGGCGGCTACGGGCAAATTGATCAAGATATCGGAACTCGACCTTGGCGTTTCGAATAAAAAGACAGCTGCTGTGACACAAGAAGAATACAAAGCACAGGCAGATATGTATAAATATGTGATTGATAAGTATTTTGAGATTATTCCGCCTGCTCAACGTTATGGCATTACCATCTGGAGTCCGTTAGATAGCCCAGCCAGTTCATTTTGGAGACCTGATGAGCCAATTGGACTGTGGACAGGAGGTTTTGTGCGTAAACCTGCTTACGTAGGTGTTGCAGAAGCCCTTAAAGGCAAATAAGCTTTTTGCCATTCATAGTTTTTATGCAAAAGCATTAACGATATAGCTCTCCCCGAAGAATCGTCATTTCCGACTTGGTTGGGAATGACGATATCTTTTGAGATATACCAGTGAGGAGAGAATTAATGATATAGTTTTCGTCAAAAATCGTCATTGCGAGAAGGCTTTTTAGCCGACGAAGCAATCTTTTATAGCAAGAATCACCCCCAGCAGAGATTGCTTCGTCGTTCCTCCTCGCAATGACGATATTTTCTAGTTCTTTAATATAACTATATTTAATAAATCATTTTACCCCAGTTATGAAAAACCTTGTATTTTATCTGTGTGTTGTACTTTTAAGTGGATTGTCTTGTTTTACAGCCCATAGTCAGTCTGCTACAAATCCCATCATCTTTGCCGATGTACCCGATCCATCCATCATTCGCGTTGGAAAAACCTATTACATGAGTAGTACCACCATGCACATGAGTCCGGGTCTTCCGATTATGAAGTCTGCAGACCTGGTCAACTGGAAGATGGTAACTTATGTATATGATACCCTTGCAAATACTGACCAGCTAAATTTAACTAACGGCAAAAATGATTATGGAAGAGGATCATGGGCAAGTAGTTTACGTTATCATGAAGGCCGGTTTTATGTAAGTACTTTTTCTGGTACTACCAACAAAACCTACATCTATTCTACTACAGATATTGAAAAAGGTCCCTGGAAAAGGTCTGCCTTTAGTCCTGCACTTCACGATCATTCCCTGTTTTTTGAAAATGGCCGGGTGTTTATGGTTTATGGCGCAGGCAAAATTATGCTTGCCGAGTTAAATGCCGATTTATCCGGCATAAAAACTGGTACGAGCCCTCAGGTATTGATAGAAAATGCCACTCAGGTGGCTGGTAACAATCCTGGTTTGCCTGCTGAAGGTTCTCAACTTTTCAAGGTAAAAGACCAGTATTATCTGTTTAATATTACCTGGCCAAGAAACAGTATGCGTACGGTAATTATCCATAAGGCCGACAAACTCATGGGGCCATACACAGGAAAAATCGGCCTTCAGGACAAAGGTGTTGCACAGGGTGGGTTGATCAGTACCCCTGAAGGACAGTGGTTTTCGTACCTTTTTCGCGATTATGGTGCAGTAGGGCGGATTCCTTATCTTGTGCCGGTAAAATGGGAACAGGGCTGGCCGGTTCTGGGCGTAAATTCGAAAGTTCCGGATACACTTCAGCTGGCTAAAAACCAAAGCCTGATTCCTGGTATTATAGATTCTGATGATTTTGACGTTAAAGGAGAAGAGAAGGGGCTTAAAAAAGTTTGGCAATGGAATCATAATCCGGATCATGCCAATTGGTCGCTCACCAAAAGGAAAGGTTATTTAACCATTCAAACCTCCAGGATTGATACCTCTGTGCTCTCTGCCAGAAATACGCTTACCCAAAGAACCGTAGGGCCTAGAAGTTCAGCCGAAACCAGCATCGATCTGAAAAATATGAAGGTGGGCGATTGCACCGGGATGCTACTGCTTCAGAAAAAGTATGGCTGGATTGGCGTTAAATCTTTAAAAGAAGGCTTATTTATCGTAGTGAATACAGTAAATGATACGCAGCCGACCGAAAGCATCAAAATTCCGTTGAAACAGCAAAAAATTTATTTAAGGGTAAGTTGTGATTTTACGGATCGTCATGACCTGGCTTCTTTCGCTTACAGTTTAGATGGTAAATCATGGAATACCGTTGGCGAAAAACTAAAAATGGCTTACACCATTCCGCACTTTATGGGTTATCGCTTTGGTCTTTTCAATTATGCAACCGAACAAATTGGCGGGCACGCAGATTTTGATTATTTCCATATCAAGGTTAACTAGGCCAACTCGTTTAAAGATATGATGTGGATCTACTTCTGCCGGGATAAACAATTTTGAACATTATTGGCTGTATTATACTCAAATGGCAAAAAAAAGCTAGGCGTGGTTAGATAGTTTTGGAAATTGATTAGAATATGAGAACAAAATTCATTTTATGCAGCTGGGTATGGCTACTGCTTTTCAGTTTTCCGGCTTCTGCCGAAATTACTTTACCACAATTGGTATCCAGCCATATGGTGCTCCAGCGCGAAACCAATCTAACGATCTGGGGCTGGGCGGCAGCAAAAGAAAAAATAACCGTCAGTTTTAACGGAAAAACATACAAGACTATTACCGATGATCAGGGCTCATGGGCTGTTAAAATGGGCAAAATGAAAGCTGGCGGCCCTTTTAAAATGATGATCAAAGGTGAAAATACAATAATCCTGGAAGATATTATGCTGGGGGATGTTTGGTTTTGTTCAGGGCAGTCTAATATGGCCTTACCCATGGAGCGTTTAAAAGAAGCTTATCCGCAGGTGATTGAAAAGGACCATTTTCCAATGATCAGAAATTTTTTCGTTCCAACCAAAGCAAACCTGTCAGGAGAATCTGCCGATCTTCCTCCCGGAAAATGGGTTCCAGCTACAGGAGCGGATATTTTAAGTTTTGGGGGAACCAGTTATTTTTTTGCCAAAACGCTCTTCCAAAAATACAAAGTTCCTATTGGCATCATCAATTCGAGTGTTGGCGGTACTCCTATTGAGGCCTGGATGAGTCGTGATGCATTTTCGACGAATCCTGAACAACTCAGAAAAATAAATAATTTCAGGGATTCAGCTTTTATGGCCAATTACCAGAAAAAACTTAAAGAGAAGAACTTAGCCAGGCCATCAACATCAGCTACAATAGTTGATGAAGGATTATCAGGCCCTGTAAAATGGATTGATCCGGATTTTGATGCCAGCGGCTGGCGAAAATTTTGGATGCCAGGTTACTGGGCAGATCAGGGAATACGGAACATCAACGGAATTCTTTATTTCAGAAAAGAACTGCAAATCCCTGCAGAAATGAGCGGAAAGCAGGCGAAACTTTATATGGGCCGCATTATCGATGCAGATTCGGTATTCCTCAATGGCCAATTTATCGGCAATACCACCTATCAATATCCACCCCGCAGGTATGTTGTTCCGGCAGGACTGTTAAAAGCAGGAAAGAATATTCTCATTGTTAAAGTCATCAGCAACAGTGGCAAAGGCGGCTTTGTACCCGATAAAAATTATTCTTTGTTAACGCCCGATAAAAAAATAGACTTACGTGGAGAATGGAGTTTTGAAGTGGGCTATGCCCAACCAAAGCAAAACCAGGGTTTCCGCGCCGATGCCGAAATGCCTTTGGTTGCACAGAACGAGCCAACCGGATTATTTAATACAATGGTTTCACCCGCTGTAAAATTTGCAATAAAAGGTTTTGTTTGGTATCAGGGAGAAACGAATACCGGAAATCCGAAAGCATATAGGCAATTATTGCCTGCGCTAATAAAAGACTGGCGTAATAAATGGAAGCAGGGGGATCTGCCTTTTATTTATGCACAGCTTCCTAATTTTATGGAAGCCAACTACTTGCCCGAAGAAAGTAATTGGGCACAGTTTAGGCAAAGTCAGCTGGAGGCACTTTCTGTACCCAATACGGGAATGGCGGTAACCATTGATGCCGGCGAATGGAATGATATCCATCCGCTCGATAAAAAAGACGTGGGTGAACGTTTGGCACTATGGGCTGAACATTTAGCTTACCACGATCAGCAGATTACCTATTCAGGACCTATTTATAAATCAAATCAGTTAAATGGATCTGAATTGGCCATAAATTTTGACCACAGTTCACCTGGGTTAATGATAAAGGGAGCCGACAAACTGATCGGTTTCGCCCTTGCAGGAGAAGATAAGGTTTTTTACTGGGCCCGGGCCAGGATTACAGGAGACGCCGTTGTACTTTCGAGCCCCATGGTTTCAAAGCCAGCCTTTGTTCGCTATGCGTGGGCAGATAATCCAGATCGCGCTAATTTATACAATAAAGCCGGTTTGCCGGCTTCACCTTTTGAAGCGGAAGTGAATAAATAGCATATGTATAACTGAAAATTTCTACCCGGAACGATAGCAAAGATTAGCTTTAGTTGTAGAAATTCTTTTGTTTCTGGCCTTAGCGTGGCTATGAACTTTAAGAATTAGCCTATTTAAATTTTTATCAGAAATATGCATAGCATCTTGCTGTCGTACTGCGGGATAATTTATTTTATAAATTAATGTGAATGACTAATGGCACCAGGTTGCTAAAAAACCTCTCATAGAAAAAATCGTTATTTCGACCGCAGTGGAGAACCCGAAGGCTCTGCGAAGCAAAATCTTTTAAATCTGATTTTAATAGTTTAGTACAAAGATCTCTCCACTTCGCGTGGCTTCGGTCGAGAGGACGACCATTATATAGGTCTGTGTGATTGTAGAATAAATTTGATGAATATAGTAATAATATGGTTATTTAGTTATCTGTTTTTTTAAAATAAAAATAAAAATTCAACCGATTGCATAAGATTGATTTTTTATCCTTTTTCTCCTATTTGTAACCTTTTATTAGCCATTTTTCTGGATTTTATCACGCTTAATTAAAGGTTAAGTCTACTTTTTAAACAAGTGTAATTAGATCTTTTTTTGGATTAAAACTGGCTTTATTAACGTCTAAAGGCGGTTTTTAAATCGATTTTCCAATGCTTAAACACGAGGGTTCACTTCGTTAGCAAATTTTTGTCTTATAAGTGATTTGCTTTTGTATTTGATTTTTGTGTCTTATATGGTCGTAATATCGCCCTCTCAATTTGAACATTTATTCTATTAATATGCACATTCAAATCAGGACCGGATGG
The DNA here is from genome assembly GCF_900111825.1 of Pedobacter suwonensis. GTDB lineage: Bacteria > Bacteroidota > Bacteroidia > Sphingobacteriales > Sphingobacteriaceae > Pedobacter > Pedobacter suwonensis. The sequence goes on from NZ_FOJM01000004.1 coordinate 241,525, forward strand.
GCAATGTAAATAACTTTATCACAGCATAAGTAAGAACTGACCAGACAAGGTGTCGTCCCCTGATTTTTGGCGAGTGAATTTGACATTACACTTGTTGATTCTTTCGATCGATGGAGCTGTCTTTCTTATTCTTTAACCATTATAAACCATAAATTATGAGAAGTGAAATTTTACAATTTTGTGTAACGTCGCGCTGGAAATTTTTCAGGTATCTCCCCAAAGTGATGTTATTGGCAACACTGATATTTTCAGCTTTTATTGCACAGGCACAAACTGTGGTAAAAGGCAAGGTTGTGGATGAACAAGGTAATCGACTGCCAGGTGTTGGTGTTGTTTTAAAAGGAACCAATACCAGTACTTCATCGCAGGGTAATGGAAGTTTTTCCATCACCACTACCGGGGCAGACCCCGTTTTAGTATTTTCCTATGTAGGTTATACCACTAAAGAGGTTCCGGTGAAAGGTCAGAGCACCATAAATGTAACCCTTCAGCCGAGCGCGGCAGAGTTGGGCCAGGTGGTTGTAGTAGGTTATGGTACTCAACGCAAAGAAGCTGTTACAGGTTCTGTAGCCTCTATTGGCGGAGAAAAAATCCGTGAAGTGCCGGCACCCAATATTGCTCAGGCTATTCAGGGACGTTTGGCAGGTGTTAATATTTCCCAAACTTCAACCAAACCAGGCGCAACCATGCAGATACTGATCCGTGGTCAGCGTTCACTTTCGGCAAGTAATGATCCGCTTGTGGTGTTGGATGGGATTCCATTTCCAGGCTCAATCGGCGATATCAACCCTAACGATATTAAAAGTATCGATATTTTGAAAGATGCATCTGCAACGGCTATCTACGGCTCCAGAGGTGCCAATGGTGTAATTTTATTAACGACCAACAGGGGGCAGGTTGGAGCGCCAGCTAAGATCTCTTACAATACGTATACCGGTTTGCAAACCTTGTTTGCAAAATATCCGATGATGAACGGACCAGAATTTGTTGCATTGAGGAAAGCCTCAGGGCTATTTACAACGCTTGGTGTGGATGAATCCAATGATGTAAATACCGATTGGCAGGACCTCTTTTATAATAAAAGTGCTATTGTAACAAGTCATGATTTAGGTGTAACCGGTGGTTCTGCAACCAGCAACTATAGCTTTGGTGGCGGGTATTATAAAAACCAGAGTTTAATTCCAACGCAGCAATACACCAGGTATTCGATGAAAGCATCGCTTGATCAGCAAATCGGCAAGCTTTTTCGTGTTGGATTTACCACCAACAATAACTATAATATCAGTGAGGGTAATCAGGTTGGTATTTATGGCAACTTGAGTAACACGCCGATCTCAAATCCTTATAATGCAGATGGTAGTTTAAAACGCACCGTTAGAATGCCTCAAGATGAAGCTTTTGTTTATACCAATGGTATTGTAAAGGATTTGCATGACAAATGGTTAAATGAAACGCGTGGTTTTGCTACCTATAATTCATTATATGGCGAGGTTAAAATTCCATGGGTTGAAGGATTGAAGTACCGTGCCAACCTGGGATTGGATTTTATCCAGAGCAACAATGGTAACTTTACTGGTGTTGGGGTGGGCAGTACTACAGCCACTACACCTTCTACTGCCGGAGTAAGTAACGCGCAAACCTACCACTGGACATTGGAGAATTTACTGACCTACGATCGCAGTTTTGGAAAACATACTTTCAATGCGGTTGCTTTATATTCTGCGGAACAAAATAAATTCAATTCTTCTTCTATGAGTGCCAGGGATATTCCTGCTGAAGCTTTTCAGTTTTATAACCTGGGACAAGCCAATGGCGAAATCACAATTGGCAACGGTAACTATACCCTTACCGGTTTGATTTCTTACATGGGAAGGATCATGTACTCATACGATAATAAGTACTTATTAAGTGCCACCCTTCGGTCTGACGCGTCATCGCGTTTGGCGCCGGGCCACAAGTGGCATACCTATCCTGCGGTTTCTGTAGGATGGAACATGATGAATGAATCTTTTATGAAAAACATTTCCGTAATTGATAAATTAAAAATACGTGTTGGTTACGGACAAACTTCCAATCAAGCCGTTGCTCCATATCAAACGCTCGGACTGTTGAGTACCCGCCCATATAATTTTGGCGATAATACTTATGCAACCGGATATTATGTGTCTCAGCTTCCAAGTCCTGGTTTAGGATGGGAATATTCTGAAACCTGGAACTATGGATTGGATTTTTCAATCTTAAAAAACCGCATTTCCGGAACATTTGAATACTATGACACCAAAACTAAAGATATTTTGCTTAGCGTGGCCTTACCGTCAACTGCGGGGGTAGGCAGCTATACCGCAAATATCGGCCAAACCCAGAATAAAGGCTGGGAGCTGAGTGTTAATGGGGTGATCCTTGAAAATCAAGGTGGATGGACCTGGGATGTAGGCTTCAATATTACCGCAAACAGGAACAAACTAACCGCCTTGGCATCCGGACAGACCCGCGATGAAGGAAATGCATGGTTTGTTGGTCATAATATCAATGCCATTTATGACTATGAAAAAATCGGATTATGGCAGGCAGGTGATCCTTACCTAAATGTGCTTGAACCAGGTGGAAACGTAGGGATGATTAAAGTGAAGTACACCGGAGACTATAATGCAAACGGAGTTCCAACCAGGGCCATAGGCGCTGCAGACAGACAAATTATCGATATTGACCCAAAATTTACCGGTGGTTTTAATACACGCGTTGCCTACAAGGGATTTGACCTGAATGTAGTCGGGCTTTTCAAAAGCGGCGGAACATTGGTGAGTACGCTTTATGGCTCAGCAGGCTACCTGAACTTACTAACTGGTCGTAGAAATAATGTTAAGGTAGATTATTGGACACCTGATAACACAGATGCCAAGTATCCTAAACCAGGAGGGATAGCCAGTGGCGATAACCCTAAATACGGAAGCACATTGGGGTATTTTGATGCTTCATTCCTTAAAATACGGACGATTTCTCTTGGTTATGATTTTAACAGGGACCTGATCAAAAATTCAAATGTAAGGCTTCGCGCGTATCTAACCGTACAAAATCCTTTCGTCATGTTCTCTCCTTACCATAGGGAGTCGGGTATGGATCCGGAAACAAATTCATATGGAGATGAAAACCAGGCAGTAAATTCTTATCAGCGAAGAATTTTAACAATTGGTACCAATACACCTTCAACCCGCAATTACGTTGCAGGTCTTAATTTAACATTTTAGCATAAACAGGATATGAAAAATATACAATTAAAAACCGTCGCAGCTGTTTGGTTACTGATGGTGATCTTTTCAGGTTGTTCTAAAATTTTGGAAGAAGAACCACGCAGCACTTTTACGCCCGATTATTTTAAAACGGTAACAGGCGTAAACGGTGGACTAACTTCTATGTATGCCCACTTAAGAAATATTTATGGGCAGGCTTATTTTTACAATTCTTTAATCACCGGAACCGATGAGGCTACCTGGGGCAAAGATGCTGACGGAAACTTTAAAGATATGGACTGCTCCGGAGTGGGTTCCATCTTATCAACTAGTTTTCCGAGCAGTATATTGTGGAGTGAAGCCTTTCCAAACATCAACAATGCCAGTGGTATCATCGAAAATGCCAGTGCAGCAGGGATATCAAATGCCTTGGTGGCCGAAGCCAGATTTTTCCGCGCCTTCGACTATTTTCTTTTGGTACAAACTTTCGGTGGCGTTCCGCTTGACCTGGGTGCCGGCGAATTGAGATTTAACACCAATCCGGTTAGAACTTCCGTACGAAATACGGTACCGGTTGTATATACAAAAGCGGTATTTCCCGATCTTATAAAAGCTATTGCGGACCTGCCTGCAACAGGAAGGGTTACCGGTGGTGTTACTAAGGTAGCTGCACAGCTATTCTTATCAAAAGCTTATTTAACTTATGCATGGTGGTTACAAAATCCAAATAATATTCCAACCTATCCTGCATCTGCAAGGACTGACCCTGATGGGCATGATGCTAATTATTATTTTCAGCAGGCTTACGATATTGCTACTGCAGCAATCGAAAATCCAGGTACATTTGGGCTGATGGATACCTATTATGATGTTAACTGGGCGGTGAATGACCGTAACAAGGAAACATTATTATATGCCGACCATACGCAAACAAGCGAAAAATTTAACGGTGGTAGCCTAACGTTTGGAAGCGGTGGTGCGCCAGATAATTTTGCAGGTTGGATGATGACCTGGAATTACACCAATATCCGTAGCGGAGGTATCAGTTCCGTTCAGCGCGAGGCAGAACAGCACTTAGGCCGTCCATGGAACCGTATGGCACCAACCATTGAAGTATTGAAAAATACCTTTGCCGATAAAACACTCGATTCGAGATATGATGGTACTTTCACCACGGTTTACAGGGGTAACTGGCCTAAGGGTTACAACCCACCTTCAAGTGCACCCGCATCATTGGTTAACGCAAACGGATTATCTGTAGTTCCGGGAGATGCTGTACTAAGTTTTCTAAATACAGATGATGCTACAATCGCTTATCCGACAGGTGCTGGCATAAGTGGTGTAGGCGCAGGTATTCTGCCTGGAAGAGCTGATTATGTAATTGCTCCTGGCGGAATCAGCAGAATTGTTTACCCTGGGCTTTGGAAATTAGGTCCTTACCGTACCGATAATGGCACTGGTTTAGGACAACCAAACGCAGGTAGTACGCGCCCGTTTCCGGTAGCTAAATTTTCCGAGCTTTATTTTGTTGCAGCCGAAGCAGCGGTGAAAGGAGCAACAACCAAAGCTGGCAAAAGCGCCCGCGAACTCATTAATGTAATTCGTGCAAGAGCTGGTAAATGGCGTTTCGATAACAACGGAAATGTGGCTAAAGTTGCAGATAATAGTGCAGCGATGGTTGCGGCTACCCCGGCTACAATAGATATCAATTATATTTTGGCCGAACGTTCAAGAGAGTATTATGCTGAAGGTTACCGCAGGTACGATCTGATCCGTACCCAGAAATGGAGTGAGCTTGCTGCTACCTATACCATCGCAGGAACTGCATACGGCGATCACACGCCACAAACCGTAACCCGTACCATTACGCCTAACTTATATTTACGTCCTATCCCTCAGGCGCAAATAGACGGAATGCAGATGAGTGCAGATGAAAAGAAAGCGTACCAGAATCCTGGATATTAATAATACTTTGGTTTAGTTGGGTGGGCGGCGTCAATTGATGTCGCTCATTCGTTTTTTATAAAAGTGCCTGCCTTTTTTTGCCACCAGAAGATTTTGGGCAAATAAAATCACTATTCCGAAATAAAAATCCCACTTGCTAACCTGTTACTTCAATAGCTTAAATACCGGCTAGCTTAAAAAAAATAAAGATCAATCAAGAACCTAATTTCTTTCCCTAATGCCAGTAAATTTTTTTAAAAAAAGCCATATTTTTTTTACGTTCCTTATCCTTTTCTCTTTTTGGATTAATTATACTAAAGCCCAGGCAAGTTTAGGTTTGGAAAAGCAATTTATTCAAGAAACCAGAAAGAATAAAGAAGATTTTGCATTGATAGAAAAAGGAACCGCAACAAATATTTTTTATGATGGGAATGATTATAAAGGCGTAATAAGGGCAATTGGCGATTTAAGTCAGGATTTTTTCCGCGTATCGGGCCTTAAGCCGGAATTAAAAAGCATGAGTCCTGCTGGCAAGTCTGCTATTATAATCGGAACCCTTGGTAAAAGCAAACTCATTGATCAGTTGGTCTCATCAGGTAAGCTGAGCAGTTCTACCATTTCTGGCAAATGGGAGAGTTTTGTTATATCAACTGTTAAAAATCCGTTTCCCGGCGTCAATCAGGCATTGGTTATTGCAGGGAGCGACAAAAGGGGAACCATATATGGCATATACGAAGTATCAGAACAATTAGGCGTATCGCCATGGTATTGGTGGGCCGATGTTCCGCCCAAACCCCGCCAAAGTGCATTTGCGCTTTCCGGGACTTACAGTTCTGGTGAACCTGCGGTAAAATACCGGGGGATATTTATTAATGATGAAGCCCCGGCCATGACAGGTTGGGCCAAAGAGAAGTTTGACGGGATGAACAGTAAAATGTATACCCATATGTTTGAGCTGCTGCTTCGTCTGCGTGGAAATTACCTGTGGCCAGCCATGTGGAGTAATGCATTTAATGAAGATGATCCTGAAAATCCACGTCTGGCCGACGAATATGGTATTGTTATGGGCACTTCCCATCATGAACCGATGATCCGCGCGCAACAGGAATGGAAAAAACATGGGGTTGGCGCCTGGAATTATGCAACAAACCCTCAGGGGTTAAACGTTTTCTGGCAGGAGGGAATTAAAAGAAACAAAAACTACGAAAGCCTGGTTACGATGGGCATGCGTGGAGATGGAGACGAACCCATGGTTGAAGGTGGAGATATGGCATCCAATGTGAAGTTGCTGGAGAATATTATTACGGATCAACGCAAAATTCTTACAGAAAATATGGATCAGCCTGTAGAAAAGATTCCACAGCTTTGGGCCATATATAAAGAAGTTAAAGATTATTACGATTTCGGAATGAAAGTTCCTGATGATATTACCTTATTGTGGGCCGATGACAACTGGGGCAACTTAAGGCATTTGCCCACTGCGCAGGAGCGCAAACGGAGCGGTGGATCAGGAATCTACTATCATTTCGATTATGTTGGCGCACCCAGAAATTATAAATGGCTAAATACCACTTCCCTGCCAAAAGTATGGGAGCAAATGAATCTGGCTTCTCAGTATGGCGCCGACCGTGTTTGGGTGGTAAATGTTGGCGACCTGAAACCCATGGAGATTCCCATCGAGTTCTTTTTACGTATGGCCTGGAACCCCAACGCGATGAGCCGTGAAAAGCTGGCAGGTTTTCTTGAACACTGGGCAACACGCGAATTTGGAACCGGCCAGGCAAAAGAAATTGCAGATTTAGTGCGCCTCTACTCCAAATATACCACCAGGCGCAAACCTGAACTACTGAGTCCTGAAACTTTTAGTTTGGCAAACTTCAACGAAGCGCAACGTGTAAGTATGGAATGGAGCGCATTAAACAGCAGGGCAGCACAGGTGAATGAGCAATTGCCTCAGCAATATAAAGATGCATTTTATCAATTGGTCTATTATCCCATCCAGGCGATGAAAACGGTTACCGATTTATACATTGCGGTTGGTAAAAACAGACTTTATTTTAAGCAGGGGAGAGCTGCGGCCAATCTTCAACGCAACCTTGCGCTCGATCTTTTTAAACAGGATCAACAGCTTAGCGATGAGTATAACCATCAATTAGCTGGCGGCAAATGGAACCATATGATGGACCAGGTAAGAATTGGGTATACGAGTTGGAACGATCCGAAGAAAAATATCATGCCGAAAACAGACGAAATCCAGGTGCCTTCAGCATCGGGCTTTGGTGTTGCCATAGATGGTTCATTTGATAGCTGGCCCTCAGCCGCTCCGGCGCCAACGCTTCCGGCATTCGAATCTTTAAATAAATCGGAGTCTTACTTTGAAGTTTTTGCAAAGGGGGCTGCAGCGATCAATTTCCAGTTAAAAGCCGATCAGTGGATCCGTTTGAAAAAGGAAAGTGTTCCCGGTACAAATGATTACCGTGTATTCGTTGATATCGACTGGACCAAACTAAACAGTGGAAAACACGAAGGTAAAATCCAGATATCTGGTGACACGACCACTGTCGTCATTAATGTGAAAGCCAATAAGGCAACACCAAAGCAATTGGCAGAAGCAAAAGGAACCTTTGCCAGTTTAGGTGCGCCAATTGCATTTGAGGCTTTCCTGGCCAGTAAAAAAGTATCCGGAAATGGGATCAGCTGGGAAGCCATACCGGGTTATGGAAGAGGAAAATCTGGTATGTCGGTTTTTCCGGTCACCTCTGCTTCGCTTGAGCAGCCTGGTACGCCTGTGTTAGAATATCCTGTTTTCTTTGCAGAAAGCGGTGAGGCTAAAATTGATTTGGTGGTAGGACCAACGGTAAATTTCTCGCCCGAAGGATTAAGGGTTGGAATTTCTGTAGATGGCGCAGCACCTCAAATCCTGACGATTATAGCTAAGCCCAGTGCCTCAGGATCTGATGCCAGTTGGGCAAACGCGGTAAAGGATAATGCCAGAACGCTTACTTCTTCACATTCTTTTAAAAATACTGGCAGGCACACCGTAAAAATATGGATGGTTGATCCCGCAGTTGTTCTGGAAAAAATAATCATCTATAAAGATAAACTGCCATATAGTTATCTCGGGCCGATAGAAAATAAGATATTAAGATAGAGTCTGTTTAAAAGTTATATAAAATTAATTCGTGTGTCAGTTTGAGCGTAGCAGACTATTTCAACGCATTAATAAAAGCAATCGATTTCGTTACTATTGATGGATACCAATAGAATGGTCGTCATTGCGAGGAGGAACGACGAAGCAATCTATCATACTAATAAGCCTTACTATAAACCTGAGTTCGATTATTAATATTGTCTCTCGTTAGCTTATATCGGTTATTTGATTAAGAGGCCGTCACCCTGAACCGAGCCTTAGCGAGCTCACCGAAGGTAATTCATTTCAGGGTCTTTCCTGCTAAAAAGATGCTGAAACAAGTTCAGCATGACGAATCGGCCAGGGACGGGTCGTTTATAAGGCAGTATTTTAATTAAATAATTATCGAGTTCAGGTTATAAAGATTGCTTCGTCGGCTGAAAAAGCCTTCTCAGCAATGACGATTCTTCACGCCTATAATTAATTAAAATCCCTGTTATTCATATTGATTTTTATTAAATAAATTATCCTTAATGTGACAACAAAAGACAATTTATATTGGTTATGAAAAATTTAAACATTTTCATGGTTATTTGAATTAACATATGAAAAATTAATGTCCAGCCGAATATTTAAAACAGACTGGGTATCAATCGCTATTCAGCGCCAAAAGTAGCATGTGTATATTAATTATTTAACACCCTACCTAAATAACAAAGGCGCAAAATTTTGCAGGCTGCGTCTCCAGGTAAGCCATTCATGCGCTGTTTTCGGAGACTCATAATAAGTATACTTAATTCCCTGCTGGTCTAACATTGCCTTAAATGCGCCAACGGATTTAGGGAAAGGGGCAGGTTCTTTGGTACCCAGTCCGAGCCAAAGCAGCTTGAGTTTATGGTTTACTTCAGTACCATTTTTAAACTTTCCATCCATAAATACATTCGGATCGACTGCATCCGTGCTGGGGTAATTTGAGGTACCGCTAAAGCCGCCATAATAAGCAAACTTGTCCAGATTTTTCATGACGATACGCATCGTTTGGTTTGCCCCCATTGAAAGCCCTGCGATAGCGCGGTGTTCACGATCAGCCAGGGTGCGGAAACGTTGATCAATCATGGGGATGACTTCTTTAATCAGTACATCTTCAAAAATTGAAATACCCTGTCCTTTTTGAGCCGTCTCTTTATCTCCTGGCTTAAGCGCGTAACCATTATCCGTAACAATGATCATCGGTTTCGCCTTATTTTGTGCAATTAAATTATCCAGGATTAAATTTGCTTTTCCCTGGTTAACCCAGCCCGTTTCATCCTCAAAGCTTCCGTGTTGAAGGTAAAGTACAGGGAAACGCGATTTGTTGTTTTCGTAATAACCTGCAGGTGTGTAGATGAAACACCTTCTCCAGGTTTTTGTTAAATCAGAGTAGTAAATATTTTCGCTCACCAGACCATGTGGTACCTTTTGCAAGGCATAAAATGCTTCATCATCAGCCGGAACTTCTATGCCGCTGCCCAACCTTCCCGCACCGTAAAAATAACGGCTGTTGGGATCCGGAATGGATGCCCCATCTACATTAAGCTGATAATAATGAAACCCTTCGTCCTGTGGGTCTGATTCACCCATCCAAAGGCCAGCTTCATTTTTTGTCATCTCATATTTTTTCCCACCCAGGTCCAACTGGACTTTAGATGCATGTGGTGCATATAAGCTTGCCCTTACTTTGCCTTCCCTATTTACCTGCGGAAATAATTTGCCGGGCTGATTGCTTTCAGCCGGTCTGAATGTTTTTAAATCAGATGTCTGTTCAGTCTGAGCTAAACAAAAATGACTAGCTAAACAGCAGGTAAAAAGGACAATAATATTTTTGGCTTTCATGTTTGATAATTAGCAGCTGTTAAAAAATTAAATAAATTTATTTGATCTGTCAGTTTGCGCGTAGTCGAAGACCATTTAACCTGTTAATAAAAGCACTTTTACCATGCTACTGTTGACAGATTCCAAAAAAATATCATCATTGCGGGGAGGAACGACAAAGCAATCTGTCATGCTATTATCCTTACTATAAAGATTGCTTCGTCGGCTGCAAAAGACTTCTCGCAATGACGATTCTTCACGAGTTGACTTTTATGCAGGTTACCAGAATAATCTATTTAAACAATAGCGGAGCAAGCTCACGAAGGCTTCGGCGCCAGGTCTGGAATTCGTGACCTGTATTTTCCGAAACATAGGAAACGGCATTGTAGCCTGCTTCTTTTAACGCTGCTACAGCATTTTTTACACCTTCAGGACGTTCCTTGCTTCCACAGCTTATGAAAATCAATCGCGGTTTTGGTTTGTCTTTCAGTTCGGCAGGGGTGAATGTTCCGCCACTCAACAATGCATAGTAGCCAAAAAGTTCCGGTTTGTTAAGCGTAATGGTATGCGTTTCCATACCGCCCATGGATAGTCCGGCCATGGCACGGCCATTTGAGGTTTTTATCGTTGAAAAGTTGGTGTCGATATATGGGATCAGCTCTTCCGTTAATAAGGTTTGAAAGCCATCAATCTTAAAATCTTTCATACGTCCCCATTTAGTTTCATTGGTCATTCCATAGGTCATCACAATGATAAACGGCTTAATTTTTCCTTTTGCAATCAGGTTGTCCATAATCAGATTCGCGCGGCCCTGATTACTCCAGGCCGTTTCGTCTTCGCCCCATCCATGTTGCAGATACAGTACCGGAAAGCGTTGTTTATCTTTACCATAACCTGGTGGCGTGTAAACATATGCCCTGCGTGAAGAGTTGGTACTCTTTGATGGAAAAAGTATTTGCTGCACATTTCCATGGGCTACATTTTTATTGGCGTAAAAATCTTCGTCCCTGGCCGGGATTTCAATTCCACTTTCCCAGCGCGTTGAGCCAAAATAATTCATTGAGCCAGGATCATTAAATACGCCGCCATCAATGGTCAGGTGATAATAGTGGAAACCCTCGTCCATTGCCCCGGCAGTGGTGCCGATAAAAAAACCGTCGGCCGTTTTGGTGAGTTTGGTTCCGCCTTGTCCTCCCAAACCTAGGCTTACCCTAATACTATCGGCCTGCGGCGCTTTGATGCGAAACCTGGCGTAGCCTTGCGAATTAACTTGTGGAAACTCCTGGCCCGGCTGATTGGTTACAGCAGGTTTGAAGTCATCTTTAATCGCCTCAGGATTGTTTTGAGCCTGGCATATACCAAAGCTAAGGCTTGTTCCCAAAGCAATTATCATAAATCTGAATTTCATCATATTTGGTTGATTAAGTTGTGTAGTCCACCTGGCCCTGTAGATGAAGCGTTAAGCAGATTGCTTAAAGATAATGGATATATCTATTTGGGGTTGCGCAGATTGTTTAGTTTTATAGCAGAAATGTTTAATGCCATTCAGGTAAATGGTTAGCCAATCTTTTGCAGCGCTAAACCCGGTTCTCGGCTTTCTTAACCAATAAAAAAAGGCGGCCCGTAAACGAACCGCCTGAATCAAGTATAATTCCTTTTCTTTATTTACCAAGCAAGGCAAGTGAATTTTCAGTGTTTAAACTGGTTTTGGTATTAGCGGCAACAAATTTGTCCATCGTTAACTTTTGTTCTTTGCCCATTACCAGCATATGGTCGCCGGTTGAGCCGCTTAAGGTTAAGTCAGCATGATCTTCAATCACTGTATACAATCCTTCAGTTTGTGAGTTTAAGTCTAAGGATGCATTTCCGCTTAAAAAAACCTGCAGGTATTGCGCATTGATTTTACCTTGTGTTTTTACTTTAGCATTATCCATGGCTTGGATTCGGTAAATATCATTTACATAAATGGTCAGTTTCGCAGTGTTATTGTCTGCAGCGGAAATTTCTAAACCATCTCCGCTTTGCATCACCTTAACTTCTCCGCTGTTTTCATCCGCATAGCTAATGCCTGTACGTTTTCCCTGTATAATGGTCAGCTCTACATTTCCTTTTACTTTAATGCGTTTGAAGTTCAACACTTTTGAAGCATGAACTGGTTTAATGGTTTCAGTTGCATGAGCTGATACTACTGCTGAAGTTGATAATACCAATGCTAAAGATGATGCGAATAATGTTTTAAGTAAAGTTTTCATATGCTTTAAATTTTAAGTTTTTATAATGTTTTTATTGATTGTTCTGATTATAAGACGTGCAGACCCGGCAAACGTTTCAGCGTAAATCAGGGCATTATACCAGTCTGGGGAGCCAATCGACCAACGCCCAAAATTTAAAGACAAAAAGATGGTGGTCGCTGTGAATTTTCCTGATTCGCTTTGCAGGTAGATGATCGTATTTCTTTTTTATTTGAGGAAGATGGGTTTTATTGTTGCCGTTGTGGTGATGCCTTTCGGGTTTCGGTAACAATCAAATCCATGTTGATCTGGAGCATAACCTGATAGGTAAATGAAGGAAATTGTGATTTAACACAGTTTTTCGTATATTTGTGGTCTGGTATTTGTACCGGAAAAATTTTCTCTGGGGCCGTTCTTGGATTTGACGGGGTGGCGAAAGTTATGTTAGCATGCAGTGCGTTGTTCGGAGAGCACTTAAAGTGAACGATCAAATTTTAGTTGGCGAAAATACTTACGCCTTAGCTGCCTAGTTTAGAACTAGCTTAGCTTTTGTCCCTCTAACTGCTGCATTGTTGGGTTAGAATCTGGGGCATCGAAACAACAAAGCTGGCTTTAAGGAGATACGACTTAAAGTGAGACAAAGTATCTAAGGATATAAATAAGGTCGGTTTTCAGCCCGTTTATTTCCCGAAAATTAACTGAAAAATAAGCATGTAGAAGGTATAATTTATCTCACAACTGGACAAGGGTTCGACTCCCTTCGGCTCCACAAGACGGGATAATAGCAGTATTATCCCGTTTTTTAATTCACATATGTAGTTGATGCACAGTTTTTAATCGTCAAGATTCTAAAAATCAAGGTGTTCTATTAAAAAATGAATTATTTATTCAATTAATTGATAATCATCATTTTATTAAATTTAATCATTTAAGATGATGGGGAAATCGGACTCTTCAGTGTACATTCCTTCCCATTCTTTCTTCATTATTGACTGATATTCTCTCAAAACATTCCCTGCTATTATCTCAAACCACCAAAAGCGTCTTCATTAACCGAATTCTCTTAGGAGTTTCTTCTGAGTGTTCTTTTTTAGAGTTTTTCTCTATATACCAGTTTTGTTCAAGATGAACATCTTAAAGTGTTTCTGTTATTGCTTATTATATATAACTTAAATCATTGATGAGTTTTTGATTGCGAAAAGGGATGTAATTAGGGTCTTATTGCAAATTATAACTTAAATATCAATAAAATAGCTAACTAAAAGCTTGGTTCCGATAATACAAAAATGTAAGTTTGTTATTGCATAAAGGGTTGCAATAAAACCCATATCGCAATCATTTACTAAAATAATGGCAGAAAAATACAAATATTTAGAATCATTTATTGATGAACAAAGGGCAAACGGTAAGTATAGCTTTGCTACGGAAGGTTTGCATAGTCAATTTGGCGTATCTGAAAATGCCTTGAAGAAAACGTTACAACGGCTCAAAAATCAGGAGTCGGTAGTAATGGTTCGAAGAGGATTTTATGTCATTGTTCCACCAGAATACAGAGCCAAAGGTATTATCCCGACCAGTTTGTATGTAAATGATTTGATGAAGTTTTTAAATCGGGATTATTATGTCGCACTATTGAATGCGGCAGCTTATCACGGAGCAGCCCACCAGCAACCTCAAGACTATTCGATTATTACAGAAGGTATTGCTTTGAGATCTATCAAAAATGATAAAGTGGGTATTCATTTTTACATTAAGAAATTCTGGAGCAAAGAAAGCATTATAAAGAGAAAAGTAGATACAGGATACATCAATATTTCATCACCAGAATTGACCGCTTTGGATTTGGTAAGTTATTATAATGAAGTGGGGGGATTTAATCGGGTAGCTACCGTGATTGAAGAATTGAAAGAGAGCATAAATCCTGAAAAATTAGTAGAAACTGCAAAGTTGTATGATGAAATATCGGTCGTTCAGCGATTAGGATATGTGTTGGAATGTGTATTGGATGAAAATGAATTGAGTAACGCTTTACACAAATACTTGGAATCTATCCGGCATTACCCTGTATTACTCAGACCACAAAGAAAGAAACCTGAAAATATGATAACTGGTAATAAATGGAAAATTGTTCCTAACGTAGAAATAGAAGCAGATATATGATACCACAGTCTTACATAACAGCGTGGCGAAAGCAGGCTCCCTGGCAAGAAAACTATCAGGTAGAACAGGATTTGATTATACATCGAGCATTGATTGCTTTATTCAGTGATGAATTTGTTAAAGAGCGTTTGGCTTTTAGAGGAGGCATGGCATTGCATAAATTATTTTTATCTCCAGCGGCAAGGTATTCAGAAGATATTGATTTGGTACAGGTAAAAGCCGAACCATTTGGAGCAATCATTGACAGAATACGTGAACAGCTGTCTTTTTTAGGAAAGCCCAAAATCAAACAGAAAGAACATAACAATACCATTGTGTACAGTATTCTTTCAGAAGATGATGTACCGATAAAACTAAAAATAGAAGTCAATACCAGAGAGCATTTTTCAGTGTATGGCTTACAGGATATTCCTGTAAAATTAGATTCCGAATGGGATAACGGAGAAGCATTTGTACCGACTTATGGATTGGATGAATTATTGGCGACTAAACTTCGAGCATTATACCAACGTAAGAAAGGACGTGACTTATTCGATCTGTGGTATGCGTTGATTAATGCAGATGTAATATCGAAAAAGTGATTGAAGCATTTAAACATTATATGAATGAGGAAGGGAATACTGTTGCGCAAAAAGAGTTTCTGGAAAATATGGAAAAGAAAATTGAAGATGCAGATTTCACCGGCGATATGAATGGATTGCTGAGAAGCGGAATTGAATACAATATCAATGAAGCGTACGAATTAGTCAAAACAAATCTTTTGGAGAAGATTTAAAAATGAAAGGAATATTAAGTTTAATTTAAAACCAACAAAAGGCTTTTGTTTTTGTAAAGATAATATATACAAATAATGGACAATTAAATTATTAAGTAATTCAGAGGTTTTGAATGGCTTGATCTTATTTGGAAGATATCATTTAAAATCTCAAACCTTACAAAGAGCATTTTATTTTAAGATCAACATCGGCCTAAATTTTATGGCACCATGTCTTTGCATCTCCTGTAAATCCCTGATCTATCAGCTTAATAGATTCTAACTATTTCATTATAGAATTAAATGATTGTGATTAGTTATTTCAATTCTCTAATTTTAATCATTGGTTAATTTTTAATAACAGATCAGATTTTCACTAACAAAATATTATACATAATGGAAAAAGAATCGAACGATATCAGCAAATGCCCGTTCCATAACGGCAGCATGAAGAGTAATGTAGCAGGCGGTGGCACCAGAAATGGCGATTGGTGGCCTAAACAGTTAAATTTGAGTATTTTACGTCAGCATTCCAGCTTATCTAACCCAATGGATGATGGATTTAATTATGCTGAGGCTTTTAAAAGTCTAGATCTGGCAGCTTTAAAGGCAGATCTTCATGCACTGATGACCGATTCGCAGGATTGGTGGCCGGCAGATTTCGGTCACTATGGTGGTTTGTTTATCCGCATGGCCTGGCACAGCGCCGGAACCTATAGGGTAGGCGATGGCCGTGGTGGTGCTGGTGCCGGCTTGCAACGTTTCGCGCCGCTGAACAGCTGGCCGGATAATGTAAGTCTTGATAAAGCGCGTAGGTTGCTTTGGCCAATTAAACAAAAATACGGGCGCAAAATTTCCTGGGCAGATTTGATGATTTTAACCGGTAATGTTGCCTTAGAATCGATGGGTTTTAAAACATTTGGCTTTGCTGGTGGTCGTGAGGATGTTTGGGAAGCTGATGAATCGGTATATTGGGGTTCAGAAACCACCTGGTTAGGTGGCGATCTCCGTTATGGGCATGGTTCTGATGGCGCAGATAAGGTACACGGCGTGGTGGTTACAGATGATGATGCTGATGGCGATATACACTCCCGTAACTTAGAAAAACCCCTTGCAGCGGTGCAGATGGGTTTAATATATGTAAATCCTGAAGGACCGGATGGAAATCCGGATCCGATTCTCGCAGCCAAAGATATCCGCGATACTTTTGGTCGCATGGCGATGGATGATGAAGAGACTGTGGCCTTAATTGCAGGCGGCCATACCTTCGGTAAAACCCATGGAGCTGCTTCTGCAGATCATGTAGGTAAAGAGCCTGAGGCCGCTGATATCGAAAACCAGGGTTTTGGATGGAACAACAGTTATGGTTCTGGGAAAGGTGCTGATGCGATTACGAGTGGACTGGAAGTAATCTGGACCACTACACCAACGCAATGGAGCAATAATTTTTTCGAAAACCTTTTTGGATTTGAGTGGGAATTAACGAAAAGTCCTGCCGGTGCACACCAATGGAAAGCGATCAATGCAGATGCCATTATTCCAGATGCCTTTGATGGATCAAAAAAACACCTGCCAACGATGCTAACCACTGATCTTGCTTTGAGATTCGACCCTGCATATGAAAAAATATCAAGACGTTTCTTAGAAAATCCAGATCAGTTTGCAGATGCATTTGCAAGAGCATGGTTTAAATTAACCCATCGTGATATGGGGCCGGTGGCTCGTTACCTCGGTCCAGAAGTACCACAGGAAAAATTGTTATGGCAGGATCCGATACCCGCTGTTGACCATGTGTTAATCAGTGAAAGTGATGTAGCTGCATTAAAAGCAAAAGTATTGGCTTCAGGCTTGAGCGTTTCAGAACTGGTTTCTACGGCATGGGCTTCAGCTTCTACCTTCCGTGGTTCCGATAAACGTGGCGGGGCAAATGGCGCAAGGATCCGTTTGGCACCACAAAAAGACTGGGCTGTTAATAATCCGCCGCAGTTGCAAAAAGTATTGAATGTATTGGAAGGGATTCAAAATGAATTTAATGCGGCGCAGTTTGATGGTAAAAAAGTCTCCTTGGCCGACTTAATCGTGTTGGCAGGCGTTGCTGCAGTAGAAAAAGCAGCTGCTGATGCCGGACATTCAATTTTAGTACCATTTACACCTGGCCGGATGGATGCTTCGCAGGCACAAACTGACATCGAATCATTCGGTTATCTAGAGCCAGCGGCAGACGGTTTCCGGAACTACCGTAAAGTTAAATCACCTGTTCCTACTGAAGAATTCCTGATTGATAAAGCCCAGTTGCTTACTTTAACCGCGCCTGAATTAACGGTATTGGTAGGTGGATTGCGTGCATTGGATACTAATTTCGATGGATCTAAAAACGGTGTGCTAACTACAAAACCAGGTCAGTTGACCAACGATTTCTTTATCAATTTATTAGATATGGAAACCGCATGGAAAGCTATTGCAGAGGATAAAGAGCTATATATGGGAAGCAGCCGTTCAACCGGTCAGCCAAAATGGACCGCAACCCGCGCTGATCTGGTATTTGGTTCCAATGCCGAATTAAGGGCTATTGCAGAGGTTTACGCAAGTGCTGATGCACAAGAAAAATTTGTGAAAGACTTTGTGGCCACCTGGAATAAAGTAATGAATTTAGATCGCTTTGATCTGATTAATTAGAAATCAAAGTTTAAGAGCCTGTTTAGAAACAAAATCAAATTAATTGTATGTCAGTCTGAGCGTAGTCGAAGACGCTTCAACACATTAATAAAAGTAATCCAATTGCGCTTAGCGTAACAGCAAAATGCTTTGTAATATTTGCTTTAAATTTTAAACAGGCTCTAAAGAATTTTTGCTATGCCCCTAAAAAGTTAGATACTTTCCGGGGCATTTTAATGATGTAAAAAACAGTTTTGAGTTTTTTCTTTTCTTTAAAATCTCGAAAATTTATTAGCTTTGTCATATTCCTGATGAATATCTTTTTAATGTTTAGGAATTATGACAGGATATATCTACATATCATCCCCTTCACAAATTGCCTGACAGGCGATAATTTGCTGTAATTTGTTTTTAATTTGATTGAATGCCTCAATGGCTGTTCAGTTTATATTATACAATATTTTAATTTTCAGAAGAAGGGGTATATCCTTAATCAAGGATGAATAGCGACCCTCATTCATTTTTAAAGAAAATTTAATGGAAGTCCGATGGACACATACGAATTGCCGTGTAGAATTAGGACTTCACGGCAGAAAAAACGGTTGGTAAAGACAGACCGTGACAAACAATTAATAAAATTAAGTAAAAGAAGATCCGAACTTTGTAAGCAAATAAGAGCGCTGCCCAAGGTCCTTCTTGAAAAACCTTATCAAAGTGGTTGGAAAAGATATTTTGTACTCAGATCTGATATTGCAGTGAGCACAAGGGCTGAATTTTATGCAACATTACTTGCGAAGATCAATACGGTTGAATACCATCACGATAAAACATTTAAAAGGAAAAAGCGCCGTAAAGGAAGATATGGCTATGAAATTAAAAAGCAATCGCTTCGGGTACTTACACCATATTTATGGGAAAGTAGCAATTTAGGTCTCACCGAACAGGAAAAAGCGTGTTTTAGTCAGGTTGAATTTTACAATGTTAAAACCCGCGAGCAAGAAATCAGATATGTTTTTACCGAGCCTTGGCGGTATAGCTTAAAAATTGCACCACACATGATCACACACAAAAAATTATTAGATACGGAACTTGTTAGTGAGGCTGATCTTATCGAAAACCAAATTAAGTGTAATAATTTGGGTGGTCGTATACATGTATTAACCAACGGAAGGAAATATAACTTCTGGCGAAAGTACACATCTTTGGCAAAATACGATATGATGACGAAAATTCCTAAGTATAGATCTAAAGAAACATATTTAGAATTAGATTTTTAAAAATTTAAAAAATAATTAAAACAATTCCCAAACTCATTTGTCTTATAGTCTCATTAGTTTGTTTGGTTTAGTTTTATTCTGTGGATGCAAATAAAACAAAATAATTGGCCTCATAGAAATATGAGGCTTTCTAGTTTATATACATTGCCTATCCGGTCGCAACATTGTCTATGTTGATACTTCTCTTCAAAAAAAATAATAGACTTTACTCAATAAGCTAATTTTTTTTATCAAATTCTTAAGAATACGCCTAAATATTTGAGGTTTAATTGTTTAAGATGCAGTGGTTTCTCATTCACCTGAAATATTCAGTCAAAAATTTCAGCTTTTGTCAAAGTAATTATACCGTAATTTAATTTATACGATAATGTATTTCTAGTGTCCGAAACAATATTCTTGATTTCTTAATAAAATACTTATTATTGAATACATAAAACGATTTATGAATAACCGAATATAACGATGAGCTGATGGCGTTATTGTACCCTGTGCGCAGTATATGTCTGTGTAGTTTGCTTTTGTGTAGTTTTAATCCATTTATATGGGAGCTCCTATTACAAAATTGCTTACTTAAGCCGTCTGATTGAAAGAATTGATAAAGCGTTTTAGCTGCTAGCAGTAGAAATTTTACACTATTAACTAACCATTTACTAAACCTAAACGAATGAAAATCAATCTACTCAAGATTTCGGGGCTTTCTGCGCTTTTTCTGCTGAATAGTCCTGCTTTTTCGATGAATCCGGTTGTTGAAAAACCCAAGGGGTTTTCCGGCCCTAACTTGTCTCTGGTACATATTCAAAATCGAAAAGTAATTACAGGCATCGTATTAGACGAAAAAAATATGCCTATCCCTGGAGTTGGCATCAAAAACCTTTCGTCAGGTAAAACTGCAGTAACTGATGACACAGGTAAATTCAGCATTGAGGCCAATGTAAACGATGTGATCCGTTTTTCTTATGTTGGCTATCAAAATAAGGATGTTACAGTAGGGAGCGAAGCCAACATCAGCGTTAAAATGACACCTGCTGAAGCCAATAAGTTAGATGAGGTGGTGGTAATTGGTTATGGATCGGTGAAAAAAACCGACCTGACGGGGTCTGTTGGTGTGGTTAAAGCAAGTGAACTTCAGGAACGTCCGTCTTCATCCCTCAACCAGGCATTAGCCGGCCGTATCTCCGGGGTACAGGTAAATACCAACTCAGGCCGGCCTGGCGGACAAACCAATATCAAAATCCGTGGATTTAGTTCAATCAATACGAGTAACAATCCTCTTTATGTGGTAGATGGCGTGGCTTTGCCGGTGGGCTCGCAAACACAGAATAGTAATGCCATTGATTACATCAATCCAAGCGATATCGCTTCAGTAGAGGTGCTAAAAGATGCTTCTTCTACGGCCATATACGGCGCAAGAGGAGCAAACGGGGTAATTTTAATTACCACTAAAAAAGGAACTGCAAATGCCCAGCGCATTACCTATGATGCAGATTTTGGCATAAATACCCTAGCCGCACACCATGTTAAGATGCTTGATGCTTTTGAGTATGTAAAAGTGCAGGACCTCGCTTATGAAAATATCAAAGTTTACGATCCCGTAGGTTGGGCAGCAGGAAGTTATGCCTCTACGCCTGTTCCCAAGGCTGCCAGAATTGCTTTACCTCAGTTTTTTGATAGCAATGGAAATCCATTATATAATACGGATTGGTTAAAAGAATCTACCCAGAACAAACTTTCGCAAAATCATCAGCTGGGTTTTACCGGTGGAAACGAAAATAATACTTATGGTGTTTTTGCGGGTTATCGCAATGACCAGGGACTTTTACTAAACTCTTATTTAAAACGTTATTCGGGCCGGTTTAATTTCGATAGTAAAATTAAACCCTGGTTAAAGGTAGGCGGTAATTTGAGCTACAATAATCAAGATGAAAACATTGTCGATCAGGGAACGGGCGGCCTAAATTCAGTGCGTATGATTACAGAAGCATTCCCTTTTCTACCCATTAAACTGGCTGATGGCAAATGGGGCGATAATAAACTGATTCCATGGGCAGAAGGAGGCTCCAATCCGGTACATATTTTAACCGATCAAAAATATGGCATGGTTACCCAAACGGCTTTGGGAAGTATTTATTCTACCATTAGCTTTAGCAAAGATTTAGAGTTCCGTACCCAATTAGGAGCCAATATTGTGAGCCGTAACATTAATGAATACAATGCCAAACAATTATACGGTATCTCTGACGGGCAGAATGGAACAGCGAACGTAACCAACGATCGAGAAACCTTCTGGTCATTGGAAAACTATTTAACCTATAACAAACGTTTTGCCGAATCGCATGCCATTAATGCATTATTAGGGATCTCGTGGCAAGCGACCAACTTCTTTAGCAATACCAGTCATGCTGAGAATTTTGTAACCGATTTTTATGGAAACAATAACATGGGCTCCGGAAGTAAATCGATTACAGTAGGCTCCAGTCGTAACAGATCGGCCTTTAATTCTTATTTTGGCAGGTTAAACTATGCCTTTAAAGATAAATACCTGGTTACTTTTACAGGCAGGGTAGATGGATCATCCAAATTCGGAGAGAACCATAAATTCGCCTTTTTCCCTTCGGCAGCATTGGCCTGGAAAGCCTCAGATGAAGATTTTCTTAAGGGAAACAAAACCATCTCTAACTTAAAACTAAGAACCAGTTATGGTTTAAGCGGTAACTCAGAACTGCCAGCCTATCAGTCGTTGGCTACATTGGTGAATAATGCCGCTATTATTAACGATAGCAGGGTAACGGGTATCGGTATTGGCCGGTTGGCCAATCCAGACCTGGTTTGGGAAAAAACAGCACAGGTTGATGCAGGTTTAGAGTTAGGCTTGTTTAACAACCGCATTAATTTAGAAGCCGATCTTTATTATAGAAAAACAACCGATATGTTATTGGATGCCCCGGTTCCGCGTACCACAGGATACGCGGTGATCAGAAAAAATATCGGATCGATGCAGAACAAAGGTTTAGATTTAGGGATCAATACGGTAAACGTACAAACTGATAATTTTACCTGGAAAACCAGTTTTAATATTTCCCTTAACCGCAACAAGGTACTTTCTTTAGCCACTCCTGATGATATTTTTGGTGTGGGTAACCCAAATTTCACCAATCAAACGGGTATTATCAGGGTAGGTGAGCCGGTAGGATCATTCTGGGGGCTGGTACGTTTAGGCACCTGGAGCGAGGCCGAAAGGGCAGAAGCAGCTAAATTTGTGAGTTACCGTGGTGGTAAAACCTTGCTTCCGGGCGACATCAAATATTTGGATGTAAACGGTGATCATGCCATTACCGATGCCGATCGCCAGATTATTGGCAACGGAATGCCAAAAGGCTGGGGATCCTTTGGTAACTCATTTCGCTATAAAAACTTAGAACTGATTGTGGAACTGCAATACTCTTATGGCAATGATGTGTTGAATATGACCCATCACTCGGGTGAAGACAGACAGGTACAGGCCAATAGTTTTGCCAGCGTATTAAATGCCTGGACTCCGCAGAATCAAAATACACCGATCGCCGCCATCAGGGATCAGGCTGCGGGATATGTAACCAATGTAGATACGCACTGGTTGGAAGATGGCTCTTTCATCCGCGGCAAAAACCTGTTGCTGGGTTATACTTTTGATAAAGCACTTGTTGAAAAATTACGCTTAAGCAAACTACGTGTTTATACATCTGTTCAGAATTTCTTCCTGGCAACCAAGTACACGGGTAACGACCCTGAGGTAACTACCTACGGAAATGCATTTGCACAAGGTCAGACATTTTTCGATTATCCAAAGCCAACTACTTTCATGGTAGGCTTAAACATTGGATTATAAATATTAAAAAAGAAAGGATATTAACATGAAAATCAACATAAGAAATATCGCTGTTTTGTTTTTGCTGAGCGGCGCTATCATCGGGAATTCGGGATGTAAGAAATTTTTAGATGAAACAGATCCCACCAATCTTTCACCAAATAGTTTTTATACTTTGCCCGAACACGCAGAAGCAGGTATTGCTGCTGTTTATGCAGAGCTTCGGTTTATAGGGAATGGTGCGGGTATTTATTCCAACAACTGGCAGATGCTTGATGCGCCAACGGGCATACAGTCAACCGAAACTGCACAAAACTCCGATCTGAACAATTTGTATTCACTCATTTATGACGGTACAAATCTGCATGTTAACCAAAACTGGAACGGACTTTATAAAGTAATAGCACAAGCTAATCTGGTGTTAGATAAAGTTCCGGGTATTAATCCAATGGATAATGCGCAGAAAAAAAGAATTTTGGGAGAGGCTGCGTTTGTCCGTGCCTGGGCCTATTTTTACCTGGTGCGTTTATGGGGCGACGTGCCTTTAATTACTAAGCCAGTTACCAGTCCTAATGATCCTAATTTTGCGCCTTCCCGTACACCACAGGAACAGGTTTACAAATTGATTGTTGATGACCTGGTTGCTGCAGAAGCCGCCGGCTTGCCTTATACGGATGCCAGCGGACGTGTTTCTACAGCAGCAATTAAAACTGAACTGGCAAAAGTATATCTGACCATGGCCGGGCAACCCCTTAACAAAGGAGCAGCTTATTATAGATTAGCTGCGGATAAAGCCAAAGAGGTAATTGATTATTCAGCAGGAAATCCATCATCACTTGGCTTGTTTACCAATTACGGAGCGCTGCATGATGCAAAGAATGACAATAAAGTAGAGCATTTGTTTGGAATCCAGTACAATGATGCTGCCGGATCGGGGAACCCCTTACAGTCATCTTATTTACCTTTGCACCAGCCATTGGTTTCTAAAATTGATGGAATTGGAACGGCTATTCCGACTACAAGTTTTTATGGTTCGTATGAGGCGGGAGATTTAAGGGCTAAAAACCGGGAAGGTTATTTCTTTACCGATTATTATACAGATGGATTTAAAATGCCGTTGATTAACCGTGGTAAGCCATATATTTTTAAACACTTCGATCTGATTGCTAACGGAACACTAGGCGTAGAAGGTACCAGCAGAAGTGATCTGAATATTCCACAGATTCGTTATGCAGAAACCTTGTTGATTTATGCCGAAGCACAGAACAGGGCAGATGGTAGCCCGAATGTTGCTGCCTATGCTGCGGTAAATGCCATACGTAAGAGGGCCCAACTGACTGATCTTGTGGGTTTGAACCAAACACAGTTTGAAGAAGCGGTGTGGAGAGAACGCTGGCACGAGTTATGTTACGAGGGGATTATCTGGTTTGATATGGTCCGTTTGCGTAAAGTGTACAATGAAACCACCAATGGTTTTGATAATTTTGTCGGACACATTAATAAAAGTGTAAACCAACCATTGCAAACCAAACATTTGCTGTTCCCGATCCCTACTCCTGAAATCAAGAATAATCCTAACCTGACGCCAAATCCAGGTTATTAGCAGTTATAGGATGGTCGCCGTAACACTGACCATCAATAATTTTCAACAGAAACGGGTGTCCGATATTCGGATACCTGTTTTTTGCTTGGAGGGGTAGACTATTAAACCAAACCATATAACCAGCGAATGGTTGCGCTTATGGCAATCGTTAAAATGAGTAAAAAATAAAAAGGCTGAAAGGATTTTTTTTAATTAATTAGGCTTATTTTTGCAGCAAATTATAGAACCACACAGGAGATCAAAAATTCCTGTGCACCTCGACAACCATTTGAAAGTTAATATTTAATCCATGACAAACGACAAAAAAGAAATATTCGAAAGCGTAGCGCAACGTTTAAAAATTGAAGGTTTTAATGTAGTAAATCGCGATGAAACCCGTCCTTGGGGTGGTTTCTTTGTAATAGATGAAGCGCAGGCACAACAATTTGCAGATACTTATTTTGATGGATTAAATGTTGAAGACCTTAAAATTGGTGGTAAATTAAGTCCGAAAATCTTAATCGTTGCGCCAAATACACGCCTGTCATGGCAATATCACCACCGCAGAGCAGAAATCTGGCAAGTGGTTACCGGCACGGTCGGCATCAAAACCAGCCAGACTGATGAAGAAGGTGAAGTAAAAAAATACGCACCAAAAGATCAGATTAAATTACAACAAGGTGAACGCCACCGTTTAATCGGTTTAGAAGATTGGGGAGTAGTTGCTGAGATTTGGCAACATACCGATGCTTCAAACCCATCAGACGAAAGCGATATCGTACGCGTTCAAGACGATTTCGGTAGATAATAAAATAATAAAACATTATCCTGTTCCACGTTTCAGAACAGGATAATGTTTCTCTAAACGTTTAGGCCAGTATAGTTTTTGTACGGTATGAAAACTAAAGGTCTTAAAGCTACGTTTATATAGTATACACACTCATACATGATTATCCTCATTTTTTTTCTTTGCCATTGGTTTTTATCCCTGTTTAGCCAAACCTTTTTCCTTCACCGTTACTCTTCACATAAGATGTTTAAAATGGAGCGTTTTTGGGAGCGGTTTTTCTATCTGGTATTACTGATCTCGCAAGGTTCATCATTTTTAAACCCGCGGGCTTATGCCATCCTGCATAGGATGCACCATGCCTATAGTGATACCGAAAAGGATCCACATTCTCCACATTTTTTTAAAGATGTTTTCGGGATGATGATTGCAACAAAGAACATGTACATGAATTACCTGAAATATAAAATACAGCCTGAACCAGCTTTCCAGGGAAATTATCCTGAATGGCCATTGGTTGATAAGATCGGAAATTCATGGGCCTGGAGAATTGCATGTGGGTTGTTTTATATCGGTTTTTACATTGCTTTTGCCAATTACTGGTGGATGTATTTACTGTTACCGATCCATTTTTTAATGGGCCCATTACATGGGGCAATTGTAAACTGGTGTGGACATAAGTATGGTTATTCAAACCATGATAATGAGGATCATAGTAAAAACTCCTTACCCTGGGATTTTTTATTGATGGGCGAGCTTTTTCAGAACAACCACCACAAAAAACCAAATAGTCCAAATTTTGCTACTAAATGGTGGGAGTTTGATCCAACCTATCCGGTAATGAAAGTATTGCACTGGATGAAGATTATCAAAATCAGAAAGGTTTAAAGCCTATATTCGATATTCCATGGTCTGTGTCTCACAGACCATTAAAGATTTCTTTTTCCACTGCTGTCTGTTAATTAAACCTGACAGCAGTGAAAATCCTTTTTGTTGGCAGTAACTTTCAAATACACTGTCATGCTGAGGTACGAAGCATCTGCAAGCTATGAAAAACATACCAGCACAAAGTATTATAGCACCCCACAAAGATTGAAGCACCCGCTTGCAGTACGGACTGGAAATGGCAGGACTATGTTAACCGAAACGAACAGAATCTTGCTTTCTCATAAAAACGTATTTATTTTTTGTCACGGAAACACGGAGCATATCCTGCGCTTGATCAACCCTGGGGTATAATTTATGAAATAAAAATAAATGGCAGGATAACTTAATAGTAAATAAAATTTCCTCTGATTATCGTCATTACGAGAAGGCTTTTTCAGCCGACGAAGGAATCTTTTATGGCAAGGATTAATGGTATGAAAGATTGCTTCGTCGTTCCTCCTCGCAATGACCGTCGTGTTAATGGAGCCTGTCAATGGTAGCGGAGTCGAAGGGTAAAGGCAAGGGTTTTACCATAAAATCTTTTTTGCCTATCTTAACGTATATATTCCAATCTGTTTCAAAACTTAACTATCATATGATCAACCTCCTCAAATTTATTTTCTCCGCACTGTTGGTTTTTATGTGTTATAAAGTAATCAGCACTTCGTTAGAAAGTAACCTTTTCGAACAATGGAATTTCCTGGGCAGCATTCCGTGGATGCGTGCTACCCTCTGGGATTTTTATGCCAACATCTTTATTATTACACTTTGGATGTTTTATAAAGAAAAAAGCATTATTCTTAAAATCTCTATTGCTATTTTGTTCGTATGTTTAGGCAGCATTGCAACCCTGGCTTATGTTTTAGTGTATTTATTTAAACTAAAAGATGGTGATGGTGTTAAGGAATTACTTTTAAAACGTGAGGTGTAAGATTTAGGTTGCAGAATGGCTTAACGGTTTTTCTTAGCAAAGCTAACTGGCTTTTTTGCCTTAAACCTTTTTACTTTAAACTTATGCCGCTCCAAACAGGACATCTTTTATTTATCGCACTCCTTTCGCTTATAGCCTGCTGTTTTATCATGGCTATGGTTTGGAGTTGGGCGAAGAAAATCAAAAACGCAGGTGTGGTTGATGTTTTTTGGGCACTGAATTTTCCCGTAATCACCGTCATTACATTTTTTTTATCTGAGGGCTACGAACCCCGGAAGATTTTAATCTGTGGGATGTTTCTACTGGCTGAGTTACGTTTAGGTGTTCATCTTTGGCAACGTGTTATTGGTCATCTGGATGAAGAAGAAGGAAGGTATGTACAGTTGCGTAAAGAATGGGGAGACAAAGCCGATCGAAATTTCTTTGTCTTTTTTCAATTTCAGGCCATATCAAATGTCATACTGGCCATTCCATTTTTTATCATCACCGCCAATCATTCGCAGGCTATTTCCTTTTTTGAGTATGCAGGTGCATTGGTTTGGGTAATCGCATTTTTTGGAGAAATGATTGCCGACAGACAACTTGCGGCCTTTAAAAAAGATCCGCTTAATAAAGGCAAAGTATGCGACACCGGTTTGTGGTACTATAGCCGTCACCCGAACTATTTTTTTGAATGGCTAACCTGGATAGCTTATTTCATTTTTGCGCTGGCATCGCCATGGGGAATTCTGGCTATTATTAGCCCGGCGGTGATTTTGTACTTATTAACGAGGGTTACCGGCGTTCCGAATAACGAAGAACAAAACCTAAGGAGCAAACCTATAGCTTATAAAAGATATCAGGAAACAACGAGCGCTTTTTTTCCGTGGAGTAAAAAGAGGTAAAATGGAAAATGTGATATGGATAAGGTCCATGCAAACTGCAAATCCATCAACCGTTTCACATCGTACATTAACCTAAACCTTAAATCATACATTTTTATTACACGTAAACCTTCAACCTTACAACCTTTAACCTTCCAACCTCAAAATGTGGTACGATAAACTTTTAGAAAACGACAAACTTCCGGATACGGCCTTGCGTATAGGCATTAGAAAATTGTGCAAACAGCGCCTGGATGATGAAACGCTGGGCAATGAAGAATTGCAGCAGGAAAAATTTATGGACCTGGTTGCAGAGCTGAAGCAATCGCCTATTGCGGTAAATACTGCTGATGCGAATGAACAGCATTACGAGCTTCCAACCGAATTTTTTCAGTACTGTTTAGGCAAAAACTTAAAATACAGTAGTGGTTACTGGAAACCTGGCGTTAAGGATATTGATACTTCGGAAGAAGATATGCTGGCATTAACCTGTAAAAGGGCCGATTTACAAAACAGACAGAATGTTTTAGAATTGGGCTGTGGCTGGGGGTCGCTGTCGCTGTATATGGCAGCTAAATATCCTGAAAGCACATTTACCGTGGTATCTAACTCTGCTACACAAAAAATCTTCATTGATGAAACGGCGAAGCAACGCGGAATCCAAAACCTAACGGTTTTAACTGCCGATATGAATACGTTTACCATTGCCGATACATTTGACCGGGTGGTTTCGGTTGAAATGTTTGAGCACATGCGCAACTATAAATTTTTGCTTAACAAGGTGGCCTCATTTATGAAACCTGATGGAAAGCTGTTCGTACATATTTTTACGCACAAAACCCTGGCTTACAAATTTGAAGTGATTGACGAAACCGACTGGATGAGCAAATACTTTTTCACCGGCGGGATTATGCCATCCAACCATTTGTTCTTCTACTTTAACGACGACCTTAAAATTGATAAACATTGGGTGGTAAATGGAACTAATTATGGCAAAACGGCTGAAGCCTGGTTAAGCAATATGGATAAGCATAAGAAGGAAATCATGCCAATTTTCGAAACGACTTACGGGAAAGATCAGGCGGTGAAATGGTGGGTATATTGGAGGTTATTTTACATGTCATGCGCAGAACTTTTTAATTACAACAAGGGAAACGAATGGATGGTATGCCATTATTTGTTTGAAAAGGTTTAATGCAGATACGTCACCCTGAACTTGATTCAGGGTCTTTCTAAATGATGCTGAAATAAATTCAGCATGACGATTAATCAAATCTATCACAATGAAAACACTCGCCATTATTGGCTCAGGAATAGCAGGCATGGGTTGTGCCCATAAACTGCAACATCAATATGATCTTACGATTTTCGAAGAAGCAGATTATATTGGCGGACATACCAATACGATAACGCTTGAAGAGGATGGTAAACCCATTTATCTGGATAGCGGCTTTATGGTTTTTAACTATCAGACTTATCCAAACCTGACAGAGATGTTTGCAGAGATTGACGCACCCGTAATGAAGACAGATATGTCTTTTAGCGTGCAGTTTCTCCCCAAAAAGTTAGAATATAGCGGCTCAAGCTTGAATCATCTTTTTGCCCAGCGGAAGAATTTATTCAATATTCCGTATTTAAAAATGTTGATGCAGATTAACCGTTTCAACAAACAA
The DNA here is from genome assembly GCF_900111825.1 of Pedobacter suwonensis. Lineage (GTDB taxonomy): Bacteria > Bacteroidota > Bacteroidia > Sphingobacteriales > Sphingobacteriaceae > Pedobacter > Pedobacter suwonensis. Next base: position 271,361 of record NZ_FOJM01000004.1, read on the forward strand.
AGTGTAGAAATTTTAGATAAGCCTGAATACCAGGATTATTCGATCGGGCAGTTTTTTAAGGAATTTGGCTACAGTGGCGATATGCTCTGGCAATACCTCATCCCAATGAGTGCTGCGGTATGGAGCGCACCGATGGAACAGATTCTGGATTTTCCGGCAGTCACCTTGATCCGTTTCTTCAAAAATCATGGTTTTTTAGGTTTGAATACCCAGCATCAATGGTATACATTGCAAAACGGTAGTCAGGCTTACCGTGAAAAACTGATTGCCCCGTTTCGCGACAGAATTAAGATCAATACCAAAATTGTAGCGGTAAAACGGTTGGAGAATGGTAAAGTTGAAGTAGAAAACCAAAAAGGTGAGAAATTGGAATTCGATAAAGTAATTATGGCCAGCCATGCCGACCAGACTTTTGAGATCGTAAAAGATAAAACAGCGCTGGAATCTGAATTGCTTTCCAACTTTAAATACCAGTTAAACAAAGCTGTTGTGCATACTGATGAGAAGCAGATGCCTGAAGCCAAACTGGCCTGGAGCAGCTGGAATTACCGTGTAGAACAGCAAGGTGATAAGTTATTGCCAAGTACTATTTATTGGATGAACAATTTACAAGGTGTTTCTGAAAAGCAGAATTACTTTGTTTCCATTAATCCCACCGAAACGTTAAATCGAGATAGGATTATCAAAGAAATTGACTACCATCATCCATTGTTTGATGTTCCGGCAATGCAGGCGCAGGAGCATTTGCACAGGCTAAATGAAACCGGTCCTGTTTATTATTGCGGAAGTTATTTTAAATATGGTTTTCATGAAGATGCTTATAAGAGTGCGGTGGATTTGTGTGGGATGATGTAACGGATATCTCTTAAAATACGTCATTTCGACTGGAGTGCAACGCAGTCGAGAAATCTTGCCAGATAGATCTCTCCATTTCGCTGCACTCCAGTCGAGATGACGACTTTTCTTTTTAACGATCTATTATAAAAAATTCTTCGCTGCGCTCAGAATGACAGCACGTTAAGAATGATAAATCATCATAAATTTTGTAAATTGTAATATTAATGCAAATCAACTCATCTATCTACACCGCAAAAGTCATGCACCACCGCCTGGCGCCCAAAAAACATTCCTTTTGGTATAGCGTGTATATGTTTTATATCGACCTGGATGAATTGGATCTGTTGGATAAAAAGTTGCGCTGGTTCAGCAGGAATAAATTTAACCTTTTTTCTTTTCGTGATTCGGAGCACCTTCAGTTACCAAAGGAAAATCCCGATCAAACCAAAAACGCACGTCAGCATGTAGAAAGTTATTTAAAGGAAAATGGTATTGATGGTAGCAGACTTAAAATAAAACTGCTTACCAACCTCAATGTGCTGGGTTACAACTTCAATCCTGTTTCCTTTTATTATTGCTTTGACGAGCAGGGCAATCCGGTTTGTTGTGTGGCCGAAATCAGCAACACTTACCGGGAAATGAAACTTTTTTTCTTTGGAAAAGACGAATTGCATGGGGATACCTTTACCAAAATCACTACTAAATATTTTTATGTTTCACCGTTTATTGACCACGACGATGCTTTCGATTTTAAGTTGAGGGTTCCGGCTGATAAACTTGATATCAAAATTGACGATATAGATAAGCAGGGCAATCGCTTTTTTATCAGTACTTTGACAGGAGAAAAGAAGTCATTAACCAACACGGCTTTGCTTCGTTATTTTTTTTCTATCCCCTTCATTCCATTGCAGATCATGGGCATGATCCACTGGCAGGCCTTCAAACTTTGGATTAAAAAAATACCTTTTCATCCAAAAGCCGAAAACCCTGAATTGCAACGTAACGTATATAAACCCTACAAACCACAAATTAAATAGATCAGACACTATGAATACGCTTACCGCCGCCAGAACATCAAAGGGCTTTTTCGAAAGAGCAGTATTGAATGCACTTTCTAAAATGACCTTGGGCAGATTGGAACTTTCATTGCCAGGTGGCGAAACACTTGTTTTTGGAAATGGTGAACATCAAATAGAAGCGCACATACAGGTAAATCACCCTCATTTCTTTAAATCCATCGCACTTTATGGCGATATCGGTTTTGGTGAAGGCTATACCTCCGGCCTTTGGGATACCACAAATATTACCAACGTAATTAAATGGGTCATCCTGAATATTGAAAATGCACCCTCAGTAACCGGAAGTAAGGTAAATTCCATAGCGCTGAATATTTTTAAATGGGTAAACAAAATCTACCACGTGCGCAGGGCGAATACTTTGGCCGGATCGCAGAAAAATATTTCAGAGCATTACGATCTGAATAATGATTTCTTCGCCACTTTCCTGGATAAAACCATGACTTATTCGAGTGGTTACTTTAACCCCGATGATTTAAGTTTAGAAGACTCGCAATATGCCAAATACGATCGCCTGGCGAGGCAGTTAAAAATCAAGTCGACCGATCATGTATTGGAAATAGGAAGTGGCTGGGGTGGTAATGCCATTTTCTTGGCCAAAAACTACGGCTGTAAAGTTACTTCGGTAACCATTTCTAAGGAACAACAGAAATTAGCGATGGAACGCGTGCATGAAGAGGGATTGGCCGGTAAAGTTTCGATCATTATCCAGGACTACCGCAAAATTGAAGGTGTTTTTGACAAAATCGTATCAATCGAAATGCTGGAGGCTGTAGGACATCAATATTTGGAAACCTATTTTGAAAAATGCCAGCAATTATTAAAACCTGATGGGATTTTTGCATTTCAGGTCATTACGTCTCCTGATTGTAGGTACGATAAATTGAGAAATGGAGTAGATTGGATTCAGAAGCATATTTTTCCGGGTTCGCTTTTACCTTCGGTAGCAGCCATTAACAAAGCTGTAAATGAAACCGGTGATTTAACCATGGTTGATTTAAAAGATATGGGTTTGGATTATGCCCGTACACTTCATTTATGGTTTGTCGAATTTAACAAAAACCTGAATAAAGTAAAAGCATTGGGTTTTGATGAAACCTTTATCCGCAAGTGGAACTATTACCTGAATTATTGTGAAGCTGCTTTTGCCATGCGGAATATTAATGTGATGCAAATGGTTTATTCCAGACCTAACAATATTTCGAGGTAAGGATGATGTGAAATGGAGGATGTAAGATGGAGAAGTGAAATTCTCATCTTCCATTACACATTTTACTTCTTCCATGTTTTTTTGCCGATAAAAGTGTGGCCTTCGCCGGGTAATTGATAGAGTTGGTGCAAAAAGTATAGCGTATTATTGTAACAAAATGCAATTTGCGCAGACTAATTAAAAAAGACAAACTCTTGAAATGAAAAAACTTTTACTATTAAGCTTTATCCTTGGTATATTTTTTAGTGCACATGCCCAGTTTCCTACTGGCGGACTTGGTGGAGCACCCAAAAAATCAACAGTTACCGGACGGATCACGGCCACTATACTCGATTCATTAACTAAAAAGCCAATTGATTACGCAACGGTTTCTTTGATTAGTGTGAAAAACAATAAATCGGTAAACGGTGGCGTAACCGACGAAAAAGGAAAACTTACCTTACAAAATGTTTCTCCAGATTCCTATAAGCTGATGATTGGTTTTATGGGCTATAAAACAAAATCTGTTCTGGTTACCACCACGCCATCAAAACCGGATAACAATATCGGGACGATTTATATCGTGGGAACAGAAAATACTTTGGCAGATGTTCAGGTGCAGGGTACAAAGGCGGTTATCGAAAATAAAATCGACAGAATGGTTTATAATGCAGAGGCTGACGGAACAAATGCCGGTGGTGATGCAACAGATGTAATGCGTAAGGTACCCATGTTATCTGTAGATGTTGATGGAAATGTTCAGCTTCGCGGCGGTGCAGTACGCGTTTTAATTAACGGTAAACCTTCTGGTACGATGGCCAGTAGTGTTTCTGATGCCTTAAAAATGATTCCTGCTGAGCAGATTAAAAGTGTAGAAGTCATTACCAGTCCATCGGCCAAATATGACGCTGAAGGATCAGGTGGTATCATCAATATCATTACCAAAAAATCGAATGCACAAGGGGTAAGTGGAACCGTAAACGCTTCTGCAGGAACACGCCAAAATAATGGTGCATTTAACTTAACAGCTAAAACTGGCCGATTGAGCATTAATACCAGCTTGGGTACAAATTTAGCTTATGCGCAAAAATCAAGGGTACAGTTTGAAAACAATACCCGTATAGACAGTTTAACCAAAACAACATACAACAATATTTTACAGGATGGGTACTCGAAATGGAGTCGAAATGGTTATAATGGAAGTGTTGGTGTAGATTATGATTTTAATGCTTACAACAACCTAAGTTCTAACCTAAAATATAATAATTTTTCGAACGGAGGACCAGGTAGCGCAGATTACATCATTAATGGTGTGCCGTCTGTTAATAAAAGTAACATGGATATGGGTTTCAGTAATTTTGACTGGAACGTAGATTATAAACATACCACCAAAAAAGAAGGCGAGGAATTTACCGTTTCCGGTCAGTTATCAACCGGAAGAAATACTACAGCATTTCAGAACGAAATATTAGGTTCTACATTTAAGCCGATTAATAATAACAATACAGGTAAAAACAAAGAGTATACTGCACAGACCGATTATACCTATCCATTCACCAAATCGACCATTTTAGAGGTGGGTGTTAAAGGTATTTTCAGGAATATTAGCAGTGAATTCAGCAATGAAAGTGAAAGTGATTTCGATTACGACCAAAATGTAGCATCGGCTTACGGTGTGATCAGCTTCAAATTAAGTAAAAAATTAAATTTTAAAGGTGGTTTGAGATCAGAGTATACCAGTATTAGTTTTAACAATGAAAAAGCTGGCATACAGAAAAATGATTATTTTAACCTGTTTCCCAGTGCAATCATTTCGCAAACACTTAAAGGAAATGCAACCTTGAAATTAAGTTATAACCGCAGGGTACAAAGACCAAGTTTATCTTACTTAAATCCGTTCCGTAACGAGAGCGATCCTTTTAATGTTAGAGAAGGACAACCTGATTTAAGTCCTGAGTTGAGCGATAATTTGGAGTTAGGGTACTCTACCTTTATTAAAGGTTCGGTAATTAATGCTTCGGTATTTTATCGCCGTACCGGTGGCGTTATTGAGAGTTCAATTAGTTCTTTTAAAGAAAATGGAGTTGATAAAACTTTAACAAGTTTTATCAACGTAGGTGTGGCCCAAACTTATGGTGCCAATGTTTTTGCATCTTACAATCCTAAACCAAAATGGACTTTAATGACCAATCTTGGTGTAAACACATATGAGGTGAGTAATAATGTTACGGGAGTAAGTACAGGAACATTCTTGAATTATAACATATTTGGCCGTTCAGCATATGGATTTGGTAAAGGCTACAATTTTGAATTGTTTGGTGTAGTAAATTCGCCAAGAAGAACTTATCAAGGTAAAACAGATGCAATGGTGTTTTACGGGGCATCTTTCAAAAAAGATATCCTGAATAAAAAAGGATCAATTGGTATCAATACCTTGAATCCGTTTACAAGAGATTTACACATTAAAACAGTTAATAACTCTGTTACTACTAATGGTGATAAAGTTAGTACGCTATATCAAAGCACTAATATTTATTATCCGTTACGTTCTTTTGGTGTCAACTTTAGTTATTCATTCGGTAAACTTAAATTTACAGAGAAGAAAAAGATCAAAAACGACGATATCAAGCAAGACCAGCAACAAGGCGGTGCGATGGGTGGTGGCGTTCAGCAATAAAAATTTCAATCCAAATATATATTAAAGTCTTTCCGTTAATTCGGAAAGACTTTTTTGCCTTTAAAGGGAAGCTACCAGCTTTCAAACAGGGCTATTGGCATATGGTTTAAAGGATCTGAGGTTGATCAGGCGGTGTAATAACTGATAATTATTTCAATGATGATGCGTAGATAAATTAATATCCTACGCCACATGAATACGCTATGGTTTTTCGACAGTTTAGCCGAGTGATTGATCAAATTATGTCTATACTGCCGTATTGTTGGTTTTTAAAATTCTATTTAGGTGTTTATTAACTTATTTATCATTTCTAAGTGAGTTTTTACTGTTTTTGAATGCGTATTCTACTTGTTTGTGCGAGGTACGGCAATTTGTAATGTAAAAAATACTTTAAATTAGGTATTGCTGTCTGTTTTAATGCATTTTTATTTGGTTAAAAACCTATATTGCAATTAACTAGCAATCACTATCCTAAATAATCCACATATGAAAAAACTCTTTACCTCGCTTGTTTTTCTCTGCATCTTACTTATTGGATTACCTACTTTGGCCCAGGTAAAAACCATAACAGGCAAAATCACTTCATCTGATGACGGAGGTCCGTTACCCGGAGTAAGTATAAAAATTAAGGGAACTGCAACAGGTACCTCAACTGATAGTAATGGCGCTTTTACCATTCAGGCACCTTCGCCAAGCTCGGTACTCTTAATTAGTTTAATCGGATATAAAACCCAGGAAATTACCGTTGGCAGTAAAACCACGGTTAATGCAGTGCTGGCTTCTGATGCGCAAGAGTTACAGGAAGTAACCATTTCTACTGCTTTAGGTATCACCCGGCAGGCAAAATCGTTAGGTTATGCCGCACAAACTGTAGGCAGTACTGATTTAAACTATAATCACCAACCCAATCTGCTTAATGCATTGCAGGGTAAAGTAGCAGGAGCAACCATATCGAGTACAGGTGGTGGTCCGGGCCAGGGGGCAAGTATCCGAATAAGAGGAGTAAACTCCATTGATCCGAACATTTCGGGAGATCCTTTATATGTAATTGATGGGGTACAGATTGATAACTCAACCTCTACTATTGGTGCAAATCCTGATGGGACAGCATTTGGTTCTAGAGGAGTAACAAACAGGGCATCAGATATTAATCCTGAAGATATTGAAACCATCAATATTTTAAAAGGAGGCGCCGCCACCGCACTTTATGGCCTAAGGGGAGCCAATGGCGTTGTAGTTATTACCACGAAAAGGGGGAAACAAAATGGTGTTAGTATAAACTTTAATAGCAGTTATGGCCTTGATGAGGTTTTGAAATCGCCAGATGTTCAAACAGAATATACCCAAGGCGTTCTGGGGGTTTATACCAATCCACCGGGTGGTATCGGACCAGGCTGGGGACCAACTATTGCCGAGGCAAAATTAATCGATCCAACACATCCCGATCAATTATTCAATAACTACGACCGCGCATTTGGTACCGGTCAGCAGGTAAAAAATTCTTTATCGGTTACCGGCGGAAGCGATGCTATAAAATTTTTCTCTTCCATTTCGCAGCTTTATCAAAAGGGGATGATGCCGAATACCGATAACAAAAATTTCTCTGGAAGATTGAATACCGACTTTACCATCAGTCCGAAATTTAAGGCATCAGTAAACATGAATTTTACCAATTCGGGTGGTTATACCTATAGCGCAGATCGATTTGGCGAAAGCCTTGCTTACTGGTCGCCACGCTATGATGTTGCCGATTATCAGAATCCGGATGGATCACAAAAATATTTCGGAACCAATAACCCGATTTGGGGTACTGCAAATAATAGGTTCAAAGGTGATGTTAACCGTTTTATTGGTGGGGCAAGTTTGAGTTACGATCCTGCCAAATGGCTTAATTTTTCTTACCGTTTAGGGGTGGATACCTATGGTGATAACCGCGTTCGCACCGCACGTGGTCCAATGTATGCCACCGAAGCCATGTATGATAATGCGCAGGGCTTTTATGGAGAGTATAACACCAAATTCAGAACCATCAACAGCACTTTTGTTGCCACTTTTAATACAAAACTAACTGACGATATCACCGGAACATTAAGGATTGGACAAGAAGTCTACGACCGTAAGTCGAAAGATGTGGGTACTTTGGGCAGTATCCTTGGGGTATATAATTTCTTTAATTTAGCGAATGCTGGTGTGTTAACCCCTACGCAAACACTAAAACAAAAAAGATTGGTAGGTTATTTTGGAGAGGCCACTTTCGATTATAAAAATTACCTTTTCCTAACCATTACTGGAAGAAATGATATTACCTCAACGCTTCCTAAGGCAAGCAGGTCCTTTTTTTATCCTTCTGCCAGTTTAAGTTATGTATTTTCCGATCAGTTTAAATTACCCGCTGCCATTAGTCAGGCCAAATTGCGCTTATCTTATGCCAGGATCGGTAAGGATGCATCAGAATATTCTACCTTTACAGGCTATACACCTTATACTTCTTTGCCAACCGGTACCGGAGGTTTAACAATTGCTCCAAATCTTGGTAATTCCGAGCTTCGTCCGGAGTTTACCAATACTTATGAAGCGGGTTTGGAAATGTCGTTCTTTAAAAGCCGTTTAGGTTTTGATTTAACATACTATTATTCATTAAGCAAGGATCAGATTATCCAAACACAGGTGTCGTCTGCCGTCGGTTATGTAACCAAATCGATCAATGCAGGCGATATCAGGAACAGAGGAGTGGAGCTGGTATTGAATGGTAAACCCATTGTATCAAAAGATTTCAGATGGGATGTAAATGTTAATTTTTCTGCAAATAGGAATATGGTATTGAGCATGCCTAACGGAATATCAGAAATTGTATACGGTGCCGCAAGGGGGTATGGCAATGCCGGGGTAACCATGAAGTTGATTAAAGGTCAACCTTATGGTAATATTTACGGTAGTTATTTTAACCGCTATTATGGCAATACACCAGAAGATCCGGTTGTGCTTGATAAAAGCCTTCCATTGCTGATCGGTGCAAATGGTTTCCCTAGCATTTCAGGAGGAAAGCAGAAACTGTTGGGTAACTCGCAACCGAAATATATTATCGGTATGGGCAATACCTTCAGGTACAAAGATTTTAGTTTAAATGTATTGTTTGATGCACGTTTGGGATTTGAAAAATACAACTGGCTGGAAGATTTTTATTCGGCTTTCGGATTACCTGATTATACTGCTGACAGAAGAACCGTAAAAGTATTTGATGGTGTCCTGGCCAACGGTCAGCCGAATACAAAACCGGTATACATGGGCCAAAGGATAGGGCCTGACGGCGTTGATTATGGCGAAGGATATTACCGCATTTACTACCGTAACGTTTCTGAACCTTTTGTAAGCGATGCCTCCTGGGTACGTTTGCGCTCTGCCAGTTTAACCTATAGCTTACCAACAAACTGGTTGCCTGCAAAAACGATCAAAAATGCTTCGCTATCAGTTACCGGAAATAATTTATGGCTGTGGACGAAATATTACGGAGTTGATCCTGAATCAAGCTCTTATGATGCTGGTAGTAATAACGATGGTTCTGCTGGTTTTACCTATCCATCGGCCCGTACAATCATGTTCACACTTAATGTTGGTTTTTAAAAAAAAATACGATGCAAAAAATTATAAAATATACATTGTACTCAGCTTTAATTGCAGCACTAGGTTTGCAAAGCTGTAAAAAAAGTTATTTTGATTCACTGTCCGACAATCCGAACCAAGTGCCAACAGCTACGTTAAGTACTTTACTGGCCACATCAACTTATAAGGCAGCAAATAACAATTATCTCATCGGAAGCATTACGGCCCCTTATGTGCAGTATACGGCTAATCCTGCCGCGAATGGTGCTGGTGATACTTATCAGGCCATCGATTTCACCACCACCTGGGATGCCCTTTATTTTGCTATGGCCGATGCCAATGAAATGAAAAAGTTAGCTGTAGCTCAAAACTCAAGCGAATATAAAGGCGTAGCTGATGTACTTATTGCTTATAACCTCACATTGGTGAATGATCTTTGGGGAGATGCACCATTTTCGGAAGCCTTTAATATCAATAACCTAACACCGAAGTACGATAAACAACAGGATGTTTATAATCAGGCCATAGCACTTTTAGATGAAGCTATTTTGGAACTTGCCAAAACAGATGCAACTGTTAAATTGGCGCCAACCAGCGATTTAATTTATGGTAAAAGCACAACAGAAAGAGTAAACTGGTTAAAAATGGCTTATGCTTTAAAGGCCAGGTTATTAAATAAGATTAGCAAAACCAGTGCCTATAACCCTACGGCTGTGTTGGCCGCATTGGGCAGTTCTTTTACAGCTAATACAGATGATGCCATTATGGCTACCTTTAAAGAGCGTAATCCATGGGCAAATGTCGCATTATCCAATTCACAACAATCATTGGGAGGCTGGCTTTCTGAACAGTTAATTGATGCATTAAATGGTAAGACATTTAGCGTTTTTGATCCCCGTATAGAAAAGATTACCGATAAAACCATCAATAACATTTATATAGGAACGATAAACGGTGCAGGTAACAGGTTGCCTGGGGCTAATACGACAAAAGATGAATGTTATATTTCGAGAAACTCCCCATGGACCAGCGATACTTCGCCAATATTCATCGTTACGTTTGCTGAATTGAAATTTATAGAGGCTGAAGCTTATTTCAATACCGATAAAACCAAAGCTTATGCAGCATATCTCGCAGGTATAAGTGCCAATATGGATAAGTTTCAGGTTACTGCAGCAAATCGTGATGCTTATCTGGCAAACCCTTTAGTGAGTGTTGGTGCGGCTGCCTTAACCAAAGACCTCATTTTTAAAGAAAAGTACATTGCTACTTATTTGAATCCGGAAGCTTGGAATGATGCACGCCGTTTCGATTACCAGTACAAAGATTTTGGTATGCCTGCTAATGCAGCACTTCCTACATTCATCCGCCGGTTAGATTATACGCAAGGCGAAAGAAGTAAAAATGGCAACAATGTACCTATAGATGTTCCAAGAACAACTCGTTTATGGTGGGATCAGTAAGATAAAGCGAATGGCGTTTGGTGGAGAGCGTTTAATATACTTTTCGCCAAATGTTATTTGCCAACATTATTCGCTAAGCCCCATACGCTTAGCGCCAAACTATATGATAAATGAAAAAAGCACTGTTTTTCCTTCTGGTTCTATTCTTTACCTCCAATATATCCGCACAGTCTTTTAGCTTAAAATCTGTTTTATCTTATCCCTTTCCTACACAACTAGTCGCCTCACCCAGGGGTTCTAAAATTGCCTGGGCCGCGAACGAACAAGGAAAAAGAAATATTTACACCGCAAAAGCACCTGATTATAAGGCAGTAAAAATCACAGATTATGTGGAAGATGATGGGCAGGAACTAACCAGTTTATCTGTTTCTGCTGATGGAAAGTGGATTGTATTTGTGCGTGGAGGCGATCATGGAGGCAGAGATGGTGGGCCGGTTAATGCAAACTCATCACCAATTGCACCTAAAGTGCAGGTATTTAGTGTTTCTTTTGAGGGAGGTGATATAGTTACTTTAGGCGAAGGCGACAATCCGGTAATTTCGCCCAATAGCGACCAGGTTATTTTTGCCAAAAACGGTCAGGTGATGGTCAGTCCTGTTGATGGGACATCAGCGGCTAAAAACCTGTTTTACGCCAAAGGAATAAACGGAGCCTATAAATGGTCGCCCGACGGAAAAAAAATAGCTTTTATTTCAAACCGGAGCGATCACTCCTTTTTAGGGATTTATACTGATCAGCAAACACCTGTTAAATGGCTATTGCCTTCATTTTCTAAAGATAATACGCCGGTATGGTCGCCGGATGGAAATGATATTGCCTTTATCAGAACGCCCGGTGTTGGTGGGGAAACCGACTCCATTTTAACCAAGAAACATCAGCCCTGGGCCATATGGACGGTAAACGTAAATACGGGTGCGGGAAAAATGATCTGGAAAGCCCCCGAAACTTTACGTGGTTCTTTCCCTTCAATTGATGGTGGCACGAACCTATTATGGGCCGACGGTAAAATTGTTTTTACCTCTTATGAGGACGGTTGGCCGCATCTGTATGCCATCAATCCAGACGGATCAAAACGCATGCTGCTCACGCCCGGTAATTTCGCTGTAGAGAACATTAAATTAAGTGCCGATAAAAAAACATTGGTTTTTGCCGCCAATAAGGGCGAAGATGCAGATGACATGGACAGGAGGCATATTTATAAAGTTTCAGTTAATCAGGCGAATATGCAGGCCTTAACTTTAGGCAAAGGAATAGAAGCCTATCCTGTTATTGCAGCCGACAATCAAACAGTTTTTTGTCTGAGTTCAACTGCTGAAAGACCACTATTACCTGCGTTGATTACTACGGGAAAAGCGCTGGAACTCATTGGAGAATCCCTCATTCCAAATGATTTTCCACTGAAAGATATGGTGATTCCTAAACATGTGAGTTTTAAAGCTGCAGATGGTAATAGTGTTTATGGCCAGTTGTTTTCGCCAAAAAAAGTGGGTAAAAATCAACCGGCGATTATTTATGTACACGGCGGACCGCAAAGGCAGATGTTTTTAGGCTGGAATCCGATGGATTACTATTCGATAGATTATGCGTTAAATCAGTATTTGGTTAATATCGGTTTTATTGTGCTGTCTGTAAACTACCGTTTAGGAATCGGCTATGGCTATGATTTTCATAAACCCTTAAAAGCAGGCGCACAGGGTGCGTCAGAATATCAGGATATTAAAGCCGCCGGCGAATGGCTGGCTGCACAGCCTGGTATCAACAAAGATAAAATCGGGATTTATGGTGGTTCTTATGGCGGATACCTCACCGCGCTCGCCCTTGGCAAAGATTCTAAACTATTCGCAGGAGGTGTAGATATCCATGGTGTAAATAACCGGTTTACTACTTCAGATCAGGAAGGAAGAAAACCAGCTCCGGATGCGGCACTTGCAGCAAAAGTAGCCGAACAATCATCACCGGCAAGCTATGTAAATACCTGGACTTCGCCCACATTGATTATCCACGCTGATGACGACCGCAATGTTGCTTTTAACCAAAGTGTCGATCTCGTTAAACGTTTTGAAGATAAAAAGTTTGATTTTGAGTTTTTGGCCATTCCGGATGATACCCACCACTGGATGAAATTTTCAAATGGTTTGAAAGTAAGCGAAGCAACGGCTGATTTCCTTAAAAGGAAGTTGATGGGTGAAAAGTAGACTTTTGTGTTTTATTCAAAGGTTTAAAACAGGGCAGCAAAATAAGGTTGGACACACATAACGATGTGTCTGCAAGATAGGATCAAAAACGGGAAGCTTTTTCATTTTCGCTTAAATACTTAGCGGCTCTTGCAGATTGTTTCAAAAAAATAATATATGTATTGAGTCATTAGTAACGCGATAAAAGATTGAAGTTTGTTTTGTAATCAGACCAATCCTAACGTTTATTTCGAATGAGGATTCTTTAAACATATATGGTTGTTCTGAAATTAATTTTATCGTTTTTCCGTTTTTTTGATAAACTCATCAGCAACACGATCTCCAAACTTCTGTTGTATGAAAAAATAAACTAAGGTAATTGTTTCTTTTGCTCTTTTTGTGTAGAAAATACTTAAAGCCATTATTTGCCTATCATTTCCCTGATGCCATTATATGGTATTAAATCACCTGAATCTGCTTGTTGCAAAGACTCTTTGATGCCTTCTTTTACCGCCTGAGGAATTACCTCACTTTTTTGTTCAAAAGTGATTTTCATCGCTTTTATTACTGCTTTCAAAGCAGTAAGCTGTTCCTTGTTTTCCGGGTAAACTATTAATGCATCCATACTCAAAATTAAAGATAATTGTTGCTATTAACAATAAAACTGGTTATACTCCAATCAAATCAATGAATGTTTACAGCTATTTTTAAGAAATACATTTCCTTTTTCAAATTTTCCTTACCCTTTTTAAAATCATCAGGCTGAGTGGATTAAAAGAATAACCGCTGATATTGTTCTGTAGCATCACCACTGATTGATCGTAGAATAAAGGGATAACCGGAGCATAATCCATTACCATCTGGTCCATTTTTCGGTACAGCTCAAAACGTTTTTCATTATCGCTTTCATAATAGCTTTTCTCAAAAAGCTGATCAAATTCTTTGTTGTAAAAAGCAGTATAATTTGGTCCGTAAGGCACTTTGTTTTTAGAGTAGAACATAGAAAGGAAATTCTCTCCATCGCCGTAATCGGCCAGCCAGGAGCCACGGAAAAAATTGACGCTGTTTTTAGACATCAGATCCCTGAGGCTGGCGCTGGGGCTAACATCTATTTTAACTTTAATCCCGACGGCGGTAAGCTGGCCCTGAATAAACTCGATCAGATCTTTATAGGTTGTAGTGGTATTTAAGGTAACCTCTTCCATCCCTTTCCCTTCAGGGAAACCCGCTTCCACCAATAGTTTAGCCGCAAGTTTTGGGTTATAGGCATATCCACGGACGGCCAGGCTATCGAAACCGGGCATGCCTTTAGGGATAAAACCAGATGTGGCCGAAACACCAATGCCATTTCTCAGGTACTTAATTAATCGGTCACGGTCTATGGCATAATTAATGGCCTGTCTGACTTTTTTAAAACGTAATGGCGATTTCTTTACAATCGAAAGATTAGTGTCAACCAAAATACCAACATATTCGGTGCATAGGTAAGGGCTTTTGGTAAGCGTAAATTTTCCTTTATACTTTGAGGTCATTTTTCCGCTTTTGGTCAGGATATCATCGCGGTAACTGCCATCTACATTATAGTAAAAATCCAGGTCCTTTTTCAGGAAGCTCATAAAACCACTTTGTTTATCGGTAATGAAACTGGCTTTGATGGCGTCAAGGTAGGGTAATGATATTCCTTTCACATCTTTTTCAAAATAATGTTCGTTTTTTAACAGCACCAGTATCTCGCCCTCTTTCCAATATTTAAATTTAAATGGGCCGGTACCCACCGGATGGCTCCTGAAATCTTTACCATAATGCTCTACTACTTCTTTGGGAACAACAGAACAATATTGGGTAGTAAGTAAGCTCATAAAGGGCGGAAAAGGGCGTACCAGTTTAATTTGAAAAGTAGAATCGTTCAGTGCAATAAAATTGCCCTTGTCCTTTACCTTATCACTAAAAATCCATCCGCCTGATGAAGCCACTTTTGGATCAATCAACCGATAAAAGCTATATACAAAATCGCTGGCAACTACTTTTCGGCCTTTTCCGTTTTTAAAAATGGGGTCGTCATGAAAGTAAACATCGCTACGCAGATTAAAAGTATAGGTAAGTGCATCTTCCGAAACCGCCCAGCTTTTGGCTATGCAGGGCAGGGTTTGCAGGGATGAATCAATCTGTACCAAACCATTAAAAATCTGGTTGGTCATCCAGATGGCGTTCTGGTTTCGCGCAAAAGCCGGGTCAATTGAAGTTAAACCCTGATCGAGATTGATATTGAATACTTTCTTGTCGCTATGATGAGCATTTTCCTTACATGAAATGCAGATGATTACATAAAAAAACCAAAATATATATTTAAATGAGCCTCTCATGCGATCAGGAATGTTATTTTTGCACAAATTAATAAATTTAATGCAGATGTCTTTTTTAAACGATTTATTTATTGGCCTCGATGAAGCTAAACAGGAAGAATTGCAGGAGCGTTTAGATCTGGTAGAACATAAGACTAAATTTATGGATAAAGTGCCTGTAGCCTGTATCGATGCAAGTAATTCTCCCGTCTATCTGCTTTCAGAAGAGATTGCTTTGGCAGGCGGAATGTTGGAAGCTGATATATTAAGTGCTGTTTTCATCATTTATTATCAGCCTGGCAAAATGCTCAATGATTTAATGCGCGAAGTACCATCTGTAATGGATGCGAACTGGCCTGCGGTAAAAAACAACCGTATTATTTTATTAAATGACGACGTAGAACGAGAACGGACCGCCGAAAATGCTGTTTCCCTGATCGAAGATATTGCTGAAATGCTGCATCCGGGTTCATTTATCTTCGGACATGAAGGTGATAAGTGGATCAGGTTTGGCGCTTAAGGCTGATGTAAAATGGATGATGGAAGAGTGATAATGGGCACTACCATTCGTGCCCAAATCTTTCAACTTTCCAAATTTCGATGCTTGTGCTAACTTAAAAATGGTTCTAATTGAATTTTAGCAGATGGATTTTTAACCTTCCAACTTTTAAAACTTTCAACTCCCTAATTAAAACATTGTACCTTTTGTTAGATGGTAACATCTTACAGCACTGAAATTCTCTCTAGGTAATTTATATCGGCTTTTGGATCAAGCGGCCGTCACCCTGAATTCATTTCAGTGTCTTTCTTACTAAAAAGATGCTGAAACAAGTTCAGCATGACGAATCGGTCATGGATAGATCGTCTAAAAGAAAGTACTTTAATTAAATAATAATTATCAAGTTCCTAACTAAAATATTGTACCTTCTGTCAGATGTTAACATCTGACAGCACTAGAAACTCTGACAGCACGAGAAAAATTTACAACCTTCGAACCTTCAAACCTCTTTAATCTGATACTCCTCTATCTTACGGTAAAGTGTAGTTAAACCGATTCCCAATAACCTGGATGTTTCTGTTTTGTTGCCCTTGGTGTGGATCAGCACTTTTTGAATGTGCTGTTTTTCTATTTGCTGCAGGTTATATTCATTTGCTACGGGTGTAAAATCAAAGAATTCAGGTGGGAGGGCAGTTGCGCTTAGTACATTGTCATCTGATAAAATAACCAAACGCTCGATGATATTTTTTAACTCGCGTATATTTCCTTTCCAGCTATGGCTGCTCAATACGGATAAAATTTTATCGTCCATTTTTGGTACTGACCGATTTACCTTATCTGCAAATTCTTTCAGATAGTAAGTCGCCAATGCAGGGATATCGGCTTTACGCTCTCGGAGCGGAGGCAAGGTAATGGTAAAAACGGAAAGGCGATAATACAGGTCAGACCGGAATTTTCCTGATAAGCCATCGGCTTTTAAATCTTTATTGGTGGCGGCTAAAATCCGGACGTTTACCTGTTGTGTTTGGGTATCGCCAACTTTAATAAAAGTCTGGCTTTCGAGTACGCGTAATAGCTTAGCTTGCAAATCCAGGTTCATTTCTCCAATTTCATCCAGCAATAAAGTACCGCCGTTGGCTTCTTCCAATAATCCCTTTTTGTCTTTATTTGCACCCGTAAAGGCTCCTGCTTTATATCCGAATAATTCACTTTCCAATAAATCCGGACTAAATCCGCTGCAGTTTAAGGCCACAAAGGGTTTTGCCGACCTAAGGCTTTCATAGTGGATAGATTGTGCAAAAACCTCTTTTCCAGTCCCCGTTTCACCAAGCAACAAAACGGTAGTATCGGTTTTGCTTACTTTTTTAGCCAGATCAATAGCTTCCTTTAATGTTTTAGATTGCCCGATGATCGTTTCAAAGCTATGTTTCTTTGCGATTTTGTTTTCAAGATCAGAAACCCTGCGCTGAAGGTTAGACTTATCCATCGCTTTGTATAAAAGCGGGATGATTTTCTCATTATCGTCGCCTTTTACAAGGTAATCAAATGCCCCGTTTTTAATGGCCAGAACCCCATCAGCAATTGTTCCGTAAGCGGTGAGGTTAATAATTTCTACATAGGATTTTATAGCTTTAATATCTTTAACCAGTGCAACACCATTTACGTCAGGAAGTTTTACATCGCTGATGACAATACTTACTTCATTGCTTTTTAAAAGTTTGAGTCCTTCTTTTCCGGTATTGGCCTGTAAGGTTTTAAAGCCTTCCAGTTCTATAATCCTGGAAAGTAAACTGCAGATTTTCTTTTCATCATCAATGATGAGGACCATCCCATTCATAGGTTAAAATTATACTGCAATATTAAGTAATAAAAATAACGAAAGATGATGAGGGGATAAAATAAGCTATTTGGTTGTAAGTTCCATTCGGATGCTTTATGTTGTAGAAATAGAGGCTATGGGTGGCGGTAAAAGGCTTTTGACTTTAAACTTTGGCTTAAGGCTCCTGATCCTCGACTTAATTTGTACCTTTTTCGTTTCTTAGGCAACAAAATAAAAGCTTTTTGAGCATATTTGAATTTTGCAAAACAAATACTATGTTCAAAAGATTAACTGCCATATTCACCCTATGCTTACCGGTAATGTTTTGTTTGGCGCAACAGGTTCGTCCATCAAAATCTTCCGAGATTTACAGAGAACTTAAAACCTTAAAACACCTACCCAAGGTTTTGTATCTGGCCGCCCATCCTGATGATGAAAATACGGGTTTGCTGTCGTGGTTGATTAACGATCAGAATGTAGAAACAGCTTATTTATCGCTAACCAGGGGAGACGGTGGGCAGAACCTTTTGGGTACCGAACAAGGGGCAGCATTGGGCTTGATCAGAACACATGAACTTTTGGAAGCCCGTAGATTAGACGGCGCACAACAGTTTTTTACCAGGGCCATTGATTTCGGTTTCTCGAAGAATACCACTGATACTTTTAAACAGTGGGATGCCGATAGCATTACCGCAGATGTGGTTTGGGTAATCAGAAAATTCAGGCCTGATGTAATTATCTGCCGTTTCCCGCCGACTGCTGCTGCAGGACATGGACAACATGCAGCTTCTGCAGTTGTTGCCGAAAAAGCATTTAAGGCGGCCGCCGATAAAAATATGTTTCCCGAACAGCTGAAATACGTTGCTGTTTGGCAGCCCAAAAGATTGTTATGGAATACCTTCAGGTTTGGTGCAGTTAATACAACAGCCGAAAATCAATTAAAGGTATCCGTTGGACAATACGATGCTCAATTGGGAATGGGGTATGGAGAGTTGGCTGGATTAAGCAGAAGTTTGCATAAAAGCCAGGGAGCCGGAACACAATCTGTGGCCGGTGTACGTTCAGAATATTTTGTCAATGTTTTGGGCGATCCTGCCAAAAGAATTCTTTTTGATGGCTTAAACATGAACTGGTCTGATAAAGGCGTAGGCGATATTGATGAACTCATTGATATTATATTGTTATCATTTAATTATAACCAGCCGGACAAAAGCCTGCACGGACTATTAATGCTAAGAAGAAAAATTGCCGAATTGCAGGATGTAGCATTAAGAAAAGATAAACTTGCTGCGATCGATAAGATCATCTTAAGCAGTGCAGGGTTTATGGGCGAGGTGGTAACCAATCAGCCTGAAGCCATTGCCGGCAACAGTTATAATTTCCGTTTAAACTTAATTTCAAGATCGGCTACTCCTGTAAAGGTAGAAAGTGTAAACTGGCTAAACCAGACAGATCATTTAAACAGAACGCTGGCAAATGATTCGCTGATTACCATTGAACGAAAAATCCAGATTCCGGCAGATGCTGCGCCTACTGAACCTTATTGGCTGGCCAAGCCTGCAAAAAACGCAGCAACATTTAGCGTGCCGAATGATACGTTGATTGGGCTTCCGGAAATGCAATCGCCGGTTAATGTATTGTTGACACTGAAAATCGAATCTGAAAAATTCGCGGTCAGTTTGCCTTTATCCTATAAAAAATTAGATCCTGTTAAGGGAGATGTGGTAGAAGCACTGAGAATTGTCCCTGCATTAGACTTAAGTTTTAGCGAACCTGTTTATTTTGCAAAAGAAAAAGAAGCTTTAAATGTCGGCCTTCGCTTAAGGGCCAACAAGAATATCAATTACGGGAGAATTACTTTTAAAATAGGGAACCAGGTTGTAAAAACCTTCCAGGGGATTAACTTGGGCGAGAATACGCTGAGCACGATGAATTTCGTTATCCCTGTTGAAGATTTAGTTAAAATTAAAACCAGCCAGAATAAATTAGAAGCAGTTTTTTCATCAGAAACAAATGAATATTCAAAAGGGCAGGTATTGATCCAATACCCGCATTTACCAACCCTTCAGTATTTTGTTCCGGCTACTACCTGGTTAATTAAGGGAGACATCAAAGTATTGGCGAAAAAAATTGGCTATATCGAAGGGGCTGGCGATCTTATTCCCGAATTTTTAAGACAGGCCGGTTTACAGGTTGATGTGCTGACAGAGGCAGATATCCTAAATCCGGTCAAACTGGCAAGCTATGACGCCGTGGTAACCGGCGTAAGGGTAATCAATACCGAAAAGAGAATTAAAAACTGGCAAACTGCTTTACGCAGTTATGTAGAAAACGGCGGAACCATTGTCATGCAGTACAATACCACACAGGATATGGCATTGCAGGATTTTGGTATTTATCCATTTAGCATCAGTGGTAAAAGGGTAACCGAAGAAAATGCAGCGGTTAAGTTTTTAAAACCTGACCATAAATTACTGAACTATCCAAATAAAATCACTGCTGAAGATTTTAAAGGCTGGGTGCAGGAACGTGGTGCTTACTTCCCTGACCAATGGGATCCCAGATACGAAACGCTTTTTGAAATGCACGATACGGGCGAGGAGCCACTTCAGGGTTCAACCCTTTATGCTAAATACGGCAAAGGTAATTTCATTTATACGCCTTTAGCATTTTTCAGGCAGTTGCCAGCAGGCAATGTTGGCGCAGCCAGGTTGTTCTTTAACTTTTTATCAGCCGGAAAGTGATGAAAAATCAGTTTAAAAACTGGAATACCTGGTATGCATTACTCGCTTTGGCGCTGGTATTTCAGCTTGTGTTTTATTATTTGTTTACTAAATTCTGGGCATGAGTAATATCGATTGGACCGTATTGATATTCACTTTGCTTGCCGTGGTAGCCTATGGCGTTTTTATTGGTCGTGGGCAGAAAAGCAATGCCTCCTATTTAAAGGCAGATAATAAAATGCCCTGGTATATTGTGCTGCTTGGTATTATGGCCACACAGGCAAGCGCCATTACTTTTTTGTCAGCGCCGGGGCAGGCCTATACCGACGGTATGCGTTTTGTTCAGTATTATTTCGGTCTGCCTTTGGCTATGATCGTGATCTGCATTACCTTCATTCCCATTTTCCAGCGGTTAAATGTATATACAGCTTATGAATATTTAGAAAACCGTTTTGATAAAAAAACAAGGGTATTAACCTCATTGCTGTTCCTGTTTTCGCGGGGATTATCAACCGGCATCAGTATTTATGCACCAAGTATTATCCTTTCCAGTGTGTTAAACTGGAATATTTATTTAACTAATATCCTTACCGGAGGAATATTGTTGATTTATACTTACGTGGGTGGTGCAAAGGCAATTGCGCATACACAGAAGTTACAGTTTTTGATCATCTTAGGAACCATGGCTTTTGCTGCATACCTTTTGGTGCAGAATATGCCTGATGGAATAGGTTTTAAAGACGCGCTTTACCTGGCCGGAAAATCTGGTAAATTAAATGTAATTACAACAGAATTTGACTGGAAGGATAAATACAACATCTGGAGCGGTTTAATCGGTGGGTTTTTTCTGGCGCTGTCTTATTTTGGCACCGATCAGAGCCAGGTTGGAAGGTACATTACGGCAAAAGATAATACAAATGCCAAAATGGGATTACTGTTAAATGGATTGGTTAAAATCCCGATGCAGTTTGCGATCCTCTTAATCGGCGCATTATTATTTGCTTTTTTCTCTTTAAAACCGACTCCGATTTATTTTAACGAACGGTCCTATCAGCATTTAAAAGAAACTCAGCCCCGGCAGGCCGCAGCTTTTGAAAAAGAACACCAGGCCTTAGCACAGAAATTTAACCAGCAATCAAAAAATATTCTTCTGGAAAAAGAAAAGCAGTCGCCAACGCTAAATTCTTCCATAGCAAATTTTAAAGCAACCCAAAAACAGGTTAAAGAGTTACATAGCCGGGTAGAAGAAGCCATTAATAAATCAAATTACAATGCAGAGAAAACCGATACCAACTATATTTTTCTGTACTTTGTGAAAAATACACTTCCGGTGGGGATGATCGGTCTGCTTTTCGCTGTCATATTTTTGGCCAGCTGGGGGTCTATATCAGCCGCATTAAATTCGCTGGCTGCCTGTTCCTTAAAAGATGTACACCTTATTTTTGGTAAAAAAGAAGTTGATGACGAAACGGAATTAAAATATAGCCGTTTGCATACTTTAGCATGGGGTATCTTTTCAATCGCAGTAGCCATGTTTGCTACACAAATGGGTTCGTTAATTGAGGCCGTTAATGTGCTGGGCTCACTTTTTTATGGACCAATTCTGGGCATTTTCTTAGTGGCTTTTTATTTGAAAAAGATAAACGGGTCAAATGTGTTTATTTCGGCTATCTTATCAGAAATTGCCGTTGTAGCAATCTATAAGTTTGATATAGTTTCATTTCTCTGGCTTAATGTAATTGGCGCGGCAGCAGTAATCATCTGCTCAGTAATCGGTCTGTTGTTTTCAAATCAAAAAGTTGCGACTGAAAAATCAGCCTGATTTTTTACGCAAAGCAGATATTTTTCCTCGGGCGCAGGCCTGGAAATTTAATACCTTTATTTTCTAAATAATAACGACATGGATGATGCCTGGGTTGATAGGTGGAATGACCGCTACAGTACCAATGAGTTTGCTTATGGAGAACAACCGAATAATTACTTAAAAGAACAATTGACACCTTTGGATACCGGAACGATACTTTTTCCGGCAGAAGGCGAAGGCCGAAATGCGGTTTTTGCGGCTAAACTGGGTTGGAAAGTCTCGGCCTTTGATATCAGTACTGAAGGAAAAAACAAGGCTGTTCAACTCGCCGTTCACAATCAGGTTAGCATCGATTATCAGGTGGGCAAACTACAGGATCTTAACTATAAAGCTGGGCAGTTTGATGCCATTGCTTTGATTTATGCACACTTTCCTTCGTCAATCAAATCGACCTATCATAAAACACTAAGCCATTATCTATGCAAGGGCGGTTTGGTTATTTTCGAAGCTTTTAGCAAGAAACACCTTCATTATATTGCAGCAAACGAAAAAGTTGGTGGGCCGAAAGAAATTGATATGCTGTTTTCGATGGAAGAAATAAAGGCTGATTTCGAAGATTACGAGATCATTGTGTTGGAAGAAAAAGAAATTGAACTGAATGAAGGCTTGTTTCATAACGGACTAGGTTCGGTAATCAGATTTGTTGGAAGAAAGAAATAAACCTCCTTCAACATCCGGAAATGGCGTGGCGCTACGGATTAGCGAATGGATAAGTGTCGATCTGACTCGCTGGTTAACTTTAAGTTGTATATCCATTCTTGTTTATTGATCGTAAAGGCCTATTCTTAAATTCGTGGGCAATATATTAAGCTACCATAGATACCTGACCTTTACCGTCATTCCCGTATCAATTTATTAAAGGGTATTGTTTTATCGTGTTAAAGCCATAAATTCGTAAAATAAAACAACAGAAACAGATAATATAATACTATGAAAACGATGATTAAATCAATCACATTGCTGTTTACGGCAATTACCATTTCAGTAAGTGCAATGGCACAAGATGCGCAGCCTAAACCAAGTCCGGCGGCAACTGCAACAGGAAAAGTTAAAGGTGCAACCATTACGATTAACTACAGCAGTCCGGCGGTAAAAGGGCGTAAAATCTGGGGCGGTTTAGAAGCCTTTGATAAAGTATGGCGAGCTGGTGCAAATGAAGCGACCACTTTCGAAACTGATAAAGATATTATGGTTGAAGGTAAACCTTTGGCAGCAGGAAAATACAGTTTCTTTTTAATCCCTAGAGAAAGCGGAACCTGGACAGCTATTTTCAATAAGGAACCAAAACAATGGGGAGCTTACAAATACGAAGAAGCTAAAGATGCTTTACGTGTTGATGTTAAAACCAAAGCATTAAAAGCAACACAAGAACGTTTGGTTTATAAAATTACCAAAAGCGGTTTTGCTTTAGAATGGGATAAAATTTCTGTTCCGGTAACCATTAAATAATTAGATCAAATTCTTGAAAGCCGTTCCAGTTTAATACTTGGGACGGCTTTTTTTTGTCCTTTTTTTCGGGAAAATGAACGTATAGCAATGCTTGGAGGTTAACAGGCCACTTTGCGCTTACTCCGTTGCACGTCGTGTTCGCTGTAAATCGAGTTCAGGAAAAGGAATTTCTGGTCGTGTAGGGGCTTGTGCTTTAAATGATATTTGTGTTTAGGATTAGGAAATGAGTGGCCTGTAGTGCTTGGAGGCTGATAGTCCCGCTATTCATTTCAAGTCCTCGCTGCGCTCCGGGCTTTACATTTCTATCGGGTTTACGAACAGAGGTTTGTGCACTCCGCAACCCAACAAATGAAAGGCTGTTATAGTCATATAGCCCCGGTTGAAGCGTTTACCTGCAGCAACGAGGTACGAGGCAGTAGAGCGTATAAACGGAAAATGGGAAGAAATTTAGTGTTTTTATTCCCTGGTCTGTGTCTGCACAGACCAATAGATAGATTATCTATACAAGCAATAAATACTCAATAACATATTTGAGTTCGGAAATGAGTGGCCTGTGGTGCTTGGAGGCTGATAGTCCCGCTATTCATTTCAAGTCCTCGCTGCGCTCCGGGCTTTACATTTCTATCGGGTTTACGAACAAAGGTTTGTACATATTGCAACCTAAAAAATGGAATGCTGTTATAGCCATATAGCCCCGGTTGCAGCGATACCCTGCAGCAACGAGGTACGAGGCAGCGAAGCGTAAAAGCGGAAAACGGGAAGAAACTTCTTGCCGTGCACAGGCATTGCGCTCCAAATCATCATATATTTATTGTTCAGTAAACTATACTTACCCTTTCTCCCTTTTTGTAAAGAACCTAAAACATAATATCTACTTCATGTTAAAATACTATTTTAGGCAGATATTAAAATACACACAAATAATGAAGTTTTCCTTTAAACTATTGTT
Organism: Pedobacter suwonensis; assembly: GCF_900111825.1. GTDB lineage: Bacteria > Bacteroidota > Bacteroidia > Sphingobacteriales > Sphingobacteriaceae > Pedobacter > Pedobacter suwonensis. Next base: position 296,022 of record NZ_FOJM01000004.1, read on the forward strand.
CTTATTGCCGCTTCTTTCGTTAAACGTTTTAGCACAACAAAAAGCGCAATTTTTTTCCATAAAAACTGCAAAACCTGTTGATCAGGTGAATGTTTTTCTAGGGTCTTCTGGCGATCACGGACAGATGTCGCCGGCCGCCTCCGCGCCTTTCAGTATGTTGAGTATAGGCCCGCAGACTTACCCTAAAACGCATACCGGTTACGAATACCTGGCCAGGAAATTTGAAGGCTTTACCCACAATCGTTTTGAAGGAGTGGGCTGTCAGGGTTCGGGTGGCAATATCTTTATCAAACCATTTTTAGGTAGTGATCCGACGGCGTCTGAGTTGATTAAGGTTTCTGAAAAAGCGAGTCCAGGTTATTATGAAGTTGGTTTTGAAAATAAAATTAAAGCCAGTTTTACCGTATTGGGTAAAGCAGGTAAACATGCCTATCAATTTCCGAAAGGAGCAAAAGGGTTTTATATCGACCTGGCTTATGCTTTTAACGGTGCTTTTGTAGATGAAGCGCACGAAGTAAACGCCAATACCGTAAGCGGATGGATTACTTCGAAAACAACTTGTGGTGTAGGTAAATACAAGTTGTTTTACTATATGGAGATCGGAGATAACGTATCATGGAAAGTAGTCGATGATCATAAAATGATAGCCATGCTCAAAGGAGAGTTAACTTCAACAGGAATCAATATCGCTCTTTCTGCCGTTAGTGTTGAAGCAGCAAAATCCTCTATCAATAAAAATTCATTCGATACTGTAAAAGAACAAAGCAAAGCCGATTGGAATGCAAATCTCTCTAAAATCGCTGTAAACGGCGATCTGGAGAGCGCTAAGCTTTTTTATTCACTTTTGTACCGTACCATGCAATCGCCATATGTCATATCTGAAGCTGATGGTGCATACCGCAATACAAAGGGTGAAATTAAGAAAGATAAAGAGATCCGCTACAACGGTTGGGCCATTTGGGACAATTATCGTACGCAGTTACCTTTGCTTTCGATAATTGCGCAGGATCGGTATGCGGGAATGGTAAGTTCTATTGCAGATCTGTATAACTCGGGTAAAAAGGATTACGCCGGACAGCATGAGCCTTCAAACACCGTGCGGTCTGAACATGCCATTGTGGTTTTGCTTGATGCTTACCGTAAAGGGTATCCGGTTGATTTTGGGAAAATAGCTGATTCACTGGTGAAAGAGGTTAATGGTTTGGATTACAGGTCGCCGGATAAAGCTTTAGAGTCAAGTTATGATAACTGGGCACTTGCAGAAATCTTTAAGATTTTAAAGAATAAGGAAAAATCTGATTTTTATCTTAACAAGGCGCTGGAATACAAAAAATATTGGAATAAGGATTTTAAGGATATGACCAAAAATGATGTGGACCGGATGCAGGCCCGTGGTTTATATCAGGGTACCATCTGGCAATATAGATGGTTTGTACCTTATGATTTCAAAGGATTGATCGAACTAGATGGAGGGGAGGAATCTTATCTGGCGAAACTTGATGAATTTTTTGCCTGCGATTTATACAATCATGCCAATGAACCGGATTTACAGGTTCCGTTGATGTATAATGTGACTAAGTCTGGTTATAAATCGCAATATTGGATGCACCAACTGGCGGCTGATACCGTTATCCAGAATTACTTTAATGACAATAGCCGTGGAATTGGAAGTTACATCGGCAAAATTTACAGAAACCAGCCAAATGCCTATCTGCGCACCATGGACGACGATGCCGGAGCGATGAGCGCCTGGTACGTGTTTGCAGCAAGTGGTTTTTCTCCGGCCTGCGTAGGCTGGCCGGTGTATTATTTAAACGTACCCTTATTTCCATTGCTAACTTACAAACTGCCAGAAGGGAAAACTTTTACTATTGAAACAGAAAATTTTGACGCAAAAAACAAATATATTAAAGCGGTTTTCCTCAATGGAAAGCCTTTCAAAAAGAACTATATTACACAGGAGGACATCAATAAAGGAGGGCGGTTAAAAATAGTGGCCTCAGCCGTTCCGGTTAAAATTTCTGATACCGAAAACTGGATTTCGGATCTCATGAAATAATTTCAAAAATTAACAAAATATGGCAAACTAAATCCCATTATTGCTGTTGTTCTAGTATAAATTCAAGATCATGGCACCTTTAAAATTAAGCGAAGAACAACATGCTACATTAAGCAATAGAAACACATTAGAACAAGTGAATGAACAACCTTTAGAACTTCATCCGGAAGCTTATAAAGTAAAAGGCCCATCGCCGGATAAAATGAAGACAGTATCATCCTCTTTAAGGAATTATGCACATGGCCTTTACGGATTGTTGTAAAAACGCTTCCCAAAAAACTACACATAACAGATGATATAGGGCAGCAGACTTAAAAAGGTCAGCTGCTTTTTTATGGAATCAAATTTATCCAAGAAGCTATCGTCATCCTGAATTTATTTCAGGATCTTTAATGAAAAATACAATAGCAGGTTCATCCTCTATTCCAAATTTCTATCTTAAATTAATGATACAAAGCGCAGGAATACTACTTTTTAGGAGAAAAGATTGGCAGATAGAATTTTTTCTGGTTCATCCCGGTGGACCATTCTTCGCCAAAAAAGATCTTGGATTTTGGACTGTGCCCAAAGGAGAATTAAATGAAGGAGAGAATGCTTTAACCGCAGCAATCCGCGAATTTAAAGAGGAAACAGGTCAAAGTTTGACTGGAAATTTCATCGAATTAAGACCTGTTATGCAAAAAGGAGGTAAAAAAGTTTGGTGCTGGGCGTTTGAAGGCGACCTTGACCCCTCAACCATTGTCAGCAACACCTTCGAAATAGAATGGCCGCCAAGGTCTGGCAAGAGGAAAAGTTTTGCCGAAATAGACCGGGCTGGGTGGTTCGGTTATAGCGATGCCATTACACATATTAACGAAAAGCAGATTGCTTTGCTTGACGAATTGAAATCAAAATTAGACTGTTAAGTCAAAATTTAAAATGTCTTTTTCAGCACCGTTAATAATGATCGAGATCTGGTGGTCGCCCAAATGAAATTTACGTGTGGTAATCAGCACAAACTTTTGTTTTCTGATGATGTTTATTGCGGCACCTGCAGGATACGTCCTTTCTGAAATTTTGTATACCTTTTTAGTATTTTGTCCATTTTGCTTTTTATAGTAAATGGCGTATTCCAGTCTCACTTTTTGCTCAGCAGGATTGCTGTTAAAAATAGAAAAAGAAAACTCCAGACTTTCTCCAATACTGATCTGCGGAGTTAGGATTTTGAAGTCTTTTAATAAAATCCCGGCATCATCCAATCCATAATATTTGAGGATATCAGTATGCCCCTGTTTAAGCAATGTACGGCTGCCATGTTTAATAATTGCATCCGTTTCGGCACCTAAACCGGACCAGTTTTTAGCCATATTTAAAACCACATGAGGATGATCTTTTGCAATATCATTTAAGTTGTTGGCAACGCTCCGCCGTACATATGGTGACGGATCTGTTTTAAGATTTTCCAGTATCGGTAAAATGGATGAAGGGTCTTTTTTTAAAAAGGGAATGCCCATAGCCCAGGGTAATCTTGGACGACTGCCCTCGCTGGCAAGCCTTCTCACCTTATGGTTTTCATGCAGCGACCATTTATGCATTCTCAAAATCATCTTATTCTGGTATTTTAGGATAAATGGGCGAACGGCAAATTCACAACTCACAAATTGGGTTACAAATTCGAGCGCTTTAACCGAAGTTTCAAAATCATCAATGCCATAGGTTTCAATATAATCAGGTAAAAACATGTAGGCCAGTCTATCCTCTCCAATCCCCTGTATCCTTAATTGTTCAATTATTTTTTTAATGAGTATGATCGTTTGAGGATAATCTTCAGGTAAAAAATCGTGTAACACTGCAGTAGTGTGTTTCATTCGCTCTTTTAGTTCTTTAGATTCAAATTCGGGTGTAAAGATCTTTTTGATGAATAGTTCTTTGTCGAAGCCTGATATAGTTACAGTCAACGCATGGGTTAATCTCTCATAAAAAGCAAGTGAATATAAATCTTTGAGCGGGCTGGCCATATATGCTAAAAAATGTTTTTAATACAGCGCTAATTTACTAAAAATGTTAGTAGTGCAGGATGGCTCATTCAAAATATTTATTTTGTGCTATCATTTTCACATTATAATAAAGAATTAAGATTTTTCTTTGGCACATTTGCTTATCTAAAAATGAAGGAATGAATACAACAAAAATAGGCTGGATCGGATTGGGAAATATGGGAATCCCGATGGCAGAACAACTGATAAAAGCAGGGTATGCAGTTACGATTTACAATAGGAGCAAAGGCAAGGAAGCCTCGTTGAAAGAAATGGGTGCATCAATTGCTGAAACACCTAAAGCGTTGATCGCAACTACTGATGTAGTAATCATTATGGTTTCTGATGATGCTGCCGTTGATCAGATTTTTAATGATAAAAATGGTCTTTTCGGTGCCGGTATTTCAGGTAAAATGATTATCAACATGAGTACGGTTTCTCCAGCCATTTCAAAAAACATGGCGGAATTATGCAAGGAAAAAGGTGGACAATATTTGGATGCACCAGTTTCCGGTAGTGTAAAACAGGCTGAAACAGGCCAGTTGGTGATTATGGTTGGTGGTGATGAAGCTGCTTTTAACGAGGTAAAACCAATTTTAGAAAAAATGGGAAAAATGGCGATGTACTTAGGTGACACCGGTGCCGGGAATGTTGCAAAATTAGCCATTAACTCGCTGTTAGCATTATATACACAGGGTTTGGCCGAAACGGTGCTTTTTGCCAATCAACAGGGAATTAAAACAGGAGATCTGCTTAATTTGCTCAATAACGGCGCTATAGCTAACACCTTTACCAAAATTAAAGGAGATGCTATTATTGCTGATAATTATAAAGCTGCATTCGCCCTTAAACATATTGTAAAAGATTTAAATTTAGCTAAAGACATTGGTTTGGAATCGCCACTGGCCCAAACCGCCTTAAATACTTTTGAGGCCGCTACCGCCAAATTTGGAGAGGAAGATCTGATTGCAGTGATCAAACACATTAAGGAGTAAAGCAATATTTTGAAAATAATAATCATAGGAGATTTTGATGATTTCCTATGGTATACCTGTTAATCAGCTTACACGTTTTATATGACTTGTTTATTCATAAAGGGAATAATCCGATTAATTTCAATGGATCTCTTTATAAGTTTCATGTATATCGTATAAAAATGGGGCGACTAGATCTTTAAACCTCCAAAAGTACTTCCCCATATAATGGCCAATACAATTAAAGTAATCACAACGTAGAGTTTATCTTTTTCCAATATAAAAGCGAACAGCGAGAATATGATTCGCAAAATTGGTGTGATGATTAAAAGTAATACACCAAACTGGATAATAGCCATTGGTTTAAAAGTAAAAAGTCCTTTAAAAATACCATCAAAGGTGATAAAGTCGGTTTCTTCACCTTTAAAAATATGGTAATCGGGCCGGCTTTGCGCTCCGTGCTGTACCAAAAAAAGCAGGCCGCCCAATAACACCACCAGGCTGGCAGTAATTACGCCAAATCTTAATAGCTTGCCTACAATTTTTTCTACATCGCGGTCTTGTATAAGATGGGTTGAGATCATATTTTTCATTTTATTTTAACTTAAAATTTGTGATGATAGCCGTTATAAATCATTTCCAGTGCAACGAAAGTGATGGCAATACAGAAAATAATCCTTAAGGTGGATGGGTTGATTCTGGTTAATAATTTAGCGCCTGTAAAAGCCCCGCCCAATACGCCAAGCACTACAGGGAATGCGATTCCCGGGTCCATGTAACCGCGCTGCAGGTAAACTACAGCACTGGCTGCGGCGGTAACCCCGATCATAAAATTGCTGGTGGTGGTACTTACCTTAAAGGGAATTTTCATGGCTGTATCCATGGCCAATACCTTTAATGCGCCCGAGCCAATCCCCAGCAAACCGGACATTACGCCTGCTACCGTCATGATGGAAAAGCCGGCGCCAACATTTTTAAGCTTATAACTAACCGGGCCGGTTGGCGTAGGATAGCTGCTATTGAGTTTTAATACGGCAGAAAGTTTGCTGCCTTCTGTTAAAGCCTCCTGATTCTTTTTTCTTAAGGTCATTGCGGCAGAGAAGAGCAAAACACAGCCGAAAAGGATGGCGATGGTATTGGTAGGTGTATAAATAGCAATTACTGCACCAAGTACTGCACCTAGGGTAGTTGCAATTTCCAGAAACATCCCCAGGCGGATGTTGGTAATCCCTTCTTTTATATATGCACTTGCGGCACCAGATGAATTGGCGATAGAAGCGAGTAATGCTGCTCCGATGGCATATCGGATATCAACATGAAAAACAAGGGTAAGTAAGGGGATTACGACTACACCCCCGCCGAGGCCTGTTAGCGATCCAATCAGACCGGCCAGGTAAGCGCCGAGGAGTAAGATCATGGTAAAAGTTAAAATGGTCATGATATTAATGGTTATTGTTCAAAATGGTAGTGGTTATGGAAAGGGCCGCCTCCGGGTTGCCAGCATTTATGGCATCAAACAATGCCTCATGCAGGTGATGGCTCATGGCAAAATGAGCGATGCCGGCAGATGCACGTTTAGCAAAAAAATCGCGGATGACCACCGTGAAGCTTTCATAAAGATCGCTCAGTACATGGTTGCCAGAAGCGCGGGCAATAGCCAGATGGAATGCGATATCAGCATTGGCACAGTCAGTTCTCGATTCTTTTTCAATGGCAGATTTTCTTTTTTCAAGTGCTTCGCTAATGGATTTCAGGTCTGATTCCGTACGGTTTTTACTGGCCAAACGAACAATTTCCTGCTCGAGCAAGGCCCTGACCTGATTGATTTCTTTAAAATCAGCACTTCGCAAACGCTGCTCAATAGGCTCTGAAGGGGTAGCATTCACTTTTGTTCCAAAACCCTGTTGTACCGTGAGTATTCCTGATAAGGTGAGCGATTTTATAGCTTCCCGGATTGTAGAGCGGCCTACACCATATAGTTCCATTAAGGCTGGCTCAGAAGGAATTTTTTCTCCTACTTTAAATTTACCTTCTTTAATGTCTTTCCTGATTTTGGTAGACACCTGTTCAAAAAGTCTGCTTTCTTTTTCCATAATATGAAATCAACAATGCAAACATACGATGTTTAATTTAAACATCAGATGTTTTGTGTCTGGATTAGATCATTTTATTTTTAGCCCGCTAGTATGCTCTTCTTAAATACCTCAAAGTTGATGTTTACACTAAACAGATCCAGGAAAAAAAGCTTGTGATGCCTTAATAAAAAACTGTATTGACTTAATTATCTTAAAAACAATTACTTAAATAAATTTTTAAAAAATAATATACCTAATATTTGTATCGTACGAAATTTGTCGTACCTTTAAAATATGAAAAGTAATCAAGCTGAAAATAATCTGCCCGAACCAACCAAAGCTGAACTGGAAATTCTTCAGGTGTTATGGGAATTTGGACCTTCGACCGTTCGGTTTGTAAACGATAAGCTGAATGAACTTAGAGAGGTAAATTATACCTCTACCTTGAAACAGATGCAAATTTTAGCTGAAAAAGGAATTTTAAAGCGTGATGAAAGCCAAATGAAACACATTTATATTCCGGTTGAAGCGGAGGAAAAAACAAAAGATCAGTTATTGAACCGTTTCGTAAACACCCTGTATAAAGGTTCTGCATCGAAATTGATGATGCAGCTTTTGGGCAATGAGAAAACATCAAAAAAGGAAATAGAAGAGATTAAGCGGCTATTGGATAGCATGGAATAATTAACCAGATCAAAAGCTACAGAACCACCATAATGGAATTTAAATTAATCAATCTTTTACCCGAAAACTGGCTTCATGCCCTGGGTGCTACCTTGTTCCACTCTTTGTGGCTTGGTGTAATTTTAGCTTTGTTAGCTGGTTTGGTCATGTTTACCTCCCGCAAGGCAAGTGCTACGTGGCGTTATAACTTGCTTACCTTATGTTTAGGTTTGTTTGTTGTGGCAATAGGTTACACTTTTTATCAGCAGCTTCAGCAGCCGGTTAATCATACTCAATCGAAGGCTGCTCATCAGGTTGGAATTAACTTGCCCAGGGTAATTGCAGATCAGCAAGCCGTTACAGAAGTACAGCACGACATGTACTCAGGAATCAATCGCATCTTCTCTTTGTGGAATGCTTATGCCTATCAGATCGTATTGGTTTGGTTCCTGATCATCTGCGGAAAAAGTATCCGGTTAATGGTGGGCTTAAACGGTGTTTATCATTTGCGTAATTATAAAATCTATGCGGCGGGTAAAAAATGGGATGAAAAAATAAATGAACTCGCCCAAAAACTAGGCTTAACACAACAGGTTAAGCTAATGCAATCGGGTATTGCGCAGGTACCCTTGGTAGTGGGGCACTTTAAACCTCTAATCCTCATTCCTTTGGGGTTGATCAATGGTTTATCCAATGCCGAAGTAGAAGCCATTCTCTCTCATGAACTGGCCCACATTAAACGGAAAGATTACCTGGTGAATATATTGCAAAGCTTCATCGAAATTATATTTTTCTTTAACCCAGCGGTACTTTGGGTATCGCAATTAATAAAAACAGAACGCGAGCATTGCTGCGATGATTTGGCCATCGCCTGTGTAAACGATCGCAAAAATTATGTTCAGGCCCTTATTGTGTGTCAGGAGTTTAAGCAGCGTGCACCTGCTTACGCCATGGCCATGAGCGGGACTAAAGGTAACCTGCTGCAAAGAGCAAGCAGGATGTTATTCAATACCAATTCAACTTTAAACAAAATGGAAAAAACGATATTAACCATCGCCCTGGTATCGGTAGTGGTTTGTACTGCCGCTTTTAAAAGCGTTGGCCATGCAAAAACAGTTACCAGAAAAGAAACATCCACTACAATTGTAACCCTACAGGATACAACCAGGAAAAAAGCAAAGGCTGCAGAAGGAAAATCTGCAGACCAAATGGAAAAGGAGATCAATGCAAAGGTAGACAATGAGCTAAAAAGGATGAATGAAAAACAGCAGCTGCCAGAAACTAAAGAAGATAAAAAGGCCAGACTTGCTGATGAAGAAGCCAGGCAAGCGGATGAAAAAATACGGCAGAACGATGTAAGGCAGGCGCAGGAAGATGCGAAGCAAGCCGTTATTGATGCTAAAGTAGCCGAAAATGATAGGAAGCAGGCCATCATTGACGCCAAACAAGCTATTGAAGATGCCAAACAAGCTGTTGAAGATGCGAAAGAATACAAAAATTCGGCTAAAGTGTATAAATCATATGGCTATGCGATGGTACCAGGGATTCCTCGCCCGCCTAGAACACCAAAAGTACCTAAAACACCAAAAGTACCCGGAGTTGTATATGCAGTACCAGCTATACCTGCTGTCCCTGCTATACCTGCTACGCCTGCTATTCCTGCTATGCCTCCAACCCCACAATCTCCAGCTGTTTATGGCGAAAGAAGTAACATTAAAACCAGCTCACAGCGTACAGTTGCCTCAAAAACGGTAACTAATGGCGATGGACATGATTATACCGATGCAATCAATCAGGAATTGATGAAAGATGGCATTATCAGCAGCACCAATAAACTTTCATATAAACTCAATATAGACGAGCTGATTGTAAATGGTGTGAAACAAAATGCTGAAGTTCAGCAAAAGTACAAAAAGAGGTTTTTGAAAAACGATAAACACTCGCTGGTGTATAATTTCCTGATTGAAAATAACTAAAATCAACCTCTAAAAGCTTAATCCAATCAACATCTTATGAAATACAAGCTCATGGCTTTTTTAGCCATATGGATATGTATTGCCTTTACTTTTGCCCATGCACAAAGTCCTCCATCCAGAATTTATGGCCATGTATTGGATGCCGAAGGCAAAAATATAGAATTTGCTACAGTAGCTCTACTTAAAGATTCGACGTTAATTAAAACAACTTTTACCGAAAAGGATGGGCTATTCAGTTTTGATCAGCTTGGTTATGGAAAATATCTGATTAAAATATCGGTGGTCGGATCGCCCATATACCAAACCGATACATTGGTGCTGACAGCAGGCCATGCCGTTATTGCATTGCCGGATATCAAAATCAAAACCGGAGCAACCAATTTAAAAGAGGTAACCATTTCGGGACAAAAAGCTTTTGTAGAGCGAAAAATAGACCGCACCGTTGTTAATGTGGATGCTTTGATTTCAAATGCAGGTACAACGGCATTGGATGTGCTAAGCAAATCGCCTGGCGTAAATGTAGATCAGAACGGGGTAATTTCGTTAAAAGGCAAAAACGGGGTAACTATTTTTGTTGATGATAAACCGACTTATTTATCGGGTTCGGATCTGGAGAACTATTTGCGTTCCTTGCCTTCCTCATCGCTTGATCAGATTGAACTGATGACCAATCCACCGGCCAAATACGATGCTGCCGGCAATGGCGGTGTAATTAACATCAAAACCAAGAAAACCAAAGCTGCTGGATTTAATGGAGGGATTAATCTGAGTTTAAACCAGGGCGAATTAAGCCGTTCGAATAATAGCTTTAACTTTAATTACCGAAAAGATAAGATTAATGTTTTTGGCAACCTGAGTTATAACCTTAATAATAGTTTTACGGATCTTGATCTGAACCGGAAATATAAAAATGCTGATGGTAGTGCTAAATCCTACTTTACTCAAAATTCTTATTTCCGCAGGCATGGCAACACTTTTAACCTGAAAACGGGTGTTGATTATTATGCGTCAGAACAAACGACATGGGGCGTGGTACTAACCGGTATGAACAGGATTTCGAAACAGGTAAATAATAATACCAGTAACCTTTCTAACGCTTCCATGCAGTTAGATTCGGTCATCAAGGCCGAAAATATCGATCAGATTAAGTACCAAAACGCGGGTGTAAATTTAAATTACAGGCATAAATTTAAGCAGGCAGGGCCTGAATTAACCTTTGATGCTGATTACCTGCTTTACCGTAACCAAACAGATCAGGCCTATTATAATTTCAGTTACCTGCCCAGCGGAGCATTAAAATATCAGGATGTTTTGAGCGGGAATCTACCATCAGATATTGATATTTATACGGCTAAAATGGATTATTCGCATCCACTGGAAAATAAGTGGAAGCTTGATGCAGGGGTTAAAACTGCTTATACCAAAACGGATAATATTGCGGATTACGCTAATACTGCAAACGGAAAAACGAGTGCAGATTATGAAAAGAGTAATCATTTTTTATATCAGGAGAATATCAATGCAGTTTACCTGAACATGAGCAGGGAGGGGAAACGGTTTTCACTCCAGGCTGGCTTAAGGTACGAAAATACGGTTTCCAACGGGCATCAGTTGGGCAATATAATCAAACCTGATTCCAGTTTTAAAAGAACTTATAATAGTTTGTTCCCAACAGTTTATTTCTCTTATAAGCTTGATACATTAGGGAGCAATGAACTTGGGTTGAATTATGGAAGAAGGATTGATCGTCCTTATTACCAGGATCTTAATTCCTTCTTTTCTCCACTGGATAAATTTACCTATTATGTTGGTAATCCTTTTTTAAAACCCTCTTTTACACAAAGTATCGAACTTTCTCATACCTACAAAAGTAAGATTACGACAACATTTAGCTACAGCTGGGTGAGAGATGAAGTGAATGAAACCATCGAAATTTTAAATGGCACCTATTATAGCCGACCAGCCAATGTAGGCAAAACAAGGGTAGCCAATGTTTCGGTAAATGCAGAAATCGACATTACGAAATGGGCGAAATTAAATGCCTATATGGAGTTGGGTAAAATAACCTCGAAAACAGATTTTTATACTGGTTTTTTGGTAACCAATGGCAGTTATTTTAGAACAAATCCTAATGTTCAGTTTAAAATCAGTCCTACCTGGAATGCAGAGCTGAACATGAGCTATCAGAGTAAACTTTCAAACGTTCAGTTTTTACTGGCTTCGGTGCATGATTTTGGCGCAGCAGTGCAAAAAAAGCTTTCGGCAAAAAGTACCCTGAAATTAACTGCAAATGATATTTTTAGAACCCGGATATATAATGGGATAATTAATAATCTTGCCGCAACAGAAGCCGGATGGAGAAACAGGCAAGATTCCAGAAATTTTGTTTTAAGCTATAGTTATCGTTTTGGAAAAACCTTTTCTTCTCCGGACAAACATGAATCTTCTGGTGCCGATGCAGAAAAGAACAGGGTGAAGAATTAAGGTTTTAGATCATTCGTAATTATAAAGTACAGACTGCCCCGACTTTCGGGGAAGCAGTCTTTGAAAGAAGGGCAGAAGCAATAGGTTAAATTCCGCTCTCGCTTTGATCCTGCCTTGGGCTGTGGGGTTATGAGGGGTAAGTGCAAAGCTTTCCGTGCTTTTTCCGGCGGAAATCTGCGAGGCCGGGGAGCAGGGTGCAGATAGTAGGGTGCGTATTGTAGGGTGCGATAATTTGTTTTTAGTCCTTTCCCTTTCAGGGGAAAGGTAGCGATAGGCGGATAGGGGTTTAAGACGCTCGCTATAACTTGGTTCAAAGATTTCTCCATTCCGCTGCGCTACAGTCGAAATGACGGCCGATTGTTACTCAAAAAATCTGCGAGGCCGGACAGCAGGGTGGAGATAGCATTGTGCATATAGCAATGTGCGTATTGCAGGATGCGATAATTTGTTTTTTAGTCCTTTCCCTTTTAGGGGAAAGGTGCCGATAGGCGGATAGAGGCTTAAGACGCTCGCTATAATACGGTCGTCATTCCCGCGCAGGCGGGAATCTTAAAGCAAACGCTAGGCTGTTCTCCTTTGCTCTGGCTTGCATCGGCTCACCGCCGCCGAGGGGCTTTTACTTTTTCCTTGATGAAAAAGTAACAAACCTGAGCGCAGCGAAAGCATGCCTGCCGTTAAAAACAACAAACACAAAGGCATAACTGAAAGGCTGGCATCCTTTCTTGTAAAAACCTACGGAAATCTTATTTGCGGCAGCATCGAGGCTCTTAGCCTTGGCTTATTCCACCGCTCTCGCTTTGATCCTGCCTTGGGCTGTGGGGTTATGAGGGGGGAGTGCAAGGATTTCCGGGCTTTTTCCAGCGGAAATCTGCGAGGCCGTTAGCGGGGTGCAGACCGCAGGGTACGGAAACAATATTCGTGTATGATCATGGTGAAACTATGAGGGGAACTCCCCTCCTGATTTAGGAGGGGCGGGGGTGGTTATGAATAGAATTTTTTTTAGTCCTTCTCCTTTTAAGGTGCAGGTGCCGAAAGGGTATTATAGGGAGTTTTATTAGGGGGCGGGGAAGTGGTATGAAGTGAAGAGGTGGTGAAGTTTTTCGCTCTATGCCGCGTGGCATCAAACTTTTGAGGCATCAAAAGTATGCAAAAATGCTTCGTCAATCCAGCAATGGGCCTTTTGCGCAAGCCGATGCGCATCAAAAAAACAGCGGCACTTTGTTTTGTTCGTTAGTGGTTAGTGAAAGCTTTTGCAAACATAAAGCACAAAACTCACTGCGTTTGAGGTTTGGTAGTGCTGGTTGTGCTGATCTGCAACTGTTTTTTTGATTCAGCTGGCCCTTGGGATTGACGGGCGTACTTGGGTTAAAGTTGTGGGGTGGTGAAAGGTTGTTGGCAAAGTGCCCAAAGAACCAATGTTGAGCGAAAATCTGCGAGGCCGGATAGCAGGGCGCAGATCGCATGGTGCGGAAACAATATTCGTGTATTGATCATTGTGAAACCATGAGGGGAACTCCCCTCCTGATTTAGGAGGGGCGGGGGTGGTTAGGAAATGATATTTAAGGCTTCCGTTATTATTCTCTGTCATCCTGAGGGATAATTTATGATATAAAAATCAATATGATTGACGTTTTTTCCTTCGCACAATTCTTGCCTCGGCTCACCGCCGCCGAAGGGCTCTTACTTTTTGGCATCAAAAGTAACAAAAAATGCCGGCTGAAAATTTTTCTTTCAAAGCCAGTGTTATGGCTAGAACAGTGCAGTCCGAAAAATTTATTAGGCCGGTTTTAAGTAGAACGGTGATACGGTGCTATGGCCTAGCTATACGGAAATGCATGATGCCGCATTCTGCTCATTAATAGGTAATTACAAAATAACGTCAATGGTAGGTACGAAGAATCTTTAATTGAAAGATTTGCTTCGCAAAGC
>NZ_FOJM01000007.1 GCF_900111825.1 Pedobacter suwonensis
ACAGCAGGACGGGACCTATCCCAAATGCTCGGGACACTGCGCTCCAAGACCAAGAGGTATTTAAACCATTAAGGAGTTGAGAAAAGTTAAGGTTGTGCTCCCGCAGAAAACGCTGATCTTCGCAGAGACCATTCCATCATCCGTTTTACATCTTCCGTCTTTTATGTTATGTCCTAGCTAAAATAGCCCTGATGGGAGCGGCATCCCTTTTGGCTAAAAAATTGTTTAATAAATAAGGTTTCCAAAAGGATAGAGCGCATAGCAGGACGGGACCTATCTCAAATGCTCGGGACATTGCGCTCCAAGACGAAAAAAATTTTTACAATTGAGGAGTTGAGAAAAGTTAAGGTTGTGCTCCCGCAGATACCATTCCATCATCCGTTTTACATATTCCGTTTTTTACAATTTAAACGTCCTATGAACTTTTCCAGACCATTAAAGGGGTAAGCAGCTAAGCTTCGTTTCCCGCAGATTACACTGATCTCCGCAGAGCGCATTTCATCATCCATTTTACATCTTCCATATTTACTCCTCTATTTTCTGTCCATGGTTAAATAGCCCTGATGGGAGCGGCATCCCTTTTGGCTAAGAAAAATTGTTTAAAAAATGAGGTTTCCAAAAGGATAGAGCGGACAGCAGGACGGGACCTATCCCAAATGCTCGGGACATTGCGCTCCAAGACCAATAGGTATTTAAACCATTAAGGAGCTGAGAAAAGTTAAGGTTGTGCTCCCGCAGAAACGCTGATCTCCGCAGAGACCATTCCATCATCCGTTTTACATCTTCCAGCCTTACCCTCAAAAAGCGGAGCAGGACGGATCGAACCCAAAAGCACAGTAAACTGCATTCCAAAAATGAAAGAGATTTATTGAAAGTATGTATTTCTCGCTTAGGCCTTCGCTTCTTCCTTAACCGCCAATTGCCCACAAGCAGCATCGATATCTTTACCTCGGCTACGGCGGATGTTGGTATTGATCCCCTGGCTTTTTAAATAATTAGAAAAAGCATCAATCTTATCGCCTTCAGCGTTGGTGAAATCAGCGAAAGATATTGGATTATATTCAATCAGGTTTACTTTACAGGGAATATGTTTACAGAATTTAGCCAAATCCACCGCGTCAGAAATTTCATCGTTAAAATGATTAAAAACGATGTACTCGTAGGTTACCGGATTTTTGGTTTTGGCAAAATAATATTTTAAGGCCTCGGCAAGTGATTTTAATGAGTTGGCCTCATTAATGGGCATGATCTCATTACGTTTTTTATCATCAGCGGCATGTAGCGACAAGGCAAGGTTGAATTTTGCGCCATCATCTCCTAATTTTTTGATCATCTTGGCAATGCCAGCGGTAGAAACTGTAATTCGTTTGTAGCTCATGTTTAGTCCATCGGGTGCTGTAATGCGTTCGATAGACTTTAGTACATTGGCATAATTTAACAGCGGTTCTCCCATCCCCATGTACACAATATTGGTAAGGGGATTGTTGTAATTCTGCCTGGCTTGTTTATCAATCAATACTACCTGGTCATAAATCTCGTCGGCATTTAAATTACGCTTACGTTCCATATAACCGGTTGCACAAAATTTACAGGTTAGGCTGCAGCCTACCTGCGAACTTACACAAGCAGTCATGCGATCTTCCAGCGGAATTAAAACACCCTCTACGATATTGCCATCTGCTAACTTAAACGTATTTTTGATGGTATGGTCGTTACTGAACTGAGAGTTGTTAACCCGAACGGCATTAATGGCAAAAGTTTCGTCCAATGCTTTACGAAGGTCTTTGGATAGATTACTCATCTGCTCAAAACTCGTTGCCGATTTTTCCCAAAGCCACTGGTAAATTTGCTTGGCCCTAAAAGCAGGCTGTTGCATTGCAGTAAGATGTTGTTGCAATTGTGGCAGATCTAACGCACGGATATCGGTTTTTTTTGCTGTTACCATTTGTTGCAAAGGTACTTAAAAAAGGTGTAAGGCAGAAAGGTAGAAGGTTGAGGGTGCCTGCAAGATGCGAAATTTTACAATTAATTGGTTTATCTTCCTCTGCCTCTTATGTTTGACTTGCCTGAAGGTTTGCCTTTTGCAGGTCGCGAATTTCGGTTTCCGCTATTGGCCTTGCCAGCAGGTTTTGAACCTGGGTGACCAGCAGTTTTCTTAGCTGATGATTTTTGATTGGATGGTTTGGGTTTGAATACTTTTTTGGGCGGTTCTTCTTTAAGTTCCGGAATCTCTTCCCGCACGTTTGCCTTTTTCCGGACAGAGCTTTTTGTTTTAGCCTTGGCTTCTGACGACGAATTTTCTACACTTTTGGTAATGGCCTTCATCTCTTCATCAGTAAGCTCCCTAAACTCACCTGTTGGAATACCTTTAAGGCTAATATTCATGATGCGTGTGCGCTCCAGTTTGGTTACTTCGTAGCCAAAATGCTCGCACATCCTTCTAATCTGCCGGTTTAAACCTTGAATCAAGATGATATTGAAAACAAAGGTACTGAGCTGTCTTACTTTGCATTTCCGGGTGTTTACGCCCAGGATGGGGACACCGTTACTCATTTCAAAGATAAAATCTTCGGTAATGGGTTTATTAACAGTGACTACGTACTCCTTCTCGTGCTTGTTCCCTGCACGCAGGATTTTATTAACGATATCACCATTGTTGGTGAGGAAGATCAGGCCAGATGAATCTTTGTCTAACCGGCCGATGGGAAATATTCTTTCACTGTAATTAATATAATCGACAATATTATCACATACGGTGCCTTCAGTGGTACTGGTAATGCCAACAGGCTTATTGAAAGCAAGCAGGATAAAATTACTTTCTTCTTTGGGTTCGATATGATGGCCGTTAACCATCACTTTATCTCCTGCAAAAACCTGATCACCTATCCTGGCTCTTTTTCCATTGATGAAAACCGTTCCCTTTTCAATATATCGGTCTGCCTCACGGCGTGAACATAATCCACTTTCACTAATGAATTTATTTAAACGGGTGGCAGCATTATTGTTCATACTGCAATTTTACGGAAATAAATCGTGTTATCCATTCTCAACTGCGGCAACAAATGCTTTAACAGTAGATTTAAGTCCGGTTAAAGTTTCCTGATCTATAATTTCTGCATCAGGATTGATCTTTGCTTTTGCAAAGGAAATAAGCTTTGAAGAGATATTGGCCTCAAGTACCGTTAAAATATCTATTATAGATTGATAGGCTTTTTCACCCTGTGTAGAAGCTACAAGTGCAAAAACAGGTTTCCCTGAAAATGATGCTGAGCTTACCGTCCAATCGAGCAGGTTTTTAAGCGATCCTGGTAAACCCATGGCGTATTCAGGTGTAGAAATGATGATGCCGTCTGCTTCCTGGATGGTTTTACGAAGGTCATAAACAATGTTTGGTGGATCTGCTAAATCTAGATCTGGGTTGAAATGTGGAACAACTGCAATAGTTGGGAAGATATAGACCTCAAAATCTTTTCCTAGAAGCTGGCTAATGGCCGAAATATAAAGCCCATTGGTGGATGAAGTTTTGGTGCTTCCTGAAATGGCCAATATTTTTTTCATGGCTAAATCTAACAAAGTGGAAATAGAATATCAATATGGCCCTGTAATTCGGCAGTCATTTCCAAGAATGACCATCAAAACACACCCGGTTTCGATGGCCTCATTTGAATGTATTGTGAACTAAAAGTTTTGATCATCTGCACTTGGTCCGTAACTGCCTGGGATAGGAATCTCCAGTAACCTCAAATAAACGCCCAGCTGTGCCCTGTGATGAGTAGTTTGGCTAAGGGAGTGGCGAATGGTTTCATATTTAGAATAATCGGACAAAACTTGTTTGCCCATCCTTAATATCCAGCGTCCATTCAAATCCTCTTCTGTTGCTTTTTTCAATTCTGTTCTCCCTTCGTTATAATTTTCTTCCAGAATTTTTACCAGATCACCAACATTTTCTATAGGTTTTTCTACATAAGGTGCTGTTTCAAAATCCAGTCCATCGGTAGTTAAGGCTAACGAAACCCAGCTCGGCAGATCAGCAATATGAACCGCTAATGATTTCAACTTCATGCTTTTTTCGTGTGGCGCCCAGTCAAATTTTTCTGCCGGAACAATCGCGAGGAATTTTTTTGTGATATTAAATTCGGCTTCTAATTCTTTCAATAATACATTAATAATTTCCATGTTTTTCTGTTTTGTTTTTTCTGCTGCCTGTAATTCCATAAGTAGTAAATCAGCGATGCTCATGATTTTGATGTTTGTTTAAACAAAGAAAACGCCCGCCATTGACAACCCTATGACAGCCTGGAAAAAATGTTTTTAATAATTTACGGGACTAGGCGCATGTAGTCAATTATTGACATGTGCTGTGTTTTTTGAAAGGGATGCCTAAATTCCTGAGACAGATGATCCCGGTATTCATGCTCTGGTATCTGATAACCGGTACGTACGCTCATATCGAACCTATCTTCAATTTTTCTACCGTAATGTATTTTCTGGAATAAAGCAGGGTTAACATTCAGAAAAATGGTCGATACGGTTCAAGGTTTGTTTTTTGGAGGCGTTTAAAATTAAAGTTTTTTAATCAATTTTTCTTGTGGTACGTTATTTGCAAAGATAAATCCATATCAAATTTTAAGGTTAAACCGTTATTATAATGGATAATCTAAACAATCTAAATCAATGGCGGCTGTTATTCAGAAAAGATTCTTCCGGGCAATCAAAAGTAAAGTGATCATCGGTTTTTTGTTCGCCTGTTTCGCATTGCTTTTGGCATGGGGTATCAGTAAATTTGCCTTTACGAGGATGCTGGATACCGTGGAAGAAATTTCTGCACCAAACGATCGGTTGAGGATTGTTAACGACCTATCGCATAGGATAGCCAGGTTAGATCAGTTGCAGCGCGATGAGGCCTTTAACAAACAGGGCACCTATAGTTTTCTTAAAGAATCGCGGAGGTTAAGGTCGGGTTTAGATACCCTGCGGAAATTATACCGAGGTGATTCTGCGCAGTTGGCAAGGATAAAATCGATTAAAATTTTACTGTCAGAACGGGATAAACAATTTGTGAACTACCTTAAGGTGAGGGAAACACTGGTGAATACCAAATCTTTTTCAGAGGAGGTCCGTAAATTGAATGACTTGGTGGCCACACGTAGCAGGCAAGCTGACAGTGCGGTATTAACCACCGAAACGACCACATCAACCACTACGGTTGCACCTGAAGAAGAACAAAAATCGAGGGGTTTCCTGAGCAAACTTTTTGGCAAGAAAAAATCTGATGTTTATAAAATTATTAATGAGGAATTTAAAGTTAAGCGTGATACTTTAAATGCAAAGGCTGAAGATAGTATCATGAAAAGCATGACGGGTTCGTTAAAAAATATCGAACTGGAACAACGTCAGAAAAGCCAGAAATTTTTAAAGCGGGAAGCCGATTTGTCGAGTGCAAGCAATGCTTTAACCGCTAAAATATTACAGATTTTAAGAGAAGTTGAAGGGCAGGCTGTAGCCCAGGTCGATTTAAATGGTATCCAGGCTAAAGAAGTGGTTAATGATGGGATTACCCAGATTACAACCATTATCATTATCTTTTTTCTGTTAACGGTTATTCTGCTGTATTTAATTATGGCCGACATTACAAAAAGTAACAGATATAGAAAAGAATTGGAACTGGCTAAAGACGAGGCTGAATACCATGGTAAAGCGAAGCAACGGTTCCTGTCAAATATGAGCCATGAGATCAGAACGCCTTTGCAGTCTATTTTAGGTTATGCCGAACTGATTACCCAGCAGGATGTACCTAATAAGAAAGATGTTGATGCCATTTATCAATCTTCCATCCACCTACTTCAGATTGTTAACGAGGTTTTGGATTATAACAGGATTACGTCGGGTGAGTTTAGCTTCAACAACCAGGTATTTAATATCAAAAAAGCTTTGGACGAAGTGGTTTCGGTAATGCGGCCATTGGCAGAACAGAAGTTGCTCCGGTTAGATACGGCATTTGATCTTGCCGGTCTGGAGTTTGTAAAGGGAGATGTTTTCAGGCTAAAGCAAATTTTATTTAACTTATTAGGTAATGCAGTAAAATTTACTTTGAAAGGTGAAATTAAGCTGGCTGTATCTTACAAAAAGCAGGGAGATGATCTGCATTTCCATTTTACAGTAAAGGATACAGGAATCGGTTTTGAGGAAAAAGATATTCCGAAGATATTTAATGAATTTGAGCAGATCGAATCTCCCGAAAAATATTTGATTAATCCTGCAGGTACCGGTTTGGGCCTGCCTATTGTTAAATCTTTGATTGAAGCGCAGGGAGGAAGAATTTATGTGAAAAGTAAACCGGGCATGGGTACCACATTTAATATTTACATCAAATATGAAAATACCACAGAGCGTGTAAACGATGCCTTAGACTTAACGCATTATGCCATCGTAAATCCGGGAAGGGTTTGGGTAATCGACGATGATAAACTGATCCTGGATTTATGTGGGATGATTTTCGAGAGAAATAAAGTGCCTTACAGGAGTTTTACACAGGTGGCAGACATTCTTCATACCGAGCCCGATGCTGATTTGAAGTATGTTTTGATAGATATGCGCATGCCCGAAATGACGGGTTTTGAACTCTGCCACTTATTGAAAAAGAAACTGCCTCAAAATGTTAAATTTTATGCCATTACCGCACAGGTTCTACCTGAAGAGCGCGAAATGGTTTTGAGTGAGGGTTTTGACGGATTAATTATGAAACCGTTTAGGGCGGTTGATATCCTGTCTATCTTTGATAAAACAGAGATGTTGGCCAATCAACCTGAATTTGATTTTTCCTCAATCGAGAAAATGACTTTTGGTGATCAGGAATTGTTGGAAAAAATCCTTACCCGCTTCAGGCAAGATTCGATTGATGATGCAGCTGAACTAAAAAAATACCTGGATGAAAACGATCAGGATAGGAGCAGGTTATTGGTTCACCGGCTTGCTGGACGCGTGGCCCAGATGGGCTCGAAGACGTTAGCCAATGCTTTTAGAGCCCTGGAAATGGAAATAGTGGAAAATGGATTAACCGAAAATATTAAATCTGAGCTGTTACTACAGCTCAGCGCATTGGATAGTTTGATTGCCTTTATCGAGAAAATCGACTACATTACTGTAGAATAGTTATTCTATCCCATAGCGTTCCATTTTAGCATACAACGTTTTGCGGTCGATATTTAAGATTTTTGCAGCTTTTGATTTGTTATATCTTACTTTGATCAGTGTTTCGGTAATCAATGCTTTTTCATTTTGTTCGTTAACGGCTTTCAGATCAGATGAATTGCCCGGAGCTGATTGCTGATGGACAGAAATCATCATTTCATCAGGTAACGCATTAATCTGGGCAACATCGCCCTGGCTCAATAAAACCATTCGTTTGATCACATTACTAAGCTCGCGGAGATTTCCCGGCCAGTCATAACTCAACAATAATGCTTTCGCTTCAGCAGAGATACTTTTCACATTACGACCTAAATCGCGGTTGGATAAAGTGATAAAGTGGTTGATAAATAATTCTAAATCCCCACCCCTTTCGCGTAAAGGCGGAAGCTGGATTTTAAATTCATTTAAACGATGGTACAGATCTTCTCTGAATTCTCCCTGTTGCATGCTATTGGCCAGGTCATCATTGGTAGCCGTGATGATACGCACATTAACGGGAATCTGTTTGGTACTGCCCAAAGGTTGTATCACCCTTTCCTGTAAAGCCCTGAGCAACTTAATCTGCACCTCATAGCTTAGGTTGCCCACTTCATCTAAAAACAAAGTTCCTCCATCGGCAGCCTCAAACTGGCCTTTTTTATCATTTAGTGCCCCTGTAAATGCTCCTTTAACATGTCCGAATAATTCACTGGCGGCCAAATCTTTGGATAATGCACCACAATCTATAGCAACAAAAGGTTGGTTGGCACGTTTACTTTGCTGATGCAGGGTTCTGGCTGCAAATTCTTTCCCTGTGCCACTTTCGCCCTGTATGATTACCGACATGTCTGTAGGCGCGACCAAATTAATATGCTCATAGAGTTTGTCCGCAATGGCACTTTTACCCTTAATAAAATCGCTGTTTACTTCTTTTGGTTCAACACTCTTCAAGTCCTTTTTGGTTAAAGAACTTTTGATCACCATTAAAAGCTCATCTGGATTAACCGGCTTGGTAATGTAATCAAATGCACCCAATTGAATTGATTTGACTGCAGTGCGGACATCGTTAAAACTGGTCATGATGATGACCGGAATAGAAAGCCCTAAATCGCGAAGGTGGGTAAGCACTTCAAATCCGGTTCCATCCGGCAGGCGGTAATCGATTAAAAGTAAATCGAATGTATTGGTTTCAACTTGCTTAAATGATTGCTTTACTTGTGTTACGAGGGTAACCTCATGACCATTTTTTGTTAAAAAACCATCGAGTATTTGAGCAAATGTGGTATCGTCTTCTAAAATCAGGATTCTCGCCATGTAACAAAAATAAGAAAAGCCAGACATAATCTGGCTTTCTTATCATAGGTAGATGTAATTATTTGGGTTTTATTGTACAGGCTTACCGTCTTTATCGATCTTAACAGATCCGGTTTCTGCTTCTTTTTTTACGTTAATTAAATAGTACTCTTTGGTACCTTCTTTTACCGACCAGGCTTCAGTAGCGGTCCATCCTTTGTAAGCATCAGATTTTAAGGCGGTGGTTACCGGCTCAGGAAGTTCTTCCAGTTTTACCGGCGTTTTTACTGCGCTATCTTGAACTGCAACAATTGCAGTGTTTTTAATGGTATTTACTTCACTTGCCTGTACTGCTGTGAATCCTGCAAATGCTAAAGTGGCGGCTAAAATGATCTTTTTCATAATATGATGTTTTAAATATGGTTGGTAACTATCGTTACGTTAAATACTGGTTAATTCCGGAGCGCTAACTTATATTATTTATTGAACGGGTTTACCGTCTTTGTCAATTTTAACAGATCCGGTTTCTGCTTCTTTTTTAACATTAATTAAATAATACTCTTTTGTACCTTCTTTTACCGACCAGGCTTCGGTAGCGGTCCATCCTTTGTAGGCATCAGATTTTAATGCGGTGGTTACCGGCTCAGGAAGCTCTTCCAGTTTTACCGGAGTTTTTACTGCGCTATCTTGAACTGCAACAATTGCAGCGTTTTTGATGGTATTTACTTCACTTGCCTGAACTGCTGTGAATCCTGCGAATGCTAAAGTGGCGGCTAAAATGATCTTTTTCATGATATGATGTTTTAAATATGGTTTGTAACTATCGTTACGTTAAATACTGGTTAATTCCGGAGCGCTAACTTATATTATTTATTGAACGGGTTTACCGTCTTTGTCAATTTTAACAGATCCGGTTTCTGCTTCTTTTTTAACATTAATTAAATAATACTCTTTTGTACCTTCTTTTACCGACCAGGCTTCGGTAGCGGTCCATCCTTTGTAAGCATCAGATTTTAATGCGGTGGTTACCGGCTCAGGAAGCTCTTCCAGTTTTACCGGGGTTTTTACTGCGCTATCTTGAACTGCAACAATTGCAGTAGTTTTAAAATCTTTTACTTCACTTGCTTTTACTGTTGAGAATCCTGCTAATGCTAATACTGTAGCTGCTAAAACGAACTTTTTCATAGTATATATTTTTAAATTTAATTTGTGTAACAATACTTGCTTATGTTTCATAATGATGCCAAATGGATTATTTTAGTTAAGTGATTGGTTTTTAGGTAATTATTTTTGTGTCAAACTTTTAAGGCTGTGGAGTTTGTCTACACTTTGAGGTGAAGCACTACAAGTTTTTGTTTGTTGGTTGCTGATGGCATGCCGGTTTAAACATGGACTACTGACCAAATGTACTGCTGATGGTATTTATAAATAAATATTCTGGATGACCAGAAGCTATTCACTACCTATAGTAGAAAAAATAATTTTCAATTTTTAAAAATGAAGATTTTTTTCTATCATTGCCGCCCGATTAAGCCTCCTTAGCTCAGCTGGTAGAGCAACTGACTTGTAATCAGTAGGTCATTGGTTCGATTCCGATAGGAGGCTCTTTTTTCTTATTCTCATCCTTAGGGAAGCAATTTCAAAACTCAGTCATTACCAAAATAACGCAGACCAGGGAAATATTTTATTTGCTCCGATTATTCCATTAATTTGCGGTATGTTAAAATACTTTTCAGCTGATTGGGTCTTTCCTGTTTCTTCCCCGCCAATTAAAAACGGAGTAGTAGCCGTAAATCCTGATGGTGAAATAAAAGAGGTTTTAGCCGAAGAAGATTCGGTGAACCTTGATTTGGAGATCATTAAGTATAAGGGCGCCATTGTTCCGGGCTTTGTTAATACACATTGCCATTTAGAGTTATCACACCTGTTGGGTCAAATTCCCTGGCAAACAGGATTGGTAGAATTTGTACAGCATATTATTAAAAACAGACAGGCCGATGCCGGTCAGATCGATCTGGCTATGCAAAAAGCCGATCAACAGATGTTCGATAATGGAATTGTTGCTGTTGGCGATATTTCCAACCAGATTTCTTCTAAAAAGGTAAAAGAAAGCAGTAAGATTTATTATTATACTTTTATAGAAGCCTTAGGTTTTAATCCAGAACGTGCGAGTGCTATAATGGATCATTTGAGGGAAGTTAAGCGCGATTTTGAACCCCTGCCAACAGCCATAGTTCCGCATGCACCTTATACCGTTTCACCTGAGCTATTTGAATTGATTAGGCAAGAAGCAGAAAAATCAAATGCATTTATCAGCGTGCATAACCAGGAAACCGTTGATGAAAATGCTTTTTTTGAAAGTAAAACAGGCGGTTTTTTAAAGCTTTATGAGTTTTTAGGAATGGATCTCTCCTTTTTTGTTCCAACAAATAAAACTTCATTAAAATCCTGGCTGCCTTATATAAAAAAGGAAAAAACATTACTGGTACACAATACGGTTACGAATAAAGCAGATATTGATTTTGCTAAGCAAAGCAATCCCAATTTATACTGGTGCCTTTGTCCGCAAGCTAACTTATATATCGAAAATGTTTTACCTGATGTTGATCTGTTAATAGATGAAAAGCTAAAAATCACCTTGGGAACAGATAGTTTAGCCAGTAACCATCAGCTTAATATCCTATCAGAGATGCTCACCTTGCAGAAATATAAACAGGTTACTTTTGAAAAGCTCCTGAGTTGGGCTACCATAAATGGAGCAGAGTTTTTGGGGCTTGATCAGCACATGGGAACAATAGAGGTTGGTAAAAAACCTGGTTTAAACCTCATTCAGTTAGAGGAAAATTTTGAAATTGAAAATGATCTGGTGAGGCGGTTGATTTAAAGAATTATTCATTTTTCTAATAACTTTAAAAACGTTTTTTTTAAAGCATAAACTTATTTCGCCCTAAGTTTTAAGGTTGTATCATCTTTGTACATTAAAAATAAGCATTTTTAATGTACAAAGTTTCGGTTACAATCTTTTTAATTCGATTTTATCTTTTAACCTTAAAAAATTAAATTTTTAAGGTTAATTTTAAATTAGCCAACGGATGAGAATTCTTGAAAAAAGAAGTTTAGGCAAAGGCCACTATTTTCTTAATTTAGAATTATATAGAATCCTTTCAGAATAAATTGATACTCACTAATTCGCCTATCATTTATAAAGTAAATTTCCTTATGAACCCCATCTGTAAACTTTTTAATATCAAATACCCGATTATCCAGGCTGGAATGGTCTGGTGCAGTGGCTGGAAACTGGCTTCGGCGGTTTCAAATGCTGGAGGATTAGGCATTATTGGTGCAGGTTCGATGTACCCTGATGTTTTAAGATCACATATTCAAAAATGCAAATTGGCCACACATCAGCCTTTTGGCGTTAATATTCCATTGCTTTACCCTAATATTCAGCAAATTATAGATGTTGTAATTGAAGAGCAGGTGAAAATTGTATTTTCTTCTGCCGGTAATCCAGCAACATGGACCAGTTTTTTAAAAGAAAGGGGTGTTACAGTCGTTCATGTTATTGCAAATACAAAATTTGCGATAAAAGCACAGGAAGCTGGTGTTGACGCCGTTGTTGCCGAAGGTTTTGAAGCCGGAGGGCATAACGGGAGAGAAGAAACCACTACCATGTGTTTAATCCCGATGATTAAAGAAAAGGTTAAAATTCCGGTTATCGCGGCTGGCGGTATTGGGAGTGGAAAAGCCATGCTGGCTGCATTTGCCTTAGGTGCAGATGCTGTTCAGATCGGTTCGGCCTTTGCTGTCGCAGAAGAATCATCTGCCCACCAAGCATTTAAGCATAAAATTATTGCCGCTACAGAAGGAGACACTAAATTGGCCATGAAAAAACTGGTTCCGGTAAGGTTATTGAAAAACGAATTTGCAGATACTATTGCCCATGCTGAAGCTACAGGCGCAAGCCCGAAAGAACTGGCTGAGCTTTTGGGGCATGCCAGGGCAAAACTGGGGATGTTTGAAGGTGATATAGAAAATGGAGAACTTGAAATCGGGCAGGTTTCGGCAATGCTGAAAGAGATTAAACCTGCCAGGGTTATACTTGAAGAAATATGGCATGAATTTAAGAATAAATTAGCGCAGCTTGTGCAATTACAAAACGAATGGGATAGTTAGATCGACGTGTATACCAGAGATGCGCAATTTACTTTCGTATTTTTGATTTTAGATAACCTCAGTTCTCCATTTCAATCTATCAGATAATTCTTTTCACGCCTGGAATCATCAGCACAATGGAGCCCAATAAGAAACTTCCCATCACTACAAATGGAGCCAGGACTAAAAACTTGATTGCCGGATCTGCCAACCAGCATTTAAATATAAGAGAAACGCCTGTGATGACCAGTGGATGGAAAATATAAGTGGCAAAAGTGCATCTGGATAATTTACTTAACAATGGCGATGATCTATTCCACGAATTTTTGCCCAGGCTTAATAATGCAGTGAGAATTGAAATTCCTATACATTGTTCCCAAACGGCATACAATAGAGATGGCCAGCGAAAACCACCCGAATACCATTCAATGGGCATATTAAGCTTGGCCTTGATCAGAAAGAACAAAGGAAAGAATATTAGACCTAACCAGGCAACCCGCCTGAGGCTTTTACCAACTTTTAAAGGCAAGCTATCAAACCATTGATTTTTATAGGACAACAAACCTATAATAAACAGGATGATATATTGCGGAAAGTGACCTAACTGAAAGCCAAACGGTTTAAGCACCCAACCCACCGGAAATAAAATCCTAACAAAAAAGGTAATTACACCTAGCAAAACAGCAAAAAATAAAATCTTGGCGGTACCAGGTGCCGGAATAGGATTTTTAAATTTAATGGTAACGAAATGTTTCGCGCCAACATAAATCAGTGTAAATAGCAGTAAGGCTGCAACAAACCACAGTACGCCAAAATCAATCCAGCTATGGTAACCTGAAAGATATTGCAGATAAGTAATGTGATTGCGCTCTGCGAAATAATAAACAAGGTAACTTAGTAATGGCGATAAAACGAAGGAGTAAAATAACAGTGGGATACCAAGCCTGATGAGGCGGTCTCCCAAAAACTTCCAAGTCCCTTTTCTATGGTAAGATGGTGCTGTGAAGTATCCTGCCAGTAGGAAAAAAAAGCCCATAAAAAATGATTGATTTAGGCTTACAAAAATTGTTGATGGTATAATGGCAGCCATTTGAGTTGTTTTTTCGGTATAATACCATCCACCTGGGGCGCAATACACAATAATGGTATGGTGTAATACAACTAACATGGTTAGAAGGATCTTAAGATTATCAATATAAAATAGGTTATTGGCTTTGTTCGAACCCATTTGCTGAAGTAATATTTTGGATGACATAACAGTACGTTTTTTAATGATCAGGCCACGTTAACCCAATGCTATCGCAAACATACAATGGATATCATGTTATTTATTGCCAATGTTATCAGCAACAAATCTTTGTGATCAATAACTAGGTGATGAACTTTGGGTAAGAAGGAGTTCTTGATAAAGCGCATTGAAAGCAACAAGCTGTGCCCTTGAAACGGGTACCTGATCAACTGTGTGGTCAAATGAGAGCATAAGGCCCTGCGAGTTTTCGGTTACGTTTTTGATATAACACATGTTTACCAGGAAGGCCCTGTGACAACGGAAGAAATTACGGTTGGAATGTAACTGAGATTCAAATTGTGTTAGGGAGATTCTTTTTAGCTCGATATTTAGCTGATTATTATTACAGGTTGCTATCTCAATGTAATTTCCGTCTGCTTTGGCAAAAAGTAAATCGTTTGGATCTAAAGTGAAATCGTCTTGCTTGACCTGGGTTTTAACATAAATTAAGGTATTTCCGGAATTATTCTGTGATTTAAGATCAAGTGGAGTAAACTGGAAAATTAAGGAGGTGTCTTTTTTTGATTCAAAATAGAACATCGCCATCCTGATGAAAAAATACAAAAGTATCCCTGCCACAAAACAGTTTCTCACCTCTTCCCATAAATAGTGCCATGACCAATTATTTTGATTGAAATAAATGAAATCGCGGATCAGGAAGCTCACTATACCTGTGGAAAGAAGTGAAATGCCAACATGCGCGTATTCTGATGTTAAAGACCAGCTTTTGTTTTCAGCATGCTTTGCCCGTAAATAATTTAATGCGGTAAAATAAAAATATA
Source organism: Pedobacter suwonensis (assembly GCF_900111825.1). Classification (GTDB taxonomy): domain Bacteria; phylum Bacteroidota; class Bacteroidia; order Sphingobacteriales; family Sphingobacteriaceae; genus Pedobacter; species Pedobacter suwonensis. The sequence goes on from NZ_FOJM01000007.1 coordinate 14,689, forward strand.
GGATTACTGCAGGTAACAAGGCATGGAGACAGCATATGAAAAAATAATTAACTTTCTGTTGCGATGTATTAACTTCAAAGGGCTTCAGGAGGATTAGAAATCCGAGAATAATACCAAAAATGATGGAAACGGTTTTAAAAAGATTTTTCTTGCGGTAACGATCTGGGTAATCAATTTCTTTAAATAAGTGTTTTCTGTTGAAATAAATCTTCATTTTTAAAGTCCGTTTTCAGACTCAACAAATTTATAGAATTTTATGTAAGTTAGATTTGAGGATGGATAATGCTTAAATTGATGGAAGGTTTTTATCTCCTAAAATGTAAACCTCGATTTTAGGGTAAATTAATGATTGGTATTTTCATGAGTCATTTGAACGACTTTCCAAAACAATAACTTTCCACTTTCCAAATTAACGGTACTGGACTTTTTCAAGCAGAGAAACAGTATGCGAAAGGTTTTGGATGATTTTATCTTTAAGTTCGATCGTTTTGTTCTTCTCACTGAGCAGGCTTTTTAATCTTTTGATTTCTTCTGCTGATGCCTGTGTTTCCTTTTTACTGAACTCGGAAAATGCCTTGCCTTTTTCGTAATAACTAAAAAAATTGTAGCCGAGTACCTCACTCACATTGGCAAGTAGAGAAACATCTAAGGTAGGACTGTTAATAATTTCCTGCGCCTTGATTTTGCTAATGCCCAACTTTTTTGCAAATATGGAAATGGGAATCTCTTTGGTTTTCATTTCCTTCCAGATCATCAATCCTATATGTACACTCATTATTGTCTCCGTTTTTAAAATTCAAATTACCTAAATGTTAAGCTATTCCCGAAAAATTAGTGCTAATGATAACCAGTCTAATTATAGTTTTGTTTAATGGATCATAACCATTTTTTGTTGTGGTTTTAATTGTTTAATACTCCTGTCATAATTCAGCCTGAAGATTATCGTTAATCAGTTATATACCTTCGGTAACAGGTGCTGAAGAATTGTGATAATTCATTTACCTTTACAGCGATATTTCAACTTTACAACATTCAATGAAACACCTCAATATAAAAGTAACAGGTAAAGTGCAGGGCGTTGGTTTTAGAGAAACCACTAAAATGATTGCCAACCAGATGATGGTAAATGGTTTTGTAAGGAACGAAAAAGACGGATCGGTTTATATCGAAGCGGAAGGCGAAGATATTTTTCTGGAAGAATTTGTGAACTGGTGCCATGAAGGTCCTGACCGATCGCGTGTTGAAAATGTAGAGGTAAGCAATGGCGAAGTAAAAAACTATCGTAATTTTGAAGTCTTTAAAAAGTAACAAGTATTTTGTATCAAGTAGCAAGATCGCTATCTGTGTATAATCTTGATACCTGATGCTTCTATCGCGATACTAAATGTCTGTATATAAAAAATTTCTTGGACAAACCATGGTTTACGGTATCAGTACCGTTTTTTCCAGGCTGTTCAATTTCATTCTCACACCTATCTATACCGGTGTTTATCAAAAAGGTGTTTATGGCATTTTTACTAATATGTACGCCAATGCATCGTTGATCAATGCAGTTTTGGCCTTTGGTATGGAAAGTACCTACTTTAGGTATTTAAATAAGTTTGAAGACAAAAAGCAACAGGTATATAACAATTCATTTCTTTGCATTGCTTTTATTTCGACACTTTTCTTAGTTACGGGTTTAATTTTTTCCTCTTCGATTGCAGGTTACTTGGCAACAAAAGCATCTGAAATTGCAGATTATAAACAGTATGTCAGTTTCTTTTTATGGATACTTTTTATTGATGCTATTTGCGTAATCCCCTTTGCGAAATTGCGAGCAGATGGTCGTCCATTTAAATACAGTTTTGCCAAATTTTTAAATATTGGCTGCTTTGTTGGTTTTAACCTCGTATTTATTTACCTCATTCCTGCCATCATAAAACACAACTGGGCAGGTGTAGAATGGTTTACTTCATGGTACAGGAACCAATGGATCGGTTATGTTTTCGTAGCTAACCTTATCGCCTCTGTTGCTACCCTGATTTATTTGCTGCCGGAATTTATGAAATTGCAATTAAGTTTCGATAGTCAGCTTTTTAGAAATATGTTTTCTTACAGCTGGCCAATTTTAGTAGCAAATCTGTCATTTATCGTAAACGAGAATTTAGATAAGATAGTGCTTAAAAAGCTATTGCCACCTGAAATAGCCGATGGAGAGGTTGGTATTTATGGTGCAGTATGTAAAATAGCAATATTCTTAAGTATTTTTATCACAGCTTTCAGACTGGGTGCCGAACCATTTTTCTTTAGCCATGCAAAAGAGAAAAACGCAAGGAATACCTATGCTACGATTTTGAAATATTTTGTAATTGCCCTATCTATTCTTTTTGTTGCCATAATTGCCAACATTGAACTACTTAAATTTTTCATCCGTAAACAAGAATATTGGGTCGGTTTACCGGCGGTACCGTATTTGTTATTGGGATACGTTTGCCTGGGTATTTATATGAATCTTTCTATCTGGTACCGACTATCTGATCAAACCCGTTTCGGGCTATATATTTCTGTCGCCGGAGCAATCATCACAATCGTACTTAATATTGTTCTCATTCCACGGTTTAGTTATATGGGGTCTGCATGGGTAAGTATGCTGGCTTATTTTGTAATGATGGTTTTATCATATGTTCTCGGACAGAAGTATTATCCTATTCCTTACAACCTTAAAAAGATTTTATCTTATTTAATTATTTCAACGATAATTGTATTCTGTTCATTTTTTGTATTTAAAAGAAACATTTACATTGGCAATGCAATGCTGATTGCTTTTGTAGCAGGTGTTGCTTATTTTGAGAAAAATGAATTAATGAAAATGTTAAAGAAATAATTGGCCTATGGCCATCTTAGATCCGGCATCTTCAATCTCACACCTAATAAAATGGAAATAAAAATCATCAATACATCCGGGCATCCGCTTCCACAATATGAAACTGCGCATGCGGCAGGAATGGATTTAAGGGTGGCAATAACCGAAGAAATTATTTTAAAACCTTTACAACGGTTGCTGGTACCAACGGGCCTGTTTATTGAGCTACCGGTTGGTTACGAAGCACAAATCAGACCAAGAAGTGGCCTGGCTTACAAACATGGCATCAGTATCGTAAATTCACCCGGTACTATCGATGCCGATTATCGTGGCGAAATAAAAGTTTTATTGGTAAATTTATCAGATACTGATTTTAAGATCGTTAATGGCGACAGGATTGCACAAATGGTAGTGGCCAAACACGAAACGGTGAGCTGGCAGCCGGTTACAGCACTGGGCGAAACGGCTCGCGGCGAAGGTGGTTACGGGCATACGGGAAAATAGTTTGGAGTTCTCAGTTGGGAGTTTGGAGTTAATTTTTGGATGATATGAAGTATAAGGTGCGTTTTCTTATTGGGGCTACTTTGGCCGGCTTCCAGGCTTTTGGGCAGGGGAAAGCTACGCCTGCTACCAATCGCGATAGCAATATGGTAAAGCAATTGTTCTTTGCCGGTCTTCGGGAGAAAATGTCTGAAAATTATGTTCAGGCCGCTACCAATTTCAATAAAATCGTCGGGTTAGATCCTAATAACCATGCTGCTTATTTCGAACTGGCCAACGCAGACCTGCGTTTAGATAAGCTTTTGGAAGCTGAACAGCATATTAAACAGGCCATTAAAATAAATAACGGAAATTTATGGTACTGGCGTTTGTTGGGAGAGGTATATAAACGCAGCAATAATATGCCCGAACTGATCGGGGTATTTAACCAACTCATCCGTCTCGATCCTGAAAACGACGCCTATTATTTTGATAAGGCCAATGCACAGTTTTTGGCCAATCAGCTGGATGCCGCCAAAAAGACCTATGAAGAAATTGAGGTTAAATTTGGTAATTCAAGAGATCTAGCAAATGCCAGAAGGCGGCTTCAATCTAACGGCAATGCTACAGAAAGTGATATTGTGAAGTTGTTGGAAGGTAACCAGGCGGATGTAAAGAATTATTTATACGCTGCAGGTTTGCTTTTACAAAAAGGGAACGAACCGGAAGCCTTAAAGGTATTAACCAAAGCACAGCAACTTGAACCTAATAATTTTGAAGTAAACCTGGCTTTGGCCGATATCTACCGTAAGCAAAAAAATGATGAAGCAGCCTTTTCATCCTTAAAACTGGCTTTTCAAAGCAATGAAATGCCGCTTGCAGAAAAGGTAAAGATCATTGCCGCACTTTTTCCTAAACTTAACCAGCCTATTGTAGCTAAAAATGCAGCTGAACTGAGTAAGCTGGTTGCAGAGAAAAACCCTACAGAAGCCAAAGCATTGGCCCTTTACGGCGATGTACTCTATCAGCAGAATAACTTGAAAGAAGCATTGCTACAATATCAGGCTGCGTTGCGACTTAACGAACAGATTTACATCGTATGGGAACAGGTGATTAATATCCAAACGTTGCTTGGACATTACGATGAAGCCCTAAAAGTTGGCGAAGAGGCTTTAAGCATTTATCCTAACCAGGCCAGTTTATATTATTATATGGCTTATGCAGCTTTTAAAACCGGTAAATATGAAGCTGCCCAAAGCAATTTAAAAACCTCGTCACAATTGGATGTAGAGAACAAAAGCCTCCAGGCGCAGATTTATGCACTTCAGGGCGATGTTTACCTCAACCAGAATAATTTTGCACAGGCTAAAACGGCTTTCGAAAAAGCGATTGCAACAGAGCCAGATAATTATCTGATCATGAATAATTATGCCTATTATTTGGCATTGAGAAATGATGACTTGACAAAGGCGGCTAAATATGCTGAAACAGCTGCACATGCCATGCCGAATAATCCCTCTGTTGCAGATACTTATGCCTTCATTCTGTTCAGACAGCAAAAATACGATCTGGCGAAGATATGGATTGAAAAGGCTTTACAAAACAATAGCAGTAAAAACGGTGTTTACCTGGAGCGATATGGAGATATACTTTTTATGAAAGGTGAAAAAGATGCTGCATTAATCCAATGGCAAAAAGCAAAAGAGGCCGGAAACGGATCAGAAGTATTAATTAAGAAGATCAATGAAAAAAAATATTTTAAATAGTGTATTCCTGTTAGGAGTGGTAATCTTCGTTTCAGCATGTAAACCTAAAAAAGAAATTGTAGTGGCTCCTCCTACCAAAACGGAAACCAAAACAGATAATACCAAAGCAGAAGCCTTAACCCTGTTGAATAGCAAACAGCTTAAATTTAATACGCTTTCACTTAAAGCAAAAGCAACTTTGGATATTGCCGGTAATGCGAATGATGTAACCATGAATTTCAAAATGAAAGATAAGGAGACCATTTGGGTAAGCATTACGGCATTGGGTGGAATGGCAGAGGTGGCAAGAGCGTTAATTACGCCTGATAGCATTAAGATTATGAACCGGATGAAAAACGAGTACCTCAAAAAACCGTTCAGTTATGTTTACAATTTCACCAACAAACAGGTTAATTTTAACACCCTGCAAGCCATCTTAACGGGTAATGCCGTGGGCGAGTTTTTAGTTCCGGAATCGGATGTTAAACAGGAGAACGGAGTTTGGGTTGTTTCCGGAAGTAAATCTGAGCTAGATTACAGGTTGCTCTTTAATACACTTTTCAAAGTATCTGAAACCAATTTAAATGATGCTAAAAATGGGCAGGCATTGAAAGTTACGTATTCAGATTATCAAAAATTAAACGAATTTTTATTTCCTGGTGCGCTGAAGATCAAAACGCTATCTAAAGCGAAAACAATAAATATCGACCTTCAATATGTAAAAATTGACGGCAATGTTCCGGTCGATTTTCCGTTTAATGTACCAAAGAGGTTTACGGTTGTAAAATAATAGTAATTACAGTTAATTTAATAGTTTGCCAAAAAACCTGCTGCCTGCATCAGGCAATTTGGCAATCTTTATATTGGATGAAGAATATATGAAGAGGGTTCTGTAATAAGTAATTATGATGTTAGTATCTCAATTTTAGTGTTTTTTACTGTAAAAATTTTATACTTTTGGCTTAATGAAGCTACAGAAACTCCTATTTATCCTTTTTTTAAGCGTGTTAACGACCTCTGCGGTTGCACAAACGGAAAGCCAGCTCAGAAGGAAAAAAGAAGCTATACAACGTGAAATAGAACAGCTTCAAAAGAACTTGAATAAAACTGCCAATGGTAAAAAGCTTACCATACAGCAGATTAATACCATAAATGCCCAGATTAGGTTGCGCCAGGATAAAATTGGTACCATTAACTCCGAAATAAAAAATCTGGATAATCAAATCTCTCAGAACACAAATACCGTACATACGTTACAAGGTCAGTTAGGCGATCTTAAAAAGGAGTATGCAGGCATGATCCGATTTGCGCAGCGAAATAGAAATTCGTATGATAAAATGATGTTCATTTTTGCATCAAAGGATTTTAACCAGGCTTATAAACGGATTAAATACTTGCAGCAATTCAGTCAATACCGTAAAAAACAGGCCGGATATATTGAGAGCACAAAACAAGACCTGGACGGAAAGATTAAGGTACTGGATAAAACGCTTAGGGAGAAAAGTGATCTTTTAAAAGAGCAGGAAAAAGAGCGTGAACGTTTAAGTAAAGATAAAAGTAAACAAGCTGTTGAATTAAATAAACTGAGCAAAGACGAAAAGCAGTTCAGACAGGATATTAGCAGCCGCAAAAAACAGCAGGCACAGATAGATCGGGCCATTAGTGCTGCGATTCAACGGGCAATTGAAGAGGCGAGAAGAAAGGCGGCTGAAGAGGCAAGAAGGAAGGCAGCAGAGGAAGCAAGGATTGCTGCAGCTAAAGCTAAAGCAGAAAATAAACCTGCTCCAGCAACGCCTCCTACACCAACCGCTAAAGCCAAATCAACCAGTGAACTGTTGACGGCAACTCCTGAAACGGCCAGACTATCGGCAGGCTTTGAAAATAACCGTGGAAGGTTACCATGGCCTGTAGCAACAGGAACAATAACCGAAAGATTTGGGCTACATAAGTTAGATCAGGCCAGTTATACCAACGACGGTGTGGATATTACCACAACTGATGGTGCGGCTGTTAGAGCGGTATTTGCTGGTAAGGTTGCAGCTGTACAGGTAATGATGGGCAGAACGGTGGTTCTGATCAACCATGGTGAATATTTTACCGTATATCAGAACCTAAAATCGGTTAGTGTGAGTGTAGGTAATTCTGTTGATACCAAACAAACCATAGGAGTGGTGGCTAATACCGGTGATGATGCTGTTCTAAAGTTTCAGATCAGAAGGGGGCAGGCGGCTTTGAATCCGGAAGCCTGGATCAGTAAATAAAAGAATAGTTTTTAAAATGTCTATATTTGTATAAATTATATTAGTGATGTATCAAGGCACGTTATTAGAGTTTTTAAACATGGGTGGATCGGAGATCGTGCTCATTTTGGTAGTAGTTCTGTTGTTGTTCGGAGGTAAAAAATTACCTGAACTGGCAAGAGGGCTTGGGAAAGGGATCAGGGAGTTTAAAGATGCCTCTGACGGTGTAAAGCGTGAGATCCATAGAAATATCAATGCGATGGATCTGGATAAAGAGGAAGCAGAAGAAACAGCACAAAATCACAACCAGCGCCATCATCCTACAGAAGAATCGCCTGTTGATGAGACCGTAACCCATGGCACAGCGCATACTGAAGCCACTAAGCCAGCTGAGGAGAAAATAACAACAGACAAAGAAAAAGTTTAAACAAAAAGTTATGTTAAATACAACAATAGCAGCAATGCTTGGAACACCAGAAATTATCATTATTGCGGTAGTGGTATTGTTATTATTTGGTGGAAAAAAAATTCCTGAACTGATGAGGGGTTTAGGTAAAGGTGTTAAAGAATTTAAAGATGGTAAAGATGGTGTTGATGGAGATCAGGTAGATCCATCTAACCGTGATAAAACTGTTTAATTGCAATAATTTTTAGTTTTGAAGAAATACAGCTCTCTGAAGGAGATTCAGACACTCATTTCGCAAAAGCAATTAACTTTACCCGATTTATTGGCTTATTATTTTAAGCAAATTAAAAATAATGAACACCTCAATGCATTTAATGAGGTGTTTTTTTTATCGGCCGAAGTTCAGGCGAAAGCGGTACAGCAAAAGATAGAAAATGGAACTGCAGGTAAACTTGCAGGGATGGTAATTGGTATTAAAGATAATATCTGTTATGAAGGCCATATCGTTACGGCATCATCAAAAATGCTTGAAGGCTTTGTATCTCCATATTCTTCTACCGTTGTGCAACGTTTATTACAGGAAGATGCCGTTATTATAGGCCGTTTAAACTGCGATGAATTTGCGATGGGCGGTTCTAATGAAACATCCTACTTTGGACCGGCTAAAAATGCAGTAGACCCCGAGCTTGTTCCGGGTGGATCTTCAGGCGGTTCGGCGGTAGCCGTTCAGGCTGATATGTGTTTAGCTGCACTGGGTACCGATACGGGTGGCTCTGTAAGACAGCCGGCTGCATTTTGCGGACAGATTGGGCTTAAACCTACATATGGCCGTATTTCGAGATATGGGGTGATTGCTTACGCTTCTTCCTTTGATCAGGTTGGCCCTATTACCTCTTCAGTAGAAGATGCAGCATTGCTTTTACAGGTTTTAGCAGGTGCAGATGATTACGATTCAACAGTTTCTCCTCTTACCGTGCCTGATTATCCTGTTTTGTTAAATGAACAGAAAAAACATAAGATAGCGGTATTAAAGGAAACGATAGAAAGCGAAGCGCTTGATCCCGAAATCAAATCTGCTATTTTAAAATCAATTGAGCAGCTCAAAGCTGATGGACATACGGTAGCGTATGTTTCTTTTGATCTGCTGGATTATCTGGTGCCGGCATATTATATTTTAACAACTGCCGAAGCTTCATCAAATCTTTCGCGTTACGACGGCGTTCATTACGGACACCGTAACATGGAAGCAAAATCCCTAAATGAACTTTATAAATTATCCCGGGCCGAAGGCTTTGGCGAAGAAGTTAAACGCCGTATCCTTTTAGGTACTTTTGTTTTAAGTGCAGGGTATTACGATGCTTATTATCAAAAAGCACAGCAGGTACGTCGGCTGATCAGAGAAAAAATGGATGTTTTATTTCAGGATTATGACCTGATTCTTTCTCCTGTTGCTCCAACAGCAGCTTTTAAAATAGGTGATCACCTACAGGATGCACTGGTGATGTACATGGCCGATATATTTACAGTGTTACCATCTTTAAGCGGAAATCCGGCGATTGCTTTGCCAATAGGCAATAATGAGGGAGGTTTACCGTTAAGTATACAATTTACAGCCAAACATTTTGAGGAAGATAAGCTTCTGGCTTTTTCTCAGGCATTTTTATCATAGTTTTATTGTCATTGAAATTACGCACAATTTTTAATGCAAACAGCATTATAATCAAGTATGGCAATGACATTTTATTAACTGCTTTCCAGGTATAGTCTGGAAAGTCCGCAGTTCTCTCTCAATCTTTTTTATTGGAAAGAAGATAGAATCTGCATAAAGGTTTTGTAGGAATGCAAGCCATGGTTAATGAAAATTTGAACCAATAGCCCATGATTAAAAAATTACTTTTTGCTTCAATTTGTGCTTGTTTAGGAATTATTTCTTCCTCTTTTGCGCAGCAAACGCTCAAGCTGGATAGCCTGCCAAAGATTCGTAACAATATCTTTATCAATACTGATACCGTAGCGGTACCGGCTGTTTCCGAAAACCCCTTGACTATGGGGCAGAACTTTATTTATAAGCTACGGCTCGATTCTATTGCCAAAACAGTACCCCTTCCCTATAACGAATACGTTCAGCAATATATTGATATTTATGCCAAACGTAAAGACATGTTTGGTAAAATGATGGGTTTATCGAGTTACTACTTCCCCATTTTTGATAAAGCATTAAAGGATTACAATATTCCGCAGGAAATAAAATACCTTACCATAGTAGAATCGCAGATGAATCCGCACGCGATTTCGAGAGTGGGCGCTACAGGTATCTGGCAGTTTATGTTCGGCACAGGCAAGGCTTACGGCTTAAAGATGGATAACTTTGTTGATGAACGGAAAGATCCAATACAGGCCAGTTATGCTGCGGCAGCTTATTTTAGAGATGCTTTTGAAGAACTTGGCGATTGGCTGCTGGCCATTGCTGCCTATAACTGTGGAAAGGGAAATGTGAACCGGGCCATTGATAAAGCAGGATCGAGGGATTTTTGGGTAATCAGACAGTTTTTACCCAAAGAAACCAGAAATTATGTGCCAGCCTTTATTGCTGCGGTATATGTAATGAACTATTCTCACAAACACCAGATTACGGCACAGGCCTCGAATATGTTCCTCAAAACCGATACCGTACAAACTACCCGGTTTGTATCTCTGGCTACCTTAGCCAGGGTGCTTAATATTGAAGAATCGGCTATGATGGCTTTAAATCCATCGTATAAGAAGAAGATTGTTAACGGCACCGATGATGAACCAAAGCGTATTGTAATGCCAAAGTTGAGGGATATCGATTATGCAGGTATTTATGATGTGCTGAACAACCAGGAAGTAGAGGTTGACATGAAAGTGGTGGCTGCCGGTACCGATGATGTCCGGGATTTAAGAAAGCAAAAGAATAAAAGCGTAACTGCATCAGCTGTAGTTTTTCATAAAGTAACCTCAGGACAAAGTTTAAACACAATTGCTGATAAATTTGGTGTAGAAGTACAAGATTTAAGGGTTTGGAATGGTTTAAAAAGCAAAACACTCGTGCCTGGCCAAAGGTTGAAGATCTATGCCAAAAACCACAAACCATTAAAAGCGCCATCATCGTTTTTCAGTTATAAAGTGAAAATGGGCGATACCTTATCGGAAATTGCAGAGCGATTTGACGGGGCAACCGTACAAAGTATCAGAAGAGATAATAATTTGTCAAAAGCCGGTTTACAAGCTGGGATGATCCTGAAAATCAGCAAAGGATAATTCACAGCCTGTCTGGAATCTGATATTTATATCTAAAGGAATAGCGGTGAAATTTCTTTGGGGCAATATTGCTGCCATAACGGAGTCCATCGGTAAAGGAAGTCAGTCCGCTTGCTTTTCCCATTTAAATCAGAAACTAGACTTCAATCTCTTACCTGCCCATTTACTTTTTTTGAACGGCTTTTTATTTTAAGCCTCATAAAAAGAATTGTACCTTTGCGCCGTCACTAATAAGTTACTTAATGAGTAATACGAATAGAAAGCAAGATGCGTTGGATTACCACTCGCAGGGCCGTCCGGGAAAGATACAAGTAGTACCTACTAAGCCAACAACATCACAAAGGGATTTAACCCTGGCATACTCTCCGGGAGTTGCAGAACCTTGTTTAAAGATAGCAAACAATACAGAGGATGTTTACAAATACACCGCTAAGGGTAATTTAGTTGCAGTAATCAGTAACGGAACAGCTGTTTTAGGGCTGGGCAATATCGGCCCCGAAGCGGGCAAGCCTGTAATGGAAGGCAAAGGTCTTTTATTTAAAATATTCTCCGACATTGATGTGTTTGATTTGGAGCTGGATACTGAAAATGTAGATGATTTTGTAAAAATCGTTAAAGCTTTGGAGCCAACCTTTGGAGGAATCAATCTGGAAGATATCAAGGCGCCTGAATGTTTCGAGATTGAGCGACGTTTAAAACAGGAGATGAATATCCCTGTAATGCATGATGATCAGCATGGAACGGCCATTATTTCTGGTGCAGCATTATTGAATGCCTGCGAAATCCAGAAAAAGAAAATAGATAAAATTAAGGTTGTGGTAAGTGGCGCAGGTGCTGCCGCAGTTTCCTGCTCTAAAATGTACCTGAGCTTAGGCGTTAAAAAAGAGAACCTGGTGATGTTCGATATCAATGGATTGATTGATATCCACCGTACGGACCTGGATGATATCCGAATGGGCTTCGCTACCACAAGGAAGGATATTGCCAATATTGGAGAAGCCATGAAAGGGGCAGATGTTTTTATCGGACTTTCGGCAGCAAACGTTATATCTCCGGACATGTTGATGGGGATGGCCAAAAACCCGATTGTTTTCGCAATGGCGAATCCAAATCCTGAGATTGCCTACGATCTGGCCATCAAAACCCGTAAAGATCTGATCATGGCTACAGGCCGTTCTGATTATCCGAACCAGGTAAATAATGTGCTGGGTTTCCCTTATATTTTCCGCGGCGCGCTCGACGTTCGCGCAACCAGCATTAATGAAGCCATGAAAATTGCTGCGGTTAAGGCAATTGCCGAATTGGCTAAAAAATCAGTCCCTGAAGCGGTTAACCTGGCTTACAATGCACGAAACTTAAAGTTCGGACGCGATTATATTATTCCAAAACCTGTTGATTTTAGGTTGATTACCGAAGTATCAACGGCTGTGGCAAAAGCTGCAATTGAAAGCGGCGTAGCCAGAAAAATTATTACCGATTGGGATGCCTATAATGAAGAACTCAGGAAACGTTTAGGTTTAGATGATGCCATTATGAGGGCGGTTACAACCAAAGCGAAAATGGATCCTAAACGGGTGGTGTTTGCAGAGGCTGATAATTATAAAATTTTAAAAGCTGCCCAGATCGTCAAAGATGAAAATATTGCCATTCCGATCCTATTGGGTAACCGCGAAAAAATACAGGCAATTATTGATGAGCATGCTTTAGAACTCGGGGGCGTAGAGATCATCGATCAGATGCAGAATCCTGAAAAAACCAAACAATATGCAGAAGCACTTTTCAAAAAACGCCAGCGCAAGGGGGTTTCTTCTATGCGCGACGCGACAAAGCTATTAAGAGACCGTAACTACTATGGTGCTTCGATGGTTGAATTTGGAGAGGCTGATGCGATGATTTCGGGTTTAACTAAAAATTACGGCGCTACCATTAAACCGGCCCTTCAGGTAATCGGTGTGGAACCAGGTGTTAAACGCGTTGCCGGTATGTACATGATGATGACCAAAAAAGGTCCTGTGTTTTTTGGCGATACAACTGTAAACGTAGATCCAACGGCAGAGGAATTAGTAGATATCACTTTGCTGATCGATAAATCGGTTAAACAGTTTAACATTAAACCGCGCATTGCTTTATTATCGTATTCAAATTTTGGTTCTAACGATGGGATAACCCCCAATAAAGTTAGGGAAACCGTAAAGCTTCTTCATAAAAACTATCCCGAAATTGTAGTGGATGGAGAAATGCAAGGGAATTTTGCCATCAACAATGAATTGCTGCAGGATAATTTTCCATTTAGCACTTTGGCAGATGCCCCGGCCAATACTTTAGTGTTCCCAAATCTGGAATCCGGAAACATTGCATACAAATTGTTACAAGAGCTTGGCGGTGCCGAAGCAGTGGGTCCAATCCTGTTAGGACTGAATAAACCTGTTCATATTGTTCAATTAGGTAGTTCTGTACGCGAAATTGTTAATATGGTTACCATAGCTGTTGTAGATGTGCAGGGAAAAGAAGAAATTGCAACATCGAAACGAAAAGGTATATTTGGGAAAACAACTAAAAAGTAATATTACATGTACGCCTATATTGATGGTAGATTGACATTCAAAAACCCGGCTTATGTTGTGGTTGAGGCCGGAGGTATAGGCTATCATATAAATATCTCATTAAACACATACAGCGCTTTGGGCGATGCAGAAAGGTGCAAATTATATACCTGGCTGCATGTAAAAGAAGATGCACATACATTATACGGCTTCGCTGATGAGGGCGAACGCCGTTTATTTTTACATTTAATTTCGGTATCGGGCATCGGTCCAAACACCGGGAGGATGATTTTGTCCTCCATCACACCAATAGAGATTCAAACTGCAATTGTTAAAGCAGACTTGCCACTGATACAGCGGATAAAAGGCCTGGGTGCAAAAACCGCACAACGCCTGGTTTTAGAACTACAGGATAAATTAAAAAAAGAAGGGGCAGATTCATTAATTTCTATGCCTCAACACAATACTGTTAAAGATGAAGCGTTATCAGCATTGGTAATGCTCGGATTCGCCAAACAAACTGCCGAAAAAACTATAGACCAAATATTAAAAGTGACGGAAGGAAGTCTTTCGGTAGAGCAACTAATTAAACAAGCTTTGAAAACTTTATAGATTAACGCCTTTGAAGAGAATATCTACATTTCTTTTTCTCATTTCTCTCTTTTTAACTGCTTCTCAAACTACTTATTCTCAAGTTGTTGCAGGCAAAACGGATACGGTTAAGCCTAAAAATAACTTCAGCCTGCGTGAAAAAGAACAATTAGGGATTGGTTCGGCAGTTCATCCATTTTATCCATCTCCGAGTAATTTAAAACGAGTTGTAGAATACGACGCGAAGAATAAACGTTATGTGGTTAAGGAACTGATAGGAGAAAAATTTGTCCTTAATACCCAGTATTTAACCATTGATGAGTACCAGCGCCTGGTAAACAGCGAAATCAAAAGGGGGAACTGGCGTAGTATTTCCAATGCTGAAGTAAGCGATTACAGAACTACCGGCATTATTCCGAAAATCCAGGTAAACAGTAAAGCTTTTGAAAAACTATTCGGAGGTACAACAATTGATATTCAGCCTCGTGGCGAGGCCGAACTTACTTTTTTGGGCAGGATAAATAAAAACGAAAACCCACTTTTTAACGAAAGGCAAAGGGTGCAGACCAATTTCGATTTTAACCAGAGGATCCAGATGGACCTTGTTGGAAATATCGGTACCAAGCTGAAAATTAAAAGTAATTACAATACCGAAGCACAGTTTGATTTTGAAAATCAGATCAAACTGGATTATACAGGAGGCGCAGATGATATTATTCAGAAAATAGAAGCGGGTAACGTAAGTTTGCCTTTAAATACCTCATTGATTACCGGAACACAGGCGCTTTTTGGTATAAAAACGCAACTTAAATTTGGACGTTTAAACGTAACCAGTGTTTATACTCAACAAAAATCGCAATCGAGAGAGATTAAAATTACCAATGGCGCACAGCAAAATACCACGACATTAAGCATTGATAGCTACGAAGCCAATAAACACTATTTCCTATCGCAATATTTCAGAAATAATTATAACAGGAACCTGGCCAACGCACCTATTATCACTTCACCTATACAGATTACTAAAATTGAAGTTTGGATTACCAATAAGGCAGGGAGTACAACCGACTCCAGAGATGTATTGGGCTTAATGGACCTGGGTGAAAATGTTCCTTTCAACAATGTATTAATTACAGGTGGAACTTCAGGCTTACCGGCAGGAACTACCGCTACTGGTTTCGCACAACAATCAAACAACCTGATCTCGCAGTTAAACGCTTATCAGGGCGGAGCAATCAGGCAAACAAATTCTAATGCAGCCCTTTCTTTCTTCCAAACAACCCCAGCTAACAGTAGCAATACCGATAACTTTGCCAAACTGGTTTACGCCAGAAAGTTAACAGAGCGGGAATTTACCTTTCAGCCACAGTTGGGGTATTTATCATTAAACAACCCGCTAAATGCCGATGAGGTTTTAGCTGTTGCCTACCGCTATACCTATAATGGTGTAGAATATCAGGTGGGTGAGTTTTCTACCGATGTTCCTTTTGATGCGGCTAATCCAAAAATGCTTTATGCTAAGTTGTTAAAGAACGAAACGACCAAGATACAGCTGCCAACCTGGGATCTGATGATGAAAAATATTTACTCCATTGGTGGCTACCAGATCAGCAGTCAAAATTTTAAACTTGATATTTACCGTATTGATAATGAAACAGGGGTGGATAATCCGGTCATGACCGAAGGTCAGAATACGGCTAACAAGCAGTGGATTAACCTAACTGAATTTGATCGTCTGAATCAACAGAACGAACGGAAACCTGATGGAGTTTTCGATTTTGTGGCAGCAAACAATGCTTTTGGATCTTATTCTACAGCAAGTAATGCCAATCAGGCCAGTATGTTCGGTGTAGGCAGCAACGGACAAACCTCATTGGTTACCAATACCAATGCAGGTTATATTACCATCGATCCGGCAAATGGAAGAATTATTTTTCCGGTAATTGAACCCTTTGGTAAAGATCTGGCTGCAAAGTTTTTACCGAGTGAACAGGCGTTGATTAATAAATATACATTTACGGCACTATACGATTCAACACAAACCATTGCGAGGCAACTATTCCAAAACCAGAACAGGTATACCATCAGGGTAAATTACCAGTCTGACATTTCTTCTGAATTCAGCTTGAATGCCATTAACGTTCCGGAAGGCTCGGTAAAGGTTTTTGCAGGAACGATGCCACTAACAGAGGGCGTAGATTTTACCGTCGATTATCAGGGTGGCCGGGTAAGCATCATCAATCAGGCACTTCTGGTATCTGGTCAACCCATCAGGATTACCACAGAAAACAGTGAAACCTTTGGTTTGCAGCAACGGTCGCTTTTCGGAACCCGTTTAGATTATCGTGTAAATAATAAATTAAATCTCGGCGGTACAATAATGAACCTGACCGAAAAACCTTTAACCCAGAAGGTAAACATTGGAGAAGAGCCTATTTCAAATACCATTTGGGGAGCAGATATTAATTACAGTTCACCGTCAAGATTTTTAACAAAACTGGTCGATAAACTGCCGTTCATTTCAACCAAAGCACCATCAAGTGTAACATTTTATGGTGAATTTGCGCAACTGATTCCCGGTCATCCGCGAGCGCTGAATTTTGCAGGCAGTAAAAACGGGGTAAGTTATCTGGATGATTTCGAAGCTTCAAGATCGGTAATCGATTTAAAGAGTGCTATTGCCTGGCAACTATCCGGTACACCACAGCTTTTTCCGGAATTTAATAAATCCAACGATTTATCATACGGTTATAACCGGGCGAGGATCGCGTTTTACAATATCGATCCAACTTTTTACAATTCAGCCGCTTCTACTACACCTGCCAATATCAGGGGCAACCGGACCGAACTTTCTAATCACTACGTAAGAGAGGTAATTGAACAGGAGGTTTTTCCATTTAAGGAAACCGCAACAGGGCAGGCTTTAAACATTACCACTTTGGATGTGGCCTTTTATCCAACTGTTAGGGGGCCATATAATTTCCGTACTACTGATTTCAGGCCGGATGGAAGTTTGTTGCAGCCCAGGAACAGTTGGGGCGGTTTTCAGCGTAAAATCGAAACCAATGATTTTGAAGCCTTAAATGTTGGCTTTATCGAATTTTGGGTAATGGATCCATTTATTTATAAACCGAATTCGGCGGGAGGTGATATTTATTTCAACCTCGGAAACATATCAGAGGATATTCTGAAAGATGGTAGAAAATCTTTGGAAAATGGTTTGCCTGCTACAAACGATCCGAGCAAATATGATGAAACCGTTTGGGGGCGTGTGCCGAAACTACAACCCGTAGTGCAGGCTTTCGATAATGATCCAAATTCGCGTAGGGCTCAGGATGTAGGTTTGGACGGATTATCAGATGCTGATGAGAAAGTAAAATTTGCTGCGGCAATTACGCAGATCAAATCGCAACTGAATGCAACAGCTTCGGCAGCAATTGATGCCGATCCATCATCAGATAACTACACCTATTTCAGGGGACCGGCATTAGATCAGATCAATGCAGGTATTCTTAAGCGTTATGAAAAATACAACGGAACAGAAGGAAACTCTAAAACATCACAGCAGTCGCAGGAAGAATTAGGCCTTGAAAACTCGGCATCCACTTCGTTACCGGACGGGGAAGACATCAACCGCGATAATAACATGACGCAAAGCGATGAGTATTTTCAATATAAGGTTTCGATGCGCCCGGGTGATTTAAATGTTGGACAGAACTTTATTACTGATAAAGTCACCTCGCAGGTGAGACTGGCCAATGGAAACACGCAGGCCGTTTCATGGTATCAATTCAGAATCCCGATCAGCCAGTATCAAGATCGTGTGGGCGGTATCCAGGATTTTAAATCTATCCGTTTCTTTAGGATGTTTATGACCAATTTTGCCGATACTGCCGTAATGCGTTTCGCGAAGTTGCAATTGATCCGTGGGGAATGGAGGGAATTTAATGCTGCTAACCAGGCTTCGCAAGTAATTGTAGATCCTTCTTTACCTGCACTTACTCCTGATAATTCTACCATTGAAGTTTCGACGGTAAACATTGAAGAGAACGGCAAACGTTCACCAATTCCGTATGTAACGCCTCCTGGTATTCTTCGCGAGCGAGACTATAGCAATTACCGGGGCGATACACGTTTAAATGAGCAATCGTTATCGGTTACCGTAAAATCGTTAAGAGATGGTTACGGTAGAGCAGCATTTAAAACAGCTTACAGTGATTTCAGGTCTTATAAACATCTGGAAATGTTTATTCATGCTGAAGCGGTTAATAACCAGGTTTTAAATGATAATGATGTTGCAGCGTTCTTGCGGATTGGTACCGACAATCAAGATAACTATTATGAATATGTAATTCCGTTAAAGGTTACTAACCCCGGTACAAGAGATGCCGATGCCATTTGGCCTGAAGCCAATAGAATGGATATTAACTTAACGCTTTTTCAGAATGCTAAGTTAGCCCGTAACGTTGCCAAACAAGCGAACGGGCAGCCATGGCCTGCAAATGTTCCCTTTACCTATACCGATGGAACAAGGACAATCATTGTTAAAGGGCAGCCTGACATGAGCAAGGTTCGGGTATATATGGTGGGTGTTAAAAATCCGCTCCGCGCCGCCAATGATGAGCAGAATGATGATGGTCTTGATAAAAATGCACTGGTTTGGTTTAACGAATTAAGGTTAACCGAATTTGATGAAAGAGGCGGTTGGGCAGCCACAGGAAGACTGAACTTGAAACTGGCCGATTTTGCAGATGTAAATATTTCAGGAAGTAAATCGACCATTGGTTTTGGATCTATTGATTCGAAAGTGAGCGAGCGGAACCGTGCAGACAATGTGTTGCTTGATGTTTCTTCAGCAATGGAATTGGGCAAGTTCCTGCCACAGAAATCGGGTGTGAAAATACCGATGTTCGTGAATTACTCTAAACAGGTTTCTACGCCGCAATTCAATCCAAGGACACCAGATATTGAGCTCAAAAATGCATTATCACAATCTACCAAGGAGCAAAAAGATTCGATTTTAAATTTCGCACAGGATTATACCATTAGGAGGGGCATCAACTTCACCAATGTTAGGAAGGAACGTACCAATACCAGTAAACCTGCCCAACTCTGGGATATTGAAAATTTTGCTGCAAGTTATGCTTATACCCAATATAATCATCGTGATTTCATTAATCAAAACAGCATTCAGAATACCTACAGGGCATCGTTACAGTACAGTTATTCAAAAGAAGCCAAAACAATAGCCCCTTTTGAAAAGATTATAAAATCGAACATGCTGGCTTTGTTAAGGGATTTTAACTTTAGTATTTTTCCTAGCGCCATTAATTTCAGAATTGATGTAGACCGTTTATATTCAGAAAATACCTTGCGGAATAACGATCCGAACAATACTATTGGGCTTTACCAGAGCGGATACGGCACTACCTTTAACAAAAACTTTACCATGAGCCGTGTTTATGGTATTGCGTGGAACCTTACACGTTCATTACAGCTGGATTTTAATGCCACAAATTATTCGATTATAGATGAACCGGATGGCAGAATTGATGGCATTAAACGTGATACCGTTTGGCAGAACCTAAAGCGCTTAGGACGTACAACCGATTATAACCACAACTTAAACGTTACCTATAATTTACCGATTGATAAAATACCGGGACTAAACTGGGTGACCGTAAAAACCCGTTATGGAACCAACTTTAACTGGCAAACGGAGCCGCTATCTACCTTACGCGATCCGAATATAAATTTAGGTAATACGGTACAAAACAGCAGAACCGTTCAGGTGAACCCAACGTTAAACCTGACTGCGCTATACAACAAATTTGGCTTTATCAGAAATGCCGGGAATGATCAGGATGGGAGCAAAGCGAAGAACTTTTTTATCAATATCTTAACCAGCTTAAAAAATGTTAATGCCAGTTTTGTGCAGACAAAAGGTATTTTTCTTCCAGGTTATATGCCAACAACACAGTTTTTTGGTATCGACAGGGCTACAGGCGCGCCTGGTTTGGGGTTCGTTTTTGGTAGTCAGCGCGATATCCGCGAGATGGCGCTTGGCAATGGCTGGTTAACAACCGATACCTTACAGAACCAGTTATATGTTAATACACTGCGCGAAGATTTTCAGTTTACAGGCTTGGTTGAACCGTTTAAAGATTTACGGATTACTTTAAAAGCCAATAAAGCACAAACCAGAAATTTTAGTACCAATTTTAGGTATGTAGCCAGTGCATCATCATTTGAGAATCTGAGTGCAATTACTACAGGCGATTATAGTGTATCATACATCGCTTTGGGTACGGCATTTAAAGAAAGCAACTCGGCTATTGTCTCTGAATTATTCAATCAGTTTATGGCTAACCGGATAATTATTTCGAGAAGGCTGGGCGCGCAAAACCCAAATTCAGCTGGCATTAGTGGAGGGTACGCAGATGGATACGGCAAAGAAAGCCAGGATGTAATCATCTCTGCTTTTATGGCTGCTTATTCTGGCAAGGATGCCGGCAGAACAAAAATGAATGCTTTCCCTAAAATACCACTTCCAAACTGGACCCTGACGTATAGTGGTTTAACCCGTATTCCATTTATTGCAGATCAGTTTTCATCTGTCGATATCCGTCATGGCTATCGCTCAGCTTATAATATTAATGGATTTAATACCTTGTTGCGTTATCAGGAAACGAACGGCGCCGTTAGCAGTAGAGATGTGAATAATAATTTTTTGCCTGAATACCAGTTTGCTCAGGTAACCATTTCTGAGTATTTTTCTCCATTAGTTGGTTTGGATACCAGATTTAAAAATAACCTCACTGCTTCTTTCGAATTAAACCGGTCGCGTTTGCTGGGGCTTAGCCTGGCGAACAGTCAATTGGCACAGTTGTCTGAAAATAATATGGTATTGGGCCTGGGCTATCGCACCAATAAATTCCGCTTTCCGTTCGGATGGTTTAAAAGCCTCAAAATGGATAACAATATGGATTTTAAATTGGATGTGGCCATCCGTGATAACAAAACAGTTATCTATCGTGCCGATGTCATTGAAGCAGAAGTATCTTCGGGAGCCAAGAATATTACCTTAAGGCCGAGTGTAGATTATGTGTTAAATCAGAAATTTAATATCAAGTTATTTTACGATTCGAATATTACAAAACCTTATACTTCGCAAACCTTTAATACCTCTTTCAGTAATTTTGGTTTTAGCTTAAGGTTTACATTGAATTAATGATGTTTGATATTATTAACAGTAACATTCTAATATCATTACCTGATGCTGCATTTGCATCTCCTTTAAACTGCACTGTTATACACAGATTTCTGCAAGCATTGTTGTTTTTTACAAGTTGGATGATCGCAATACATATTTTTTACACACACGGTTGACTAACCCGTTTTGTATATCATGCAGCCTAAGGATATTAGTCTGTAATTTCTGTCCTTCTTTGTTAAGGGGCAGCAGAGGATGAATAGGGGGGCTTTGTTTAGCTAAGAGCGGAAATTTAAGCCGTTTTGGCATAGGAAACCCATATTCCTGAAAAGGTTTCCTATGGCTAAAGCTTTACTCTATGCTTTTTGCATATCTGGTATTCAGCCAAAATACAATGCTGGTTAATACGATAAAAACAGCCAGGATTATGGGCTTCACGATCAGCAGAACTGCCCAAAATAAGCTGAAAAAAATAATTGCAATAATAATTAGCTTACTCATAATTAGTTTTTGGTTAGGTATTGTGTATGGTTAGATTTACATAGATACGTAATTTTTCATTTAAAAGATTTGAATTCCAACAGAAAAGATATTCCTAATATGTTTGTATATATTGCGGTATTTTCTAATCTGTTAGCAATCAAATAATTAATATTTTTACGGTGTGATGTTTTCTGTATGTATAAATAGGCAGGATTGGAAAAAAAAACACTCATTTGCAGGATCAAGTATCTTCTTATGGTTTGAATTGTAGCGACTTTATCCTCCGGTTATAAGCCAAATGCTCTTAACTGATCATATTTTTCCTGTATAGGGCTTAGTATCGACCCTAATCTGGCGATGCGGATTTGCTGAACTACGTTTATTTTTTGATAAATTTGCATGTCTTTAAATAATCAGATAATGAAAAAGCAATTCACAATTGACTGGATGTTAATCTTATTATTACTTTGTGCCTTAGTGGTGATTTTAGTCGGTAAGGCAAGCCAGAGCAGGCAATTCCATAAAAATAGTCATGCCTTTAACGGTGTCTATAGCAGGTAATTTAATCGGATTGCTTGAATAATATACCGCTTCACGCTAAATAGCATTAATGCATTTTATTATCTAAAGATGCGTTTGTTCGTTAATCATAACCATAAATATGCATTATTGCGTTACACTAAGTTTTTTACTATGTTTGCATTCTAACCAAGTATTTTTTATGAGAGACCGTCCAACGGTGGACTGGCTATTGATCACTTTATTGATTTTGGCATTTATGCTAATGGTAGTCGATTTTCAGTGTCAGAAGAAACGCAATCAATTTAGGAAGAAGCAGATCATGATACTACATCGTAACTAATGGTGTAATTATTGAATGTGTTGTTATGTCCCTGAAATTTTAGTTAAGCGGGCAAACTTCCGATTGAAACCAGTATAGTCATCTTTGAAAGATTAAAATTATACTGTTGCTACTGGTATAAGTTCTGAATGTTATCTTTTTACATGTTCTCAGCGTGAATAAAACAAGCTTACCCGAGCACCATTCGTAATTGTGTTCGTTTTGAGTTCCTAAAAACTTTTAATACAAAATAAGAGGATAAATATAGTGTAAAGCGGCCTGCTTATCTGGTAATGAGGTGTTTGAAGCAATTAATTGACCGCTTCGGAAATGTCTACAATTTAATAAACGTGTAGATTGTGATCGTAAAATGAAAAGATGAGGAAACCATTTGATAAAACATTTCGTATGTGATTATTATTAACCAAATGTTTATGAGCAAATTTGACATAATCGGATCCATATTTACGCTATTATTTATTATATCATTACTGGTGTGGATAATGACTTTGGATTAAAGTACTATATGAGGAGCATATGATTTTGAACTATTCATTATCAATTATTGATGGGTTGAATCGAATATCATAATTTAAGGTGAATGGTTATAGTAGCAGCCACCGTCATGCCATATACCTGATGTTTAATTGTTTCTATTTATTCACTGCAATTGCTGCTGTAGTATAGAGTCACAAGCCGGCGTTTTAATACCCGCGCATAACATCGTCGAAACAGCAGCCTAGCAAAATAGATGTTTGTTCAATTGATAAATGTTGCAATATATTAGCGTAGTGCTGATAAATTAATATCTAAGTTAATGGATTAGGCATTGCGATATGTGAAAGTAAATTGTATTTTTGGAGTGTAAATGTCAGGAAGCTTTAAAATGTTTGCAAGCCCTGACAGAGCAACAACTTAGATAACTTATTTTCAAAATATAAAATAATGAATTTTCCATCAGAATTAAAGTACACCAAAGACCACGAGTGGGTTAGAGTTGAAGGTAATGAAGCTTATATCGGCGTAACCGATTTTGCACAACGTGAATTGGGTGATATCGTTTATGTTGATATTAACACTGTAGGTAGTGAGGTTGCTAAAGAAGAAGTTTTCGGTACCGTAGAAGCAGTTAAAACTGTATCTGATTTGTATATGCCTGTTACCGGAACGGTGTTGGAAGTTAATGCTGAATTAAATGATAATCCGGAATTGGTTAATTCTGATCCTTATGGACAAGGCTGGATGGTTAAAGTATCATTGGCGGATGCAGCTGAATTAGATAGTTTATTAACAGCAGAGGCTTACCAGGAACTGGTAGGAGCTTAATTCCTGATATTTTGTACAAAGCACTAAAACAGCAAAAATGGGCCCTTCTCTGGACGCTTGTTGTTTTGGTGTTTTGTAATATGCACATTTCCGATTCAGTTGGAAAAAGCGGCTTTTTCTTTGAAGGTTTTGACAAAATGACCCATATGGGCTTCTTTTTTGTCTTATCTGTCCTGCTCTTTTTTGGTAAAATTAAATATCAGCATACTTACGCTTTCAGAACATTTACCATCTTTAAGATTTTGCTCATCAATGCCATTATCGGTGGCGGAATAGAATTACTGCAATGGAAGGTTTTTACCTACCGCTCTGCAGAATGGTGGGATTTTGGCTGTGATATGTTAGGCGCATCAATGGCCGTTTTTAGTTATGTATTGCTCCATAAATTAAATTTCAATGAGAAGGAAAGTTAGCATTCTATGTGTAATCGTAGCGGTATGTTTAAGCGGCTGTAGTATCTTTAAAAAAGACTGTAACTGCCCAAAAGTATATTACCAGAGTTATCCTTCATCTCAAAAATAACCTTCCTTCAGACCGCTTTTTCTTCTGGCCTGAATATCTCCCCTAGGCTGTATTTAAAATGTTACCAAGCTTTTAACACACCTTAACAAACCTTTGGACTTTTCTTTAGTCTGATAGCTTAGTTTTATAATATAATACCTAACTTTTTAATGAAAAGAAACGTTCAGCGGGCAATATTCATTATGCTCCTATTTTGTGGATATCTGGCCCAGGCTCAAAATACTGGCTCAATAAGCGGTAAAGTGGTTAATGCGAAAGATAAAAAACCGGTTGACTTTGCTACCATAGCAGTTAAAAACCTGAAAGATTCTAGCGTGGTGGCTTCCGGTCAAACCAATCCTGACGGAAGTTTTACCTTTAAAGCTATAGCGCCGGGTAAGTATAGGATTTATGCTGCCTTTTTGGGTTTAAAAACAACAACCAAGGATATAGAAGTGGCCAAAGCAGCGGTAAACGCGGGCGAAATAGCGATGAGCGATGATGGTGTTGATTTGAAAACCGTTAATGTTACCGCTACCATTCCTATTGTGGTGAAAAAGGACACCCTGGAGTTTGATGCCAAATCAATTAAAGTACGTGAAAACGCCGTGGTAGAAGATCTCCTGAAAAAGGTTCCAGGGGTGGAGGTAGCAAAAGACGGGAGTGTAAAGGCTCAGGGTGAAACCATTACCAAAGTAAAGGTTGATGGTAAAGAATTTTTTGGCAATGATCCCTTACTGGCAACCAAAAACCTTCCTGCTGACATGGTAGATAAGATTCAGGTAATTGACGAACTATCTGAACAGGCCCAGTTTACCGGCATTGATGATGGAACAAGAAACAAGATTTTGAACATCACTACAAAAAATGGTATGAAACACGGTTACTTCGGTAACAGTACAGTTGGTTATGGTTCAAACGACCGTTATGATGCGAGCCTTAACGTAAACAAATTTGACGATGACAGGCAGATTAGTTTTATCGGTCAGTTTAACAATGTAAACAAGCAGAATTTTGGACAGGGCGGAGGTGTAGGCAATGGTTTTGGGGGCTTCGGTGGTGGACGTGGTGGTTTTGGTGGCGGAAGTAATGGCGGCGGAAGTGGCGGAATTACCACTACAAACGCAGCAGGTTTAAACTTTGCCGATACCTATAAAGATGGGACCCAGTTTCAGGCCAGTTATTTCTTTAATAAGGCGAATTCGGAACTTATCCAAAACTCCAATACCCAGAACCTCGCTGGCGGTACCAACAACATTGATGAAGCGATAAATAATACCTCTGACAGGATTAACCACCGTTTCAATTTTATGGTCGATACCAAAATTAACCCATCTTTATCTGTTAAAATACAGCCCAACCTCGCTTATACCGAAACCGATGGTAACAATTTAAACAGCTATACCAGAATACTTGATGATGGCTCAACAGTCGGTTCGCAGCAGAATACTACAACTACAGCAACACCTAGCATTGGTAACAATTTATTGATCCGCAAGAGCTTTAAACGGAGAGGCCGCACGTTATCCTTAAATGTAAATACCAGCATTAACGATAATGACGGGACGAACCTTAACTATAGAAATGACAAAATTACAAAAGGAACAGTAGCAAGAGATACCATTACCAATCAGTTAAACAATACCAGCAGTCATTCCATAAACAATACCACAAGAGTGGTTTATACTGAACCGTTAAACAAGACTTTAAGTGTGGAGGTTAATTATCAGAACGGTTATTCAAATAGCGATTCGCAAAGAGATGTATTTAATTACAATCCATTAACGCTACAATTTGACCTTGTAGATAATACATTTTCCAATATCTATAATAACCGTACTTTAACCAATGCGGCAGGGCTAAGTTTAACTACAACCGAGAAAAAATACAACTGGAATATCGGCGTAGCTGCGCAACAGACCAATAGGGTAAATACCAATTTAACAACAGGTTTAAGGCGGACCCAGAATTTTATCAATATTACACCGTCAGCACAGTTCAGGTATAATTTTAGTAACCGCAAGCGTTTATTCATCAATTACCGTGGCTCAACCAATCAGCCAACTATTGATCAGATCCAACCGATACCTGACAATACAAACGCTCAAACCATTTATTTGGGTAATCCTGAATTAAAACCTGCGTTTAATAACCAGTTGAGAATTAACTTTAACAATTTTAATATTGAAACTGGTCGTTTTTTCTTTGCTGGTTTAAATCTTACGCAAACGTTTAACGCCATCGGGAACACGGTTGTACCTTTGTCAGGAGGTGTTCAGCAGGTAAGTTATATTAATGTTGACGGCGTTTATGCAGGTAATGCCAATGCCACCTGGTCTCTGCCCTTGATGGCAGAGCGTAAGCTAACGCTGAATATTTCCGGTAACGGCTCTTATAACAGAAATGTGAATTTTATTGCAGATCAGTTGAGCAACGCGCTGGTAAAGAATGTAACCAATAGTTACACCATTTCAAATGGTTATAAATTGGTTACCAATGTAGATAAATTTGATTTAACAGGAGGTATAACCGGAAGTTATACGAACTCTACATTTTCTGCCAGGCCATCATCCAATACACAGTATTATACCATCAATCCTAGTTTTGATGTCAGTTATGTATTGCCAGCCAATATCAGGTTAGCTATTGATATCGATTACTATAGGAATTTTGGTGGCGGTGATTTGTTTAACCAGGAATACACCATTCTTAATCCTTACATCAGCCGTCAGTTTTTTAAAAATAGGGGAACATTCAAGTTTTCTATAAATGATGCACTTAACCAGAACACAGGGGTGAGCAGGACCGCTACGGGTACTTCAATCGTTGATTTAACTTCTAATGTGTTAAGACGTTATTATATGTTCTCCTTTACCTACTCATTAACGCGCATTGGGGGTAGAAACATGAGCGGCGATATGCAGATGCCAGGTCAGCGTGGTGGTGGCGGTGGTGGAGGCCGCATGAGGATGTAATTAAACCTTAGCAACCATTGCCTATAAAATTCAATCCTGTTGATATTAGTTGGTTTTTAAACACAAATAAAAGTTCCGGTCTGATTCGGGACTTTTATATTTTAAGAGATCTGACCATATTAAATGTACAATTGACATTTTATGTATTTCAATTGTTACTCAAAACAAAATAAACCTTTATAACAGCCTGCTGTCTTTATGCTATAAGCCAAAGTAACCGAATGAAACAAATTTTTACCCTTCTACTTATTTTATCATCTTTTTATGTATACGCCCAGAAAACGGGTTCTGTTAGCGGAAGGATTATCCAATCGACAGATAAAAAACCAATTGATTATGCTTCTTTAGCGCTTAAAAATCTGGCAGACTCAAGTACAGTAGGTGCTGCAAATACCACAGAAGATGGGAAGTTTGTTTTTAAAAATTTAAAGCCGGGTAAATACAGATTATATGCAGCGTATTTGGGTTTGAAAAATGCCACTAAAGATTTTACAATTACTGCAGATCAAGCAGATATAACCCTCGCTGATATTGTGTTGGAAGGAGGGGCGATTGATCTTCAAACGGTTGATATTAAAGCCGAAATCCCACCAATTGTAGTAAAAAAGGATACGCTTGAGTTTAATGCGAGCTCGTTTAAAGTGGTGGAGAATGCTGTAGTAGAAGATCTGTTAAAGAAATTGCCAGGATTAGAGGTCGATAAAGCCGGAACAGTGAAGGCCCAGGGCGAAACCATTACCAAGGTAAGGGTTGATGGTAAAGAATTTTTTGGCAATGATCCATTGCTGGCTACTAAAAACCTTCCCGCCGATATGATTGATAAAATTCAGATTATTGATGAACTTTCAGATCAGGCACAGTTTACCGGAATTGACGATGGTTCAAGAACCAAAATCATTAATATTACCACAAAGAAGGAGAAAAAAAATGGCTATTTCGGGAATAGCACCGGTGGTTATGGTTCTGATGACCATTACGATGTGAATGCGAATATCAACCATTTCGATCAGGATAAGCGATTGAGTGTAGTGGCTCAGTTTAACAATGTGAACAGGCAAAATTTTGGTGGTGGCCTGGGTGGCGGGGGTGGCAATGGCGGACGTAGTGGTATTACCGATACCAAAGCCGGTGGGGTCAACTTTTCGGATGTGTATGCCGATCAAACTGAAATTAATTTTAGTTATTTCGTTAATAAATCTGATAACCTGATTTTAAGGAACAGTGTTACCCAAAATCTTTTGG
The DNA here is from genome assembly GCF_900111825.1 of Pedobacter suwonensis. Taxonomy (GTDB): domain Bacteria; phylum Bacteroidota; class Bacteroidia; order Sphingobacteriales; family Sphingobacteriaceae; genus Pedobacter; species Pedobacter suwonensis. The sequence goes on from NZ_FOJM01000007.1 coordinate 43,402, forward strand.
GTAATGTAACCACAGTTTTCAACAACAACCAAAATAATACTGCAGACCGTTTGAACCACCGTTTAAATTTTATGGTCGATACCAAACTGGATTCGCTCACTTCCTTGCGCATACAGCCAAATTTAAGCTATACCAATAACGAAAGCGTGAACAGCAGTACTTATACCCGTGATTTTGGTACCTATACTACAGATGGCGCTCAGCGGTTAACTAACCATAATACATCGCCAGCTGTCAGCAACAATATTTTATTGCGAAAAAAGTTTATGCGCCGCGGCAGGACGTTATCGCTGAATCTTAATACCAATATCAACAATAACGACGCCGATAATTATAATTACAATCCTGAAACGCGCGAAAAAGATAATGTTAAAACAGAGAAGATTATTAACCAGCTTAATGATCAGGAAAGCGAATCTATTAACCAAAATACCCGGTTGGTATACACAGAGCCATTAAATAAAACATTAAGCATTGAGTTTAACTACCAGAACGGCTATAATCACAATACCTCTGAGCGCTTTACCTACGATTTTAATCCGGCTACACTAAATTATGATTTGCTGAATGATTCGTTAAGTAACGTTTATGAAAACACGATTTTAACCAATACGGCTGGTTTCAGTTTTAATAAAATGGCTAAAAAATACAACTGGAATGTAGGGATGGCCGTTCAGAATACCGATCGGAAAAACGATAACATTACGAGAGGATTTATACTAAAACAGAACGTATTTAACTATACCCCTTCTGCCATGTTTCGGTATAATTTCAGCAACAGCAAGCGATTGGTTTTTAATTACAGGGGCAGCACCAGTCAGCCCTCCATACAGCAATTGCAGCCTATTCCAAACAATACCAATACGCAAAGTATACCATTGGGAAATCCTGATTTGAAACCTGAGTTCAACAATACGTTGCGCATTGCCTATAACACATTTACGCCCGGTAAAAACAGGTCGTTATTTATAAATATAAACCTTACCCAAACCTCGAACAAAATTGCCAATAGCAGCAGTTTGATCGAGAGTGGGGCTAACCAGGGTAAATTTGCTGTTTTGCCTGTAAACGTAAATGGCGTTTATTCAGGTTCTTTATCTTCTTCATTAAGTTTACCCATCATGACAGAAAATAAACTTAATTTCCATATCAACATTAGCGGCAACTACGGCAGGGATGTAAACTTTACCAATACGTTAAAGAACATCACCAATAGCTGGTCGATTAATAATGGTTACCGTTTAGTTTCCAACCTGGATAAACTTGATCTGACCGCAGGCGTTAATGGTTCAATAAACAGGGCTACCTATTCCGTTCAATCCGGTTCCAATACACGATATTATACTTTTAGCCCCAATATTAGTGTAAGCTATTTATTTCCAGGTGATATCCGCTGGTCAGTTGATGCAGACTATAACCAAAATACAGGTAGGGGAGAGGGTTTTGATACCCGTTTTACTTTAGTAAATTCTTACATAAGCAAGCAATTTTTCAAAAACAGGGGTACTTTAAAAGCGGCAGTGAATGATTTGCTAAATGAAAATCAAGGCGTAAGCCGCACAGCCAATAATAATACCATACGTGATGAGAGCTACAATGTATTGCGGCGTTATTTCATGTTTTCATTTACCTATTCTTTAAATCGCATGGGAGGAAAAAACATGATTAGGGCAGGCGGAGATGGTGGTAGAGGCCGTGGTGGCAATGGTGGAGGTGGCTTTGGAGGAGGAAGGCAGCGGGATTAAATCATTTTACGGTAAAGCTGTATAATTTATCGTCCCCACCGCATTATCTTATTTGGAATAAATCTAAAGAAAGGCTAACTTGCGACAAATTTAGCACATGAAACTGTCGCACCTAAAAGTTGGAGAAAAGGGAACAATTGTAGCCTTTACAGATTTGGATATGTCTGTAAAGTTAATGGAGATGGGCTGCTTACCGGGTGAGGTAGTAGAGGTGGAACGTTTTGCTCCTCTGGGCGATCCTATGGCGATCCGTGTGGCTGGTTATCAGCTTTGTTTGCGTAAAAGTGAAGCTGATGTTATTATTATTCAATAAAAAAGCTGGGTTTGGATATTAAAGTTGCATTAGTTGGTAATCCCAATACAGGTAAATCTACTTTATTTAATCGTTTAACAGGGTTAAATCAAAAAATTGGAAACTTTCCGGGTATCACTGTTGATAAGAAAACGGGTTTTACAAAACTCGAAAACGGCAAAGAAGCTGAGGTTATTGATTTACCGGGAACATATAGCTTATATCCGAAGAGTACTGATGAAAGTATCGTTTTTCAGGTACTTGCCGATAAAAAAAACAATAGTCATCCTGATGTGATTGTACTTATTGCCGATGCCTCGAATTTAAAGCGCAACATGCTTTTATATTCCCAAGTGGCAGATTTGGGTATCCCAATCATTTTGGCGCTTAACATGATCGATCTTTCCGCCAGGCAGGGGATTGAAATCAATCTGGATAAACTATCCGAAAAATTGGGTATCCAGGTAGTTTCCATTTCGGCAAGAAACAATATCGGGATTGACAGGCTAAAACAGGCTATTGCCAATACCAATAAAATTGCCACGCAGTATCAGGATATCGATGTGAACTTCCTTGCTCCGGAGGCAATTAATGCCATAAAGACGAAGCTGAATTCAGACAATGATTATTATGCACTGCAGGTGTTACATCAGCATGAACATTTAACCTTCTTCACCGAAAAAGAACAGGAAGAAATTGAACATATTGAACAGTCTCACCATTTCGAATCTTCTAAAATTCAGGCTGCAGAAACCATTGCCAGATATAAATATCTCGGCACTATTTTATCTGATGTGGTTATTGATAAAGGCACCGAAAAGAAATTTTCTTTTAGTGATAAGCTAGACGCTGTTTTAACCCATAAAGTCTGGGGATTTGCCATTTTTATGCTCATCCTTTTTGTAATTTTCAATGCAATTTTTGCCTGGTCATCCTATCCGATGGAGTGGATCGAAACTGGTTTTGGTTTTATAACCAGCATAGGGCATGAATACTTGCCGGCAGGCATGCTTACCGATTTGTTGCTGGATGGTGTAATTGCTGGTTTGGGTGGTATTTTTGTTTTCATTCCACAAATTGCTATTCTTTTCGCATTCATATCTGTTTTGGAAGATACGGGTTATATGGCTCGCGTTACGTTTATGATGGATAAAGTTATGAGCAAGGTCGGACTCAACGGTAAATCGGTTGTACCGATGATTGGCGGTTTAGCCTGTGCTGTACCCTCTATTATGGCTGCCCGAAATATTGAAAATTGGAAAGATAGAATGATTACCATCATGGTTACGCCCCTGGTAAGTTGTTCGGCAAGACTCCCGGTATATATTTTAATCATTTCATTAATTATACCATCTCAAACGGTTCTTGGCATTTTTAACCTGCAAGGTTTGGCGCTGATGGTTATGTATCTGGTAGGGATTATTGCTGCGGTATTGGTAGCATGGGTAATGAAATTTATCATTAAAACGAAAGAAAGGTCTTATTTTATCATGGAGCTGCCGGTTTACCGTATGCCAAGATGGAAAAACGTGTTTTACACCATGTATGAAAAATCAAAAACCTTTGTGTTCGAGGCCGGTAAGGTAATCATCGCCATTTCCATCATCCTTTGGGTAATGGCTTCTTTCGGACCGGGCAACCGCTTTGAAAACATTGATAAAAAATACGAATCGGCCCTGGCTGATACGACAAAAAATACCGATCACATTAAAACCCTGGTGGCAACCGAAAAATTGGAAAACTCCTATGTAGGTATTCTTGGACATTGGATAGAGCCTGTTATCCGTCCGTTAGGTTATGACTGGAAAATTGGCATAGGTTTAATTACTTCATTTGCCGCCCGTGAAGCGTTTGTTGGTACAATGGCTACCATTTATAGCGTTGATGGTGGTGATGAAGATACCTCAACGATAAGGGAGCGTATGTCTGCTTCGGTTAATAACCGTACGGGCTTGCCAATTTATACTTTTGCTACTGGTATTTCGCTGATGCTTTTTTATGCTTTTGCCATGCAGTGCATGAGCACAGTTGCTATTGTTTACCGCGAAACCAAGGGTTGGAAGTGGCCGGTAATCCAGCTGGCCTATATGACGGCGATGGCATATATTGCTGCCCTGGTTGCTTACCAGTTGCTGAAATAAATAAGTCCGTCCCTTCTAGCGATGATTTGTTGTGTATCAAAATTAATGTAGATAATAGGAGAATTTATCGTTACAGATCTCCTGAATAAATTGTCAATATAAGAAAGCTTTTCAGTCGACGTAGCAAGCTTTATAGTAAGGTTCGTTTGCCGGAAAGATTGCTTCGTCGTTCCTTCTCACAGTGAAGATATTTTTTAGTGATCTGTTTTTGATAGAGCGCAGTCAAAGGGCATTATCAAAAAATATGATCATTATTCGGATTTGGAGAGCAGGCGCTGTGCAATTATTAAATTTTTTCCCCGCTTTTCGTTTTTTTCCGATGAAAAAATCGGGCTATTCACTCCAATCGGGTCAAGCCGGTCCGTTAAGTATTGCTATTTTGGGTTGGGAGCCTATCTGCACTAATCTTTGTTCCTAAACCCGGTAGTAGCGGCAGCTCCCGATTTTTTCATCGGGACTATAGCGGATAACGGGACTGCCGTTTCCGAAGCGATACTGAGCGTTAATTTCCAATAAGCATCAGTAAACCCCAAAACATTACTACCATTTAAGATAGATAAGGTCTAAAGTATGTTGTTCTTAATGAAACCTTTTTACTTTAGTCTATCCGCTTACCCCAATTCGATCTGCCGCTTAATACTTTCTTCCAATGATATTAAAGTTTCTGTACGTTGTATACCGTTTACTGCCTGTATTTCTTCATTTAAAACGTGGCGTAAGTGATTGGTGTCTCTGCAGATAATTTTGGCGAACATACTGTATGCCCCGGTAGTGTAATGTAATTCTACCACCTCCTTAATTTTGCTCAGCTGTGCAACTGCATCTTTATACTGGATTCCTTTTTCGAGATAAATACCCAGAAATGCACAAATATCATATCCTGCCTTTTGCGGATCAATAATGAGATGGGAACCTTTTATAATGCCCATTTCTTGCAGTTTCTTCATCCTAACATGGATTGTTCCGCCGGAAACAATAAGATCTTTAGCAATTTCTGTATACGGTTTAGTGGCATCCTGCATCAATTGCTTCAATATATCGATATCGAGGTTGTCAATTTCTAAATTGGAATTGTCTTTTTTAAGCATATTTTTGAATTATGACAAGCGAAATTACAAATATTTATTAATATTATAAAAATAAAATTAAATGTTTAAAATATTTGCAAGGTATTGGTTGTTCCTTTACATTTGTATCAAGCAATTAACAAAAAGAAAACGTTCTTTCAAAATTGTTAAACATAATGTAGGGTGGTGAAACAGGCAGACACACCTCCTTGTCTCGGTGGCGGAGAATAATGGGAATATACCAATTTTGGTACTAACCACTCCTTGAAGGTTCGATTCCTTCCCCTACAGCTGCTGTAGTCCTAAGTCAAGAGTCTATAGTCTTTAGTAGACTTACGACTGCAGGCTTTGGACTACAGACTAAAATGTTGGGTGGTGAAATTGGCAGACACGCCTCCTTGTCTCGGTGGTGGGGAATAATGGGACAAACGCAGTTTATTGGGTTGACCACAAATTAATTTTTTGAACTGTAGCTAACTACCCCTTGAAGGTTCGACTCCTTCCCCAACAGCATTTTTTATGAATAATAAGTTAGTTAATCGAGCAATCCTGGATAGGTTGCTCTTTTTTATTTTTAGGCGATTTCATCATATCATTCTATATTTATATGATATATTGTTATATTACCCATCAAATTTTATTCGTTTTAGGCCTGTGATAAAGAAACGCATTTCAATTAAAGACATTGCTAAACAGTTAAATATCTCCATCACCACTGTTTCTTTTGTGATTAATGGGAAAGCAAGGGAAAAAAACATCAGTGAATCACTTACTAAAAAGGTTTTAGACCTAGTGGCCGAACTAAATTATCATCCCAATGCCCTCGCAACAAGTTTAAGAACAGGCAAAACGAAAATTATAGGTTTCCTGGTTGATGATATTTCTGAGCCTTTTTTTGCCGGGATAGCACGCAGGATTGATGAAATTGCTTCGAGCCTGGGATATAAAATTTTATTTAGCAGTACCAGAAACGATACTGAAAAAGCAATTGAACTGCTCCATATTTTTAAAGACAGACATGTTGACGGCTACATTATGGCTTTACCTGAAGGGTTGGAAGAAGAAGTGAAAAAACTGATCCAGACAGATGCTCCGGTAGTTTTGTTTGATCGGTATGTACAGGATGTTAAAACCGATTATGTCATTATTGATAACCAGAACAGCACCTACAATGCCATTGAACACCTTATTAAAAACGACTATAAAAATATCGGTTTTGTAACCATTGATACCGTTCAGCAACAGATGGTTGATCGTTTGGCTGGTTACGAAAAGGCTGTCGAGAAATACAACCTGCCTGCAATTGTTAAGAAGATCAATTATGTAAACTCTGCCGAATCGATTAAGGAAATGATCGATTTTTTTAAGGCCGAGAAGCAACTTGACGCCGTGTTATTTGCCGCTAACTATATTTGCCTGGATGGTTTGAGAACGTTTAGGAAACTAGGTATTCAGATTCATCAGGACATTGCTGTTGTTTCCTTTGATGATTTTGAAATTTTGGAATTTTGTGAACCCCCGGTTACAGCGATCGCCCAACCTCTTGAAGCCATTGCAGAAAATATAATGAAGATTCTATTGAAAAAACTTAAAAAGGGCAGTAAGTCTGCCGAAAAGATAACGCAGGTTTCATTGCCCACCATATTAAATGTTAGGGGTTCCAGCGCTAAAAAATAGGGGCATAAAAAAAGGGAATAGTTTAAGCCTATTCCCAATTCTTTATTTTTGTAAAGATTAAACGGTCATTACATCTTTTTCTTTAGCTTCGGCATGTTTATCAACTTTGATGATGTAGGCATCGGTTAATTTTTGTACCTCTCCCTCACCTGTTTTAATTTCGTCATCAGATACGCCTTCACCCTTTAATTTCTGAATTTTGGTATTGGCATCTTTGCGGATATTGCGAACGGTAATACGACCTCTTTCGGCTTCTTCCTTAACCTTTTTTACCAATTCTTTTCTGCGCTCTTCAGTTAACGGTGGAACAACTAGGCGGATCACGATACCATCATTTTGCGGGTTGATGCCAATATTGGCTACCTGGATAGCTTTTTCAATCGCTGTTAAAAGCGATTTTTCCCAGGGTTGGATGACGATGGTCCTGGCATCAGGCGTATTGATACTCGCTACCTGTGACAATGCTGTAGCTGCACCATAATAATCTACGAAAATACCGTCCAACATTCCAGCCGATGCTTTACCAGCCCTGATTTTAGTTAATTCAGATTCACAATGATCGATGGCCCTTTCCATTGCAGATTGAGCATCCATTAATTGTAATTGTATGAGGTCGTTCATAATTGTGTCTATTTCTACGAAAATAATAATTTTTATACCTTATTTAACCAGTGTTCCAATCGGTTCGCCACTAGCGATTTTCATAAAATTGCCATGTTTGTTCATATCAAACACAATAATTGGCAATTGGTTTTCTTCGCAAAGGGTGAAAGCTGTCATATCCATAACATTAAGGCCTTTATTGTAAACTTCTCTAAAAGAAATTTCTTCGTATTTAGTAGCCAATGGATCTTTTTCAGGATCTGCAGTATAAATACCGTCTACACGTGTTCCTTTTAGCACAACATCTGCTTTGATTTCTATAGCACGTAAAGCCGCAGCAGAATCTGTTGTAAAGTATGGGTTGCCGGTTCCTGCACCAAAAATAACCACACGGCCTTTCTCTAAATGCCGAACAGCTCTTCTGCGGATAAATGGTTCGCAAATCTGTTCCATTTTAATGGCAGTAAGTAAACGTGTCTTGATGCCAACTTTCTCTAATGCATCTTGCAAGGCCATAGAGTTGATTACCGTAGCCAACATGCCCATATAATCTGCCTGTGCCCTGTCCATCCCACTTTTTTCGGCGCTTAGGCCTCGAAAAATATTTCCTCCTCCAATAACGATTGCGATTTCTAAGCCTTTATCGTGTACAGCCTTGATATCTTCAGCATATTGTTTAACGCGTTCATTATCAATTCCATATTGTTTTGTGCCCATTAGTGATTCTCCACTAAGCTTAAGTAGGATGCGTTTATATTTCATGGCCCCAAAAATATTAACATTTTTTTAATACCTGGCTATGGTTTTTAATAATTGATGTAAATATTTAAATAGAAATATTGATTTTAAAAGAAAAGGGCAATACCTTGAAATAGTGCCCCTGTTTTAATTGATTTTTAAACGCCTCCCTTGCTCGGGAAAAATTAATTTTAAGCCTTTTACATTCTCCAAAATCAATTGCTGTTTTACTTTTTCTGCAGATTGAAGTGGCGGTTTAGTATGCGTTACAATAAACGAAACTTTCTTAAATGCTTTTTCATGGGTTAGGGCTTCCAGTTTAGAAAGTTCACTAAAGAAAAGTCTCGGTGTAAGGTGCCCGAACAATTGTTTATCCGGTTGTTCATTCGGGAAAGACACCTCCAGAAATATAGCTTTTAACTGTCCGGAGTTGACTAAGGGTGCTACTGCCTGCCATAATTTAAAGAGTTTATCCGATTGCTCAATTTTGTCGGCACCGGTATCTCCGAGGTAAAGTACATAGCTATTACCATGGCTAATGAGAAAAGCAGTGCTTTTATAAGGATTACCATGGCTCAGTTCAAAAGCTTTTACTTTCATTTCTGTACTTTCCAGCGGATAGCTATTGCCTTCCATCAGGGGGGAATAAGTATACTTTTTTAACTGTGGTTTTTCGCCTTCGTTGGCAAAGTTGGCCCAGGCATCCCATGTAAAATATTTATCACTTAAAATGCCAAGCACGGAAGGAATTCCATAAATCTTTTTTGCAGTATCAGCAGGTGAGTTGATTATTAAACCTGCCACATGATCTAAATGGGCATGCGAAATCAAATACCCTTTAATCAGTTTTCGCTGAGTTTCTTCGCTGGTGCCGTTAAGTGACTTACGATTAATTGCCTTTTGAATACCTGCATTGATGGTGCCTGCATCAAGGCAGACATAGTTATTGCTGCCTTCTGGCGCAATCATATAGCAGGATAAATTGCTCTCATCATCGCCACCCTTTACGCCAAGAGGTATTATGGAAAAAGCGGTATTTATTGTTTGCCCCCAGGAATTAACGGCGCAAATTGACAAGAATAATAATGTCGCGGCTATTTTTTTGACCATATTGAATACTTTATACCGTTTTACCCTGAAATATGACTTCTTTTAAATTAAAATGATCATCAATGAGTAAAAGGTTTGCCTGTTGCCCAATACTTATACATGAGGTGAGTTTGTCAATGCCAATTAATTTCGCAGGATACAGGGATCCCATTTTTATTGCCTCATTTAAACTGATATCGCAATGTGATACACAATTTTTAACGGCTTCTAACATGGTTAGCGATGAACCCGATAGTGTGCCATCGGGCATCACAAATTTGTTTCCTTTTTCGATGTGTTGATATGGTCCGGTGGAACAGGCTGTAACGGCATCTGTAATAAGAAACAAACGTTCTTTTAATATTTTCTGCGCAAATTTAATCACCTCGAAATCTACATGTTGTCCATCAGCAATAATACTGGCCATAGCCTTATTATGACTGAACACTGCTGTTGGTATGCCGGGTTCGCGATGATGGATGGGACTCATGGCGTTAAACAGGTGGGTTGTGGTTTGGATGCCTTTATTATAAGCGGCTGTAGCTTCTTCAAAAGTCGCATTACTATGGCCAAGCGAAACCACCACTCCATGATCAAGCAGGCATTGAATTACCTCATCATCCTGCAGTTCTGGTGCAATGGTCATCATTTTAATTACACCATCTCCAAAATCAATTAATTTTTTTATCTCATCAATCGAGGCCTTCCTGACAAACGCAGGTACATGTGCACCTAAACGTTTTGGATTCAAAAATGGTCCTTCCAGATGTAATCCTAAGCAATTTTTTGCTGTTGATCGATGTGCTTTGGCAGCTTTGATGCACTCATTAAAAACTTCCTGAGAATTTGTTGCCATACAGGCTAAGAAACCGGTTGTACCTTTTTTAAGCAGGTCATCTTCCATTATGGTTAATGATTCGACAGTTGGATCGGCAGAGAATAACCTATCTCCTGCACCATAAATCTGTAAGTCAATAAAACCAGGCACAGCCAGCGAAGATCCTTTTTTTTCATTGCTGCTTTTGCTAAGGCCTGAAATGATTGTGCCATCAATTACGATGTCCTGGTTTTTTATTAAAATGTCGTCCTGAAAATAAGAAGTATTGGATATTACTTTGGGCATATTGAAATGTTTAATTAGGTTCAGCTTATAGATTCAAAGTTAAATATTGCAGCTATATTGTGGTACTTTAATTCAAGGTTTGGAATTGCAATGCATAAAAAAAGCCTCAATTTCTTGAGGCTTCTAAATATACTTTTATAAATGCTTATGCACCTAATTGTACGCGTTTGAAAGCAGATACGGTTAAACCTTTAGCAGTGTTATCTAAAAATTTACGCACATCCATAGAGCTATCTTTAACAAACTCCTGGTTTAATAAAGTGCTGTCTTTGTAGAATTTGTTCAATTTACCGGCAGCAATTTTTTCTACCATTTCTTCTGGTTTGCCTTCCTGACGGATAACATCTTTCGCAATCTCGATTTCGCGTTCGATAGTAGCCGGATCAACACCATCCTTGTCAACAGCAACTGGGTTCATTGCAGCAATTTGCATCGCAACATCTTTACCAGCTTCAGTAATATCTGCGCCATTAGCACCTTCAAATACTACTAAAACACCCATTTTACCGTTAGAGTGGATATAAGAAACGATTTTTTCGCCAGAGATATTTGCATATTCTTGAATAACAATTTTCTCTCCGATTTTACCGGTTAATTCAGTAATGGTTTCAGCAACTGTACGTCCATCTTCCAAAGTAATTGCTGATAATTCTTCAGTAGTAGCAGGATTGTTTGCAACTGCGGCAGCTAAAACAGCCTGAGCTAAATTACGGAAATCTTCAACTTTAGAAACTGGTTCAGTTTCACAAGCCAAAGCAACTAATTTACCATTAGTACCATCTTCTGAAACAGCAATTGACACCAAGCCTTCAGAAGTAGCATTACCTGAACGGGCAGCAGATACTTTTTGACCTTTTTTACGTAATAAATCAACAGCAGCTTCGAAATCGCCATTAGCTTCTAATAAAGCTTTTTTGCAATCCATCATACCAGCACCAGTTTGTTGGCGTAGTTTATTTACATCTGCGGCAGTAATTTGTACTGTAGACATTTTATTTCCTCTTTTAAATTTTACAATCTTGTTATAACAATTACAGGTTACAAGTTACAAGCGCCAAGTTAAACTCATGTTAAGCCAACTTAAAACCTGAAACCAGTAACCTGCAATTAAAAAATATTACTATTCTTCTGTTTTAGTTTCTTCTGATGCTGACGCTTCAACCTCTGCCTCAGCAGCTTTTTTACGTCTAGGCTCTTTTGATTCAGGAGCATCAGCTGCTGCTTTAGCGGCTACTGCTTCTTTTTCTGCCTCATCATCTTTTTCGCGTTTACGCTCTTCCAAACCTTCTTCAATCGCTTTGATGATTACATCAGTGATTAAAGAGATAGATTTTGTAGCATCATCATTCGCCGGAATCGGGAAATCGATGTTAGAAGGGTCAGAGTTAGTATCAACCATCGCAAAAGTAGGGATGTTTAATTTTAACGCTTCAGTTACCGCGATGTGCTCTTTCTTAACGTCGATTAAGAATAAAGCTGCAGGTAAACGGTTTAAATCAGCAATACCACCTAAAAGTGATTCTAATTTAATACGCTCACGTTGAATCATTAAACGCTCTTTTTTAGATAAGATCGAATAAGTACCATCTTTAGTCATTTTATCGATGTTAGACATCTTTTTGATTGACTTGCGAACAGTAGCAAAGTTAGTTAACATACCACCTAACCAACGCTCGGTTACGAAAGGCATGTTCACTTTTTTAGCTTGTTCAGCTACGATTCCTTTTGCTTGTTTTTTTGTTGATACAAATAATACTTTACGACCTGATTTTACGATTTGTTTGATCGCAGCCGCAGCCTCTTCAGTTTTAGTTAAAGTTTTATTTAAATCTATAATGTGAATGCCATTACGCTCCATGAAAATGTAAGGAGCCATTTTTGGATTCCATTTACGGGTAAGGTGACCAAAGTGTACACCTGCATCCAATAAGTCTTGATAAGTTGTTCTTGCCATTGTTGTTGCCTCCTGTGATTAACGTTTACTGAATTGGAATTTCTTACGGGCTTTAGCACGTCCTGGTTTTTTACGCTCAACCATACGCATATCACGCGTCATCAGGCCTTTAGCACGTAATGCAGGTTTTTTCTCCGCATCTAGTTCAACAATCGCTTTAGCAATAGCTAAACGAACAGCTTCTGCTTGTCCTTTTACTCCACCACCTTGTACATTTACAGTGATATCATAACGACCTGTAAGCTCAGCAACTTCTAAACTTTGGTTTACGATATATTGCAATGGTAAAGTTGGGAAATATTCTTTGTGATCTTTACCGTTAACGGTAATTGCGCCAGCACCATCTTTTAAGTAGATACGTGCAACAGCTGTTTTTCTTCTTCCTGAAGTGTTAGTAACTGACATTTCTTAAAGTTTAATGGTTTTTGGAGATTGAGCTGCATGAGGGTGGTTTGCACCAGCATACACAAAAAGATTGGTGTATAATTTTTTACCCAATTTAGTTTTCGGTAACATACCACGTACCGCTTTCTCGATTACACGCTGAGGGTGTTTCGCCATTAATTCCTTAGGAGAAATAAAACGTTGACCACCTGGATAACCAGTGTAAGAAACATATTGCTTTTCGCTGAATTTGTTTCCTGTCAATTTAACCTTGTCTGCATTAATAACAATAACGTTATCACCGCAGTCTACGTGTGGGGTGTACTCAGGCTTGTTTTTACCACGGATGATCATAGCGATCTTCGATGACAAGCGCCCCAAAATCTCGCCTTCCGCATCAACAACAATCCACTGTTTGTTTACAGTTTTAGCATTGGCCGAGACAGTTTTGTAACTTAACGTATTCACTTGCTTGTATTTAATTTATTAAACAATTTATTATTCCCATTAAATTTGGGACTGCAAAGATAGATAGAATACTTTTATTATCAAATAGTTGGAGGAAAAATTTTTGATATAAAATATCTTTACTGTGAACAACGCAGCGATATAAAAATGCAATAGTTGTTCTGCTAAAGTAAGACCACAGCTTTTCTGGTTGCTTCCATCGGATTTACGCCAATCTTAATTTGCTACCTGCTGAGGTTAAAACAACTGTTTATCATTTACTGATGCTTCGTGTCTCCGAATGACATCGTGAATAAGCTAATGCAAATTACCAGGATATCGTTGCAATCGCAGTAAGCAAATATTACCGGATTATATGCGGCTATTACAGATCATCAGGCATATATCCAATTCTTTTCCTTGGCTCGATTTTCTTATCAATGAGTTTATCCAGATAGGTAAAAACCAGTTCGATGTTTTTATCCTGGTTGCTTACTTTTTGCTTAATTTCTTCGATTTCAAGTTTAAGTTCACCGCTGTCAATAATAAATTGCCGTATTCGGGAGAAAATCCTGACAATCTGGATATTTACCTGGATGGCCTGCTTGCTGTTTAATACGCTTGACAGCATCAGTATGCCATGTTCGGTAAAAACAAAAGGAAGTTTTCTTCTGCCGCCCCAACTTGAAGTCGCAATTTGCGACTTCAAGTTTAACCACTCTTCATCAGTGAGTTAAAACATGAAATCTTCTGGAAACCGATCAGGATTTCTACCAACCTGCTCATTGACACGTTTAGTCTCTACGCCATACAACTCCGCCAGATCACTATCCAGCATCACTTTTAGGCCTCTTAACCCGTAAATTTTATTAACTACTATATTATCAGGGATGATAGGAAGCATCTGTTTCGCTGTCATATCATTTAGGATTTAAGTTAAAGATAAAAAAATGTTTTGTAAGTCGAAATCAGCTCTATAAATCCTCAGTATTCGATATTCTTTTACTGTAACCCTTGTATTCCTTAATCCAGTTCCATAAGGCAAAGCCTGCAATAATGGTAAAGATGAAATATTCAATTCCCATAAATTTAATCCCTTTTAGGAAATAGAGATAGGTGGCAACAATATCAATTATCAGCCAGATGATCCAACATTCTACTCTTTTTTGGATCATTAGGAAAGTGGTGATTATACTCATTACAAAAATAAATGAATCAACAAAAGGGTAAGCACTGGGCAAATTAAATAATAGAGGCAGCCAATTGTGGAGCTGACCAGCCAAAGTGCCTATTAATAATGTGCCAAAAATGCCAACGGCCAATAAATACGTAAATTGCCTTAGGGGCATAAAGCTGATTTTAAGCTCCTTGTTTCTATCTTCTTCTTCGGGTTTTGGATTTGTCCATCGCCACCAGCCCATTATGTTGGTTACAAAAAAGAAAACCATTAGAAACATATCAGGATAAAGCTGACTTTGATAATATAAAAAGGCGGATAGAAATACATTTATAATACCTACGGGCCAGCTCCAGACACTGGCTTTTGCTGACAGGACAACAGAAACGATTCCCGTAATTACAGCGAAAAATTCCAGATAGCTCAATTTATAGCCAAAAACTGTGAAAAATATACTGTGGGCATCGAAGAAATCCATGTTTATCTTTTGAGGATGTATAAAATGCTAATGTAGCTAATTTATTTGCGTCTAATGGTTTTGTATTGACAAACAATCCAAAAATCTGGCTGTTATAAACAATGTCAAATGGCTTACCGCCACATTTATTAACCAGCAAATTTCGTTTATGCAGTATCTCGACCAGCTTTTCGGTTTCCCTATTCCTTTGTTTTTCAAGAACCTTATTATTGGTTTTATAGCGGTATTTCTTGGTATTTTAATCAGGTTTATTATTCATAAAACTTTTATCCTGCTTTCCCGCTGGTGGGATTTTATTATTATTAAATCTACAGTAAAGCATTTGAAGAGGCCTATTGCTTTTTTTATTCCTTTACTGTTCCTCAATTTTTCCCTAACGCTGATGGAGATGCCGCCAGCCTACCGCCTTCCAATAAGCAAGGCATTGGAAATCGCCCTCACAATTATTTTTGCGCTGATTTTGGTGCGGGCCATTAACGTTTTAGAAGACTATTTTTACCTGAAATATGATCTAAACAAAGAAAATAATTTAAAAGAGCGTAAGATAAGAACACAGTTGCAGTTTGTGCGAAAGTTTATTGTTTCACTTATTATTTTGGTTACTATTGCTATTATTCTGTTGAGTTTTGAAAGCATGCGAAAAATCGGGGCGGGGCTGCTTACAGGCGTTGGTATAGGAGGGATTATCATCGGTTTTGCAGCACAGAAATCGCTTGGTAATTTATTGGCCGGTTTTCAGATTGCCTTTACCCAGCCGATAAGAATTGATGATGTATTGATTGTGGAAGGGGAGTGGGGTAAGGTAGAAGAAATTACATTAACCTATGTAGTCGTTAATATCTGGGACCAAAGGCGTTTAATTCTGCCAATTACCTATTTTATCGAAAAGCCATTCCAAAACTGGACACGTGTTTCGGCTGATCTGCTCGGAACAGTTTTTTTATACCTTGATTATACGATTCCGATTGAACCAATGCGACAGGAATTAACAAGATTGTTGAATGAAAATCCTTTGTGGGATAAAAGGGTAAATGTTGTACAGGTTACCGACAGTATTAAAGACGGAACCATCGAGGTTCGTTTTTTGATGAGTGCTTCGAATTCGTCGAGGGCTTTTGATTTAAGGTGCTATGTAAGGGAAGCAATGATTGCTTTTATTCAGAAAAACTATCCTGATAGTTTACCTAAAAAAAGATTAGAGCTTCGTGATAAGTTTGCGAGGTTGTAGTTTAAAAATCAAACAGAACGGGTAATTATTCAATTCGCATGGCAGATTTAAACCTTTTAGCAGCTGTTGAGCCTGGGATAGTAATTGTAAATCCGTTTTTCGCAACTGTAATTTTAGGACATTGTATGTCATAACAAACATTAAATAATAAGATGTTATCGAAAAACTACCTAAAAACAGGTAGTTCCGTTTACCGGGAACAGAGTATTTTAATTATAGTTATTAGTCTTGGCACTTAATTGGCATAAATGCTAAGAAAAAGACTAAAAACCTATGAAAAAAATTTCAACATTATTATCTCTTGCTCTTGTTTTTTCGCTACTGTTTTCTTGTAAAAAGGATTCAGAAACAACTCCTTCAAAAAGTGGTAAAACTGCAAAATTTACCATTACTGCAAACGGTGTGAATGCAACAGACGATTACGTTTCTTTCGTAATTGTAGGCGGTGATACTAAAGGCACTAAAACCATCTGGAAGGTAAATGGCGTAACCAGAAACAATGAGGCTGCTATTTCTTTAGGTAAAGACGATTTTACGGGGAGTACCAAAACCTATGTAATAGAGACCATATTGCCAGTTGATGTGATTAGTGCAAGTGCGCAGTGTATTAACTTTAATGCCAGTTATCAGATCAGTTATAAAGCGGAGATTGATGGCAAAGTGGTTACCAATGATGATGGGGTTACCGTTGATGTTAATAAAGATTATACCCACCAGTTCGATTATTAATTGCGCTCCAGTAATTCTCTAACTGAAGCGGCACAAGCTTGACTGTGCCGCTCAGTAACTAAATTATTTGAACATCCCTTTCAGTTTTGCCAATTTTTCCTGTAAATCGCCATCAGCATCTTTTGGTTCATTACGCGGCTTGAAGTTTGGTTTGTTATTATTATTTGATTTGAAATTCTGCTTAGGCTTCTGCTCCTTCGGCTCCCGATTCCGGGCTTCTGACTTCGGATTAGCCTCAGTCTTCATTGACAACGAAATCCTTTTACGGGCTACGTCAACTTCCATCACCGTAACTTCGACTTTTTGGTGCACCTTTACTACGTCATTTGGATTAGCGACAAAACGGTTTGCCAGCTGACTGGTGTGTACCAAGCCATCCTGGTGTACGCCAATATCAACAAAAGCTCCAAAATTGGTAATGTTGGTTACAATGCCTGGAAGTTTCATCCCTATTCTCAAATCAGAAATCTCATTCACCCCATCGGTAAAATTAAAAGCCTCAAACTGTTCGCGTGGATCACGGCCCGGCTTTGCCAATTCTTTTAAAATATCTGTTAATGTTGGTAAACCGATTTCGGTTGTAACATATTGCTGTAGTTTAATCTGTTTTTGCAATTGCGTATCTTTCATTAAAGCAGATACCGTAGTGCCAAGGTCTTTAGCCATTTGATCTACTACTGCATAACGTTCAGGGTGTACGCCGCTGGTATCCAAAACATTTTCGGCATTGCGGATACGTAAGAAACCCGCAGCCTGCTCATAAGCTTTATCACCTAACCGCGGTACCTTTTTTAAACTTTCGCGGTTTTTAAAAGCACCATGGGTATTCCTATAATCAACAATATTTTTCGCTAAAGTTGGCCCTAAGCCGGAAACGTATGCTAAGATCTGTTTTGAAGCGGTATTTAATTCTACTCCCACCGCATTTACCGCACTGATTACGGTATCATCTAAACTTGCCTGCAATTTATTCTGATCAACATCGTGCTGATATTGGCCAACGCCGATGGATTTTGGATCAATTTTAACCAGTTCGGCCAGCGGATCCATTAAACGGCGACCAATTGAAACGGCTCCACGCACGGTAATGTCATGCGTAGGGAACTCTTCTCTGGCCACTTCTGATGCCGAATAAATTGAAGCACCACTTTCGTTAACCATCACTATGGTAATATTAGGTAGATTTAATGTTCTGACAAAAGCTTCAGTTTCCCTTCCGGCAGTGCCGTTACCAATCGCGATAGCTTCAATATTGTGCTTTTCGCAAAGTTGCCGGATAGTAAATTCGGCGTTTTTCACATTTCCCTGTCCGGTATGCGGATAAATTGCTGTATTCTCTAACAACTGGCCTTGTTTATCTAAGCAAACCACCTTACAACCGGTACGGAATCCTGGATCGATAGCCATGACATTTTTTTGTCCCATCGGAGCTGCCAATAACAATTGGCGTGCATTTTCGGCAAAAACGCGGATGGCTTCTTCATCTGCTTTTTGTTTGGTAAAAACACGCAATTCTGTTTCCATGGCAGGCTCAAGTAAGCGCTTGTAGCCATCTTCTAAAGCTTGCTGTACCTGTTTGGAAGCCGAATTATTGCCTGCAATAAACTGGTTTTCGAGGATAGAGATGGCCTCTTCAACCGGTGGAAGTGCATCTAGTCTTAAAATCAGCTCTTTTTCGCCCCGGCGCATGGCCAGAACACGGTGGGATGCGGCTGTTTTAACCGGCTCACTCCATTCAAAATAATCCTTATATTTAATACCCTCCTCTTCTTTGCCTTTGATTACTTCTGATTTAAAAACAGCCTTTTCCTGGAAATAAGTCCGCATTTTGTTGCGCGCCTCTGCATTCTCAGCGATCATCTCGGCAATAATATCTCTTGCGCCAGCTAAAGCTTCATCAACCGAATTCACTGCTTTTTCGGGATCGACAAATTTATTGGCTTCAGCAGCAAGGTCAAAGTTGCGCTGTTCGAGAATTTGTAAAGCCAAAGGTTCTAATCCTTTTTCTTTTGCAACCGATGCACGTGTCTTACGTTTCGGCTTATAAGGCAGGTAAATGTCTTCAAGAAGCGAAATGGTTTCCGCCTGGTTAATCTGTTCCTCAAGTTCGGGTGTTAACTTGCCTAGCTCGGTCATCGATTTTAAAATCGCTTCGCGGCGTTTGTCCAAATCACGTAATTGCAAAACCCGATCGCGGATTGCGGCCACCTCGACCTCATCTAAGCTGCCGGTCGCCTCTTTACGGTAACGAGAAATAAACGGAACACTTGCGCCTTCATCTAATAGATTTATGGTTGCAGTTATTTGTTTTTCTGCAACTTTTAATTCGGCTGCAATTATTTTATGGTGAGTTAACATATCCTAAATTAAGGTAGCAAAGCTAATCAGGATTTGCGGGATTTTTGAGACCAATTTTTCCACGAACAGTAGTGGAAAAGTTCAGTTGTATAAAAAACAGTTTAGATAGATATGATTAAGATCTTTTAACGCGATTCTACTATTGGCACAGTATTTGTTTTTCCAAATCGGGCTAACCGAATATATAACTTTAAAAATTGATGTCTAATTTATATCCCCGATGTTGGAAATGCAACACACCATATCACTATCAAATACCCAGGCCTTGGTTAATAAAAAATCTACTTTTTTTCCTTCCTATTAAAAAATATTTTTGCCCTCATTGCGTGACCGCCAGGTATGCCTGGATAAAGTCGGAAACAGGAAAAGATTATTTAGATACTGAAAATGCTGTGAAGACTAACGAGAAGAAAAATAGGCGAAAAAAATAAAAGATATTTTTCGGGTAATCAATATTTCAATATCATGTTATGGTTGCAAGGGAACATGTTAAGAATAATAATCTTGATGTGATTAATGATCGTCATCGTGTATATATTTCAGCGCCTTAAACATTGTACCATCGTGCTAACAGGCCGCTATCCAATTTGCTAATAAGGTAGCCTATCATTTGATGATTTTATTTTTTTACTTTTTCCAAATCTTTTTCCGCTTTAAATTTTGTGATTCTGGTAATTAAGTCTAAAGGTAAAGGCTCATTCAAAGGAAACTGAACAGCACCTTTACTCCATTTAAAGTCGGAAAATTCAGCTTTAAAGGCCTCGATTCCATCACCAGTGGGATAAAAGCCAATATGTTTTTCATAAGCAGCAAAATATACCAAAACCTTGTTTTGCTTAAAGGCCGGCATTTTATAGCTGATTACTTCCACTGCATCCGGTGCTGCATTTTGTATGCTTTTTCGAATCTGCTGTAACATTTCCTGCGTTTTTATTGGAAATAGTGCAATATATTCGTCGATGGTTTTTGGTTCTGTTTTCTCCATCATCCTGTAGGCGGTTTTATTTAAACCCTGTTCAATTTAAAGATATGGTATCCATTTTTTATATAAATCTTCACAAACTTTAATAGCGTTCGGAGCGCGGGTTGGAGAAAAAGATTGCGTACTGTGATTTTTATCGGTCCATTCCCAATCAAATTTTGCACGCTTTTTGTCGAAACTAGCCATGTCGGGTTCATTTCCTGATTTAATAGTCTTTCTTAATTCATCGAAAAATAGTTCCCACCTTGGTTTATAGTAAGTGGCTATTAAACCTGACCAATCTTTTGCTGCATAATCTGTAATTCCATTTCCTTCGCCACCCCAGGTTGTAACGAGTACCCTTGCACTTTTTTCGTAGTAATTTTTCTCTTCATCAGTTTTTCCGAAGCTCCTGGCATCGTCTATCCATTTTCCAAGCATTAATTCGCTTTGCGTTGCCGTCAAGCTATTCACATCATCACATAGTGATAAAAAATGTTTTGTGTATTGGTTAAATAATTTTTCGTCTTTTGCGTAGTATGCCTTTGCAATGGTATCTCTAAATGATAATGCTAAATTTACCAGTACCTGTTTTTCTAGCATAACCAAATCACGTTCAAAGCGAGCGTTCCTATTCGACTCTTCATTTGCTTTTAGGAAAACTGGTAAAATTGAGGCTAGTGCTGAATAATCATAACTGCTTAAAGAAGAGTATGATCCATTTCTTTTTAACATCGGTTTGGATTGGATGATATTGCCCAGACCAACTCCAGATACCTGGCTGTTGTAAATCAATGGAAGTAATTTAGCCCAACCTGCTTCAATAATTTCATCTTTATTTCCGGTGCGGCTGTTTGCGTAATCTTTAATCCACTTTGTTGTATTTTCTGCATCAGCATTCCATGCATAGTCAAATAACCATTCAAACATAAAATCGTTCACTCCGAAACCTTCAAGTGTTGTTCCAATACCTGCCATCTGTCTTTTGTTTGGATCTTTTTCGGCAGCTGGAAGAAGCTTTGATACTTTCAATAATGGAGCTGCTAACTGAGTATTTCCGCCGAAATTTCCCAGATAACACCAAATATAAGGAGCATCAAAAAAGGCATCTGTTGTTCTCCATAACTCTGCCTTCTCTCCAAAATATTCTAAAATTATCATTTTGTTCTTCGGTACCGCCTTTATCATAGCTTCTAAAGTAGGATTGTTCCAATGCTTTCGGTCATAATAAAAAGTCCAACCCATTTGGATCCAAACCGCATCTTTATCAACCGCTTTCATTCCACTATAAATGGTTCTTGCAACATTTGCTAAATAGCCTGGTTTCCAGCTTGGCGGATCCATCTCATTAAACGGATCAGCACCGTAAAAGTGGTCAGTTCCAAATAACTTCTGTTGTTCTGTCAGGTATGCTTTCTGTATCTTAATAAACAACGGATCCATCGGATCTAGAAAATAGGCATCATTTTGTTTCCCTGTATCGTACGAACCCAGGTTTGTTAACTTAATATTTGGGAACTTTTGTTTTAAGTCAAATGGAACATGGCCCGCGAAAGCAGGAAGAACTGGTTTCATTCCGAAGCTACGCTCTCTTTTCAAGATCTGTTTCTGAAGCTCAAATTGATTATCGATAAAACTTTGTGGCAATGGGCCTAACCACCTGTCCAGGTTGCCCATTCTTTGCCATGCCAAGTGAGATGGACCAGTAAAAAATGCCCTGCTTTGGGCCTCCGTCATGCCAAATTTCTTCCATACCTTCTGCCAGACATATTCTTGGCCGGTTATCGCAAGAGGCATGTTTATACCGTTCAGTGCCATCCAGTCAATTAGTCTCTCCCAATCTCTCCATTTCCACCATAAAGTAGTATAGCCGAATGTGCAATAATTTAAGAAAAACCGATTTTCGAATCTACAAACTTCGGCAACCGGACTTGAAACTTTTGGGAATTGTTTTGGAATTTCGATTTTATCATTCGCATACCATGTTATTGATGTATGACAATATGTTTTAAGATAATGGTTTAAGCCCTTAGCTATCGATAAAGCATTAGTTCCTTTAATTAAAATTTTATCATCCTGACTAGCTAAATAGAAACTATCAACCCCTTTCTTATCAGCAATAGTTTCGATTAGGAAGGAGTTTGAATTACCAGGCAAAATACGTTCTATAAGGGCATAAACTTCAGACGCTTGCGTATTGGAAAAACGATTTACTAATTTGTTAGCAGCAAATAGATTTTCATTGATAGTTAGGATGAATAAGCAAAGTGCAACACAAATTTTAATAGTTTTCATAAGCGCTTTTTTGGTTGCACAAATAAATCATTTTTTTTTAAACGCAAAGAATTATTCCTTAAACTGGTTAATAAGTTGGGATGATTTGATATTTTAATGTTACTGTAAAAAAAAAATCCCCCAAGTTGCTTGGAGGATTTATATCTAAATAGGTTCTTCGTTATGCTCAGAACCAATAAACTATCGGATGATATTCTACTTTTTAACGTACATTACTTCTTTTACCGCTTTAACAACACGTTCTGCATTTGGTAGACTCGCTGCAATTAAAGTTGGTGAATATGGAAGTGGAACATCTGCACAGGTAATACGTAGAACTGGTGCATCTAAATAATCGAATGCATGTTTTTGTACCATGAAGGCAATCTCACCGGAAAGGGACGCTAACGGCCAAGCCTCTTCTACCACAACCAAACGGTTTGTTTTTTTAACCGATTCGATAATGGTTGCATAATCAATAGGACGTACTGTACGTAAATCAATCACTTCAACGTTAATTCCTTCTTTGGCTAACTCTTCTACAGCAGGATTTACCACACGTGTTAACATTTTACCAAAAGTTACAATGGTTACATCTGTGCCTTCTTTGGTTACTTTAGCTTTACCAAGTTCGATATAGTATTCTTCTGCAGGAACATCGCCTTTATCGCCATACATCACTTCCGATTCCATAAAAATAACCGGATCCGGATCAAGGATTGATTGTTTTAATAAACCTTTTGCATCGTAAGGAGTAGCCGGAACCACTACTTTTAAACCTGGTGTGTTAGCATACCAGTTCTCGAAATTTTGAGAGTGTTGCGCACCTAACTGACCTGCGTTACCGGTTGGACCACGGAAAACCATAGGGCATGAAAACTGACCACCGCTCATTGATAAGATTTTAGCCGCTCCGTTGATGATCTGATCGATCGCAACTAAAGAGAAGTTAAATGTCATGAACTCTACAATTGGAATAAGGCCAGCTGTAGCTGCACCAGTTGCAATACCTGCGAAACCTAATTCGGCAATCGGGGTATCGATAATTCGTTTTGCGCCAAATTCATCAAGCATACCCTGACTTACTTTGTATGCACCGTTATATTCTGCTACTTCTTCACCTAATAAAAAAACGCGGTCATCTTTACGCATTTCTTCGCTCATGGCTTCGCGAAGTGCTTCTCTAAATTGGATTTCTCTCATTGTAAATTTTAATAACGGTGGCAAATATAATTATTAATCGCTTTGAAACCAAAGGCTAAAATGCCTATGTTTTGTAATAATTATAAGTGTTTTGTCTAATTAGTTGATGTTTTTTTAACCGATTTTTTTAATAATTCCTGTAATGAGGAAATATTATTGGGCAATTCCGTTTTTGTTGGGCTTTTTTGTATTAATATTGGTACTTTTTACGAAATAACTACCTCTTGCACTGCAGTTATTTGGAGCGGATTGCAATGAGGTAGCGAACCATGAAGTGGGCAGCGAAGCTAAAGTTACTGTGCGTCCTTCATTTCAGCCATGATGACGACTACATTATTTAGCACTAGTGGTTTGGATTCAATAATCCATAAATTTCACTATCAAGAAACCGGCCTCTGAAATAATAATCTTGTTTAAAATGTGCTTCCTTTTTAAAGCCATGTTTGATCAGCATCTGTCTGGAAGCATCGTTTTCTACATTAATATTTGCACTGATGGTATGCAGGTTAACTTCATTAAATCCAAAATCGATGGTTCGTTTCAAGGCTTCAGAGATAATTCCCTGCCGCCAATAATTAGGATGTAGCATATAACCAATCTCTGCCCTATGGTTGGCGAAGTCGGTACGCCAATATCCGATAGAACCAATCATTTGCCCCGGCTCATCTTTTAAGGCTATTATCCAGGCCAGGTTATCCCCATTTTCGTAGCCATTTCTAAAACGGGAAATAAAATCTTTAATTTCAAAAATATCTTTTGGTCTTTCCCTATCAATATACTTCATTACGGTCTCATTCGTACGCATGTTAAAGAGAGCCTCGGCATCGTTAAGGTCATGTTCGCGAAGAATTAGGCGCTCGGTTTCGAGTATAGGAAAATTGGTGAAATTTAAAGTTAGCATTTTTAAATTTAAGAGATTACTGCAAAGTATGCAAAGTTTGTTTTACCACAGAGAACACAGAGATCATTAAGCTAATATTTCAATTCAACACGGTGTACGCTGTGCTTCTTCCTCAGTGTGCTCGGTGGTTATTTTACTTTGGATTTAGCGCTCTTTGCGGTTTACTTCATTTCTTTGCGGTTGCAACTATTTCCCAAACAAAGTTTTATAAATAGAATATTTGTAGTTTTCCTCAACTTTGCTGGCCACAAAATAGGGAGCTTCGAAGAGTTCGGTCAGCTTTTTTCTTAATTCATCAAGAAATTCCGGTTTAATCTCTTCCAAATAAGCTCCTGATAGCGTTTGCCTGCCCGATTTAAACCATACGCCGTCTACACTCATGGTTTTTACCACATACAGATTTGGTTCTACAAAACTTTTGCCCGAGAACTGTTCGTAAGCATAGGTGTATAATAAGGTTTGGATCAGTGCTTTATTGATATGTTTGCCATCAGAGTTGAACAACTCGGGAATATCTTTAAACGTGAGTTTGTCGCTGCCAGTTTTATAGTCTATAATTTTCGTCACGCCATCTTTAACATCCACACGATCAATAAAGCCAAAGATTTTGATACTGGCTTCTTTTCCTCGTAACGGGAAACTGATCTCGGCCTCTACCTTTTGTTCAAGACTAATGATCATAAATGGGGTTTGTGCTTCGTCCTGATTTAAAATGATATTTACATAAGCCTCTACAATAGATAAAATAACCTTTTGCATGCCTTTGTATTCCATGATCATGTCAGGGTTTTTGAACATGACAGCATTGAATGCTTTTTGGATCAATGCTGGTACCTGTTTACGTTTCTCTTTGATATGCGCTGCAGTAATTTCAGCAGACCTTAGATCCTCGTAAAAATACTCCATCACTTTGTGCAGAATGGAACCGATTTCGTTGGCTTCTACCACTGCACTGATCTCTTTAGGTTCTTTAATACCCGCAATGTAATTGAAAAAGAAATCTATGGGATTAGAAATGTATTGGGTAAGTGCAGAAGGGGATAGCACCTTCTTTTTATCCAGGTATTTTTGAAGTGTTTCCTGAATAAAGGCGTTACTGGTTTTCTCGATTTTTACTTCCTTAAAAGGCTCGGTTTTTACTTCCAGATTAAGTTCATTATAGGTAAAATCGAAACCACTTTCGTACTCCAGTTGCTTTAAAATTCTGCTGGCTTCACCTGAAGTAGATTCGTCGGTTAAACTATTATAGACAAAATTGATATTCTTTGCGCGTTGTAATAGACGATAGACCATATAGGCTGAAATAGCATCAAGATTTTCAAGAACCGGCAGGCCGTAAACACGACGTATAGAATCTGGAATAAAGCTATTGCCAATGGATGACTTAGGAATAATACCTTCATTGAAACCCAAAATCACCACCTTATCGAAATTCAGGTTCCTGGTTTCAAGCAGTCCCATTACTTGTATGCCATTTAAAGGATCGCCTGAAAGCGGTACTGCAATAGCCTGTAGTGATTTTTGTACAAGGTAAATTACAAAAGGAATTTCTTCTTTACCGATGTGGCTGCTAAAAGTATCATGCAGCCTGTTTAATTCTTGTATAGTTTTTACAAATAATTCCGCATCGATTTTTTTAAGTGTTTTTGCATTTGATAACCGGGTTAACACATAATCCAGTACATCTAACAAATTGGTGACCACGTGCTGTGGATCATCGATTTTCTTATAAAAAGCTTCGAACAGCCCACTTTGACGTAAAAGGCGTTTGTGATCGATCTCTACCTGATTTTCTTCCAATAATGCGGTTAAAATTTTATCGCGCATTTTTTGGCTAAGGCCCGTTAGCGGATGTGTTAAAAAAGCTTCTACATTTTTGTAACTTACTTTATCCCGCTGTAAAATCTCCAGCTGACTCATCAACCACAAATCAACCAAACCAAAAATACTTGAAGTTGATAACGCAAAACCCATAGTTACGTTGAGGTCAATCGCTTTTCCATTCAGGTTAGTGGGGATCGTTTGCAGTGTGGGGATCAACAGGCTTTCATCTGCTAAAACCACAACTGTTTTTCCGACCGTTTCCGCGCTGGTATAATCTTCTTCTAAAATATTATTTAGTATTTTAGCCTGCGCAGATTGCCCCTGCACCTTAAAAACATTTACCTGGTGCGGAGCAGATTTCATTAAACTTTCCTGATTGGCAAACTCATTCTTCAAGCCAAGTTGATTGATGTTTTTACGAAGAAACAAGCCTGCTTCCTGCGAAATATCATCTAAATAATACGTATCAGCATCGAAATAAAATAGCGCTTTATCTGCTTCCTGTAACTGGGTAAATATTTTAGCTTCGGCACTGCTCAAAGCGTTAAATCCAATGAAAATGATCTTGCCCTTATCAAAATTCGAGATGAATTCCTGATGACGGGTAATGTCATCAGCCAGATACCTGTAAACAGAACCATTGGTTAAATAACCTTGCTCTTTAAGTGTTGCGTGGTATTTATGGTAAAGTTTCGGCATCCTGCGCCACATCTTGATAAACAGTTCCTGCTGCTTTTTATGTTTTCCTTCGGAATAAGAAGTCCAGAATTGGGCAAGAAACTCATATTGCTCCGGGCTTAAATAATCGAAATCTTTATTGATAACTGATATATCTTCCAGATCTCTGTATAATTTTTCTGCATCAACCAAATCGGCATCAATCTGATTAAAATCGCTTAAGATAATTTTTGCCAACGGAAAAAACTTATGACTGGAAATAGTTTCCAGTTTTTCTTCTGCAAGTAGTTGATTATAGATGCGGTGTAGCGTAAAAAACTGCAGGTAAAAGTCGGCTATTTTATAACTTGTAGAACTGGCAAAGAACTCCTGTATGGTAAAAAAAGACGGACTGAAAAATGGTTTGCCGATAATATCTGCAAAGTGTTTCTGTAAATAGGCCGATGGCCTTTTATTGTTAAAAACGATGGCGCAGTTCTCCAGCTGATTTCCAAACCGGGCAACTAAATCTTCGGCAACTTCCTGTAAAAATGGTTTAATCTGCATATTATACTAATTTTAATTTGCCTTTAACTGCATAGAAAAGATAGGTTTTGATATTCTGGTAACCCATTTCAGTCAATAAAACCCTGTAATTATTGACCTGTTCAATATGTTTATCGCTTTCTTCCAGGGTAAATTTATAATCAAGGATAATCACCTCATTTTCATTAATCAAAACCCGGTCAGGGCGGTGCAATTTCCCATTAGCATCGATAATGTTTTTTTCTACAATGCTTTCGCTTGCGTTACCTAAAATTTCTTTAAGTTCGGGATTGTTCAATACTTCAAGTGCAGATCTATTTAGTTTCTGCTTTTCTTCTTCCTTGATAATTCCCTGCAAAACAAGGTTGGCGGTATAGTCATCAACTTCTTTCTGTGTGCTGGCGCTGGCCAGGATATCGTGCAGCAACGAACCTTTTCTTCCTGATTTTTCAATATTTACCAAATGCTTTAAGTGTTTGTCTTCAGATGGGATATAAAGTTCTGATAGGCGCGTTGTGGTTGGATAACTATTTAGGTTGATGAAATTAGCGTCTTTCATCTTATTTTCAACAACTACAGGCTCTACAATTTCGTACACGCCGCTTTCATCAAACTGCTCATCAAAAGTGAAATTGATGGCATCGCCCATATTGGATAATTTCAATTCCTTTTTAGCCATCGTAGCAATGTAAAGATAATCTTTGGATCGTGTAGTGGCTACATAAAGCATATTCAATGCATCCATGTTGTTGTAAAGCAGCTCTTCGTAATAGGCTTTCGCAATTGCCGAATCAGCCAGCTCTTCATTGTATTTTAGTGGAATGCCTTTTAGGTCCTTGTAAACCGTTTCTTCTGAAGATACCCAGAAATTGCCATTGGCTTTGCCCTTGATTTCCCAATTACAAAAAGGGACAAAAACCGCCCTAAAAGCCAGGCCTTTCGATTTGTGGATGGTAATGATCTGTATGGCATCAGCCCCGTCCGGAGAAGGCAATGATTTTTTAATGCCATCTTCTTCCCACCAGGTTAAAAATGAAAGAATACCTTTTTCACCAAGTTTTGCGGCTGAGGCGGTTAAATCTCTAAACGCAAGTAGGTAAGGTAGGTTGGTGGTGAGATTTTTTAATCCATAACTTTCAATTAAAATCTCTACCAGTTCAGGCAGGGGTAGCTGTAACCAGCTTTGCCAGTTTTCGCATAAAGCAACCGGTAAAACCGTGGTAAGCGTGCTTAAAGGTTTATTGGTAAGGTTGAGGTAGTAACTGGCATCAATCTCTTTTTCATGTAGGGTGTGGTAAAGTGCTATACAATTGGCTTTGTATAATGCTGTTTGTGCTTCTAAACCAATTAATACTTTTAGTGTATTGATAATGAGCTGTATGGCCGAATTGTTGGAAATCAATAAGGCATCTCCTGACAAAACAGGTAAGTTATGCTCCATTAATTTTTTAACAGTAAGTAGTGCTTCGCTGTTCGATCGAACTAAAATGGCAATATCTTTTAATGCATATTGCTGTTGGTTTTTGAGATCATTTATTTCTTCAACAATATCGTTTAATGCAATATCCCTAAAAATGGTTTCTGTGAAACGCGATTCATTTGGTGCATGGTCTTTGCCAAACTTTTTAATCTTAATTGTTCCACCTTTTAAGGTATTCGTAGCAAAGTTCTGGGTAGAGCCACTATAAATATCAGTTATAATCTGCTGGTAATTTTGTTCTTGCCACCAGTTGGCAATGCTTTCAGGTTTGGTGGCCAGATTTTCATTCAGTTTATTCTGCAAGGTTATGGGAATGGCCTTGTAAAGGAAATTATTAAATGTGATGATGTTTTCGGCACTCCGGTAATTTTCAGCTAAACTTTCTTCCAATACATTTTCTGCACCAACATCTAATTTAGCATGTTTGTGCAAGATGTTCCAATCGCCGTTGCGCCAGCGGTAAATAGATTGTTTGGTGTCGCCAACTATCAGGTGATCGATCAGATCCTGGCTCGGTGTAGCCATAGCATTTGTCAGTAGGGATTTAAAGCTTCCCCACTGACTGGTAGAAGTATCCTGAAATTCATCAAACAAAAAATTGCGGTAACGGTTGCCTACTTTTTCCCAGATAAAGGATGGGTTATCTCCGGCATCTTCTGTAATTCCGGAAATCAGTTTTTGTGCATCGCTGATCAGCAGGTTATCATTTTCGGCCCTGTATTCTTTTAAAAGCATGGCAATTTCCTGCATTAACCTTAAATAATAAAGATTTTTATTAAAGGCAATCGCCAGACTGTAGTTTGGTAAATGGGTTAAATAATGCGTTTTTAACTTTTTTAATATTGGATTTACCGTATCATAGGCTTCAGGGAAATTTGCATTTTTTTGAAACCATTCATCAGGTTCATCAATCAGGTTAAAAAGTGGCTCAATCTTCGAAAAATCGCCCCTGACAACAAGAATAATTTTAGCCAGCGGACTTCTCGATTTTCCCTTCAGGTGCTCGGTTTCCACCCCGATTACATCTAGAGCTTCGTTTGCCTCGGTTGCCAGCGAAACTAATTCTTCTTCAAAGTTCTTTATCTCTGCCTTGGTAATGCTGATGTATTTTTTAAATAATTCATCAATGTTTTCTAAGCCAAGCGTGTTAACCGCATCTTCAAAAATCTGGAAACGTTCGGAGAAAATTTCGCCAATCAGATTGTAAAGTTCGAATTTATAGTTCCAGCTCTTGTTATCGCTAATGCGCTCAATGGCGAGGTCGATAATCCATTGTAACAGCTGTTTGTTATGATCTAAAGCTTCATCCAGTTTGTTTACCAGATCATCTTTTACCTTGTCATAATTCATTTCTAAATTATAATCGGCATTTAAGCCCAGCTCAAAAGCAAAACCCCTGATTACTTTTTGAACAAAACCATCAATGGTACTTACCGAGAAACGGCTATAGTCATGCAGGATTTTACGGTATATTTTATCTGCCTTGATCTGTAATTCTTGTGGGCTTAATATCGGATAGGCTTGTAAAATAAGTTTCCGATAGTCATCAGTTTTTTTTGATGAGTCGCCTTTTGCCAGTCCAAGTAGCACTTCCAGTATCCTGGTTTTCATTTCTTCTGTAGCCTTATTGGTGAAGGTTACGGCCAAAATTTCCCGATATTTATTCTCGCTGCTAAAAAGCAGGGTAAGATAATGTGCGGTTAAACTGAACGTTTTACCTGAACCTGCAGAGGCTTGAAGAATTTTGAGGGGCTGGGGCATAATGTTGTATTTATTCCCCTCCTTTGGAGGGGTGCCCGAAGGGCGGGGTGGTTTAATCTCTTTTATTTAATAGTTTAGG
The DNA here is from genome assembly GCF_900111825.1 of Pedobacter suwonensis. Classification (GTDB taxonomy): domain Bacteria; phylum Bacteroidota; class Bacteroidia; order Sphingobacteriales; family Sphingobacteriaceae; genus Pedobacter; species Pedobacter suwonensis. Next base: position 74,318 of record NZ_FOJM01000007.1, read on the forward strand.
ATAGTTGAGTTCCATATTCTTTAATAATGTACTCTTCCAAACCCATCATTACAAAATCCATTTGTTTCATTACATCATCAACCGTAATCCGGTAAATCTTTAATCCTAATGAAGTTAAATATGCTTCTCTCCGTTTATCATAAGTCTGTTTATCATCATGACTGCTGCCATCAATTTCAATTACTAAACCAAGTTGCTTGATGTAAAAATCAACGATATAATTTCCAATTATACGCTGCCTGTCAAAATCTATTTGATGAAATTGCTTTTTGGTTACCTGCATCCAAAATAATACCTCAGGTAAATTCCCAGCTTGCCTAAGTGCTTTTGCCCTTTCTTTTAGTCGAGGTTGATAAGGTAACTTGATTATTGGTGCTGGCTTTAGCGTTGTTCCATTAATTATAATATCTTTTTGTAACGTCTCTTTCAACACCCCGTCCTGCGGACACCCCTCTGGTAGAGGGGAATGCTGGGCGCCTAGATCGGAAGGAGTTATTGATATCATTCATGTTTTTGCTTCGGGTTGTTACACTATCCTAAACTACAACAATTTAAAATTTTTCCGAAATCATGATATCAACAATGTGTCCATTTACGGTTTTTTCTTCTTTTTGGCTAATGTTTTATGGCTGATCCTTGCAGGCCGTTCGGCCATTTCAATTGGGAGGCCAAGCAAATCGCGGATTACTACCGAAGCACATGCACCACCAAATGCTGCAGGCAGGTAAGAAACTGTACCATAAGCAGAGCGTTTAAAATTGCTCCCGTCAGTCATAATCATGGAATTTTTATCCATTTCTTCGGTAGAGAAAACAGCTTTTATTTTTGCCGCGTTTGCAAGTTTATTCAGGCGTTTCCGCACATAACTGGCAAAAACACATTGATAAGTATCCGGAAGCAGTGTAATTCTTAAACGGGTAGGATCCATTTTGCCACCAGCACCCATTGAACTTACAATGGGAATATTTTTCTCCAAAGCGGTTCCTAACAATGTAATTTTAGGCATCACACTATCAATACAATCCATAATGTAATCGAAATCGGCTTCTAAAATTTCCCTGCATTTCTCTGGCGTAAGAAAGGTATTAACTACATGCAGTTTTAATTCAGGATTTATGGACAATAAACGTTCCTGCATAATGGCAGCTTTGCTTACTCCATGATTGGTAGCCAGAGCAGGTAATTGCCTGTTTCGGTTGGTGGGGTCAACCACATCACCATCAACAATCGTCATTTCTCCAATTCCGGAACGGCAGATAAATTCGGCGGCAAAAGAACCCACCCCACCTAAGCCGATTACCAGAACATGTTTTGATTGAAGTTTATCTATCCCATCATTACCTACAAGCAGGGCAGAGCGCGAAAGCCAGCTAACATCAGACATATTTGTGTATTTAGCTGTATTCTTCGACAGGCTCAGAATGACAGCGCTATATTAAATTTAGTTTATTCCAGTCTGTAAAAATACGAGCTTTGAGTTCATCTACAGTACATTTTTTTAAAATGGCTGCTGCCCGGTAAATTTCCTCAATCGAAATATCAGCATCATCCGTTTCCAGGAAAAAATTACTGGTGGTTTGAATCAGTTTCGCTGCACCGGAGTTTTCTTTCAAGATAGTCAAACCAAAAGAAAGTATAAATCCTTTATCCAGCAGTTGCTTGCCAAGTTCCTCGTTTTTATTAAAGCCATGGATAATCATAGGTACTTTAACCCTTAAGCGATCTTTAATCTCGATTAATTCAGCGAAACATTTAACACAATGCAAAATCAAAGGTTTTCTGATCTTTTCTGCCAATTCGATCTGTTTTTCCAGAATTATGATCTGATTCTCCAGGTTTTCGCCCCTTAATCGATCCAAACCACACTCACCAATCTGTTTTACATTGATTTGATTGGCCACGACACTTAGGTATTTCATCTGCTGGTCAAGATGTTCAATTTTAGCAAACCATGGATGTAAACCAACCGAAATGGGTTTCGTTTTCGGCAAGGCTAAAAAGATATCCTGGGTTAGTGACAGGCTTTGAATGCTGATTACTCCATTTTGAGTGGCAACTTTATGGGTATGTATATCTAGGAAATCCATTTCTAATGCAAAGATAGTTAAATGTAAAATGGACGATGTAAAAGGATTAATGGAAAAATGCGAATGGTTTTAAACCTTTCCGCAACACCAAGTTCTATTAATGACCAATGACCAATGACCAATGACCAATGACCAATGACCAATGATCAATGACCAATGACCAATGACCAATAATGTTGATCCTCTGTAAAGAATTTGCGAATAATCTATTAAAATTATAGACTTTATTATCTTTGCTTATTATTCTAAAAATCATGAAAAAATTAGTTATTTTATTAACGACAATATTGATTTCGACCGCGGCTTTTAGCCAGGCAAAAAAGGAAAGTGTTCACATCTATAACCCGCAGGCAAATGCTAAAGCGGATATTGCTGCTGCGGTTGCAAAAGCATCCAAAGAAAATAAGCATGTTTTGTTACAGGTTGGCGGTAACTGGTGCAGCTGGTGTATCGCATTTCATAACCTGATTGATAGCACAGCAACGCTAAAAAAATACATCAACGATAATTTCGAGACGGTGCTGGTTAACTATAGCCCTGAAAATAAAAATGAAAGTGTTCTGGCTGGTTTAGGCTATCCCCAACGTTTTGGTTTTCCGGTATTCGTAATTCTTGATGGTAAAGGCAAAGTATTACACATTGAAAATTCATCTTATTTAGAAACGGAAGAAGTTGGTGCTAACGGTAAAAAGAAAGTAGGACATGATGTAAAGAAAATTACCTCATTTTTGAAAGGGTGGACAAGAGCAGCAGTCGATCCTGAAACTTATAAAGCTAAGTAGTGGTTTCAGGTAAAGGGTATAAGGTTAAGGCTGAACCATAACATCGGGCCTGAATATTTAAAAAGCCTTTCGGATTTTCGCATCTGAAAGGCTTTTTGTTAATCTTCTAGTTCATCTTCATCCACCTCATCATCTAGGTTCAACTCATAAGAGGCTCTTGAAGCTTCATCGGCTTGTTCCAGCAAATCTTTATCGTATTCAATGCTCGTATCATCACCGCTAATTTCATTGATGTTTTCTACATCATCCTCTCTGCGTAAAGCATCATTAGGATCGTTCGAATAATTATCGTTTTCTGGGTCTATCATAACGTTAAGATTTTACATAGATAATCGTTTTGATGTTGAAATTGTTTTAGGGAAACTCTTAAAGAACACAAAAATGTATTCCGTAAGTTTGTCTTTCCCTGATTAGCCTGGCGACTCTTTTTAGATTCTTCGCTGTGGAAATCTTAAAGCGCCTGCATTAAGATTATTGATAAGTGGTTTTTTTATTCAGGGGCATTCGTAGGCTCTTTATGGTTCCCAATCAAGTTGGGAATGACGATCGATCGAAGGATACTACCAAATAAAATTTATCTGTCACTTATTTTATTTTTATAAAATATATTCTTTTTAAGAATAACAAAGTTTTAATCCTTTTTCTTGGGCTCTTCCAGATATCCATTAAAATAGATGGGCTGTTTATTTATACTGCTGGCCGTTAATGAAGCATATCCGTTGGTAGAAATATTGATTGTAAACCGATAATTTTCTCTTACTACATCTTTTGTTTCAATTTGAATGGTGTACATGCCTTTTTTATTTTTGGATTCTTTATAGGTGAAATTTTTTGAAGTAAATTTAATTCCGCCTTGTGTCGGATCCATCGGAGCAGAAAAAGACCTGCCAAAATAAGGTAGATAAGCCACAATACTGTCTTTGGTAACCTTAACATCGTATTGAGATCCGGTTAGGTTTATTGAAGAACCTGCCTGACTGCCTGGCATTGCTGCCAATATTCTGTTAATGTCATTGTTGGCCATTGGCGTGGCTGTGTTAGCTATAAAGTTGTAATTTTTATCTGCTACAATTTTAATTGTAGTTTCTTTGTCGGTTTGGGCGAAAGATTGAAATCCGATCGAAAGAAATGCAAAGCTCAATATTAAATTTAAACGTTTCATCATGTGTGTTTTAAATGAGTAACAATTTAAAGATGCACAGATTTGAAAGATTCCATAATAGTGCCAAAAATAGAACGAAACTTAAATCAAATGGTTTTAGTTTTTAACTAAGGATTTATCTTTTCAGAATGATTTGATTTATATAAGGGATTATTTTTTTCGGTTTCGGAAGCCCCCATGGCCGTGAATTTATAGGTGCCTGCAGGCAGGTTATTCAGTTCTATTTCGCCATTTTCGTTTGTAATTAGGGTGATTAAATTTCCGCCAGGATTCTTACCGCCTTTAACAATAATACCGCCAATTGGTGATCCGGCTACCCGCGATCTGGGATTATTTGAAGGAACCATAATAATAAATTTATAATTCCCTGTGATGGCGTTGTTAAATTCTATTTCTCCATTTTGATTAGTTACAAGGTTAGTTGCCTCACCTGCCGGAATGTTAACTGCTTTTACCACTATGCCACCAATAGGTTGCCCGGCTACAAAACTGATTTCTCCGCTTGTTACATCCAGTTTGCCTTTAATGGATTTCATGATGCATGGGAAATGCGATTCAGGATAACTCAGTTGCAATAATCACAATAATGCCCTTCGGGTGCCTGCGCCTTTAATTGTTGTGTATTTGTTGCTTTGATTGCAGGTGATGTGGCGTTTTTTTTAATTTGAGCCAGAGCAATTAATGAGATAAATAGCAGAAATACCGCTAGAGCAGCTCCTTTTTTCATAAAATTTGATTAGAAAGGTAAAATTAATCAAAAAATACGGCTTAATATAAATTAGTTGTTTTGGTCAATCTTTTAGGCTTTACACTCATTATTTCTTTTTTGACGCTTTTGCAAAGGGGTTAAAATCGAGGGCAAGTTTAACCCAGAAATCAAGTTCATCATTTCTGACTAAAACATTTTCTGATACCGAAATATAACTCTTCATCGGTCTGCCACCCATTACCATTTGTTCCCAGCCATCTTTATGTGATAAGTTTTCTAAAGCATTTGGATCGATCCGGACCATCATACCGGCTTTGGAAACACCGATGCACATTTTGCCATTTACCATAAACACCAATCCTGAAAACATCAGTTTTTCTTCTATATCAGGTATATGCATCAGTCTTTCAGCCACCCGGAGGGCAAGGGTTTCGTTGTATCTCACGGTTTAATTTATTCAGTCAGTTTAGTTGTGCCATATTTAATGCCATTATTTCGGAAATATTTCCTGATCAGATCATATTTCTCTGTGCAAAATTTTCCAATATTCATTTTTTCAGAGCTATCTCTTCTGCGATGGCATTCAAAACAGATTTCTATGTATTCTGCAATCAGTCCATTTTCATCTAAAAATACGATTCCATTTCGTGGCTCGTAACAGCGGTATCCATCTGACTCTGCTATCAGTAATCCTTTGTAGCTTTTGGTAGAGGTATAACTAAAGTTATAGAGGATATCAGTAAGTTTATTTAATTCCAAAGCTGACAACACCTTTTTTTCTTTCAATCTTGCTAGATCTAGTTTTTGTTTTTTTTGTAGCAATGCATCATGAACTTCGTTCTTAACCTGGGTATTGATTGTATCTTTAAAGGTATCTTTATAAATAATCTCGGCGCTGATATCGGGCGGTTCAAAAGAGATTAGCATCACCGTTTTATTTTGGTTAAAAGGAAAGAACTTTAATCGCTCGATGGAAGAATATTTATTACGGTACAAACAAGCCATGCGTTTTTCTAAAACATTATAATCTGCTTCTGATGGAGGTTCAATCGGTGGCGGAGCGGGAGTTGCATGTTTTTTCTTTTGTGCAAAACACGTAAAACATAACAGGCAAAAAATAAGAGTTAATTTAATGATATGCATTGTAAATCCTTTATCCTTAAAATTAATGTTTAAAAGATGTTGGACAAAATAATTTTCTTACTATCGCTATTTCAGTAAATTTGCAACATGTTGTTAAACTGCTATCAGGAAGAATTATTAGAGGCCGGGTGTGACGAAGCGGGAAGAGGTTGCCTTGCGGGCCCTGTTTTTGCAGCTGCGGTGATATTGCCTAAGGGTTTTGTGCTGGAGGGTTTAAACGACTCTAAACAGCTGTCTCATGAACAAAGGGCGCTGTTAAGGCCAATTATCGAACAGGAAGCGCTGGCATGGGCAGTAGCCTCTTGCGATCATGAAGAAATAGACCGCATCAATATTTTAAATGCATCATTTCTGGCCATGCACAGGGCCATTGAAAAATTGCAAACACCACCACAGTACCTGGTTATTGATGGAAACCGTTTTAAAACCTATCCTCAGATTCCTCATAGCTGTATTGTTAAAGGAGATGGTAAATACCTCAATATTGCAGCGGCCTCCATATTGGCCAAAACACATCGGGATGAATATATGACCAACCTGCATGTAGGTTATCCTCATTATAATTGGCAGCAAAATAAAGGTTATCCAACCATTGCACACCGTAAAGCTGTACTCGAAATGGGCTTATCGCCTTTTCACCGCAAAACTTTTAATGTGAGCGCCCCGCAGTTGGAACTGTTTTCAAAAAACGCCTGAAATTTCGTATTTTCACCACGTTGTGAAAATTTTGTTGATTACTAAGCGGATTCCCTTTCCGCCAAACAGTGGTTATCCGATTGTGGTATACAATACCATACAAGGTTTGCTGCAACTTGGCGCAGATATTACATTGTTTAGCCTTAACCCAACAAAAGGGCGTATTGATATTGAAGATATTTATGACCCTGTTTTTGAAGAGATTGAATACCATACCTGCGATTTAGATACAGATGTAAATGTATGGTCTGCTTTTTTTAATATTTTCACTAACGAATCTTATAATGTTTCCCGGTACTACAGTGAAGACGCTGCCCGGCAGCTGGAAAATCTTTTAAGAGAAAATGCATTCGATATCATCCAGTTCGAAGGTCTCTTTGTGGTTCCCTATCTGGATGTGGTTAAGGCAAATAGTAATGCTAAGCTGATTTACCGGGCGCATAATATCGAGTTTACGTTATGGGAACGCCTTTCGCATTCAGAAAAGTTTCTTATTCGACGCAAATACCTGGCTTTCCTGGCACAACGGCTTAAAGCTTATGAAACTGATCAGATTAATCGCTTTCACCACATTTTTGCTATTTCCGAACCCGATCGCCAAAGCATATTGAGGTTTGGTTGCGAAGTCCCGATGTCGGTTTTTCCGGTAGCCATCGATTTGGAAAAATATAAGGTAGACAAGACCAAAACCAGTTTTCCTACACTTTTTCATTTAGGGGCAATGGATTGGCGGCCCAATCAGGAAGGATTAGAGTGGTTTTTAGACGATATTTGGCCAGATATTGAGAAGTTGAATAAGGATCTCCGGTTTTACATCGCCGGGAAAAACATGCAGAAACATTTTTTTGAATACGATTCTGAGAACCTGATTGTAGAGGGAGAGGTGTTTGATGCCGTAGAGTTTATGAACTCCAAAGCCATTATGATTGTGCCACTAATTTCTGGTACAGGTATGCGGGTTAAGATTATCGAAGGTATGGCAATGAAAAAATGCATCATTGCCACAACCACGGCAGCTGAGGGGATTAACTGCAGGCACGGACATGATATCTTAATTGCTGATTCTGCGGATGAATTTTACCGTTCCATCTTACAATGTGTCATCAATCCTAAACGCTGGGTAGAAATAGGAGAGAATGCACGGAAAACAGTTGAAAATGATCATGGCGTTCGATTAATTTCCGGTAAAATGTTAAAAATTTATGAGGAATTGGTTAGTGCATAACATGATTTGTACCCCTTAGGTTGTTTTTTATACTGAGCAACTGAAACCATTCTATCGAATAGCTTTGATCGGATTAAGTGGTGTCTGCTTCTAAATCCTGCAACCTTAAAAATGAAACGCTGTATTGGGTTTCCAGTCCCGGTTGAAGCGTTACCCTGCAGCAACAAGGCACGAGGAAGCGAAGCGTAAAAGCGAAAAACGGGATGAAATTTATGGCTTTACACGGACTTTGCGCTCCAAATCAAATTTTGTATTTCTCCGCCCTTAAGCATAGCTGCACTTCGTTTGCTTATACTACATTTTATTTGTTATTATTGTCAATTGCTCTTCAGTAAAGTAATATAATTTTGTAAGCCTGAAGTTCCTCATCAAATCAGTTTTCAGTCTAAAAAACGCCTATAAAATTTACCTCAAAATTTTGTCTTTTTCTTAGTAGTTTTGCCCCGCGAAGAATAAGCATAAAATCGCCATAATTGGGGTTAAAATTGTAATCGCTTCATTATTCATAAAAAATAAAATTTACGGATGAAAAATACCGCATTAACAGAAAAACACATCGCTTTAGGCGCTAAAATGGTTCCATTTGCAGGTTATAATATGCCTGTTACTTATGAAGGTATTAATGCCGAACATGCAACAGTTCGTAATGGAGTAGGTGTTTTTGATGTGAGCCACATGGGTGAATTTATTCTTAAAGGTGAAAATGCATTAGACCTTATTCAAAGAGTAACCAGTAACGATGCCGCTAAGTTATATGACGGAAAAGTGCAGTACTCTTGCTTGCCCAATAAAGATGGTGGTATTGTTGATGACCTTTTGGTTTACAAGATAGATAATAAAACCTATATGTTGGTGGTAAATGCATCGAACATTGAAAAAGATTGGAACTGGATACAACAGTTTAATACAGAAGGCGTAGAAATGCATAATATTTCTGATCAAACTTCTCTGTTAGCCATTCAAGGACCAAAGGCAGCTGATGCGTTACAAAGTTTAACCGAAGTTGATTTAGCATCAATGGAATATTATACTTTCGTAAAAGGTACTTTTGCAGGAGTTGAAAATGTGGTAATTTCTGCAACAGGTTATACCGGTGCAGGTGGATTCGAAATTTATTTCGAAAATCAATACGCTGATCAGATCTGGGATGCCATTTTTGAAGCGGGTGCAGCATACAATATTAAGCCAATTGGTTTAGGTGCCCGTGATACTTTACGTTTAGAAATGGGTTTTTGTTTATACGGAAATGATATTGATGATACGACTTCGCCAATTGAAGCCGGTTTAGGATGGATTACTAAATTTTCTAAATCTTTCACCAATTCAGAAGCATTATTGGCGCAAAAAGAAGCTGGCGTTCAAAAGAAATTAGTTGGTTTTGAAATGATCGACCGTGGTATTCCGCGCCATGATTATCAAATTGCTGATGCTGAAGGAAATGTCATTGGTAAAGTAACTTCTGGTACCCAGGCACCTTCTTTGCAAAAGGCAATCGGTATGGGGTACGTTGCAAAAGATTTCGCTAAAGAAGGAACTGAAGTTTTTATTTTGATCCGCAATACGCCAATTAAAGCTAAAGTAGTTAAGTTTCCTTTTTATAAATAAGGTTTAAAGTTAAAGCAGCAATATTTTTGAACTTATGAAAACGGAAGAAAATAAATATTATGAGCTGCTTTATCAAATAGAATCTACCTTAAAAACGGCCAGGCAAAATGCGGTAAAAGCAATTAATACTGAATTGATTACTGCTAATTGGAAAATTGGACGCTATATTGTTGATTTTGAACAGCAAGGCAAGCCTAGGGCTGATTATGGGAAGGAGTTATTAGTGACCCTCTCTGCAGATCTGAAGTTAAAATTTGGGAAAGGCTTTAGCCGTTCGAGTTTGCAACTGATGCGCTTGTTCTATATTAAATATCCTAAATTTCAGTCATTAACAGATCAGAATTTAATTCGCCAGACAGTGTCTGGCGAATTGCCACATAGCCAAACATCGTCTGGCATTTTACTAAGCTGGAGTCATTATGCTGAGCTTCTAACCGTTTCTGATGACCTAGCCCGAAATTTCTATGAAACCCAGGCCATAAAAGAAAATTGGAGTTTTAGGGAGATGAAGCGGCAAATTGATTCAGCGTTATTTCAAAGGCTTGCGCTCAGTAAAGATAAAAACGGTGTACTGACTTTGGCCGAGAAAGGTCAGATGCTCCATAGTACTGACGATTTGGTACGGGATCCTTATGTATTTGAGTTTTTAAATATCCCTATGGGAAGTGTAATTAAGGAATCAGGACTCGAGAAAAAACTTATTGATAATCTACAGAAATTTTTATTGGAGCTTGGTAAAGGCTTTTCATTTGTAGCCAGGCAGTTTAAAATAACTGTAGATAATGAACATATGTTTGTTGACATCGTTTTTTATCACCGGATATTAAGATGCTTTGTACTTATTGATCTGAAAACAAAAAAGGTAAAGCACTAAGATATCGGTCAAATGAACTTTTACCTTAACTATTTTAAAGAAGAAGAAAATGTTGAGGGAGATAATGACCCAATTGGGATTATTATTGCTGCAGATAAAAATGAGTTTTTGGTTAAATATGCCACAGGGGGACTTTCTAATAAAATATTCGTCTCCAAATATCAACTCTATCTACCTGATCAAAAACTTCTGGAAGAAAAGGTAAAGGAAATAATTAATAAATAAATCTCTTAAAATGTCGAAAAAAATACAAGTTTGTTTAACGCCGGCCTTGATCGATTTATACGATATTGAGCAGAGCATTGTGGTGGTGATCGATATTTTGAGGGCTACCTCTTCCATTACCTACGGAATAGATAACGGAGCTGAAGCAATTATTCCCGTAGCTCAGGTAGAGGATTGTTTAAATTATCGTGATAGTGGATTTTTATTGGCAGCCGAACGAAATGGAGAGGTTGTAGCAGGTTATGATTTCGGCAACTCGCCATTTTCTTATACGCGAGAAAAAGTAAATGGAAAAACGGTTGTGCTAACCACTACAAATGGCACCAAGGCTTTACATTTGGCACAGAAAAGAGCCTACCAGGTTTTAATAGGATCTTTCTTAAACTTAGATTCAATTTGTCATTATCTGAAAAGTCAGGATAAAAATGTGCTTTTGCTTTGCGCAGGTTGGAAAGATCAGTTCAATTTAGAGGATACGCTTTTTGCAGGTGCTATAGTAAGCAATCTGCGTCAGAATTTTGAACATTTTGACGATTCCAGTGTGGCAGCTGAAGATCTGTATGCCTTAGCTAAAGGAGATTTAAGGAAATATCTCCACAAATCATCACATAGCCATCGCTTGGCCCAGCTGAATATAGAAGAAGATGTTGTTTTTTGTTTGCAGCTGAATCTGTGCAAAACAATCCCGGTACTAGTGGGCGAACGTTTAGTAGCCTTAAAAACTAATTAATATACTTCTCGTTTTCAATGAGGCTTGTGAGGTGCCATATTGGTAATGTGATAGCATCAATCATATAGAAATGTTTCCTCCCCGGCGATACAATCGCCATTCTCGTTTATCCTCGTTGCAAACGAGGACAATGAGAGGATTGATCGGGTATTATAATAAATAGGCTTTATCTACACCGGGGTAAGTCTTGATATTGTTTATTCCACAGCCAATTTCTAAACCGGAAAGTTTATATAATGGGACTGCCAGATTGATATCTTCAGCTAATAACAAGGAATTTCCCTGAATAATAAATTATAGTTAGACATGAGTTATATTACTTTTTCTTAAAAATATTTATAAGATTAGTTTCTTATTTTGTAATTAATTCAGAAATCGTCGGACTGTTTTTAATGGTAATTAAGGCTTCTTCATGCGCCAGCCAGTAAATATCTTCTGCACGTTTCATGTCGAATGTACTAATGGCCCCCAGACCTTTAGGTTCGATCAGTACATTGCAAAATTTAGCTTTTCTTTCCATATCATGATTGATTGACATGATTCCTGCGCGGCCCATCAAATTGGTAATACCGGTAATTTTATCAACTGGTTTAAGGTGGTTACAGGATGAGCCTATAATAAAATCGCAGTCATCCATTAAAGGTTCAACCGGAAAATTGTTTAAAATGCCACCATCTACATACATTTGGCCATCAATCATGATGGGTTTAAAAATACCGGGTATACAGCTTGAGGCATGGACAGCCCTGATGAGTGGCCCTTTAGTAAAGTAAACCAACCGGCCTTCACTAAAGTTTACGGCAGCAATGGTTAAAGGTATCTTTAGCTTTTCTATAGAATCTTCAGGAAAATATTCCTTCAGAATCAAAGCAGTATTTTCAATATTAATCAATCCTAGCGAACCTACCGCCGGACGTACAAAGCGCCAAAGCTTTGTTTTAAGGAAAATATTTAACCCTTCTTCTGGGTCTATGCCGGCAGCAAAAAAAGATCCCGCTATGGCGCCTGCACTTGTTCCGCTAATGTGGCTAAAAGTAATCCCTAAATTACTGAAGGCCTTCAAAACACCTAAATGCGCGATTCCCCTAATACCTCCGCCCGATAATACAATGCCGACTTTCATTTTTTCCTTAGGTTAATATTTGAACTGATTTTGATATAACTGGTTACTGCTAATGGTAAACTACCTCTGTTGCTTTGGTTTATACTTCGATTGATTTAAGATTTTCTGTACATCGTTATCAACCATTAACTGTTGCAAAGTAACATCTGGATGCGTACTCATATATTTCCTCACAATTTGCCAGCCTATCCATACGCCCAATTTTGGTGCCGATTCTCTGTTTTCGCCTAAACCTGGCGTAAAAGGTCCTTCTGATAAAAATACCTGGATTTTTTGATAGTCGGTTTCGAAAAGATAATTATTCTCCAGAAAATATGCCCAAATGTCCCCTTCAAAGTTTTGCGCCCAGTCTAATTGCTGTTGGGTATATCCGATTTTGGTCGAATCACCTACATTTTCGGGTAAAACCTGATCAAGAAAGTATAAAATCTTTCCCTGAAAAATCATTTTAGATAATAAAGTCCTGTTATCATCAGGCTCCGCAAAAAGTTCTTCATGGGCATAAGTTTCGGCTACACGTGGCACAATATATTCAGGCGTGAACCTCCTCGAAAGGTAAAGAGGTACACTTTGCACAATTGCCCTGTAAAATTTGCTGTCTTTACCCAGAAACATGTCTAAACCGATGCCCAGATAATTATCTCCAACAGGCATCTGGTAAGCAAAACCTGAGGCAAAAGAAATGAATTTTGGAATCTTCGCTTTTGGATAATAATATTTAATGTATTTAAAAGTCTGTTTTAATCCCTCTTCCTGTACTTTTAAATCTGGAAAAACACTATCCACTTCCTTGCTTAAATCGGTATAGGCCTGATCATGGTATAAATTGGTCAACGATTCGGTGTTGGAAAATTTACTGTCTAAAATCCGATGGATAAAATCGTCATAAAACACCCCATACTTTGAAGCAAGTTGGTTATCTACTTCAAGTACATTTTTATTTTTTCCTTTAAAAAGTTCCTGATCAAATCTTTCAATTTTGATGTTTACCTCTATATTACTAACATCGGGCCGGTTGCTATGTTTGCAGGAAATAAATGTGATGGCAAAAAGAAAAATTAGATAAATTTGCCAGTGTTTTACGTTATACATCATGTAACACAAATATATAAACACCTATAGCATGAAAAAAATATCAACCATTTTAATTTTATCTGTTTTAAGTTTCGGCGTCTGGGCACAAAATTCGCCCTTAACCAGTTACGGTTTTAGGTTGGGATTAACCGCAAGTCCAACTTTTGGCTGGATTAAACCTGAGCAGGGAAAAACTGAGGGAGTAGCCCTGGGCTTTTCATATGGATTGATTGGTGACTTTAATTTTGCTCCAAATTATAGTTTTTCTACGGCCTTAACTATTACTTCTGTTAATGGTAAAAGCACAGAGGCCAATGTTTCACCTTATTATGCCGCAAGTGGCAGTGCAGCACCAAAAGCTTACGATTTAAAATATAAGCTACAATACGTAGAGCTGCCTTTAACTGTTAAGCTTAAGACTGTGAAAACTGATGGAAAACGCTGGTATGGTCAGTTTGGATTGTCTAATTCAATTAATATTAGTGCAAAACAAAATGCGGTTACCGATGGTATGGTTGTTGGCGATAATTTAAATGTGTCTGATCACATCAAATTTTATCGCGCCGGATTAATTATTGGTGGCGGTGGGGAATTTGATATTTCGGGCAATACCAGTATAGTGGCCGGGTTAACTTTTAATAACGGTTTCACTAATATTGTAACCGATAAAACCAGAGATGTTAGAAATCACTATTTAGCACTTAATTTCGGCGTATTCTTTTAACCCGAATAGCGGTCTTAATACTCAATACGCACTACTTGATACCAGATACTCACTACTTGATACCAGATACTCACTACTTTATACCAGATACTTACTACTTGATACTCACTACCTGACACATTTAACATGAAAATAGCACTAGCACAACTTAATTACCACATCGGGAACTTTGAGGCCAACACCAGAAAAATAACTGAAAATATTCAATTGGCAAAAAACAAAGGTGCAGATCTGGTTGTTTTTGCCGAATTGGCTATTTGTGGTTACCCGCCGAGAGATTTTCTGGAGTTTGATGAATTTATTGGGTTGTGTGAAACCGCGGCCCATGAAATAGCAAAGTCCTGTACTGATATTGCATGTATTGTTGGGCTCCCTGTTAAAAATGAGCTATTGCAGGGGAAAGACCTTTATAACGCAGCTTATTTCATTGAGGATGGAAAAGTTAAGGCAGTAGTGAGAAAAGCATTGTTGCCAACTTATGATGTGTTTGATGAATATCGCTATTTTGAACCGGCCACACAATTTAACTGTATCGATTTTAAAGGTAAAAAAATTGCCTTGACCATTTGTGAAGACCTTTGGAATATTAACGATAATCCATTGTATATATCAAATCCAATGGATGAGTTGATTAAAGAGCAGCCAGATGTAATGATTAATATCGCAGCATCACCTTTCTCTTATACCCATGATGATGAACGCATTAAAGTACTGGCCGATAATGCAAAAAAGTACAGCCTGCCAGTTTTCTATGTAAACCAGGTTGGGGCGCAGACGGAGATTATTTTTGATGGCGGTTCTTTGGTTTTTGATGCTGATGGAGCCATGAAAGCAGAGATGAAATATTTTGAAGAGGATCTTCAGGTATTTGATCTTGAAGAGGTTGAAAATGTACGCAATAAGTATCCGCAATCGGAAAGATTAACAGATATTGAACAGATTCATGATGCACTGGTTTTAGGCATAAAAGATTATTTTGAGAAGTCTGGATTTAGTAAAGCCGTTTTAGGTTTGTCTGGCGGAATTGATTCGGCGGTGGTTTGTGCCCTGGCTTGTCGCGCATTAGGCCCCGGAAATGTAATGGCCGTTTTAATGCCTTCTAAATATTCTTCCGACCATTCTGTTCAGGACGCTTTGGATTTGGTGAACAATATTGGTTGTATGCACGAAATTGTGCCTATTAAAGAGGTTACAGAAGCGTTTGACAACATATTGGCGCCAGCGTTTAAAGGTTTGCCTTTTAACCTTACTGAAGAGAATATCCAGGCGCGGATCCGCGGCATTATCAACATGGCAATGAGCAATAAATTTGGCTATATTTTATTAAATACCTCAAACAAAAGCGAATGTGCAGTAGGTTATGGTACCTTGTATGGCGATATGTGCGGTGCAATTGGTGTGATTGGTGATGTATATAAAATGCAGGTTTTTGAACTCGCGAAGTACATCAATAAGGAAAGGGAAATTATACCGGTTAATACCATTGTTAAACCACCATCAGCAGAATTGAGGCCTGATCAGAAAGATTCTGATTCTTTACCTGAATATGAAATCCTCGATAAAATATTATACCAGCATATTGAAAGGAAACAAGGCTCAAAAGCGATTATTGCTCAGGGCTTTGATGAGGCATTGGTTTTACGTATCTTAAAGATGGTTAATATTGCCGAATTTAAACGTTACCAAACGCCACCTATTTTAAGGGTATCGCCCAAAGCCTTTGGCATGGGCAGAAGAATGCCAATTGTAGGGAAATATATGGTTTAGGTTGTTTAATTGGTGAATTGCTGAGATTGTTAAACTGTGGATTACAAACTGAAAACTGGTAGTTGTTGAAACTGTGAATTGTAGAAAGGTCGTCTCGAGTGAAGCGTAGCGGAATGGAGAGATCTTTTAAATAGATTTCTCGACTACGTTGCACTCCGCTCGAAATGACGATTAGGGGTTCACCGTTACATTTTAAGCTAAAGTAGCATCAACTGTAATGGTTGTATTCAATAATTTAGAGATCGGGCAGTTTTTTTCTGCATCTGCAACCAGCTCATCAAATTTTTCCTGTGTTAAATCTGGTACGGAAGCTGTTAAAGTTAAATGCGATTCTACAATTTCACCTTTTGACGGATCAAGGTTGATTTCACATTTTGTTTCCAGTTTATCGGCTGTAAACCCTGCTTCAGTTAAGTTAGCAGATAGTTTCATGGTGAAACAGCCTGCATGTGCAGCAGCAATTAATTCCTCTGGATTTGTACCCACACCATCTGCAAAACGGGTATTGAAAGAATATTGAGTGTTATTTAAAGTAGTGCTTTGTGTAGTGATGTTACCACTGCCTTCTTTGATAGAACCTTGCCATACGGCTGTTGCATTTCTTTTCATAATCGGATTTTATTTTTAGATTGTTTAACACCTAAAGATAAAAATATGTTTGTGTAAAGCTGGCAATTCTTTGTTAAGAAATCATGTGATTATCCGGCCTTATCCATTGGTTCTTCCTGAATCATCTTACCTCTTAACGATTGAAAAAGCAATATACTTATACCTATCATAATCGAAATATCGGCAAAATTAAAAACACCTGTTTGGAAGAGGTAAAAATCCATGTGCATAAAATCGGTAACCGATCCATGCAAAATCCGATCATATAAATTGCCTACACCACCGCCGATCAGAAAACACAAAGCAATTTGCATGGTCATCGGCAAGTTACGTTTGGTAAATAGAAAATATAAACCGTAGAGCAAAAATAATAGGGGTAAACCTGTTAAAATAATGAGCCTGAAAATGTAGGGCATGTTATCGCCCAGGCTCAAAAATGCCCCGGTGTTTTCTACTCTGGTTAAGGTGAAATGGTCTTTTATAATGCTGATGTTTTCGTAATCGCTGATCTCGTTACGAACAATTCTTTTAGAAAACTGATCGCAGCTAAAATTTAGGGCTAATAATAAGAGTAATATCGACCAGCGGAGGTTTTCTATTTTTTGCATAATTTTATCTGATAATATCGGCATCTACCGGTGTGTAGCCCAAATGTCTGCTTAGCGACATGATTTGCCCCTTGTGATGAAACTCGTGAGTAATGACATGGGTGAACAACTGTAAAGGATTTACGATTAAAATCGCTCCGTTTTTGACCAATTCCATGTTATGCAACTCATTTCCTTTAAATTTTTCTGCAAATAAAGCAATATATTCATCTGCCTGTTCAAAATAAGTTTGGCAGTCGTTTAAAGTCTGGTACCTTTCGAAAGGTAAAAACTCCTGTTCAATGCCTAAGGCCCTTTCGCCAATCCATGCGCAATAGGTCTGGCAAATATGAACCAACAAATTTCTGATGGAGCCTCTGCCGAACGAACTGTTATTGGTTAAAAAATCATGTTCTGAAATTTGCCCTACATAAGTTAAAAGGGTATTCCTGGAGGATAAAACGAAATCGTATTGTTGTTTAAGCATGGCCCGTTTTCCTGATCCATTTTCTATATGGAATAATTAAAGCTAAAAGAACGGCGGTAATGCTCAGTAATTTTGCAATAATATCTCCGCTTTTTACATAAAAGGTAATCTCGTCATTCAGGTTGATATTGGCCTTTAATGCAGTTCTGGTCCACCATTTGGTCTTTTGGGTTACATCGCCGCGTTGATTGATAAAGCAGGATATTCCGGTATTGGCTGAGCGAGCTACATCACGATGGGTTTCAATTGCCCTGAGTTTGGCATACATCATGTGCTGGTCTTTCCCTGAAGTATTTCCCCACCAGCCATCATTAGTGATAATCGCGATAAATTGTGCGCCATCTTTAACCTGTTCACCAATCCAATCGCCCCACAAACTTTCATAACAAACCACAGGCGCAACACCAATGCCGCTTTGCGCATATAACACACTCGGCTTATCTTGCCAGCCCCATCCGCCAACAGTTCCGCCCAACTGAGCAAAAACGCCGTCTAAAAACGAAAATACTTTTGGGAAGGGCATTTTTTCTACCCCGGGAACCAGTTTGGATTTATGGTAAAACTGAACATTGGCAGAATTTTCTACCTGCATGGCGGTGTTAAAATTATCAAAATAAATACCCCGTTGGTTATCAAATTTTGAGGTTATTGTCCTTTTATCCTGATAAATTTTAATGCTTTCTATTCCTGTAATCAATGTTCCGTTTTTATACTTTGATAAAAAGTTTTGCAGCGTGATGAAATCGTTATTGCTCCTGATCCGATCTTCATCAGCGTAATTTGGAATAGCCGTTTCCGGCCAGATAAAATACTCGGTATTGGTTTGCCCGATGGAATCTGATAAGTGTGTTAATATATTGATTTGTTCGGCTGGTGGTATATTTTCCAGTTTTTGGTAAGGATCGATATTTGGCTGAACCACTACTACATTACTTGGTGTTCCTTTTTGTGTGGCAGTAGAGTATTTGGTTAACGAAATGCTGATGGGAATAATCACTACCAAAGCCCAGATACCCGCTGCTCTGAACCTTAAATAGCCGGTTTGCGATCTGAATTTCTGATAAGCTTCAAAAGCCAGGATATTGCTCAATAAAATCCACAGTGAACCACCATAAACACCGGTATAATCATACCATTGGGCCAATTGGTGCATACCTGCCAAGCCATTACCCAAGGTCATCCAGGGGAAAGCTAAATCCCAGGTTTGCTGCAAATATTCTAGAGCGATGTAAAAGGAAATCAAGCCCAGATAAGCCATCTTTTTATTTACATACTTGCCTAATCTATAGTATAACCAAAAAGCAAAAGTCATTAACAATGCACCCAATCCAAATGGAATTAATGAGACCGGTAGGGCTATAAGCGGGCCATTATAAGCACTGATCGCATTATAAACCCAATAAATTGATGCTGTATTCCAGGCTAAAAAAGTTAAACCTGCCGTTAGGAAAATTCTTTTACCCTGTTTCTTTCCGGAATCGTTTGAAATGGCATTTAGTGCAATGAACAAAGGCACCAGACCAATTAATAACAGCGGTGTAGTAAAAGGCATTGGTGGCCAGGCCAGCCAAAGTAAGAATGCACTTAAGAGAGCGAGGAGATAGGTTTGTTTAGATTTCATATGAAAATACTTGTCATTCTGACGCAGGAAGAATCTCTATGCGATAGAAAACTGACTTTGTTTTTGCTAACGTAGTACATTAGGGGTATGTTAAAGATGCTTCGTGCCTCAGCATGACAGCAGTTTTTCATCTACAAACTATCTAAAATATTTGCTTTTTTAGCCTCATATTCTTCCTGGGTAATCAGGTGTTTATCGTATAAAGTTTTTAGCTTCCGCAACTTTAACGTGGTTTCGTCTTCCGGCTCTTCTACCACCTCAGCAATTTGGATTACAGGTTGTGCAGGCTCTGGCGCGGGTTCATAAGCAGGTATTTCGGCAATAGGCTGGGCAGTTAAATTAATAGGAGAGGCTGTTGCACGATTTTCTTCCAGTTTTTGCTGGCGCAGCATTTCTTTATACTCTTCTAATTGCTGATTGGCAGCCTGATGTAATTTACGTGCCTGCACTTTCGGGATAAATTCGGTTACGATATTTTCGCCATGTTGCGGAACACATATAAATTTAGAACCAAAAAATTCTTCTTTAAACGAAACTTCTTTAATGCTTTTCCACGAAATATCTTTGAAATTCATCGTTAAGCCCAAATTACCAGGCTCGCAATAGAAAATCCGCTTATTGGAGATCGCAATGCTGTCTGGTAACAAGTTTACCGCTGGTTTTTTCTGTACGGCTAAATATAAAAGTTCTTCGCCTGTGGTTAGCAGGTCGTTTAATTTTCCAATAACTTTTTCAACCGCTTTTGGGTCTTGTTCGTCACTCAGAAATCTATCTATACTCATCATGATATTTTTAAAATTGTATTGTGGTTTAGATTTTTGATGCTAATCTTCAGCATCTTCATATTTGTTTTTGCTTTTAATATGGGGTTTCCCCGCTATGCAAATTACAAATTCTCCTTTTAAAGTATTGTTTTCAAAGTGTGATTTTATTTCCAGCAAGGTTCCGCGAACAGTTTCTTCGAACATCTTAGTCAGCTCTCTGCTTACGGATGCCTGCCTGTCGGCACCTAAATACTGCGCAAACTCCTCTAAAGTTTTTAATAAACGGTGCGGACTTTCGTAAAGTATAATGGTACGTTCCTCTTCAGCCAATTTTTTAAATTTGGTTTGCCTGCCTTTTTTAACCGGCAAAAAACCTTCGAAACAAAATGCATCAGCAGGTAAACCCGAGTTAACCAGGGCAGGAACAAAAGCTGTTGCACCTGGTAAACATTCTACCGCGATATCATTTTTCAGGGCTTCGCGTACCAGAAAAAAACCAGGATCTGAAATGGCGGGCGTACCGGCATCAGAGATAAGGGCAATTTTTTGACCTTCGTTTAAAAACCTGATGATTTCTGAAGTGGCTTTGTGTTCATTGTGCTGGTGGTGTGAGAAAACTCTTTTGTCGATCCCAAAATGTTTGAGCATCGGGGCACTTGTACGGGTATCTTCGGCGAGGATCAGGTCGCATTCTTTTAATATACGGATTGCCCTAAAGGTCATATCCTCCAGATTGCCTATGGGCGTTGGTACGAGAAAGAGTTTGCCATCCATATTTTTCTGTGTTCGTCATTGCGAGAAGGAACGACGAAGCAATCTTTTTGTGTAGAGATTGCCGCACTGCGTTCGCAATGACGACTTAATTATTATCTTTGCTTAAAAAATTAAATAATGCTGCAAGTTAACTATATCCGCGAAAATAGAGAGAAAGTTTTAGAACGTTTAAGTATCCGTAATTTTAAACAACCAGAACTGGTAGACGAAATCATTAAAATTGATGAAGAACGTCGTTCCACTCAAACTTCGTTGGATAGCATTTCTGCTGAAGCTAACGCAGCTGCCAAGCAGATTGGCGATTTAATGCGTACGGGTAAAAAAGAAGAAGCGGAGGCCATTAAGGCACAAACGGCTTCTCACAAGGAAAATATTAAAAACCTGAGTGATCAATTGAATGAGTTGGAGACTGCTCAGCACAATTTGATTGTTCAATTGCCTAATTTGCCCTATCACCTGGTAAAAAAGGGGTCTACTGCAGAAGAAAACGAGGTTGTTTTAACACATGGCGAGCCTGCTCAGTTACCAAGCAAAGCGTTACCACATTGGGAGCTTGCTGCGAAATATGATATTATCGATTTCGAATTAGGCGTAAAAATCACTGGTGCTGGTTTTCCTGTTTATAAAGGAAAAGGGGCGAGGTTACAGCGGGCGCTGATCAATTTCTTTCTAGATCATGCAACAGCTGCGGGTTATAAAGAAATGCAGGTACCGCATTTGGTTAATGCAGCTTCAGGCTTTGGTACTGGCCAGTTACCAGATAAAGAAGGGCAAATGTACCATTCAACTGTTGATGATTTATATTTAATCCCGACAGCAGAAGTTCCGGTAACCAATTTGTACCGTGATGTCATTCTTAAAGAAGAAGATTTACCGATTAAAAATACAGCTTATACGCCTTGCTTCCGTAGGGAAGCAGGCTCATACGGTGCTCATGTACGTGGTTTAAACCGTTTACACCAGTTTGATAAGGTTGAGGTGGTTCAGGTTACCCATCCGGATAAATCTTATGAAACTTTAGAAGAGATGAGCCAATATGTGCAATCTTTATTGAAAGAACTGGGATTACACTACCGCGTTTTGCGTTTATGTGGTGGTGATATGGGCTTTACTTCTGCCATGACCTACGATATGGAGGTATGGAGTGCTGCCCAGGAACGCTGGCTGGAAGTTTCTTCTGTATCAAACTTTGAAACCTACCAGAGTAACCGTTTGAAATTACGTTTTAAAGGCAAAGAGGGAAAAGCGCAGTTGGCCCACTCATTAAACGGAAGCGCATTGGCCTTGCCCCGCATCGTGGCATCTATTTTAGAAAATTATCAAACTGAAAATGGAATTAAAATTCCGGAAGCTTTAGTGAAGTATACCGGCTTTGATAGGATTGATTAGTTTTCGATGAATCGTCACAGCAATGACGATATTTCTAATAAAAAAAGCTTTGCAACGTTGCAAAGCTTTTTGTTTTTATAGATAGATGTGTTTCTTGAGATTATAAAATCAGGATCAATAACAAAATAATGATGATGATTGCGCCAACTGAAAGGTAAACTCCACCAGAAATGGCCCGGGCCTGACCTTTTAATTCTTTTAACTCGCTACGTAAAGCCTTACGCTCTGCTCTGGTTAAGTTCGATTTGTCCATGTCTCTGATTTCTTCAACACGGGTTTTAATTTTTTCCAGTTTCACTGCTTGTTCTGCAGATAATTCTGTTGGGTTTTTCGCAGGTTTGTCAGCTGCCTGAGCTGAATTAAAGCTAATGCCTAAAGCAAATACCAGCGCAAGTGTGTAGATGAATTTTTTCATAATATCTAATTTTTTAGTGTTCAATCTCTAGGTAACAAAAAACCTACCAAAATGTTCTGGTAGGTTTTAAAAGCATTAATTTATTATTGAAATTCTTATTTGATCTCGAAAACCGCATTTACTGTAAAATTCAGTTTGATTTTCTTGAAATCAATTTCAGGTGCACTGGAAGCGTCGGCCATTTCAGCTTTCATTGCATAATTTCTGTAAACAGGTTGCATTACATTGTCCCCGCCGTCTTGTATCTCAATTACACTACCTAATTTATCGCCTAGTGCCTCTACCATATATGTTGCTTTCTCTTTTGCGGCCAATAAGGCTTTAACTTTAAGCTCTTTTTTTAAGTTTTCGATTTTAGAATAATCGTAACTTTCAATATTCGTATTGGCAATTCCTTTAGCATCTAAAGATTCTAATATAAGGTTGAATTTGTTTAAATCGCTGACTTTTAAACGGTACTGTTTACTGGCCAGGAAATCAGGATTTTTTTTCTTTTCCGTAGCATAATTCCAGCTGCTTAAGTTGCTAATGGTTAGATTCTCTTTTGCAATACCTGCTTTTTGTACTGCGGCATACAATTGTTTTTCCAACTCTGTAATATCAACTTTTTTCTTTCCGTTTAAATATTCTTTAAGTGAAATACCGATGTAGATGATATCGGGGGTAACTTCTGTTTCTGAGGTACCGCTTACGCTTATTTTTCTACGTAAATCTACTTGTTGGGCCATTGCTGAGGATAAACCTAAAAATGCAACCAGGGCTAGTGCTATTAACTTTTTCATAATTTGTAGTGTTTTTTAACTGTTATGAAGCTTGCATAAGCTTTTTTGTATTTAGCTTTTGTGCTTATGCAGGTTTCATATCTATTTTTCTTTGTGTGTACTGTAATGATGTAAATCATGTACAAATTCCACACCGAGATTTTATTTTTTTATGATTTTTTATTGAATTAGCTATGAATATTCAGATACTAAGTTAGTAGGAGTGCCTTGGCTTGTTAATTTAATTAAAATTATTTTATTAAATTAATATTATGAAATATCAGATTCCAAATGATCAAAATGAAGTATTGCCCAATAAATTAGGATTAACAAGTTTAACAGATATCAATCTGTCAGAATTTGAAGGTTTTTTAAAGGCAGAGATTATACTGTCAGAAAGATTAACACCGAGTACAAAATTCAGCGTCTCCTATATTCTTGGTATTCATAAACTAGCATTATCTCATTTGTATAGTTTTGCAGGTAAATATCGTGACGTTAATATTTCCAAAGGAGGTTTTCCATTTGCCGCGGCGAGGTTTTTGAATGAAACAATGAAACAATTTGAACAGGAAATATTAAAAGAACTACCCAAAAAATATATAGATAGGAAACAGTTAATATCCAATATAGCAAAAGTACATGCAGAACTCCTGTTAATCCATCCATTTAGAGAAGGAAATGGCAGGACAGCAAGGATTTTAGCTAACTTAATGTGCCGAAAAGCTGGTTTCAGTTCGCTAAAATTTGAGAAGATTGGTGAAGATGAATTTAAAAATTATGTATTAGCCATACAAGTGGCTACAGACGGTGAATATCGATTGATGGAAAAGATGATAGATTTTATTTTTCCAGACTAACTTCAATTTTTTTTAAAGCAGCGGTTGCAGATTCACTAGAAATGGAAATACCTTCAATTTTGAATGATGCAAGCATTGATTGCATGATTTCAATTCTCAATGGATTAACTTTTTTTCTTTTATGATCTTGATTAAATTTCATAATCAAATATAGTTAAAATGAATGTATGAAAAAAATTATGCGCAAGGTTTTATGCTTAAATAGACGGAATTATAAAGTGGTTATAAAACCTGGCGCAGCAGAGTTTTCTGCAAAATTTTAATCATGTATTTGCAATTAGGAGTTGCAAAGCGAATAGCGTGTTAGCGGTTAAACTTTTGATACTTTAACTGCCGTTGGTCCTTTTTGGCCCATTTCTACTTCAAACGTAACTTTATCACCTTCTTTAATCTGGGTGATTAAACCGTTTGCATGAACGAAAATACTGTCTTGTGTTTCAGTGTTTTTAATAAAACCGTAGCCTTTGCTGTCGTTAAAGAAAGTGACTGTTCCTTTTTTTACCGGGTTTTCATCAACGATGTCTTCTTGTCTTGAAATGCCGATCTGAATATCTTCTGTATTGATAACTTTCTTTTTCTTCGGATCTGGCGGAGTAGAAGAGATGTTCCCGTTTTCATCAACGTACGCCATCATATCTTCAAGCGTTAAGCCTTTTTTAGCATTAGCCTGACGTTCTTCTTTTTTTTCTTGTTTGTCTTTTTGTTTTTTTAATCGTTTTTTTTCGTTCTCTTTTTTACTGTATGTTGCCTGAGATTTAGCCATATTTTATTTAATTGTTTTGTTTTTGAAGGGTGAGTGGAAAGGAGAATTATACAAAGATAACAATACTAAAGTACAAACACGATTTTATTCGGTGTTGCGCTCTATTTAGAGTTAACAACACAAGATTAGAGCAAGATGTTTTGCCGGGCTGGCGTGGGGGTAAGTATCGTTAACTACAGTTTCTTTTATATATTAAACGCTATGGCTAAAATATTATTGCAACGTCTCCCAGTATAGCTTGTCGATCTGGTATACGTAATTCCATTTTAGTGGCTCGCCATAATAGGCTACCTCTATTTCAGCGATTTTCACACCTCCTAATTTTTCAATTGATTTTTGCGAACGAAAGTTAGTCGCACCGATATGTAATACTACTTTATCTATAAATCGAAAAGCATGATTGAACATTAACGTTTTTAAAGCCTTATTATGTCCCTTGCCCCAAAATTCACGCGCAATAAAAGTGTAGCCAATGGCAACTGAATGGTCATTTTCATCTAAATCGTAGTACCTGGAACTGCCCACAATTTTATCCGTTCCGTTTTCATAAATGATAAAGGCACCTTTTGATGCTATAGCCCCTTTAAAGAAATTTTCGAATACCGCTCTTTTGTACCGGTCTTTATTGGGGTGCTGCTCCCAAATTAAAGGATCCGAAGCTACAGCAAAAAGCGCTTCAAAATCAGATTCCTTTAATGGAACTACCTTGATCAAATCGTGTTCTAGCGTGGGCTGTAAATCGAAACTCATTTTATTTGTAATGAAAACGGCCGGCTTTTCGGCCAGCCGTTTGTGATTGTGTTTTTAAAAATTCGTCATTTCCATGCACCTGGAAATCTTAAAGCCCCTAGCATTACGATTCCCAATTAAGTTGGGAATGACACATATATTATGAATTAGTGATTTAATTTACCAAACCTTCAATTTCTACCACTTCCTGGGTATCTTTTTGATAATCAACCTGATCAATTTCGAAACCAAATAAACTTAAGAAATCAGATCTGTAACCAGGTAAATCGCCTATTGCAGGCAAGGTTTCAGTTGTAGCTTCTTCCCAAAGTTTAGCCACTTTAGCCTGAATATCCTCACGCATTTCCCAATCGTCTATTCTGATTCTTCCTTTTTCATCAACAGGAACGGCGTTGCCTGTGTATAACCGGTTAGCATATAAACGTTGGATCTGCTCAATTGTACCTTCGTGAACGCCTTCTGCTTTCATCACTTTGTACAACAATGAAATATATAACGGAATAACCGGAATTGCAGAACTTGCCTGCGTTACCAATGCTTTATTAACCGATACATAGGCTTTGCCCTCAATATCTTTTAATTTATCAGCTATTTTAAATGCAGTTGCTTCTAAATCATCTTTGGCTCTTCCAATTGTCCCTTTGCGGTATACCGGTTCAGTTAAAGCAGGACCTATATATGAATAAGCTACGGTGGTTGCACCTTCGGCAAGCAGATTTTCAGCTTTTAAGGCATCAATCCACATGGCCCAATCCTCTCCGCCCATTACGGCAACGGTATTGGCAATATCTTCTTCCGTAGCTGGCTCAATGGATATCTCGCTCACCTTACCGGTGTGGAAATCGACAGTCTTATTGGTATAGGTACCACCGATAGGTTTTAAGGTAGAGCGGTGTAATACTTCGGTATCAGGGTGTTTTCTTACAGGCGAAGCCAGGCTATAAATAACAAGATCCACCTGACCAAGGTCAGCTTTGATGAGCTCGATGGTTTTGTCTTTAATTTCTTTAGAGAAAGCATCGCCATTGATACTTTTGGCATACAAACCTGCAGCATGAGCTTCTTTTTCGAAGGCTGCAGTGTTATACCAGCCTGGTGATGCTGTTTTACCTTCTGAAGGTGCTTTTTCAAAAAATACGCCAATGGTAGAAGCGCCAGAGCCATAAGCAGCAGTAATACGCGATGCTAAACCGAAACCAGTTGATGCGCCAATAACCAATACTTTTTTCGGGCCGTTGATCGCGCCTTTAGATTTTACATATTCAATTTGATTCTTTACGTTTTGCGCGCAGCCTTCAGGATGTGCGGTTAAACAGATAAAGCCCCTCATTCTAGGTTCAATAATCATTTTTGTTCTTTTTTACGTTTTGTAATGTTAAAATAAGCGCAGTTTTAAGGTGATGTAAAACGCCTTAATGCCCAAATCTTTAACGAAGATATATTTTTAATTGTTTAACATTAAATGAATTTTAAATTAAGGCGATCAGACTTCTGACGCCGGCCCCCTGACTTTCGACTCTTTTAACCGCAAAGTGAGCGGAGTTTTTCGCGAAGAACGCCAAGCTGGAGGTGTAATTTAGGCGATCAGACTTCTGACGCCGGCCCCCTGACTTTCGACTCTTTTAACCGCAAAGTGAGCGGAGTTTTTCGCGAAGAACGCCAAGCTGGAGGTGTAATTTAGGCGATTGGACTTCTGATGCCGGTCCCCTGACTTTCGACTCTTTTAACCGCAAAGTGAGCAGAGGTCTTCGCAAAGAACGCCAAGCTGGGGGTATAATTCAGGCGATTGGACTTCTGACCCCGGACCTCCGACTTCCGACTTTCATCCCCCTTACTTCGGACTCTCATATATTTCTACTAATTTAGCGGCACACAGGTAAAACCGGTTTATCTATTATGAAAAAAATACTATTATCTGCCGTGATGGTACTCATCATGGCTTCAGGAAAGCTATATGCGCAAACCCAACATCAAAATTCGGGTTGGTTTATGTTTTTAAATAACACCAGGTTTAATGATAAATTGGGATTGCAATTTGACTTTCAAGCCCGTTCCGCCGATGATTGGGGCTATGTGCGGAATACTTTGGTAAGGCCTGCGTTGCAGTATTTCATCAATAACAAAAGTAATGTTGCATTAGGGTATCTGTGGCAGACCACCACAACAGAAATGACGGGAAGTGCCGATCTTACCCTTCACGAACACCGTATTTTTGAACAATACATTTACAATCATAAACTCAGTTCGGTATTTGCAAGTCATAGGTTTAGGGTTGAGCAACGTTTTATCGGCAGAACCGGAGAGGATGTATTTTCGCAGCGGTTCCGTTATTTTGTGAGGTTGATTCAGCCCCTACAGAAAACGCAGCCTGCTTTTACCAAGGGGGCTTTTGTGGCTTTACAAAACGAAGTTTTTTTAAATCTTCAGAACAAAAGCAAAATCAATAACAGTGTGTTTGATCAGAACAGATTATACCTTGCCGCAGGTTATCGTTTTTCGAAGCAACTCGATCTGGAAGCTGGTTATATGAACCAGGCTACACATGGCCTTTCAAACAATACGGTCAATAACATTATTCAGTTTGCCATATACACCAGGTTTTAATGTTTTAAAGTCATTTTTTACCTGACAAGCCGCGGCGAAGTGTTAAACCTATTGTAAATGATTCGTCTTTTTGCTCAATTTGCCACGTGAAAAAAATAACCATTCTTTTTTTGGCATTCTTGTTTGGCAAGCGGATGCAGGCACAAGAAATTCAAAGCGTTACAACAGACCGTATATCAACTTCTAAAAGCTTATTCAACCCTATGCATAGAAGAAATTTTTCGCGTAAAGGCGATTTCTTTTTCAACTGGGGGTATAATAGCTCCTGGTACGGCAAGAGCGATATCAGGTTTCAGGGGCCTAATTATGATTTTACTTTAAAAGATGTTGCTGCACACGATCGACAATCGAAATTGAGCTGGAGTTATTTAAATCCGGGTTTAATAACTGTGCCACAGTATGATATACGCGTTGGATATTTTCTAAAAGATAATTACAGCATTTCAATAGGTTGGGACCACATGAAGTATGTGATGGATATTCCGCAAACTGTTACGATTGATGGTCATATTGGTTCCAATATTTCGCCTACAAACACACCCACCGGAAGCTTGGCTGGCGATTATAACGGGCAAAATATTAACGTGAAAGAGAATATGCTCACTTATGAGCATACTGATGGCTTTAACTATGCTAATATTGAAATTGAGCGTTATGATGATATCTGGGTTGCACCCGGAGGCAATACTTCCTTGACTTTAGAAACAGGTTTGGGTGGCGGATTAATGGTGCCACGATCAGATGTACGCCTTTTCGGCCAGGGTAGAAATAACCATTTCAGCATTTCAGGTTATGGCGTTTCGGCAAAAGTTGGACTTAAATTTTATATCTGGAGAAATGTTTACCTGCAGAATACCACAAAATTTGGTGCCACGAATTTAACAAATGTGCACACCACAGGTTGGGATGAATATGACCATGCGAGTCAGAAGATTAATTACATTGAAAATATCTGGCTGTTCGGGGTCCAGTTTTAATACGAATTAAAAGAGGTTGAGGCCTCTTTTTTTGTTTAAGATACCTGATTTATAATAACCATGGAAACACAGAAAAAGCACGGAAGTTTCATCGTGCTAATGCATTAGGCTCATTAGCTAAGGGAAGATTTTTCATAGCCAAAGATTTCTTCCTGAATCATTAGGATCGCTGTGATTCAGGTTAGGCTGCTCATCGCTCACAACTGCTTCAATTACCTATCCAACAGCCTCCGATGGTAATTAATCTGCCCCAGGTGATAAGTTAAATGTGTGCTGAGGTGAACGAGAAAAAATTCGGTAGAGGTTTTTTCCTCTAATACTTTTGTCGGATACTCGTTATCCATCTGCGCCTGGCTTACCCGATCTAAAGTTTTGCTCACCACGGTGATGGTTGCTTCGATCATGCTGATTAATTCCTGCTTTGGCAAATCTTTTAGGGAAAATTCCAGTTCGCGGTTCCTTACATAATCGGTGCCACCTAAAGTAGCGCCGATGTAAGTATTCAGGTTGCCAACGAGGTGGAGGCAGAGGTTCCCCGCGGAATTTGCAATTCCATGGCCTGTCCGCCAAAGATTTTTCTCATTTTGGTAAGCTTCAATTTCAGATTTCAGCTTGCTAAGATCCCGGTTAAAAAGTTTTTTTAGTGTTTCGGTAAGCATTTATTGCAATAAAGGGTTGATTTTTTTTGCTGGTTGAGATAATATTTCCTTTCCCGCCGTCGTAACAACTAGTTGTGCGGGAGGAGCACCTTTTTCGCCCATTACAATGATAAAGCAGGTGTATATATAGTCGCCGCTTTTAAATTGGTAATTGTGGTTGCCGCCACTGCCGTCAGGCTTAAATTTCCCATTGGTTAAAATTAATTCAGGCTTATCGCTCATTTTACTTTTTATTGGCCATGAGGCATATCGGTAGTTGTCGTTGCCCAGATCATCAATCCTGATCCGGTACTGAGCAGTTTCTAAAACAAGTACCGGTTGTTCAAAATTGCCAATTGACGGATGAACGCTGCTTTTTTCTACATTGATTAATCTGGCTTGTTCTTCTGCTTCCAGCTTCGATTGATGGTTAACAGCAATTAATTTTCCATCGGTATCAAGCCATAATTCGCCGCGTAGCAACATAATGCCACGCCAACCCACGTCACTCCAATCGGTTTCGGGTGTACTATTAACGATCTTTTTAGCCAGATTATCATCAAATATTTCTTTGTAACGTTTTACAAATTCCTGTTTGTTTTTAATCGGCGGAATAGGGTAGGCTCTGTTTAAGGGATACTTAATTTTGCTGCTCAGTTTCTCTACATCCCCACTTTTAACAGCATTGATGAAAGCGATAACTATAGGGCGGTATTTTTTATTGAGTGTTTCTTCCTGCGAATAGGCAAGGTAGGTTATGCTGACAAATAAAAGTGCTAATGATATTTTTTTCATAGTAAGGAAGTGATAAGCGAATATAATTTTTTTGAATTGAATACCACTTTGTATCATGTGTTTTTGCATCATGATAAATGTTTTGGTATGCCGTATCGGCATTTGAATCTGTTGAAAATACAATTTTTTGGAAAGCAGGTTTCTGTGTACATCGGTTCCGAAAGCCCTGCCATCCGCTTTAGTTCTCTGCGTTCGTGCCCGCTTCTGTCAGGTTTAAGTTACTTGGGCAGGCCTTTCTATCCTAAACCCGACAGCAGCGGCAGCCCCTTATTCTTTACCGATGAATCGGCACTAAAGTAGCATCAGGGCTAAAGCAAATGGCGGGACTGCTGTAACCCAACAGCTTCTGTATTTGCTTTCCACAAGAAAAAAATCTGTAAAGAATAAAAAATGCCCCAAATTTCTCCGGGGCGTTCCTTCTATGATGAATCTGATCCTATACTTTTCTTACGCTACCCGAGCCAATAACTGTTTTGTCTACAGTAGGATTACCAGTATAGTTAACGCTTCCTGATCCGCTAATTACAGCCCTGATGCTTTCGCTAACTGCAATGTTCACCGTTCCTGAACCGCTAATGGTACTGGTTAATGTTTTTGTAGAAAAAGATTTACCAGCAAAAGTGCCAGAACTGCTGATTACTACTTTTGAGTGGTCTGCACCACCTGTAATATTGATTGATCCTGAGCCGCTGATTACACCACTATAATTATCTACATCTGCTGTTGCCTTAATATTTCCAGAACCACTAACGGTTGTTGTTAGGCTTCCTGTGCTGATTTTTCCATTTACGACTAAACTTCCATCACCGCTAACCGTTAAACTTGCTAACTCTTTTGCTGATACATAAGCCGTTATTTTTTTGCCTTCGTATTTTCTAGACCAACTGGTGATGCTGGTTTGCGGACGGATAACTAAAATATTGCTTTTAACTTCGGTAACAATTGTGGCCAGTGCTTCCGCATCACCTTCTAAACGGCAGCTTTCGTTGTTCCCGAAAGTTACAATTACATTGATAGGGCCTGCTACAGCAACACCATTAAAATTTTTCACAACTCTTTCGTCGCTGTTATTTTTAGAAGCGTTGATGCTGATCTGATCTTTTGCAATGGCATTAAGGCTAAAGCTTAATGTTAAAGAGGCTAATAATATGGCGAATACTTTTTTCATGGTTATAGATTTTGTTTTTTTAGATAAATAATGAGCTTTTTCTATAAGACGTTGGTTTTTTCAAAAAGTTGCGTAACACGAAATTTAATTCTCTCTATCAGTAATTTCTATTTTGCCTAAAGGAAGAAGTCAAAACTTGACTTCTTTGAGATCTAACCCGATTTTTTTGTATTGATATAAAACAATGGATCGTGTTTAAAATTATCTGCATTTATGCCGGCATCTACTTTAATGGTTTGCCAATCATTGGTTGGTTTAATTAAAGTATACGCACCTGCTTTTAAGGTTACCCGTACGGGCATATCGAAGCCCTTAACATCAGTTAACCAACGATAGGACAGGACACCATTACTGATTTTATATTCCAGAACAGGTGGCTTGGTATGGCGAAGATACTGATCGAAAATTTTATCTAATTTTAAGCCGCTCTGTTTGGCAATGTAATTTTCAACCTGCGCAGTAGTTACTGTCTGATGATAAAAGGTTTTGTTCAACCCGCGGAGAATCTGTCTGAATTTTTCATCATTATTAATAAGCTGTCGGATGATACTTGCCAGATTTGCACCTTTCGGATACATATCGCCTGAACCTTCTTTGTTTACATTATAAGGACCGATTAAAGGTATATCATTCTGAATAATTTTCTGTAGCCCGATTACATATTCTTCAGCAGCAACTTTACTTTCGTTACATTCTGTAAACAATACTTCCGAATAATTGGTAAAACCTTCGTGGATCCACATATCGGCGATATCTTTTGCAGTAATATTATTCCCGAACCACTCGTGGCCGCTCTCATGAATGGTGATAAAATCCCATTTCAGGCCATGTCCGGTTCCGCTTAAATCTTTACCTAAATAACCTGGTTTAAACTGATTGCCGTAAGCAACCGCACTTTGATGTTCCATGCCTAAATGCGGTGCCTGAACCAGTTTGTAGCCATCTTTATACCACGGATAAGGACCAAACCAATATTCGAAACATTTAAGCATCGGTTTAACATCGGCGTCCCAATGAGGGCGTGCTTTGGCGCTGTCTGTTTGTAGTGCCCAATAGTCAATGCTGAGTTTCCCATTTTCGCCATCATAACTATCCCGCCAATGGGCATATTTACCAATGTAAAACGTAACATCGTAGTTATTGATGGGGTTGGAAACAAACCAATTGTATTGTTTGTGACCATCGGGTAGATTTACCGTATTTCTTAATCTTCCGTTGGATATTTCCTGTAAAGTTTTAGGAACAGTAATGCTGATGAGCATACTGTCTACCTCATCACTCTGGTGGTCTTTATTGGGCCACCATACGCTTGCACCTAAACCCTGGCAGGCTACAGAAACGAAAGGATTGCCAGCAACATCTTTTTTAAAGATAAAACCACCATCCCAGGGCGGCGTTTTTGCTACTAATGGATTACCGGAATAGAAAACGGTAAATTTATCTTTGCTTCCTTTCTTTACCGGTTTAGGAAAGGTTACAAAAACAGCATTGTATTCTCGGGTAAAAGGTAAATCAGTACCCTTATACACTACTTTGTCTACTTTGAGGTTATCAAAAAGATCAAACTGCAGTTTAGTGAAATCCTGTGTAGCGGTAAATG
This sequence comes from Pedobacter suwonensis, assembly GCF_900111825.1. GTDB lineage: Bacteria > Bacteroidota > Bacteroidia > Sphingobacteriales > Sphingobacteriaceae > Pedobacter > Pedobacter suwonensis. Next base: position 107,806 of record NZ_FOJM01000007.1, read on the forward strand.
CAAATTCGTTGCTTCCGACAATTGATTTCTGATCGATATCGATTTTTACGTCCAGGTGGTAATAGTTGATATCGTAACAAGTGCGTAAAGGAGTAAGTGTTCCACGCAGACTATCGGCCCGTGAATTGATTTGGTTTTTGCCTAGCAGTTGTGCCTGTGCAGTTGGAATACTAAACGCAAGTGCGAAAAGGATAAATAGTTTTTTCATTGTTGTTTGACTAGTGCTTTAGGCACGTAGCGATACGAACCGAAGCAGGAAAGATTTTATTAATCGTTAAAAACGAATGGTTATTACACGCTCGTCAGAGACGAGCGTGTAATAACGCTTATTTAATGACGTCAACTTCGATAAAACTGTCGTTAAAAACAGTTTGCGTGGCTTTAATATAATCTGCTTCAGTAGCCTTATAAGGATTCTCTACAAATTTTTGCGGATTACGGGCAAATAGCGGAAAAGCGGTACTTTGTACCTGAACCATAATTCTATGTCCCTTTTTAAAGGTGTGTAATACGTCCTGCAATTTAAAATTTACGCCAGTTTTTTGATTGGCCACCAAGGCTTCTGGTTTTTCAAAGCTGTTGCGGAAACGGGCGGGCATCACTTCCGAACGTACCATTTGCCAATAATTGCTCAGGGTGATATTTTTATTTGGCATATAAGGATTGTTCGGCTCATCGGCCGGATATACATCGATCAGTTTTACGATAAAATCTGCATCGGTACCAGTAGTGGCTATTTTAAGGTGCGACATGATTTCGCCACCCAAAGTAATGTCGTTATCTAATATATCGGTTTGGTAAACCAGTACATCTGGTCTCCTGCCCGCAAAACGCTGGTCTTCACTCATGTAATTATGCGGCGTAAAACCTAGGGTAGTGGTTAAATCTTCCGTGTAAGGAACTGGTTTTAAAGGATCGCTGATGTAATTTACTGAGCCGGGCGATTGGGGAGCGGTCATACTTAATTTTCCATCTGCACCCAAGTATAATTTTTGTTTGCTTGCTTTTTCTGTTGGCCATTGATCAAAGGTTTCCCATTGTTTTTTACCGGTATCGAACATATAAGCTTCTGGCAAACCGCTGTTTTTATCACCATTGCCTTTTAAGAAGTGGTTAAAAAATTTGGCTTCAATTTCTTTCTGGTAAAAAGTAGCAATGCTATCGCCAAAAAATACGTTGCTATGCATGGTGTGGCCAGTTTCGCGGCTCCATCTGCCATGTCCGAATGGCCCCATCACGATGGTATTATAAGCATTTGGATTTTTCTTTTCGATGGTTTTATATATGTTCAGAGGGCCTGATAAATCTTCCGCATCGTACCAGCCGCCCACTACCATCACCGCCGGTTTAATGGCACCATAATGTTTTAGCAGACCACGTTTTTGCCAAAATTCATCGTAGTTTGGATGGTTAACGGTTTCCTGCCAGAAGAAATTGTTTTTATAATACTTATCGGCATTAGTTAATGGGCCGAGATCCAGCGCAAATTGATAGCCATCTTTGGTTTTTGGTAAAATCATCTGGTTATTGTACCAAGGTTTTGAGGTTGTATCCGTTTTTTGTACACCAAATACCGGGAAAGTAAAGAAGTAGCTTTGTAAAAATGATCCATTATGGTGAAAATCATCAAAAAAGAAATCGGAAATGGGCGCCTGTGGTGATGATGCCTTTAACGCAGGGTGATTACTTAAAATCCCCGCTGCGGTATAAAAGCCAGGATAAGAAATACCCCATTGGCCTACTTTACCATTATTATTAGCCACATTTTTGACTAACCAATCAATGGTATCATAAGTATCAGAACCTTCATCCACATCTTTCTTCGATTTTTTATTGTCGATAACCGGCGTCATATTGGTCCAGGTGCCTTCACTTTTCCAGCGTCCGCGTACATCCTGCATCACTACAATATAACCTTCTTTCATCATCAGATCGGACGGCCCTAAACGTGCCGGGAATTTATCTTCGCCATAAGGGGCAACACTGTAGCAGGTACGCTGCATAATCATCGGATACTTTTTATCCTTTGATGCATCTTTTGGCGTATAAATGGCTGTAAAAAGTTTAGTGCCATCGCGCATAGGGATATACACCTCTTTTTTGGTATAGTTTGTTTTTGGGTATCCTGTATCGCTTTGTGCGAAAGCTGTGGATGCCGAAAGCAGGATAAGGATTAGTTTTAAGTATTTCATTTTTTAAGGATAAGTAAGTTGTTTTGTGTTTCGTTTCATGGCGCACGAACCAAGGCATTGGTGATACGTAACGGCTTTATTTTAATACAGAAACGGTAAGGAAAGAACTGTTATGTACATCGTGATAAATTCTGTGTGTTGCTTTTTGAAAGTCCTGTGGTTCGGCCTGATAAATATCCATAAATTTCTGCGGATTCCGATCGGCCAAAGGAAACCATGAATTTTGGATCTGGATCATAATTTTATGTCCTTTTTTAAAGGTATGCGCGATATCTGGCAGTGGATAATTTACTTTTGTAATCTGGCCGGGAACAAATGCTTCAGGTTTTTCGAAACTGTTTCGGTATTTTCCGCGCATAATTTCTCCGCGCACCAACATTTCGTAACCGCCCATAATTAAGTTTTTGGGATTCGGTACCGGGTTTGGTGCATCTTCAGGATAAACATCAATCAATTTAACTACATAATCGGCATCGGTACCGGTAGTAGAAACCACCAGATTGGCCAGTATTGGTCCGGTTAGGGTAATATCTTCGGTTAAGGCATCAGTCTGATAAGTTTTAACATCGGGGCGGCGGGCTGCAAAACGCTGATCGTCTATCATGTATTCCCGGGTACGTCTGGCCTGAATACCATCCTGGTAAGGAACAGGATGATTTGGATCGCTCACATATTCATCCCAGCTATCGGTTCTGCCTACTTTATCGAAACTGAGCTTTCCGTTGGGCTGTAAATACAGATTCCTGCTTTCTACTTCTTGTGGCGGCCAGGTGCTGAATTTTTTCCATTCGTTACTGCCGGTTACAAAAATATTGGCTTCTGCCGCATTAAAATCTCCCTCACCTTTTAAATAATGTTTAAAAAAAGGTAATTCATACTGCTGTTGATAATCAATACTGGTGGTTTTTCCAAAGTTGATATCGCCCAAAAAGGAGCCATCACTACGTACCCAGCCACCATGGAACCAAGGTCCCGCGACAAGGATATTGTTGGCACCCGGGTTTTGTTTTTCAATAGCTTTGTAAGTGTCAAAAGTGCCATAAGCATCTTCGGCATCGAAAAAGCCCCCCACCACCATTACTACAGGTTTAACCTGAGTTAAGTGAGGTGTAATTAAACGTGCTTTCCAGAAGGTATCTAAATTTGGATGTTTAAATAAATCGTTCCAGAATCTGATACTATCTGCAAAATAACGTTCTTTTAAATTTTTGACAGATCCGGCTTCTAAATAAAAGCGATAATTATCCTGAATAGGAAACTGAAAACCTTTAGGCCCTTTATCTGGTGTAATCGGTTTTGGTCTCGGGACACCAAAACTGCTCATAAAACTGAAAGCATCCATCAGAAATAATGTGCCGCGGTGGTGGAAATCGTCACCCATAAACCAATCGGTAACGGGTGCCTGAGGAGAAACAGCCTTTAATGCCGGGTGAGCATTTGGCAATGAGGCGGTAGAATAAAAACCAGGATACGAAATACCATAAATACCAGCATTTCCGTTGTTTCCTTTTACGTTTTTAACCAACCAATCGATAGTATCATAAGTATCCGTACTTTCATCAATCGCTGTTTTAGATTTTTTACCAGTCAGTTGTGGACGGATGTCGGCAAAAGTACCCTCACTCATCCAGCGGCCCCGCACATCCTGGTAAACAAAAATAAATCCTTCGCGCATCATGGCCGGAAAATTCCCTAGGCTAAGCTTATATTTATCTTCGCCATATGGGGCAACAGTATAAGGTGTACGGTTGATCAGAAACGGGTATTTTTTGGATTGGTTTTTCGGTATGTATATGGAGGTGAATAGCTTTATTCCATCGCGCATAGGGATCTGGCGTTCTATTTTGATATAGTTTTCTCTCACGTAAGCCGAATCGGTTTGTTGAGCCGTTAATTCACTGGAAATAAACAGGCAAAATAAAAGGCTGAAAACTTTGGTAAGGTTCATTTGAGCTGGCTTTTAGGAATAAAATTTAAATATAGGTGATTAACGATTGATAAGAAAAATATAGCGCGTAAAAGGTTTGTTAGCATGGGAGAGGGAATGAGGTATGATGGAAAATGGAAGAGTCCGAAAGTAGGAAGACCAGGGGCAGAGGTATGGTATGCAAGAGAGTTTTGCATTTTTATGGTCGATAGTCTAAAATGGATGAGGCATTCTTTTGTATTGCGTATTTTTTATAGCTTAACCTTCTATTCGTCATTACTTTATCAAAATTTAGTTAAATGTGCTTCAAGGATAATCTTTTATGCGTTTTTACCGTCATATAGTTCATTGACTTAAACACAAAAAAATGAATGGGTTATTCAATAAAGTATTGGTTGTTTTCGCTGCAGCAGCGATGATAACAACCTGGAGTATCGAAAGTGTTTCTGCACAGCGGCCAAGCAGGAGCGGAGGCGGTGCTTCTTTCGGCGGCGGCAGATCCGGCTCAGTTGGCTCATCACGAGGTGGTGGATTTTCCCATCAGCCAACTTTGCGCGGACCAGGCAGAGGTGGTTTTTCTACCGGTGTCCGCTCTGGCAGATCAAGTTACAGTTATTACAGACCGGGTTATCGGATGGGCTATGGAAGGCCATATTATGGTTACAGAGTAGGTTTCGGGAGACCTTATTACAGACCATACTACAATTATTACAGTTTTTACAGACCGTTTTTAGGTGTGAGGATTAATGTATTACCCTATGGTTATTATCCTTTCTGGTATGGGCCAACCCAATTCTATTATTCCGGTGGATTGTTTTATCAACAAAATAATGATCAATACGAAGTGGTCACACCACCAGTTGGTGCCGAAGTTCCAAATTTACCTTCGGATGCAAACCGGGTAACCATTAACGGAGTTGATTATTACGAATACAAAGGAGTTTATTACACCCAAAAGGAAAATGCTGAAGGTAAAACCGTATATGTGGTGGCTGGCAAAGATGGCGTTTTAAATACCGCAAATGGCCTGGCTAATACGCATAATATTGGCGATATTATTGACCAATTGCCTGAAGGGTGCAGAGAGGTGACCATTAAAAATGAAAAATATTTTGTCTCGCCTGATGATGTGTATTATGAAGAGGTAGTTGATGGAAATAACATTACTTACCGCGTAATCGGTAAGTTGTTTTAGCAGTTCAGAGTTGTCAACTTTCCGTCCGTCCGGATATTAAAGTTGACAACTCTTTGGTTTTGCAAGTATTTAATGTGCAGTCGGATGTTACCATCCGATTGTTTTGTTTTGAAAAGAAGGCTTAATTGCAAGTTTCTATCATTATAATTATGTGTGTCAGCTGATAACAGCTAACACCACAAAATAGATTATTCCGTACCCATCTTAGCCTCCGTGGCAAAAATTATAAATTGTTGCACATAAAAAACATATTTTTGCAAACTAAACATTTCGATTTGAAATTCATACAGCGATACTTCATCATCTATGCTCTTTTTGCTATTATTCTCTCTTCCTGTTCGGTAACTAAGCATGTTAAAATTAAACAGGATGAGGCTAATATTTCAGCTATAAAGTTTTTGGATGAATATGTCATGCCCTTAAACCCTGTTTTTCAAAATACGGTTGTTGGTGGTTTATCGGGGATTGATTATGATGTAAAACAGAACCAATATTATATGATCAGTGATGATCCGTCGCAATTTAGTCCAGCGAGGATTTACATCGCAAAGATCGATCTCAAAGAAAATAAAATAGATACCATCCGGATTACGGGAGTTAATTTTCTTTTACAGGAAAATGGGAGCCAATACCCCAAATACGGCACAGATAAAAGCGTGAAGCCAGATGGAGAAGCTGTTCGTTATAATCCGGTTGCGAAACAACTGATCTGGAGCAGTGAAGGCGAAAGATTGTTTAAAAATGGTGATACGACCATTGTTCAGCCCGGTTTAACTTTTATTTCTACAGCCGGTAAATTTTTGGATAACCTTCCGTTGCCGGAAGGTTTTCATTTTACAAAAACGCAGAGTGGCCCACGGAAAAATGCTTTGTTTGAAGGCCTGACTTATGCGGATGATTACAGAGCTTTATATGCCAGTTTAGAAGAACCACTTTACCAGGATGGTCCTCAGGCCGCTTTTGGATATGATAAGGCTTTAACAAGGATTTTAAAGTTTGATATGGCGACTAAAAAGAATGTTGCGCAATATGCCTACAACCTTGGCGCTTTACCTGTTAAGCCTACTGTAGATAATGATTGGAATGTGAATGGGATTTCCGAAATACTGGCCGTTAACCATCACACGCTTCTGGTATTAGAGAGGGCCTGGGCAAAAGGCCATGATGACCATACTTTTTTAAAACTTTACCTCGTTGATCTGAATGGTGCAGAAAATGAAATTGATAATCCATCTTTCGCAAAAAATCCACCGAAGCCGCTCAGCAAAAAACTACTTTTCGATTTTGATACCTTAAATATGCACATTGATAACGTTGAAGGGGTAACTTTTGGGCCGAAACTTGCAAACGGACACCGTTCTTTGATATTTTGTGTAGATAATAATTTCAGTAAAACGCAGTTGCAACAGTTTTTCCTTTTCGAGATTATCCCGTAAACCAATTCAGTTAAAAATTTATAATGAGTAAAATAAAAGCCCTGCTTTTCGATTTAGATGGTACATTGATTGATTCCGAAAAGTTTCATTTTGATTGCTGGAATACCTTTTTAGAACCCTATAATGTACATATCGAATTTAAAGATTGGCTAAGTAATTATGCTGGGATTCCGCTGCCGAAAAATGCAAAAACGATTATAGATCGCTATAAAATTGATGAAGATTTAGCCAGCTTTATTGAAAGAAGAGAAAAGATAACCTTTGATGGTTTTAGAACAACCGATATAGCCTTAATGCCTTATGCCTTAGAGTTTGTGCAATTCGCTTACGAGAAAGGACTTACGCTTGCAGTGGTTACGGCCAGTCCGAAGATTGATGTGGAAGCTGTTTTCGAGCGCAATGGTTTGGCCAGATATTTTAGTCTGTTTATCACCCGAACAGATGTAAGCAAATCTAAACCCGATCCCGAAAGTTATAACCTTTGTGTGGAACGCCTGGGCTTAGCTAAAGAAGAATGCATCGTTTTTGAAGATACCTTAAATGGGGTTAAATCTGCCCTGGCCGCCGGTATTACCTGTTATGCTATACAAAATAATGTGCGTGCACATCAAAAACTAAAAATAGCCGATGAGCTTTTTCTCAGTTTTTCGAATGCCAAAGCATTTATGTTACATAAGGAACTAATCTAGTTCTCCAAAATTAACTAGCTTAGTAATAAGCAACGGGATTTAATATGGTTAAAAAAGGGTTATGGATTTTATTTGCAACTTTCGCATTGCTGATTGGACTTTATCCAACTATTTACTTTTTAATCGATAGAAAATTTGGATTGTTAGGTTCGAAGTCGGTAGCGTTGTTAAGCAATACTTTCTGGAACATTGGTTTTTATACGCATATTATTTTAGGAGGATTAGCTTTATTGATCGGCTGGACACAATTTAGTCCGAAAATGAGAAACAGTCGAATGGTATTGCACCGGAAATTGGGTAAAGCTTACGTGGTTTCGGTGCTGCTTAGCGCCTTGGCAGGCATTTATATCGGCTTTTTTGCAACAGGCGGGTGGGTTTCTTCAGCTGGATTTATCTGTTTAGGCGTCGTTTGGTTTTATACTACATTAAAGGCTTATTTACATATTAAAAGCGGCGAAATTGTGAAACATCAAAAAATGATGGTTTTCAGTTATGCTGCGTGTTTTGCGGCGGTAACCTTAAGGATCTGGCTGCCAATTTTGACCATTATGTTCGGTGATTTTTTTAAAGCCTACCTGGTTGTTGCCTGGTTATGCTGGATTCCGAATTTGATCATTGCTTATCTAATCAACAGTAAAACCACTAATCCATAAATTGTCTGGTTGCTCCATCTATTCAAATAACTGAATTTTATATGATATCAGCTCAGGAAATTTTATCTGGCGTCGGCTCATTTTCATCCTATGATCTGCTTCTTTTTGAAGAAAAAGCCACGCGAAAGATATTTAGGAAAAACGATATGGTCTTGCGCCAGGGTGAGATTTGCCGATCTGTTTATTTCATCCTGTCCGGATCTTTTGTTCAGTTTCAATCTGATCATGAAACCGAAACAATCATCGAGCTTCATCTACCCAAAGAATGGATGTACAATCACTCAAGTTTAATAGGTCAGAAGCCATCAGATACAACAATTAAAGCATTTGAGGATGCTGAAGTGATTGAATTGAGTTTATACCACCTGCATGAACTGATTGCTAGATCACAATCCTTTTTAAGCTTCGGTCGGATTTTTGACCAGGCTAACCACAGGACTTATCTATTCGATAATGCGTTAAGTCCAGCAGAAAAGTACCAATACATTAAAAAGTCAAAGCCACTTATTGTACAGGTTTTTCCAGTTAAACTCATCGCGTCATATCTTAAAATAACGCCCGAAACCTTAAGCAGGGTTAGGGCTAACTGTTGAATTTCCTGATTTCGATCAAGTGCTGCTTTTCAGAAAATTCCTCATTTTTGAAATAAAAAAAATATGCTGACAGCAATCAATCCGAAACTTCCAATGCGTGATAAAGAAATCACCAGAGATTTTTATGTGAATAAATTAGGCTTTAAAGATATTGGGGCCGACAATTTTAAGGATTACCTTATGGTGCAAAAAGATCATGTTCAGATTCACTTTTTTTTATTTGAAGCACTTGATCCCAAAGAAAACTATGGTCAGGTTTATCTGCGCACAGATGATATCGAAGCTTTGTACCAATGGATGCTGGATACTAACCAAAGCATTCACCCTAATGGACATTTGCAAACGAAACCTTGGGGGCAAAAGGAATTCTCTATGCTTGATCCGGATAACAATCTGCTTACTTTCGGACAAGGGGCTTGAGGTTTATTGGTCAATGGTTCATTGGTCAATAGTTTATTAGTAAATGGTTCATTTGTTTGTTCGTCAATAATTCGTTGATTATTAGTATATAATTTAACGTAAGTTTTGGCTCTTAACTTCGTCATTGCGAACTGAAGAAGGGACTTCGCACAGGAGTGAAGCAATCTTTTTTGATCATAAATTACATGATAGATTGCTTCGGCTCGCTCATATCCCGCCTCGCAATGACGGATTATCTTGTAAAAATCTGATAATCAATTGCAAACACCCATAACTCACGTTAATTTAGGGTAGATCTCATGATTGTTATGTATAATTCCAATCACTTAAGATAACCTCTCTGGTTCATAACTGAGCCAATCAGATATTTTATAGTCTTAAAGTAAAATATTTATATGCTTATCACATTTGGATATTTGAACTTTTCGGGATTATCGTCTAATGGTCTCAGCAATGAACCTGGATTTATGATTATGGGTTGCTTAACCTATACGTTGAGGATTGTAAGTGGAAGACAATTGCCCTATTCTACTTTTAGCTTTCCGCCTTTTTTCCATACATTTGGCTAATTAAAATACTCAAGAAATTATGCAATACGATGTCGTTGTTATCGGTTCAGGGCCGGGCGGTTATGTAGGCGCAATCCGTTGTGCTCAGTTAGGTTTAAAAACTGCAGTAGTAGAAAAATATAAAACTTTTGGAGGAACTTGCTTAAACGTAGGTTGTATTCCATCTAAGGCTTTGTTAGACTCATCGGAGCATTATCACAATGCTGCTCATACATTTACTACTCACGGTATCGATTTGAAAAGCCTTAAAGTAAATATGCCGCAAATGATCGCACGTAAAGACGATGTTGTTGCGCAAAATACGGCCGGTATCACGTATCTGTTCAAAAAAAACAAAATCGATTCTTTCGAAGGTGTAGGCTCTTTTGTAGATAAAAATACCATCCTGGTAACAAAAGCTGATGGTACTACGGAAACCCTGACTGCAAAAAATGTAATCATTGCTACGGGTTCTAAACCTACAGCTCTACCATTTTTACCGATCGATAAAAAACGGATCATCACTTCAACAGAGGCTTTAAATATTAAAGAAGTTCCAAAGTCGATGGTTGTAATTGGTGGCGGAGTGATCGGTTTGGAGTTAGGTTCTGTTTACGCCCGTTTAGGTACAAAAGTTTCAGTAATTGAGTTTTTGCCATCTATCATTGCAACAATGGATGCAAGTTTAGGTAAAGAACTTCAACGCGTATTAAAGAAAAACCTGGGCATGGAATTCTTTATGAATCATAAAGTTACCGGTGCTACAAATAATGGTAAAACAGTAACGGTTACTGCAGAAAATGCAAAGGGCGAAGCCGTAAATTTTGATGCTGATTATTGCATCGTGGCTGTTGGCCGTACTGCTTACAGCGAAGGTTTAGGTTTGGATAAAATTGGGATTACCGTTGAAGAAAGAGGTAAAAAAATTCCGGTTAATGAGCATTTAGAAACTTCGGTTGCGGGTGTTTATGCCATTGGAGATGTAATTACAGGTGCGATGTTGGCACACAAAGCGGAGGATGAAGGGATTTATGTTGCCGAAACCATTGCCGGTCAGAAACCACATATTAATTATAACTTAATTCCTGGAGTAGTTTATACCTGGCCGGAAGTGGCTTCTGTAGGTTTAACCGAAGAGCAGTTAAAGGAAAAAGGTATAAAATATAAAGCAGGTTCGTTTCCTTTCAAAGCCAGCGGACGTGCAAAAGCGAGTATGGATACCGACGGTTTCATCAAAGTTTTAGCCGATGCGGCAACTGATGAGGTTTTAGGCGTACACATGATTGGCCCGCGTGCTGCAGATATGATTGCTGAAGCGGTTATCGCAATGGAATTCCGCGCATCTGCTGAGGATATTGCACGTACCTGCCATGCGCACCCAACTTATACAGAGGCGTTAAAAGAGGCGGCACTTGCTGCAACTGAGAACAGAGCGATACATATTTAATTATTTATCGGTCGTCATACTGAACTTGTTTCAGTATCTGTTTTTAAAATGATTAGCAATCCCGGTATTTTGCCGGGATTTTTTTGTTTGAGCGCTATTTCGAGAGGAGTGTAGCGCTCTATCTATAAAATGCCCTTGATCCAGAAAATTACGTTTTGAATTTTCTACCTCCTTCACATTTTCTTAACTAAATCATAATATAGGTGGCTTAAGAAACAGCATGATTCGAATTTATTTTTGCGGTTCAGATATTAAACAAACCATGAACTGTAAAAAACTATTTGGTGCAATTTTTATTGCTTCGCTGGCATTTGCTGCCTGTAAAAAAGATTCAAAAGATGATCCGATTGTAGATCCTCCGGTAGAAGCTGTTGTTCCAGAAAAAATAGACAGCTTTAAAGAAACTGCAGCTATTGATTTAGGCGGTGAATTCGCTTCAGAAATTTCTGCCTATGATCCTTTAACCAAAAAGCTGTTTGTAGCCAGTAATGATGGAGGTGCCAAAGTTGACGTTGTGGATATGAGTAAATACCCAACAGTTACAAAAGTGCAAACCTTAACTTATGCAGCTAACGCTGGGATTAATAGCGTTGCCGTAAATAACGGTTTATTGGCAATTGCTCTAGATGGCGCCGATAAGCAGGGAAATGGCGAAGTTGTTGTACTTAAGACTTTAGATTTATCTGAAGTTAAAAAAATTACGGTGGGCGCTATGCCAGATATGGTAACTTTTAGTCCGGATGGAAATTATATTTTATCGGCAAACGAAGGCGAGCCCAATCCGGCCTACACGGTAGATCCAAAAGGAACCATTTCAATTATCAGTATCAAAGATAATTATTCGATAAAAACAATAGATTTTTCAGCTTTTGAATCGCAGAAAGCTGCATTGCTTGCTGATGGTTTTAGAATTTATGGTTACAATGCCAGTTTTACCCAGGATATTGAGCCGGAATATATTGCAGTAAGCAGCGATTCCAAAAAGGCCTTTGTTACGCTTCAGGAAAATAACGGTGTTGCCGAAGTAGATATTTTAGCCGGAACCATTACGAAGATTATTCCGCTGGGCACAAGAGATATCAGCCTAACCGAAAATGCTTTTGATGTTAGTGATAAAGATGGTAAAAAAGTATTGGGTACATGGCCAATAAAAGCTTATTACCTGCCAGATGCCATATCTTATTTCACATCTAACGGTGCGACTTATTTAGCCTTGGCCAATGAAGGTGATACCCGTCAGGATTATACTCCAAAAGAATCAAAAGAAGAGGTGCGTGTAAAAGATCTTATTTTAGATCCGGTTAAATTTCCTAATGCTGCAACCTTGCAGTTAGATGCAAATCTCGGAAGGCTTACCGTAACCAACACCGCTGGTTTTACCATGGTTGGTACAAATAAGGTATACCAGGAATTGTTTTCGACCGGGGGGCGAAGTGTGAGTATCCTGAATGCAAATACGGGAGCTTTGGTTGCCAACATTGGTAAAGATCTTGAGCAACATGTAATTGATGCCGGAAAATACGACGACGATCGTTCAGATAATAAAGGTGTAGAAGTAGAAAGTGTAACGGTTGCCCAGGTAAACGGACAAATCCTGGCATTTATTGGCATGGAACGTGCAGATGCAATTGCTATTTATGATGTGACCAATCCGGCAGCACCAAAATTTGTTCAGTTATTCTCTACCGGCGATGCGCCCGAAGGTTTGATGTTTGTTAAACCAAAAGATAGCCCCAACGGCAGAAGTTTATTAATCGTTTCAAATGAGGGTGATGGCACCGTTCGGTTCTATCAACCCGATAAAATGTAGTCGCTCAATCTATTTATTAATGATGATTTTTAATCCCGGTACTGATATCGGGATTTTTGCTTTCAGAGTTGTCAACTTTAATAGGTATTTCGCTATTAAGTTGACAACTCTTCTTAACCTTCGATTAGCACAGGAAAAAGGAGGCTGAAACTAATCAAAATGCATAATATTAATCGAATCGGTTCTTATTTAATTCATTTCTATAAACAAAGAATTAAAATTAAGCCCTATATTGCATCACAAAAAAACTTTAGGGGTGCCTTCAAATAAGTTGGCTGAGAATATACCCTTTTTGAGGTTAAAGGTTGAAGGTAAAAAGGTAGAGGGTAATTTCCTTCAACCTTAAAACCCTCCAGCCATCAACCCCGAATGGACCTGATCCGGATCATGCCGGCGTAGGAAATTAGTTTGTCTGCAGTATTTGCATAAAAATGCCTTCGGCATTTGAAGACTCCTGAAGTTGTACAACAAAATGAAGTCTTTAGCAATGAACTATATTCAGGTGTTAACAATAGCTGGCTCAGATAGTGGCGGCGGTGCAGGCATTCAGGCAGATTTAAAGACCTTTTCGGCCCTGGGTTGTTTTGGCACCTCTGTAATTACTGCCGTCACCGCGCAGAATACATTAGGAGTGCGTTCCGTTCACGGTATTCCCGCCACGATAATTAAAGATCAGTTACAGGCAGTACTGGATGATATCAAACCCGTGGCTATTAAAATCGGCATGATCAACCGGGCAGAAGTAGTTGATGTAATTGAAACAGAACTTAAAAATTACGCTGCGGATGTACCTGTTATTTTAGATCCGGTAATGGTAGCTACCAGTGGACATAAATTGATCGCACCTGATACTGTTGAGCAGCTGATAGGCAAATTGTTCCCATTGGTAAGCCTGGTTACCCCCAATATTGATGAAGCCGTTATTCTCGCCGATCAGGCCATTCATGATCTTGATGATATGGTTGCCGCGGGCAGGAAAATTATCGAAAAAGGTGCAAAAGCTGTTTTAATTAAAGGCGGGCATTTAATAGGCCCGGTAATTTACGATGTTTTTATTGGTGCAAGCGATGCACCCGTTATACTCGAAAGTACTTTTATTGCCTCTAAAAATCTGCATGGAACCGGTTGTACACTTTCATCAGCTATAGCCGCCGAAATGGCTAAAGGCAAAATGATGCTTGATGCCATTAAAACTGCAAAAACTTACATCTGGCAGGCTTTACAAGCTGGTATTGAAGTAAAAACAGGAGAAGGCAACGGACCTCTAAATCACTTTTTTGAACCTTTAAAATTGATTATCCAATGAAGTGGAGCGAACAGGCATGGGAAAGGGTTGAACCCATCTATAACAAAATTTTAGCGATGCCCTTTAATACAGAGCTGAGCAATGGCACCTTACCAAAAGAAAAATTTATTTTCTATTTAGCACAGGATGCCTATTACCTTTTAGCATTCGGGCGGACGTTAAGCGCGATTAGCGGACGAATGCAAAATGCAGATTTAGTGATGGCTTTTGCCGGCTTTTCTACAGGCGCTATATTTGCCGAGCGCAGTCTGCATGAAAGTTATTTTGTAGAATTTGGTTTACCCAGCGAAGTTAAGCCCACGCCATCTGCGCTTTTATATACCAGTTATATCCTTAGTCAGGCGGCCTATGCCAATGTAGAAATAGCCGTAGCAGCTGTTTTGCCATGTTTTTGGATTTATAAGGCAGTAGGAGATCACATTTTCGCCCGGCAAAAAGGAGAAGAAGATCCTTATAAAAGGAGGATTGATGTGTATGCGGGCGTAGAATTTGCTGCTGCAGTAGAAAAGGCAATTGATATTGCAGATGAACTGGCCGTACAAGCGAATGCTGCAACTCGGCAGAACATGCTGGATGCTTTTGAAATGGCAACCCGTTTAGAATGGATGTTCTGGGACAGCGCTTATGAAACGGAAAAATGGAAAATTTAATATTCTAATCTGATAAACAGCAAAAAATTTTGATAAAATGTTAAAAACATGTCGGTATTTCCAATAGATTTAAAGAACTTTGTTGTTTTATAATTTTTAGGACATTACATTGGAAGAGCGCACGCAAGAACAGGAAATTTTAATTAAACAAAATGATAAACCTGCATTAAAGCAAAGCTCTCCAAAGCAAGTACGTTTAGCCATATCTGCCTTTTACTTTATGCAAGGGGTTTGTTTTGCCAGTTGGGCCAGCAGAATTCCAACTTTTAAATCCTCCATGGGTTTAAATGATGCAGAATTGGGTTCTATACTTTTTGCATTACCTGCCGGACAGATTATAACCATGTTTTTTTCTGCAAAACTGACCACGCATTTTGGCAGTAAGAAAATGTTAAGGGCAACAGCACCGCTTTATGCCATTGCCTTAACTTTTTTAGCATTGGCTACTACTGGCTGGCAATTGGCTGCTTTTTTGGTTTTATTCGGCATTACGGGTAACCTGTGTAATATTGCCTTAAATACACAGGGTGTTGCTGGCGAAAACTATTACGGCAAACCGATTATGAGTTCTTTCCATGGCGCCTGGAGTATCGGGAATTTAACCGGTGCATTAATTGCGCTTGGATTAGTGAACTTAAAAATGGGTATGTATACCCATTTTTGGATGATTGCCTTAATATCTTTAACCAATGTATTATTTAACGCTAAAAAACTACTCAATTATAATAAGCCCGATACTGTAGTGGAAAAAACGAAGTTTTTTACCATGCCACAAGGTATTTTGGTATTATTGGGCGTTATTGCGTTTTGTAGCATGGCCACCGAAGGTACTATGTTCGATTGGAGCGCTATTTATTTTGAGGATGTGGTGAAATTACCCCATAATAAAGCTATTATCGGTTATGCATCGTTCATGTTTATGATGGCCAGCGGAAGATTTATGGGCGTATATTTAATCGGTAAATTCGGGCGGAAAAATCTCTTGCAAATCAGCGGTGCCATTATATCACTAGGTATGGCACTTGCCGTCATATTTCCTTATTTAATTACTGCCATTTTTGGTTTTATGCTCATTGGTCTGGGAGTTTCAAGTATTGTACCCATGGTGTATAGCATAGCTGGAAATAATAAAAAAGTACCCGCTGGCAAAGCCATCACCATGGTTTCAAGTATCGGTTATTTCGCTTTTTTGTTTGGTCCGCCGTTAATAGGTTATATTTCGCAGCTATCCAGCTTACGCTATTCTTTCGGAATTATTTCTGTATTTGGTTTACTGATTATTTCTTTGGTAACGAAGATTAGAGAGATCAATTAGGCTTTCCATTTCGTAAAAAAAAATATATCGATTATTGAGCGCAGTGCCTGAGCGTAAAATAGCGTTTCTTCCCGCTTTTTGCTTGTACGCTTCGCTTCCTAGCACCTCGTTGCTGCAGGGTACCGCTTCAATCGGGGCTAACTGGCCAAAACAGTGTTTCTTTTTTCGGGTTGCAGGGTGCGCCGACCATTCTTCGTAAACCCGATTAAAATGAAAAGCCCGGAGCTTAGTGAGGAATTGTAATGGAAAGCAGGACTACAAACTGCCACGAACTGGTGTATGCTCATTTCCAATTCTTAAGATACTAAATATATCTTAACTTATTTCGATCGGTGAGACACCCAACCTATAGGGTAATATTTCGCAGATTATCTTTTTGGTAACGAAAATTAGAGAGATAAATTAATAGGTCTGTTAATCAGCGATTTAACGGGTAAAAGGCCGCCTGCTGGAATGTCTAATCCTAAGAATTCTAATTTCTTTGTCGGTTTTTCTGAATGATATCCTATATCTGTCAATTTCAAAAGCAAAGAAACTGCCATCGTTATTCTTTTTTAACCGGTCTATTTGAAATGTGTTTAAATGATTTGGAAGAGACTTGATTTTTGATAAAATTTTAACTTCTATTTTTCAGCATAATCAATCAGAGCATTATCCTCAAGGTATTGAATAATTTCCAACAGTTGTTTCACCGCAAGTTTATTCCACTTGATTTTCATTCATTTAAGCGACGTTACTATTTGGACTGGCAAGTTTTTTTCATTATTACATTAAATAGCCTTACGCCTTTTTTGGAAAAGCTGTTCTACAGCTCCGTGAGAAATAAAATTTCCCGATTCAATTTCTTTATCCGCTTGATCCAATTCCTGATCGTACTGATCTAGAAATACCGTTGCAATCTCAGCTGGCTCCTCGCTAATATCTGATTGATATTTATAATCTAAACTATCTAAAAAAGCAATTAGCACTTTTTCTTCCTGTTCATTTTTTGTATTTACGAATATGCTCATATCCAAATTTAGTGAAATTTTATGATAATAGTTATAAACTATCACCTACTTCTTCCTGACGAATCTATGTTTCTTTGAGGCTCCAACCGGAGCTAATTGGCCAAAACAGTGTTTCTTTTTTTGGGTTGCAGGGTGCGCCGACCATTCTTCGTAAACCCGGTTCGATAGACATAGGATGCAATGAAAAGCCCAGGGCATAGCAAGGACTTGTAATGAGTGGGACTACGAACTGCCAGGAACTGCTGAATGCTCATTTCCCCGTGTTCAACCATATGAGAAATGTAAGATGCATATAACTTATATTTATTGAAAGGTCTTATATAATAATACGGACTAATTTTTGGAAAAACAGCTTAAACCTGGACTGAATAAATGTTTAATTAAAATATTGTCTTATAAACGATCCATCCTGACCCATTCGTCATGTTGGACTTGTTTTGCAGGTATAAAAAATATTTTAATGGCCTTCAGCTCCTTCGTGGTCAGTATCTTTTTAGCAGGAAAGACCCTTAAATAAATTACCTTCGGTGGGCTCGCTAAGGCTCGGTACAAGCGTGACGATGACCACAGTATGTCTCTGTCGAATCTGCTATGCTACTCTTTCTTTATCAATCCGTGTTCTTTTAAGGCCGCTACCGCAAGCTCAATTAACCTGAAGTTTTCTTCCAGGTGTCCATGCTGTACTTCCACATTGATATAGGGGATATTGTTTTGCATGGCATAAACCGAAAGGGAACCATCGTTGGTTGCGAATTTAGATTGAAGGATAACATTCACATTGGCCTTTTTTAAACTGCTGAACAACCTCGGCTCGGTTACATAAATCAGATCGTCGCCATCCATCTGGAAGTTGATGTAAACAGAATCAGCAGTACTGGATAAATCGTAACCTGGTAAATAGGAAGAAATGCCAAAACCACCATCAGCATTGTTGTGAAGGGTTAAAAAATAACCCGTAGTTTTTGGATCATAAAAATCTACAATCTGTTTGCCTGTGCTTAGTATAGCTTTTTCAACTTCGTTAGAGCTAAACTGGTTTTTCTTTAACCGGGTATTAACCCCCACTTCAGTATATATCGCATTGGGGTCTATGCGGTACTGGTCGTCCATATACGTGAAATAATAATCCCTCACCGCTCCGTACTGGCTGTCTATGAGTTCGCCCCCATACCAGCGGATATAATCAAAACCAGCCTTTACCCCGGTGTCTTCATTATCATGTACCACTAGAAACTTTACGCCGTTGGGTTTATAGCTATATTTTACCAATGTGATATCCAGATCGTACAGCTTGACAAAGTTTGAATCGGTACGCATTGCTGCAAAAACAGGTGGGTGTTGAGCTTTTACGAGGAGTGTAGAACAGATCAGCAACAGGCTAAAAATGATTTTGAACATAATCAATAATATACAATGCTGATTAATATTTGTTTGGCCGCGGTATTGTAGAATGACTTAAAAACACCGTTTCGAAAAAAAGGAACTACAGGAAGGCATTCGTGTACTTATGAAATACAGTTCATGAGTTTTGAAACCATAAAAAAGCCCCGATTTGGGGTCGGGGCTAATTGATTGTTAATTTGGAGGTATAATTAATGTCCGTGATCTAGATCGTATTCATTCACATCTTTATGGTCATACGGTTCAACCATTAACTCATCTATGGTTTTTCCTTTTTTGTTGAAGCCAAAGCGCTCTAACATCCTGTCGAATATTAAGTATACTACTGGTACCACGATTAAAGTTAGGAACAATGAGCTGGTTAATCCACCAACAATTACCCATGCCAGGCCATTTTTCCACTCAGCACCCGCGCCGCTGGCCAATGCAATTGGAAGCATACCGAATACCATGGCAATGGTTGTCATTAAGATTGGTCGTAAACGTGCATGGTTGGCCAATACAAGCGCTTCTTTGGTTTCTTTACCTTCAGCTTTTAAGTGGTTGGTAAAATCGACCAGGATAATCGCATTTTTTGCTACCAGACCCATCAACATAATTAATCCTAAAATGGTGAAGATACCGATTGAGTTATTGGTTAAAGCCAGTGCTAATAATGCTCCGATTACCGCTAAAGGAAGTGAAAACATTACTACCAGGGGATAGATAAAACTATCATAAAGTGCAACCATAATCAGGTAAACCAAAATGATTGAAGCCAATAAAGCAATACCCAAAGTTCCAAAACCTTCGCTCTGGTTTTCCTGATCTCCTGCCCAGCTATAACTTACACCAACCGGTGCCTTAAGCTTGCCATTTTCCTGCAGCTCTTCCAGTTTAGCCTGAAACTCTGCAACTACGGTACCTGTTGGTCTACCGATAGATTGTGCTTTAACCGATACTGAAGTTGATTTATTCAAACGCTCCAGCTGACTTGGACCCGAACCTTCTGTAATGGTTGCAAACTGTGATAACTTAATCTGTTTACCCTCATTATTCACAAAAATAAGGTTACGTACATCGTCAATGTTCTGGCGGTTAAAGTTTTGATACTGGATGTTAATGTCGTATTCGTACTCTCCTTTACGGTACTTACCATCGGTGTTACCGGCGAAAGCAGTCTGCATAGTTGATCCTACGGTTTGCAAGGTCAAGCCCACAGCCGACATTTTATCACGGTCAACCTGAACGTTAATTTCTGGTGTTCCTTTCTCTACCGATAATTTAATCTCAGTAGCACCAGGAATAGAGGCAAGAACCTTTTGTGCGCCTTCAGCATATTTCAAGGCGCTGTCTAAATCAGAACCCATTACCACCAACTGGATGGGCGCGTTTTCTGCGATACCCAAAATACTGATCGGCACAGTTTTTACTTTTGCGCCTACCAGTTCTTTAGCCAGTGCACGGCTCATTTTTGTGGCGAAGATATCTGAAGAAACACCTTTACGCTGATCGCGTTCAACCAGTTTTACGTTAATTTCCGATTTATAGGCTGTAGCTTGTGTACCACCGAAATCACCTGTTGATTGTCCCACAGTAGTAATCAGCTGCGTAATTTCAGGTTGTTTATCTAAGAATGCTTCTGCTTTTTGAGTAAGGAAGTTGGTTTGCTCTAAAGAAGCATCTTTTGGCAATTCCAATTGCACCAGGAATTCACCTTTATCTGATTTAGGGAAGAATTCTGACCCTATAAAACCGCCAGCCAATAATCCGCATGAACTTAAGAACATCACCACCACGGCAACTAAAGTTAACGCTTTATGATTTAAAGACCATGTTAAAATGCTGGTGATCCAAAGTGTAAATTTCTTCAATTGTTTTTCGAACCAGAGAATAAAACGGCCAAATACATTTTTGCCTTCTATGTGTTCTAACTTACCGAAACGGGAGAAGATAAGTGGTACAATGGTAAATGAAGCTAACAATGATAGTAATGTTGCAATAATTACCACGATACAGAACTGACGTAAAATATTAGATACTAAACCGGTACTTACTGCGATCGGGAAGAACACCACTACAATTACGAAAGTAATGGATACAACCGTAAAACCGATCTCTCTTGTTGCATCAGAGGCTGCCCTTACTTTATTTTTACCCATCTCCATGTGCCGCTGAATATTCTCCAGTACCACAATCGCGTCATCCACCAGGATACCTACCACGAGTGATAGTCCGAGCAGCGACATTAAGTTTAAGGTAAAGCCAAATAAGCTGATACCGATAAAGGTAGCGATTAGCGAAACCGGAATGGATACCATTACAATTAACGCATTACGTAAACTGTGCAGGAAGAAAAGCATCACAAAGGCTACCAAGATAACCGCTAAGATTAAATCGTGAATTACCGCATCAGCAGACTCTAAAGTAAAGATTGAACTATCGTTTACAATCCTCATGTCTAATTTATTGGCTGCATATTCTGCTTTAAGTTTGGCAATAATGGCGTGTACACCTTTACTTACCTCCACAGCGTTCGCATCACTTTGTTTAATGATCTGGATAGCGATAGATGCTTTGCGGTCAATACGTGCCAGTTTCTCTGTTTCTTTCTGCGAATCCTGAACGTCTGCCACGTCACCTAAGCGGATTTGTGCACCATCTTTGCCTGTGGTTAATACCAGGTTTCTCAATTCATCAATACTTCTGTATTTACCCGATAAACGGATCAATACATCCTGGTTCTGCGTTTTAACACTTCCTGTAGGGAAATCCAGGTTCGAAGAAAGGATCATTTGTTGTACCTGTGGAACCGCAAGGCCATAGCCCTGTAGTTTATTGGCATCAAGTGAAACCTGAATTTCACGTTCAGAACCACCCACTAAATTTACCTGTGCAATACCATTTACCCTCGAAATTACCGGGGCAATCCGTTTGTCAATTAAATCGTAAAAACTTACGTCGTCCATATTGGCAGAAGCCGTCATGGTAATTACCGGTAAATCATCAAGCGAGAACTTACTCAATGATGGTGTTTTTACATCTTCCGGTAATTGAGAAAGGATGGCATTAACCTTTCTTTGCGCATCATTTAACGAGATATCGATATTTGCTGCATCTGTTAGCGTAATGGTTACGGTTGATAAACTCTCAAACGATACCGAATTGATTTTTTTGATGTTTTCCATCGATGATACCGCATCCTCAATTTTTTTGGTTACGGTATTTTCAACCTCATTCGGCGAAGCACCAGGGTAGATGGTTGAAATAGATACTACGTTGTTAGAGAATTTTGGAAGTAATTCATAACCCAACGAAAAGTAACTTAATAAGCCAAGCAAGGTAAGTGCGGTAAATACCACAATAACCAGCGAAGGCCTTTTTATAGATATGTCTGTTATCTTCATTTTAATTCGTGTTGCGTTGTGCGATTGGCATATCGCGTTTTTAAAAGCTGAAAATTCCGCTAACTTACTTTACGATACTAACGGGAGTACCTTCGGTTAAGTTAATCTGTCCACTGGTAATTACAGTTTCACCTTCTTTTAGGCCATCCAGAATTTCAACGTTATCCCCTAAGATACGACCAGCTACCACATTACGCGTTTTAGCTGTATTGCTGGCTTTATCCAATACAAAAACCTGGTTACTGCTCACACTGCCCACAAAAGATGTACGCGGGATAAGAATGCTTGGTGCCTGTTTAGGGAACTTAAATACTGCAGTGCCATACATACCAGCTTTTAAAGTGTTTTTATGGCTGTTCTCCACTTCAATTTCAACTGGAAAATTCAGCGTTGCATCGGCCTTAGCAGCGATAAAGGTTACTTTTCCGGAAAAGCTATCCGTTGGGAAAACAGAAGATTTGATCTCGATCTGGTCACCTATTTTAAGGTTGGCCACCTGCGATTCGTTCACATTAACTTTCAGTTTTAACTTAGAAACATCCACCAGTTCGAATAACTGTGTGCCTTGAGCTGTTACAAACGCACCAACTTCAATGTACCTTTTGTTTACAATACCGTTAATCGGCGATTTAATGTTTGCATCGCTTAACCTTCTTTGCGAAGCCTGTAAACGTAATTTTGCATTTTTTGTGGCCAGTTTAGCCTGATCTAACTGTTGTTGGGTAACGCCACCAGTTTGGAATGAGCTTTGGTATCTGGCTTCATCTCTTTTTGCATTTTCGTAAGTGGCTTCAGCAGTTTCCCTGTCTGTGTTGATGATTTCTGCATCAACACGGGCCAAAACCTGTCCTTTGCTTACCCTGTCGCCTTCATCTACGTAAATAGCTTTAACCCGGCCCGCATTTTCTGATAAGAAGTTAAGTTCCTGTTTAGGAATAAAATTTCCGTTTGCGCTGAAATCTAAATCTACAGCTTTTTTCTCTACTTGAGCAACCCGAACGGCAACAGCGCCACCACCTTTAGCAATGAAAGCAGTTTTTTCTTCGTTCTTCTTTTTATTGTTGCTTAAAACATAAGCTATTGCACCGAGGGCAACAACAACTACGATGATTATGGTAATTACTCTTTTCATTTCTATTGTACTAGCGATTTAATGTTTCCGTTTGATTTGATTAATTGTATTTCGGCTATCTTATAATTTAATAAAGCCTGTGTATAACTGTTTTGTGCCGAAGTAAGTGCGTTTTCGGTATCCAAAAGATCGGTTAGTGAAGCTAAGCCGTTATTATAGTTATTTTGGGTACTTCTATAAATCTCTTGAGCTAAATCGGCATTTTTACGTTGCGATTTAATGGTATTTAAGTTATTGCGCAACTGTATTTTTGCATTTTCGTAAGCCAGATTTAAGGCGTTATTGGTTTCTCTTCTGCTTTCCCTGGCTTTTTTGATATCCACATCTGCCTGGCGGATTTTAGAGCGGGTTAAGAAACCGTTAAAAATAGGCACCCTCAGGGTTAACCCAATTGCCGATGAACCAAAACCGATGGCCGAAGCGTTGGAGTTAAGGAAATCGAAGCTATTGCTCTGGCTCGAATAGGTGTAATTTCCAGTTAAAGATAAGCTGGGATAATATTCCGCCACATAGGCTTTCCGTTGTAAGGATAGCAGTTTGTCCTGGTTATTTAAAAGTTTAACTTCAGTTCTGTTGGCCAGATCGATAGAATCTGTAAACATAGGTAATGTAGTTACTTCTGTTAATTCGGTAGGGGGTAGGCTGATTGGGGTTGCAACCGCCATTCCCATCGAAAATTTTAACTGGTTTTCCAATTGGGTAATCGCATTAATGACTTGCTCGCGTTGTGTGTTCAGATTGGTTAAGTTTACGCTGATCCGGTCTACATCAATCTTTCTGGCCAAGCCATTTTTATACTGCGTGCCCACAATTTTTTCAACTATCTTAACATTTTTAATGTTGGTGTCGATGACATTAAGCTGTTGCCTGTTTACTAAAACCTGATAGTAATTGTTGGCTACCAGTTCGATAATTTGTTCTTCAGTTAACTGCGAGGTAAGCGCGTAATATTCTTCACTTGATCGTGCAGCCTGCAGGCCGGTAAAAACCTGTTGGTTAAACAATTGCTGTGAAAGCTGAACCCCTGCGGTTGAATTCCAGTTCTGGCCTAATTTAAACGATTGTGTTGCGCCGCCAATATTTGCAACCAGCTGACCGATAATTGGATTGTAAGTTAAACCCACATTTCCGGTAATTTGTGGCAGAGCTTGTGCCCTAACTTCCTGCACCTTATATTTTCCACCTTCAATATCTAACCTGGCATTGCGCACTTTAGTATTGTTTTGGAGCGCAAAGGTAAGCGCATCTTTTAAGGTAATTTGCTGCTGTGCAATTGCCAGCTGCGGTAAAACCGAGCCGATAATAACAATGAGCATTAATCTTACCGCATTGATTCTAAGCATAATCTATTGTTTTTTTTGTTTTTGGGTTCTTCTCTTTTATTCAGCCTTTAAGTTGAGGCTATTTGTTTCTGCCAATGTTAAGTTTAATCCGCACATCTTAAGCCTCTTACAAATATGGTGGTCAGGTTTTTTTGTTTTAAAGTCATTCTATTTAATGACTTTTTATCAGGAAAAAGATCTTTTCCGGTTTCCATAATACACATGGTGGAAAGGCCCATTAAACTTTCAAGATACAATTCGGCAACATGTTCAGTGTCCTCATGTTCAATTTCTCCTTTTGCTTTGGCCTGACCAAAAATCTCTGCGAAAAAATCCTTTTCTGATTCTTTTAATGTACGCAACTTGCCTTTAATTACATCATCATTCAGTAAATCCGGGATGCCTTCCGTAATGCGGAGCATATAATACTTCTGGAAAAATGTATTTCGTACATCAACGATGTTAAAAAGAATTTCCTGTAGTGGTAAATCAGGATTATGTTTCTTTTTGATCAGTTCAAAGAAATCGTTAAATACCCTTTCTATTACTCCTAAAATTAAATGTTTTTTATCAGGAAAATAATAATAAAGAGATGGTTTTGATACGGACAGATCTTCGGCAATATCATTCATGGTGGTTTTACCAATGCCAAAATGGATAAAGCGTTTTATCGCACCATCAATAATCTGTTCTCTCTTTTTATCAGCTACAATCATTTTACTTTTCTACTTTCTGACTTTTTTAATATTTTAGTCAAAAATAGTGCTAAAAAATGATTTGTCATGAAAATTGATTTCAAACCGAATTAAGCTTACAATCTTATGACATAATTTTAATTGTTCTACTGTTTATATATCTTTACAAACCAATTATTTAGAAAAATTGTCAGTTTTGATCAACATCCTCACCGTACTTTTTACCATCATTTCGATGGAGTGTATTTCATGGTTTATACACAAGTACCTGTTTCATGGGCCGCTTTGGTTTATGCATAGAAGTCACCACGAGAAATCGAAATCATTTTTCGAATGGAATGATTTGTTTGCAGTGTTGTTTGCCGCCACATCTTTGTATTTAATGTATATTGATCAGGATAACTTAGGTTATCGGTTTTTTGTGGGGCTGGGTATTACTTTGTACGGATTGATTTATTTTGTGATACACGATTGGTTTGTACACCGACGTTTTAAAACTTTTAAAAGCAATAATGCTTATTTGCAGGCGGTACGGAAAGCACATAAAATCCACCATAAAAACAGGGGGAAAGAAAAGGGAAAAGCTTTTGGTTTGTTGTTTGTGCGGAAAGCAGTATTAAAAAGCTAAATTATATCAAATGAAATCTTATCACCTGTCCTTTTTGATTGGAATTGTTTTTTTAAGCTTGTATTCGTGTGGCAAAAAAACTAATAAAGACCGCGCCATCGCGCTCGTAGAATCAAAATATGAAAAAACTAATCAGGATTTGAATTTCGATGAGGCAAAACTGGATAGCTTATATAATATTTCTCCTCAGGCTTATGCCGATAGTTTAAAAAAGGGAGATGAATTGGATGTTATGCTGGCCGAATTAGAGAGCCAGATTGAACACCAGGGACAGGCAGAATCGGACAGTGTAGGGTTAATTAGTGCTAAACTCACAAAAGAAAGATACCGCCTGTTGGATCTAAAGAAAATCAAACCAGAATTTATCGGCTGGAAACTTTTGGGTGTATCCGTAGCGGGTGATAAGCAAAAAGCTGTAAGCTTTAATTTTGATAAGGAAATTACCAAAATCGTTCCTTAACTGTTTTTTATTTTACTTTTGCAGCATCATACAAAATCACCATGCTTCAAATTCAGGAAAATATTTCACTAAAACCATACAATTCCTTTCGTATAGATGCCAAGGCAAAGTTCTTTGCCGAAATTTTTTCTGAAGACGAGTTGCGGTCGTTGTTTCAGGATGAACTGGTAAAAACGCAAAAACTGCTTGTTATTGGAGGCGGCAGCAACGTGCTTTTTACGCATGATTATGATGGTTTGGTGATTAAAATTAGTATCAAAGGTATTCAATCTGAAGTTATTGATGATAAGGTTATGGTAACCGCTGGCGCCGGTGAGGTTTGGAACGATTTTGTAAACTACTGTGTTGAGCACCGTTTTGCTGGTGTGGAAAATTTAAGCCTGATTCCGGGAACGGTGGGTGCATCACCAATACAGAATATAGGTGCATATGGGGTAGAGTTGAAAGACGTTTTCGAAAGCTGTACGGCATTTGAAATCAAAACCGGCGAAATTAAAACCTTTACTTATCATGATTGTCATTTTGGCTACCGCGAAAGTGTTTTCAAAGGCATATTAAAGGGGCAGTATATTATCACTTCTGTTACTTTCCGGCTATCGGCTGTGCCAAAAATAAATACTTCTTATGGTGCTATTGAAACTGAATTGCAAAGCAGGGGCATAGTACAACCTACTATTGCAGATGTTTCCGCTGCTGTATCTCATATACGGGTGAGCAAACTGCCCGACCCATCTACCATCGGAAACGCCGGTAGTTTTTTCAAAAACCCGGTGATTGAAAAACATGAATTTGCAGATATCGTGGCAAAACACCCCGATGTGGTGCATTACCCTACGGCAGATGATAAAATTAAACTGGCTGCTGGCTGGTTAATTGAGCAATGCGGTTGGAAAGGTAAAGTGGTTGGACAAACCGGTACCTGGAAAAACCAGGCGTTGGTTTTGGTTAATCATGGGCAGGCAACAGGAGCAGAAGTGTATCATTTCTCTGAACAAATAATAGACAGTGTAAAGTCTACTTTTGGAGTCACTTTGGAAAGAGAAGTAAATATTCTGTGACGAACATTGATTGTTAGGTAGTTAGACATTGTAGATAGCTTTCCTGAAAATTTTGGTATTAAGTTTGTTTGAGTTAAAGAGAATGAACAATAATTGATTTGTTTTTAATCTCCTAAAGCTAAATATCATGACAAAATTTGAATTCAACCATCTAGTTAATCATCACTCGGTATCACTTAGATCTTATGCTTTAAATTTTACAAAAGACGCAGAAGACGCAAATGATTTGGTTCAGGATACGATGCTTAAAGCGATTACTTATTATAATAAGTTTAAAGAAGGTACTAATTTAAAAGGATGGCTATTTACCATCATGAAAAATACGTTCATTAACAATTATCGTCGATTGGTTAAAACGAATACTTTAATTACACAGAGCGAGGATATTTCTTCTGCAAATCTATCATATAGCGCTACCAAAAATAATGCAGAGAGTAAATTTGTGTTAGGCGATATTGATAAAGCATTAGCACAATTACCTGAAGAATATTATGTGCCTTTTATCCGCTACTTTGAAGGTTATAAATATCATGAAATTGCTGATATGTTAGAGATTCCAATCGGAACTGTTAAAACACGCATCCATGTGGCAAGGGGGATTTTGAAAAAATACCTTAAAACATATTCAAAAGAAATTGCCACAGCAGAATTAGCTTAAGATACATTCATTATGGAATTAGAGGCTCAGATTAATCTGGGCCTTTTTTGTTAGGGTCAACTTTTTAAGTGGTTTGTTATCCAAGGGGGATGGATAGTTTTAATGTATCGCCATTTCGAGAATGTTAGCGAGATCTTTTAAATTCGATGTGTAAAGCTTGTTTCAAGATCTCTGCTCGATATTTAAATTAGACAGCATATTTGTCAGTTTGACAAATTGCAAGTAAATGCCCATCGATAATTCCGCTTGATTCTTTTTTTTTCCTTTTAAGGCAAACCAAATGTTTTGCTTGGTCCACAGGTTTTGGTTCTGATCCCAACTTTTGGTGTTGATCCGAATTCCGCTTGATCCCAAAATAATCCTTCGTCCAAAATAGACCTTAAACAAAAAACCCACAACTTTCGTTGCGGGTTTTGCTCCTTCTGCTGGGCTCGAACCAGCGACCCTCTGATTAATCCCGCACATGCGGGACTCTAACCAGCTGAGCCAAAATTCCAGTCAGCATTTCTCCTTTAACCATACGCTCAATCAACTTCCGGCTTTTCTGGCTTTTGATAAATCCTTCCAGACGCATTGCTTCAGCCTCTACATGCCCACAAGAGAACACAGCTTTCAAATGCCAGGGCCTGTGCTTTGAGGTAAATGTACTAACAGCTAAGTTGTTGTGCTCCTCAAGTCGGCGGACATAATCACTGGTGTATCCAACATAGTAAAGATTAGCCACTTTAGAATATAAAATATACAGATAGTATGTCATAAGTACAAAAAACAAATGAGGTTGGGCTACCTAGAATGAGTATTACTCGTAAACGATCAAAATAATCTTTTGTTCAAAATAGACTTTAAACAAAAAAACCACAACTTTCGTTGCGGGTTTTGCTCCTTCTGCTGGGCTCGAACCAGCGACCCTCTGATTAATCCCGCACGTGCGGGACTCTAACCAGCTGAGCCAAAATTCCAGTCAGAATTTCCCCTTTAACCATACGCTCAATCAACTTCCGGCTTTTCTGGCTTTTGATAAATCTTTCCAGACGCATTGCTTCAGCCTCTACATGCCCACAAGAGAACACAGCTTTCAAATGCCATGGCCTGTGCTTTGAGGTAAATGTACTAACAGCTAAGTTGTTATGCTCCTCAAGTCGGCGGACATAATCACTGGTGTATCCAACATAGTAAAGGTTAGCCATTTTAGAATATAAAATATACAGATAGTATGTCATAAGTACAAAAAACAAATGAGGTTGGGCTACCTAGAATGAGTATTACTCGTAAACGATCAAAATAATCTTTTGTTCAAAATAGACTATGAACAAAAAACCCACAACTTTCGTTGTGGGTTTTGCTCCTTCTGCTGGGCTCGAACCAGCGACCCTCTGATTAACAGTCAGATGCTCTAACCGGCTGAGCTAAGAAGGAATCCGGCTATCCAAAAAAACAGAAGATTTTAACTTTTCAGCAGACATCCGCTTGTTCGTTTTGGGAATGCAATATTAGGGCTTTTAAATTATTTATGCAATATTTGCAGTGAAAAAATTTTAAAAAAATTTAATACATATATATGAGCCTGATAATCATAGGTACTGTAGCTTTTGATGCTATTGAAACTCCTTTCGGAAAAACAGATAAAATTGTTGGTGGTGCAGCAACTTACGCAAGTTTGGCCGCTTCTTACTTTTATAATAAAGCAAAAATTGTGGCTGTGGTGGGCGATGACTTTCATCAATCAGACATTGACACCTTCACCAACCACGGTATTGATACAGAAGGGTTACAGATTAAAGCTGGTGAAAAATCATTTTTCTGGTCGGGTAAATACCATAACGATATGAACAGCCGGGACACTTTGATAACGGAATTGAATGTATTGGAAAATTTCGATCCGATTATCCCGGAAAGCTATCAGGACTGCGAATACCTGATGTTAGGCAACCTAACGCCCCAAGTACAGCAAACGGTCATTAAACGTCTTAAAAACCGCCCTAAATTAATCGTAATGGACACCATGAACTTTTGGATGGATATTATGATGGATGATTTATTAGAAACCATTAAAATGGTAGATGTATTAACCATTAACGATGCCGAAGCACGTCAGCTATCAGGAGAATACTCATTGGTGAAAGCTGCCAAGAAAATCCTAACAATGGGGCCAAAATATTTGATCATTAAAAAAGGGGAGCATGGGGCACTGTTGTTCCACGAAGATCAGATTTTCTCGGCTCCAGCCTTACCATTGGCAGAGGTATTCGATCCGACAGGCGCTGGCGATACATTTGCAGGCGGATTTATCGGTTATCTGGCAAAAGTGGGTACTATCAACTTCAATAACATGAAAAATGCAATTATTTATGGCTCTGCCCTGGCTTCCTTTTGTGTAGAAAAATTTGGAACGGAAAAGTTGTTGAATTTAACTGATGAAGAAGTTGCAGCGAGAATTCAGGAATTTGTAAGCTTAAGTTCTTTCACGATAGAAGCGTAATCAGTTAACAGTTTTCAATAGCCAGTTATCAGTTACATCATACAGATAAATTGAGCCGTATATTTTAAGTGTAATGCTTAAATAATGCGGCTTTTTTATTGGGCAAATGGTTATCGAAACCTGGAGGCTACCAAAATTAATTCGGTTGTACAAGTATGGCTATTGGCACAAATTTTTCAAAAACCGCTTCAGTATGTGGTGCATCTGCAAGTTCATCAGTCAGATCCTGCCCCGCCCAATGCTCATAATGTTTACCATTTTTCCATAATCTGCTATCTGTCATATCATAGATCAGACCTTTGTAAGCCACCCAGATTTGAGGCTTATCCTGTCCGTTACGCAACGCAAGCTGTTGTTTGGTATAGCCTGGTAAATCCATTTAAATTAATTTCGGGTTGAAGATAATCAAAAGGTTTTAACCATATAAGAAATATAAGGGCATACAAGCTTATATTTTCTTAATGCCCGTAAGTTAATTAGTTATTATTTTTTAAGCAAACACAAGCGCAAAGCCTTCATTATAAGTGAATTTGAAAACCTTTACCTCAATATTTATAAATCGATCTTCATATTTTAGAGCGCAATACGTGTACAAATCAATAAGTGTGTTCCCGTTTTACACTTATACGCTTCGCTGCCTCGTACCTCGTTGCTGCAGGGTATCGCTTCAACCGGGGCTAGCTGGCCGCGACAGCATTTCATTTTTGGGGTTGCAGAGTGCAGAAACCACTGTTCCTAAACCCGATTGAAGCGAACACGAAGTGCAACGGAGTAAAGCGCAAAGCGGGGCTAAAGATGCCAAGAGCTACTGCACGTACATTTCCTAAAAAAAAGTCATAGGCTATTACAATCTTATGAGATCGCTTTATCGGCCCTGCTTTTAAAAAGCTCATACAGGAAAACATTCATTAACAACAAACTCATTAAATAAAAATGATCTTCGAAAGGTATTGTACCTACCCTAAAACCTATATTTTCTTTATTATTATACATCACCACCGGAATAGCGGTTAAAAAACCATTTACGATATAAAAAGGAATAAGCGAAACCAGGTAAGCCCTGTAGAACCTGTACATAAACCTGAGTTTTACATTCACATATTCTACGTAAGCCAGCACGATTAATAAAAAGCCAAAATTAATTAATGTATACCACCTGTTATAAGCAAAAAACAAAATGGCCACACTAAGTCCCAGAAATAGGTTACTTAAGGCGAGACTATACTTTTGAAGCTTGTTTTTGGGAAAATAGACGTTTAAACATTCGTAAATAAATACGCAGGCATAAGGCACAGTTAAAAAAAATAAAATCTCTTCCAAGGGTAAGCCGAAAAGATTTATCCCTACGATGTAATCCGGATTAAAAGACCAGACATTAAGCTTGGTAAATAAAATGTCCCAAATTAAAAAGATAACTCCTGTAAGGAGTATGGCTGGAAATATAAACTTCCACTTGCTAAAAAAGTGGACCTTTTTATCAAACGATAAAACCAGCGGAAAAAAAATTACGGCTATATTGATAATTAAATATATATAATTCATTCTAAAGGTATTTGGTTAAGATTTTAACTTCAGCGGCAGTACATTTTTTACTATCGATCATAAATTTAGCTACGTTTTTAACCAGCTCTGCATCAGCAAGACCGAAATTTCCATTTTGGTAATGTTTAACAATCTCTTTTTTGTCTACCGCTAAATCTTTACTAAAACCAAGAAAGGATGGCGTGTAAAATTCGATTGAAAAACGCATAAAACGGATTTCCATATTTTCTCCATCCATATCAATTGCTTTCTGCATGGTTTTTAGTGATCGGCCTACATATTTAATCTTGTTATATGGATTCCAGGAATGTTTAGCTTTGAGTGCTTCCAAAGTGCCTAAGTAACCGGTAACCAACGCGGTTTTATTGGGCAGTTTATTCAGCCTGTCAAACAGCGAATCAGTAAGTTTAGCATTTTCTACTGCTTTAACCATGTTGGCTTTCAATGTCGCAATTTCCTGTGGAGAGAGTTGTGCGTAAGTAGCGTTGCCTATGGCAAACAGCATGAAAAATAAAATATGTAGTTTAATCATGAGATGGTGGCAAATGTAACAAAAGCTTAGCGTATTTGTTTGCGCTGTTGTAATAAGCTAAGGAAGGATTTTTAATAAAAATCCCGTCAATGTCGTCCTGAGGGATAATTTATGATATAAAAATCAATATGATTGACGTTTTTTCCTTCGCACAATTCTTGCCTCGGCTCACCGCCGCCGAAGGGCTCTTACTTTTTGGCATCAAAAAGTAACAAAAAATGCCGGCTGAAAATTTTTCTTTCAAAGCCAGTGTTATGGCTAGAACAGTGCAGTCCGAAAAATTTATTAGGCCGGTTTTAAGTAGAACGGTGATACGGTGCTATGGCCTAGCTATACGGAAATGCATGATGCCGCATTCTGCTCATTAATAGGTAATTACAAAATAACGTCAATGGTAGCGCAGCGAAGGATCTTCAACTGATGAAATACTGAACTCCAGATCAATGGGTTCAAAACTAACTGATTAAAATTTAATAAATAAAAAAAGATTCTTCATTGCATTTAGAATGACAGATACAGAATGATAAAAAACCAAAACAAAACGCAATAAAATTCCTTTATTTACACCATGGAAAAAAGAACCTCGGTTACCATTATCGGTGCCGGTTTTGCAGGCATGGCTGCAGCAGCTTTATTGGGTAAAGATGGCTTTGATGTTACCGTAATCGAAAAAAACGAAATGGCGGGTGGCAGGGCCAGAACCTGGCAAAAAGACGGCTTCCTTTTTGATATGGGGCCTAGCTGGTACTGGATGCCCGATGTATTTGAAAATTATTACAACCTATTTGGCAAAACTACTTCCGATTTTTATACACTGAAAAGACTTAGTCCATCTTACCGTATCTATTTTGGTCAAAACGATATTATTGATGTTCCTGCCACATTAGACGATTTATATGCCTTGTTTGAAAAACTTGAGCCGGGCAGCAGCAGCAACCTCAAATATTTTCTTGATCAGGCTAAATATAAATATGATGTAGGCATGAACGAATATGTTTTTAAGCCCTCACATAGCGTAATGGAATATTTCGATCCCAGGCTAGCCATCAGCGGAATAAAACTACAGCTTTTGGGAAATATGCGCAAGCATGTGCATAAACTGTTTAAAAATGAGCGACTGCAGAAACTTCTGGAATTTCCTGTATTATTTTTAGGTGCTACGCCACAAAATACTCCCGCATTATACAGTCTGATGAACTATGCTGATCTTGTTTTAGGTACCTGGTACCCAATGGGCGGTATGCATCAAATTGTAGCTGCCATGCAAAACATTGCGGAGGCACAGGGCGTAAAATTCATGTTCAATACAGAAGTAACCAAAATTGAGGTAAAAAACAATCTGGCAGAGCACGTAATCACAAATCAGGGAAATTTTAAAAGCGATTTTGTGGTCGGTAATGCAGATTATCACCATATCGACCAATATCTCTTTGATCAACCTTACCGTAATTACGACAAAAATTACTGGGATAAACGAACAATGGCGCCGTCTTGTCTTTTATTTTACATAGGTTTAAATAAAAAGCTAACCAATGTGTTACACCACAACTTGTTCTTTGATGAGAATTTTGATGAACACGCCAAAGAAATCTACAGCGACCCAAAATGGCCATCAAAGCCTCTGTTTTATGCCTGTTGCCCTTCAATAACTGATAAAAGCGTAGCACCGGAAGGTTGTGAAAATCTTTTCTTTTTAATTCCGCTTGCACCGGATCTGGAAGATAGCGAAAGCAAAAGAGAAGAATATTTCAATGTATTGATGGATCGCTTTAAAAAAATGACCGGAAACGATATAAGCGAAAGCATTTTATTTAAACGCAGTTATGCCATGAAAGATTTTGTAGAAGATTATCATGCCTTTAAGGGGAATGCATACGGATTAGCAAACACTTTGAAACAGACCGCTTTTCTAAAACCCAAAATGAAAAGTAAAGTAACAAATTTTTTATATACCGGCCAATTAACTGTTCCGGGGCCTGGGGTGCCGCCTGCCATCATTTCTGGACAAGTGGTCGCAAAAGAAATAAAAAAAAAGTTAAAAAAAGCTTGACAAATTTAAAATTTCCCTTATCTTTATAACCACAAAACAAAAACACTGCAATAATCCTGCAAAACACATAATTGTTTGAGGTTTGCATTTGTTTCGAAATAAGAGAGAAGGCGAATTGTTGAAAGAAAACATAAGAATCAACTAACCAAATATATGATAAGCAAAAAGGCCTGGATTTTCCGGGCCTTTTGCTTTTTAATGCATTTCTACAAATGCGATCGTCTTGGATCCTGGATCAAATAAAAATTTTGGAGTTGATTTCAATTTTGATCTCAGCGGTTTAGCAGTCAACCCTGGAAACCGGGATACTTAAACGCTTGTTATCGCCAGTCTCCATCAATCAATAAGTAATATTTATATTTAATAAAGCTGTTTAGCTTATATCTTTGAGCGTATTATCCAGAAACATTTCGTTCTTGACATCTGAAGAAAGTTCGATAAATCTTTCGTATTGCTTTAAAACGTCCGCTATGATTTCTCTCTCACTAAAGTATTCGATATTGTAGCCGGGTCTGCTATCGCCAAAATAGGTGATTGGAACAAAAGTGCTGTTTTTTCTGATGCCTGGTAGGTTTATTTCATCAACCAGAAATTCAGATATTAATTTTGACTGACATTTAACGCCATACTTAAAATCTTCGATCACTTTATGTTTAATCGTAATCTCCGCTGCATAAGGATTTTGAGAAATCGTTACCGATGCGCCGATTTTTTTTCCTGAAATGCTGCCGCCAGCTCTTCCAGCGCTGGTTTAACTTTGCCAGCGATGAAATCGTTCACGGCATCCTTGTTCTTGTACGAGAGAATATGGTTGAGTCGTTCTTTCCAAAATTCACCTGACCAGTTAGTTGCCGCTGGTGAATAGCCTTTTTTATAATAAGAATAGTCTATCCGGAGGCCTATAATTAAACAATAACAGAACATGCACATGATTAATGAAAATGGTAATGCAGTAATCAAGGTCATAGTTTGAAGGGACTGGAGTCCACCGGCATTAAGCAATACCAGCGATAATAAGCCTAATAGGATGCCCCAGAAAACCAATTGCCACTTAGGCGAATTTTTAGCGTTATTAGATGCGATGTTATCCATCACAAATATTCCCGAATCTGCCGAAGTGATAAAGAAAATAAATATAATAAATATTGCGAGAAAGCTTGTTATGGAAGAGATTGGGAATTGTCCGAGAAATTCAAACAATAGTTTATCGGTATCGCCTGCTATATTGCTCAGAACACCATTCCTTGTGCGATCAAGCCAGGTTGCACTATTACCGAAGACTGTCATCCACAACAGATTGAAAAAAGTTGGTATGATCAGTACCGCCCCGATAAACTCACGTATTGTCCTTCCGCGGGATATCCTGGCGATAAAAAGCCCGACGTATGGGGACCACGAGATCCACCAGGCCCAATAAAGAATTGTCCAATTAAAAAACCACGACTGTGTGTTCTCTTCATACGCATGCGTATTGAACGTAAGATTGAAAAACTGCATTAAGTAGTTGCCAATCCCTTCAGAGAAAGAGCCGAGCAGGAAAACCGTTGGTCCGAGGATCAAGATAAAAATCATCAGGGTGATCGCGGCTACAATATTAAGCTGACTCAGGTATTTAACCCCTTTATTTACTCCCGAAGTGGCAGATAATACAGAGATAAGCATGATAACGAGTACAATTACAGCCTGATACCAAAAACCTGTATCTTTCAAAATACCAACCTCAACCAGCCCTGCGTTAAGCTGTACTACGCCAAAGCCCAAGGTGGTGGTAATGCCGAAAAAAGTGCTGCAAAGGGCGAAGGTATCAATCGCATCACCTGCAGCGCCTTTGATCCTGTTTTTTAATACCGGATAAAAACAACTCCGCAGAGAAAGTGGCAATTTGAACCTGAAGGTAAAATATGCCAGGGACAATCCTACAATCCCATATACTGCCCAGGCATGAATTCCCTAATGGAAAAAGGTATATAATTGTGCATTTCTAGCGCGCTCTACCTGATACAGGCCGGAAAAAGCCTTTTCCGTATAGTGCGACATGGGTTCTGCCACTCCGAAGTACATGAGTCCGATTCCCATTCCTGCAGCAAAAAGCATCGATATCCAGGAGAAAAAGGAATGTTCCGGTTTTTCGTCATCATCGCCCAAACGGATAGCGCCATATTTACTGAAGGTGAGAACAAGCAGAAAAATTACAAATATGGTGACAGACCAAACATAAATCCAATTCAGGTTCACAAAGATCCAGTTTTTGACCACATTCAGTATGGCACCAGTTTGTGTAGGAAAGAAGCTTGATACTACCGTTACCGTTATGATAAATATCAAACTGGGTACCATGATTCCAGCTTTGAAAGTAGAGTGTTTTAATGCTCGTTGAAGAATATTCATGTTCGGGTTTCGATATAAGACAAAGCAGTCCCTTTTTTGTTTGCCGATTGGAGGTAAGCACCATGACCAGAAGTAAGCGAACTAACTTTTCATTTACTTTTTCATTTGATGACCGCAATTGGAACAAAACCTGTCTTTTTCATTATGCAGTCCTGCGTAACAGTTCGGGCATTTGGTTTTTGCTGCCTCGGTCGCCTTTGACATCTCAACAGATACAATACCTGTCGGAACAGCTATTATGCCATAACCGATCACCATTAATATGCTGGCAAGAATTTGGCCAAGCGGGCTTTGAGGGGAGATATCGCCATAACCCACCGTTGTAATGGTTACGATTGCCCAATATATAGACATAGGAATGCTTGTAAAACCACTTTTTTCTCCTTCTATAATATACATTAGTGTGCCGATTATAGTAACCAGAGTAATTACGCTTGATAGGAACATAACGATTTTATAAAGGCTTGCCCTAAGTGCACTTTTAAGGATGTTGCCTTCATAAAGAAACCGTGTGAGCTTAAGGATCCTGAATACGCGTAGTAAGCGGAAAGCGCGAACAACGATCAGGTATTGGGTTCCGATAAAAAAAAGGCTTAAATAGGTAGGCATAAAAGCAATGAGATCTACAATCCCATAAAAACTGAAAATGTATCGAAGCGGTTTGTGGCTGGCATAGATCCGGAGCAAATACTCAATCGTAAATAAAAACGTAAATACCCATTCCAGTATATGGATTATATGATAATATCTTTCCCTTACCGAGCCTACACTTTCCAGAAATACAGAAAGAATGCTCAGCAGAATCAATATTAGCAACAATACATCAAAACTTTTTCCTGCTTTCGTATCGGAACGGAAGATGATGATATATAGTTTTTTCCGTAATTTGTCGTTCGCTCTGATCATTTTCGCGGTACCGGTTTTCTGCAAAATAGCATAATAACTTCACAATCGCAGACATGGGTTCTATTAAAAAGTTATATTTGGGATTTTGAAAGACATGGAAAAAACAACTATAGAAAAAATTATGGCTCCGGTGAGCCGCTTTATTCACTTGGAATACACCAGTGGAATAGTGCTGCTAATCAGTGTGGTTATTGCCATTGCCTGGGCTAATTCTTCTTTTCACGATTTCTATGAACATCTCTGGCATATCAATTTTTCTGTAGGGTTTGATAAGTTTTTACTCAGCCAGCCGCTTCATATTTGGATCAATGATGGTTTGATGGCCATATTTTTCTTTGTAATCGGTCTTGAGCTTAAGCGTGAATTCATGGAAGGAGAGCTTTCTTCGCTGCAAAAGGCTTCACTACCAATGACCGCAGCGCTGGGCGGAATGTTAGTTCCTGCAGCTATTTATTTTTTTATTAATCGCGGCACCAACGCATCCCATGGCTGGGGAATTCCTATGGCTACAGATATAGCTTTCGCACTTGCGCTGCTTTCTATGGCCAGCAGGCACATACCGGTCTCTGTAAAGGTTTTTCTGTCTGCCCTGGCAGTGGCCGATGACCTTGGCGCAGTATTGGTTATCGCATTTTTCTATACTAAAGAAATCAACTTTATGCCATTGGCAGTTGCTGGAGGATTTTTGGTATTGCTAATGATCGGAAACAAAGTGGGAATAAGAAGTGCTATGTTTTACCTTTTGCTTGGCATTTGTGTGTGGATCGGCTTTTTACTATCGGGTGTGCATGCTACAATTGCCGGGGTTTTGGTTGCCTTTACTATTCCGGCTGTTACCAGAATTGACGAACAAATTTATTCCAGTAACCTCAGAAAACTTTCATACGATTTCGAGGCCGACATACCTGAGCGGGGGAGCTTAATTACGCCCTTGCAAAACAAAACCATCCAAAAGGTAAAAACCCTCAGCATGGCAGCCGAAACTCCTTTACAAACGATTGAGCATGCACTACACCCATGGGTGGCCTTTGGGATTATGCCACTGTTTGCACTGGCCAATGCCGGCATTGTCATCACAGCTGATTTTTTTGATTCAATCATAAATCCTGTATCCGTAGGTGTGGCTGGCGGATTGATTATCGGCAAGTTTACCGGGATTCTTTTATTTTGCTGGATTATGGTGAAGTTTCGCATATCAAAGCTTCCGGAGGGCGCCAACTGGAAACATATTGCCGGGGTTGCATTATTGGCTGGGATAGGTTTTACCATGTCGCTTTTTATCAGTGGACTGGCTTTCGATAATCCTCTATTTATTGATCAGGCCAAATATGGGATTCTGGTTGCCTCTATCGTGGCCGGGTTATTGGGCACCATCGTACTCAAGCGCATTGGGAAATCAGAAGGCAGCGAACAGACAGAAGAGGGTTAAACGATAACCAAAGAAAAAATTGGATACAGGTATGGGGAGAAAAAATGACGATGTACGGGGCGCTGTTAAAGCTTTTATTTCAAAGCGCTTCAATCTACAGATTGATAAGGCCGATGAAAGTGAAGTGGTGGATTCCATTTCCAGAAATTCGATATTTGTTGGCGGCCCGTTATGGACGCTTATCTTTGCAATCATTATAGCCTCGGTTGGTCTTAACGTAAATTCAACAGCCGTAATTATTGGCGCTATGCTCATTTCGCCGTTAATGGGGCCAATTATGGGAATCGGGCTGGGCATTGGTACCAATGATTTTGAACTGGTAAAAAAGGGTGGCAGAAACCTGCTTATCGCCACATTTATCAGTATTGTAACTTCTTCCATATATTTTTACATTACGCCACTGCATGAAGCACAGAGCGAGCTTCTTGCCCGTACTACACCATCTATATGGGATGTATTCATCGCGTTTACCGGTGGACTAGCCGGAATTATTGCGGCTACCAGAAGGGAGAAAAGTAACGTTATTCCAGGCGTGGCCATTGCTACGGCTTTAATGCCGCCATTATGTACTGCAGGTTATGGGTTGGCCATGGGTAACTGGCCTTTTTTCTTTGGCGCATTGTATCTGTTTTTCATCAATAGTCTTTTCATCTGCATCTCCACGTATCTGATTGTACGTTTTTTAAAATTTGATAAAAAACATTTCGAAGATCCGGGCGTAGAAAAAAAAGTGTCCAGATATATTCTTTTCACTGTACTTATTACCATTATTCCCAGTATATACTTTGCTTATGATATTGTACAGAAAAGTATTTTTGAAAATAATGCACAGAAATTTATCCGTGAGCAGTTCGATTTCACCACAACCCAGGTCATCAACCGAAACCTGCGTTACTCGAAAGATGAAAAAGAGATCGATCTGCTTTTAATTGGCGCCCAATTAGATGATAACATTATAAATGCCATAAAGGCGAAACTTAAAGATTATAAGCTGGATGGAGCAACTTTGAGGATAAGGCAGGGGCTTAATGCAAGGCAGGAGGTCGATTTTTCACAGATAAAGGCCAGTATTATGGAAGATGTGTTTAAAAAAGGAAACCAACCGGTCAATTCTATTAAAATCAATAAGCTTTCCCAGCCGCTACCTGATATCAGGTCAGAATTAATTGCCTTATTTCCTGAAATCAAAAGCTACTCGCTTTCCAATATTGTGATAAACAGGTTGGATACCCAAAGCAGGGATACGCTCACGCTTTTCAGTGCAGAAGTATCAAAAGTACCGTTTCAGGCAAACCAGGCCAGGATCCGTTACTGGTTGAAAGGCCGATTAAAGGTTGATACGGTTAGGACGGTTTACATTCCAGAATAGTATTCAATGGCTTAAATAAAAAGGTTAATCATGGCTGGCTGGTTACTGATGCA
Organism: Pedobacter suwonensis; assembly: GCF_900111825.1. Classification (GTDB taxonomy): domain Bacteria; phylum Bacteroidota; class Bacteroidia; order Sphingobacteriales; family Sphingobacteriaceae; genus Pedobacter; species Pedobacter suwonensis. Next base: position 148,485 of record NZ_FOJM01000007.1, read on the forward strand.
GGAGGTTTACGCAGGTTTTTATTCCCGTTTCTGAAGCAGTTTCTTTCGTATTGTTGTTGCTGATCTTGTTATAAACCTGCTCTACTTATTCAAGACCTGTACAAAGGAAAATTGTTCAAAGTACTATATATGATGAATCCTAAAGTTGATTTTTATTTTAATAAAGCAAGCAAGTGGCAGGAATCGTTAAACCTGTTAAGAACGCTTGCGCTTGATTGTGAGCTTACTGAGGAATTGAAATGGGGGCATCCCTGTTACACTTACAGTGGAAACAATATCGTTTTAATTCATGATTTTAAAGAATATTGTGCCTTTTTGTTCTTTAAAGGTGTTTTATTAAAAGATCATGATCATATATTGATCCAGCAAACGGAGCACGTGCAATCAGCAAGGCAGATCCGTTTTGTCAGTGCATTGCAGATTGTAGAAATGAAAGCCATTTTAAAGGCATACATTTTGCAGGCCATCGAGGTTGAAAAAGCCGGATTGAAAGTTGAACTGAAAAAAACAACTGAATACACTGTCACCGCCGAATTTCAAAGTAAATTAGAGCGCATCCCGGATTTGAAGGCTGCTTTCAAAGCCTTAACTCCAGGCCGTCAAAGAGCTTATTTATTGCATTTTTCTGCACCTAAACAAGCAAAAACCCGTGAAGCAAGGGTTGAGAAATGCATACCGCAGATTTTGAGCGGCAAAGGATTGAACGATTAGTTCAGGGCCATTGCCACCACGAGCGGTCTAGCGTTTACTTGGTGATTTCAGGTGTTTCCATCTGACAATATGGTCGTTTTTGTGTTTGTTTACCTGTAGGATTTAATTTTAAAATTTGCATTTTATACTACATTATCCTTCTATAGGCTTTGGGTTACAGTATCTTTTGGAAACAAAAGAAACGTAATCCAGGGCGCTTGGCCAAGCCGATTTCGCCACTAAACTGATAGCCAAGCTTAGGGAAAAGTGCCTGAGTAGCCAAGTTTTCGCTATTGGTATCTACCCGTAAGATAGAAATACCAGAGTTTTTTGCTACCTGTTCGGCCTGGTTCATTAAAGCTTTGGCAATGCCTTTGCCCTGGCAATCCGGATCGACGGCCAGGCGGTGCGTAACAATGGCTTTTTCGGTAATGTCCCAGCCTGCATCGGCGTATTCGGGATCCTGATCTGTGGTAATAGCCGAAACACCGACAATTTCTTTGTCCAGTTCAGCTACCCATAACTGTCCAATGGCAATATCGCTGGAAAATACTTCAGGATTCGGATAATCATCTCCCCACTGGAAATTTCCTGCAACACGCATTAAAGGCACAACTTTGCGAACCAGTTGCATAATTGGCGGTATATCTTCTGTAACGGCTAATCTTATTATCATGAGTGCAAAGATAGGGAATGGGTTTCTTAGTTCAGTTGTCAATAGTTTATTGGCTGGCGTGAGGTCTGGCTGTAAAGTAGTTAATTGCTAACTATCACTAAGTCTTAACCGCCCAAGACTAAGTCAATCAGTTGATGTTGCCAGCTGAAACAGAATTAGGAAATGACTGTATTGTGATTCTGGGCAGCTTGCAGTCTTGCTTTCACTATAGTCCTCGCTATGCTCCGGGTTATTCGGGTAAATAAGGTTCAGAGACAGCAGTATGCGTTCCCGACAGCCTTTTAAGTGAACAGATGGTTTGATCATTATCCAAGGCTGAATGCTATCCAGTACACTAAAAATTGTTAACTGGTTAATTATTACTGAACCAACCACCCAGGCTCAACCTTTCAAATCGGTTAATAGACTCCGGACTTCCGACTGTGGACTTCGGACTCATGAACGCAATCTTCATTAAATCTTCATATTCATCTCTGATATTTGAGCATATTGCTCTTCGTCACATTCCGGCTTCAAAATGGCTGTTAAGAAATTGTTTTCTTATTGTTTTTTTCTGATTTTCATATTGTTAAATTAAGGTTAAACTTAATTTAGTGTTAATATTTAATTAACATTAAGACTGTTGTTTTGTGCCAAAATAAAACAACAAAAAATGAAATCACGTATACTATCTCTGGTAAGTATTCTTGTCCTCCTGTTCACTTTTGCTCAGGCACAGGTTACAACATCAAGTATTAATGGAAAGATTAAGGATAACAAAGGCATTATTCCTGGAGCCACCATTGTTATGGTTCACGTTCCTACCGGCACGGTATCCAAGGGTTCCTCAAACGAATCAGGGCTTTACCGTATCGGTAACTTAAATCCTGGCGGGCCATACAAAATCACCGTAACCTTTGTAGGTTATAGCCCGGTCGTAAAAGAAAATATTTATTTAACCCTTGGTTCAGATGTAAAACTTGACCTTGATCTTCAGGAGCAGGGCAATCAGTTGGCCGAGGTAAGTGTTAAAGGCCAAAAAGGCGGTACAAAATCTGGTGCGGGTACCAGTATTGGCGAAGGGCAGATTAAAACCCTGCCAACTATGAACCGCAGTTTACAGGATGTTACCCGCGTAACACCGCAGGGTAGTAAAGACAATACTTTTGGTGGTACCAACTTCAGGTATAACAACGTAACCATTGATGGTGCCATTAATAACGATGCGATCGGTTTTAGCCCTTCATTGGGGGGACAAAGCGGAAGTTCGGGTATGCCGGGAAGCAGTACACGTACAAACCCGGTTTCGCTTGATGCGATCCAGGATGTTACCGTTCTACTTTCGCCCTACGATGTTAAAGTGGGTAACTTTTTAGGTGGTAGTATTAATGCCGTAACGCGTGGTGGCACCAATGAGGTAGTAGGATCGGTTTATGGTTATGGCCGTAATGCCTCGTTAATCGGTAGAAATAAAATCGGCGATAACAGCAAAGAGCCTTCAGCGTTTCACGATTATCAAACCGGTTTTCGTGTGGGTTTCCCGATTATAAAAGATAAATTATTCTTCTTTACCAATGAGGAGATTACGCGCCGCCAGGATCCGGTAATTTTAGGTGCCGGATCATCTGATATGAAATTGCTTACGGCAACGGATGCTCAACAGATTTCTGATTACATGAAAACCGCTTATGGTGTTGATGCAGGTTCGTTCGGCAATTACAATATCTATTCACAATCTAACAAATTCTTTAACCGTTTGGATTGGAATATCAGCGAAAGCACTCAATTAACCATCAGAAATAATACCATTATTTCTAAAGCAACAAATTTGGAAAGAGACCAGCTTAACTTCAGGTTTGGTGGCATCGATTTCAGACAGAACAATAACCAGACTTCAACGGTTGCCGATCTGAAAACACGCTTTGGTAATTCGGCTACCAATAACTTAATTGTTGGTTATTCTACAGTGCACGATTACCGCAATCCGCTTTCTAACCCGGCTTTACCACAGATCGAGATTGCTTCGAACGGAGGGACATTGTTTTTAGGTACAGATCGTGAGGCGAGTATCTTCAATATGAAACAGAATACTTTCGAGTTTACCGATAACTATACTTACAATTCTGGTATCCATACCTTTACCGTTGGTACGCACAACGAATTTTACAACATCAATTATGGTTTTGTAAACGCATGGAACGGTCGTGTGGCTTACAGCAGTATTGCCGATTTCCTGGCAAACAGGCCAAACAGGGTACGTGCAAGTTATAATTATGACGACAATACCCGTGATAACATCATTAATAACCCAACGGCTGAATTTAATGTAAATATGTACAGTATTTATGGTCAGGACGAAATCCGTATAGGTGACCGTTTTAAATTAACACCGGGTTTACGTTTTGATATGGCAGATTTACCTACTATGCCATCTTTAAGTTCAAAAACCACCAATTCTCCTGTTGATCCCAATTACGGTACAACATATACTTATACGCAGCCATCATTAATTACCGGAAAATTCTTAAACAAAATCCAGATTTCTCCACGTATTGGCTTTAACTTCGATGTATTGGGTAACCAAAGCCTGGTTATGCGCGGTGGTACGGGTTTATTTACCAGTCGTGTGCCTTTTGCGTGGATCGGTTATGCCTATTATAATAATGGTGTAAACTATGGTGCTTTTGATAAATCTTACGTTTATTCAAATGCAGATCCGACCAAAATCACTACACCGGCAGCAGGCTCAGATCCGGTCAGAGATGCTTTGACCGGTAATGGCGAGGCGGGTTATGTAACTAAACAAGGGGTAAATGTGAAAGACGCCGGTGGTGCTACGCAGGTAGATTTGGTTGACAACAATTTTAAAATGCCTAAAGCCTGGAGAAGTAATCTGGCTTTCGATTATAAAACAGATGATCAATGGAAATTTACCTTAGAAGGTATTTTTAGCCAGGTAATTAAGGATGTGCAGTTCCAACAGATCAACTATGTAGATAATCCAAAATACATGGTTTATGATACCCAAAAACAACAGCCTATTTATTCAGGTACTAAAATCAACCCGTTGTATACCAATGCCTATTTATTATCGAATACCGATAAAGGATACAAATATAGCGTAACTGCACAGGTAAGTAAATCACTTCCTTTCGGTTTAGATATGATGGTGGCCTATACCTACGGAAGATCGAAAGATATTGCCAATGGAATCCGTAACTCAATGGAATCTAACTGGCAGTTAAACCAGGCGCTTAGCCCCAATAACCCGGGATTGGCTTATTCAAACTTTGATATCCGCAACAGGATCATTTCAACCATAAACTATAGATTGGACTGGGCTAAAAACGGCAAATATGTGTCTAACTTTTCATTATTCTTCAGCGGTCAGTCGGGTTCTCCATACTCATTGGGTTTAGTAAATACCAGGATCAACGGAACAGGACAAACAGTAAGTTTAATGTATGTACCTGCAGTGGGCGAAACACAGAAATTCTTTGCCAACACAGCCGATGGGATTGCACAGGCAGCTGCGTTTGATAACTATATCAACGGAGATAAATACTTAAGCAGTCGTCGTGGCGATTTTACAGAACGTAACGGTGCGCGTACCCCTTGGAACGTACAGGCTGACTTCCGTTTCGCTCAGGATCTACAAGTTGCCAAAGGAAAACACCCTCATGTACTTACATTAACCTATGATATTATTAACCTGACCAATTTGGTGAATAAAAACTGGGGAATTCAGTATTTCTCTCCTAATACTTATAACTCAATGGCCAGTATGGGTATTAAAGTTGCAACCGCAGGAACGCCAACTACTTATCCGGTTTATACTTTCGCACAAAAAGATGTAACCTCTTATTCGAAAGATTTCTTTGCCTCGCGTTACCAGATGCAATTGGGATTAAGGTATAGTTTCTAATCTTTTTTAAATAAATGTTTATAACGGTCTGGCCTGAACAAGTCAGGCCGTTTTTTTGTTTAACTGAGTGAATATATAACCGAGCGGAATATTAATCACCATGGATTGTTGTTCTGATTTTTAATATGCTGATAACCAGTGTTAAATAAGTAAAACGCTTCTTTGTTTTAAACAGAAGAGCTTTTTTGCAAATAATAATTGAATAATTTTTTGGATAAATAATTTAAAACCGCTAATATTGCACTCCCAAAACGAACGAGCATATATTTACTGAAAAGTTAAAATCCTCTGTTTTTTTGGATTGCCGGATTCCTTCTTAGCTCAGCCGGTTAGAGCATCTGACTGTTAATCAGAGGGTCGCTGGTTCGAGCCCAGCAGAAGGAGCAAAACCCGCAACGAAAGTTGTGGGTTTTTTGTTTAAAGTCTATTTTGAACAAAAGATTATTTTGATCGTTAAATTCTTCTTTTGAGATTTACACTACTTCATCGTGTTCGTAACTATAGTTTAAATTAAATCAAGAACGCTAAAAAGCATTACTTTGTTCCTGTAAACCGGATGAGGCTGGCTTTTATCTCATTTATTGGATTATAAAATCTATCTTATTATGTTTCTTCGCTGATCAAATAAATGTGAACTCAATTTTAACGTTATCTAGATATGGTTAAAATATATTGTAAACTGATTAAAATACGTTTAGTTTTAACTATAACATTAGATTAAATTTGATTAATCAACAAGCAAATTATGTTTGCTTTACTCATAATTAACCAAATAACTTCATGCGCTCCTCTCATTTTTTTCAACTTATTTTTTTGCCTAATCTATATCAGTCTCTTGGCTGCAACGGGCATAGTACATTCTCTTTTAAAAAAAAATATTCTTTTATTTCTGTGATGCACAACTGCCGTTTTTCCTGATTTTTATCTTCCCTACCCTTTGTATATAATTCTTAGTTAATAATTTCTTTAAACATTAAAAAGGAGGTAAGCAGGCTCAATAATAGATGGTATTCTGTCATCCATCAGATGGATTATAGTAAATAGAAATGACAAAAAGTTATTAAACGTTTTTAAACAAATTAAACATGAAAAAAATTAAAATAGACCTTATCAAAGTAGAAGAAATTCTAACTAGAGATCAATTAAAATATGTTGTGGGTGGTGCCGGAAGCTTTGGACAATCTTGTACAAATGATCCGGATTGCTGGGAAAAGACTGGTGGTCAGGCGTATTGTAGCGGAGGTAAATGTATACCATACCCGGGGGAGGGGAGTTCAAATACGGGATGTGCAGATCGCCCGATATACCAGCAATGCCACGGCAGTACTTTAGGGTGCTGTCCATCATCACTTGATACGTGTCAGTATACAACCGGCGGATATCAGTGCTTCGGCTCAACAAGAATTTAAATAATTAATTTCGATACAAGACATAGGATCAATGAATAGAACATTATTCTTGATAGCTGGTCTGTTTTTTATCGCCTGTGCCAGCGTATCTGGCCAGGCGATAAGCAGAGACAGTATTTCCAGTCAGGTTGAACGATATAATTTTTCACATCCTGCGGATATGCTTTATGTAACTACAGACAAGAATGTTTATCTGCCATCTGAAACCATTTGGTTTGCAGCTTATGTGATGATGCATCATATAGATACACTTGTGCGTCCCGCTATCTTGTCGGTTGCCTTGTTACGTGAAGATACGTCGGGTGTTTCATTACGGAAGAACTACCTGATAAAGAACTGGACATGTTCAGGTAGCCTAACACTTCCTGAAGAGATTGAGCCCGGTAACTACTTACTGCTGGCCTGTAGCAATATTGTAGGTGAAAACGGTGAGCCTGTCCATGTTTTCCGCAAAACACTCCGGATACTGGCCGGAGCTGTTCCAACAATAACTGTAGATTTTGAGATAAAAGAGGTGCCAGGCAAAGATTCAGTTTTAGTGCTTGCGAAGGCTGTTTTCCCGGCCGGTGTTACCGCAGCTGAACGTCTCAATTCACATCTGGTTTACCGTTTAGGCGAAAATGACGCTCTGAAGGTTAAGTATGGTTTTGATGGTAGTGCTGTGATGGCTTTTTCACAGAAAACACTTCAGCGTTTCGGCCCACTTTTGCATACTACCACGCATATTGGTAATAGTCAGCAGCCATTCGCTTTGCGATTACCTCTTCAAAAGCCAAATGAGTTCCGATTTGGCTTTTATCCTGAGGGAGGTGACCTGGTTTTAGGTTTGTTGAGCCGTGTAGCATTTCAGGTGTTGGACAGCTATGGAAACAATGCAAAGGTTAAAGCTTTGTTATTGGAAAATGGTCAGGTGATCGACACGATCAGTACTAATATTGATGGGTGTGGTGTATTCATGCTGAGGCCAAAATCTGGGATAAAATACGCTGTAAATTTACTGGATGGGAATGGAAATATCAAAGGAAAAGAGTATTCTCTGCCTGACGCTTTGCCATCTGGTTTTGTATTGCATATTGCTGATGCTTTGGCTGGTGACACTCTAAACATAGAAATTTCTGTGACTGAAGCTGCTGACGTAAACATTGTGGTTACCAATCAGTATACCAGAGAATCGGTGATGACACCATTAATTAGCTTGGATAAGGGTGTGAAAAAACTAAATATTCCCCTTGCGGAGATCAGAAAAGGCTTGAACACGATAACGCTAATTGATCAACAAGGGAGGCCTGTTGCAGAAGAATTGTTCTTTGCGCATTTTACCGGCGGCGTGCGGGCTGTAGTTGTTACAGACAAGAACAGTTATCAAACCCGGGAAAAAGTAAATGTAAATGTTTCACTTGACAGTGCAGGAAAGCAAGCGAGTGGCGGACTTTTTACCATTTCCTGTGTGCAGCTTTCCCGGTTGGATACGGCTAGCCGACAGGATCTCGCTGCATGTTATTACATGAATCCGATTGTAAAGAATGATCCGTACAGTTTTCTTAACAGTAGCATCAGTTTGGAAGGGAAAAAGGAACGTTTAAAGCAGGTATTGATGGTTAGTGGCTGGAGACGTTACCTCTGGCAAAGGATCATGAAAGCAGACACTTTTTCAAAAAAATCTATTAAGTACCATTCCGTGAATATACATGCATTGTTCAGGTTTGCCGACGGTGGTAGTCTGAAAGAAGCGATGACTGTAACTATCCGGCGTGATAGTAGTTGGAGTATGCTATCGACGGATAAATTTGGTTATATCTACCCGAAACCTGAGGATATCACGGTCGTCGAAAACAAGCAATTGGATGTCAAACTTTTTGATAAAAGGGGTAAGTTAGTCAATCCAACCATGCAGGTTGCAAATCCGATGGAGCAGTTGATTAATACCTTAATAAATATCAGCAAGCGGCCTTTAGTTGAATATGACCTGAACCGAAATAATCTGCATGTGTCAAATTCTTTCAGCTTTCAGCAATCTAATCAGCTTAATGAAGTTAAAATAAGCGCAAGACAAAATATAGCGAGAGCATATGGATATAGGGCTAATGAATGTGGAGACTATGTATGCAGTGGTGGTTATTTAAATTGCCCAGCTCATTCTGCTTTTTCCCCTGATAATAATCCACCCCCTGTAAAGGGGAAGAAATATCTATTAATGTACCCTTCCTCATCAGGAGGTTATGATGTAAGAGAGATTATTTATCAAGGTTGTGTGTTTGAGAAAGAAAAGCTAGCTATATACACTGCTCGGCAGTTTTATGGCATGGATTCTCAGAAATTAAAAAATGTGGAGGAGAAACAATATCTATCAACACTTTTTTGGAAAGATTTTACCGTTTTCTCGGCAGATCAACCTAATCGGTTTAATTTTTACACGGGTGACCAAACCGGTCTTTTTAAAATAAAGATTGAGGGGATTGCCTCTAATGGCGACCTCTATTACCAGGAAAAAAATATTGCGGTCAATAAATAAGACAATAGAAATAAATGAAATATTCTCAAATCCCCACTTATGGTATCAATCTGCGCAAAAGGAGCGAAAGAAAAAAAAGCTTGCTCGCGGAATTTATGAATAGAAAAGAATTTAGCTTAACCATTGTCCCTGCAATTGAGCATTCTGTAGGATCATTTGGACTATGGCAAACTGTTCACGGAATTGTAAAGCACGCTAACGAGACATCCTTAGATTACATATTAATTTGCGAAGATGATCACATCTTTACGGAAGAGTATGATTTCGCACAATTTCGACTTGCTATAGATAGCTGCATCAAAATAGAGGCCGATGTATTGCTCGGTAGTGTAAGTTGGTTTGATCAGGTGTTGCAGGTGAACAAACACTTGTTTTGGGTTGATCGTTTTAATGGTACACAGTTTATGCTAATCTTTAAGAAGTATTATGAAACCATACTTAATTTCGACTTTCAGATACATGATATCATAGATATGAAGATTTCTTCAGTTACCGATAGCATTTTTGTGATGTTTCCATTTATATCTGTGCAAAAAGAATTTGGATACTCAGATGTAACTGTTAAAAATAATGATCATGGGCACGTGACAGAACTTTTTGAAAAACGAAATACAAAGCTCATGCATCTGGCTAAAGTATCGGATTATTACGCGTTATTTAAAAAGTAGAATAAATGGAGCGAGGTCAACATATACCTGATTTTTGTATAAATACATATATTCTAACACCTTCAGGAGATGGAGAAGTAAAAAAAAATATCAGTAATCAGTTTACAGGCAAGGATGAATTTGATCTTCATTTCATAGATGTTGATAGTGATGACAGTATGATTTGGAAAGGAATTCGTGAAGTATGCAAGGATGCTATGTTAACCAATGAATCGTTAATTATCATTTGCAGGGATGATCATATCTTCACAGAATCTTACAATAAAGAAATATTATATGAAGGAATCATAGACGCTGCCAAGAAAGGAGCAAAAATTCTTTTAGGAGGGATTGGTGCTTTTGGCCAGGCTATACCTTTATCTACAAAGCAATTCTGGATCGACTCTTTTGAAGGAACTTCCTTTATCGTTTTATTCCGGTCAATACTAGATGAACTTTTAATTGAGCCATTTCATAATGAAAATACTGTGGATGAAAGTTTATCGAGACTAACAAGCCACAAAATGGTCATTTTGCCATTTGTATCTTCAAAACGGCATCTAAATTCATCTGGTCATGAAAAACCGATACCTTTTGATGTGTCTGAAAAAAGACTCATTCATCTTTCTAAAATAGCGAGACTATATGGTGAGGCAATCCACTAAGTCATTTCTATTTAATTAGTCATTAGTTTTTTATAACTAATTTAACCAAACAACCATAAAGCTAATATGATAAATTCGCTCAAAAAAACACCTAATGCGGTCTTCGTGTTAATTTCTCTATTAAAAAAACTAAGCATTTCTGTGACTTCTTTTACCATAAACCGGGAGGTTTTGTCACACCCAAATTATCCTAGTATGCTTTCCTTAAGCGATTGCTTAACTTCCTGGAATGTACCGAATCAGGCATTTAAAATTAATCAATGGGAGTGCGATTTGCAGAATCTGCCATTCCCTTTTATTGCTCGTGTAGACACCGACGGCGGTCAGTTTCTACTCGTTAAAAATATTGAAGGTACAAATTTCTGTTATTCAAATGAGCATACCCGGCATGGAAAAATATCAAAAGAAAAGTTTTTAAATCATTGGGATGGTATTGTGCTTTACGCAGAGAAAGATGAAGAAAGTGGAGAGGCCGATTTCAAACAGGCATTTTTAAGGGGGATTGTTAATCAAGCCCGTATTCCCTTTTTAGTCTCAACTCTAGTTCTCTCTTTGGTTTTAATGGTTAGCAGAAATACTTTTCATTTCGATTATTTGCTAATGCTATTGATAACAATGGCTGGAATAGCTGTATGTACACTTTTATTAATACATAGCATTAATGCAAAGAACATATTTGTACAAAATTTATGCAGTTTGGGTAAAAAAAACAATTGTAACGCAATTTTGAAATCTGATGCAGCAAATGTAACCAGTTGGCTTAGTTGGAGCGAAGTAGGAATGTTTTATTTTACGGGAACACTAATCTGTCTGCTTATTGATCCGTCAAGTATGAATTTTATAAGTTGGTTAAACTTGATAAGCTTGCCTTATACAGTATATTCCATAGGGTATCAGATCAAAATCAGAAACTGGTGTATTTTATGTTGTTCAGTTCAGGTATTGTTGTGGACTCAGGCCATCGTTTTCTTTATAAGTCACCATGGTTTACCTCAATTGTTGATCAATTATTCTTTAACATCGTTATCTACATTTATTTTATGTTTTCTGGCCCCGGTAGCCGTATGGACTTTTATCAAGCCGGTACTATCGAGATCTGAGGAAGTAACTCCTTTAAAAGATCAACTCAAGAAGTTTAAATATAATACAAAGCTATTTCACGGTTTAATAAGTAGTCAAAAGAAAATGGAAATCCATGAAGAGTTGAAACCTATTGTTTTAGGTAATCCTGAAGCAAAAAATGTTATCACGATGGTTAGCAATCCGTTTTGTGGCCCTTGTGCAAAAGCACATCAAACTTTAGAGACATGGCTTAAGCAAAGAAGCGATATTCGGGTTAACATCATATTCGCAACAAGTACCGAGGAATCTGATCAACGTACTACCGTGGCTAGGCATGCTATTGCATTAGGTTTATACAGGAAAGAAATTACAGTAAAAGCTTTGAATGACTGGTATCAGTCAGAGGAGAAAGATTATATAAAGTGGTCAGGACGATATCCTATAGATCTTGACTCAAATATAGAAATAATATTAGATCGGCAAAGAAGATGGTGTTATGAAGCAGAGATTACTTATACACCCACAATCCTGCTAAATGGTTTCAAGATAACTGAGCCTTATCAACTGGACGATATAAAATATTTTGTTTAGTATGTAAGTTAGGTAAGTTATTATACTGGAAACGTTTTAAACTTTGATAAATGCGCAAGAAATTTACTATTTACATTCAACCGGACCAGATGGATTGCGGACCAACGTGTTTACGTATGATAGCGAAATATTATGGCCGTAATTATAGTTTACAACGTTTAAGGGAAATCTCGGGGATTAACCGGGCCGGAGTTTCATTTTTAGGTATCAGTGAAGCTGCAGAAAAAATCGGTTTCAGATGTAATGGTGTAAGGATTGATCTAAAGAAACTTTCAGAAGTAGAATTACCTTGTATATTGCATTGGAGCCAGAATCATTTTGTGGTTCTAATAAGAGTTAATAAAAGTACTTATAGAGGAAAAAGTTATTTGATAGCTGATCCTGCAAAGGGAATTGTCCAATTTAATGAACCAGAATTTATCAGGTATTGGAGAAGTAATAAGTTTAGTGAAAATAAAGAAGGAGTAGCATTGTTGATCTCGCCTACTCCTGAATTTTTCCTTAATGATGATGATGAAGTTAAACAGTTGAACTTTGCATATATGGCAAAGTATCTTATGCCATATAAAGGACTTATTATACAGCTTTTTATAGGATTGGGCGTTGGAAGTATGCTACAATTGATTTTACCATTTTTAACACAGTCATTAGTTGATATTGGTATTAATACACGAAACCTCAATTTTATTTATGTAGTTGTTATTGCGCAAACCATGTTGTTTTTAGGTAGAATGAGTGTTGACTTCATTCGTTCATGGATATTACTACACATGAGCACTAGGATAAATATTTCCATTTTAACTGATTTTCTTATTAAATTGTTAAAGTTACCAATGGAATTCTTTGAGACAAAAATGCCAGGTGATATTATGCAGCGTATGAGTGATCAGGGGAGAATTCAGAATTTTCTAACAGGTTCTTCACTTAATACTATTTTTTCTCTTTTTAACCTCGTAGTTTTTGCATTTGTATTGCTTTATTACAACAGCTCTATATTCCTCATTTTTGCAATTAGCAGTTTTATTTACGGTATGTGGGTTGTATTTTTTCTTAAGAAAAGGCGTGAACTAGACTTTAAAAGATTTGATATTTCTTCTGAAAACCAAAATAATATTGTTCAGCTAATCGGTGGAATACAAGAAATAAAATTAAATAATTGTGAACAGCAGAAGAGATGGGAATGGGAGCGTATACAGGCTTCTTTATTCAAATTCAGTATAAAGAGCCTAGCACTTGGACAATATCAACAATTTGGAACATTTTTTATTAATGAGGGCAAAAATATCCTAATCACCCTTATGGTAACAAAATCAGTAGTGGATGGGCAATTAACACTCGGAGCAATGATGGCCGTTCAATATATCGTTGGTCAATTAAACAGTCCCATTGAACAACTTTTTACATTTCTGCAATCCTACCAGGATGCAAAAATCAGCATGGAGCGATTAAGTGAGATTCATGAACTAAAAGATGAAGAACCTTTTGAAATGAAATTTTTATCGGAATTACCTTCCGATAAAGGCATAGCACTCCATAATATTACCTTTACCTATCCCGGAGCCGGAAATGAACCAGTTTTAAAGGATATTCATATCAATTTTCCTGAAGGTAAAACAACTGCTATAGTTGGCATGAGTGGAAGCGGAAAGACAACCATTTTAAAGTTATTGCTGCGTTTTTATGCGCCTCAAATTGGCGATATTAAAGTAGGAAACAACTATTTACAGCATATTGGTTATCGATTTTGGAGGGGATGCTGCGGAGTTGTTATGCAGGATGGTTTTATATTCTCAGATACTATTGCAAAAAATATAGCCGTCGGAGATGATTATCCTGATATGGCCAAACTTCAGCATGCTTTGCATTTGGCTAATATTCATGATTTTGTAAATAATCTTCCTTTGGGCCTAAATACCATAATTGGATTATCCGGTAACGGAATTAGTCAAGGGCAAAAGCAACGCATCCTTATCGCGCGAGCTGTATATAAAGACCCGGATTATATCTTTTTTGATGAGGCAACAAATGCCTTAGATGCAAATAATGAAATAGTAATAATGCAAAATCTGGAAAATTTCTTCAAAGGAAGAACTGTATTAGTTGTGGCTCACCGTTTAAGTACAGTAAAAAACGCTGATAACATCATTGTTTTGGATAAGGGAAAAGTTGTAGAACAAGGTACACATCATGAGCTGACAGATGCAAGAGGTCAATATTATGAACTGGTAAAAAATCAATTGGAGTTAGAAATTTGAAGCTTTATGAATACAGTTAAAGAATCTTTAGATAGTAACCAGATAAATTGCGAAGAGGTTCAGGAGATTATAACTTCAGTTCCCTCCTGGATATTAAAATGGGGCATTTCTTTGGTGTTTTTAGTATTAGTATCTATTGTTACCGCTTCCTCTTTCATTCAATATCCAGATATTATAAAAACAGGTATGAAAGTTAATTCATTAAACGCCCCTAAACCAGTTTATGCCAAACAAACTGGGAAAATAATTTCCCTATTAGTCGCAGAAGGAGCAAAAGTATCTCCAAACACACCCCTTGCTTTTATGGAGAGTACAGCCAGTTATCGCGATGTACTCAAACTTCGCCAGTCATTAATTATTATGCATGATAGTCTTACTAAAGCAGGAAGATTTGTCAAATTAACTTTGAAAGATTTAAATCTAGGTGAATTACAGTCGCAATATCAAAATTTTTATCAGCAATATCTACAATTTATATCAACACGAGAAGGGGGATATTATCAAAATAAAAAAAAATACCTGAAACGCGATCTGCTTGAAATTAACAATTTGAAACAACAAATTCTTAGTCAGCAGGCATTGCAAACTATGGAACTAAAAAATATTCAGGATGAATTTGATGCCTATAAGAAATTACGGGAGAAAGGCGTCATTTCTAAAAATGAATACAGGCAGCAGGAAAATAAATACCTTTCTGGAAACTATCCATTACAACAGACTTCAACAGCTATTTTAACTAACAGAAGTGTTTATTTAAGTAAGCAAAAGGAGATATTGGAGTTGAAACACACCATTGAAGATGAAAACGCAAAATTCATGCAAAGCTTAGGTAAAATAATATCTGACATTGATATCTGGGTAAATCAATATGTTTTAAAAGCTCCTGTTTATGGTTCGGTAACTTATGCTGGTATAATACAGGAAAATCAAACTGTTATGGCTAATCAGGAAGTCTTCATGATCAAACCTGATAATACTAATTTTTTTGGTGAGATTCGAATCCCACAATACAATATGGGTAAGGTTAGCTTAGGTCAGCGGGCATTAATAAAGGTACATGGTTATCCCTTTGAGCAGTTTGGAGTAATTAGAGGAAAAATCAGCTATATCTCAGACGTGGCAGTCCATGATAGCGTTTTTATAGCGAAAGTAGACTTTGAGCAATTTGAACATAAAGACCCTGAATTATCTATCACATTAAAGAATGGAATGCTGGCTGATGCAGAGATTGTCACTAAGGAAAGCTCTTGGTTAAGTCGTATCCTTAGAAACTTAAAAATTATAGTTAACAATCCGTAGCCGTTGAATGATTAATATAACTTACATTATTTTAGCTCATGATAGCCCCAACAGATTAATCAGGTTAATTAATACCTTAAAAAGTGTGAATGCCAATTTCGTTGTTCATGTAGATAAGTCAATACCTGTTGAGGACTTTTTAGTCGCTTTTGATAGCGATAAACAAGTAGTCATACTTAAAGAGAGGTGTTTTTCTCATTGGGGCTCATTTGGCCTGGTACAGGCCACCCTAAATGCAATGGCCTACGTGGTTAATCACATTTCTATTGCTGACCGCATAATCTTGTTGAGTGGAAGCGATTATCCTATTAAATCGGTTGAGGAAATTGAATCGTATTTCGACAAAAATCGTGAATCTATCTTCATCGAATATTTTAAAATTCCATACGAAAAATGGTACGCTAAAGGGGTAGACAGATTTCCGAATTTTTGTGAGATTAATGAAACAATGAGCATTTATGGGGGTTCTCAATGGTGGTCATTTCCAATTAAAGTTGCACGGTTTATTCTAAATTTTTTAGCTCATAATCCAGACTATTTGGAGTATTTTAAAGTGGTAACCATACCTGATGAAAGTTTTTTTCAGACATTACTCCACAATTGCGGAGAAGATTTCGTAGGGAAATCTCTTGTTTGTGATAATTTAAGATTGATTAAATGGGATCCTCCTTATCTCCATCCCAGAACACTTGGTTTGAAAGATTTTCTTTTAATTCAGCAAAGTCATGCTATGTTTGCAAGAAAGTTTGATGAAAACATCGATAAGGATGTACTAGACTTAATTGACAAGGATATACTTTATTCAGAAGGAAAATATATCTCTAACCCTGTTAGTTATGATTTAGACCCAGTAAATCAAGTTGTTTTGTTTTTAACAAATAAAAGTGACACAGAAATCATCGAACAATTTAATAAGCTTAAACGAGAAACAGGAGATCATGCCAGCGTAAAAATGTTGTATCATCGGTCCCTTAATGAAACAATTCCTGATGCACTTTCCGATGATGAAATTTTTGTTTTTACCGATGATATTCTAAATGAACTTGGATATGAACCTTTTATAGGGTCAAAACTAGACGGGAGCAATCATTTTCCATTAATTAAGTTTTTCAGACAATACCCTAATTATGATTTCTATTGGTATGTGGAAGATGATATCAGATGTTTACAAGGTTGGAATACATTTTTTTCTTATTTCCTAATTAATAGGGTTTCTTCAGATTTTATTGCTAGCCATGTAAGAGATTTTGAAGATGAACCAGAATGGTATTGGTGGAAAAGTTTGCGCATAGAGGATCGACAACCCAATATTGATTTTATAAGATCATTTAACCCTATTTTTCGAATTTCCAGATCGGCTTTAAACTTTATTGACAAGTGTCACGCGAGGGGGTATTCTGGTCACTTTGAGGTATTGTTACCAAGCTTATTAAAGTCAGGGGGATTTAAGTTTGCTGAATTTGGAGGTGAGGGAAAATATGTACTTCCTGGTTGCCAGAATTTTTTCTACAGAGCAGCATACGCCGAATCTTCAGGCAGTATGAGAACTGGAAGTTTGCGGTATCGCCCTGTAATAGAGGAAAATGAAATGTGGGAGCCATTACTTTATCATCCTGTGAAGTTGCAAACTGTAAAGAAGGCTAATAGTTAAGTGAGGAAGAGCGTTGCTTTTGCAATTACGCCGATCTTTAATCAATTTCATTTTATAAGAAGGCCAATTTCTTATTTGATTAGATTTATTAGAACTGGAAATTAATTAACGATTTGGCTTTAAGTTTAAAAGACGTTGAGCTTATGGGAGACTTCGGAATGAATATTCAAAATAAGAAGCTATGATTTAGTTTCGAATATAACGTGGATGGGCTAATCAAATTTTTTAGAGAAGTTATTTCAAAAAAAGCATTTCAAATGATAAGGGATTATGATTATTTAATTATCGGGTCGGGCCTTTACGGAGCCGTCTTTGCAAGAGAGATGACTAATAAAGGGAAAAGATGTTTAGTAATTGATAAAAGAAAAGAAGCAGGCGGAAACTTACGTTGCGAATATATCGAAGGTATCAATGTTCACCGGTATGGACCTCATATTTTTCACACTGATAACAAAGCCATTTGGGATTACGTAAATACTCATTGTGAATTTAATCACTTTGTATATTCTCCTATGGCAAATTATAAAGGGATGCTATATAATCTGCCCTTTAATATGAATACATTTTATCAACTATGGAAAATTAAATCACCTCTTGAAGTTAGAAAATACATTGAAAATCAGACATCTGGATTCAATAAAATTAACCCTAGAAATTTGGCTGAACATGCTATAAAGATGGTTGGAGAAGAAGTATTTAATAAATTCATAAAGGGCTACACGGAAAAACAGTGGGGAAGAGAGGCCAGCAAATTACCATGCTCCATCATCAAACGTATACCTATCAGATATTCTTTTGATAATAATTATTTCGATGATAGGTATCAGGGAGTACCAGTAGGAGGATATAATGTGCTTATCAATAGTTTATTAAACGGTATTGAAGTGAGAACAGGAATTGATTTTTTTTCAGCACGCAGTCACTTTTCTGAATTAGCTCAATTAATGGTTTTTACTGGGAAATTAGACGAATTTTATGAATATAGATTCGGTTCATTGGCATATAGAAGCTTAAGATTTGAAACTGAATACCGTCCCATAAATAACTATCAGGGTGTTGCAGTTGTAAATTATACAGAAAAGGAAATTCCCTATACCCGTATTATTGAGCATAAACACTTCGAATTTGGGAAACAACCCGGAACTGTAATTACTAAAGAATATCCTATAGAATGGAAGAAGGGAAATGAAGCTTACTACCCAGTTAATGATCTATATAACAACAATAAGTTTAAAAAATATCAGAAACTTGCAGACTGTGAGTCGAATATTATTTTTGGGGGGCGTTTAGCTGAATATAAGTATTATGATATGCATCAAATTATAGCATCAGCTATCAAAAAGGTTAAAACTTTACATTATTGAAATTTAATTCTAAAGAGAGAAGGCATAATTTGAGTTTGGTAGGATACGTATATTAGGTAGAGCGCATAGGGTGTTTTTTTCTTACTTAATTCTGTTTATCTGGCTACCAAAACCGTATTAAATTATAACCAAATTCAATTAATTTTTTTAGCAACTGATTTCCAGGGAAATTTTCATTGTGCCGCAGACAATCTAAAAAATGCCAACAGTAGTTTTCAAATTTTCTATTACATTTACTGCTTATTTATATCCTTAAAGATCCAATTCAATTGCTGTAATAATTCAATTTTTTAATGCGTGAGTAGGCAGGACATTAGCCTCACTCCAATGGTCTATTGTGAGAATACTATTTACCTTATCGCTTTTATTGCTTTGCTTATTAAAAGCTAAAGCCCAATACCAATTTCGCGAAGATAATTTACCTGAAGAACTATCGATACTAAATCATGCGCGAATACTCAATACCGGCTCAAAAACGGTAACATTAAATGAAATCGTTAGTAACAGCGGAAAGCTTCCTTTCAAAAAGTTAAGCGGAAAATTAGGTAATCTGGGTTTCACGAGTTGCAATTACTGGCTAATATTTCAATTAAAAAACACAACCAAAACGCCCTTAACCTATTACCTACAAATAGCAGAACCTTCAACAAATCAGGTAAATCTTTATTTAATTGATGCCCATAACAAAATTGAATCTCAAAAAAGTGGTGATGATTTACCCTTTTCAAGCAGAAGTGTGAAAAGCAGGCAAACAATTTTTAAGATATTCCTTGAACCGGGCGAAACAAAGAAGGCATTTGCAGACATTAGAAATGATGGACAGGAAAACAGTCTGCCATTGTTGCTGATCAGCCAGCAAAGCTTGCTCGAACGCACGGCTGGTGAATATTTGATAATGGGTATTTTTTATGGCATACTTACCGTAATTGCTACTACTTACCTCTTTTTCTACTTGGCCATGAAGGAATCGTCCTTCCTGTATTATGCGCTTTATGTGGTTTCTGTAGGCCTTTGCCAATTTGCTCTGGATGGTTTTTATCATCAATACATCGGTACCGGAAATTCCTGGCTCAGCCTTCATGCGGTCATCATTTCTGGTATACTTTGTAGCTTTTTTTTCGCAAAATACAGTCAGGAATTTTTGGAAATCAAGCGAAAAAATCAAAGAATTAACAAAGTTTTTACCCCGCTTTATATTTCATTAGAACTTTTGCTTATTGGTATTATTTTATGCCCGGTCCTATTAAAATATGGCTATCTGCTTATCAATATTATAATATTGCTTGGGCTGCTTATCATTTTTCTATCCATTAGTGTAATCCTTTACAAAAGACAGCCAATTGATCTATTCTATACTACAGGTATTGTAATTCTGGCCTTAACCATTATTACGGGAATAATAACAAGATTCGGTATTTTAGCCGACGACCTTTCTATTAACAATATAACCAAAATTGGAATTGGTTTAGAAATCGTTGCCTTATCCCTCTCCATGGCAAACCGAATTCGAATGCTCCGAAATAAAAAGGAAGAGCTTCAGATCCTCGCACTACAGAAATCAGAAGAAATGAGCGATATGAAATCTTACTTTCTTTCCAATATGAGCCATGAACTAAGAACGCCCTTGAATGCAATTCTCGGGCTTGCTTCAATCATGGAAAAAGATAGTACCGACCCGAGGGTAATCGCAAATTGTGAGATCATCAAATATGCTTCACATGGTTTAATTTCCTCAGTAAATGATATTATTGATTTCTCAAAGGTTGAAAAAGGTGAGCTAAAGCTCGAAAAAGTAAATTTTAATCCGGTTAATATCTTAAATAAACTTTCATTAAGCGCAGAGAAACAGTGTAAAGATAAAGGCCTGAAATTTAGCTTTATAAAGTCGCTGGATGAGAACATTATGCTGCTTGGCGATCCGGTCAGGCTTGAGCAAATTATTCACAATGTACTTGGCAATGCCATTAAATTCACTTCCCAGGGAAATGTCACAATGCAAGTCAACTCAGCCATAGAACAAAACATATTGACCCTGCAGATTAGTATTAAAGATACAGGGATCGGCATTCCTAAAGAAAAGCTGGGAATTATTTTTAGTTTATTTTCTCAAAACAGGTCTGACAATAAAAGAAAACACGGTGGTTTTGGCATCGGCTTAAGTATCGTTAAAGTTTTGATTGGTTTGCATCAGGGTAAAATAAATATTGATAGCGCAGCAGATATGGGCACTACCTGTGAAATTCTGCTCGCTTATCCTGTTCAGGAAACCATCAAAACAATTAATCTGTATCCAGACGATGAGCATGATCTTTTAGGAAAACATATTTTGGTTGTTGAAGATAACCCAATGAATCAAATGATCATTCAGATGATGCTTGAAGACTGGAAAAATACAAAGGTAAGTATCTGCGATAATGGATTGGAGTGCCTGAAGATGCTGAAGAGTGATGACACCATTGACTTAATTTTAATGGACTTGCAAATGCCTGTTATGGATGGTTACGAGGCCATTTCTGCCATCAGAAATAACTTAACCGGTATAAACAAAACAACGATTCCAATTATTGTAATTACTGCTGATACAACCACAAGTACTAAAGACAGGGTTTTTGGCCTCGGAGCCGATGACTATATTAATAAGCCGGTTGACGAAGAACTGATGTATCAAAAGGTGACCGGCGTTTTATCGCGCAGGAGGAATTAAAGCATAATACAGGCGTACGCAAGCCAGCACCTGCTTTGCTCCCTAAAGTAACCGCCTTCATTTTTTAGCAGCAAATAAGCTACAGGTTTCGGATAATCAGCCGCTATTTTGGCATCATTGGTAAAACATGGGCACATTGGCAATACTGCTATCATAAATTGATCTGTAACGTGGCGTTTTCTTTAGTCCATTATATTTTTATGCTTTTAACTTATTTGGTTTACCTGCCCGTTCTAACTAAAAAAGCAAGCAAAGGATTTTACCCTACTTGCTTTACTTAAAGTCATATCTAATTAACCCAGATGTTCCGGCATGCCATTTGGGTCCATCCATACATATTCCCAGTGGTGTCCATCAAGATCATCAAAACTATGCTGGTACATAAAACCATAATCAGTAGCCGGATTGGGTATGGTGGCACCGGCAGCGACTGCTTTATCTACCATTTCGTTAACCGCTTCCTTACTTTCTGCGGATATTGCAATGGAGGTCTCTATGGCTTTACGGGCATCTACAATTTCTTTTTCGGTAAAGGTTTGAAAAAATGTTCTGATGAGTAGCATCACATAAATGGTATCGCTGATGACCATGCAGGTTGCTTTTTCGTTGGTAAATTGTGGGTTAAAAGTATAACCCAGTTTAGTAAAGAATGCTACAGATCGGTCAAGATCTTGAACTGCCAGGTTTACAAAAATTCGAGTTGCCATATTGGTTTTCTTATTTAGTTATTCAAAGATAACGGCATCGCCTATAGCTGTTCGTGTACAAAAAAGACAAGTTTAGGGGTAAAACGCGACTTTATGATACCTATTCACTTAAAAATCCAGGGGTATAGGTGCCGTTTCAAATTTTAAATGGATGGAATATGACAAAGCTTGATGATTCTTTTTTATCTTTATTTTTTCAACCCATTCATAGATCATGAAACGAATACTGCCTGTTTTAACCCTCTTGCTTCCCTTTTCTGTCTTTGCTCAAAACAAACTACAAGTGGTAAAGGCAAATGCAGGTCAGGCAAAAATTTACGAAGAGCCTCATGCAATTTCACGCTGGCATATCAATCCCAAAGTTAAACTTGATGTTTATACTATGGGTAAGTTTACAAAATCCAAAAGGATAAAATTCAAAACGGATGTCGATTCGATCGTTTTTAATATTAGTCCAGGGCAAAAAAAGGAATTTATTGTTCTATTGAATGGAAAAGATTCGTGCCTGACGCAAATCACCGCTCCAGTACTAAAAAACTTTAGTAAGGTATCGCCTGAAATTCATGACGCTGTACCCTTTTTTGTAAACAAATACAATACGAATTTTCTGCCGATCATTTTTAATGGCACGGATTCGCTAATAATGAATTTTGATTCGGGTGCAAATGACATCGATCTTACCAATGCTGCACTGGCAACAAAAGTGAAATCGAAGCCCAAGCTTTACCACACCGATTATGATATCAAAATTGGAAACCATACCTACAAAAGCAAAATTTATGATATTGAGTTGGCCGGGAACGAAACTGACGGTTTGTTAGGGTGGGATATATTTGATGGTATGATTGTAGCTTTGGATTATGATCAAAATAAAATGATGGTGCATTCGACGATGCCCAAAGAGATTTTACAGGATAAGCAATACACCAGGTTTAAGATCACTTATATCAAAAATAAACCTTTTATAGAAAGTGAAATTTCTCAGGACGGAACTAAAAATAAAAGCCTGTTTTTCTTTGATTTAGGATATCAGCGTACCGTTATGCTTGATCGTGACCTGCTGCGGGAAATGAAGTTTCCTGCCGAAAAGATGGAGGTGATAAAAAAGGTAATGATGCGTGGGGTAAACGGCAATGAAGTGCCGGTAACTACGGTAAAACTTCAAAGCCTGAAAATCGGTAATTTTGAACTGAAAAACGTTCCGGCGCAGGTGATGGAACAGAATAAACCCATGCCAGGCACTAACGTTCACTACCTCGGAAACGATATTCTGAAAAGGTTCAATACGGTTTTTGACTTTCAAAACAATGTCATCTACTTAAAGCCTAATCATCTCTATGATGTTGCCTATGCAGATCAAAAAAGTTAATATTTCTGTTTTGTGCCGCCAAGATCACGAAGCAAAGCCGCAAAGCACGCAGCGTTAGGGACGTCATCTCTACTGAAGTGCGACGAAATGAAGATTTTCAACTTAGGGCTTCAATTCCATTAGATTGAGGCCTTACGTCCATCTTACATCATCCATCTTAAATCATCCATTTTACCTCAGTCCGATTTTTTAGTTAATTCACAAACTGTATCTGTTGTACTATATAGGCTTTCCCAAATTGCTGTGGATCGTGTACTACCGTAGCTTTAATGGCTTTCCATTTCGGGCGTTGCCCTTTTACTGAGTTTGCGCGGATTTCCTGTACGTTTAACCAGATTTCTTCCAGCTCGTTTTGAATGCTACTGTTTGCATAAGTGAGCTGTAATTTGCCTGGAATCAGGTAATATTCATTTCCTGTTTTGCTCAGCTTTATCACCGGTCCTCCAGGCACATATGAAGTAATCAGTTGTACCGTAAAAGATTCATTTCCTTTATACTGCTCCTTGCTCAATATCTTTTCGAAAACAAAATAGTACTCAGGCCCATCCTGCAAAGGTACTTCATCGCGATTGAACCTCGCTTTAACCCGGTAAGTATAACCCGGTTCACGCTGATCAAAACCCGAAAGTGAAGCGCCGGCATCTACATTGCCAGGCAATTTCAATAGCAGGTCGTTATCTGAACCATAACGATGGCTGACCAGTAATTCCACCTCCTGTCCGTTTTTTAAGTTCAGCGGACCATATCTTTCTGATTTTTTACAGGAAACAAATGTGAAAACAGTAAGTAATAACAATAGTAGGTTTTTCATAGCGGTTTTGTGATCTAGATGATTGTCTTTGTAAAACGATAAGATAGCAATAAACGCTACACCAAACTGATTATTTCGTTTCTCCCGCAGATTTAAAAGAGTAAAGCAGAGGAACAGGGGTATTTTCTCTCGCTGATACTAAACTTATTCAACACCTGTAAGTTTATTATAGTACTATTGTTCTCATAATTTAGATATTTGCAGCTGATTAATAATTTTTACAGATGAAGCCTTACCTGCAACTATTCGATTTTTCAAAGAAAATAAATTACAGAACTGAAATGCTTGCAGGTTTAACGGTGGCTATGACGATGATCCCCGAATCGCTATCATTTGCTATTCTTGCAGGTTTCCCTCCCTTAACTGGTTTGTACGCTGCTTTTATTATGGGGCTGGTTACTGCTGTTTTGGGCGGTAGACCGGGTTTGGTTTCGGGTGGGGCAGGTGCAACGGTAATTGTACTTATTGCGTTAATGAAAAGCCATGGCATAGAATATGTTTTTGCTGCAGTGGCTTTGGCAGGGCTGATTCAGATTATGGTGGGTTTGTTTAAATTGGGCAAATTTGTGAGGCTGGTTCCGCAGCCTGTTATGTTCGGTTTTGTTAACGGTTTGGCGGTAATTATATTTATGTCGCAATTAGAACAGTTCAAAACCATTGTTAACGGCAAGGTAGAATGGTTAAGCGGTATGCCTTTGTATATTATGCTGGCCTTGGTATTGCTCACCATTGCCATAGTGACTATTCTTCCCAAAATTACCAAAGCCATTCCGTCCTCACTGGTGGCTATTATTGTGGTTTTTCTCGTTGTATTATGTTTTGGGATTAATACTAAACTGGTTAAGGATATTGCTTCAGTAAGCGGTGGTTTTCCGCCCTTTCACATTCCTGGAGTACCGCTAAACCTGGATATGCTCAAGATCATTTTCCCTTATTCGCTCATTATGGCCGGTGTGGGCTTAACAGAGGGTTTGCTCACGCTAAACCTGGTTGATGAAATGACGGCAACCAAAGGCAATGGGAACAGGGAGAGTATTGCACAAGGCATTGCGAATATTGCAAATGGTTTTTTTACGGGCATGGGCGGTTGCCCGATGATTGCCCAAACGTTGGTAAACCTCTCGGCAGGTGCCAGAGCAAGGTTATCGGGCATTATTGCAGCATTAACCGTTCTGTTGATCATTTTGGTGGGTGCCCCGGTAATCGATCGTGTACCTATGGCTGCGCTGGTTGGTGTAATGATGATGGTTGCCATTGGTACTTTTGAATGGATGAGCTTTAAAGTAATCAATAAAATGCCTGCGCAGGATATTATCATTGGTATCCTGGTGGCTGTTATTACGATTTGGCTGCATAACCTGGCACTCGCCGTACTTATTGGTGTAATTATTTCGGCACTTGTTTTTGCCTGGGAAAGCGCTAAACGGATACGGGCCAATGAACATACCGATGCCAGTGGTGTAAAAATCTATGAGATATACGGACCTTTGTTTTTTGGATCGGTTACTCATTTTAATGAATTGTTTGATGTAGGCCAAGATCCGCAACAGATAATAATCGATTTTAAGCACAGCCGTGTTTTTGATATGTCGGGTATTGATGCGCTGAATAAACTAACTGAACGTTACCGCTTAGTAGATAAAAAACTTCAATTGAAACATTTGAGCAGCGACTGCAAACGCCTGCTAAAAAATGCTGATCAGATTATAACGGTAAATATTATAGAAGATCCCATCTATATGGTAGCAACAGAAAAATAGAATGAAGTAGTTTCGTCTTATGGCCAAAGCTAAGCTTGATTTAAGATGCTGTTTGAGCCATCACAAGATAATGATGTACTGGTGTTTAAACTAAGGCGAATCCAAATTTCCTGTTTCAACTTAAACGTTTAAGTATTTCGGTTAAATCGCAACAAAAAAATGTTTAATTTATTGTATCCTTGGCTAAAAAAATCTTTACGCACTGTTTTTTAGTGTGTTACTTTGATAAGAAATATTAGCAATATTTATTTTTTTATCTGTCTGGTTGACATTTATTTTGTCATAATTCAATATTATCCCTCTATTTAATAAAAATTTCATAAAAATGACAATTCGTTATTAAAACGTTTTAGCATATTATATATTTGAATTAACCAAATAACTAAATTATGAGAATCCCTAACCACTACCGCCAGAGTACTTGTCCTTTTAACTTCAGACATGTCTCGCCGTTTCCGAAAAAATAAGTTTTAGTAATCATTTTTTTACCAATTAAAAGATCCATTAACTATGCGATACTTATGGGCGTGCCTTGCTTTTTTTGCAGCGTTTACGTTAAACGTTTTACCAAATTATGCTGCAAGCAAAAAAAAGTATAAAGGCCTTACAATTAACTATTTGATCTTTCAGGATACAACTAAAATAAAGATCGTATCGCCTAAAGACTCTTTGCGGAAGGATAGTCTTGAACAGATCAGGAAAAAAACACTTTACAACAAATTGTCTGGAGGTGTACAAAAAGATACCAGAGATTTAGCAATCTTTCCGGCTATTTCATTGCAACAGAATTTAAAGGGCAATTTTGCCGGTCTTTACGTTCAGGAACCTTCCGGTGAACCTGGTTCTATGCAGAATATGTTTATCAGAGGGGCTGCAATGCCATTATTATCCAAAAAGGATTTGTACGATGCCCAGCCATTGGTGGTGCTCGATGGTATTCCTTTGGTAAGAGAGCATCCTTTTGCCTTTGATATCCAACAGTTTGATTTCAATAGGATTGGTCCGGCTACCAACCTGCTGGCGGGCATCGATATGAATAATATTGCATCGGTAGAAGTGCTTAAAGATCTGGGTTCAACCTCTATTTATGGACCAAGGGGTGTTAATGGTGTGATTGTGTTAACCTCAAAAACAGCCGTTGGCAAATACCGCGCGATATCTTTCAATTCTTACATCGGTATGGTGCAAAAGCCATTCGTAAATACCATCAATGGTAAATATGAAAATGACTTCAGGCAACGCTTTTATGGCGTGTATACCACAAATGGCAGGTATTCTGACGATGAAGAATATCCGGTATATTTAAGCGATTCACTAAACAATGTATATAGTGGTAAATCAGACTGGACCGACTTATACTATAAAAATGCATTAGTGTATGGTATTAATTTCTCGCTTGCAGGTGGTACAGATCGTGCTAACTTCAGGTTTGCATTGGGTAATACCAAAAGTGAAGGTGTAGCCGATGAAACGGGTATTGACCGGTATAGCGCTACTTTTAATATCAACATGAAGCCAACCAAGTGGTTGCTGTTTTCAACGATGATTAATGCAAACCGTTTGAACCGCGATAGAAATAAAACCTTGCGCGACCGCTTTGCACAACTTAATTATTTCCCTGATTTGAGTGCACCGCTGCCACCAAATAAAGATTTCTATGGTTCATATCTCCAGCAATACAAGAAAGGTTTTGATGATAATAAAACAAACTCCATTCAAGGTTATGCCAAATTAGAAGGAACTTTCGGACAGTTCAAGGTAACGTCGTCATTTAACGCAGATTACAGTGAGGGCTACAGGGATGTTTTTTATGCCCGAACGCTTTTGCAGGGAAACAGTTATGCATCCAATTACTATGGCTTTAGCCAAAGGTTAATGATGGATAACAAGGTTACCTATGATATGAACCTGAATAAAATCCACGATTTTCATTTTGCGTTAGGGCAAACCATGCAATGGGATATTTATAAATACAGTAATGCCTACGCTTATAAAGGCGTTAACGATTATATCAAAATCAACTTACTTGATTCTAAACCTAAAAACGATGATGGTTCAGATAATGGAGGTTATTTAACGCCTGTAGCCTTTCCAAGAGAGTTAACGTATCGGTTTTTAGATAAAACTGAA
The DNA here is from genome assembly GCF_900111825.1 of Pedobacter suwonensis. Classification (GTDB taxonomy): domain Bacteria; phylum Bacteroidota; class Bacteroidia; order Sphingobacteriales; family Sphingobacteriaceae; genus Pedobacter; species Pedobacter suwonensis. The sequence goes on from NZ_FOJM01000007.1 coordinate 176,691, forward strand.
GATAACTTATTGTCTTTCTATGGAAAAGCTAATTACTCATTCGCGGATAAATACTTTTTATCAGCCATATTACGTTTAGACGGCTCTTCAAATGCACAGCCTACAAGCCGGTGGTTTTATTCGCCAACTATTTCTGCCGCCTGGAGTCTTAAAAACGAATTCTTAAAAGAGAACAGCTTGGTTGATGATCTGGTATTGCGTGCAAGTGCGGGCAGAATGGGGCGTACCTTTAGTTACGATAACTATACCCAGGGCCCACAATATACCGCCTCAGTTGGTTACACCGGTAACTTAACGGTACCGGGTTATAATGCGTTCGGGGTATTAACCCGCCCTTACCAGTTTGGTTGGGTAGGTTACGGCGTTCCTTGGTCTTATTCAGATCAACTCAATATTGGTGCTGATGTAGCGATGTTGAAAAACCGTTTGCACGTTTCAGTTGATCTTTATAGCAAAACTGATAAAAACCAATTGATTGGTATCCCCGCTTATGCAGAGTATGGTTATAAACAAGCCATCGAAAGTGGCATGTCGGTAAACAACATGGGTGTCGATTTTACCTTAAGTGCCCAGGTGATTGCAAAAAGTAAATTCTCGTGGAATTCAGCTTTAAATTTTAACCACAATGCTAACAAATTAAAAGCATTGCCCAGAGGACTGGGTCAGTTGGTGGTGGGTAACAGGTTCCTGAAAGTTGGCCAGCCCGTAGATCAGTATTGGTTATTGGAAAACAATGGCATTTATACGGCGGATGCAGATGTGCCGGCGGTTAACGGGCAAAAATTAAAATATAAGGGAATTGTGTTAAAGGCAGGTGATCCACGCTGGAAAGATCAAAATGGAGATAACACCATTGATGATAACGACAAAGGATTAAAGGGCCACGCTCTACCAACCCTTTCAGGAGGTTTTGATAACAACTTTAAGTATGGCAACTGGAGTTTGGGTACGAGTTTCTACTTTAATTTAGGCAGAAAGCTCATCAACCAGGAAATGGCCAACCGTTTTGATTTTGTTAACCGCGAGGGGAATACCGATATCAGTTCTGTTAAAGAAATTACTTTCTGGGAGAAACGTGGCGATTACTCAAAATATCCGCTTTACAATCCTTGGAGTACCGTAATCCCATATCGCGCAGATCAGGACCTCTTCCTGGAAAATGCGTCATTCTTAAAATTAAGGCAGGTTTCATTGGGTTACGAACTGGGTAATCTATTAAGTAAGAAGAACATCAAAATCAACAAATTCTTCGTTTACGGTGCAGTAAGCAATATTTTCACCATCACGCCTTACACCGGCCAGGATCCCGAACTGGTGAATTATGATGGTATTGATACCGGTTATGGTCAGCCCATTCCGAGAACATATACCCTGGGTGTTAAAATGGATTTATAAGATGAAAACAAGAACGAACAAAACATCAGCCAAGATGAAAAATATATTTTACGTATTGCTGCTTTCTGTAATAGCCTTTTCAAGCTGTAATAAAGCTTTGGAAACAGATTCTACCAGGGTTGTTGGCGAAAAAAATGCCTGGAATACAGTAGAAGATGCCCGATCCGGAATTTTAGGTGTTTATGCTTTAACGCGTGCTGCATTATCAGATAACAATGGTCATTGGATTTATGGTGATGTAAGAACAGGAGAGTTTTTAAGCCCGAAAAGACAGGATTTGAAGGCTGTGATCGGCAATAATTTAAATGCGGCATACCCTGTAATGGAAGCCTTATCTGATTGGACAAGGTTTTACGCTATTGTAAACGGTGCCAATGTTTTCCTGGAAAATATTGCGCATGTAAGAGAAACAGATAAACGTTATACGGGCAATAACATGACGGTTGATATTGCGCAGGCCAGGTTCTTAAGGGCTTTTGCTTATTTCTACATGGTAAGAATATGGGGCGATGTCCCATTCATTACCTCATCAGACGAAGGTAAATTTACCAATAAACCCCGCGAAAGCCAGGCCAGGATTTTAGCGTGGGCCGAACAGGAAATGCTTAAAGCAGCTGCTGATCTGCCCTTTATTTACAGTGGCGGCGACGTGCAACAGCCGACTGATTATTACAATGAAACTTCGGGAAGATGGGGCGGTGCCTTGGCTACAAAAGTTACGGCATATGCCGTTTTAGCTCATTTGGCAGCATGGAATGGCGATTATACCAACGTTTCTAAATATGCAAAATTCGTGGAAGATAATTATGGCAGAAGTGCAGGCGGTTTTACCGGAAGTGCCGATTTGTCTAACTCCAATGGGTTTTTCTATAATAAAAATACCAGGCAGATGTTCGGTTTCAACTCCGATTATGGCCACGTGGATGGTTCATCAACCGGGCATATTGAAGAGTTGACTTTGGCTGAACCGGTGATGACCAAGTCGGTTCCGGATATTTATCTTCCAAAAGATTCGATCCTGAAATATTTCAACCTTCCAAAAGACCAAAGGTTTGCTGTTGATACCTTGGGGCAGGCCAAATACGATGGACGATATTTTACCAACCTCAATGGTAAGTATCCCATTTTCAGCAAAATCAAAGTTATACAGGGAGGCGGAACAGATCCAAACTTCAGGTATTTTACCAGTGCTTTGGTTTTTACCCGCCTGGAGGATATTATTTTGCTGCGTGCAGAGGCCTTATCCGTATTGGGCGATCAAAATGGCGCTTTAAATGAGTTGCTGGTTGTGCAAAGCAGAAGATACGATGATGTTACGGCTTTGATTGATGCGATCAACGGTGGTGATGTGATTAAACTAATCTTCGAAGAACGCCACCGTGAATTGTTGGGCGAAGGCTCCAGGTGGTATGATCTGATCCGTTATAACAAAATCAAACAAAACGATGCCAAATTTATGAATCTCATTAACTCTGGTGGCATCTACTGGCCAATATCCAGAAAATTGCTTTCTCAAAATAGTTTATTAACCCAAAATGCTTACTGGCGCTAATGATCACAGATATGAAAAATTCAATAAAATATATAGGTGCATTGGCAATCTTATCATTGCTAACACTCATCAATTCTGCCTGCAAAAAGAATGGGGGATTTTATGATGCACCAGATCAGAATGTAACTTTTTCTGGAAATACTTACGATTATTTGAAAAGTAAACCGGGGGTTTTTGATTCGCTGATTGTAGCGATCGACAGGATGGGTTTGAAAAAGACCTTAACCGATAGCAATGTTACCTTATTTGCAGTAAGTAATCCAAGCTTTCAGCTGGCTTTACGGAACTTAAATACCCTACGGAGGCTATCAGATAAAGATCCGCTTTTTTTGGCAAACATTGATGCTGTTCAGTTAGATACAATGACCTCTTATTACATTGTACGGGGCAGAAAAACAACCGATTCTTTAAAACTTCAGGATGGTTTAGACTTAAAAAGTGTTCGCATCGGTTACCCTATGCACGCAAGTGTAACCAAAATGTCTGCTTCTGGACAAGTAGGCGCCGGACCGGAGGTTATCAATTTCGATAATACCAAAAAAAGCAAATTCGTTCGTAACTGGGCAACCAGTACCACATCGTCAAATAACATCCGGACCAAAAATGGTATTGTGCACGTTATCAGTGCCGATCATGTATTTGGTTTTAATGAATTTGTTACCCGGTTAACTTTTGTGCCGCCACCACCAAACCTTTACCTCGAAATTGGTGGAATATTTTCATCCAACCGCGAAAATGGTGGAGGTATAACCAGTGGAGAAAATTCGAGAAAGGTAATTGATGGCGATGACCATACTAAATTCCTGGCCGACTTACAGGGCGAACTATGGATGCGGTTTGAACTTAAAACGCCGGCAGTTTCATCAGTATATACCTTAACATCTGCAAATGATGCCAACGAGCGGGATCCAAAAGCCTGGACTTACGAAGGTTCAATGGATGGCTCGAACTGGGTAGAGTTGGATAGAAGATCTAATTTCTTCTTTGAAGAAAGGTATCAGCAAAAGGTATTTAGGTGTACCAACACAGTGGCTTACAAATTTTACCGCATTGTGATCACCGAGCTTAGAAACAGCGGCACATTCCAGCTGGCTGAGTTTACCATAAACAAAACGAAATAAGTGATGCGAAATAGAAAAATTAAACCAAATAGTCCGATGAAATCGATCATATATAAATATTTTGCGCTCCCGTTACTCGCTGCAATCCTTTTTAGCGGCTGTAAAAAGATATTTGATCTACCTGATGAGAAAGATTATATCAGCAACAATGTAAATTTTAGCAATAAAATTCTGGAGCCGATCATCGGAAGAACCAATCTTATCGGTGGCTTTAACAGCGATAACTCCACCAATCCGATTACGTTTGAAATTGTAAATGTGAGGTTTGGTGATGGAAAGCCGGTGAACGATCTTTTTACACCTGCGCCAACTTATGTGTGGACAGCTCCTTATACCGGTCTGGAAAAAAGCCTGGCCGAAATTGAAGCCAAAAGAAAAATTGAAACACATCCCATATTCGAGATACGTTCATCAGGTGAATTTATTTTATGGCCATCGGCAACTAATCAGATATTAAAACCTCGTCCAACAGATAGTACCAACTTTTCTCAGGATACCCGCTTTTTTGATGTAAAGGTTAAAAATTCGGGTGGCGAGCGTCTGATCAGGGATTTTCAGATCAGGCCGTTCAGAGAGCGCCCTTACGAACCTTCGAATGATTTTAATGCCTACACGGGTTTGCCTGCGCCTGATCCAAAGTTTCCGTTAGACAAAAAACTGAGGGATTACATCCGCCCTTATCTGAATAATGTAATCGGTGCTACCTCAAATTTAAATCTGGTGAGCAACAATGATAAAAAGGATGCAGTAGTATACATCCGCCCGTTTACATCTGGCGGTAACGGACATTCCCTGCGTATTGTGGTTTTGGGTAAAGATTCTTTACCGATCGATCCCAAGTTTTTTAATGAGACGGTTTGGGATAAGATGATCCATGGATTCAATATCCAAAAAACCGACAAATATGTGCAGTATGATGTTGCTTATCCAATTCCATTGGTTGAAATCCCTACATCTTACGCCAGAGGCGGGTCAAGGGCAAAAGCAGAACTGAGCTACTCCCGGATTGGTTTTGGGGGTACACGTACAGTAGGCAGTTTCGGTATCGATTTCGCTATTTACAAGGCCGGCGACTGGGAAATCGTTTTTCATTTCAAAAATGAGAACCCAAAATTTGCTAACGAATAGTTGATCCATAAAGTTAATTACGATGAAAAGAAATATACTTTTATATACATTACTTATAGTATGTATAATATGTTGTACGAATGCCTATTCGCAAGAAAAAAACATTATTGTAAATGGTAGGGTACTCGATAAAGACACCAAACAAGGGGTGCCAGGCGTATCCGTTATTTTGCAAAGCACAAATAAAGGCTTAACGCAAACCAATGGCGATGGAAAATTTTCGGTTAACGTACCTGTTGGCGAAACATTGCTTTTTAAATTTTTAGGTTACAATACGGCATCAGCCAAAATTACCGGTCAAACCAATATTACGGTTACCATTAGCGAAAACCGTAAAGATCTGAATGATGTAATTATCGTAGCTTACCAGAACAGACCAAAAGAAACAACTGCCGGATCGGTGCAAGTACTTGGTGCAAAGGATGTTGCTGATGTTCCAGTGTCAAATATTGAAACGCTTTTACAGGGTAAGGTTCCGGGTTTAAATATCCAGAATAATACCGGTGCCCCTGGTTTTAGGGGATCGGTACAGCTTCGTGGTTTATCCAGCTTAAGTATCTCGGGTAGCGGTAACGATTCTTTTTTACAGCCTACTTCGCCATTATACATCATCGATGGTGTGCCATTAGATGCAGATAAGGCAGCGGAGTTTGGTTTTCAAACACAGGGGCCTGGCGTGAGTCCGCTCTCTTTGATCCCTCAGGAGGATATTGAAAATATTCAGATCCTGAAAGATGCGCAGGCCACTTCCATGTACGGGTCAAGAGGGGCCTACGGGGTAATCATCATCACTACTAAAAGAGGTAACTCTAAAGTGCCACGGATTAGATATGTATCAAACTTTTTCGTAAATGCTCCTCCTAAACTACGCGAAACATTAGGCGGTAATTCTGAACGTCAGTTAAAGATCCAGCAGATTATTTTAAATGCCGAAACGATTAATCAAATCAGGGGAATCAGCAATACACCTTTCCTTGCCGATAGTTTAAATGCTTATTACAATAACTCTACCGATTGGCAGGATGTATTTTATCAAACCACCTTTAACCAAAGCCATAACCTGGCCTTAGATGGTGGCGACCAAAAGTTTAATTACAAAGCCAACATGGGCTACTATGCAGAAAAAGGTGTAATTAAAAATACGGGTTATAACAGGTATAATTTAAATATGAACATGGAGTTTAAACCGAACGATAAATTTAGGTTTTTCGGTTTTGTTAATGGCTCGGTGGGTAAACAAAATAAAGGTAACGGCGCAGGCTTACTTCAATCGGGTGTAGCAGCAAACGGCCAGGCTTCAACGCTTTTACCGCCTCCTTCTTTTTATCAGGCCTCTGGCGGAGTGTTATCTGCTTTGCAAACACTGAACGATAATAACTCCAGAAATTTAAGGGCAAATATCGATGCCCGTTACGAATTTATACCAGGTTTGGCAGCATCGTCTACCTTAAGTTACGATTATACATCAGATACAGAAACTACTTTTACACCTGCTGCGGCCAATGGATCATTTGCCAAACTTTATGATTACAATGGCAGAAATTTTCAGTTGTACAACAGAAATGCAATTACCTATGCTAAAACATTAGGCGAAAAGCACAATATCTTCATCAATACTTTTAACGAAATTTATAAACTGGGGGCCCAATCATCCATCAGCAGGCAGGAAAGAATTCCGAATGATCAGCTTCAGGGGCCACTTGGCTACGACGGTTATTACTCAAGGGGCGGCGGTGTTTTAGGTACCTATAAAAATGCCACAATTGCTTCCTTTGCAGGATCGCTATCTTACGATTACGACAAAAAATATGTGGCCGAGTTTTCCTATCGTTTAGACGGTACCTCATCCAGTGGTTTGGAAAATCCATATTCTAAAAATTCTTCAATTGGTTTAAGATGGAATTTTAACAAAGAAAACTGGTTAATTGATCAAAAATGGCTGGACTATGGTAGTTTAAGGTTAACATGGGGCCAAAATATTGTCCCTACAGGTAATCTTCAAAGTATTTATGGTATCTACAACCTAAATGGAAATTACAACAACACGCAAACCATCGGTATCAACTACGATTTAATTCCGAATCCGGCATTAAAACCAACCACCACAAGCCAGTACAATATTGGTTTCGATATTGGTTTTCTAAACAGATTCTCGATCGTTGTAGATAGTTATTTCAAAAAGGTAGATAACTTATTGTTCGATCGTGTTTTATCAAATACTACAGGTTTTAATAAACTGGCGAGTAACGATTTGGGGATCGCTAACTATGGTACCGAGGTAAACTTAATCGTAAAAGCCATTACCAGCAAGGATTTTGATTTATCTTTTTCGATAAATGGCGCGTATAACCGCGATGTGCTGTTAAAATTGCCAGCAGAATATAACGGACAGTATATCCGTTTCGATGGTTCTGGTTACCTTCAGCATAATGTTTTCCGTGTAGGCAGAAATACCCTGTCAAACTACCTGCGGATTAACCAGGGGGTTTATAAAACAGATGCTGATGTACCGGTAGATCCGGTTACCGGAAAAAGGTACCAAACAAACAATACTTTCTTTTATGGCGGCGACCCGATTTTGAAAGATGTAAACGGCGATTATATTCTGGATGGCCGCGATTATGAAATTACCGGAAACTCTCAACCTTTGTTAACAGGTGGTTTATCCTTAACCATGAGGTATAAAAAGTGGGGTTTAAACGTATATGCCAGTTACACCGCTGACAGAACAATCTTAAATAATGCCCTGGCTGATCGTATTGCCATTATGAGAGATCCTTATGCATTGAACGCGGTAGTGCCGTTAGGTGATTTAAATATCTGGCAGCGCCCCGGTGATGTAGCTAAATACCCATACCCTTATGATTTTAGCCGTTATGGAAACATTCAACCACTAAGGGCCGATCAAACTTTATGGCAGGAAAGTGGTACCTATCTGAAAATTAATAATTTAACGCTTTCCTATATGTTCGATAAGAAGATGATCCAAAGATATGGGCTGGCCAATTTAAGGATATTTGCTTCAACCAATAACTTAATTACATTTTCTAAGTATAGTGGCCCCAATCCGGAAAACGTAACCTCATTAGGTCGCGATATTTCTAACGGTTATCCTGTGCCACGTACCTATAACATTGGTTTAAACTTAGAACTTAATACTGGCAACTAAAATATTTATTATGAGAAAAGTTATTATTTACACTTTGGTTATTGCAGCATGTTTTTGCTTGCCTTCATGTAAAAAGTTTTTAAATGTACAGCCTTTGGATAAATTAACAGGAAACAACTATTTCCAGTCTAAAGATGATGTGGTTGCTAATATTTATGATCTGTCGAGGATTGTTTTTAGCAAAATAAACGAAACACATTATGTTGGCGCAGTGGGAGAATACCGATCGGGCGAAGTATTGCACGAAAGCCAGTCTGATAATGCTCCTTCACGGGAATATGTGGAGTATTTAGGTAGAAACGATCTGTTAAACCTGATCAGAAGAGGGCAGCCCTGGGATTATTACAATTTTGACAGAATAACAGACTGGACCGGTTATTACAGGGCAATCCAGGGCGCCAATATCCTCATCGCGAAATTGGATGAGGGTGTTCCGGGCATTACGGATACAGAAAAAGGGCAGTTTAAAGCCGAAGCCGCATTTATCCGCTCGCTTTGTTACTTTACCATGGTGCGGTTATTTGGCGATGTAGTATATTATACCGATGCATTTCACTCTACATCATTACCCCGCGAGAATTTCGTATCCGTATTAAATAAATGTATTGCCGATTTAAATAGTTACAAAAATCAGATTCCATTTACCTATAGCGACCCTGCTTTAAAAGGCGTTCGGGCAAGCAGAGGAAGTATCATTGCCTTAATGATGGAGATGAACATGTGGAATGCAGGTTTCGATGGCGCCAACGCAAAAAAATATTACCAGGCTACCGCAGATTTAGGGAAAGAACTGGTTGCAAGTAATGCCTATCGGTTATTACCACTTTCAGATTGGTCAACAGTAATCAAAGGCCGTTCGGATGAAAGCTTATTCGAATTTTATCAAAGTATAAATTATGGTGATGCCGTACTGAACGTAGCACCTATTGCCGATATGTTTTTGCATTATCCATACAAAAGGCCTGAATATACCCACCGCGTAAGTTTTGCTTATTACCGGGGCGAGTACATGCAAAAACTTTTTCAGGACGGTGGTGATAAAAGGATTACTACCTGGTTTAATGAAGATATTTTTGCCGACAATGGTAAGTTCATGATGTTAAAATATGCCAAAAACTCTTTTATCGTAGGGGAGGAAGATGCCAATCCGGATAATACCTTTATGATTTTTAGATATGGGGGTGAGCTTTTGCTTGCAGCAGAGGCGCTGGCCAATATCGATGAGGATGCCGAAGCCATAAAACTCGTAAATATGGTTAGGAACCGTGCTGGTGCATCTCCCTATACCTCTTCAAACGGAGATCTTAAAGAATTTATCTTTTACGAACGTTCAAGAGAACTGATTGGCGAGGGACACCATTATTTTGATCTTGTTAGAACGAAGAGAATCTTGAACAGTCAGTATTCTTACAACGTACTTACATCCGATAAATTTAGTCGTGGTGCCTGGACCTGGCCAATTAACCAAAATGCGCTAAACAACAACCCATTTATGAAATTGAATGATTACTGGGTTAATGGTGGTAATTAATTATAATAAAAGACATATGAAAAAGCTAATTTTTGCTTGTGCTGCTTTACTGCTTGTGTTAAATGCTTGTAAACGTGATGAATATTATCGGGATGGAGGTCTGGCCAATCCTAATTTTAACGGGAACATGCTTCAATATTTACAGGCTAAAAAAGTACCATTTGATACCATAGCCCAAATTGTAAAACTGGCGGGTATGGAAAGCACCTTTTCTAATGAAGACTTTACATTTTTTGCACCTGATGATGAGGTAATTAAGAAAACAATTGGTACAGTTAAAACCGGTGGATTGAATAATTTTCTCTTTTATTCAGGAAAAGATACTGTTAAAACGCTGGATCAGATTAGTCCGGTAATCTGGAAGAGATATTTGCAACGCTATATGTTTAAGGGTGTGAATAAATTAAAGGACTATCAACAGATCGATTTTGATGTTAAAAGTGTTTATCCAGGCGGTTTGTATTATTCTCTAGGGGGTAATATCTCAAATATCGGGGTAACCTATGGCACCGCAAATAATATCAAGTATATCGGGTACCGCCAGTTAAATCTGACCTATATCCCTGATGCTTCAAAACCTAATGATAACTGGTACATCAATAAGGTAGCGTCATCTGATATAAAACCTACCAATGGCGTTGTGCACACTTTGGCCTATAATGAAACAAGAGGTGGCGCTTATTTCGGTTTCAACGAGCGCGATTTTTTTAGTGATGTGTATTACAGTGGACTAACACCGTCTGATTCTTCGAAATAAAATCGCATTTGGAGTGACCTCAAGAAATTAAACCATGAAAAAAATTAAATTAATATTCGCAATAATCACCCTGCTGGCTTTTAGCTTTCAGGGATGTAAAAAGGCCGACGATGTGATTCCCGATCCATACGCCGATGCCAAATCGCCTTTAGGGGTGGCCATTTCACAAACTGATGTACCTGTTCCTGCTGTTGGTAATGTTGGTACCTCCGTGGTGATCAAAGCTTCTGGCTTTGATAAATATAAAGATCAGTTAACCTTTATGTTCAATGGTGAAAAGGCGGAGGTAGTTAGTGTAACGCCAACAGAAATTACGGTTAAAGTTCCGGAAAGCGGAAGTACAGGCGTAACATCCATCGCCATTGGCGATCAGTTATTTATTGGTCCTACTTTTACGGTAACGGGGCTTATTAAGATTGATCCCACTTTTAAAGCCACAGCAGGCACCAACGGTTTTGTAAGTCAGGTATACGAAATGCTTGATGGAAGGAATATCGTAGTTGGTAATTTTACAAATTTTGATAACAAAGGCGGTGTGGTTCCGATTAACAGGATTGCAAGAACATCACTGGATGGAGAATATGACCGTACTTTCCGTACAGGAAGGGGGGCTAACGGTAGTTTGGCCAGGATTTTAGAGATTGGAGGCCGTTTTATTATAGCAGGTGGTTTTAGCGGATTTAACCAGCGTACCGAAAACATCAGCAATATTACCAGTTTGTTCACCAGCGGAGCAATCGACACCGTAAAAATCCAAACAAAGAGAAAGCCAACGGTAACTGATACCGTTACCCAAAAATGGTTTCCGAGGTTTAACGGTGGCACCAATGGTTTTATCAATCGCGTATATGCGCATCAAGGGAAAATTCTGGCTACCGGTGATTTTAGATATTATGTTAAAAGAACTTATGATAAGTTTAACTATGACCTATCAAGAGATACGGTAATTTTGGATAGTACAGAAATCCGCCAGGTTTTGCGCTTTAATTTAGATGGCAGCCTTGATAAAACATTCCGTTTTAATACCGCTACAAATAAGGGAAAAGAAAGTGCAAACGGACCTATCGATACTTACATGCATACTGAGGCTGAGAAGTTAGAAAAACTGGTGGTGTTTGGTAATTTTACCACTTTCGATGGTCAGCAAGCTAACCGCATCATCCGGTTAAATGCTGATGGTAGCATTGACCCTACTTTTACGCCTGGCACCGGTGCAGATAATGGCATATATTCCTGTACTTACAATGTAACCACAAAAAAATACGTGATCACCGGAAGTTTTACGCACTATAACGGTAAAGCAGCTTTAGGTGTTGCCGTTTTAAACGATAACGGCACTTTAGACGAATCATTCAAATCGCTGAACTTCGAAGGAGGGCAAGCTGATTTTGCCAAACAGCTTAGCAACGGGTTAATTGTGGTAAGTGGCTATTTTATCAAATATAATGGCATCACCAGAAATGGGTTTATGGTTTTAACCCCAACAGGAACATTGGCGAAAGGATACAATTCAACCGGTCCGTTTAGTGGTAGCTTAGCTGATGTAATTGAAACCAAATCTGCAGATGGTAAAAAAGCATTATTGCTAATCGGTGGGTTTAGCCGTTTTGATAATTTACCATTATACAATATGATTAGAGTAACCATCGAATAACAGATTAAGCTAACCAGATATAAATTAAGATGAGTATGATGAAAAAATATAGATTATTGATTGGCTTAATCGCAGCAATAACCGCCACAGCCATATTTTCTTGCAATAAAGAATTCGAGAGAACCATTGGGGATAAAAATGCAAGTGATACTACAACCGTTAAATACGGAAACCGCAAGGTCCTTTATTTAATAGTTGATGGCGCTAGGGGGCAATCGGTTTTAGATGCCAATACGCCAAATATCGATGCCATTTTACCGCACGCAATCTACACCTGGGTTGGTTTAAGTGATCCTGATGCAACGGCAAATGCAACTAATTGGGCAAATATGTTAACCGGGGTTAAAAAGGAGAAGCATAAGGTTAACAGTGATGCATTAACGAACAACAATCTGCAGAATTACCCGATAATCTTCAACAGGATCAAAGAGGCAAGTGCAAAATCGAAAATTGTTACCTATACGCCTTCGGCGGTTTTTAAATCGTTAAACACGGGGGCTGATGCCAGTAATCTGGTGGCAGATGATGATGCAGTTAAAGCAGGTTTGATCAGCAATATCGGCAGTGATACCGCATCAGTTATTGTAGGCCATTTTACAGGAGTTAATGCAGCAGGGGCAGCCTCTGGATATGATGTTTCTTTTCCGGCATATAAAGCAGCGATAGAAAAATTTGATACCGGTGTAGGTGAAATTCTTGCAGCATTAAAAAAACGCCCAAATTATAACAATGAACAATGGTTGGTGGTTATTGCCTCAAGTGCTGGTGGGCAGTATACCTTACCTGCAAATGCCGATGACCAGACCATTTTTAGCCAACCCAAAGTAAATGCATTTGTAATTTATTATGCACCAACCTACAACAAACGAATTTTAACAAAGCCGTTTACGGGTAACCGGTATTTGGGCAAAACCATCCGTTTTAAGGGCGAGAACGTGAGGGCACAGGTTGACGCTGCTGATGCCAATGTTTATAATATTGACGATACAACAAAGGTGACCATTGAGCTAAAGGTTAAAAAGAATGAAGACAGGTTTTTCTGGCCAAGTGTGCTCGGCAAGCGTAACGAGTGGTCCAGCGGCCATCCAAGCGTAGGTTGGGTAATCTATTTAGAAGAAGACTATTGGTATTTTGAGTGGCGGGGCACTAAAGATGGAGATTATCACCAATGCAGGGGCGGAAGTTTTGCTAAAGGAAAATGGACAAACCTGACTGCAAAAATTGAAGTGCGTAACGGACAGCGTTTTGTACGCACCTATACCAATGGTACCTTTAACAATGAACTCGAAATTACCGGTTCAGGTTCATTGGCGAATTCCAATCCTTTAAAACTGGGATTTTTGAACGGAAATGGCCACGGCTCGCCTGATGTATATGTCAGCGACATCCGCTTTTTTAAATTCTCTGTTCCTGATGGAATGATTGGTAACTATGCCTGTCAAACTTCAATAGATCAAAGTCATCCATACTTTAATTTTCTGGTAGGGTACTGGCCTGCAACAGATGGTAATGGCAATATCATGGCAGATATCAGTTCGCAGGCACATGATTTTAAATTTCAGGGAACGTATGACTGGGAGAGTTTTAATGATCTGATCTGCCCGCCAGCTCCGGAAACACTGGCCGTATTTGTTCCGCAAACAGCAGATATCCCGGCGCAGATTATAAACTGGTTAAAAATTGCCAATAAACAAACCTGGAAACTTGATGGCCGCGTTTGGTTAGATCAATAACAGATTTGCTGACCATTTAAAATAGCATAAAATGAAAAAAACTATATATATCGCATTGATAAGTTTAGCCATCATTGGCGTTTATTCTTGTCGCAAATCAAAAATTGAAGACTTAACATTGCCCGATCCCAATACCCGTAGTATAACAGGGGAAGGTATTGTTGCCGGAAAGGTTTCCATAGATAACGAATACGTTAAGGTGCCTTTTAAAATTTCTTTAACCGGCGTTGCAGAAGAGGCCTTCCAGGTGGGTTTAACTTTAAATAATGATACCGTTGCCCAGTTAATTAATAATGGAACCATCACCAACGCGGTACTCATGCCGTCTACAGCAGTTGAGTATCCAAATGTAATCAATGTGGCTTATGGTACCGATAACAGTGAAGGTATTGCCATTGTCCGGCGGTCCGTATTGGAGCGCAATTATGGTAAAAAAGTTGTTTTTGCATTAAAGCTTTCAGCTCCGGGTAAAGGAAACAAAATTGCTGCCGGTAAATCTACCATCATGGTAATCATCAATACTTCTGATCTGCTGAAATCTACCGATTTACATTACTTAACATTCAAAAACGCAGGTATCTACAATGTGGTATATCAGGGAGATTATATAGTGGGACCTGCAGGGGTAACCATTCCGCTCATTGTAAATCTAGAAAATCAGCCATCAACAGCTTTCAATATTAAAATCAAAGAAAATATTGATACCGTTAGTACGCTGGTAGGTAACGGAACGTTGCCTGCTGATGCCATACACCTGGCTGCCAAAGATTATAGTGTTGATACTTTGGTTCGCTTTGCCACAGGCGCTTCCAGTGCAGTGGTGCGGCTTCAGATCCCATGGCCGGTTTTTGATGCCAACATTGTTGCCAATAAGAAATTTGCATTCGCCTTCAGTATTAGCGAGGCAAACAATCATGTAATTCACCCTACAAAAAGTAAGTTAATTGTGGTGGTGGATCCTAACGTAAATTTGGATAATAACTCTTACATTACTGGAAACGGTACCGGTTTAACCGCGAGATATTATACCAACACCCAGTTAGACCCGGATGATGGACGCGCACCATTTGTAACAAGGATAGATGAGACCATTAACTTTAGTGGCGATGGATGGCCAGATAATGTAAAAAATGCCTCGGGGACACAATTAAGCCGGGATAATTTTGCCAGCAAATGGAAAGGCGAGTTTTTGGCGCCCGTACGTGGTACCTACACTTTTTATCAAACCCGTTGGGATGATGGTTCCAGACTATATGTAAATGGTGTTGCTTTGGTTGATGATTATACCACTCAATGGGATAAGGACTCACGTAAAGGTACCATATTTTTAGAACGCGGAAAACGTTACACCATTGAGGCACATCACCGTGAAAATGTGGGCGGTCAGCAAGCTTATTTAGAAATTGAAGTGCCAAATATTTTATCCAAAAGGGTAATACCAAAATCTCAGTTATTCCCAACACCTTAAATATTAATCAGATATGAAAAATAACATGAAAAGATTATTTACTCTCCTATCTCTTTTAATACTTATTGTAATTACCACAGTAAAGTGTAAGAAAGATGCGGAAGAGGTTGTGCCTGTAGTGGACGAACCTAAACCAACAGCAGGTTTTACCTATGTGAGGCCTGATACGGTAAAGTTTTTAGAGTATCAGTTCACCGGTACCTCTACAAATTACAAAACTTTATTGTGGCAGTTTGGAGATGACAGTACTTCGGTTTTAGTTAATCCAAAACATACCTACCGTTTCCCGGGTAAATATAAAGTAACATTAACCACCAGAAATGGCCAGGGTTATTCTGCCGCAAAAGAAGTGATTTTAAATATTGTTGATCCCAATTTCGACCCTACCAAAATCGGAGAAAATTATATGCGCACTATTGGAGGCATATTTTCGGTAAACTTAGAAGCTGGTGCCGGACCCGATTCTAATGAGGGGTCGAAAAAACTGGTGGATGGCGACATTACAACCAAATTTTTACAGGCAGGTTTTGATGGTACGCAAAGATGTACATTTGAACTCACAACGCCGCAGGTGGTTGGCGCTTACACTTTAACTTCGGGCAACGATGCCGAAGACAGGGACCCACGGTATTGGATTTTACAGGGGTCAATAGATGGTATTCAGTATACCGACTTACATACGGTAACCTCTTGCCCCTGGGCCAATTCAGGTGAAAGACGCGTAACCAAAAGGTATTATTTCGACAATTTTGTAGCCTATAAATTTTACCGCCTTTATATCAAAGCCAATAGGGGAAGCCGTTTATTCCAGTTATCAGAGTGGACTATCAATAAAAAACAGCCTTAATAAATAGCGCTCTACACATCTGAAAAATACATGAAGCCTGAAAACTTCATGTATTTTTTTAGACTATTACTTTAATTGTCGATTAGACAATTAAAATAGACTTCTTTTCATAAAGCAAATTATATTTTATACTTTAGTAAAACGTTTAACTAATATTAATCTAACCATATATACTACCGGATTTCAACACACACTATGAACAGAACCAAAATATTAAAAGCCATAGGCATACTCGGCTGTATGTTTGCAGGCAGTTTATTAAAGGCACAGGAACGGAAAGCCCCGGCCTATCCCTTAATTACATACAATACCTATTTCAGCATTTGGTCTACAACCGATAAATTAAATGAGTCTGCTACTCAACACTGGACAGGTGCCGATCATTCGCTTTTAGGAATGATCAATGTTGACGGTAGTATTTATCGCTTTTTAGGTAAAGAAAGTACCAGCTATAAAACCGTTGTACCTGCATCAGATGAAAAATTGTATGAGGTAAAATATACTGAAACTGAGCCTCAGGGAGATTGGAAGGCCGCTGGCTACGCGGCCAGCAACTGGCAAACGGGTAATGCACCTGTAGGCGACGATGCCAAAAATGTAAAAACATTAT
This sequence comes from Pedobacter suwonensis, assembly GCF_900111825.1. GTDB lineage: Bacteria > Bacteroidota > Bacteroidia > Sphingobacteriales > Sphingobacteriaceae > Pedobacter > Pedobacter suwonensis. The sequence continues at coordinate 193,656 of NZ_FOJM01000007.1, forward strand.
GGAAATCAAACGATATATGGGTAAGGAGAACTTTCAATGTCGCCAACCCTACGTCAATAAACGAGCTGTTTTTAAAAATTAATCATGACGATAATATCGAGGTTTACCTGAATGGAAAAAGAATCTACACAAAAGAAGGCTGGACCAATGATTTCAAATATATTGCATTAAGCAATAGCGATAAAAGTGCTTTAAAAGCAGGATCAAATGTAATGGCCATCCACCTTAAAAATACTGCCGGCGGTCGGTTCCTTGATTTTGGTCTGGTAGATAAATTAAAGGATAATGCCGGGAAAGTTCAGATCGCTAAGCAAAAAAGTGTAGAAATTAATGCTACGCAAACCATTTATAACTTTACTTGTGGTAAGATAGATCTCAAATTAACTTTCACTTCACCCTTATTGATGAATGATTTGGGTTTGTTTGCTCGCCCGGTTTCTTATGTTTCGTACCAGGTAAAGGCAAATGATAGCAAAACACATCAGGTAAAGGTATATCTGAGCGCAGCGTCAAACATTGCTGTTTATCGCCCTACGCAAGAAGTTACAGCCACTAAATACGGCACAGCCAAATTATCGGTATTGAAAACAGGTACGGTAGAGCAGCCGATTCTTCAAAAAGCAAGTGATGATATGCGTATTGATTGGGGTTACTTTTATGTAGCTGCGCCAAAAACCAGTAATGCCATCCAGTTTGTAACAACTGAAAAAAATGCAGCTGATGCATTTAGACAAGGTAATTCCGCTTCAACTGCCAAACAAGGTAAAATGCTTGCCTTAAATACCATTATCCCTTTCGGCACTGTAGGCAAAACTGCCGTTGAGAAATATGTTGAACTGGGTTATGATGAAATTTACAGTATTCAGTATTTCAATAAAAATTTAAGACCTTGGTGGAATACCTCAGGTAAAGAAACCATTGAGGCACAATTAACTGCTGCGGCAGACGAATATAAAAAAGTAGTAGAGAAGTGTGAAGCTTTTAATAAGGCTTTGTATGCCGATGCCTTAAAATCTGGTGGTAAGGAATATGCCGATTTATGTGTTCTGGGTTATCGCCAGAGCATTGCCGCCCACACCCTGGTAAAGAGTCCGCAGGGCGAAATTTTATGGTTATCAAAAGAAAATAACAGTGGTGGTTTTATCAACACGGTAGATGTAACTTATCCATCGGCACCCTTATACCTGATATATAATCCAGAATTATTAAAAGGGATGTTAAATGGTATTTTCTATTTCAGCGAAAGTGGAAAGTATCCTCATCCCTGGGCAGCACACGATCTTGGTACTTATCCATTGGCCAACGGGCAAACATATGGCGAGCCAATGCCTGTTGAAGAATCAGGTAACATGATCATTTTAACTGCTGCAATTGCCAAAGCACAGGGAAATTCCGATTATGCCAAAGCACACTGGAAAACTTTAACCACATGGGTTGATTATTTGACCAAAGAGGGCTTAGACCCAAAAACGCAATTATGTACCGATGACTTTGCCGGTCACCTGGCTCGCAATGCTAATTTATCGGTAAAAGCAATTGTAGGTATAGCTTGTTATGCCCAGATGGCCCAAACATTGGGATACGATGATATCGCTAAAAAATATAGGGCGATTGCCGAAAGTATGGTGCCAAAATGGATGGAAATGGCCGATGCCGGCGATCATTATGCGCTAACGTTCGATAATAAGAATACATGGAGCCAGAAATATAACCTTGTTTGGGATAAGGTCTTAAATTTAAATTTATTCCCTCAAAAAATATATGATACCGAAACCAAATATTACCTGACGAAACAAAATAAATACGGTATTCCATTAGATAGCAGAAAGGCCTATACTAAAAATGACTGGATTTTGTGGACCGCTGCTTTTGCACCAACACAAAAGGAATTCGAGGCGCTGGTTCATCCGGTTTACAAGCATGCTATCGAAACTGAATCGAGAGTGCCTTTAAATGATTTTTATGATTCAAATACCGGCATCCGCGATAATTTCAAAGCCAGAAGTGTGGTGGGCGGTTTTTACATGAAACTGCTTGCCGATAAATTAAACAGTAAATAATAACGCACCTCCCCATCAAATTAACCACTTAAGGTTCTGCATTAATTTGTAGAACCTTTTTTATTAATGCCATGTTAAGTATCATTAAAGCACATCGGCATTTGTTCGCTGGTGTCCGTCATCAAATAAGCCAGGTATACATTCTTAATAGTCAGCAAGTAGCATAATTTGCAAAATATCGGTCTGTAGTGTTTAACCGTTTGCCGTTGCTATCACAGTCATTGCTTTTACTTCGCTGCAGGCTTAACATCTTATCCAACGGCTATTGAATCAGGTTAATGGATGGAAATACTGAGTGTTAGGTTTAGGATGTTCAGAAATACTAATTTGTTGTTTGCAGTTAGCTGAACAGCCCAAGAATTATGCAATCAGTCACCTGCGTTTTCTTGCAAAATCATGATTATTTTCATCTAATTTCTCCTTTCCTTTGCAGCATAATATTAAACATCATGGTTAATTACAGCGAAATTTTCAGCGGGCAGGGAATGGATTATCAAACCTATCGCGCCTTGATTGATCAACTTCTATTGGAGGGAAAAGCTACTGGTGATGTAGCTTACGATCTGCACTATACTAAAATGAATGTTCAGCGTATGAACCGTGTAGATAAAACAATTAGCCTAAATGATGAGTTGGTATCAACGATCGATCATCTTAAAGAAAAGTATAAATTTTTAGTTATTACTGAGGGTTGGTGTGGTGATGCCGCGCAGATTGTCCCACTGTTCAATAAAATCGCAACGGCATCGTTAGGTAAAATTGAACTGAGATTTGTACTTAGAGATAAAAATCTTCCATTAATTGATGCGCATTTAACCAATGGGGGAAGAGCAATTCCGGTTTTAATTGTATTAAATGAATCGGCCGACCAGGTTTTGGCAACCTGGGGCCCAAGGCCACAGGTTTTGCAGGAACTATTAAAAGAATGGAGGGCGGAAACTTCCGAAATGCCGGTTTTAGCAGAAAAACTTCACGGTTGGTATGCTAAAGATAAAACGCAAACTACACAGGCTGGCTTATTAACACTTATAAAAGGATTGGAGGGGTAATTTTATTGTCTCTTTTTACATGGTCGTCACCCTGAACCGAGCCTTAGCGAGCTCACCGAAGGTAATTTATTTCAGGGTCTTCTGCTTAAGTAGCTGCTGGCCACGAAGTAGCTACAAGGCAATTGAAAATACTATTTCTCCTTGTAAAACAAGTTCAGCAAGACGATTCGCTAGAAAATACCCTAATCAACAGAAACTGTCAGGCCTTCTTGCTGCAGAATTTTGCGGTATACTTCCATTTCGGTGAAAGATCCTTCTAAAACAGGACATTTACCTTCATTATGCACTTTCCATGCAATTTTTTCCGCCTGCGATTCGTTATAATCAAGGTATTTCATCATGCAATAAATCACGTGGTCGAATGTATTGATATCATCATTCCACAAAATAAGGCGATGTACGGTTTTTAAGGAAGTTAAGATTTCTTCGAGCGTAAAGGTCTCTTCTTTGGTTTCTGTAGACATGGTGCAAAAATAACTATTTTTTATGTAAGATGTAATAGGTTAAATAGAAGATAGTTGTGATTATTTTAGGCAATAGAAGTAGATTTTTTAGCCTTTGTATTACATTTTTTATCTTACCTTATACATCTTACATCCCTTTTAATACATTTGTTAACCGAATAATATACGAGCATGCACCAGTCTAAAATTGCAGGAATAGGTTACTACGTTCCGAAAAACGTGTATACCAATGATGACTTAAGCCGGTTTATGGATACCAATGATGCCTGGATCCAGGAACGTACGGGTATTAAAGAACGCCGTTTTGCCGATCGTAATGAAGAAACCACTACTACCATGGGTATTGAGGCGGCAAAAATCGCCATCGAAAGAGCCGGTATTACGGCGAAAGATGTCGATTTTATCGTTTTTGCTACGCTAAGTCCCGATTACTATTTCCCGGGATGTGGGGTATTGTTGCAGCGGGAAATGGGTATGGGAGAAATCGGTGCTTTGGATATCAGGAATCAATGTTCAGGCTTTGTGTACGCACTTTCGGTAGCAGATCAGTTTGTGAAAACCGGCATGTATAAAAATGTGCTGGTGGTAGGAAGCGAGAAACATTCTTTCGCTATGGATTTTGAGACCCGTAGCCGCAATGTTTCGGTAATTTTTGGCGATGGAGCAGGTGCTGTTGTATTACAGCCTACGGATGAAACCGGAAAAGGAATTTTAAGTACGCATTTACATAGTGATGGTGCCGATGCAGAAATTCTGGCGATGTATTACCCAGGTTCGCATGCCAATAAATGGCTAAATGATAAACCAGCCTATCCGGAACAGGAATTGGGCGGATTGTTTATGACACCCGAAATTTTAGAAAGTGGCGCCGCCTTACCTTATATGGATGGACCTGCTGTTTTCAAAAAAGCAGTAGTAAAATTTCCGGAGGTTATAAAAGAGGCTTTGGCAGCTAATCATTTAACTGAAAAAGATATCGATCTATTGGTGCCGCACCAGGCAAACCTTCGTATCAGTCAGTATGTGCAGCAGTTATTGGGCTTAAATGACGATCAGGTATTCAACAACATTCAAAAATACGGGAATACCACAGCTGCTTCTGTTCCCATTGCCTTATGCGAAGCCTGGGAGGCGGGTAAAATCAAAGATGGCGATCTGGTTTGCCTTGCTGCATTTGGATCTGGCTTTACCTGGGCCAGTGCGCTGATCAGGTGGTAGCTGTAGATTCGTCATTTCGAGCGAAGTGCAACGGAGTCGAGAAATCTGCTCGATAGATCTTTCCCAGCCTGTACAGGCAGGCATTTCGTTGCGCTTCAATCGGGACGACGCTACTTATTGCGATTTAGGCCTGATAAAATCACCTAAATAACTGCATTCGCTTGCTGCAATGGCATAAAAAGGAGTTTTAGTATAGTCGAATCTTAATTCTTTCAAATAAGGATTATTATAATTGGCCTTAATAAAGTTTCTCCATTTTATATCCTTTTTATCATAATAGTAAAATGATAGTGGATTGGCATTCATGATGATCTGCTTTTGCAAACATTTGGCCAGCATAAAGGTACATTTTGCCTTAAAATCGGCATTGGTGCTTAATGCCCTCGCTTTCAAATACCACGCCTTTGCGGTCTGTGCTTTTTTATAATCCCCATCATAAACATATTTCGCCGGGTTGCTATTGTCGTAAGATGACCAATCGTAACTGATTAGAAACCAGCTGTTACCAAAATAACCTGTTTGGTAAACCGCATTCGCCATTCTATAATAGTAAAGCGCGGCATTTTTTTTGTCGCTAACCGTTAACTTCTGTAAACGAAGCATTTCTGCAGCAAAAGTTTTTTTAGTAATAGATGCTTTGGCTGTTACATACTTTTTTGGAAAATCGTTAATGGTTTCGATAAATGGATTGGCGTAAAGTTTAGTGTTTTCCCCATCTCCGTACCAGTTTTCAGGAGCAAAATAGTGATAACCCACCGAAACCTTTGCAAACATCTGAACAGCTTTGTCGTATTGATGTGTACGCAAATAAGTGGTGCCGTAAAGCTCATAAAAATCGTCGTTTTTCAATTGGTTTAAAGCCGAAGCCAACAGGGCGGTAACATCATTGCCCATCGCTTTTGTTTTATAAACCGCTAAACCCTGCATACTTTTCGGGCTTAGGTATTTTTGCCAAAAATTAATGCTCTCGTAACTCATGTTCTGGAAAAGGGAATTTTCTTTCAGCGTTTTGCGGTTCAGATCACCTTTAACCATTGCCAGTGCTGCTTTAGCGGTGTCGCCCATTTTTAAATAAGCAGGCGCTAATATTTGCTGATAAAAATTCCTGGTCGTTCTGCTAAACCGTTTATCGGCATTATCGTAATATTGTTCGTAAGGTTGGTTTTTGTTTTCTGCAAAACGCTTTTCGTCCAGCCATTTTAATGTTGGTAGTAAGCCGTTTTCGTTAAATGTGTTACCTTTTTTAATGTTTTTAGCTTTGATCAACAGGTCGATAATGCGGTATTGATCACGTAATCTTTCCGATAGCTGTTCTGGTTTTAAAGTAGCCAGGTAATTTAATGCCAGAGGATCATTATTCTCCATCCATGATAAATAGGCCGCAATTAAAGTACCCAGTTCAGGTTGCGGGTATTTCTTTTCCGCAGCCAGTTTCAAGGCGAAATTTCTGATTTCGTTTAGGTGTTTTAGATTAACATTTTTTAAACTGTCTTTATACTTAGGATTGTCGTTATCCGAAAAATAATAATTATAACCAATTTTCGCTATGTCATTTGCCTGAATAAGATTTTGTTCCAGCTTATTTACCTCGCGTACCAATAATGTGCCGTTTAGCAGGCTTTTGGGTTCATAGCCGTAAACTTTGTTCATGCTTTCTATCCCTGAATCTGCATTGCCAAAACCATTAATTGCCCAGATATTGGCTTTTTCATTATTGGTGCTGGCGTATTTTAGAGCCCCTTGAACAGGAGAACTGGTATAATAATAGTTTTTGTAGGCCTGTATCCTCCGCTCGGGGTTGCTGGCAAAAACTTTTGAGAATAAAAAAGCTGCTTCATCCGGATTTCCTAACCTGCGGATTGATCCTGCATATAAAGCCAATGCCCAACCTTTAACGGCACTGTTAATTTTACTGGTTTTAATATGCGTTTCGTAAGTTGATTTACTCTCCGCATGCATTCCAGCGAAATGAAACATCCGTTCCGTTTGGTAAGCATAACGTAGTTTCAGAAAGTCATCTTTTTCAGCAGTTGTTAATTTTAATCCTTCCCGGGCTTTTGCAGCCATAGCAGTGGTATCACGTGGTGTTGCATCCCAAAGGTTAAATGTCACATTGGCCAATGGTTCACAGCTTTTAGCGAACTGATAATATTTTAAAGACGCTTTGCGTTTGCCCAGTGCCTGGATAAAACTATTCTCTTGCAGGCTATCAGGTAACTGTGAAATATTGCCATCTAAATTGACCAGTTTTACATTGGTTGCACTGTCTGTTTTGTACATCACCTTTAATACATCCTCATTTTTAACATGCAGGAATCGGGCCCATTCGCGGCTGTTGATATCCGGCTCGCTTGCTACGTCCGTTTCGCTGTTTAGATAAACCATTTGGTTATAGGCAAATGGCGAATATTCATCTCCTTCAATATTGTTATGGAAATAAGAAATATAATAATCATAAGGATCAATCTCACCGCCACAGGCAAGATTTACAGCAATTTCGCCGAAAAAAGTAATCAGGAATGCACTAAAAATCAGCAATGACTTTTTGAAGGTCTTCATTGGTAAAATGTTTTAAAAGGTCGATGTCTAAATGGTAAAAAACGATGTTTCGTTCTTTGGGGCTTAAATATCGGGATAAAAATTTAGAGCTTAAAAGTAAATCATCAGCAGAAACCTGTTCCCATCTTATTACATCGCCTTTTTTCAATCCAGCGGCGGGGTAATCAGTCAGCAAATCGTACAGAATGGAATTTTCGCGCTGTTTGAAAAGCTTTTTATCTTCAATCTGTATTTTGCCGATCCGCTTCGAAATACCTGCATATTGTTGATTTCTGAATACTACTGCCCATTCAAATAGGGGTAGCGCCACGTCGAGTTGTAAGGGGTATTCCTGCAGAAAATCTTTAAGATACTGATCCATTTCATGCAGGTCCAATATTGAGTTTTGATCGCCATATTTACGTAGATTGCCCATGTTATAACACATCAAAATCCCTTTGTTTACCGGCGGAATTCCACTTGACACAATATTTTTAATCTGATGCAAGCGCAAGGTTACCGAAATCGTTTTGCCCTTTAACAATCGGTTGGCGCTTAACTGCTCTAAAAATTTAAAATACCTGTTTCTGGTGGTTTTGGTCCAATCACAATCAATCTGTAATTCGGTATAGTCTGCCTTTCCGGCCTGCTTTACCTTTTCGGCCACAAACTTAGCAATGCGATTGGCCATTACGGCAGTCTGCATGGTATCAATCTTATTAAATACCTGATTAACGATAAATACCACTGGGACGATGTTAACCTGTTTAGGTATGGGGTCTGAAAATTTAATAGGCGAAATGGGTACGGGCATTTGCAGATCTGGGTTAAAATCTACATCCATTATCCGCACATACAAAGATTTTGATTTAAATCGATCAAGATAGTCAGTTTCTGCTTTTTTATTCTGGTAATCCGTTCTCCAATAGTAAAAAGTAGGGTTGACAACCGGTTTTTGTTTGCAACCGAAAAAGAGAAATACAGAGATGACTAAAATACTTATCTTGCGCATAGAATTGATTTAAGCAAAAATAGTATAAAATGCGTGCAGTTTTACAAAGGGTTACAGCGGCCAGTTGTACCGTTGATGGTGACATAACAGGGGCCATCGAAAGCGGATTTCTGGTATTGTTGGGTATCGAAGATGCAGATACTGTAGAAGATTTAGAGTGGTTGGCGCAGAAAATTATCGGTATGCGCGTGTTTAGTGATGAAAGCGGATTGATGAACAAGGCGCTTGCTGATGTGGGTGGAGATATCTTATTGATCAGCCAGTTTACCTTGTTTGCTTCTACTAAGAAAGGAAACCGTCCGGGCTTTACCAAGGCAGCACGACCGGATGTCGCGATTCCCTTATATGAGAAAATGATTGATAAACTTTCGGCTTTATTGGGAAAAAAAGTTGAAACCGGAATTTTTGGTGCCGATATGAAAATAGCTTTATTAAACGACGGACCGGTTACGATCATAATTGACACCAAAAATAAGGAATGATTAAAATTTAAATAGCCATCGTGTAACTAATCAAGCAACTGACTGTCAAAAATCAGCATTGTTTATCGCGAAAAAACCTAGACTTAAGTAAATATGGGGGAACCAAATCCTAAAAGGCTGGCAGAATACACTTGTCTTGTGTTTTTTCTGATTCTAAAGGTGTTGCTATCCTTTGTGTTTGTTAATTCAGTTTATGAATTACACCGCGACGAATTTTTGCATTTAGATCAGGCCAATCATCTTGCGGCAGGTTTCACCTCGGTTCCGCCATTAACTTCACTTTTTTCCTGGCTGATCAAAGCTTTGGGTAACTGTGTTTTTATGATTAAACTTTTTCCGGCCTTAATGGGTGCTTTAACACTACTTTACTGCTGGAAAACTGTCGGGTTTTTAAAAGGTAACCTCTTGGCTAAATGCCTGGTTGCCGTAGCCTTTTTATGTTCTGCTCTGCTGAGGTTAAATACCCTTTACCAGCCTAACTCTTTTGATGTTTTAGCCTGGACAGCCATATTTTATTATTTGCTGAAATATTTTGATAAGAATGAAGCCAGGTATTTATATGCTTTTGCTATCACTGTGGCTTTGGGCTTTTTGAATAAGTATAATGTTCTTTTCCTGATCATTGGTCTGTTGCCTGCCATCATTATTACTTCAAATCGAAAAATATTTATCGATAAGCATCTTTATCCAGCCATTTTACTTGCACTTTTAATTATCTCGCCAAATGTAATCTGGCAAATAACACATCACTTTCCTGTACTCACCCACATGAAACTTTTGCAGTCCACACAACTGGTACATGTAAACCGGATTGATTTTTTCATCACGCAGTTTCTCTTTTTTATCAGTTCGATATTTGTTCTCCTGGCTGGGATTGGTAGTTTGGTTTTTTATAAAGACTTCAGGAAACACAGCTGGATTATTCTTACTTATTTCATTACGCTAATTGTATTTAGCTATTTTAAAGCAAAAGATTATTATGCTTTGGGTTTATATCCCGTTTTACTGGCTTTTGGTGCGGTTTATTTAAGCAGGGTTTTAGCAAAGAAATATATATTAACGGGCTTGCTTTTTGCTTTTAATATTTGTTCATTTATTTACCTGTTGCCCCTTTTGATGCCGGTTTATAGTCCTGCGCAAATTATTGCCCATCATAAAAGGTTCGAGCGGGTGGGGGCTTTGCGTTGGGAAGACGGGGAAAATCATGCGCTGCCTCAGGATTATGCAGATATGCAGGGCTGGAAAGAACTGGCCGCATTGGTTGATGTTGCTTACGGAAAAGTTAAAGATAAATCTACCCTACTAATACGTGCCGATAATTACGGGCAGGCTGGTGCGATTAACTATTACTCAAAATATAAAAATATCAATGCTGTCTCGTACAACGCCGATTATCTTTATTGGTTTAAAATGGATAAACCGGTTAAAACGTTTATTATGATTACTGGTGCCAACGATGAAGACCCCGACCGTAAGAGAGAGCAGCCCTATTTTGAGCAGATTACCAAAATCGGTGAAATAAAAACGCCCTATGCTAGAGAGAGAGGGGCAGGGGTATTTTTACTCGAACGAGCAAAACCCGAAGTAACCCCTATCATAAAAGCAGAAATAGAAGAAGAAAAAAATGACTATTAACGAAGCACAGGAAACGGTAGACCGTTGGATTAACACCACGGGTATCCGTTATTTTAACGAACTAACCAATACGGCAATTTTAATGGAAGAGGTAGGGGAGGTGGCCCGGATTATGGCCCGTAAATATGGCGAGCAATCGTTCAAAAAAAGTGATGAGGCCGTAAACCTGGCTGATGAAATGGCCGATGTAATGTTTGTTTTAATCTGTTTGGCCAATCAAACCGGTATAAATTTAACGGAAGCTTTAGAAAAGAACCTGGAGAAAAAAAGCATCCGCGATGCCGACAGGCATAAGAATAATGAGAAGCTTAAATAAGTCGGAAGTCCTCAGTCAGGAGTCCGAGGCCTAAGCTACGAATTCCATTAAACTTCTATACGCAACGAAACGGTTTTTGTATTTTTCGTTTAACTCCGCCTGCAAAGCTGGTGCAAAGGTTTCCTGGTATTTATTGTAGTGATCTAATGTTTCTACAACATATTGCGAACAGTAAGTTACACCTTCATTAGGCGAATCAACAACCTTTAATAAACGGTTAGAAACAAACATACCCGTTGCCATAACCTGTGGAATATGAATATCCTGCATCCATTGTAGCCATTCTTCGGCTACTGCATCTTCAAGGATGAGCGTAACATTATATAAAAACATGGCGCAAAGGTAACTAATATATAAACGTTAAAAAATTAACGATGTATATTTTATTCTTTAAATGATTTAGATATTAACCAATTAACCATACGGTAGCTTACGGTTCCCAATTTGCAGTTACCAATGGAACTAATGACCAATAAACCAATAAACCAATAAACCAATGACCAATGACCAATGAACCAATGACCAATAAACCAATGACCAATGAACTAATGACTAATAACCAATGAACTAACGAAATGAACCATTGACTCACTAACCCCATCTCCCCGTAAGTTCCTAAATCTTTTTCTGGCCTCAGCGCTGAACATACTGCCGGGATAATCGGTAATCAGTTTTTGGAAATACACTTTCGCTTGTGTGATATCATTCAGTTTCTTTTCGTATAAATCACCTAAGGTAAATAAGGCATCATCTGTCCAGATCCCGTCTTTATATTCTTCCGTTACTTTTTTAAGGATATCAGCAGCTTTTTGGAAATCGTTTGCTTTAATAAAAATCCTTGCTTTACTCATCATCATGGCATCTGATAAGCTGTTTTGAGGATAGGCAATGGCAATGCTGTCCATTTTTTTTATCGCTTTTTCAGGTAGGTTTCTAAATAAAAGCATTTCTGCGTCCGCATACATTTTCAGGGCATTGCTATCGGCTGGTGTCTGGATGTTATCACTGATCAATAAACTTAGATTCAATGCATCATTGGCAATCAGTTGCGAGGTAGCAGCTTTTAAAACCAAACATTGGCTATTGCTGTATTCGAAATTGCCCTGATAAAAAGAAAGTTTAGCACTCCTGAAGCGGGCTTCATTTCCTATGGGTTGTCCTTCAAACCTTTTGCTTACTTGCTCGTATACTAAAAATGCTTCCCAGGGTTGGTTCGTTAAAATATAAATGTCGCCCAAATCAAGTTTTAACTGGCCTAAGTCCTGGTCGTTTATGCCTGGCATTTTTATTGCATTTTCTAATTCTTTTTCTGCATTAGCCGGTTTATTTAAATAGTAAGCCTGTAGGTTGGCCAGTTTTTTTATTGCAAAAAGGGTATTCCTGTTTTTGCCGTTTTCTTCAAGCAAGGTTTCATAATCTTTTGCGAGCAGATCGAGGTCTGCAACTGAATATTTTCCGCTGGTACGTAGGTTGTACCTGGTATTCAGCATCTCTATTTTTGAAGGAAGATAATACTGGTTATCTTTTCCTTTGGTGAGCAGGTAGTCGTAAGCTTTAATCGCTGTTTCGTAGGCACCATTGTCAACAAAGGTATAAATGGCATTAAACAAACTACCGCCATCTGCTTTAGTCCGTTTATCGTATGCAATAAGCTGGCGCAGGGCCATTTCAAATTCCTGTTGCTGAATGTAATTCCAGGTGAGCAACTGAATGTAAACTTCGGCATCAGGTGCTTTTTGTACTTTTTTTAAAATGGCCGCCTGAAAGATTTGATAATCGTTTTTATCTTCAAAAATAGAAGCGAGTACAGTTTCTGCCTGTGGTAATAACTGGGGCATTGTTGCAAGTGCATCCAGGTACTCTTGCATGAGCATGGCCTTATCTTTTTTAAAACGGTAGATGTTTAACAATTCAAAGACAAACATCTGATCGTCTCCAAATAGTTTTCTGCCCTGTTTAAAGGTTTGTACTGCATAATCGTAGTTTTCGAACCGATAAAAGTTATTGGCAAGATTTCTGATCCTGAATTCTTCTTTTGGCAGTTTTGAAATGACCTCATTAAAGATTTTATCAGCAGCCTGCACATCGCCTTTCTCCTGATAAAGTTTGCCCAATGCGATTGGGTAAACGTCGCTCTTTGGATCTTTTTTGATTTCTTTCTTAACTGTTTTCTCCGCTACATCATAGCGTTTTAATTTTAGCAGGGTATTAAAGTAAATATCAAAATAAACTTCGTTATTCGGAGTAGAATAAAGTTTTTCCAGTAACACAACGGCCTTGTCATATGCGCCATCCTGATAATACTGAATAGCCAGACTGCTTTCATCAGGTGCAATCTGCTGATTGGGGCGGAAGATTTGTGCATTGGCTCCAAACGACAGCAATACGGATATGATGAAAAAAAAACGGTTCATAAACCCTAAATTATAAGTTTTAAATGTAATATTTTAATACATCTTTAGCCAAACCGGCACTTGAAATTAAACGTATTTTAAATGTTACCTGTATTTTATTTTGTAGATATTTTATAAATACTAAATTGAACCACTACTTATTATTGATCGCATGAGTAACATTGTTGGTGTATATCGCTGTTAAAATTGTTGCGATCCTTATTTTTGTTATCCCGTAAAGGATTTATTTATGCTTAAAAAAATTTTCCTACTGTTAATGGTTGCATCGGTTTGGGCTTGTAAAGGCGCAAAACATGATACTATTCCTGTAGACGATTTTTTTAAAACGCAAGACAAGGCCTACTATCGCATTTCTCCAGATGGAAAAAGTCTTTCTTATTTAAAGCTTCATGATAAAAAACTGGACCTTTTTGCTGAAGATATTGCCACGGGTAATATTGTTCAGTTGACACATTTGAACGGAAAGAACATCAGTTTTCATTTCTGGACCAGCAATAATGAACTGATTTATTATACCGAAGATGGATCTAAAGAGCGTAGATCCGATATTTTTGTGATCAATAAAGATGGGAGCAAGCAGGTGCAGCTGAGTGCCAATGAGAAAAACAGGTTGAGGGTAATTGAAGACCAATTGATTGATGATAAATATATTATTGTGGCTTCAAATAAGCGAGATTCAACGGTTTTCGACGTGTACCGATTAAACGTTCGGGATGGAAAAATGGAGATTGCCGCAAAAAACCCGGGCAATATTACCAGATGGATGACGGATAGTAAAGGTGTACTTAAAATTGCTGTTGCCAGTGATGGGGTGAACGAGACCTTAATGTACCGCGAAAATGAAAATGAATCTTTTGCGCCTGTAATTACCAATAATTTTGAAACTACTTTTCAGCCCATTGCATTTTCTGAAGACCAGCCTAATGTACTTTATGCCATTTCGAGCATTAACCGAGATAAAAACGCACTGGTAGCGGTTGATTTAAAAAAAGGGAAAGAAAAAGAGGTTCTTTTTGCAAATGATACTTTAAACGTGGTGGATGCAACCTACTCCCGTTTCAGAAAAAAAATGCTTTTTGCAACCTGCGAGACCTGGAAAAGAGAAAAATTTTATCTCGATGACAGCGTAAAGGTAGCTTACTCCAGGATTGATAAACTTTTGCCTGGTACTGAATGGATCATTATGGACAGGGATAAGACAGACCAAGTGTTTGTGATCCGTACCTTTACCGATAAAAATCCAGGTTCTTATTATTTGTATACCGCAATTGATCAAAAGCTTAAAAAGCTTACGGATGTCAGTCCTTCCATTAACCCGGAAGATATGAATGCCATGAAACCGATCAGTTTCAAAAGTCGCGATGGCCTAACCATTAATGGTTATTTAACTTTGCCAAAAAATAAGAAAGCAGCTGGCTTACCCGTGGTTGTCCTGCCACATAATGGTCCTAAAGCAAGAAATAGTTGGGGCTACAATGCAGAGGTACAATTTTTGGCCAACCGTGGCTATGCCGTTCTGCAAGTAAATTACCGGGGTTCTACCGGTTATGGAAAATCATTTTATGCTGCGGGTTTTAAGCAATGGAGCGATAAGATACAGAATGATGTTAACGATGGCGTAAAATGGCTGATTAAGGAGAAAATTGCCAATCCTAAAAAAATTGCCATTTACGGCAATGGTTTTGGAGGCTACATTGCTTTAAATTGTTTATATAAAAATCCCGATCTTTACAAATGTGGCGGATCAAATTCAGGTGTAATTAACCTGTTTAGCTATCTGAAAACCTTTCCGCCATTTTTAAAGGCCAAATTGCAGATGTATTATGAAATTTTAGGTAATCCGATAACCGATACGGATTATATGCGATTTGCTTCGCCTGTTTTTCATGCAGACCGGTTTAAATCGCCTGTTTTTATCGCTCAGAACCCCAAAGATCCAAGCGTTAACGTAGCAGAAGGTGTACAGTTTATCAAAGAACTTAAAAAAAGGAACGTTCAGGTTACTTATATTGAAAAAGAGGAAGGTCCAGATCCTTTGGTACGTCAGCAGAGCAGGACAGCTTTGTACAAGGCCTTGGAAGAGTTTTTAAAAGAAAACTTAGGTAAAAGATAGGTATGGCCTTAGAAAAGCAAAGCAACTACCGTAAAAACTTTACCTTAGGTGTAACCTTTATTACACTCATTTCTATACTTTTTATCCTTTCGCTTTTCCTTGCGTTTAACTATAGCAAAAAAACGATAGAGAATGATTTTGTTTCAGAGAAGGTAAATGTCCTGGAACAAAGTATTAAGCCTTACAATGATTTTTTTCAGAACAAAATGCCTGAGATTTCTTATTATAATGGCTATCTGGACTCTTCTACTGCAGCGAAGTTTGTAGATACTGTGATGTTAAAATATCCCTTTATCTCAAAGGTTACTTTTTACGATACAGAAGTGAAGAATGTACCGGTTAAAGATGGGATTAATGCAAATCATTTGGGTATCGGTCCAAAATCTATTTTCCAGTTCGGGAAAGGAATAAAGCCTGATTCGGTAAAGTTGTATTCAGAGGATGATACAAAATCTTTTACCGTAGGCAGTGATTTTAATGCTATTGCCATTAAACTTGCCACTTTTGTTGAGGATCTTGATACCGCATCGGTGCCCACACAAGAAGAGCTGTTTACCAACTTTTCTATTGTGAATTCCAACGAAAATAAAATTACTTACTTAAATATTCCCCGCCGTGAAGATTTAAGGATATATAAAGATATGATCAGGCGGAAGTTAAGCCCGGCGCCTGTATATCAACAGGATATAATGGTTTTTAATCTCGATGCACATAAAATCAAGATTATCAATACCAGGCCGTTACTGTACCAAACCATCAGGATTGAACCACTGACTTATGATCCGATTGATACTTCAGATGAAAATATAAATACTGAAATTGCCCTTCCTGGTGCATTTTCTGATTTTAAATTATACCTCATTTCCTCAAAATCTTACATCAAGAAAGAAATTTTTATTTATTTCATGCCAATCGCATTGGTGTTATTGCTGGTATACGGTGTGCTTTTACTGGTTGCATTTTTGATTTACCGTAACCTGAATATCAACAGTAAAATGTTTAAGTTGCAGTACGATTTTGTAAACAACTTGACGCATGAGTTTAAAACCCCTGTTAGTGTAATTAAAATCGCGGGGAACAATATTAAAAGCGCGCCGGCATTAAGTCATAAAGAGCAGCAGCTTTATGGCAAGATACTGGATGAAGAAGCCGATAAACTGAATGGTTTGATGAACAAATTACTGGCCTTTACACAAATTGAAAATAAAGCCATTAAACTAAACCAGGAAGAGGTTAATATTGTTGATTTTATAGAAAGTACAATTGAATCGCATACCTTAAAACATCCTGATTTTAAAATTACTTATGAGGTATTGGGATTTAAAACTTTTATTACCGATCCGGTACTATTGGGTAGCTTGTTCGATAATCTGGCAGAGAACGCTTACAAGTATTCAAAACCAGAGCAGAAAAAACTGCACATTAGTGCAAAGCTGATAAAAGGAGTACTGGTTTTCCGTTTTGCTGATAAAGGAATTGGCATCCCGGCTTCTGAATTAAACAATATATTTAAGAAGTTTTTCAGGATCCAGAATGAATATAACCAAATGGGCAGTGTAGGCCTGGGTTTGGCATTTTGCAAAGAACTGGTTAACTTTATGGATGGAGAAATTTCCGTAAAAAGTAAAGTAGGGAGTGGTACAGAATTTAAAATCGTGCTGCCTTATAATAGTTAAGTTAAGGAATTGGAAAGTTAAAGGTTGGAAGGCTGTAATGTTAAATTAACCTTCAAACATTGCAACGTTTCAACATTACAATGTAACACACACATAATGTCTAAAGAAGTAAAAATATTAATTGTAGAAGATGATGAGAATCTTCGTTTTCTGGTTGCTCACCGGTTAAAGGCCGAAGGTTATACCGTGTTGGAAGCCAACGATGGTGAAGCGGGTGAAAGGATGATTTTGGCCGATCAGCCTGATATTGTGTTATTAGACTGGATGATGCCAGGTAAGCAGGGCGCCGAAGTTTGCGAGAATGTACGTAAACAGGGTTTCGAAAACCTGGTGATTATGATGACGGCAAAGGCGCAGGACGTAGATAAAATAGATGCCTACAATTTTGGTGCATCTGATTATATCACCAAACCGTTTAATATGGATGTACTCGTGGCCATGTTGGAGAGCAAGGTGAAATTTATCGTTAATAAAGATTCGGCTGAGATTCATCGTTTTGGCAATATGGAGCACCATCCAAATATTCATACCCTATTCAGAGACGGAAGGAAAATCGAGTTGACGATATTGGAAAACCGTATTCTCCTTTATTTCTTGCGTAACCCTGGTAAAGTAATTAACCGTGATGAACTGATGCTGGTGGTGTGGGGCTACAACTCTGACGTGAACACCAGAACGCTTGATATGCATATTGTACGCCTACGTAAAAAGATAGAATTGAATCCTGATAACCCGCAGCTGCTGCAGACGGTTAGGGGCGTAGGTTATCGCTTTAATGCAGGATAAAGATTATTTGTGCCGTCAAATGTCGTCATCTGATGGTTTTAAGTTATTCAGATAGGTGTCAGATGGTAACATCAGACACCACTAAGCCTTCTTCAAAGTAAGATATTTATGCCGTCAGGTGTTGCCATCTGGCGGTTTTAAGTTATTCAGATAGGTGTCAGATGGTAACGTCAGATAACACTAAGCCCTTTTCAAAGTAAATATTGTAATCTCCGGTAAAATACCAACCCTGCCCGGATAACCTAAAAAGCCGTATCCCACGTTAACATACAGCTGTTGTTTTTGCTCCTGGTATAAGCCTGCCCACTCTTTATAAATGTATTGCACCGGGCTCCATTGCATTTCCTTTAAACGAACGCCAAATTGCATGCCGTGCGTATGGCCGCTAAACATGGCATCGATTTGTGGATATTTCTGTAAAACTTCTCCTCGCCAATGCGATGGGTCGTGACTAAGTAAAAGTTTAACCGGTAAATCATCTGTATTTTGAACTGCCAGTTCCATTTTTCCATATTTAGGAAAACGGCCCATTCCCCAGTTTTCAATGCCTAAAATCCCGATTTCTTCCCCATCTACCTTTAATCTCCGGTTTTCATTCATCAAAAGATCGTAGCCCATTATTTTATGCACGTCAACCATATCTTTCAGGTTTTTAACTTTGGCCGGAGATGATTCCTTCCCAAAATAATAATCACCGTAATCGTGATTGCCCAACGAAGAATATACGCCTAGCGGCGCTTTCACTTTCGAAAATATATCCTGATAATCCTTTACTTCGTTAGTGAGGTTATTCACCAAATCGCCTGTGAAAAAGATAAAATCGGGTTTCTCACCCAATAACATTTCTACGCCGCCTTTCACAGCGGTTTTGTTATAAAAACTGCCAGAGTGAATATCAGAAATCTGTCCCAAGGTAATGCCATCAAAAGCTTTGGGCAGGTTAGGAAGGATCAAATTAATACGTCTCACCTGATAATCATAAGCGCCTGAAATAATACCCCAGCTCAATGATGTTAGCGGAACTGCAGCCGCTACCAATCCGGCTTTTACTAGAAATTCTGATCGTGAAATATGGTCACCAGTAGGAGATTGTTCGTTTTGTGGTATGGTTGAAGCTTCGGCTGTTTTATTTTTTCTGAAAATTTTAATGAACAACCTGCGTAAATCATCTAACACTAAAAAAGGCAACATCGCCATTTTACAGGCTACAGTTAAAAAGAAAGCAACTAAAATAATAGCCCTTAGGGTTAGGAAAAGATTGAGGTAAATGCCACAAAAAACACCGATGATCAGTAAGGTGCTATAGGTCCAATAAGCAATGGTAAATACCTTTTTAGTATTCGGTTTCCATTTTTTAAATACGGCGATGATGGCTTTAAAGCAGTAAATATCAAATGCAATAATGAAAATGCAAGCGGCAATAATGAAAGGTAATCTTCCCATATGATCGGGTTATTCGATTTAAGTATAAATAAATTAATTTAATCCGCCTAAATTAACTATTTGAAGTAAATATATCATTCAATATTCGTTGCGGATGATCTAAAAAGGCCTTGTAGACCCTGTAAACCTCCGATTCTTCATATTTAACCCTCACTATTTTATTTTCGGTCATTTCATATATCCAGGCTTTCGGGTATGATAATAAAATCGGCGAGTGTGTGGCGATGATCAATTGCGAATTATCGTTAACCAAATTATTGATTTTGGATAACATTGCGATTTGTTTTGTAGCAGAAAGCGCAGATTCGGGCTCATCAAGTATATAAACGCCATGACTGCCAAAACGGTTCATAAAAAGCGACCAAAACGACTCTCCATGCGATTGCTCATGTAAAGATACGCCGCCATAAGAATTTATAATTTTTGGTCCGCGAGGTTCCTCATCCAGTTTATCAATCTCGCTCGCAACATTGTAGAAACTCTCTCCCCTTAAAAAATAACCGTCTTTAATTTGTTTAAATCCTTTTGTTATCATAAGGTGGTTATGCAAAGCAGAATGTGTTGCAGTACTTTTAAAGTTAAAATTTTTGCCACCACCCTCCGCGTTAAAGCCCAGATAAACGGCTATAGCTTCGATAATGGTTGACTTTCCAACTCCATTTTCACCGGTTAAGAAAGTAACATTAGGGTGGAAGTCTAATGTTTCAAAAGATTTTAAACAAGGTATATTAAACGGATATCCATTAGGAAGGTTCTCTTGTTTTAACCTTAGCGATAAGAGATATTCGTTAAATTCCATTTGCTTATCTGAAGTCGTCTTCATCTTCTTCTTCATCAAATTCGGCATTAAATAAACTGCCAAACATATCAGAGAAGCCGAAGCCGCCATTTAAAAAGTTTTTGCTCAGTTGTGAATATTCAGCTAAACCATGTAACACGAATTCCATTAAAAGTAAAGTTTGGTTCTCACTTAGCTTAGGATGAAACTTTTTTACCAGATCGTATAAACCTGGTACAAGCATCAGCGCTTTTTTGTATTGTACATTTGTTAAAGCATCCGTAACATCAATATTATTACCATCAGTAAACCATTCGGTTACTTCGGTATATGGATTAGCCGTTTTTGTTTTCTTTGCTTTTTCGGGGTCGGGGAAATACCGTGCAAATAAGGTTTTGACAGCTTTGCCGATTAATGTTGTGGCTACATGTGCGGGCCCTTCTAATTCACCTTCATAAACCAATTCTATCTTACCGGTTATGGCCGGGATAACTCCTGCAAAGTCAGATAAACGTACAAATGTGTTTTTATCGCCGGAAATCAGCATTCTTCTTTCAGCGGTGCTGATTAAATTTTCATAAGCGGAGATGGTCAACCTGGCCGATACACCCGATTTTTGGTCGATATATTCACTTTTACGCGCTTCAAAAGCAATTTGCTCTATCAGGTCTTTCACCAATCCATCGGCTTCTATGCTGGTCCGCTGATCAGCCGTTAATTTTGCTTCCTGAAAAGTAATCTTGCGTGAAATTTCGACCGTTTTTGGATAATGAGTTAAAATCTGGCTTTCGATCCTGTCCTTTAACGGTGTAACAATACTTCCGCGGTTGGTATAATCTTCCGGATTTGCTGTAAAAACAAACTGGATATCCAGCGGCAAACGCAATTTAAAGCCACGGATCTGAATATCTTTTTCCTGCAGCATGTTGAACAATGCCACCTGGATACGTGCCTGTAAATCGGGTAGTTCGTTAATTACAAATATACTGCGGTGTGCACGCGGAATCAATCCAAAGTGGATTACGCGCTCATCGTTATAAGTCAACTTCAAGGTCGCCGCCTTAATGGGGTCAACATCGCCGATTAAATCTGCAACGGTAACGTCCGGTGTGGCCAGTTTTTCTGTATATCGTTCACTTCGGTGCAACCAGGCAATTTCGGTATCATCACCCTTAGTGGCAATCTCATTTTTTGCATACCAGGAAATTGGATTTAATGGGTCATCGAAAATCTCGCTTCCTGCTACATAGGGTACGTATTCATCCAGCAAGTTTACCATTAAACGTGCAATACGTGTTTTTGCCTGTCCGCGTAAACCTAAAAGTAAAATGTTATGACGCGATAAAATGGCCGTTTGCAGCTCAGGAATTACTGTTTCATCATAGCCGATAATGCCTTCAAACTCCGCTTTTTTGTCGCGTAAAACTTTGATCAGATTTTCCCTGAGTTCTTCTTTTACTGATCGTGATGTATATCCTGTAGTTTTTAACTGGCCTAATGTTGTGTTTTGCATCTTTTTAATTGGGTTTAAGGCATAGGGTTTAAGGTATAAGGTTTGCAAGTGCACAAGCCTCTTACATATATCTATCTTCCTTTTTAATATTTTATGGTTGATCTGGGCAGGACCTGGCAATGGGTTTTACCTTAAGCCTTATGCCTTTTACCTTCAACCTTACTTAACTGTTTTTCTTCTGTTTTTAATGTAATCTTCAAAAATGTATTCGCCCAAACCATTTAGAGAGCTATAAAAAGCCCTGCCGCCATTAATTTCGGTAAACTGCCGAACAAACTGTTGCAGGTAAGGATCTTTGGCAATCATAAATGTTGTAATCGGGATCTTCAGCCGCTTACATTGAGCTGCCATATTTAAGGTTTTGTTGATGACCTTCCTATCCAAACCCATGCTGTTTTTATAGTATCTGCCATTTTCCTTCAGGCAGGTTGGTTTTCCATCGGTAATCATGAAAATCTGTTTATTATGGGTTTTCCTCCGGCGGAGTAAATCCGCAGCCAATTCCAATCCTGCATACGTATTGGTGTGGTAAGGTCCAACCTGCAGATAAGGCAAGTCTTTAACGCTGATGGGCCAGGCATCATTTCCGAAAACCACGATATCTAAAGTATCCTTCGGGTATTTCGTTTTAATCAGCTCGGCTAAAGCCATGGCGACTTTTTTTGCAGGTGTTATCCGGTCTTCACCATATAAAATCATGGAGTGCGAAATATCGATCATCAATACCGTAGCAGTTAAGGTTTTGAAATCCTTTTCCTCTACTTCCAGATCACGGTCAGTTAAAGTGAAATCGCCAATGCCATGGTTAATCTGTGCATTTTGTATCGAAGCGGTCATGTCGATCTGATCCAGGCTGTCACCAAAATTATATTCCCGTCTGTCGGCATTTTTTTCCTCACCAATTCCAGACTGATTACTGTTGTGGTTACCGCGACCAGATTTTTTGAGCTTGCCGAAAATCTCGTCTAAGGCCGATTTTCGGATGGTCTGTTCTGTTTTAGCAGTAATTTTAAATGCTCCGGATTGATTGTCTTCCGTCAGGTAACCTTTATCTTTCAGGTCGTCGATAAAATTACCGATACCGTAATCGTTATTGGTTAGTTTGTATTGTTTGTCGAGTTCGTTCAGCCAGCTTAACGCCTCTGCTGCGTCTCCCGCTGTATAATTAAGCAGTTCGCTAAATAATTTCAGCAACTCATCAAACCCGCCCTTCGGCGCATCGCCCGGCTTATAATCAGAAAAACGAAAACCTCTCATGTGTTTGTATTAACGATTTATCGAAGATAAAAGTTTCGCTTTGTTTTAATTTAAGCGCGGTGTCATATTTGGAATGAAGCCAAAAGGTAAAAGCTGAAAGATTAAAGCACAGCTATGCTAAAAATTTGTAAACTGAAAAGTGTCCACTGCCAACTGAAAATTGCAGGTTTCAAACTAGTTTGGGCGTTTCACCAAGCTGCGCAAGGGTCGGGCTTTTCAGGGCTACGCTTCGCTTCGGTACCGGTAAAGAACCGGCACTGAACCCTTACAATCCCTAACGCAAATGCCATCGGTACAAATTGAAAGATGAACTGGAATCTGAAAACTGTCAACTGAAAACTGAAAACTGTCAACTGTCAACTGGAAGCAGAATGTTTATTCGAGCGACATATGATAAATTTTTTTATTATACTCAGGATTTGCCCCGGGCTGTGAAGCTACAAAAGCGCCAACCTTACAGGCATTGTCCAAAGTGGTTTCCATCGGATAACCTTGCAGATAACAGGCAATAAAGGTGGCTAAAAAAGCGTCACCAGCGCCAACTGTATCAGCTACCTGCACTTTATAACCTGCATGTTTGAATAATTTGCCTTCCTTTAATACACAAGCACCCTTATCGCCAAGTGTAAGGCAAATGATTCCGATATCAAACTGAGTTGAAAGCTGTTTTAATAATTGTTCGTCAGTATTGCCTGTTAAACCAAACGATTCTTGTACCCAAACCAGCTCATCTTCATTTATTTTCAGGATATCTGCTTTTGCCAAAAGCGCTCCGATTAATTCTTTCGAATAAAATGGCGCCCGGAGGTTGATATCGAATATTTTAATCTTGGCATTTTCTAAAAGTGCCAGGATGGCTTCTCTTGATTTTTCTTCCCGGCAGGTTAAGCTGCAATATACTAATGCATCAGCCTGTTTTACAGCCTTAGTGTTATCATCAGTAACTTTGATATCATCCCATGCTACAGGCTTTTTTATGGTGTAAGTAGCCTGATGGTTTTCATCTAGTTGCACCACAACCGTACTGGTGGGTAACTCGGTGTGAATTTGGATCAGATCAGTTGCAAAGTGGTTACCGGTTAGAAAACTAAGAAGTGCTCTGCCATTTTCGTCATTGCCCACTGCGCTGATAAATTGGCTCTCCATACCTTGCTTGTGCAAATTGAGCGCAACATTCATGCTAGAGCCGCCAGCTTTTTTCCCTTCTGGGAAAACATCCCAGAGTATTTCACCAATTGTAATTACTTTATTTTGCATAGTAGATTTATAGAGCTGTAAATAAAGAATTTTTACCCATGGAACAAAATAATTTGTTTCATATCTTTAATTTTTACGTTAACTTCAATAATCATGAAAAAAATACTTTTAATTGCACTAATTTTTACCTCTCTTGGCGCTTTTGCTCAAAATTCGAAAGATAAGCAGGCCATACTTAATCTTCTTGAAAGGCAGCGTACCGATTGGAACAAAGGCGATGTCGAAGCCTTTATGCAAGGTTATGAAAAATCGGATAGTTTGCTTTTTGTTGGTAAAAGCGGACCGACTTACGGCTGGCAAAAAACATTGGATAATTATAAAAAGGGTTATCCTGATAAATCTGCCATGGGGTTTTTGGTGTTTGGCATAAAAAAGGTCAATTTTTTGAGGCCTGATCTGGCTTTTGTACTCGGCAGCTGGAATGTAAAACGTGAAAAGGATGAACTTAAGGGATATTTTACCTTATTGATTAAAAAAATTAAGGGCGAATGGAAAGTAATTGTTGATCATAGTAGCTAAGTACGGAAGAAGTAAGATGTAAAATGGAGGCCAAGTTGCGTTGGTAATAAAAATTTCCCAGGGGTCGTCATTTCGAGCGGAGTGCAATCGAGAATCCGGATGCTCTTTACAGGAGCTGAATCATAAGTGAAATTATCATCATTATAGTCCCCGTTTGTAACGGGGATTCGGGAGATTAGCATTTTACAAATGCGAAAGGGAATAATTTTTAAGGCGATACAATCGCCATTCTCGCGCATCCCGATTGCAAATCGGGACGATTTCGTGTTCGTCTAACTTACAAT
Source organism: Pedobacter suwonensis (assembly GCF_900111825.1). GTDB lineage: Bacteria > Bacteroidota > Bacteroidia > Sphingobacteriales > Sphingobacteriaceae > Pedobacter > Pedobacter suwonensis. The sequence goes on from NZ_FOJM01000007.1 coordinate 218,470, forward strand.
CTATTTAATAACAATTTATCTGCAACTAATTGGCGGATTATATATATGAGCCAATAGTCCTCGTTTGTTGGCGGGGATTCGGGAGATTAGCACTTTCAAATGCGAAAGGGAGTCATTTTAAGGCGATACAATCGCCATTCCCTTTATAGTCCCCGTTTGTAACGGGGATTCGGGAGATTAGCATTTTCAAATGCGAAAGGGAGTCATTTTTAAGGCGATACAATCGCCATTCTCGCGCATCCCGATTGCAAATCGGGACGATTCTCTATTCGCCTAACTTAAAATCCTTGTAATAATAATCTTTATCTGCATCTGTTAGCTGGCGGATTATCCTGCATGGGTTCCCCGCAGCAAAAACGTTATCCGGAATATCTCTGGTAACAATACTTCCAGATCCGATGACCACATTAGAACCTATTTTAACGCCCGGATTAATGACTACATTTCCGCCGATCCAAACACTATTACCAATGGTAATTTCTTGTGCCCATTCGTATTCCTGATCACGTAAATAAGCATGGATTGGATGCCCGGCAGTATATATGGCTACATTTGGTGCAATAAAAACGTTGTTGCCTATACTTACTTTGGCACAATCTAAAATAACGAGGTTAAAATTGGCGTAAAAATTATCTCCAATTTCAATGTTATAACCATAATCGCATCTGAAGGGTGGTTCCACATAAAACATCCTTTCGGTTTTGCCGAATAGCCTTTTTAGTAATTCCTTGCGTTGTTTAATGAATTTGGGAGCCAGGTGATTAAACTCATAAACCAGTTCCCGGGCTTTTAATCTTTCTTTTGCCAGTTCGGCATCACCCGCCTGATAAGCTTGGCCACTCAGCATTTTTTGTTTTTCAGTAAGTTTATTGGTGTTCATTGCTAATCTGATTTTTATTCCGCTAAAGTGTTTTCGCAATAATAATAAAAAACGGGACTATCATTTACCGATGTCCCGTTGTATTTTAATTTTTTTTAATTTTACGGCTTGCCTTTCGCCAAAGCCTTCTCGGCTATTTTAACCGCTCTTTTCTCTCTCCAATGGGCATATTTTTCTTTGAAAGTCATTTTAATCAGACTGTCAATGGCACCATGGGTAAATAAACTCCAAACACTGGCGATTTTACGTGTAATGGATTGATCCCAGGCCCTTAAGCTTAGCGAAAATGAACCGTCTACATATTTCATCCAGTGCCACATTCCGGTTGGCATAAATAACGTATCGCCGTGTTCTAAAAACACTTCATAACCTTCAACACCATTTAGTGCCGGGAATTTCTTAAAATCCGGGTTGGCCACATCGTAATCTTCCAAAGCATAAGTTGCATTTGGCAGGCAATACAGCCTGTCTTTCCATTTATAATCGAATAAGATGATGTGCTTTCTGCCGCCAAAGTGTGTGTGGAAAATATGCGGTAAATCGATATCGTAATGCAAAAAGGTTACCGAGTTAGAACCGCCGAAAAACATTGCAGGCATGCTTTCTATAAAGCCACCCATTAAATCTTTGGGGATTTTAACATCATTAATTAAACTGGGTACTTTTTTAAACAGATTAAAAAAGAATATGCGCAGCTCAGTTGGTTCCCGTTTGATCAGGTCAAGGTAATCGCCAAATTTCATGTGTGCGGTTGCCGCATTAATCGGCTTTGACGGATCTGCCTTAGAGTTATCGTAAAGCGGCACCTCGAGTTCTCCACCAATTTCCTTTAAATATTCAGTCGTCCATTTCTCTCTGGCAGGCCAATCTTTGGTTAGGCCTCTGATTACTAACGGACGTTTAGTTTTCAGATAATTTTTCTTAAAATCTTCGGGAGTGATGCTCTCAACGATATCAACAGGTTTTAAAATGAAACTCATGCTTTTAAAAATCGGTTATTTGTGCCGAACAACAAATGTGTAAATTTTATTTTATAAAATTGTTGTTAACAGCTAAATGTGACTAAAATCACGTAATCTAAAATTAGTAAATACTTAACAATTTAATAATTAAGCCTCCACTTTATTTTTGATCATTTCGGCATAGGCAGCGTCCCACAGTTCGATCCTTTTTTGTAGCGCCATTTTTGCAGTTTCTTCGGCTTCTGTCCAAAATGATTCATCTTTTTCACAAAGCTTCTCCGTCATACTGAGCGCTAAATGGCTGTGGTGGTCACCATCTACTTCTATATGGCGCTCCAGGTAATATTTAAAGATCGAAACCTGTTCAGGCTGGGTACTATTCAAGTCATTTACCAAGCTAAAAAACATGTTTGGTATTAAATCCTCACGGCCAAAAGTGAAACTCGCTGCCTGTAAATGGGTTTTTCCACTATTAATGGTTTCGAAAGTTGCATTCACAAAATCCCTTGCACTTGCTGGTGCCCCGGCGATTTCAAAAGCCTCATCGAAGCTTTTTCCGTTTTTCAGTTCTGCCAAAAAGATCTGGATAGGTTTAGTATTTGCATTACATTGTTCCATGGCATTCAGATAGAGTTCAAAGTGGCTTTTTATGTTTCCATCAGCATCCACATCCGATTCTTCTCCCGCAACAATTTCATTGATCAGTTGCCGGGTAACGGGATCGCCTACCGGGAACCAGGGTAAGTTTGTGCAGGTTAAATTTATCTGTAAGGATTTAAGCAGCGACATAAAATCCCAAACTGCAAAAATATGGTGTTCCATAAAAATGCGGAGATCTTCCACCTCATTAATCGCCGAGTATACTTTATGGTTGATAATCTCTTGCCTAAGCGGCTCAATTTCTTTTTGGATTTTTAGAATATTGGAATGCATATGTTGGATAGGTGAATGACTGAATATTTGAAACTTTAAGATAAATTGATTCAGTCATTATTATTTCGGTAAATTTTTCTCAAGCGCTCTGCCCGCTCTTTTAACTGCAAGATTTTCTTTCCATTGCATGTACTTCTCGCGGTAGTTTGCTTTCATAAAGTCGTCAAATTTACGCTGTAAAGTTAAGTTATACAAGCTTTTTGCTTTCACCATCCAGCTTTTATCCCATGCCCTTAAGCTGATCGAAAATGAGCCGTCCAGGTATTTCATCCAGTGCCAGTAACCTGTAGGCATAAATAAAGTATCGCCATGCTCTAAAAATGCTTCAATACCCTGAACACCCTTTAATGCGGGAAATTTATCAAAATCGGGATTCTCTACATCATAATCTTCCAGGGCATAAGTGGCATATGGAATTTGATACAAACGTTCTTTCCATTTATAATCAAATAAGATTACATGCTTCCGTCCGTTAAAGTGGGTGTGGAAAATGTGTGCTAAATCAATGTCGTAATGCAAAAAGGTTACTGAGCCTTTACCGCCGAAGAACATATTAGGGTAACTATCTAAAAAACCACCCATTAAATCTTTTGGTGCAATGTAATCTTCCAGCAGCTCAGGTGCAAACTTTATCGGATCAAATAAAAAGATGCGTAGGTCAGTCGGAGTTTCCTTAATCAGGTCTATGTAATCGCCAAATTTCATTTCGGCAGCAGATGCATTGATAGGTTTGGAAGGATCAGCTTTGGAACTGTCGTAGAGGGGAACAGTTTTATCCCCAACTACTTGTTTCATGTATTCCATCGTCCATTTTTGGTAAGCTGGCCATTTTTTGGCCATGTTTTTTATTACCAAAGGTTTGCGTGGTTTAAGATAGTTCAGTTCGAAATCTGATTTGGAAATATCTTCAACTACATCGATAGGAGATAAAAGGAATTTCATGTTAAAAAACTATTAATTGGGCAAAATTAAATAGTTAAGAACACTAAGCATGACAAATACAAAAACTTGAAAAAAAACTGACAATTCATCAAAAAAAGTCAAATGGTATAAGGTTGTATTAAATTATTGATTATAGTTATGTCTGGTGCGTAGATATAAACTGTTTAAAAAACAAAAACGTTCCTACTTTCGACAGAACGTTTTTGCTAATAATAAGGATGTATTTTAATGTTATTTAGGCATTAATACGGTGTCTACTACGTGGATCACACCATTTTTTTGATAAACGTCTGCAATTGTAACTGTACTCATTCCGCCTTTTTCATCTTTTAGCACCAGTTTTTTGCCTTCCATCCAGGCCCAAAGTTTACCACCTTCTACGGTTGTTAATTCTGCTTTGCCACCACCAGCTTTTATTGCTTTTGCAATTGCTTTACTATCCATTTTGCCTGCAACAACATGGTAAGTTAAAATTTTGGTAAGGGTTGCTTTGTTTTCTGGTTTAACCAGGTTATCTACGGTTCCGGCAGGAAGTTTATCGAAGGCAGCATTGGTTGGTGCAAAAACTGTAAAAGGACCAGCACCTTTTAATGTTTCTACCAAACCTGCCGCTTTAACTGCTGCCACCAATGTAGTGTGGTCTTTTGAATTTACCGCGTTATCAACAATATCCTTGGTTGTGTACATGGCAGCGCCACCAACCATTGGATTTTTTTGAGCGTAAACCTGACTAGTGAATGCCATGGTAATGATGGCAAATGCGGATAAGATTAAATTTTTCATTATTTCTAATTTTAAGTTTCTGTTATTTGATTCCATTTACGACAGCTTACAGATACTTGGTTTTTAGAAATTGAAAATTATCTATTAAGTTTTTGATTAATAGCGGTTTAAAATTTTATTTTTAAATTTTGAAAAGATGTTTTTGGCGATTTATATGAAAGTATTTTAACGTTTTCATTAATCCGATTAAAAAAATGGAGTCGCCTGATTAGGCCTATTTATGAAAAGATCGGTACTTACAAAACTTGTGATCTGTGCGCTTCTCAAATCGCTGATCACCCTTACGGCCCGACGCCAAATGCTTATCAATTCACCTTGGCCGTTCTCACTTTTTTTGAAAAAATCTTTGGAAAAAACCGTTTCAATAATACTGCCCTGGTTTCTTTTCCGCCGATATAAACCTCTTCTTTTTTGCTGTTGGCAGCTTGCACAATTTGTTTAGCACATTCGGCAGGTGTCATGGCGTTTTCATGCGCATCACCCATTATGTTAAGTGGGTTGCCATCTCCAGTGAGCGCATTGTAGGTTACATTGGTTTTGATAAAACCTGGACAGATAATCGTGATATCAATATTTTTATCGTAAACCTCCGATCGGAGTGAATCGAAATAGCCATGAAGCGCATGTTTGGAGGCCGCATAAGTAGAGCGGAACTTCGTACCGAATTTACCAACAAGACTGCTAATTACTACGATCTGGCCACCACCTTTGGCGATCATTGAGGGTAAAACCGCTTTACTAAGCCCTACCGTACCCCAAAAATTGGTATCCATAATTTGCTGTTCAGTATGTAGATTGGTTGCCAGGGCCAGGCTTCGCTGGCTTACACCTCCGCAATTGATCAATAAATCAATCTTGCCAAAAATACGGATGGCATCAGCTGCTTTATTTTCGAGTGAAGCCGTTTCGCTTAAATCGAATGGCAAAACGTGGACATTAAAGGAATTTTGGCAATTTCCTTTAACGCGGAATAATTCATCGCGGTTTCTTCCTGAAATAATCAGTTTATCGCCTGCTTTAAAATATTCATATACCAGGGCTTCTCCGATACCAGATGATGCGCCTGTGATCCATACAATTTTTGACATATTTTTGCTAATTATTGAATGATTGAGTTTTGAATGCGTGAATGTCGTTTTGATCGCTACTCAGTTATTCTTCAATCCAATCGTTCTCAATTTACTCATTCATCTACTAATATAAATAATTCCGAAGCAATATGATCGGCAAACAATTTTCCGTTCTGACTTAAATAAATATGATCACCATCAATCACCAGCCAGTCTTTATCCTCAAAATTTTTAAGCTTATATTTTGTCTCTTCTAAAAAATCCTTTCCGAAAACGCTATTTATTTTTTGTAAATCAGTTCCCCACATTGTCCTCAGCGAAGTCATGATATATTCATTAAATCTATCATGCACACTTAATTCTTCAACCATTTCAGGAAGTTTATTCTGGTTTAAAGCTTTCAGGTAAGAGGCATTATTCGCAGGGTTTATATACCGGTTTTGGCCGTTAAAACCATGTGCAGATGGACCGATGCCAATATAATCTATGCCTTTCCAATAATTGGTATTATGCAATGCATAATGGCCTGGTTTGGCCAAATTCGAAATTTCGTAGTGTTCAAATCCGGCATTTACCAGTTTATCCATCAAAATTACAAACTGCGCAGCGCTTTGGTTATCGTTTACGGGCGTTTGTTTTTTGTTTGTTATGGCATGGGCCAAAGCCGTTCTGGGCTCAACAGTGAGTGCGTAGGCAGAAATGTGCGGAACTTCAAGTTCAATGGCCTTTTGGATATTGCTCAGCCATTTTTGATCTGTAAGCAAAGGATAACCATAAATTAAATCGAGGGTTAAGTTTTCAAAACCGGCATCCTGACTTCTTCTGATGCAATCCTCGGCTTCCTGAGCCTGGTGCGCCCTGTTCATCCAGATCAGATCCTCATCATAAAACGATTGGACTCCAACACTAAAGCGGTTAACCGGCAATTGTTTCAGCTCCTTTAATTTCCGGGCCGTTAAATCATCGGGATTGGTTTCGATGGTAATTTCCGCATTTGCATCCACCGAAAAAGTATGGTTAATCGTATCAAAAATTTTTTGCAGCGCATTTTCAGATAGGATAGAAGGTGTACCACCGCCTAAATAGATACTCCCAACCTGTCCGTGAATCCGGTCTTTTTTCATTTTTATTTCCTTACAAATGGCTTCTACCATTTCATCTGCATGTTTTAAGGAAGTGCTGAAATGAAAATCGCAATAGTGGCAGGCCTTTTTACAAAAAGGAATATGAATATAGATACCGGACATTGCTGCAAAGATAGCGAAGTTAATTTTTCTTTATTGTCATAATATACAAGCCTCATCAGCATATAATTCCAAATCTAAGTAAAGTAACAGCTTTACTATTCGTTTGGTAATGTTAAGTAATGGCTTTACTGTGCATATTCACCAATCAATTTATTTTCTTTAGGTAAACCCTGATTATTCAACTACTTTTGCATCTTGAAGTTTTGATTTGCCGCATGCCAAAATTTATTTTCTTTTTGTTCGCGTTTGTATGGTCTGCTAATTTTTTAGCGGCACAGGAAACTCCTGTTCAAACAGATAGCGTAGCCGTGAAGCAATACCAATATCGAAGATACCGGCCCGATTCGGCAACATTGGCCAGGCAGCGGTATGTTACCGATTCGTTAATTCATCATACCTGGGTACTTCCTGAGCGCTTAATTAATAAAAACGCGCTTCTGGATACTATTGAAAAGGAATATCTTTCTCCGAAGCTGGATTTGTGGGCATGGCACAAAAAGTATCAGCATTTAAAGAAGAAAGCAAATCCTTACCAGTTGGGTACCAAAATTCCGAAGGGAAACGTAGGCTTATTAGGCTTTATTTTTGGTATGCTTATTATCTTTGCCATTTTAAAAAATGCTTTTTCTAAGCAATTATCGGCAATCGTTCAGGCCTTTTTCAGTAACAGGATTTTGAACAATATTAACAAAGAAGATAACCTGTTTAGTTCATGGCCGTTTTTGTTGCTTTTTGTGCAATTTGGTTTTGTTTTTGGAATGTTCTTTTTTCTGGTTGCCCAGTGGAATGATATGTATCAAGCTAAAGACGGCTTTAAGTTTTTCTTTAGTATTTCCATCACGATTATTGTTTTTTATGCCCTTAAACTAATCATCTTACGATTTTTAGGTTATCTGTTTAATGTGCAGAAACCAGTAGGGGAATATATTTCAATTTTGTATCTCAGTTACTTCAATGCGTCATTGCTATTCATTCCCTTAGTGGTTGCTTTTGCCCTGTCGCCGCTAAAATACGGTTCGGTTTATATTGTGTTGGCTTTCTTGTTGTTAGGCGTCATTTTTACCTTTCAGCTCCTGAGGGCAGGTGTAACGATACTTTCTAACAATAAGTTTTCTAAAATGCATTTATTTTTGTACTTTTGCGCGCTTGAAATATGTCCCGTCCTCATACTAATTAAAACGATAGGACTGTAGCAGGAAAAGGAAAAATGCAAGAAAAGAACGACTCTAGAATCCGCAAAGTAAAAAGTATTTTGGTTACTTTACCAAAACCTGAAACAGAAAAATCTCCTTATTATGATTTGGCCAAAAAACACAACTTAAAAGTTGATTTTAGGTCTTTTATCCACGTTGAAGGTGTACCCGCAAGAGACTTTAGAAAGGATAAGATTAATCTGGCCGATTTTACGGCTGTGATTTTTACCAGCCGAAATGCAGCAGATCATTTTTTTAGAATCTGCGAAGAAATGCGTTATGAAGTGCCGGCAGAATTAAAATATTTCTGCCTGTCTGAAACCATCGCTTTATATCTGCAGAAATATATCCAGTATCGTAAGCGTAAAATCTTTTTTGGTAAACAAACTGCAGCCGATTTGGCCGAAGTGTTAAAGAAACATGCAAACGAGAAATTTTTATACCCTTGTTCTGATGTGGCAACCGAAGATACGATGAAGTTTTTGGAAAAAAGCGGATACAATTTTACACCGGCGGTTTTATTTAGGACTGTAGTGAGCGATCTATCCGATTTAGCCGAGGTATTCTATGATGTTATCGCATTTTTTAGTCCTTCAAGTATTCAATCTTTATTTAAAAATTTCCCTGATTTTAAACAAAACAATACCCGTATTGCGGCTTTTGGAACCAATACCAGTAAAGCCTGTACGGATATGGATCTGATCGTAGATATTGCCGCGCCAACTCCAGGTGTTCCGTCAATGACCATGGCGATTGAGAATTACATCAAAATATCTAATAAATAGCAATAAAAAATATTTTTTCAAGTCAGCACAACAAAAGCATAACTTTCCTGTTAATAAGAGAGTTATGTCTTTTGTTGAAAACGCATATCGGCGGATGATCAATTGTTAATCTTTCTTTAACCGGGTTTAGATAATGATTTCATGTAAAATATTTGCTTTTGTAGATAATTTCAGTGATTTTTGATAAAATTGCTCCTAATCGTGCTGTGCACAACCTTGAAAATATGAAGAAAATCTACCTTCTAGCTATTGTAGGGATAACTGTAATGCTAGCAAGCTGTGGCCATGGCGGCCAGGGTGAGCTGGTTGGCGCTTATAACCGAAAATTTAAAAACGATAGAATCCCGTTAGGAATGGTTTATATTCCACCAGGGCATACACCACTGGGGGGATCTGATGAAGATATCACCTTTTCTCAGAACGGACCAAGTAGAATGACCACGATCAGTGCGTTCTTTATGGATCAAACCGAGATTTCAAATGCCGAATATCGCCAGTTTACCAACTGGGTACGCGATTCTATTGCGATTGTGATGATGGGCAATCCACAACAGTTTATGATTACCCCAAAAGGAAATGCGGCAACGGCTCTTGGCGGAGAGAAATACATCGATTGGAAAAAGGTAGGCCCAAACGGGGTTAATATTTGGCGTAATAAGGGCAGGGGGGCAGCGGCCGCCCAGGCAAGCCAGCTAGACGGTATGTACTATTCAGGCTTAGATGCCCTTCCAGGTAAGAAAGAACTGGATGTTCGCAAATTCGAATATTCATATGCCGAATTAAATATGGAGAAAGCCGCTATTGGCCATAAAGATCCAAACAGCAAACGCCAGGATTATATCGATCGTTACACGGTTGCCATCTATCCTGATACAATGGTTTGGAAAACAGATTATTCCTATTCACAAAACGATCCGATGGTGCGTGGTTATTACAACCACCCTTCCTATGACGACTATCCTGTTGTTGGTGTAAGTTGGGAGCAGGCAAAAGCTTTTGCTCACTGGAGAACCAGATTGTACGATGGTGTTGCGACAGCAAGGAAACTGCCTGCTGGATCAAGATCAGACTACAGGTTGCCGGCTGAAACAGAATTTGAATATGCTGCAAGAGGCGGTAATACCAAAACCAAATATCCTTGGGGAGGACCTTACATCAGGAATACAAAAGGATGTTTACAGGCTAACTTTAAACCCGGCCGCGGCGATTATTCGAGCGATGGTGGAATTTATACGGTAGGCGTCAGATCTTATTTTCCTAACGATTATGGTCTGTACAATATGGCCGGAAACGTATCTGAATGGACTATCACTGCTTATAATAAAGGTGCCAGCCCACTATTACACGATCTAAACCCCAACTTTACTTATGATGCTGGTGCAGGCGACAGCAAATACAAAAAGCGTAAAGTGGTAAAAGGAGGTTCCTGGAAAGATACAGGCTATTTTTTACAAAATGCTGTGGCTACATACGAATATCAGGATACACAAAGGTCATATATTGGTTTCAGATGCGTTTCATCTTACCCGGGTACTGATTTAAGACGTTAAAACCTACTAACAACTAAAACTAAAGAAAAACATCAAATTTATGGCAGCAAAAAAACAACCAGGCTGGTTACATGTGGCAATTTCATGGGGAGCAAGTATTGTAATTATCGGAGCATTATTTAAAATCCTACACATCGGCGGGATTTTAGGTAATTACATGATTGGGCTTGGTCTTGGCGTAGAGGCATTTTTATTCTTTTTAACCGGGTTTTTTCCACCAGAACCAGAACCGGCATGGGAAAGAGTTTATCCTGAACTAAAAGCAGATTATAAAGGAGAATTACCAACAGCTTCGGCCAGACCTGTTGCTGCAGTGGCCCCGTCTAATACGGCAGCTTTGGATAAAATGTTATCAGAAGCTAAAATTGGTCCGGAGTTAATTGAAAGCTTAGGTACCGGTTTGCGCACGTTTGGCGATAAAGTAGCTGCAATTTCAAATGTTGCAGATGCATCTACAGCAACAAGCGAATTAACCGGTAAGATTAAAACCGCATCAGCCGGTTTTGATAACTTGAGCGCATCTTTTGAAAAAGCAACGGCCAATTTAAAAGCAATGGGCGAAAGCAATGTAGATTCTCAGGCATACCACGAACAGGTTAACAATTTAGCTAAGAACTTATCGGCTTTAAATGCAGTTTATGAATTGGAATTACAAGATTCCAGCGCGCATTTAAAATCGATGAATAAATTCTATTCAAACTTATCATTAACCATGCAAAACTTTAACGAATCGATGGAAGATTCGAAACAGTTTAAAGAAGAGGTGAATAAGCTGGCTAAAAACCTGTCATCGCTTAATGCAATTTATGGCAATATGTTATCGGCCATGAACGGTCCACGTGTATAATTTGTTTAGTTTTTAATTTTAAAGGAAAGGCTACTCAAACATGGCAGGCGGAAAAGAAACAACAAGGCAGCGGATGATCAATATCATGTATTTGGTATTGTTGGCCATGCTCGCCTTAAACGTATCAGATACCATTTTAGATGCATTCAAAAATATCAACGATAGTTTGGATACTTCTAAAAACAATGTAAATACAAGTATTAATCAGTTGTTTTCTGCCTTCGAGAATTCGAAGTTGAAAGAAGAGCCGGCACGTGCTCAGCCTATTTACCTTAAGGCTAAGCAAGCGCAGAAGGCAGCTGACGATTTAAATAACTACATCGAAAGCATTAAAAAAGAATTTACTCAGGCGGGCGACGGGATTGACCCTGAAACGGAAGATCTGGTGAATAGATCCAATCAGGATATTGCACAGAATATCATGATTAATCAAAAAAAAGCGGATGAATTAAAGAAGAGAATCAATGCCACCAGAGAGAAATTAATCTCCTTATTAGATCCGGCCGATCGGGCGAACGTTTCGTTCTCTCTTGAAGCTAAGGACCCGATAAGCAAAAGAAAAGGAAATTGGCAGGAAACTTACTTTGGTGAGGGAACACCACTTACCGCGGCCATGACCATTTTAACCAAACTACAAACAGATACTAAAAATGCTGAGGCAGAAGTAGTGAAGAGATTGTTCGGAAATATGGATAAAGCCCAGGTTAACCTGGATCAGTTTGCGGCGGTTGCAGTAGCACCTACTTCTTACGTAATTCAGGGGCAGCCTTATACTGCCGAAGTATTTTTAACAGCCAGCGATTCGAGGTCAACGCCCGATATTACGGTTAACGGAAATAAATTATCCGTTAAAGATGGTAAAGGAACTTATACCGGTGGTACCGGTAGTGTTGGACAGTTTACCTGGGTAGGTACGATCAGGGTTCGCCAGACTGATGGCCAGGTGAAGGAATACAAAACTCAGCCACAAACTTATCAGGTAGCGAAACCTTCAGCATCTGTTTCTTCAACAAAACTGAATGTAATTTATGCAGGTATTGCTAATCCCTTTACCGTGTCAGCGGCAGGCTTTCCATTGGAAAGTGTTCGTGCTTCCATTTCAGGAGGTTCAATGTCTGGTAGTAACGGGAATTACAATGTAAACGTTCCGGGCAGCATGGTAGGCCAGGAAGTATCCATTAATGTATCAGCAAACAATGCAGGCAAAACCGTTAGTCTTGGTTCACAAAAGTTCAGGGTGAAAGCCATTCCGGCGCCTGTAGCAAAAGTTGGCGGACGTGCGGGAGGCGATATTGCTTCGGTGCAGTTAAAAAGCGAAACCGAGATTGAAGCAGATCTGGATGATTTTCCTTTTGATGTTAAGTTTAAAATACAACGTTATAAATTAACCATTATCAAACCACGTTCAGATGCAGTTACCATTGCAGGTAGCGGTGGAAGTTTTGCAGGTGCAGTTAAAGGTGCCATGAACTCAATTACGCCTGGTACGAGGGTGTTTTTTGAAGATATTGTTTCTGTAGGGCCTGATGGGCGTCAAAGGATATTGCCTTCATTAGCGTTTAGTGTAAAATAAAAGAAATGAAAAGGATTTTAAGTATTGCCATTTTAGTTTTATTAACCGCGTTTGCTTATGCACAAAAAAAGCCAACGAAGTTAGCACCGAAAAAAGCTGCACCGGTGGCTGCTGCTCCTGCAGCAGATACGGTGAAAGCTCCTGTTAAAACGGTTAAGAAGAAACTCAAAGTACCACCTAAAGATGGTTTTTATGCCCGCAAGGACATTGACAGTACTGAGATGGTTCCTTTGGCCGATGTAAGGGAAGAGGATGTTTTTTATGCAAAACGGATCTGGAGAGAAATTGATTTACGTGATACGGTTAACTCGGCTTTAAGATCGCCTAAATCAAGATTGATTGATGTTTTGATTGCTGCAATTAAAAAAGATGAACTAACTGCATACTCGCCAATTGATAGTGCCTTAAATGAAGATGATGCTTTTAATAATCCAATGTCTGCAGACTCTGCTGCGAAATCAGCTTTAGGTACAGCGGAGGTTTCGAACAATAAAACCGGAACTGTTACTACAGTTGTTAATGATTTTAACCCGGAGTTATTTTTAAAGTTCAGAATAAAGGAAGATTGGATTTTCGACACAAAACGTTCTATTTTTGAGCCACGTATTGTGGGCATCGCACCATTAAAGTACAATGAGGTTTCTAAACAATGGCAGCCTGTATTTTGGGTGTACTATCCTGAAGCGAGGGAAATTTTGACAAAGAAACGTCTGATTAATACTAATAATGATGCTTCATCATTAAGTTTCGATGATTTCTTTATCCGCCGCTTGTTTAGCAGTTATATTGTAAAAGAATCGAATCCTGGTGATAATAAAATCAGAGATATTATCGCAGACCCTAAAGAGCGGTTGTATGAATCAGAAAGGATTAAAAAATCTGTTCTGGATTACGAACAAGGTCTTTGGGAATATTAATCTCATAAAAAAGGCTTCGATTTTCATCGGAGCCTTTTTGTTTACAATGAATCCCTTTCTCTTCGCTGGCTTTAAAGCGGAGTCGAGAAATCTACCTAGATATAGATCGCTTTCTCCAATATTTGCGACTGCGCTTTATTCGAAATGACTAACTTCTTTTGAATTGATAAAATGGGCAGAAGAATATAAGTTTGTCCTTTGCAATTCATTTCATCGGGTATCTATCTGATCAGGATAAAGGATACATATGGATTACATGAAATAAAAAAGCGGTAATCCAAATCGATGGATTACCGCTTTAAATTTGACTAATTAGCCTACTGGTTATCAGTAGCAGCTTCTATTACATTTTGAATTGATGTAGGTACATTCGATAAAAGATCATATCCTGTGGCAGATTCAATTGAATTAACCGAGGTGCGGAATGTTTTCCAGTTGGTATTTAAACCATTTGTATTGGGCATGTTTACTGCAATTACTCTCGTAGAAGATGTAATCCTGCTTAAATCATTATTTCCGTTTGGTAATACCACAATAACTTTCCATGTATTTGAGGGTACGTTAATACGGCCATTATCAATGGTATAGGTAACACCTCCATTGCTTCCTGTACCACCAGAACCATAAGAACCACAAATGATATAAACTTCGTTACCTGCTGTAACCAATGATCGCGTGTAATTTTCCAGGTCGGCCCAAGGACCCTGGTTATTGTTAGGTGCCTGCGGCATCATGTTGCTCATTAAGAATGTGGACGAGTTAGAAGTTACGGAAGCAGTCCGATCAGCAGATGGGCAGTTATGGCCACGATCGAAACCTGAACCCGAATAGCTGCTGTTCGATACCTCGTACCAACCTGAAGGTAAAGCAGTATCGGCTCTGAAATCATTCTGACGTGAATTTGAACCTAAATCAGACGATCCAATATGCCAGCTGACCCAGTTTGGTGTAGCCCTGCTTCTACTGTAAGAACTTGTATAATAAGTGTGATCCATCAGGTAATTTTCAGGAGAAGATGTGCTGGCAACAGCATTACTCGGATTACCCAGTAAAAGGTTACTATCATCGCCAGAAGTGGTTGGTGGAGGAGTTGTTCCACCGTCGCCGGTTGAAATACTAAAATCGTCGATATTGATGCGGGCAGTACCTCCACTTATTTTACGGATTTGGAAACGAACATTTCCAGAAATGGATACATTGAATGTTGCGGTAGTTAAAGTTGTTGAGCTGGTGCTAATGGTGCTACCGGTTTGTTGCCAGCTCGAACCGCTATCGGTAGAGTACCAAAGCTGCCAGGTACTATTGGCATCGCTACCATATTTGGCGTGAGCAACGGTTACCACATCAGCTCCAGTTACGTTGAAATTCATGCTCAGTGTGCCCGTGTTACGGATACGTACTGATTGACTGCCATTCTTAGCATCTCCAGCGAGATTTCCAATTAAGGCATCGTCAAGGCTCCAGCTTCCGCTACTTAAAGTTACTGACCCAACTGCGTAACTTCCTTTGCCGCCAGATTCGAATATTTCGGGGAAACCAGAAACTACAGCCTGGGTACCAGCGGTAGCTGCTTTACTGTTTAACTTTTGCTCAAATTGGCTGTTGCCCGGCTGCGTTGGGTCGTCTTTTTTACAGGCAGCAAGGCCAAGGCATAATACAGCCAATAAGCTTAATTTTTTTAATGCTTTCATTTTTTTTAGGATTATTTAAAGGATGTAAGGGGTTTTAGGTTTCGATAGCAAAAGTTTCAATCATGATACAGGTACCATCTGGTAAATAACCAACAATAAGCACAGGAATCCGGCTGGCGCCTTCTACTCTGACCACTGTAATATTGGATAGTTTTTGCTTTAAAAAGGTGTACCAAGTGGCGATTTTGCCTGCATTTTCAACCATTGGTGCATCTGCTTTATCGACGTTTGATATTAAACTATCAAAAAATGCAGCTTGATCGATTTGTTTTAAATCGGAAGGATCAGCATTATAATGAATAGCAATTTTCTGCAATAGTGCTGAAGGTGTAATTTTGCCCCAGTCTGCTGCCTTAAAAGGGCTTTCAGACTCAGTAAAATACCATACGCCCAACAAAAGTTTGCTTATGGTAGCCAAGATTTCATTATTCATGTAAATAGGGATGTTTTTACGAGCGTATGAACAGCCCTAAATTAGAGGAAAAGAATTTGAATATTTTGCAATGTAGATTAACAAAATGTTAACATTTTTACAGCTGTACTGCTCTTATTTTAACGAATTTATACTTCGTTAAAATGGGTAAGTAAGGCAATCACCTGTTTTTTATTGAGTACTGCTGACAGTTCTTTTTCTGTAGCTTCTTTAATCTTTTTAACCGATTTAAAATGCGTTAACAGTTTATCTGCAGTCGTTTTTCCAATACCTTCAATCTGTTCAAGCTCGGTTTTAAGTGTGCCCTGGTCGCGTTTCTTGCGGTGAAAGGTTATTCCGAAACGGTGGGCCTCATCACGCAGTTGCTGTATCACTTTTAAGGTTTCAGATTTCTTATCTAAATATAATGGAAAGGAATCGCCGGGATAAAACAGTTCTTCTAACCGCTTGGCTATGCCGATAACAGTTACTTTGTTCTCTATGCCTAATAATTTTAAGCTCTTCACCGCTGATGAAAGCTGTCCTTTACCACCATCAATAATGATGAGCTGAGGTAAAGACTGGTTCTCATCCAACATTCTCCTGTAGCGACGGAAAACGGCCTCTTCCATGGTGGCAAAATCGTTGGGGCCTTCAACCGTTTTCACATTAAAATGGCGGTAATCTTTTTTAGAAGGTTTGGCATCTCTAAAAACCACAATTGCAGAAACCGGATATTTTCCCTGAAAGTTAGAGTTATCAAAACATTCGATGTGTTTCGGAAGCTGCGTTAAGCGCAGATCTTTTTGCATAGTGGTTAAAATCCGATCAGTGCGTAAATCGGGATTTAGTTTTTCGTATTGGTTAAGCTTCTCTTTTTTGAAGAATAGTACATTCTTTTGCGAGAGCTCTAAAAGCTTCTTCTTTTCGCCCAGTTTGGGGACTGTAAATTTTAAACTTTCGTCTTCCAATGAAAGTTCGAAAGGAACAATAATTTCTTTAGAGGTACTATTGAACTTGGTTCTGAACTCTAACATCGCCAGGGTCAAAATCTCGTCATCACTTTCATCCAGTTGCTTTTTAACCTCAATGGTCTGGGTTTGGATAATGGTTCCGTTCATCACTTTTAAGTAGTTTACAAAAGCGTAACGTTCATCTGAAGCAATGCTCACCACATCCACATTGGTAATGGCACTGTTTACCACAGTCGATTTGCTCTGGTATTTTTCCAGTACTTCCAATCGCCTTGCATATTGATGTGCAAGTTCGAAATTGAGGTTTTCTGACGCGGATTTAATGACTGCTTTAACATCGCGGATGACATTTCCGATTTTACCATTCAGGATTTCCTTGATCTCGCCAATATTTTTATTGTAATCAGCTTCGGTCTGGTAGTTCTGGCAGGGGCCTTTGCAGTTACCGATCTGATATTCGAGGCAAACTTTAAATTTACCTTCATCTATGTTTTTTTCCGTTAAGGGTAAATTACAGGTGCGTAAAGGATAAGTTTCTTTGATCAGATCCAAAATGGTGTGCATCATGCCTATAGAACCATAGGGGCCGAAATAGGTAGAGCCATCCTTAATCACTTTGCGTGTCCAGTAGATACGCGGGAAATTTTCATTTTTTACGATAATCCATGGGTAGGTTTTATCGTCCTTTAAGTTGATATTGAATTTTGGCTGATGTTTTTTGATCAGGCTGTTTTCCAATAGCCAGGCATCAATCTCCGTATCAACAATGGTAAAAGTGATTTTCCTGATCTTGGATACCAATACCCTTGTTTTGCCATTAAACTGGTTCCTGTCACTGTTAAAATACGAACCTACACGGTTGCGCAGGTCTTTCGCTTTACCAATATACATGAGCTTTCCATCAGCATCCCAATACTGGTATACTCCGGGTTTATGTGGAATTGTGGTTAATGCTGTTTTATGGTCGAAACTGCTCATAAGGGATTAATGGAGCAAAATTAAAGTGATTTTAGTAGAGCATAATATTGGGCATAAAATCGAAGTCTTTTTTGTTATAAGTAAACAATTCTATTTCGTTAACAATTGCGGTTGCTCCAATAATTGCATCTGGAATTTGAAGATGATGACTTAACTTAAAACCTTCGATAAGTTCTATAGATTTCTGCGATATATGGCTATTAAAATGAATAATGTCGTAATACTTAATCTTTTTCTTCATCTGTGCTAGCTCTGCTTTATTTCCCATGCCTTGCAATAACTCCATCGTTGTAATTGACGAAAGTACAATGTTTGCAAAGCCTATTTCTTCTAAAGCTTTTATGGTATTCACATTACCATTAAATGCATGAATTAGAATATTAGTATCGCACAAAACCATGACTGTTATTTACGATCCCAGGCTTTAGTTCTTATGTCTTCTATATTTTTTGGTGCATCTTTCCAAATGCCAAAAAGATCTTTTGGATTGATTGTTTTGTTCCCTTTCAAGATATTAGGCTTAGCCTCATTCTTAGGAGAAATAATTTTAATACTCTCTAATTTCATGGTCTGAAATAAAGAAAGAAGCTTTTTCATCTCATCAAAATCCGATATTTCCAGTGTAACTCTCATATATTTCAATTTTCTATTACAAATTTAATGTTTATCTCCTAAAATTTAGGTGGAAACTTTTGGAGTAAATAGTTTCTAAAAACCCAACTTTTCATCCAATTCGGTTGCTCCTTCTTCCTGTTGCTGGTATTGATTACAATCGTAAGTAATCGAAACGCCAGATTTTGGTGCATCAAAATCAGCATGACTGATTTTTAAAGCCGGATTGGCATATACTCTTTTAATAAAGCCTGCAAAAATAGGGAGGGCTGTATTGGCCCCTTCTCCCTGGTTGGTACTGATGAAGTGGAAAGCCCTGTCTTCACAACCCGTCCAGATACCGGTTACCAACTGTGGAGTAATGGCCATAAACCAACCATCGGAGTTGTTTTGAGTAGTACCTGTTTTCGCTCCGATTGGTGCATTCACTTTATATTTATAGTTTAATCGCGATCCGGTTCCGTTGGTTACCACACCTTTAAGCATCCGTGTCATTACATATGCCACTTCTTCGCTCATAATGGGCTTTGGTATTTCCTTTTGAGAAAATAATACCACACCGTTTTTATCTTCAATTCTTAATAAATAAATGGGTTTGGTATAAATTCCTTTATTGGCAAAAGCTCCATAAGCACCCACCATATTATAAACAGAAGAATCGAATGTGCCCAAACAAATCGACGGAAACGCTGGAACATTTGGAATACCCATTTTTGTAGCCAGGGTAGATACAGCCACAGGACCAACCTGTTTCATTAAATAGGCGGTAACAAAGTTTTGTGAGTAGGCCAGTGCTTTTTGTAAGGTAATACTACCTGGCAGGGGTTTGCCCGAATTTCTGGGTGTCCACGGCTCACCATAACCTTCAATCGTTACCGGAACGTTGGGTACGGTATAACAAGGCGAATAACCATTTTCTATGGCTACAGCGTAAGTAAATGGTTTTGCTGTTGAACCCACCTGGCGGGTTCCCATCTTAACCTGGTCGTACTTAAAGTGCTCGTAATTAATTCCGCCCACCCATGCTTTCACATGTCCGTTGGTCGGGTCCATGGTCATCATGGCATTCCTAAGCAGCATTTTATAATAACGTACCGAATCGATCGGTTTCATTACCGTATCGATATTACCTTTCCAGGTAAAAATGGTCATTTCAGTTTTGGTGTTGAAATCATCTTTGATTTCTTCATCCGATTTTCCTTCCAGTTTTAAGGCTTTATAACGATCAGAGCGTTTTATTCCCTGTTCAATCTGTAAAGCTTTATCCTTAAACGGGTTTCTGCCCTTCCAACTCGCGATAAACTGTGCCTGTAGCACTTTCATATATTCCTTTTGCGCTTCCTCGGCATATACCTGCATATCATAATTCAAGGTGGTATAAATTTTCAAACCATCACGGTCCAGATCGTATGGCGTACCGTCAGGTTTGGTAATGGATTGCTCCTGAAAAATATTTTTGATATCATTCTTCAATACCGAACGGAAATACGGTGCAATTCCATCATTAACGGTTGCGGCATTGAAATGCAGGTTTAAAGGTTTTTCCTTTTGCTGATCAAATTCTGACTGGCTTAAGAGATCAGCTTTGACCATGAGGGCCATAACGGTATTTCTGCGTTCTCTGGAACGCTCAGGATGGCGGGTGGGCGAATACATGGTAATCCCTTTTTGCATACCCACAAGGGTTGCAGCCTGTGTTAAATTCAACTTATCGGGAGTGGTATTGAAATAAACCCTTGCCGCAGATTTAATCCCATAAGCCTGGTTACCAAAATCAACCGTATTTAAATACATCGTTATAATTTCTTCTTTGGTATAGTTACGCTCCAGTTTAACGGCAACAATCCACTCCTTAAATTTGGTTAATACCAACGAGAAGAAATTAAGGTTCGATTCGCGTGGGAAAAGATTTTTGGCCAGTTGCTGGGTAATGGTACTGGCCCCCTGTTTTTTACCGATCAAATTATAACCGATGATAGAAAATGTACGTTTAAAATCGATACCTGAATGTTCTTTAAAGCGGGTGTCTTCTGTCGCAATTAAACCATTGATTACATTTTCAGAAATATCCTTATAAGTAACATTCGATCTGTTCTGAACAAAATAGGTACCTAAAGGGCGGCCATCCTCGGCAATAATTTCGGATGCCTGATTGCTTTTCGGGTGTTCAATATCTCTGAAAGAGGGTAGGGCACCGAATAGCCCAAATCCGATCATGGAGATGAAAATAGCAAATAGGGCAATTCCACCAATCAATAATTTCCAGATGAGTAAACTGTATCTTTTTGTATCCTGTGGAGAAAGGGATTTGTTCATTTTGTGTTGTTATTTTCCAAACCACCAGGATAGGTGATTTTGGATGCAAATTTATTAATTTTTTATAGAATCAAATTTAAGCTTTGGTGTTTATGCCTTTTGCTTTGGTGTTTGAGTTTTGTTATTTTACTTTCGCTTACTTGTAATTGTCTTTTAAAAACTCCAGGTATTCATTAATCCTTGTTCTGTCTGTCAGTTTTTCAAAATTTTCTTTACTGATGATAAAGCCTTTATACAGGTTGGCCGGAACTTTCATAATATTCTTTAACTGACCAACAATGCTCGATTCGTAAAGTTTGGCATCCTCTAAATCGATAAAACTGGTAATGTAAATCAACTGATCGTTATCCAACTCTACCAATTTATGTTCCAGATCGTTGTCCGGATAATTTCCGCGGTTAAACTGGCCAATGCCGAAGCGTGATGAACTTAAGGTTAAAGTGGCGTCAGCTACGTCTATTACGTAATAATATTCTTCTGATTTTGCCGTACTGAAAATACTGGCAGGTTTAGTTGGATCAACTGGCTTAACCTCAACTGGTTTGGCTACAGGAGTTGGTTCAGCTATTTTTGCTACAGGATTTTCAACCACCAGCGGTTTTTTTGGGACTGAAACTGTGGCGGCCTGGCTTACAAAACGCGGCGTATTTGCATCAAAATCAACAAGGGCTACAGGACGCTGTTTAAATTCGTCAAGATTGGCCTCAATATACTTCAAGTGATCGCGTACCAAAGGCGTAATAATTTTGTCGTTAGGATAGCGATTGGTGATGAGGTTCAATTCGGTGAGTAGCGGATCAACCTTTGCTGTACGTCCAACAGCAATGGCTTTTAAATAAGCATATTGCGGTGCCAGATCATTTTCAGGGAAAGTGGTGATATTGTCATCAGCCTGTTTTACCACGGTGGCATAATCTTTTTTTATATAAGCATCGAAAGTTGAGTTGTAATTGTTAATGGCCATATTTTCCATCTGTGTTTGCTTGGCCGAGTACGATGGATCTAAAATATTCTTCGCGAAGTTTGATTCCGGGAATTTGGTCAGCACCAATTGCTTATACTGCTCAGATTTTACTTCATCAATGCCTTTATAATTGAGATATAAACTATAGTAAATGGCAACTAAATGATTATTTTCCGGATATCTTTTAATCAGTTCCAGATATATTTTATTTGCTTCCTGCTTATCATTCAGTTCTTGTTGGTAAAAACTGGCAATTTCGAAATAGGCATCAATAATTTTTTGATCCGATAATGCCAATAGTGCTGGTGTGGTGGGTAAAGCATCCAAAAACTGCTTTTCCAGCGAGGTTTGATCTGCTGCCGTTTGGTTGGTTAGGCCATTTGCTGGTATAATTTCGGTAGCTACCTTTCCTCCCGCTAAAACCTGATTGGTTTCCTGTGCTGATGACCGGATGCTTTGGCGCCAGTTATCTTCTAGCTGTCTTGTTCCCCACCTTTTTCTAAAATCAGCAAAACCATT
Organism: Pedobacter suwonensis; assembly: GCF_900111825.1. GTDB lineage: Bacteria > Bacteroidota > Bacteroidia > Sphingobacteriales > Sphingobacteriaceae > Pedobacter > Pedobacter suwonensis. Next base: position 240,618 of record NZ_FOJM01000007.1, read on the forward strand.
ACTAATTGCTGCATTATTATTGAAATAAAAAGTGTTGCCAACGGTATTGTTTGTCGTATTTAAGCTTCTGTTTGGAAAATCCGGATCATTTAAAAGTTGGTTGCTCATTACCTCTTCTGTACCGCGCACTTCAACCTTTGGCGTTAAATAAGCTTTTACTTTAGCCTCCCGTTCTGCAGCCGGAAGTTTGGCAAAAGCCTGAGCAGTATCTTCTTTTGCAATAATGGTATACCGGTCTGTTAAATATTGCAGGTTATCTGCCTTTTTAACAATGTTATCATAATCAAGGAAGTTTTTAGGTAAAATCATCACAGTACTATCGTAGTACAGTTTTGCTTTAACATAGTTGTTGAATTCTTTAAAATTTAAATCTGCAATTCTTAAGTAAGATAGCGCCTTTTGCGTTTGGTTTCTGGTGCTTTTTAAAACCGACTTATGGTAGTTTTCTTCTGCCTTTAAAAAATTTCCCTCTGCCGAGAAAAGCTCTCCAACCTGATAATAAATCTGATCGGTATAATCAGTATTTTTATCGTCTTTCAATAAAGCTAAAAGTTGCTGTTCCTTATTAAGTTTTTCTCCATTTAACAGTGCTTTCAGTTTAATCCGGTTTAAATTGGCATGGAAATACATCTCAAAAGGTGCATTGCTTTTTTCAACTTTGGTGAAGTTGGCATAAGCATCCTGAATATTTTTCTCTTTTTCCTGTAACTGCGCCAATATAAAACGCCAGCGGATGCGTAGCTGTTTTTCTGCAGGCAATGCAATGGCCGATTCTAAAAATAAGATGGCTTCTTTATTGCGTTTCTGGTATATGCGCATCTGGGCGGCTGTAGCCAGTGATTCGGCCAGGTCCTTTTTTAACTCATCGGACGCGCGTAGCATGGTATCGATAATTTTATCGGCCAGTACCATATTGTTGAGTTCCATTTGGCTACGTGCTTTCCAGTTCATAGCCATGATAAATGTCTTCAGGTCGCTATTATAAGTTTTCGCCGTGTAATCAAAATACTCTGATGCGATAAAATAATTCCCTTTAAGGTAATTTGCCTTGCCCAAAAGCATGTAGGCATCGTCAATATAGTTACTGAAACTTTTATCGTTGATAATGGTTTGTCCTTTGGCAATCACATCGTCAAGCTGTTTATTGGCAGCCCCGGGTGTGAGTACTAAATTTATCTGTGGCTCAGGATCAAGGTAGACGGGTAGAATCTTTTCGTAATTATCCGCATAACTTTGCAGCAAACTCTCATTGTATTCGCTTAGTAAAACATTGGCGTTATAGATATAATTGTATTTTGCGGTTAAGTTCTGAAACCTACGGTCAACTGCAGTATCTTTATTTGCAACACAGCCATAAATAAAAATACTGATGAGAATAATTAAGGGATTTAAGTTTTTGTCAGCGTAATTTTTCAAGTATGATCAATCTCTTAGGTAATGTATAATAAACAATATAGATAGAAAAATATTTTAATTGGTAACAAATTTTAATTATTCAAAGTTAATTTAATTATTGCATTAAAAAATGGAAAATCAGCGAGGAGAAGATACAAAGAAAAAGGTAAATGCAGCAGCAAAGTATTCTGCCATTGGTTTCCAGATGATCGCTACCATAGGCCTGCTTACTTTTATAGGTTATAAAATTGATGAACACCGAAACAGCAAAACCAATTTAATTACTGCAGCTTTTGCCCTGGCCGGCGTAGGGATCGCACTTTATCAGGCGATCAGACAGGTTACCAGGGGTTAGTTGGCAGTTTTCAGTTTTCAATTTGCAGTTAGCAGTTTTCAGTTAACCGATTAACCAGTTAAATGGTTAAACAACAAAGCAGTTTTGCAATATTTCTTATGTTACTACTTACTTGATACTAAAAACCTTATCTTTGCAAAAAGTTTTATCTGCTAAGAAATTATACATTGAGCCTAGCCAAATTTACCAGTATCTATTTTATTTTCGTAGGCCTGTTAATAGGTGTGATCGCCGTTCTATCCCTTGTGTTTCCGGCCAGGCAGCTTTATGTAAACAATTTTTGGGTAATGTTCGGCTTTTTGGCTGGTATTACTTATATCGCTTACATGTTGGTTGATATCGGTGTAAAACGCGATCCTGAAGTGGGGGTGATGGCTATAATGGGATCAATTGCTGTGAAAATGATTTTTTGTATGGCTTTCGTGTTGATTTACAGTATAAAAGCAAAGGGAATTGGGTCTGTGTTTCTGCTTAATTTTTTTTCTTTATATTTATTGTTTACGGTCTTTGAAGTTTACTGTTTGTTACGTAACTTGCGCCACCAAAATTTAAAGTAAAAAACTGCCAATAAATGGATTGTAACCGAGTTTTTGTGTCTAAAGTTAAAAGGCTAACTATTGTTTTTACGCTTTTAATCGCGTTTTTATCTATCAAAATTGATACTTTCGCTCAAGTTGATAGCGCTGTTGTACCTGTTGATAGTGCTGTTGCGGAATCTGCTCATGCTGTTTCAGGAGAACATGGAGCTGAGGCCAATCATGGTAAAGAAAAATTCGAGCCTACCAAAGTAATTATGGAACACATTGCCGACTCGCACATGTGGCATCTTTGGGGACATACTTCGTTGCCTCTTCCGGTAATTTTATATACGCCTAATGGTTTAGAGGTTTTCTCATCAGGTAATTTTCATCATGGTGAACACGATTATAATGGTAAATACAATAACTATCGTTTAGAAGAGGATCATATTAAAGTGGTTGGTGCTGATGGTAAAGTGGATGAGGAAGCAAGTAAAGCTGTTTTAGATTTCTCGATCACTAAAAACGTTGCGGCGATGTTTGTGGCCATTCTGGTTATCCTTATTGTATTTATTTCGGTTGCCGGAGCTTATAAAAAACGCGCCGGTAAAGCACCAAGAGGTTTGCAATCTTTTATTGAGCCTGTAGTTCTTTTTGTAAGAGATGATATTGCTAAGCCCAACATTGGTCATAAATACGCGAAATTTATGCCTTATTTGTTGACTACTTTTTTCTTTATCCTATTTAATAACTTATTCGGTTTGATTCCGATTTTTCCAGGTGGTGCCAATGTTACCGGTAATATTGCCCTAACTTTTGTAATGGCTTTAGGTACTTTGATTATCGTTAACATCAATGGTAACAAATATTATTGGAAACATATTTTCAGACCGGATGTTCCTTTTTGGTTATATCCGATTATGATTCCTGTGGAATTGATCGGTATCATTTCTAAGCCTTTCGCTTTGATGGTGCGTTTGTTTGCAAACATTACAGCTGGTCACATTATCGTATTAAGTTTAATATCCTTAATCTTTATTTTCGAAACACTGGCTATTGCCCCGGTTTCAGTTGCGTTCGTATTGTTTATGGATGTGTTGGAATTATTGGTGGCATTTTTACAGGCCTTTATTTTTACCTTATTAACTGCCCTGTTTATTGGCATGGCAGTAGAAGAACATCATTAACAGAAAACTATTTTTTACAAATTAATATAAATTAAATTAGTTATGGTAGGTTCAATCGCGGCAATCGGTGCCGGTTTAGCAGTAATCGGTGCAGGTATCGGTATCGGTCAAGTAGGTGGTAAAGCAATGGAAGGTATTGCTCGTCAACCGGAAGCTGCATCAAAAATTCAGACTGCAATGATTATCGCTGCTGCCCTTATTGAGGGTGCTGCTTTATTCGGTGTGGTAGTTGCATTATTAGGCTTAAACGGTTAATAAGCACTGAAAAAAATCAGGCTGGGTATTTAACGATTGGTTATTTACCCCGCCTTATTAAAAAGATTGTTTTTAAAAATTAGATAAAAATGGAATTAGTAACCCCAAGCATAGGATTGGTTTTTTGGACATCGTTAGCATTCATCTGCTTATTGATCTTACTTAGAAAATTCGCATGGAAACCTATTTTAGGTGCAATTCACGAGCGTGAGCAAAGCATTGATGAGGCTTTAAACAAAGCTGAATTGGCTAAACAGGAGATGGCTCGTTTAACCAGCCAGAATCAGGATTTAATGCAGCAGGCCCGTGCGGAGCGCGATGAGATTTTAAAGGAAGCTAAAACCTTAAAAGATAGTATCTTAAATGAGGCTAAAAAACAGGCTCAGGTTGAAGGTGCTAAATTGATCGAGAAAGCTAAAATCGAGATTGAAAACCAAAAGAAAGCTGCTTTAGCTGAAGTTAAAGACCAGGTTTCTACTTTATCATTAGAAATTGCTGAACGTGTACTACGTACGCAGTTAGATGATAAAACCAAACAGGAAGCTTTAGTGGCTAATTTGTTAAAAGACGTTGAATTAAACTAGTTTGAGAAAATAGATAGGAGATACTAGATTTGAGACATTAGATATGAGAGAGGAGATTACTCTGAATACTCAATCTCACATCTCACATCTCACATCTTCCATCTCACACCTAAATATATGTCAGAAATTAAAGTTGCAGGCAGATATGCCAAATCATTAATAGACCTAGCCGTTGAAAACAACGCGTTAGAATCAGCTTATAATGATATGGTTTTGTTTGAGAAAGTGGTTGATGAAACCCCTGAACTAGAAGCAATATTAAAAAACCCGATTGTACCTTTAGATAAGAAAACTGGTATTTTAAACGGAATTTTTACGGATAAAGTAAGCAAACTAACCATCTCTTTTTTCAATGTTGTGGTAAGCAAAGGTCGTTCGGCGATTTTATTTGCAACAGCAAAACAGTTTATACAACAATATAATTTAATTAAAGGTATTGTTACTGCTGATGTAACTACTGCAGCTGCTTTAAGTCCTGAGGCCAAAGAGCAGATTATAACGATTGTAAAAAAAGAATTAGGCGCCAACCAGGTTATAGTTAACGAAAAAATTAATGAGAAACTGATTGGTGGTTTTATATTAAAAGTTGGAGATAAGCAATTTGATGCCAGTATTGCCAGCGGTTTAAGTAAACTTAAAAAAGAATTTGCGCAGTAAGCGCCAGGCGGTAAGCGTATAGCGTTAAAACGCCAAACGCAAACCTCCAAACACAAAGAATATTGCGATAAGCGTATGGCACGGAAAACGCCAAGCGCCATGCGCTAAGCACTAAACATTTATAAAAAGATATAAAGTAAAATTATGGTAGAGGTAAGACCAGACGAAGTATCGGCAATTATCAGACAGCAATTGGCGGGCTTCAAATCAGAAACCGAACTGGAAGAAGTTGGTACCGTGTTGCAAGTGGGCGACGGTATTGCCCGTGTTTACGGTTTAACTAAAGTTCAATCGGGAGAGTTGGTTGAATTTGCAAACGGCCTGCAAGGTATTGTATTAAACCTTGAAGAAGATAACGTTGGTGTGGTACTTTTGGGTGCTTCTGACGAGATCAAAGAAGGTGATACCATTAAACGTACCAAGAAAATTGCCTCTATTAAAGTTGGTGAAGGTATGCTTGGCCGCGTAGTAAACACTTTAGGTGAGCCTTTAGATGGTAAAGGTCCGATTCTGGGTGAAACTTACGAAATGCCTTTAGAGCGTAAAGCACCAGGTGTAATTTATCGTCAGCCGGTAAACGAGCCTTTACAAACTGGTATTAAAGCAATCGATGCAATGATTCCAATCGGTCGTGGTCAACGTGAGTTGGTTATTGGCGACCGTCAGATTGGTAAAACTGCCGTTTGTATTGATACCATTATCAACCAAAAAGAATTTTATGAAGCAGGCCAGCCTGTGTTCTGTATTTATGTAGCTATTGGTCAGAAAAATTCTACTGTAGCCAACATTGTACGTACACTGGAAGAAAATGGCGCTTTACCATATACTGTTGTCGTTGCTGCTTCGGCTGCAGATCCTGCTCCAATGCAGTTCTATGCTCCGTTTGCAGGTGCTGCAATTGGCGAGTTTTTCCGTGATACAGGTAAACCAGCATTAATTGTTTATGATGATTTATCTAAACAAGCGGTAGCTTACCGTGAGGTATCTCTATTACTTCGTCGTCCACCGGGTCGTGAGGCTTATCCAGGAGACGTTTTCTACTTACACAGCCGTTTGTTAGAAAGAGCTGCGAAAATCAACGCTAACGATGATATCGCTAAAAACATGAACGATTTGCCAGAATCGATTAAACACATCGTTAAAGGTGGTGGTTCATTAACAGCTTTGCCAATTATCGAAACACAGGCGGGAGACGTTTCTGCATATATTCCAACCAACGTAATTTCGATTACTGATGGCCAGATTTTCTTAGAGTCGAACTTATTCAACTCTGGTATCCGTCCTGCAATTAACGTAGGTATCTCGGTATCACGTGTAGGTGGTAACGCGCAGATCAAATCGATGAAAAAAGTAGCAGGTACGTTGAAATTAGACCAGGCTCAATACCGCGAGTTAGAGGCTTTCTCTAAATTCGGATCTGACTTGGATGCTGCAACTAAATCGGTACTTGATAAAGGTGCTCGTAACGTAGAAATGTTGAAACAAGCGCAGTTCTCTCCGTTTACTGTTGAGAAGCAAGTTGCAATTGTTTACGCAGGTACCAAAAACTTAATGCGTAATGTTCCGATAGATAAAGTAAAAGAATTTGAAACTGAATTCTTAAACCAGCTGGAATTGCGTCATCCTGAAACTCTATCAGCTTTAAAAGCTGGTAAATTTGATGATAACATTACCGGTGTTTTAGATACAGTAGCAAAAGAAATTTCAAGTAAATATTAATAAGCTAAGTGCAGGGCGCTAAGCGTTAGGCGATGGCCGGACGCTCAACGCCCTTCGCTCCACGCAAAACTAAAGAATGGCTAATTTAAAAGAAGTAAGAAACCGGATTGCGTCGGTACAGTCAACACAGCAGATTACCAAGGCTATGAAAATGGTTTCGGCAGCTAAGTTAAAACGTGCCACTAATGCAATTATCGCTTTACGTCCTTATGCAACTAAACTGAAAGAGATTTTAGGTAATCTGTCTGCAAGTTTAGAAGGCTCTTCATCACCTTTTATTCAGGAGCGTGAGCCCAATAAGGTTTTAATCGTTACTGTTTCATCAAACCGTGGTTTGGCTGGAGCTTTTAACATGAACGTAATTAAAGCGGCCAATAATTTAATTGCTGAGAAGTATAGCGAACAGTTGAAAAACGGTAATGTGAGCATTATTTCTATCGGTAAGAAAACACAGGATTTTTACGAGAAACGCAAGTACAACGTTATCGGTAACAATAACGAAATATTTTCAGATTTAACTTTTGAAAATGTAACCAAAATCACCGATGCCATTATGGCTGGTTTCGTTAAAGGCGAGTTTGATAAAGTAGAGGTGGTGTACAACCGTTTCAGAAACGCAGCTGTACAGTTTATTACTACAGAACAGTTATTGCCTTTGCCAAAAGCTGAACCTGTAAATGAAACAAAAGTAGATAAGAAAACAACTAACGTTGATTATATTTTAGAGCCTTCTCAAGAAGAAATTGTAGAACAATTGATTCCTAAATCTATTAAAATCCAGTTGTACAAAGCGGTATTGGATTCACATGCTTCTGAACATGGTGCACGTATGACATCAATGGATAAGGCAACTGAAAATGCAGGTGAGTTATTAAAAGCTTTAAAACTTTCATACAACCAGGCACGTCAGGCAGCAATTACAACGGAGTTAACCGAGATTGTAAGCGGTGCAGCAGCATTGAACGGATAACAGTTTACAGTTATATATTGAGTTAGCAGTACACAATTAAATATAATATAGGCCCATTTCTTAGCTGAGATGGGTTTTTTTTTGTTTAGTCTGTTATAAATCCAAAATTATTATGTTATTTATGGATTTAAATCCAAAATTATTATGTTATTTATGGATTTAAATCCAGAATTATTATACTTTTGTGGAATACTTTTAACTTATGATTGTTAGGAAACAGCTGGCTTATGCGCTGGAAAGGCTTTTTAAAGGTAAGGCCTTTATTGTATATGGACCCAGACAAACCGGCAAAACTACCTTTGTAGAACTGTTATTGGCAAAAGTTGATAAAAGAACATTATATCTAAGCGGAGACGATGCAGACGTTAGGGAAACTTTGGCCAAACCGAATGCCGCACAAGTTCAGCAGATGCTCGCCGGTTACGAAGTACTTTTTATTGATGAGGCTCAACGGATCAATGATGTCGGTTTGCTGATCAAAATTATTGTAGATCGTTTTAAGTCTGTTCAGGTGATTGCTACAGGTTCATCAGCATTTGAACTCTCGGGTAAAATAAACGAGCCGCTGACCGGTAGAAAGTACGAGATGATGCTTTTGCCTTTTTCGTATGCGGAGCTGGTAAGTGACACAGATTTTATAACTGAGGAACGATCCTTGGAACAACGTTTAATTTATGGTTCTTATCCCGAAATTATTAATGACCCACAAAATGCAGAAGAACATTTAAAGTTACTTGCAGATAGTTACCTGTATAAGGATCTTTTTACTTTAGAAGATGTTAAAAAGCCACTCCTTTTCGAAAAAATTGTAAAAGCTTTAGCGCTGCAGGTAGGCAGTGAAGTGAACTTTTCTGAGCTGGCGCAGCTGGTAAAGGCTGATCAGAAAACAGTTGATAAGTACATCAGTCTGCTTGAAAAAGCGTTTGTGGTGTTTAGTTTACCTGCCTTTGCTGGCAATGTGCGCAATGAGATTAAAAAAAATAAGAAAATCTATTTTTACGATACGGGTATTGTGAATGCCATTACCCGAAATTTCAATTCCTTAGCCAATAGGAATGACGTTGGCGCACTGTTTGAAAATTATATGATTGCTGAAAGGATGAAGTTTCTGCATCAGAACCAGATAGAGGCTGAATGCTTTTTCTGGCGTACCACACAACAGCAGGAAATAGATTACGTGGAAAAAACAAGAGAGAAATTTTTGGCTGTTGAATTTAAATGGAGCGAAAGGGGAAAAAATAAAATCCCGCTTACCTTTACACATGCTTACCCTGATGCAGAGACATTGTTGATATCGAAAACCGATAGGGGAAGTTTTTTGAATGGTTAAAAGTTCAGGCAATGAAAGAGAGTAGTCCACCACTTAATTTGAAGTGGACTACTATATTAGAGTATTAATATTTTAGTATACTTATTCTTAAATATCCATTTTCTATTTTTAGTTGCTTTTTATTTTCATCAAAAACATTAAGTTTGAATTTAGCTTCTAACAGATAATCCGATTTTCGTTTTTGTAAACTGATAATTTCGAATTTAGATCCATTTTGATCAATTTGTGTAACCGATGCCGGTTTCCCTAAATCCGGTTGGCTATATGACTTAAATACACCTTGTTGGTTGATAAGTGTAAATGCGATTCCAGAAGTAGAATTGCTTCTAAAAAACTCAGTTGAATATTTATATAAACCAGGAGAAAATATATCTGTTTTATTTTTTGGATAATTTAGATAGCCACCATTGTTTTCATTTGTTAATTCTGTTTCATGTTTATTGTATATTTTTAAAAATGAAATAGCAATGTTAGTGTAGGAAGCTCTAATGCTATATTCTCTTACAAATAATAAAGAATCTTTGTCACCTTCTAGTTGATACCTAAAGTTTACTCCAGAGGTAATTTTAAGATTTGATTGTGTCGTATAAGTCCAATTCTTTTCAATGCCGATAGCACGATAGGCTTTTCCATCAATAGAGTAAGATGCTGAATCTTTAAGTAATTCTAATGGGTTTTCTTTTTTAATAACCGGATTATCCTTCTTGCAGGCTACAAAGAAAAATAGGGCAATAGCTAGCCCTAATAAGCTTTTAGATTTCATGATGTGGTGATTTATTTGTGTTTGCCTAAAGCTATTGAAATTATAGCTTTAGGCATGATTGGTTGATTTGTATTCTGTTACTGCTTGTTAATGGATGCCTAAAGGAGTATCTTTAATTTGCATTTCAGTTTGTTGGGACTTCTGAGCTTAATTATCGACTTTTAATATACTATCTCAAAGCAGAAATATTATCGGTGTCAAAAACGATAAAATGAGACCTTTGAATGGTAAATCATTCTTTGATAAACTGAGGTCCTTATTCTTAAATTTTGATGGGTACCCTCTTTATTTATCAGATTAATTCATAGTTCTTCATAACTAATCTTAAATATCCATTTTCTAATTTTTTACTCACATTTTGGTAATTATAAACTGTGGCATTAAATTTCGCCTCTAGTATATATGTGCCAGATTTTAATTTCTTTAAACTTGTGATTTCAAATTTTGAATTCTTTTGGGCATCAGAACTTAATGGTGGCATACTAAATGAATCTGAGCCAAATGTCGTAAATCCACCGGAGATACTTATCGCAATACCATTTTGTATATTGTCTCTCCCGTAATCAAGCACGTAATTTCTGGTCCCCACCGTAAACAAATCCATAACATCTGTTGGCCTCAAAATCACTGATTGTAACATAGATGCTTTTTTATAAGTTTTAATGAATGTTACATCGACTTTTTTCCCATTATTATACATTCCATAATTCCTTGAATATAAAACAGAATCTTTAATACCCGATATATAATAGGCGTTGTTGACAATTGAATCTACTTTTGAATGCGGTTGACGATTACCTGCTCTGGAAAAACTTGAGGATTCAGAAAAATTATAAGTGAGCCCATCAATATTGTAAGAAATGCTGTCGCGAGCATATTCTAAAGCGTCTTCTTTTTCAATAATTGCCGGTGGTTCAATAACTGGGTTATCCTTCTTGCAGGCCGCGAAGAAAAATAGGGCAACAGCTAGCCCTAAAAAGCTGTTAGATTTCATAATTGTAGCGATTTTATTTGTGTGTTTCCAAAGCTATCGAAATTTTTTAACTAATGGTTTAATTGATGAAAAATATACCCGGATAATTAGCTGTAGGTGTCGGCCGATATGTACTCACTTGTATTTGTTTCCATTTTTATCTCTTTAAATTCGTGATTGATGGCTATTTTATCTTTAGCTTAATTATTGCCTTTTCATATCTTTGTAACCTAATTTCAGGTTATGAAAAAATACATCCTCCTTATCTTATTCACTGCTCCATTTTTTGTTAAAGCTCAAAATCCGGCAAGGGATTATACCAATGCCGTGCTTTGGCAGCAAACTTCGGGCGAATACAGGGCCTTATGTTTCCAGGCTTACAACTTTGCTCGTTTATCATTAAAAGAAGCACTATGGGCGGATACAAGTAAAAAGCCGAAGTGTGTGATTGTTGATATTGATGAAACCGTTTTAGACAATTCCGCTTTTCAGGGCCATGAAATTAAAAAGGGACTAAGTTATGTGCCTGCAGACTGGACCGAATGGACCAACCTGGCACAGGCCGATACGGTTCCGGGTGCATTGGCTTTCCTAAAATTTGCTGCATCAAAAAACATTGAAACTTTTTATGTGAGTAACCGCGATGAAAAGGATTATGCAGCTACTTTAAAAAATCTGCAACATTTTGGTTTCCCTTATGCTGATGATGCGCATTTAATGGTTTCGAAAGGAACTTCAAATAAAGAACCAAGGCGCCAACGGATTAGCGAAACACACCATATTTTATTGTTATGTGGCGACAATTTAAGTGATTTCAGCAACATTTTTTATCGCGAAAATAAAAATACCTTCGATCAGGTAAACGCCAGCCAGAACCTATTTGGAACAAAATATATTATGTTGCCGAACCCTATGTACGGGGATTGGGAAAAGCCTTTGTATCAGGGAGAAAAACTAAGCGATAAGGATAAAGCAAAGCAAAGATTAGAACGATTAAAAAGTTACTAAGTTCTATAAATATTCAGCAATAAGTATTACTTTTGCTGCATCATAAAAATAAACATTATGGAGAACAACGAATTAAAGCATAATACAGAAAGTATGAAAACGGCTAACCAGCCAGGAATTTATAAATTAATGATTTTTGGTGTACTGGTTTGCATAGTGGGTACTTACGCACGTTTCGCTTATGATTCGTGGCAAGTGTCTTTAGCATCCTGGATTGTTTTGTTCATCGGTGCAATTATTGCCATTAAAGGTGTATTCAAAATATTAGACGCATAAGCGATCTGCTATCAAAATATAAAGCCGGTTATGTTCATTCATAATCGGCTTTTTTGTTGTTAAATAACGTAGTGTTCTTTTTTTGAAAAGCAGGTTCCTGTGGCAATCGGTTATGAAAGCCCTGCCATCCGCTTTACTCACCGCGTTCGCGCCTGCTCCTGTCAGGTTTAAATTACTTAGGTAAACCTTTCTGTCCTAAACCCGACTGCAGCGGCAGCCCCTGATTCTTTACCGATGAATCGGCACTAAAATAGCATCAGGGCTAAAGCAAAAGGCGGCAATGCTATAACCCAACCGCTTCTGCATTTGCTTTCCAAAAAATAACGCATAGTTTCAGGCATCAACAGTTTTGTTATTAAAAATGTAATCTTCTTTTTTTGAAAAGCAGGTTCCTGTGGCTATTGGTTCCGAAAGCCCTGCCATCCGCTTTACTTCACTGCGTTCGTGCCCGCTCCTGTCAGGTTTAAATTACTTAGGTAGACCTTTCTATCCTAAACCCGACTGCAGCGGCAGCCCCTGATTCTTTACCGATGAATCGGCACTAAAATAGCATCAGGGCTAAAGCAAAAGGCGGGACTGCTATAACCCAACTGCTTCTGCATTTGCTTTCCAAAAAATAACGTATAGTTTCAGGCATCAACAGTAAGGTTGATGAAATACAATCGTCTTTTTTTGCAAAGCAGGTTTCTGTGGCTATCGGTTCCGAAAGCCCTGCCATCCGCTTTACTTCACTGCGTTCGTGCCCGCTCCTGTCAGGTTTAAATTACTTAGGTAAACCTTTCTATCCTAAACCCGACTGCAGCGGCAGCCCCTGATTCTTTACCGATGAATCGGCACTAAAATAGCATCAGGGCTAAAGCAAAAGGCGGGACTGCTATAACCCAATTGCTTCTGCATTTGCTTTCCAAAAAACAACCCACGGTTTCAGGTATCAACAGTTTTGTTATTAAAAATGTAATCTTCTTTTTTGAAAGTAGGTTTCTGTTTCTATCGGTTCCGAAGCTCTGCCATCCGCTTTACTTTACTGCGTTCATGCCGGTTCCTGTCAGGTTCAAAGTATTTTTGCAGACCTTTCTGTATTTTTAAAAAAAAATATACTTGTAAATTTCTGATTATAAGTTAATTACTATTTTCGTTTTTTTTACTTTATGGAAACGCAGGTTATGTAACATCGTTATATAAACATTTTGTTTTTGGGTTACCTAAAGCAGATTATAGTATTAAATGAGAAAGAGGGTTACAAACCAACCCAAAACACAAAACTTCTGATGGCCATTTGAAGCAAATAATTAAAATGATTATTTATTTAGAACCACACAATCATGAAAAGGAATATTATTGCTATAGCCATAGTTTTAACAATTTTTGGCTGCCAAAAATCGAACGAAAAGTATGCTAGCGCTGACGTTATCGATGCAAATGAATTAAGAGTGCCTACAGATAGCATTGCGGCTGAAAAAATCATCAAAACTGCCGATATGCGGTTTAGGGTTAAAAATGTTCAAAATACCAAAGAGCAGCTTAGCCAAACCATTAAAGCAGAAGGCGGAACAGTTGCTGAGTTTTCTATAGAAAGCACTATTCAGGAAACTGATAAGATTAAACAATCTACCGATTCGTTAAAAGAAATCACTTCTTATCGCACTCAAGGTTATCTTGTAGCGAAGGTGCCATCTGAGAAGCTGGATGAATTTACAAATACGATTGCAAAAATCGCCGTCTTTGTCGATCATCAGTCGATGAAAATGGATGATCAGAGTATTGCTTATTTAGCCAATAAACTAAAGGCGCAGAATAGAGTAGATGCGATTGAAAAAATCAATAAAGTAGCATCTAAGAAAAGTGCCAACGTAGAATCATCGCTTTACATCAAAGATGATTATGTGGATAAAAGAATCGATAATATGCAGATTGATAACCGGGTTAAATTCAGTACCATTACTCTTAATTTTTATCAGGATAACACGGTAAAAACCATGATTGTGGCGAATGATAACCTGTATGATTACCGTCCGGCATTTATAAACAGGCTTTGGTTAGGAATTGTAAATGGCTGGACAATTTTTAAAGAGATTATTATTGCTGTATCTAACCTTTGGATGTTGATAATAGTAGGTGTTTTAATATTTGTTGTGATAAAACATTTTATCAGAAAGGACAAAATGGCCAGGAAAATGGCCACAAAAAATCTAATTAGAAATAATCAGATTTAATTTTTTTCATGGTTCGTGTCTGCACGAACCATGTTATTGTTTTTCTACCCAGAAAGATTGCTTCACGCTTTATTTCCATAAGCCAGCGCTTCGGTTCGCAATGACGGATTGGCGCTAAAAATTAACATTGGGATATTTTATACACCATGGTTCGTGTCCTGCACGAACCATTTTATTTCTCTGGAAAGATTGCTTCACGCTTTACCATATGCCGCGCTTCGGTTCGCAATGACGATTGAGACGCTATGGTTAACCTTTTAGCTTAGTATTTACTTTTTTTATTCCGGTCACTTTTGTTTTATTATCGCTTACAAAAGATTCCCAGCCCGAATAGGTTTTAGATTTACCCCCTGCGGTAATTTTCTGAAAGGAATGGCAAACAGCAACGGCTAAGCCATCGGTAGCATCTAAAAACTCAGGTGTTTCCTTAAAGTTGAGCAAACGTTGCAGCATGGCCGCTACCTGTTCTTTGGTGGCATTTCCGCTGCCCGTAATGGATTGTTTGATTTTGCGTGGAGAATATTCGGTTACAGGCACATTTCGAGATAACGCGGCTGCAATGGCAATGCCCTGAGCACGGCCAAGTTTTAACAGCACCTGTATATTTTTACCATAAAATGGCGCTTCTATGGCCAATACATCAGGTTTATATTGCTCCATCAATACTACCGTTTTTTCGAATATTCGCTGAAGCTTGAGAAAAGGATCGTCTAAATGAGTCATTTTAACTACGCCCAAACTGATCAGTTCCGTTTTATTACCCTTCTCCAGAATTACGCCATAACCCATCACCGCAGTGCCCGGATCGATGCCCATAATTACCCGTTCCTTTTTTTCGTTCAACATTACGGCAATATTAAGCATATTTGCAAATAAAAACAGAATCTTGACTGGCAGGCAAAAAAAAATAGTATCAATTCTGATCAAAGTTGCAATTGTAATATTTGCCTTTTGGTTTATTTACCATAAACTCGTTGCAAATAAAAATCTTCATGATTTTAGCACCTTATTAGAGGGAATTCCCCAGGCAGAAATGATCACGGTAATCGGAGTAGTGGTACTGCTGATGTTTGTGAACTGGTTTTTAGAAGCTGGCAAATGGAAATACCTGATGAGCCATATTGAGCCCATTAGTTTTTACAGGGCCGTCGAATCTGTTTTTTGTGGGTTAACATTGGCTATTTTTACGCCAAATAGGCTAGGCGAATATGGTGGTCGCGTATTTTTTCTTTCTCCCCGAAGAAGAATTGTTGGAATAGTGGCCATGAGTGTAGGGAGCATCGGTCAATTGGTGTTAACCAACGTTTTTGGGGCTATTGCAACCTGCTTTTTCGTATATCGATTTATACCGATTGATCGGGTACTGTTTATCGTTTTGGTTTTCTTTGCTTTAATTTTTTGTCTGTTTTTTCTGGTTTTTTACTTTAATATCCGTTGGTTGAACGGGATTTTATTGTCTTTCAAATTCACCCGGAAATACAAAAAATTTTATAGCATTTTAGCCCGCTACAGAAAAAAAGAACTCTTTAAAATTATAACTTATTGTTTTGCCCGTTACCTGATATTCAGTTCGCAGTACTTTATTCTTTTTGTTTGGCTGGTGCCGGGACTGCAATATGCTGATATTGTAATGATGACCTGTTTGCTATTTTTGGTACAGTCGGCATTACCTTCGCTTGATCTTTTTGACGTAGGCATCAGAAGTGTTACTGCGGTTGAGCTTTTTAAACATGTAACCGACCAGCACGTGGCCGTTATTGCATGTACCGCCAGCATTTGGCTCATTAATATTATAATTCCTGCTATCTTAGGCACTTATTTCGTTTTTAAACTCAATTTTTTTGGAAATCTTAAATCTAACTAGTTTATTTTCTGCTGCTCTGACCTTAATTTATGGTTTTTTGGTGCTCAACTTCATCAGGGGGTGGCATAACCTCACATATTTTAGCCCACAAAAATCTGATCCTCGAACCAAGGTTTCTATTATTGTTGCTGCAAGAGATGAAGAGGAGAATATCAACAAAACGATTGATGATCTGATTGCTCAGAAATATCCAAAAGCTTTAACGGAGATTATTATTATTGATGACCATTCTACTGACAGGACCGCAGAAATTGTGCTAAGTTATGCCGATCGTAATGTAAAACTAATTAAGTTGAATGAGGATCGGGCATTAAATTCCTACAAGAAAAAAGCTATCCAAACCGCTATTGGCACCTGCACCGGAGACTTGATTATTACTACTGACGCAGATTGCCGGATGGGGCCCAATTGGTTGACCACGATTGTAAAGTTGTATGAAGAGAAAAACTATAAAATGATTTCTTCGCCCGTTGCTTATTTTCAGGAGAAGAGTTTTTTTGAGCGCTTACAATCGTTAGAATTTCTTTATCTGATTGGTTTAGGGGCTTCCACCATTGGAAATAAACAGCCTTCAACTTGTAACGGCGCAAATCTGGCCTATGAAAAAACAACTTTTTATGAAGTTGGCGGCTTTCAGGGTATAGATGATCTGGCATCAGGAGATGATGAATTACTACTGCATAAAATTGCTGCCAAATATCCAGATCAAATCGGTTTCCTTAAAAACAGAGAGGCCATCGTGTATACCCATGCAAAAGAAAATCTGGGAGCATTTATCCAGCAACGTAAACGCTGGGCCTCTAAAAGTACCCGTTATAAAAACAAGGCGATTATTGTTTTGGGCGTGCTGATTTGGATCTTTAATCTTTCTATTCTTGCAAATTTTATAACCGGACTTTTTATTCCTGGCTTTTTGGTTATTACATTTTATCAATTATTGGTTAAAATGGTTTTAGAAACCCTATTTTTATGGGATGTAACGGGCTTTGCAAAGCGGCGCAGTTTACTCATTTTAATACCTGTTTTAAATATGCTCCATGTAATTTACATGGTGTATATCGGCATTGCCGGAAATAGTGGAAAATACAATTGGAAAGGCAGAATGGTTAGGTAATGGATAATAGCCCATCAAAAAAAGTTTGGTTAAAGTTTAAGCGGAATAAGCTGGCCTTTGGCGGGCTGATCTTTATCTTACTCTTGATGCTGATGGGCATTTTGGGCTATCTGATTATGCCTGATGATTCTCCAAATGCGAATGTGCAAACACTCCAGTTAAACAAAAAGAAGCCGGGCAGTACCTTTACATTCTTAATTACCAGTCGAAATCCAAAAGTAGAAAAGGTTAACCTTTTGGAGCGGATGTTCTATGGGCAAGCACCTGCTTTTAAAGGTATTCCGATCACGTCATATAAGATAGAAGGTGATTCGGTTTATGTGCAGGAGTACATTGGGGATGATGAAAAAGCAAAAGAAACGATATACAAGCTTAAAGATTTATGTCCAAGGTGTGTTTTGCCTTCGAAAATAGGATCGCCAGAAGCAGTTTTTGAAAAAAATAACATCTACACTCGCACCTATATTTTAGGAACTGATATTTATGGACGCGATTTGTTAAGCCGATTGATTCTGGGCATCCGTGTGTCGTTATCTGTAGGTTTGATGGCGGTGCTGATTTCACTTTTTATTGGGGTAAGTTTAGGTGCCATTGCAGGGTATTTTGGAGGCCGGGTAGATGCCTCCATCAGCTGGTTTATGAATGTGGTTTGGTCGCTGCCATCACTTCTGCTCGTTATTGCCATATCATTTGCTTTAGGGAAAGGATTCTGGCAGATATTTATCGCTGTAGGTTTATCAACCTGGGTAGATGTGGCCAGACTGGTGCGAGGGCAGGTAATGGCTTTAAAAGAAGTAGAATTTGTAGAAGCGGCAAGGGCCCTGGGTTTTGGCACAGCCAGAACCATTATCAAACATATATTGCCTAATATTGCCGGACCTATACTGGTTGTGGCCTCTTCTAATTTTGCATCGGCCATATTGCTCGAAACCGGATTAAGCTTTTTAGGCTTTGGTGCACAGCCACCTATGCCAAGCTGGGGAAGCATGATTAAAGAACATTATGGCTATATTATTATGGATGCTGCTTACCTCGCCATTTTACCAGGTTTAGCCATTATGTTTACGGTTTATGCCTTTAACGTACTTGCAATAGGTTTACGTGATGCCTTTGATGTTAAAGGACAAAATGTAACGGTCTAGAGGTTCTTCCATAAAAAAGAGACTTGCTCATAAATATAGAATTGTCATCCCTGAGCTTGTCGAAGCACCTATTTTAAATATTTTATAAGGCGTTTCGACAGGCTCAACGTGACAAATTCAAGTAATTACAATTTATGATACAACCCTTTTCCCTTAAAACCAATTAAGCTGTTGCGGTCAGCTTATTTCCTGAAACAGTAATCGGATAAACTTTTAAAGCGCTGGTGGTTCCACCGCCAATCGGTTGGGCTAAAACGCTGCCTGACGTGGTATACCTCGAACTATGTAAACCACATTGAATGTAATTACTGTCCTGAATAAATGTTAATGCTCCTCCCTGGTGCGGACAAACCGCTTGTGTAGCCACAAATGAAGTACTGGTATTTCCTGTTGCAGTACGGATAAATAATATGCTGTTTACCGTGACAGATGAACCAACAGTTAATAATTGTGTGCTCAGGTCAACACTTGCTGTAGTGCCTGAAGGAACACCACCGCCATTTGGCTGGATGGGTTCTGGTGTATCACTTTTTTTTCCGCAAGCAGAAAAGCAAGCTCCGGTACAAACCATGGCAACACCTAGTCCCAATGATTTAATAAATTCGTTACGTTCCATAATTGTTTAGTTTTGTTTAATTTGGTCTATTTTGATTTTTTCTTATCAAATGAAAATCTTCGCGCTATACTGAAGCCCCAGCGGTATTGACCTTTCAGCCACGAAGTATTGGTGTCGGTAATAAACTGCGATTCCTGAATGGCGGTTGCATTGGTGAAATTAAGGTGAAATATATGTCCACCGGTTTCGAATTCCAATCCGGCACCAAGCGTTTTGTAGCATTTGGTCCCCAATGTGTTTTCGAGATATGCTTCTTTATTTTTATCCCTGAATGGAATGGTGTAATCTGCCACAAAAGCCATGCGTTTGGTAATTTTGATGCGTCCGCCAACGGATAGGGCAAGCATATCGTTCTGGTCGCCAAAAACGGTAAAATTGCGGTGTATATACGATGGCATCACCAGCATTGAAAAGTTTGAGTTAAACTTGCGTGCAATTACCGCCTGCACCACATAAGTCAAGCGGTCTTTAAATCCGTCAAATGCATTTGCAGCCGTAGGATCTGTTGAAGCTTTCGCTGCTGAAACGGTAGTACTCCCGAATAAAGTTACCGCCACCGGTATTTTATCATCAGCGGTTTGCTCCAGCAAGCGGTATTTTAAGTTTCCTTCGTAAAGCTGCGTAACTACACCAGCTCCTTTTGCCCTTGCTAAACCTACGGAAAGTCTATCACTGATCCCGTATTCAAAACCAATGCGGATATCTGTCGATTGATCCAGTCCGAAAAAGTTTTTGGTACCACCTGCACTACCGGCAATATCGCCAAAACGGTGATCTACTCTAAAATCAAGCTCATTTTTATAAATGGTTTCATTGGTTTGTATGTTAATGAGTTTGGGCGCTTTAAAAGTTGCCTTTACATTACTTTTTTCGGTAGGTAGCTCCAGTGCTTTCTCAAGCGAATCTTGTGCAGAAGCCAAAGCAGGCAGAAGAATAACGGATAGATATAAAAGAGATTTTACACGAAATTTCATAAATTTTATTTTTTGGGTTGATAAATGGCGGTTACTTTTACCTGGATAGTTTCTGCAATCTGTTTAAAAACGATCGTTGGGATTTTGATATCATGATCGGCCAGTTTTACATTAAATGCAGAAGTAGCTTTCACCTCGTCGGCGGTAATGACGATTAATCCTTTTGTGGTATATGCTTTGGTTACACCATGGAGCTGCAGGTTACCCTTAACCGTTACCGGATAAGTGCCAGGTTTTGAAAAATCGATCTGTTCTACAATTTTTCCTTTGAAATCAGAAGTCGGATACTTATCACTTTCTATATAATTTTCATTAAAATGCTCCTGCATCAGTTTTTTCTTGAACTGAAAAGAAGTATTGTTAATTTTAAAAATGATATCGTTGGTTTGGGTATTAAGGGCCGAAGCGCCTGTTTTGCTCTGGGCATCAATATCTTCTACAGGTGTTGAAGAAAAAAACGAAGAATTAACGCTTTTACTTACCAGAATCTGCGCCTTTGTACCTGTGCATAATACCAGGGCTATTAATGTGAAAAATAATTTTTGCATCTGTAATATGTTTAATTGCTAATAAAAACCGGAGTTATTTCGATGAGTTATTCTGGCATACCCTTATCAACCCAGGCTTGTAATAATGCTCTTTCACTGGCGGTTATTGTTCCACCTTTTGGCATTGTTTTGGTAACCAGAACAGCATTCACTACGCGCGCATCATTTTTTATCGAGGCTATGCCGTTGAATAACCAAACTGATGCAATTGCTCCGTTTGAACCATGGCAGCTACTGCATTTGGTTTGAAAAAGTGCGCCTGCAAAATTACTATAGGTTACATTGGCTGTCGTTACCGGGGTTGGATCCGTTGGTGTTGCTGGTTTTAATTCTTCCGCTTGTTTTTTAGAACAGGCAAAAAGAAGGGCCGTAATTGCGGCTAACGAAAAGATTACATTTTGTTTTTTCATAGTTAATCGATTAGTAAAACTAGTGATGGATTCATTTTTCTATCCTGATGTTTGATTTTGGTACAATTGAAATATTAACCGTTACGTGGCTTTATCCAGAATGGTTGCCCGTAATAAAAAAATAAAAAAAGCCGTTCTGATTTTACATCAGAACGGCTTTCAGGATAAATATTTAATTAAAAGCTTATCTCCAGGCCTTATACTGGTTAATTAAGCCATTGGTAGAACTATCGTGACTCGAAACTTCTTCGTTGCCCGCCAGTTCTGGAAGAATCTTTTTGGCCAGTTGTTTACCCAGTTCCACTCCCCATTGATCGAAACTAAAAATGTTCCATATAATACCCTGAACAAATATTTTATGTTCGTAAATGGCTACTAAACTCCCTAATGTATAAGGAGTTATTTTCTTTAATAATATGGAGTTTGTCGGACGGTTTCCTTCGAAAACCTTAAATGGTGCGATTTTTTCAATTTCTGCATCAGATTTACCTTCTTTCTTTAACTCGGAAGTTACTTCTTCTGCGGTCTTGCCGTTCATTAGCGCTTCAGTTTGTGCAAAGAAATTCGATAATAAGATAGGGTGATGATCGCCCAGTGGATTTAAACTTTGTGCCAGTGCAATAAAGTCAGCAGGAATAATCCGGGTGCCTTGGTGAATTAATTGATAAAAAGCATGTTGGCCATTTGTCCCTGGCTCGCCCCAGATAATCGGTCCGGTTTCATAATCAACGTCATTACCGTTTCTATCTACATGTTTACCATTACTTTCCATATCGCCTTGCTGAAAATATGCCGCAAAACGGTGCATGTATTGGTCGTAAGGCAAGATCACCTGCGTTTCTGCATTATAGAAATTAATGTACCAAACGCCTAGTAAGCCTAATATCACAGGAAGATTACTTTCAAACTCTGTAGTTTTGAAGTGGTTATCAATAGCATGGGCACCGGCTAGTAGTTGCTTAAAATTATCGAAACCTATACTTAACGAGATAGACAAGCCAATAGCGCTCCATAATGAGTAGCGACCGCCTACCCAGTCCCAAAATTCGAACATGTTTTCGGTATCGATACCAAAAGCAGAAACGTCTTTAGCATTGGTAGATAATGCGGCGAAGTGTTTGGCAATATCGTTTTCTTTACCACCATTTTCTAAAAACCAGGTACGGGCAGAGTGCGCGTTCGTCATGGTTTCCTGTGTGGTAAAAGTTTTTGATGCTACCAGGAATAAAGTGGTTTCAGCATTCAAGTTGGCTAAAGTTTCAGCAATGTGCGTACCGTCGATATTCGAAACGAAGTGAATATTTAAATGGTTTTTATAGTGTTTTAAAGCTTCGGTAACCATTACTGGACCTAAGTCTGATCCACCAATACCTATATTTACCACATCAGTAATGGCTTTACCGGTATAACCTTTCCATTCACCGCTGATGATACTGTTGCTAAACTTCTCCATTTTAGCCAATACAGCATTTACTTCTGGCATCACATCCTTTCCGTCAACTAAAATCGGGGTATTGCCTAAATTACGTAAAGCGATATGAAGTACTGAGCGGTCTTCGGTTTCATTGATTTTGTCTCCGTTGTACATCGACTTTATGGCCTCATCTAATTTACACTC
Organism: Pedobacter suwonensis; assembly: GCF_900111825.1. Taxonomy (GTDB): domain Bacteria; phylum Bacteroidota; class Bacteroidia; order Sphingobacteriales; family Sphingobacteriaceae; genus Pedobacter; species Pedobacter suwonensis. The sequence goes on from NZ_FOJM01000007.1 coordinate 263,107, forward strand.
ACGTGCCAACTGAATCAGGAGGGCTAATGTTTCGTCGCTGATGCGGTTTTTGCTATAATCAAGCAGGATATCTTCAAAAAAAACAGAGAACTTATTGAAACGATCTGCATCTTCAGCAAAAAGATCTTTAATGCTCTTTTGATTAATATCTATAAAATGGTCGGCTAAATACTTGTAGGCCTCAGTTTCTGTAAAATTTATTTTAGGTAACATAATCTTTGTTTTTTGTAAAAGTAATAAAGCAAAAATTTAAAATGATCTTTTTAATGTGTTAAATCATTAAGAATTTTTAATTTATGATAAACTAAAAAAAATGCTGGCGGTTCATCAATTTCGCAATGTATAATATGTCGACTAATTTGGATGATGTAACTGGGAGATTCAGTGCGGGAAATCCTTAGAGGTTTGTCGAATAGTTTTTTAAAAAAAATCAGATACCTACTTTTACGTGCTTTGAAATAAGTACCTTTGTAAAAAAATATAAAAGTATGTTTAGATCGCTCTCTCTTTTGGCCGCCTGCTGGCTGTTTTTTTCTTGTTTCTTTTTCTCCTCATGCGAAAAAGAAGGGATAACTAAAATAGATACTTTACGAATTATTGATACCCTTGATGTTGATCGCCCGATAAATTTAAAAGCAACAAAAGGTGTTTATGGCTCGCGTATTACGGTATCGTGGACACCAATGCCCTTGGCTCAAAAATATCAATTATTTAAGTTTGATGTTACTTCTCAGAAATATATTTTACTTAAAGAGTTAGCTGATACAACTTTTGATGATTTGACTATTAGCAAATCCTTAACCAAGAATTTTTATAAGGTAAGAACCTTCAACGGTATAAAGTCGTTTAGTAGATTTAGTGATGCAGATTTTGGTTATACTTCTGCGTATAACTATTATAAAGCGCTTACTTTTGGCTCTGAAGGATATGGTACTTCACAATTTAAATTTAATATGCACATTGAGGTTGATAAAACCGGAAATGTTTATGTAAGTGATGAAGAACTGAATAGGGTTCTTAAATTTAGTGCTACCGGAAGTTTCATAGAGCAGTTTTATACTGGATCTGCGGCTAGAGCCATAGCATTTTTTGATAATGGAAACTATGTTGCTACCCGAACACAGAGCAGTAGTTATGTTCAGATATTTAACTCAAATAAGCAATTAATCAGAGAATGGGGTACTTACGGAACAGGAGATAGTAACTTTGGGAATATCGAATGTTTAACCATTGATGATGAACAAAATATTTGGATTGTTGATGGTGTGAATCATCGGATTAAAAAATATGATCAGAATGGGAATTTATTGCTGAAATTTGGTAAGCAGGGAAAAGCAGAAGGAGACTTTGATGCCCCGTTTGGTATCTGCTATTTCAAAAACAAAATTTATGTTTCAGATACAAGGAATAATCGTATCGAAGTTTTTGACAAGAGTGGTAAATTCTTAAAAGTTTTTGCTGTAAAGGGTTACCTCTTTGGCCTACGTGCTTTTGGCGATAATATTTATATCGCCAATTCTGGCGAAAGTGTTATTATCAAAACCGATGAGAATGGAGATATTCAAGAAAAAATAGGTGCTGGTTCATTTTTGAATTTAGTAGATGTAACCGTTGCGCCAAATGGAGATGTTCTTGCCTGCGATGTTTATGGCAGAAGGATAATTGTATTTAAAAAGGGTTAACATCTTAGATTTCTAAATTTATTAAAAAGCCATTCTACATCAGAATGGCTTTTGTTCATTTACGCAATTCTATCTCTCCATAAAATTGTTTAGCTTAGAACACCTAAACCAAACTACCATTTTATGAAGAAGATATACCTGATCGGTTTTTCATTCCTGGCATTAAATGCTTTCGCTCAAAAATCAGATTTAAGGCGATTAGTCTCGAATAAAGCAGATGCCATAGAACAAAAAGTAATTACCTGGAGACGTGATTTTCACCAACATCCCGAATTGGGAAATACTGAAGTAAGAACAGCTGGTATTATTGCGAAACATTTAGAATCTTTAGGTATACAAGTGAAAACAGGTATTGCAAAGACCGGAGTAGTTGGCATATTAAAAGGAGGGAAGCCAGGACCTGTTGTTGCACTTCGAGCTGATATGGATGGTTTGCCCGTTACCGAGCGGGTTGATGTCCCTTTTGCCTCTAAAGTGAGAACACAATACAACGGTCAGGAAGTTGGGGTAATGCACGCCTGTGGACACGATAGTCATGTGGCTATTTTAATGGGCGTAGCAGAAGTGTTGGCCGCCATACAAAAAGATATACAAGGCACGGTTAAATTTATTTTTCAACCTGCGGAAGAAGGAGTGCCCGAGGGAGAGGAAGGCGGAGCAGCCTTAATGATCAAAGAAGGCGTACTCGAAAATCCAAAAGTGGATGTCATTTTCGGTCTGCATATCAATTCACAAACTGAGGTTGGCGATATAACTTACCGTCCTGGTGGTACCATGGCCGCTGTAAACGATATGAAGATTACCGTTACCGGCAGGCAGGCTCATGGCGCATATCCCTGGAGCAGTATTGATCCTGTGGTGGTTTCTGCCCAGATTATCAATAACCTGCAAACCATTGTTAGCCGCAATTTAAATGTAACCGAGAATCCAGGGGTAGTTACCATCGGTGCCATTAACGGTGGTGTTCGGTCGAATATTATACCTGAAAAAGTAGAAATGCTGGGTACCGTTCGCAATTTCAGCAAAGAAGATGAAGCCATGTTTATTGAACGGATCAAAACCATTGCTACCAAAACTGCAGAGGCAGGGGGCGCAACCGCGGTAGTAAAAATTCCATACAGCAACCATTACCCGGTTACTTTCAATAATATTGCGCTTACCGAAAAAATGCTGCCCAGTATGCAGTTAACGGCAGGGAAAGAACATGTAAAGTTAAAACCGCCAGTTACCGGCGCAGAAGATTTCTCTTTCTTTCAGGAAAAAGTACCAGGCTTATTTGTTTTTTTAGGTGGTATGCCTAAAGGTAAAGATCCTTTAAAGGCGCCCTCACATCATACCCCCGATTTTTACCTTGATGAAAGTGGTTTCGTATTAGGCGTCAAATTACTTTCCAATCTTACGCTGGATTATATGACCATGAAGAGATAAGCGTTAGTTCATTTGTTACATGCATAATTGATCAGGGAAAATCAACTAGTCCGTTAGCTGTCGGCGGATAGTTTTAATTGAAATCGCTTTCCGCCATGCGCTATGCTCAAAGCGATTTCCTATATTTGTTTCATGACGAAAGAACAGATTCAGGATTTAAGAGACAGGGTAACGTCTCTGAGGAGGTATCTTTGACGTTGATGAGCTACTTTACGCCATTCGCGAAGAAGAAAAATTAACCATGGCACCCAATTTCTGGGACGATCCGAAAAAAGCAGAAAAAATTCTGGCAGAAATTAGTTCAAAGAAAAAGTGGACTGATGGTTTTAACCAAACCGATAACGCGGTTGAGGATGCAGCTGTGATGTTCGATTTTTTTCAGTCCGGAGATGCTTCGGAAGCTGAAATGAAAGAGCAGTACGAAATCGGTAAACAAGCTGTAGAAGATCTTGAGCTTAAAAATATGCTGCGCAGTAAAGAAGATCAGCTTTCGGCCGTCATGCAGATTACCGCCGGTGCCGGTGGTACCGAGAGTTGCGACTGGGCTTATATGCTGATGCGTATGTATTTGATGTGGGGTGAAAAAAACGGGTATAAAATTACAGAACAGGATAGCCAGGAAGGGGAAATTGCAGGTATTAAATCGGTAACACTCCAGTTTGATGGCGATTTTTCGTACGGCTACCTCAAAGGTGAAAATGGTGTTCACCGTTTGGTTAGGATATCACCATTTGATTCAAATGCCCGCAGACATACTTCTTTTGCCTCCGTATATGTTTATCCTTTGGTTGATGATACCATTCAGATTGATATTAACCCTGCCGATATTGAATTTGAAACATTCAGGGCTGGTGGTGCCGGTGGACAAAATGTAAATAAAGTTGAAACGGCAGTACGTTTATATCACAAACCATCTGGCATTATCATCAAAAACCAGGAATCGCGTTCGCAGTTGCAGAATAAAGAAAATGCCATTCGTTTACTTAAATCTCAGTTATTCGAAATAGAAGAAAGAAAGCGCAACGAAGCCATTGCTGCAGTAGAAGGATCGAAGAAAAAGATAGAGTGGGGCTCGCAGATCAGGAGTTATGTTTTGGATGACCGACGCGTGAAAGACCATCGTACCAATTACCAAACCTCTAATCCTGATGCAGTGTTAAACGGCGATATTAACGACTTTTTAAAGGCATATTTAATGGAGTTTTAATCTAAAACAAATGGGAAAATCATCCACTCTTATAATGCTATTACTCATGGCAATAAACTATTCGAATGCCCAAGAAGTAATCCCGTTGTACACTGGCGACATTCCAGGTGCAAAACCTACTCAGGCAACCTACGTGGAGCATACCGAAGTGCGCAACAATGGTACGCTAATCATTACCAAAGTATCAGTACCAACGATGACAGTTTTTGTTGCGCCAAAGGAAATTGCCACCGGAACGGCAGTAATTATTTGCCCTGGCGGTGGTTATAGTGGTTTAGCATTTAGCCATGAAGGAACAGATGTAGCTAAACGCTTCAATGCCATTGGCGTTACTGCATTTGTATTAAAATACCGTTTGCCGAGCGATGAAATTATGGTTGATAAAACTTATGGTCCGCTGCAGGATGCACAGCAGGCCATTTACTTAGTGAGAAAAAATGCAAAGCAATATGGAATTAAGGCCAATAAGATTGGAATTATGGGTTTTTCTGCCGGTGGGCATTTTGCCTCAACTTTAGTGGCGCATTATAAAGAGCTTAAAATTTCTAACCCTGAAAAGATTAATCTGAGACCAAACTTTGCCGCATTAATTTATCCTGTAATCAGTTTCGAAAAATCGGTACATACCGGTACCATGAAGAATTTATTGGGTCCAAATCCTGCCGATAGTTTAAAACGTTATTTCTCGGCCAATGAAAATATAAATAAAAAAACACCTCCTGTTTTTTTTGTACATGCTAAAGATGATAAAACTGTTCCTTACGAAAACAGTAAACTGATGAATGAGGCATTAAAGCAACACGATATTGATACCGATATTTATTTATACGAAAACGGTGGGCATGGATTTGGTTTGATTAATAAAACTTCTGATGTGGATTGGTTTAACTTGCTGATCAGCTGGTTAAAAAAGGAGAAGTTTTAATATCTTTGCGGATATTTTAACCTCTTAACCGGAATTTAAATGCAAAAAACAATCAAGTATGTAATGGTAGCCCTGGTTGCTATTATTGCTGTGGCAGGCTGTAAAAAAGAAATTAATTGGAATGCCAGGCTTAATCCTAACGGGAATGGCTGTCAGCTGGCGAGTTTAAAGGCTGATATCGATTTATTGGGAAGCTATACGATTACCTTTAACTATGATGCTCAAGGTCGTGTTTCAAAGCTAAACAGTGGAGCAGAGACCAATACCTATGTTTATGCCGCAAATAAAATCACGGCTACTGATGAAACAGGTCGAGTAGCAGAAATTGTGCTTGAGAATGGCCGGGCAATTTCAAGCGGTGCTGAAGGTATCGTTACAGTAGGGGGTATTTCTTATGCTTATTCGCGAAAATATACCTACAATGCTGAAGGATATTTAATTCAGGTAAAGAATTATTTGAATAACGAATTAAGCACAACTGATAACCTGACCTATGCAAATGGTAATCTGGTAAGTGCAGTTTCATTGGCGGCACATGGAGGTTATAAGGAAACCACAACCTACAGCTACTCGAATGAAATTGCAATGAACGTGTACGAAATCTCCGACCCTCTTTCTTATCATGTTGATTATTTTCCCGGAGGATATTTTGGCAGGCAATCTAAAAATGTATTGATTAAAAGCGTTTCTAAAACTGTAGATCAGGATGGTAGCCCTTTTAGCAATGAAACCATGGCCTATACTTACCAATATGATGCCAAAGGAAATGCCACCTCCTTAAACTACGTCAATACTTCTATGTTTTATCCGTCAGGTGGACCTGTTGAAACCGAAAGCTACGCCGGAGAATTCTTATTGACATACAACTGCAGATAGCTTTAACTTGAGTAAGAGCCTGATCATGATTTTTGGTCAGGCTTTTTTTGAATAAAATGTTTTTTGATTCTTCAAGCCAAAATCTGTAAATCCCATTTTACCACTCTATTTTTACGATTTCGTCCCTTATTTTTTAGAAATGATTTGTATATATTTGACTACATCGATGTGATTTTATTGTAGCACAATATAGTTGATCTAATAAGACTAAACCTGTAAATTGCAAATGGGCTTAATTTTTAGCTGTACATGCATTAGTATTTCAGGTTTTTTAAGGTTAGGCATGTATAAACTTAAATAATTAACCAAATATTTACCTAATTAAAAAAAATGAGAACAGAAACAATGAAACGGTGGCTGCTATTGGTATGCCTGTTTACCAGCCTCTTATCTTGTAAAAAAGATCAAACTAAAATTAAATCTGAAAATGGTCAGGTTAAGGCCTGGGAAACATTAATTGACGGCAACTCTTTTGCAAGTTATGCTAATTTTGAGGCGCAATGGAATTACAATTATCCATGGGGTACCGATCATAATGGCTCGGCACGTATGGTAGGGAGCTCTTCTAACCATAATCAAATCTCCTTAAGCGGAGGTGTATTAACCATTAAAGCTACCCGTTTGGCTTCATCGCCAGGAAACAGTACCGCTAATGGTTTTACCAATGTGGCCATTTGGTATAACTCTGGTGCTTGCCATGCCAAGCAGCAGGTGGTCATTAACGATCAGTTCCCGAGTTATACCATCTCAGGAGATTTTGCGGTACCAACAAGTAAAGGTACCTGGCCTGCCTTCTGGATTACAGGTGTTAATTCCTGGCCTCCGGAAAGCGATATTATGGAATTTAAAGGCAACAGCACCAATTGGCAAAACACTTATGATGGTGGTTGGGAAAATAAACTTACAACAGTTTCCAATGCAGGTTCTTACCATAATTACAAATGCTGGTATAACAAAGTAAGTGCAACTGATGTAGATTGCCATTATTATATCGATAATGTTTGGGTAGCCAAACATACCATGAGCAATTCGGTAAATAAACCGATGTGGTTAATCATCAATATGCAAATGGAAGGAGACAGCGGCTCTCCTGGTCCATCTGGCGATACAATTTATACTGGTAGAAATATTTATCTGGGCAGAGAACGGGCGTTTTAGTCAATTAAACAACAACTAATTTGGAGGCAGCTGTAAAGCTGCCTCCGTTGTAGCATATCAGATATGAACAGATATTCGACCATGTTTGCCGTTGTATTACTCTGCGTTTTATTTGTGCAGTGCAAAAAAGATGGAATAACAACCCCGGTAAATAGTCTTGCCTTATTGGTTAACAAAATTAATCTGGTAAGACAGCGCGGATGTAATTGTGGTGTTGAATATATGCCTCCGGTGGCTGATTTATCGGTGAATAATCAGCTGCAAAATGCGGCAATCATACATGCAACAGATATGGCTGAGCAAAACTATTTTGATCATTTGTCTCCAGATGGCGGTACCCCCGCCGAACGAGCAACAAGCGCAGGTTACAAAGGCGATTTTAGGGCAGAAAACTTAGCCAAAGGATATCCGGATGCGGATCAGGTTATTAATGCATGGAAAAATAGTGTAAGCCATTGTAAAGCCATGATGGATGCCAAAAGTAAAGAGGTAGGGGTAGGTACGGCAAAAAATTATTGGGTAGTAACTTTCGGGAGTCCTAAATAATCTTTTATCGTCTGGTCAATTACATCTAACAGGCCATTATTATATTTATCGTCAGTTAACTCCCAAAACATGATTCCATTTAATTTCTGATCAATTGCATATTTGGTTTTTAATGAAACTGATTTAGGGTCATCAAAAGTAGCAAAATACCGGGTTTGTGGATTATAATAATAGGGTGCTTCAGCAGTCCCGTCCCAAAAATATGTATAGCCATTTTCGGTTGAAAATTGCTTGCCAAAATCTTTAAAAGAGACACCTTTTAAAAACTTGGTTGGCTGATATAATCCATGGTCGGCATCTGTAGTGTTTTCAAAAATACGGGCATAAAATGCTGCGCCTAAAGCAATTTTCCGTGCAGGTACACCTAAACCAATTAAAGCTTTTACAGCATAATCTCCGGATAGTGTTTGTTGCGGAGTAGAATATAAAGGAGTATGGTGGCCACTTTGTGTTGCATATCCACTTACCAGGTCGTAACTCATTACATTAACGCGGTTTACCAGTGGCATTACCCGGTCCCATTCGAAGCAAGAATCAATGCAGTTTTGAGTACCGCCCGCCGCGAAACTGATCTCTGCTTTTTTGCCGAGTTTATTTCTGAGTTCTTTAACCAATAAAGTAAAGTTATGCTTGTCAGCTGGCATATACCGATGCCCGGGATAACCCAACACTGCCGGGTATTCCCAATCGAGGTCTATCCCATCCGCCTTAAAGAAATCTAAAAGCGCTTTTGTTGTTTTGGCAAATGTCTTTCGCCCTTTATTTCTGGCAAATACTTCCGAACAAGTAGCGCACCCACTCCAGCCACCCATGGCAATCATTACCTTTAAGTCGGGGTTCCGTTTTTTCAGCTCCACCATTTTCGAAATCAAAGCCGAATCTTTGGCTGCCCTGATGTTCAAACTATCGCCCTTTAAGTGTCCGAAACTATAGATCAGGTGGCTGATCTTTTCAATCGGAAAACTATCTATAACTGAACCCTGGCCTGTATAGTAAGCAATAACATTTGGCTTAACTGTTTTTTGTGCCTGTAAATTGCCCGCGAAAAGTGAGAAGGCCGTTAAAAGACAGATTAAGGATAGATTTCCGATATTTTTAAACACAGGTGGCGGTATTTACGGACTATTTTTCTGCTAAAATGTCTTGAAGTTCGTTTAATTCGGCTACTTTTTCAGTGGCTCCGGCATTTTCATAAGCCGAAATCAGGTTTCTGATCACCCGGCGGATAATATCAGTATTGCTGCACGGTTTATAATATTCGGGCAAAGCTTCTAAGTTTAACTGACGCAAAAATTGATCTACATCGTGTTTGCCAAAAATGTTGCCCCGGTTAAAAGCATTGATGTAAAAAAGTACACCATACTCGGTACCCTCTTGCTTACTGTCATCAATATAACCCAAAATAAAGTGCTGCGGCAAATTGATCCCGTACACGGGCAGGTCTAGCTTTTGGGCCAGGGTAGAATAAATAATGGCTAGAGAGATCTGGTTGCCTTTTTTGCTTTCTAAAACCTGGTTTAAGTAGGAGTTTTGCGGATCATGGTGGTTTTTGGTATTGCCACTAAAGCCATATTGCTGGTATAAAACGTGGTTGATTAGTTTTACTTTCTCGACCGAACTCATTTCATATTGCAAGCCCAGCCAGATATCCCTTTTAATCTCTTCAATCTGATTAATTACCTTTTGTTCGTCTAAGTCAGGATATTGGTAGCGGTTTATGATCAAAGCGCCCTGCAATAAATCAAAAGCACCACTTAAATACCAAAGGTTTAGATCTTCTTTAACCGTTTTAAACTGGATTTGATGAACAATGTTTTCAATGCGTTCCTGCATCAGTCCATCGAAGGATTGTTCCCATGCATTTTCTAAGTAATGGATAACTTCACCACCATATTCAAGCAATTTTTTCTCCACATGGTGATACACTTCCTCGTCGGGATCGTCCAATAATTTAACTAAAGCACTTATCTCTGCGATATTTTCCATAAAACATACATACGTTTGCGGTGTTTAATTACTTTTGCAATATTATGTTATTTCAATTTATTATAGATTACCTTAAACACCGTTTAACAGCTAAGAGCCGGCACGGAACGCATTCGCCATTTGTGTATAAGCTCGCTGATGAGGTAATTTACGATTTTAACGATAAATCTGAATATAAAAATATAGAGGAGCAGCGAAAAAAACTTTTTAATGACGATTCCGTCATTACTGTTACCGACCTCGGTGCAGGGTCTCACCTCAATAAGAACCGAACAAAGAAGGTAAGTCAGATTGCCAAAAATGCGTTAAAAAGCCCAAGATTAGCTAAACTCATTTATCGGCTGGCTAAAAATACCAAAGCAAAAAGTGCGATCGAATTGGGTACTTGTTTGGGAATTACGACTGCTTATTTAGCAAAAACAGATGCCCAAACCGAGGTAATTACAATAGAAGGGTGTCCACAAACCGCAGAGGTTGCCAGAAAAAACTTCCAGGACCTGAATTTAGAAAACATCGAACTTCATGTGGGGAACTTTGATTTGATTTTGCCGGATATTATTGCCCGGCAGCCCAGTCTGGATTTTGTTTACATTGATGGGAACCACCGTAAAGACGCTACCTTAAATTATTTTAAATGGTGCCTGCCAAAAGTAACGGAAAATTCGTTGCTGATTTTTGATGATATTTACTGGAGCGAAGGTATGAAAGAAGCCTGGACCGAAATTAAGAATCACCCTGATGTTACCGTGACGATCGATTTGTTTTGGATCGGTTTGGTGTATTTCAAAAAGGGGCAGGCTAAAGAGCATTTTAAACTTAAGTTTTAACTATCCATGCAGGAACCAAAACTGGCAGGTATTCAAAAACGATCGGCATTATTTGTTTTGCTGATTAGCCTTTTCTCTGGCATTGCAGCCTACCTGCTTTCGTTTCTTAGTAAAATGGACGCCCTTACGCATATTATGCTTGGGTGGGATATTTTTTGCCTTGTACTCAATACTCTGCATTGGTACATGTTTTTTCATACTTCTGCTGCCGAAACGCATTTAAAAGCAAAAATGCAGGATGAAACCCGTGGAGAAATTTTCGCCATTGTGGTGGTTTCTACCTTTGCTGGTTTACTGGCCGTAGTTTTACTGCTTATTAACAAGGATGTTGAGCCTCTTGATCTGGTTATCGCCATACTGGGTATGTTTTTATCTTGGTTTTTGGTGCATACTACTTTTACGATGCGTTATGCCCATTTATATTATGGTGACAAACGGAAAGAAAAATCGGAAAAGGGTGGTTCAGGATTGGAGTTTCCGGGCAGTGATGAACCTGATTTTATCGATTTTGCTTACTTTTCCTTTGTATTGGGTATGACTTTCCAGGTTTCGGACGTTGAAATTTCGGATAGAGAAATCAGACGGCTGTCTCTTTTGCATAGTTTAATTGCGTTCATATTTAATACCGTAATTGTAGCATTAACGATCAATGCGCTGGCGGGTTTAAGTAAATAGTTCTTTTTAAAAGACTTACGAAGTTTGATTTGGTCTTGGCAGATTCTTTAGTAGATATCAGTTTTTAGGAAATGAACAGTTCATTTCTTTTGGCGGTCTTTGGTCCCGCTCCCGCTTCTGCCGATGAAGAATCGGCATCCCGCTTCGATCGGGTTTAGGTACGTAGAATAGATGCTTTTCTGGAAGAAATAAATATATTATTCTATTTGTCTGTTAGTCAGTGTTTTGTGTGTGTAAGCTGATTTTTAGGTAGTATAACTTATTTTTTAGTTGTTTAACTGAAAAATAAGTTATAGATTTGGATATGGAAGAATTAACCAAAGCTGAAGAACGCATTATGCAGGTTTTATGGAAACTGCAGAAAGCATTCGTGAAAGACATGATAGATGAATTGGAAGAGAGTCCTAAACCGCCTTATAATACCATTTCGTCTATTGTGCGTTTGCTCGAAAAGAAAGGTTACGTAAACTATAAAGCTTACGGTAAAACATACGAATATTTTCCGGCCATTTCTAAGGATGAGTATGCTAAAACTACCTTCTCCAAATTGTTTTCAGGTTATTTTGATAATTCTCCAACCAGCTTGTTATCCTTTATGGTAAAAGAGGAAAAACTAAGTGAAAAAGATATAGAAGAAATTAAGAAAATCATTAACCAGGATACAAAACCATGATTTTATTCTATCTGCTCAAAGTTACGGCCTGCACTATATTATTCTTCGGATTTTATGTATTGATTTTACAAAAACTTACCTTCTTCAAAATCAATCGTTTTTATCTGCTGGTCACTTTACTACTGAGTTTTGTAATTCCAGCTTTGCAATTTGAGATTAAGCACGAAGTGGTGACAGTGGATACAGATCCTGTGGCCAACCTGCCTGAAGTGAAAATGGCTGAAAAACCATTACAGCTTATTCAACCCTTAGCGGTCGAATATCAACCAGAAACAAAGCCCGAAATAGATTGGTTAAGTTTAGTTCCTTTCGCTTATGGCGCCATAACTTTGGTTTTGCTGCTTATTTGCATTTGGCGGTTGTTCGGCTTGATTAAATATACTGGAAACTATACTGAAACTGATGATGGTTTAAAACTGATCAACAAAACTGCTGGCTTTACCAATTGCTCTTTCTTTAATTATGTTTTTATTGATGGAGATAAATTAGGTGATGCTGATTTAGCTGTTTTACTTAAACATGAGCTGGTGCATGCCAGGCAATACCATTCGATAGATAAAATTATTTTAATGGTTTTTAAATCCGTTTTATGGTTTAATCCTATAGTTTACCTATATGATAAAGCTTTAGAGCAGGTGCATGAATATGAGGCAGATGAATTTACTTCAGCAGCTTATGGAAGTGAGGCTTATGCCAGTCTGTTATTGAAACTGGCCATTGCCAAAAGTGATATGCCCTTGATCCATAATTTTGTGAAAAGCCCGATTAAAGCCCGCATTAAAATGTTGTTTAGTTCAAAATCTCCAGATAAGAAAAAAATGCCTATCTCCTGATGTTGCCTATGGTTTTACTGCTGTTGTGGCTATTTGCTGTTAAATCTGTGTATGCTGTTAGCCAAATCCGGACTGAAAATAAATCTCAACAAGGCTTTATCAAGCCTGGACAATCATTAGTAAATGATACTGATACTATTGCGAAGCATTTAATGGCGGGATCTGTTAAAAATATAAAAAGGCGTGATGTGGTACCTGGTAAACAAGGTGCTGTAGAATTTCCTGGTTTTAAGGACTCAAAAGAATCAGCGCGACCGGTTAAACCCCGAATAATCTCTTTTACTAAAATAACCGGATACATACAAGAAAAAGTTTCTTTAATGGAAAATGCAGTAATTGATATTGTTGATTGCAGATTAAATGCTAAGTATGTACAGCTGGATGAACCAAACAATAAAATGATAGCTAAAAATGCGGTACTAAAAACCAAAGATGGAAATTCATTAACAGCATCGGTTATTGTTTTTGATTTGAAAAATGGAAATTTTAAAGCGACATCTGATAACGGAAAAGCAGCGGATCCAAAGAAACCTGGCTTAGAGCGGCAGTTAAAAAATGCCCTTTTAGTTCAGCCATTTAACGAAGCCGACGCGAAGGTAGAATATCTTGCCAGGGATTCTGTTAAAATGAGCAAGGATAAAAGCATCATTTATTTATTTGGTGATGCGATGGTTATTTATAATGGTGTTAAACTTAGTGGTTCAAAAATCACCTATAATAAAACGAATAATACGATTTCAGCTAATAAGGCTATGGTCTCTTCAAATAAAATTGATGGGCTGATTAAAGCAGACAGTATTTCCCTCAATCTGAAAACTTCGGAAACAACATTATTCGGTGAAAATTTTTAAACTTTTATTGGATTTTCATTTTCCGTGTCTTCTGTGTTTCCGTGGCAATAAACTATCTGTATTGATCGATGTATTCTGTGGTTAAAAGATCCTTCTACTCGGCTACCATTGACAGAATTTACTTGTAAGGTCGTCATTCCCGCGCATGCGGGAATCTTAATGCGAGCGTTTTAAGATTATTCATAAGTGTTTTTTATTCAATGGTATTCATGAGCACTCGTGGCTCCTAATCAAGTTGGGAATGACGATTTCCCGATGGACATTGTCTACTTAAAATTTATCTGTCATTCATAAGATTTTTACGAAATAAATTATCCCTTCAGGATGACATATCAACGAGTGGTAAACAGTAAGTATTTTCCGTGCTTTCTGTGTTTCCGTGGTAATAAACCATCTGTGAGGTTCGTCGGTAAAAAAAAACTTCGACTCCGCTACCATTGACGTATTTGTATAATGGTTTAATTTTCAACAACCTGCAAATTAAGTTCACCTGCTTTTTTTTGGAGGAAAATTATCTGTTGTTCTTTTAACTTTTCTTGATATCTCTTTACTCCCTGTTCAACATAATTCATCCCTTTATCAAATATTCTATAATAAAGTTCTGCTAATTTTCTTGCCGTAGCTTTTATAGCTATGCCAGAACCTTTTTTTGCTTTAAGTCTTCTGGCAAATGCTCCCAGCCCTGGCTGTTTGCTTAACAATATAGATTGGGCTGCCTGTTTAAATATTTGTCCCGCTCTGGTTGCAGGTTTTTTCTTACTTCTTTTATTCATCTTTCCTGACTGATGCTTACCTGGAGCCAGTCCCAACCAGGAAACAAAGTTTTTTATTGAAGGCCACTGTTTAATATTGTTACCAAGTTCAGCCGTAAGCCTCATTAAACTGTAATCTGTTA
>NZ_FOJM01000003.1 GCF_900111825.1 Pedobacter suwonensis
ATTACCTGCCCTCGGTACAGGGCAGCAACTTTTTGCAGGCCAATGCTACCGTATCGGGGGTAGAGGGTTTGCCGGTATACTCCATTTTCTCCTACCGCTGGGCGGGCCTTGATGGGGCCAAGGGCGAACCGATGGGCTTTTTAAACGGCCAGCCCAGCAAGGCCTACAGCAGTATCATCAGTGGTACCAAACTTACCGATCTGGTATTTCACGGCCCGGCGCTGCCCCGTTATTTCGGCAACATGGTAAACGATTTTGGATGTAAAGGTTTTACCCTTTCGGTAGCGCTCAGCTTTAAGTTCGGTTATTATTTCAGGCGCAAGGGGATTGATTATACCAATCTTTTTGCCAACGGCAGCGGCCATGCCGATTTTGGCAACCGCTGGAAAAACCCGGGCGATGAACAATTTACCCAGGTACCTTCCATACCCTATCCCTTATCAAGCAGCAGGGAATCTTTTTACAGCTTTTCAGAAGAACTGATTGATAAGGGCGACCATATCCGCATACAGTACATCAACCTTGATTATGCGGTCGGGAAAAAACTCGCAAAAAAGACCGGCTTAAAAACATTGAATGTATTTGCCAACCTGGCCAATGTGGGCATTATTTACCGGGCAAACAAACACCACCTTGACCCTGAGTATGTAACCAGTAGCTTTAACTTACCTCCAGGCCAAACCCTGGCTTTCGGCTTAAGGGCGGGCCTTTAAAATTGATGAACATGAAAAAGACAAACCACTTTGGATATTGGCTTCTGCTGGCTCTTTTTGCTGCAGGAATTTTAGGTTGCCAAAAACTGTTGGATGAAAAACCAGATCAGCGGCTGGTGATCCCCTCCACACTGGCCGATTTTCAGGCCCTGATGGATAATTTCGGGGTGCTTACCGCTAAAGATCTGGTGTCGGCAGAAATCTCGGCCGATGATTATTACCTTACCGATGCCGACCTTGCGGCCCTACCGGGAGAATATGAGCGGAGGATGTACAGCTGGCAAAAGGATAACCTTTTTGAGCCGGGCAGCAATGATTGGGCATACCTGTACAAAGCCGTTTATTCCTGCAATGCCGTACTGGAAGGGCTGGAAGCTTCAACCATTGAGCGTGATACCAGGTTTAATAATGTAAAAGGGCAGGCACTGGTATACCGGGCCAAATGCTTTTTGCAGGGGCTGGGCCTTTGGGCAAAGGCTTATCAGGTTTCTTCAGCAACAGACCTCGGTATCCCGCTGCGCCCAAATGCCGATTTTAATATGCCTTCTAACCGCGCTACCGTACAGGAAGGTTACCAAAAGGTGCTGGCCGATCTTAAAGCTGCGGTACCACTTTTGCCCGTAAAAGCCCTGAGTGCCACCAGGCCATCAAAGGCAGCGGCCTACGGGCTTTTGGCACGTACCTTTTTATACATGGGCAATTACCAGGCGGCCGAAAATTATGCCGATTCCTGCCTGCGCATCAATGCTGCGCTTTTGGATTATAATCAACTCAATGCAACAGCCTCTTATCCGGTGGCACTTTTTAACCCTGAAGTGCTTTTCAGCACGTTTTCGCCACCGCCAACCATATTAACCAATACCAGGGCGAAGATGGTGCCTGAGCTTTTACAGGCCTACCAGGCTAATGATTTAAGAAAGCAGGTATTTTATTTGCAGAGCGGTGGCGCTTCTTATTTTAAAGGCACCTATTTCCAGCCTGCACTTTTCTTTGGCCTGGCTACTGATGAAATGTACCTTACCCTTGCCGAGTGCCAGGTGAGGAACGGAAAAACAGACCTGGGTATGCAAACGCTGAACAAACTTTTGGTGGCCAGGTTTAAAACCGGAACATTTGTGCCATTGGTGGCCAGCGACAAAGCTACCGCACTGAACATGGTGCTAAGCGAAAGGAGAAAGGAGCTGGTAATGCGGGGGATGAGGTGGATGGATGTTAAACGTTTAAATGCCGAAGGTGGTAATATTGTGCTGAAGCGAACCATAGGTGGGATTGATTATACCTTAACACCAAATGATAAACGATATGCGCTGCCGTTGCCTGAAGATATTATTGCCCTAACTGGTATGCCCCAGAACGAGCGGTAAAACAAAGGGCCCGGTTAATTTAACCAGGCCCCTATTTACTTAAAGTGCGCGTTGGGCAGGAGCATTATCCCTTACATCGGCCGCATTGCTGCCGTAGGTATCTTCGATGTACTGGGTCAGCTTGTCCTGTGTATCAACCGATTCCGGCGTAATCAGGTAACAAGGTGCTGCAGTACCAGAGTTACAGCTGGTAGGCGGGCTCATGGTGGTAGAGTATTTATGGCCATCTGTGGCGTCAGATAGCTGTGTGCCAACAAAATTCCACTGGATATCTGCTTTGGCTGATTTAAATGCACTGGTGGTGATGGTTAGGCCGAACCCCAATACGAGGGCTACAAGGCCAAGGTTTAATTTGTTTAACATGGTATTTAGTTTTTAAATGATCTCCGTTTAGGAGGATAAATGAAATTGATCTGTTTCGGTGGTCTGGCGATCGGTTGATTGTTGCTGTATTGGATATGACCGGTATCCGGTTGTGCTGCTTACTCTTTGTCACGAACCTCCCGCTTTAGGTGAATAATTAGGGTAATGAGCGTTATTGCGGTAAACACCAGGTTAAATACCAGGTGTGCTTTCCAGCCGAGCCATTTTAAAACACCGCCGCAACTACAGGGCACCTTGTTGAAATAGCCTGCCAGCACCATGGCGATGTATAGGGTAAAAGCCGTAATTAGCAGGAGTGAAGCAATAAGGCCGTATAACCTGGTTTTGCTAAAGGCCAAAAGGGTGGCCGCAATCATTTCTGAAGCGGGTACGGCAATAAGTAACCAGGCAGTAAAGCGTTCAGAAAAAACCTGTTTGGCCAGTTCGGTTTTGAATTGGTTTAGATTACCAAGTTTGCTGGCCGCAGTAGTAGCCCATAAAATAATGAGTAAGAGGCAGCCGAGCTGATAAACACTTTTACTTAGATTTAATTGCATGGCCTAATCATTTTAATCGGTTTACCTTATACAGTTTAAATTACTGGTATAAAGTTCGGTGCAGAACAGGCCAGGTGGAGGCTATTTAAGTTGCCAAAAGGCTTACAAACAATGAAATGCAGGTAGCGGATGTTACTTTTTTACCGCTTTTGACCTCAGCCGGCTTAAAACTTTGGGATGGATGCCCAGATAACTGGCAATGGTTTTGAGGTCGCAGAGGTTAAACAGTTCCGGCCTGGTGTGCATCAATTGGTTGAAACGGGCATTGGCATTTAGCCGGGAAAGCGCTGTGGTATGCAGCAGTAATGCTGCAAGCTGGTGCTGGTAAAGTTTGTTCATCAGTACGCGGTATTCGGGAAATAGTTTATAAAGGTTGGCGGTGTGTTTATCACTGTAACCGGTCAGGGTAGCATCGTCAAGGAATTCGATAAACAGCTTGCCTTCGGTGTAATTGCCCAAAGTGGCCATGGGGACAATAAACTGGTGCTGATGCCAGAACAGGAGGGTTGTTTCTTCTTCTGCATCAATGGTATATAACCTTAACGTACCGCTGCTGATAAAAAGTAATACCGCACAATATTCATCAGCAAGCTTTAGGGTTTCTTTCTTTTTGAATGTACGTTCTTTGAGCAGGAGGTTTAAATAACAGCTTAACCCAAAAGATGGGCTAATGTAATTCCGGATGGTTTTTAAATAGCTGTTTTCTTCCATGATCTTTTTTTTACCTAAAGAAAAAAGCTTTTTGGTCTCCTGTCAAGTTGCCGGGCTGGCAACCCCGGGCAACCCGGCCGATGTTTGGGTACATATCTATATCTTATCCCATGGCCCGGTATTTTAACCGATCGTTTTTAAGTTTTGGGTATATCATCAACCGTAGGTACCTACGTGAAGAGTATCTTTCAAATTGATAAGAGTGATTTCTTACCACGGAGGGGTAGATCAGGAACTTGAGTGGCGTAATATCTGCGAAAAAAATGCCTGTTTTGCCTGCCGGGTGAGCCTGATTTGAAAATTTTTTTACGTATTTAGCATGCCATGAGAGGTCATTTTGAAGCACATACATAGGGTTCAGCTAAATTGTTTTATCTGCCTGAACAGGCGGTTTTGTTGGCGGTGCGAAAGTTTTTTACCTTGCTTTGCTGAAGCGATTTGCCGCTTCTGGTTACGGTAGCACATCCTGATTGATATACGATTTGAGATAAGTTGTCGTTATACAGGGTATAATATGTAACCATAATACTAATTTATTTACTGATTAAGTTTACAGAAAATGGAAAAACCTTACCTGTTTGCTTTTTCATCCCTAATCATTTTTGTATTTGACCCGCTGCATGGAACGCTCGCACATGCACGGAAAAGCCACCCTAAAAGGCTGGCCTGTAGCCTGTTTAACCCAAGGCTGGTGTGCCCCAGCCGTGGCGACCCATTGCTTTGGCCATTGTGTGCCCTGTACATTCATGATCATCTACATACCGATTAATTAACCTCCATATTATTGGGAATGTTGAACAGCTTTTGGCGCTGTTTGACGCTAAAATTTTAAGATATACCCAAATTTTCTAACCAATTTTAGTCGCTCCGGCACCATCGGTTAGCCGCCCTGATAACGGCACAGGAACATTTTCCAGATATGGTTGCAGCATGCCCCATCAGCATGCTGCAATATGTTTTTGTTTTTAAACTCTACGCCCTATGAATAACCTTGATGCACTGGTACAGACCTTGTACAACATATACCTCGTACTGAACAAAGAACAGTTAAAATTTACCTTTATCGATCTCTTCGGCGACCCTGAAACGCAGCTCACCCGGCAGCAGGTAAAAGATTACCTCAACATCAGCGAAAGTACCTACAAACGTAAAGTGAAAGATGGTACCTTAAAGCCCATCAAACTGCCCGGCGGCGATCGTTTTTACCTGAAAGACCTGCTGGCTGCCTACCTGGAGAGCCAGCGCAAAGGCCGTATCTGATTTTTATTGTATCAGTAAGAAAACATTACATGGTAAACCCAATACAGTAAAAACAAATTCGATAGTAAACACAAATCAGTAATAAGACTTTTTACTGTAAATTAATTCCAGTATCGGACAATTACCCCTTTATTACCTGTTGTTTACCCTTTGCTGGTACCAGGCTTACCCCTGGCTTACCCTTTGCTTACCTGTTGGTTACCTTTTGCTTACCTATTGGTTACCTTTTGCTTACCTATTGGTTACCTTTTGCTTACCTAAAAGGTAAACAATGGGTTTTTCCGGGGTAAACATTTACGGGGGTTATAGCCATGCTGCCCGGGGGCAGGCCGGTTGTTTACGGTTGTTCCTTTGCCTGGATGGCCGGCATTAGCATGGCTCATTTTAGCTCATTATGGCCCATAATCAGCTCAATTTAGCTCATTTGAGTCCAAAATGAGGTGCCATTACTTCAAAGCGGCTAGGTTTGATCATGGATTTGAACATACCGGTAGAGCAGAAATCCGATGAATTAAACATTTTTTTCACTTAAAAAACAAAAATTATGGCAACGTATTCAAAAGGCGCCAATGGCGCATTCTCGGGCAAGGTAGGCAGTGTAATCGGCAGCAGCTGGCGCAGTGTAGATTACCTGAGGGGACTCCCTAAAAAAAGCAGTAAAGCCAGTACCGAACCTCAATTGGCGCAGCGAACCAGGTTTGCCCTTGCGGCCCAGTACCTGAGCCCCATCAAGGATATTTTAAATATCGGCTTTAAGGATAAACAGCTGAACAAGATTACCGGTTACAATGCCGCGGTAAAAATTTTCTTAAACCAGGCCGTTACAGGCGACTACCCTGATTTTGAGATCGATTTTTCGAAGGTGGTGCTGAGCAAGGGTTCGCTTTCGGTAATGCACGGCCTGAACGGAAGCCTGCAGGGGTCAGATCTGCTGTTGAACTGGCAGAGCATTATAAACCGCTATAATGCCTTTGCGGATGATGTGCTGACGGTTGTGCTGTTTAATGCCACCAAAAACATGTATATGGTGTACGAGGAAGCCCAGCGCGCTGCGCTGACCTACACGGCGGTAATCGGTACAAACTTTAGCGGCGATGTTTTTCACGCCTGGGCCTTTGCGGTAAACCGCGATGCCACTGCGGTTGCAAACAGCCAATACCTGGGTACCTATACCATTCCCTAACTAATATGAACCAGCCCAAACCCAGCCATGCCAGGTTTGGGCTATTAAACCAAAAAGATATGAAAACATTAAAACCGGCTTTAACGGCGCTGTTGCCGAAAAAGCAGATCCTCGAAAAACTGATGCTGGCCGTAATACTGGTGCTGGGCTGGCATACCCTCCCAAAAGTGTTAAGAACCATTGAGCCCACCGCGGCCCTGCTTGATGCAGGCATATGGCAGCTGATCTTGCTGGCCCTGCTATGTTATGCTGCCCTGTTGCAGCTATCGTGGTGGCTGTTGCAACGCTTTTGGCAAAGCCTGGGCCTGTATAAATTAACAGATATGGTTTCACTATTTAAACAGTTAACCTCATGGCAACAGTTAAGTTTCTTATGGGCATCGTTTGCCTTGCTCTTGCTGGCAGCGATAGCCTGCCTGGCGGCGATAGTGTAAACCTGCGGCACGACCCCTCGCTTGCCGATAGGAAAAGGCTGTTGCAGGTGGCCGAAAAGGAACTGGGCGTGCGCGAACGTTCGGGCAAAAACGATGGCCCGCGGGTTGCCGGATACCTCAGTTATGTAAAGGTACCGGAGGGCAATGCCTGGTGTGCAGCTTTTGTGAGCTGGGTTTTTGGCCAGGCCGGTTACCCGGTACCGCGCACCGCCTGGAGCCCCGCCTTATTCCCGCTATGCAAGCGCACCAAAGAGATCAGGCCGGCCGTAGTATTTGGCATTTACTTTAGCCACTTAAAACGCATTGCCCATTGTGGCCTGGTTGAACGGCAGGCCGGTGACTGGATGGTTACCATTGAGGGCAATACCAACCCGGCAGGAAACAGGGAGGGAGATGGGGTGTACCGTAAACGCAGGCATTTAAAAGCCGTTAAATACTTTGCCGACTGGGCGAAAAGGAAAGGAGCGGATAATGAAAACTGAATTGATCAAATGCCTGGCGGCCTGTACGCTCTTGCTTTCGGCATGTGCAACACCAAAAAGCAAAAAAATGTTGCATGAACAGGACCTTGAGGTAAAACATGACAGCCGGGAAAGCAACAGTGAGCAAAGCTGGGCAAAAAGCAATACCCTTTTGCTTGATACCAGCAACAGCGAATATGTGGTGCAAATTACCCCATTGGGGAAATTTTTCTACAGTGCGGAAAAAGGTTTTGAAGGGATGGCCGAGAAGGTGGTGTTTAGAGGAAAGGCCAACCACAGGCGCATATTGCAGGGGCAACAGCAAAAAGGACGTCAGCTGGCACAACAAAAAACCAGGGTGAAAAGTACGGCATTAAAAACGAAGGTACAGTATACCGAAAAAACAAGAAAAAGCCTGTCACTATTTTTTTGGACCGGACTGGGAGTGGTATTTTGCCTGGCATTAGGCTGCCGGCTAATGAAAAAACGATGATTGACCTGAATATTAAAATGCTCCCTTTAAGCTATAAGGGAGCATTTACTGTATACTATTGCTGATATAAAAATTGAACTGTGTAAGGTAATTTAGTCGACAACAATCAATTTTGAAAAATATAGGCCAAACCAACCTTCAAATTTAAGTTTCCCCGATCCTGTTGATCCCAATTCCAGAATTGCTCACTCAAAGGAGAAACTCCTTTAATAGTATATTGATAATTATGAGAACGGATATAACTCAATTGAGTGTTTACAATAAAACTTTTGTAAGTCCAATCAAATTTACCTGAAAAAGACAGGTCTATCCATTTTCTTCTATTATCAGTAGCGATTGCGAAATAATATAAATCGTTATTATTTACAAGTCTTTCTAACTGAAGGCCTATCCTTTTTAATCCTTTCACCCAGCTTAGCTCTAACGATTGCAGGTTACTGCCCGGACCGATTCCGGCACCAAGAACCTGCCCCATATTGGTATAGCCGTCTTTTACCTGATGATGTACATACCAGGTTGGTTGTGCCCTGGCTTCTCCTGTTCTGGCCCCTTCCAACTGGGTAAATTCTACACCTACCTGAATAAATGCATCATCTGCTTTCAGCGGAATCAGTTTCCGGAAACCGGCAATATAGGCCCGGGAATGTTCCGGCTCTTGTAAGGCATCGCGTAGGTTATAAGGATGATCATTTCTCCCGTATTGCAAATAAACTTCTGCATGGCTCTCGGGCATTACCCATCTGGCAAAAACTGATGCATACTGATCACGTTTTCTATTGTCTTCATTATTTTCGCCATTGATCACACTTGCTTTTTCTACAGGTGAAAAAAGCGGAAAATAATCACCAAAAGAGCTGCCCATATCTTTTCTATACACAATAAAGCTGCGATCGAAGCCCAGAAATAAATTGGGAACCCATTTGGGCTGATACGTAAAGGCTATTCCGGAAAGGTATCGCCAGTCATCGGGTTTGGCAACAAAAAGCGCATTATCCGGAATTATTTTTGAACTTTCTAATCTACCGGCAATAATTTGTGTTTCAAATGAACCGATGGGGGTATTTACAGGCCGTGTGGTATTCAAACTGATATGTTTAAATCCACTTGCATTATTGCTCATCAAAAGTGAATTTCTTACGCCCGGCCCCCACCATAAATTTTCGTTTGACAAACCTATTGAAACCGGATCAAAGGTTAACCGGACATTACTCTGCCCCCATGAAACTTTGGAATAAGATCCTGTGCCAAAACGGTCTGGATTATCAATCATATTCGCCATCTGGGCGTATTTTTTTAAAAATGCCGGCTCATTATCTGCCTGATAGAGTTCGGTAAAGGCTTTATTCTGCGCATAAACATACTCGGGTTTAAGCTGAACACTTAAGGGACCAAGCTTTGCAAAAAAACCCGCAGAGATTTGGGTCTGGTAACCCCTGGCTGGAATCATTGATCCATCATTCCAACCATATGGATGATCGGTATTGACCTGTTGCTGCCAGGTGATGGGTAAAACATATAAAGAGAAAATGTTATTTGGAGTGGAAAGTACTTTTTTCCTGAATTTATCCAATTCAATACCATCGGTCGCATCAAGCAGAACGTTATTCCTTGCTGAAATGGTCAGCGGCCTGATCATGAATGAACTTCCGGAAGTATCGTTGCCCAATAGCTGCTGTCTCCGAAGATTATCTTCCAGGTGGTCTAACAAACCAACAGGTACAGTTTGGGCAACAGTTTGTGTGCCAACAGCCATTACTGCAGCACATAAAAAGAGGAAAAATTTATTCATATATGTATACGACTTTGCCAGCAAATATACATAGCGAACAGGTAGTTAAGGTGTTTTTTAGTCAATTTAATCAAAAACTATGGAATATAGTCAACAATGGCCCATAAAAATCAACCTATTTTGGTTTTTGACTTTAAAAATAGCCGTTAATTTTTTACCTGCATTAATTTTGCTTTTCCTTCAAAAGAAAAGCGTAGCAATAAAAAGGCAATTCCCAATGCAAGTACAAAAATCAAACTAAGTAATACTGATTGTCCAATCCAGAATATTACACAGCAATTAATCAGAAACTGGGAGATAAAATATGCAGTTGATACACCGATGTGTGACCATTGCCTGTCATTCGCCAGGTATTGATAGAAATGGGATCTGTGCGCTTCGAAAATATTTTCTTTTCTAATCTTTCTGAAGAATATGGTAAACACCGCATCTAAACCATATACCAGTAATAACAATATATAAACTGCATTACCTGTTTTTAAAATCAATTGTCCTATTAAGAAAACGATAATAAAGGCAATGCTTACACTACCTACATCTCCGGCAAAACATTTAGCTTTTTTACGAAAATTGAAAAAATTAAATACTAAAAGCGATAAGCCTACAATAATCAGGAAGCCGGGTTCGGTAAATGAAACGACGTACTGATTAATATAAAATAAAGTTAAAATCGCTAATAAACTATAGCTTCCTGTAATACCGTTTATGCCATCCATAAAGTTGTAGGCGTTAATGGTTCCTATGATAAAAATAACAGCAATTACAACCCAATACCAGGATAGTGCAAACAAATCCCATTGATATAACAGTAGCGAAACTGAAATTAACTGAACGAATAACCTCATCTTGTTGTTAAGCGTAAAAATATCATCTAAAAAGCTGATTGTAGCAATGGCCGTTAAACCCAGCATAAAGAATGGATATTGCTGACCATAAAAAAAGAAAAACAACAAACAGGCAAGGCAGAAAATAATACCACCGCCTCTTAACGTTATGGTTTGATGAGAGCTTCTTGCGTTTGGCTTATCAATGATATTGAAGTGATCGGCTATTTTAAAATAGAATAGCTCAATCAGAAAAAGTGCAAGAAATATAAGTAGTGCAGACAAAAATGACATCATGGTTTAATTAACAACAAAGATAGAAAATTGGAGGCGAGAGAACAGCAAAGCGATAAAACTTATTGCGAAAGCTTCATGAGTTCAAAACATCAAGTAAAATACTTTTCTGCACAATCGAAGTAGCTGAATCTAATCGTTATTTATTTAAGCCTGAACCCTTCTAATACGCTTTTTGGGTTCCAATTTAACTGTTCTCTGGCATAACGGTCGTCAAAAGTTAAATCTGCACGAATTTTAACCAGCTTCCTGGTATTAATTGGTGATTTGTTACCTAAAATATCACCTAAGCCAGCCAAAACTTTTGCCAGCCATAAAGGAAGGTTAACCGGGTGTCCTTTGCTTAGTTGTTTAGCAATACTCATTGATAGTTCCTCGAAAGATGGGTGATACCCGTCAGTAAGGTTATAAATCCCACCTATTTTAGCAGCAACAGGTATAATCTTTGCAACATCAGCGGCCATCACCATGCTCTTTCTGGCTTTGCCTCCGGCAATATTAAAGTAATAGCCCTTTTTAAGCCCTTTGATCATTGCACCCAGGTTTCCGGGAGGATTTTCTCCCACTAAAAGCGGCAATCGTAATATGGTGCAAACTACATTTTTTTCGGCGCACCACTTTGATATTAATCTTTCTGCCTGAATTTTACTTTCACCGTATGGGTCCTTCGCTTCCAGAGAGGTGTTTTCATTGATCAGTATTCCGGATTCTTTTCCATAAACCGCTACAGTACTGATAAATACGAAAAACCTTGGAATAGCTGCAGACTGCTCCAGACCTTTTAAGAGATTAAGCGTGCCAACTTTATTTACATCAAAAAAGGCTTGCTTTTCTGCTGCTGTTTTGGGAACCGAGTGTGCTTTACCAGCAACATGTATGACCAGATCTGCCGGTTCCAAAACAGGAATCACTTTTGCCAAATCCAAATTATGGCTGGCACCGGATCTCGAAATGGTAATGACATCATGCGCTTTGCATAATTCATTGTAGATGTATTTACCCAAAAAACCAGATGCCCCAGTTAAAATTACCCGCATCATATTTACCTTAATTTTTGTAGTGTATCACGGTTAATTGCTGTTCTTTTTTTATCAAAAAGCCAACCCCATTTATTGAAATAATAAATAGCAGACTGCATTCCAATCTTTGTTAAGCGCCAGGATTTATGTGAGCCTTTTTCAAAATGATGATAGATGTGAACCTTCGGATAGAAAATGGTTTTATACCCCCCATCAATCAATCTCCTGCACAGGTCTGTTTCCTCTCCATACATAAAAATGCCCTCATCAAACAAACCAATCTTTTTTAGTGCACTTAACCTTAAAAACATAAAACATCCGGATAGGTAAGGCACCTCCATGATCTCGTTGTAGCCGGTAAACCTTAGCTCAAAAATATGGTTTTGTTTTTCCACCATTTTTTTGAGCGGATTAAAACGGCGGCCGATCCAATCATATGGTTTGGGCAATAACTTACAGAGGTATTGAATATCGCCATTTGGATAAAGTACTTTAGGCATGATATTGCCTACGCCTGGATTCTTCTCCATATAATCAACCAACTCTTCCAAAACCCCCTTCCCGTAGTACACGTCGGGGTTTAAAACCAAGTGGTAAACAGATCCTTCTTTTATAGCCAAATTTATAGCGATATTATGGGCTGCACCAAAACCAGGATTGGAAGGATTGTGCATATAGGTGATCCTGGGATCATTTTTAATGTCTGCCAGATCACTTGTTGGTGAATTATCAATCAGATATAACTTAATCGGAGACTGGTCAAAGTTAAGTAAGCTGTCAATAGCGTTTAACAGTACGTCTCTATCATTCCTGAATAAAACAATACTTGCAGTTATGAGTATCAAAATTTAAGAATTAATTACTTATTGGAGGTAAAATTATGACTTTTTATCGCATTTATTGCATTGGGATTTTTCACATGGGCACGGTTATCCCCCATCGGGATAGTCCATCTGCACCGGCCGTTGTCGCTTAGAACACTCGAATCATATTTAAAAACAGATCCGTCTTCCTGTACCAGGGCAATTTCATATCCCAGTTTAAGAACAATGCCTGATAGCTTAATTTCTGCATTTCTGATCAGGAGTCTTTTATCAGTAATGCCCTTGCCGGGAAAGCTTCCGTTAATGTCAACGATCTCCTGTAAAATAGCCCTGGTTGTTAACAAAAAGAAACTTTGTGCATGAGGCTTAAAATTATTACGAATAATACTCTGGTACATTTTGGTGGCATATGATATACCCAAAACACCAACTGTATCGTTAGCTTCCATATAATCGATATAGGAATCTAAAAATTCAGTTTGCATTTGATGAACCGAGGTATTTGTCAAGATGACATAATGATTCGGTTTCTCCCTGATCGTTTCAAAAAATTCCGCGTAGCCCGAAAAATCCATGCCCTCATTTCCCACTTCCAAAACATTACAGGTTACAAGCGCTTCCTTTTTTCGCCAGGCTTCGGATAAGGTTAGACAGATATCCACCTGCCTGTTGCCAGCATAATTTTTAAATCTTTCCAGTTGAAATTTAAGCCCGCAGGTAAATTCTTCAGCTACCTTTAATTTCTTTTGCCTAACAGCATGATATCCTCCCCATTCATGAATACAGACCGAAATTTTGTTATCATCGGCACTAAGCCGCTGCCTCAATGCAGGGCTTTTAGGGCACTTGCCAAAATTCCATTTCCAGTAGTTATTTAAATATAGAAACGGGCTTAAAACTAGTTCCCCTAATAAAATCAAATAAAACCTAACCTTATGCATCTAGTTAATCCGTTTGATATCAATACCCGTTTTAGACAGATTTTGTCCAACAGAAAAATTTCTGATGTTTTTGCTCAGTCCAAAATTTGTGATATTGGTTTTGCCAATACTTAATTTTTCTGTACCTGTACCTGCATCATCAATGTAAAAGTTAACTTCTTCATTTTTGTAAGTACCATTTACTGCTGCTATCTCAACCTTGTTTATACCATGAAAATTAGCCTTATTACCCACTAAATTAAGATGCGCTATGTTAATAGAGGATTTGTTGCCCGTATCCAGGATGCCAAAAGCAATGCCAGCGTTCTTATAATTACCCTGAACAGTGACGTTTCCAAGTTTAATATTATTTTCCCCTGCCAATGAACCTCGAATGCCTTTATTGAGTACGGTTTTCTTTCCTCCCTTTATCGTTAAAGTATCAATGATAACGGATGAATTGTTGCCGAAGATATGAAGAGCAGAACTGTCAAAATCAAGATCTCTAGGTCCACGGTCATCAATGGACAAACTGGCCGATATCACACGTACTTTTTTACAGGCTTCAAACCAAAGCGCAGCAGATGAATTATTAGAGTAGGTTTGATTGGATGAATTATTGATATTGACAAGATCGGCTTCAAAATACTCATTCCTGTCAGCCGTTAAGCCTGTAGAACCATAATTGTTCACCTTGATATGGTATGCATAATAAGTACCAAAACTAACGATAAAATTAAAACTCTCCTGGGGCATGTATAAACCAGCAGAGGTGAGGTATGATTTCCCGTTGACCAGGATTACTTTTGGCAATATTCCAACATCTACAGCTGTTGCATTTTTAAGATGTGTTGATCCTCCCACCGTTTTTCCGTCATCCAGCGTATGATATACATGAATAGTCTTATTACTGATGTTTCTGAAGGAAACATTTGACAGTTCTACATCACCAAGCGTAATGACGGTGATGCATGAACGCGCATGGATATTAATGGCCTCCACATGAGCGATATTGATTTTAGCATCTTTTCTTGTTGCATTAATGAGGATAACATCTGCATTTGAGGGCATGATGCTGTTGATATGATGCTCTTTCCCAAACACTTTCCAGTTTTCTACTGATTGCCCACGGGAACCAATTATTTTTAGCTGATCTATTGAAACGTTATTGCAATTTATATTTAAGGCCAGTTGAGCATTACTGCCGAAAATCTTTACCGTCAAACCTTTAAGCACCATCTTTTTGAGTGCTAAGTTTTGTTGCCCTGTAATTACATAGGTTAAGTTTTCGCCGGATAATACCACATCCATATCCTGTGCTGCTTTTAAAGCTTTTAAAAATGCTTTGGTATCATTGGTTTTTCCATCCCCTTTTGCACCAAAATACCGTAAAGTAAGTACCTTATTGCTTGCTCCACAATTACAATTGCAAAGAAGCACCAAAATCAATGGTACAATTAAATGGAAGACTCCCTTCTTCGCAGAAGTTGGATTGATTACGCTCACATTTTTCTTATTAAAGTATATAAAATTTTATAATAGTAATAGCTAAAGGGCCCAATCCCTTTTATCGCTTTCAGGAACTGGATTTGTTTGTTTTGGTTCTCAAGGGTAGTTTTTAACCCTAAAACCTTATTGATAAAATATTGAAGATTTACATTTCTAGCCCCAACTACATTTGACAAATGCTGTCTGTAATAAATCAATGGGTCGTCAATTCCAAAAACAATACCCTTGTTTTGTAAAACTTTAATCGTGATCCACC
This sequence comes from Pedobacter suwonensis, assembly GCF_900111825.1. Taxonomy (GTDB): domain Bacteria; phylum Bacteroidota; class Bacteroidia; order Sphingobacteriales; family Sphingobacteriaceae; genus Pedobacter; species Pedobacter suwonensis. Next base: position 14,975 of record NZ_FOJM01000003.1, read on the forward strand.
AATCGTGCATTGGTGCCATGGAATGATAGGGCAGGCTACAATTTCTGGCAGCTTTATTAAATACCATGGTACAACCCGTTACACAATTAAATACCTGAATAATGTTTTTTTCAGCCAGAAATTTTGGCTTTATACCAGATGATTTCCAAAAAGACTGATTCACCACATTCAGTTCATGATCTACGACGTATAAGTCAGAATGAACGATAATCGGGACCTGCTGATGTTGACGCTCTAATTTTTTCATCTCAAGCATAGATCTTTCCACTTTTTCAGGCAGCCAAAAATCATCGTGATCGCAAAAAAAGAAATAATCAGCTTCGATGTTCTCCAGCAAAAGCATAAAACTCCGGGCAGCACCCATATTTGATTGACGATCGTTGATCAGCGTAATTCTTTCATCTTTATTTACAAAATCCTGTATAATTTCAAGCGTGTTGTCCTGAGATCCATCGTCCCGAATATAAAGCTTCCAATCACGAAAAGACTGTTCAACAATCGATTGAAGCTGTGGCCTTAGAAATTGCTGGCTATTGTAGGTCGCCATCAATATCACAATATTATCCTTAGACATTAGATTGGAATAAATTTTTAAAAAAAATGCGCATTATTTCCAGCTTTCTTGTTTGTAAAGTTAATTTCAAAGTGCGGATACAAATAATTCTATAGAAATAGAAACGATCCAACCAATGATGTGTTTCAAAATTGTTCACATCTTTCAAAAATAATTTATATCTGGTTATTATTTTATCCGGGTCCTCTTCGAACATTGAAAAATCCTGATGCAAGGTGAGGTCAAGTATATAAAATTGTTGATGCTTTTTCTGAAACCTGCTGATAAACTGGAAGTCGGCACCATCAATTTTAACTTTTTCATTATAGCCCCCCACATCAAAATAGCTTTCCAGATGGATACATAGTCCGCTGTTTACCGGAACATGGACCGCTAGGTTGTCAACTCTCGGAACGATGTGATCTATTAATTTACCCCACTTATAGATGTATCTGCAGGGTGACATAATCTGTCCGTTCTGAATCCTCATGATGGGGGCAAACAGCTTAATATCAGGATGTGAATTAATTCCTTCTAAATAAACCGCTAAAGAATTTTCAGGAAACAGCGTGTCCTGATCTAATAGCATTAAATATTTTTTGTTATTATTTTTAGCGTACTGCGCAGCTGTGTTATAAGCGATACTTAAGCCTCCATTTGCTAAATCACTTTGATAGCAGATATCCCAAACGTTACTTTCGGGTGTGGGTTGCTGTATATAGGGGCTGTTATCATACACGTATAAGCTGTGTTTGGCAACTTGCGAATCCGGTTGTTTCGCTAATGCAGCACTGAGCGAGACAAAGCTTATGGACTCTTCGAGCTTACACTTGTATAAGACGATAACAAACTGTATGTCAAAAGATAAAATCATTCAAATATAAGTAAGGTTTTAGACCGGAAGTGAAAGAACAATAAAACAGCGGCAAATACGACAATGATAATCCTGGGTATAAGCCTCAATTTTGGAGGGAATGTATAAATGATAAGCGGTAAAGTGAACATTTCTACCACCACAAAAAATTCATTAAATCTTAAAGCTACCGCAGCTGTACGTGACATGACGATAAGCACTGCTAAAGAGATAATATAGATTTTGGTAAGAACGATAGCATATTTATTTTCTACCTGGATTTTATCTATGTATTTTAACAGATAAAAGATCACCACAAGTCTTAACAGCACCAATGTACTGATTACATTAACCTTCTCATCGCCGGATTCTTGTAGCAGAATATAGGTATTTATTTTTGCCTGTATAGACTCAATTGGTATTAATTTATATAAATCAATAGGAGATAAGCCTATAAAAAGCGCGATATAACTTAGCGGAATAATGATAAACCAAACTTTCTTATTGATTTTATCTGTATCCAAAAACCATATAAGAAACAGTACCAATGAGGTAAGATGAAAAAGTACGGCTGTAAAAGCAATTAAAAAAAACTTGTAATTCTTTTTCGCCTGCAACGGGACAATGCTTAAAAGCAATAACCCGGAGGCTACTCCGGCCCTGATCTGTGTGAGTTCATTAAGGATATAAATATTGCTGAAGTAGATTAGCAAACTAACAAACAGAAAATCGGATAGTTTGGAAATAGCATATGATTTAATCGTAACCGCAAGTATAGCAAACAGGAGGAACAGCAACACAGCTGTGCCCGAAAAAAAATTGACCACCTTTGTGATGATAATAAAACCGGGCTCTACGTAATAGGTGCTGTTTTCAGTTAAGTTTAAGAAAATCTCTTTATAATTTGCGTAATCCCTATCCATGCCTTCACCTCTAAACCCAGCAAACAAGATCAGCAGTAAACTACAAAACATGAAAACCAGAATTTCTGTATTCTTGTCTTTGATTTCAAACAATGCCAGAAAAGACAGAAAAAGAAATAAAGTAAATATTAATAATACCATCTTATGCTCTCACTATTTATTATGCAACCTCTCATCAAACTTATATGATGATCAGCTTGTTGCCGGACATATAATACCAAGGCTTTCCATACCATTTTTTAGATCAGAAGAGATAATATCTATTGTTAGTTTAGATTTGTATTTTCTTATATTCTCTACCATTAAAACATACTTTTCTTCATGATAACGCTGCTGTGTGAGCAATTGATTGATCAGTATAGCCATTTCCTCTAAATTTTCGCACAAATAGCCTATTTCTCCCTCGCGTTTAAATACATCTTCAAAAAAGGTATTTTTTAACACAATAAGCGGTTTTTCATAAAAAATAGCATCAAAAAAAGCAGCACTACTCCTCAATATAAAATCGTCTTTACCATAGAAAAAGATGGCATAATGTAAATCGGAGATTTTTTCGTTATACTTTTCCCTGGATAAAGGTTTATCGATAGTTTGATTCACAAAATCGATAATAAGTGGGCTTAAAAATGGCTCAATACTAGTCTCTAACACACCAACATTACTGAGCTGGAGCGTCCCACCCTCAATTTCTACTTTCAGCTTTACGGCCAGTTCATAAAATAGATGAACATTTTTTCTCACACCAGCCGAGCCAACATGCCCTATCTTTAAAACATCGCGCGGTAAAGTAAGGCTATCCTTAAACGAATGATCATTCGGAAACGGAGGAAGTTCAATAGCAAGTGTTTCTGCGTGAGTGGTTTTTTTTGTTTCCAGTAGAATCTGTTTTGAAATTGGAGTTAAAAAGATATAATAGAACTGCTTTGCCTTAATTTTAAACATTAGCTTATGGAAAAACCCAACTATTTTTTGTTGTTTGGTTTTTGGATAATAAACGTACTCCACATCTCCATGAATAACGGACAGTGTTGTTACTAAGGGGTATTTTTTTTTGATCAGCTTAAGCAATACCAAACAAGGGAAGTAGATATGCGTAACTACCACAATGTCGCCCGGCTTACACTTTTTAAAAACCTTGTTAAGTAACGAAATATCTCTTTGTATCCGCAACAAAATAAGATAAACCCGATTAAATATATTAGTGGTGGCTACATTCAGATTAGGAACACTTTCAAAGGAGATTAAAGGGTCTGCTGATTTGAAACATTCCTTAACCTGCTCATTATGCTTTTTAGGCGAGGTAAAAACAATGGGTTTATCTGTATAAATATTTCTAAATATTTTTATAATATTAACATTGGCCAATACATGCAAATAATCCTCTACAAATGCTTCTATTATATATATCATTTTATGTATAAAATGGGGGTTGATAATTTATGGTATAACTTAAATTCGATTTCCTGTCGCCAATTTGTTTTGCAGGAATCCCGCCGGCGATTGCAAGTGATTTAACATCTTTTGTTACGATTGCGCCACAGGCTATTACACAGCCTCTTCCCAATGTAACATTGGGCAGTATGGTTACCCTGGAAGCTACCCAAACATGATCTTCAATAATCACATTGCCTGTTTTTACCTCATGGTTATCAGAATGCGGATCATGTTGTGCGGTATAAATATAAACGTCTCTTGAGATATCCACATTGTTGCCAATAATAATTTTATCAATTCGCCCGTCCAGCAAAACCCCAGGATTTATGATACAATTGTCGCCGATGCAAATCTGGCTTTTGCTTAACTGCAAATTAAGCAATTTCACATTCATGGATACAAATGAATTTTTACCGACCGTAATATATCTTCTAACGAAGAACATTCTTAAAAAATTAAAAGGGATTTTCGTAAAAAAAGCATTAAACAGGTATAATCGAAAATGGACCAGAAATGTCATTAAATGTTTCATTATTATTAAATACTAATATGGCTAAGCCTTAAAAATAGCCACCATTTGTTTAAGATAATTTTTATTTCCCTTCATTAAAAAAAGAAGAAAACTTTGGAACATAAATATCAATGTCACAAAAGTTGCAGACCATGCCCCGCTGGTTTTTTTAAAATATAACTTTCTGCTTTTTGCAAAAACACTTGTTTTGAAAAAATTGAAGGTTTCCATTCCTTGCGAGCCACCTTCCAGATGAACTATTTCAGCTTGGGGAACAAGCACCGACTTAAATCCCGCCTGCTTTATTCTGTAAGAAAGCTCCGTTTCTTCAAAATATAAAAAGAAATCCTCGTCAAAAGCGCCGATCTGATCTAGCAATGTTCTTCGGATAAACATATCAGCCCCACATATAAAGTCTACTTCCTTAATGGTTTGGTCTGGATTAATGGCCCCCGCTGAAATATGCTTATTATAATAATTCTTATAGAAACGGTAAAATCCTATTTGGGAAATTGCATCTAAAACAGACGGAAAATTCCCAAATGAAGCTTGCTTTCCCCCCCGGGCATCAAACAGGTCTCCACCACAGCATCCTACCCTATTATGCTGAGGATTTTCCATATAATCAAATAAGATCTTAATTGCATTATTCAGCAGATAGGTATCTGTATTTAAAAGAAACAGATATTTACCTTTCGCCACTGAAATTGCTTTATTATTTGCTTTACCGAAACCCAAGTTTGCGTTATTTTGAAGTGCTATTACATTTGGAAACTCTTCATGAAGCATTTCCAATGAACCATCCTTTGAGTCATTATCACTCACAATTACTTCAAAAGTAACCATTAAAGTCTTTTCAAAAATAGAAAGAAGACATTGTCTTAATAAATCTTTTGTATTATAGTTGACAAGAATAACTGAAACATCCATATTATTTGGCTAATTTATTGAAAACGATACCCCTTAATTTCTCTTCTATTTGCAGAAACAACACGTTTTTTATAAAATATTTCTGTATCAGGACAAAATAAATACAAGAAACTATCCAAACTGAAATTACAATAACAAAGCTGCTAATAAATACTGCCTGTGCAAGCAAACAAAATGCAATGTAAGGTACAGCAAACAATAAATTGGTGATAAAACTTTTGTAGGGGATGGTAAAATTAATTTCTTTTTTTACAAAGTAGTCTGCCGAAATCACAACCGCAAGTTCTGATACAAGCAATACAATTGCCGAACCAACACTATGTAATTTACCAATTAATAGAAGATTTAGTATCACCCCTATAGCCGCTCCAATTAAAGAGTTTATAAATACAGATCTGTCGCTATTAAATGGCATTAAAATTTGAACCACCAAAATTTGAGCTACACCGATGATTAACAAAAGTGGCATGATAATCTGCATGGGCAGAACGGCCCCTTCAAAGCCCTTTCCGGCAATTAATTCAATAATTTGTGGTGCTAAGAAACCACAAACAACAAGCAAGGGTATACTAATGCAAAAAAGTATTTCGTATGACTTATTGATCAGTACCCGTGTTTCTTCAAACTTTTTCTCCTCAACCAAAAGGCTGATACGAGGAAGCATTACACTGGTAAAAGCGGTAAAAACGGAGAGCAGAATGGTATATATTTTAGTTGCGGTAGTGTAGTAGCCAACTTCCTTATCTCCTGATATAAATCCTAAATAAATTACGTTAAAACTGGTATACATGTAGGTTAACAACCCATACATTCCCATAATTAACATGGGCCGTATATATTTCTGAACTGCTAAACCTTTGAAACTAAATTTGACAAATTTTCTGGCATGGAAAATATTAAATAGGGCATTAATGATTGTCGAAACAGCGGTTAACAGAAAGTAAAGTTTATAATCCTGGCTGTCTGAAATAAGTAAAAACACCAGTGCAATATAGATCAGCTTAATAAGGATACTTCTTGTGGTAATAAATTTAAAATTTTCAATACCAATAAAAAACCATTCTATGAGAAATAGCGTAGAAATAATTTTTGCCAGCCCAATATAAAGTAACTCCTTATAGGCGGCCAATTTGGATACGTAAACCATGCCGATGACATAAACAATGCAGACAATAACTGTTGAGATTAAGTTAAAGATCAGCAAACTTGAAAAGACCCTGCTTTTAGCTTTCGAATCATCATTTGTCTTCGCAATTTCCCTTACTCCAATGGTGCCTATACCTAGAGAGGCGAATAAAAGGAAATAATTAACTATTCCATCTACAAAACTACATTTACCCAAATTCTCCACGCCCAGGGTCCTTGAAACATAGGTAAAGGTTAAGAATGGAAAGATATAATTTGACGCAGACAAAATACCATTATACAGGAAATTCTTCTTTATGCTCATTATTTTTATCGTCTTTCTAAAACGGAGTTTAGATCATTTTAATTTAAATATTCATGACATCAGGGGAACTAAATATGAAATGTCTGAAAATGGGGATTTGTACAGCCGAATCTCTCAAAATCAAGGATCGGGTATTTTATTGCCCTATAAGTCAACTAGCCATTACTTTTTTGAGGATCAATTTTCCTAGCAGAAAGAAAACAGTTAAAAACCCGAATAATATCCCACCTATCAATGCACCTTTAATCTTACCTAACTTATCAACGGTTAACGGGTAGATGGGTTCATCCACAACTTGAATTAGAGGCGTTTCCTTTAATAGAGACACTTTAGCCATCTCCAGATTTTTCACCATTTCAGCCAGGATAGCTTTATTGGTCTCTGCAGAAAACTGGGCTTTTTGCGCCGGGGCCACCCGCTGTACCTGTTTAGTAGGATTGAGGTTTGGAGTGGCGTCAGCTACAATGGCTGCGCTGTAAATTGCACCATTCATCACTTTCCTAACCGAATCGCTTTTATGTTGTAGAATCTTTACATTCTGCAAGGTTTTTTTAGTTTTGGTGTTAATGTAAAATTGATTAACATTCCTAACCAACTCGTTATTGAAAGATTTAGCAAAAAATTCATCTTTTGATTTGACATCAACCTGTATCGTACTTAATTTCTTGTCAGGTTTAGCCACCGTTAAATAGTTTTTATTAATATCCGTTACAATTACACCTAAAATACTGTCGCGTAACCGATTTGGATTTAATGCGAAACGACCATCCCGCAAACTGTCAGCATTAAATTTCAGTTTTAAAAGTTCTGGTTTTTTCTCCCATTTTTTCCGAAGTTTATTAAAATCAATATACCGTTCTACCAATAATTGCTTTTTACCCGAAATATTGACAGGGGTGAGCAGCGTTTGCTCAAGCATTGTTCGAGACTTATATAATCCAAGAATGTTATCTCCCTGAAAAATACTACCCCCACTTCCTGTTAAATCTACTCCAGCCATCATCGCAATGCCAGATAGGCTACCCAAGCCGCCACCGTCTTTTTCTTCCTCCAATACAAAGGTAGTGGTTGCAATATAAACGGGCTTTTTAATATACGCATAGGTAAAACCTAAAATGCCTCCTATTACACTAAAAAGTAAGATGATTAACCATTTAGACAAAAGATACTTCCACCATTCATATAGCTTAAATATAATCCCTTTTAATGAAACTTCATTTTCTTGTATAGGTTGACTTTTGTCCATGGATTTCAGAATCTTGTTGCTGTTTTAGATTTGCATAATCATAACTTACCTCAATACACTAACGATAATTGCCCCCAAAGAAGCAATTGCTGTTCCAATTCCAATCCAGCTTTGTGCACTTAAGCGTTCCCTTTCTGCTCTTTTTGGCACCAGGATCTCTGCACCTGGTTTAACAACAGGATAATTATTGAAAAACAAAAATTTGCTTACTGCCGCTGCAGAACCGTTGGCATATTTGATATAGGTTCCACTTTTTCTTGCGTTTGAAGTAAAACCACCCGCACCATTAATGTACTGCCTTAGACTTTTTCCCGGAAGATAAACGATACTATTGGGATTGAGCACTTCTCCTGTAATCTTAACGGTTTGTAAAGTACGCGGAACACGGATCACATCCCCGTCTTCAACAATCAAATCATATTTGCCTAGTGGTTTTTCAATGATGCGTTCCAGATTAATACCAACCAAATCACTTTGAATGAGTCTCTGCTCGATCTCAGCCGATATAGTATCTTTTGTGCCCGCTTCCTGAGCACGTTTTAAGTTAAGGTATTTTTTGTCTTCCTCTTCTTTGTTGTTGATTGCATTCTTATCGGTTGGATTTACCTTTTCTGCTCCAGGACGCTTTAAACTGGCCCCTTCAGCGTAGGCATAAGAAGTGAGTCCGCCGGCTCTTTTGATCACATCAGAAATACGCTCATTTTTATTGGTAATGGTATATACTCCCGGATACAGAACCTCTCCTTCAAGTTTGACCTGTTTCTGCACGGAATAACCTTCAGCATTTCTTACCGATACAATATCAAAAGGCTGTAAAACAAAAGTCGGTCCCTCAATTTTCAGATTCCGGTCAACGGAAAGGGTAAATATTTCTGCTGTACGGGAAGTTTTACCTACAGTATCAGCACTTTTAACCCTTCTGGAGATTTCAATCCGGCTGGGCGTAGCACCTTCTTTAAATCCGCCCGCCATTTGGATTAAATCCTGAACACTGGTATTATCTGCATAATTGAATGTGCCAGGCTGCCTTACCTCTCCCTGGATACTGAGCTTATATTCGTCTCTCAGGTCAAACAAAGACGATATTGTTACCTTATCCTCTCGCTGAAGCGGGATGTCGGCTTGTGCACCAGACATAATCTTCGCCACATCAAAAGAAATCAAACTGGCGGTATTGTCGAAATTTAAACGGTTAATATAACCTCTGTTTAAAAAGGCATCTTCTTTCAAACCTTCGGCTTTCGTAATCAGGCTTTTTAAAGTAGCACCATCTTCCAGAGCATACATCCCGGGACGAAAAACAGCCCCGTTGATTTCCACCTTATTGGCAAAACGGTCTAAAATGGCATCTACAATAAATTTATCTCCATTTTGAGGCGTATAGCTACTAAATTGTGTGTTCGGAACATCAACAATTTTGCGTTCTCTGCTGGTAGTTTGCAATACTTTGATATTGGCGCTATAAGCTTCGGTTGAAAAGCCCCCGGCAAAACGCAGCACATCAGCCAGGCTTTCACCTGATACGACCTCAAACAAGGCTGGTCTTTTCACTTCACCAGACATTTCAACGCGTTTTTCGTAAACAGGGATATTAATTACATCCTGATCCTGCAAACGGATATTCCCTTTCTGGACACCATTGAGCAAGAAGTCGTACACATCAATAGTGGTTACCACTTTATTACCCCTGATGACCTGAATTTTACGAAAGGATCCGTTTTCATTTGGCCCACCTGAAGCATTTAAAGCGTTAAATACGGTTGACAGGGAAGAAAGGGAATACGAGCCAGGCTTTACCACTTCACCAACCAGGGTAATTCTGATTGTCCGGATATTGCCCAGATTTACCGCCACACTTGTCCTGCCCGTTTTTAATGCGGGGTAGGTCGGGCCGAGACTGCTTCGTATTTTGCTGATCGCCTGTTCAATAGTAAGGCCACCAACAGAAATATTTCCGACATACTGTACACGTATAATTCCATCAGGACTAACCTTCAGTTTATAACTGGCTTCGTTATCGCCACTTAAATCGATCAAAAGTTCATCATCCGGACCAATGACATAACCTTTAGGAGTGGCTATTCTAAGATTGGGCTCGAATGTAAGACCACTGCTGGAGAAAAGTTCTTTTCCGAAAATTTTAGGTTTTAAACCCTCGAAGATATTGAGGTCAGTTGTGTTTTTATTATTTGTGTTGTTCGCCTTTGTAATATTCGCTGAATCACGATTGATCCTGACCGCTGTTCTTGACCGGTCATCGCCCTCCTCTGTACCGCTATTCGAAGTGTTATTACCCTTTGTAGTACCACTGGTTGTTCCATCCTGCTTTCGGATTTTCTCTACCCTTATCCGCAGTTTTTGGATTTCCTCACCTTTCATCCCTTGTGCAGCGGCCATCTGCTCCAACTGTGCATCATTATAACCGATAGATTCGGCACGCTGGATCAATTGTCTGATCTGCGTATCATTCAGGTCGTCGACTTTTACATTTGCATAATTGGTCTGAGCCATTGACTGCTGGAAAACAGTCAGCATGATCAGAAATAGTAAGGTTGTAAATATGTTTTTCAACTTTATCAGGTATAGGAAGTACTATTAATTATTGATTATTCGAAATAGTTCAGCGTGTTGAACCCGCCCTCTTTTAAATACTGGTCTTTTTTCATGACCTGCAAATCTGAATGCACCATTTCTTTCACCAGTGCAGGCAGATCGTATTTAGGCTCCCAACCTAACTGGGTTTTTGATTTTGTAGGATCGCCAAGCAGCAAATCAACTTCCGTTGGCCTGAAGTATTTGGCATCAACCTGGATCACCGTTTGGCCTGGTTTTAAAGTATCTGCATTTAATCCCAAACCGGCCATCTTTTCTTCATCAACACCGATTACAACTCCTTTTTCATACTCATCTTTTCCACTGAATTCTACCTCTATTCCCAGTTCGGCAAAACTCATTCGTACAAAATCCCTAACCGTTGTGGTCACCCCGGTTGCAATTACATAATCTTCAGGTTTTTCCTGCTGTAAGATCAGCCACATGGCTTCAATATAATCTTTTGCGTGTCCCCAATCCCGCTGGGCAGAGAGGTTACCCAAAAATAAACATTGCTGTAAACCAAGGGCAATTTTAGCCGTAGCCCGGGTGATTTTACGGGTTACAAAAGTTTCTCCCCTTAAGGGGCTTTCGTGGTTAAAGAGAATGCCGTTGCAGGCGTACATGCCATAAGCTTCACGGTAATTTACCGTAATCCAATAAGCATACATTTTCGCCACAGCATAGGGTGATCGCGGATAAAAAGGCGTGGTTTCGCTTTGCGGCACCGCCTGTACCAGTCCATATAATTCTGAAGTAGAGGCCTGATAGATCCTGGTTTTGGTTAGTCCGAGTATCCTGATGGCTTCCAAAAGCCTAAGCGTACCTATTCCATCTGCATTAGCGGTATATTCAGGCATCTCAAAGCTCACGTGCACATGGCTCATCGCTGCCAGATTATAAATTTCGTCCGGCTGTGTCTCCTGGATAATTCTGATCAGGTTTGTGGAATCCGTAAGGTCGCCAAAATGAAGTTTGAAATTAACATTGCTTTCATGCTGATCTTGATACAGGTGATCGATCCGATCGGTATTAAATAACGACGACCGCCTCTTCAAACCATGAACCTTGTATCCTTTTTTGAGCAGAAATTCTGCAAGATAAGCCCCATCCTGGCCTGTAACACCTGTTATTAGCGCAACTTTCATATACTTTATTTGATAACCTTTTAAGCGAGCAAACATACGTATTTTTTTTAGCTAAATGACAGACAAGCTCAGTTCAATTAATAAGAATGTAAAAAAATGATTTTCTATTCCCGCGCCTCTAAGCTGTTGGCATTTAAAATATAAATGCTTATCAATAATCTACTTCTGATAAATATCTTTACTTTTGATGTTGATATCCCTAACTTAAATGAAAAAAATTGTACTCCTTTTAATCCTTCTTGCACAATCATCACTCATTTTTTCTCAAACCAGTGCAGACTATAATTACTCCATCGGTTTAAGAGCCTACAGCATCATGCAACTGCCCAAAATACTCAACCAGACCAACTACCAGGATTTTAACCATACCTATGCCAATGCACTATTGATGAAGTTCAATGATAACCAGATCAGCTACCGGGTTGGGGGGAATTTTTACAGAAAAGACATCACCTTTAACAATACCTGCGCAAACTGTGAAACTGCTGTTGGTACAGTGACCGATTTTGCCTTCAAAGTGGGCTTTGAAAAGAACTTTACCTATTCCCGGATTCAACCCTATTTTGGAATAGACCTGGGCTACCGCTCCAATCGGTTTAGCGGAAATACTTATCCAGGCACTACCATGTTTGCGGCGACGGCAAGGTATGCGGAGTCATCAAAAAACGGACTGGTTGTGTCGCCTGTAATTGGTGTGAAGCTCAATTTACTCCCTTACATGAATTTATTTGCAGAAAGTAGTCTTGATTATTTTTATTCGTATGAACGCCAGGATTTAACAGATGCAAACGGAACTTCGAGGACGGTAAATACCTATCAAAAATCAGAGTTTCTGCTCAACCTTTTCTCTGCCGGGATCCAGTTTAACATCAGCAGACGAAATTAGCTTTAAATGGAAGAAGGATTAGACAATGTTTGAGTATTAAATGTTTTTTTCGAAATAAATGCCTTTTAGGAGCTGGAAAGATGCTGACCACGAAGTAGCTTCAAGGCCATAGAACAAACTACTTTCCTCTTGTAAAATAAATTCAGCATGACGACCACGACCGCCTTAATGTGTGAAAAACAAATATAGAATTAACAAAAGATTTGTCTATACGATGGCTTTGGTGCCGGAACATACACTTAGGCTTTAAATTTAAATATTGTCTAATATCACTGGATTTATTTCCTGATTGCCTTTTCCCATACCGCTGATTGCTTTCCTTTAAAAAACCGTAAAGTACCTGCCACTACCGCATAATTCATCATACAGAAATAATAGGGAATGAATAAAATCTTAAGTCTGATTTTCCGCTTTTCCAGCCAGAAACCGCAAAGTGCCATCAGGTAAAACAGCGTTTGCAATAAAAACAGGGTATAATATATATTGCCGCCGTACTGTGCTATAATAAGCACATTAGTGAGGTAGGCAGCAATGAGCGCCAGCGGCGTCAGTGTCCACCTCAGCACACGGTGGCTGATGTACTGAAAGGTAAGTATGGGATCCCTGAAAGGGTTCATCAGCGATTTTAACCAGATAACCGACTGGATGCCTCCGGCTCCAATCCTGACCTTACGTTTGAGTTCCTCACTGATATTTGCAGAGGAAGTTTCCTGAGCGAAAGCATCCGGCTCATATTTGATGCGGTAACCCTTTTCTGCAATCCGCATCGAGATCATAAAGTCATCAAGGATACTATTTTTCGGCACGGGCTGATAAAGTGACCTCCTGATGCTATATAATTCGCCTGCCGCACCTACAACAGTATGCAGTTCTGAATCCCATTCCTTCAGTTTCGATTCATACTTCCAGTAGATCCCTTCTCCGGCAGTTGCATCGGCGTGCTTGTCAGCATATACTTTTTTCTCGCCTGCAACCCCGCCCACGCGTTCATCTGCATAATGTTTACAAAGATGGAACAGGGCATCTGCATTAAGAAAGGTGTTTGCATCAGTAAAAACAACAAGATCGGTATCAACACTTTCCATGGCGCGGTGCACCGCTGCGATTTTCCCTTTACGATCTGCAGAATGCATGAGGTGAATCTGCTGATAACGCGAAACAATTTCCGGCGTACGGTCTGTTGAGCCATCTGTAACAAAAATGAGCTGAAGCTTCCCCGCAGGATAATTAAGGGCCAGCGTATTATTAATCTTCTCTTCAATAAAATCCTGCTCATTGAAAGCTGCAACAATAAGTGTACAGGTTGGCAGCTCCTGATCACCAAAAACTTTAGGAACGGCCGGAGCAAATACACGTTTAACCAAAATCAAGATATATAGTAAAATCCCATAGCCGATATAGGTATAAAACACCAGCAGAATAGCGATAATGAAGAAAACTTGCATAAAATAATATATTGGTATATGTTTTTGGGGTTAAAATGAGTGGGTATTGTGGCTAAGATTCCAATAGACCGCTTTGAACAAGGCATTAATATGTTTAAGCTTACCTCTGATCAGGAATTTCAGGAAGTTTCTCGGAAATACAATCAGGCCAAAATAAAGGCAGAACAGCGCCCGTTTATAAAAAGCGTAATGCTTTCTCACCAGCAATATCCGGTTCCTGTTCATGTAATAAACTTTAAGCGGACTATCTGCCCCGACCGAAACGGATTCTTTATGGTAAATCTGGGCAAACGTATTCACCCGGATCTTAAACCCTGCTTTTCGGATGTTCAGGCTCCAATCCATCTCTTCATAATAGAGGAAGAAATTCTCTGCCATTAATCCTGCCTGCCCGCAAACTTCGCGCGAAATCATCATTGCTGCACCATGCGCGAAAGCGGTAATAAAGACTTTGTTGTCGTACTGCCCCTGATCATCTTCAAACTGACCCAAACAGTGGTTTCTGGCTGTAATCGAGGTAAGTTCTGTAAAACCAACGTACTGGATCTTCCCCGGATGCTCAAAATACCTGATTTTTGGGCAGACTACCCCGGTATCAGGAAAATCCTGAAAAGTTGCACTAAGCGTTTCCAACAGGCCGGGAGTAAATTCGGTATCATTATTTACCAGAAAAAGGTAATCGCCATCTGCTGCTGCGATCCCCAGGTTATTTCCTCCTGCAAACCCGAGGTTCAGCTCCGATTGAATAAATTTAACCTGAGGATACCGCTCCTTCCAAACAGGAATAAAATGCTCCTTGCTGCCGTTATCCACAATAATGATCTCGATGTTGGGATAAGTGTTTGTTGTAAAAATGGAGTCGAGTAATTGTTGGGTTACCGCTGGCTGATTATAATTTACACTGATAACTGAAATTTTTTTGCCCTGCAGATTTTCAGTCAGATTCATCATCGGTTGCTTACGGATTTAAAAAATTGTGGGTCCATTTTAATGCTTTTCATCTGCAGCTTTTGGGTAGCAGCTAACCGTTTACCCAGTTTCGGCCCGGTTCCAGCTACTGCTATGCGTGATCAAATTTATAATAATAACACTAAATAAGGCTTAAAATTTAAGGAAAAGCTGATCAGATTAAGCAAATGCATCTGATCTATATTCCTTTTATCTATAAAATCGGATTTATGAACACCGCTTTACAACTGAGTATTCTAAAGAAAAGGAATGATTATTTAATAAAAAATTGCATTTATGAGGGTTCTATTTATATCTTAGATGTTTCGAAATTCAGACCTGCATGCTCTTTAATTCCCTCAGTTTCTTTCTGTTTTTTTCTACGGTTCTCTTACTTTATTATTTTTTGCCAAAAAAATATGTGTGGATGATGTTGCTGGCTGCCAGCCTGTTCTTTTACATGTGCTGGAAGTGGGAATACATCTTTCTGCTCTTCTTCCCTGCAACCATAGATTTTTTCGTAGCCAGGCGGATAGAGAAAACGGCAGCGCAACGGCGAAAAAAAATGCTCCTTTGCATCAGTATCATCACCAACCTCGGGCTTCTCTTCTACTTTAAGTATTTTAACTTTTTTCTCGACAGTATCAATACCACATCTGCATGGCTTGGATCACCACTCTTATTGCATAGTGCAAAAATTCTTCTTCCTGTCGGGATTTCTTTCTATACCTTTCAGAGCATAAGCTATACCGTAGAGGTTTACCGTGGAAATATGATTGCTGAAAAGAATTTTGGCAGATTTGCGCTTTTTGTGTCGTTTTTCCCACAACTGGTAGCAGGCCCCATCAACCGCCCGCAGGTACTTCTTCCACAGGTTAATAACTTAAAGCCGCTTGAGGCTGACAACCTGATTATCGGCGCCAGGCGAATATTATGGGGGCTGTTTAAAAAAGTAGTGGTGGCAGACCGGCTGGCATTTTTTGTGAACCTGGTTTACAACAATCCCGAATCATACCATGGCTTATCTGTTCTTTGTGCCACCATATTTTTTGCATTTCAGATTTACTGCGATTTTTCAGGCTATTCTGATATCGCCATAGGCGTAGCTAAAATGATGGGAGTTGACCTGATGAGAAATTTCAACAAGCCTTACTTCTCATCATCAATACGCGAATTCTGGAGCAAATGGCACATTTCCCTGTCTACCTGGTTCAGAGATTATCTTTATATTCCGCTTGGAGGAAACAAGGTGGGAATGGGCCGCTGGATATTTAACTTATTCATTACTTTCCTGGTATCAGGGGTATGGCACGGCGCAAGCGTAAATTTTATTATCTGGGGAGCGCTTCACGGTTTGTTGATCTCACTTGAATCGTTAAATCAGCGAAAAAAGTTTTTCAATTTTAAACTCCCGCGATGGCTGGGTACATTCTGGACATTCTCAGCGGTATGTTTTGCATGGATTTTTTTCAGGGCTAATAACCTCCATGATTCTTTTACGATTATCAAAAACCTTTTTGATTATGGTCATTCCTTTATTGCTGAGATCAGGCAATCTACAGGGGCTGATCTTTACAACTTCGCCGTAGGCTTTCCACTGATTTTGTTATTGCTCATCTTTGAAGGTTTTTGGGGGAATCAAAGGGTGCAATATTATTTCTATGCCTATCAATCGGTACGTTTTTTAAGCTACCTCACCTTAATCCTACTTATTGCCTTATTCGGAGTACTGGTATCACAAAGCAGTTTCATTTATTTTCAATTCTAGCCATGAAGAATTTTTTTATTCAGCTATTTAAACTACTTCTGATCTGTTATCTCCTGTTCTGGTTGCTGGATGAAGGTTTTACCTATGTATTTCAGAAAGGAAATTATACCAAAATCCAGTGGCTGGACAAGGTAAATAACCAGAAGTTTGATTTTGCCGTTCATGGAAATTCAAGGGCATATACATCGCTGGACCTAAAAATGATCGAGCAGCAGACAAAAAAGAAAGGGATCAACATCTCTGTAGATGGAAGTTCGATTACCGATCAGTACCTGATGCTGAAGCTGTTTATATTGAAAAACAATAAAATCAAAAAATTATACCTGCAGATTGATCCCTTCTCCTCTAATACAGAAGAAATTTTTGATTTTGCCGTGCCTAAATTTTTTCCATACCTTAAAGAGCCTGTCGTATTTGATCACTTCAAACAATTTGGATATGAGTGGTATGCATACAGGTATATACCTTTTTACCGGTATGCCAAATACAACACCCTATGGGGAATACACGAGGTAATTAATGATGGATTTAATATACTGCCCCAGGATTTCGACAGTTATGGTGATTTCTTTTATCCTGATGTGGCCTATAAAGGGCCTGCAAAACTGAGAGACCTGACTTTTGATTTGAAAGGCA
The DNA here is from genome assembly GCF_900111825.1 of Pedobacter suwonensis. Classification (GTDB taxonomy): domain Bacteria; phylum Bacteroidota; class Bacteroidia; order Sphingobacteriales; family Sphingobacteriaceae; genus Pedobacter; species Pedobacter suwonensis. The sequence continues at coordinate 32,298 of NZ_FOJM01000003.1, forward strand.
AATATAAATTCCTGAATGACATCATTTCGCTTTGTAAAGCCAATAAAATCGAACTTATTTTATTTACCGCACCAGTGGCCGACATTAAAATTGATGAGCAGTATAAACAGAATATAGCTGAATTTACCCTGCAGATGAAAAGGGATAAAGGGGTTGAATATTTAAATTTTGGCGATATTTATCAGCACGACCCAACCTTTTTTTATAACGAAATCCATATCAACCAAAAGGGTGCAGAAGATTTCACCAGGCGTATGATGCCGGTTTTTGCAAGGTAATCATCCTTGTTAGCTTTCGGCTCCATCCATTAACCTTTTAATTTGAGTTCAATAAATAATGTGGCTTTTAAAGCTATTCGCCAGATATAGGCGGGGAGAAATCTTTTAAACCAGATCTCAAGAACTCAGTTTAAAGATCTCTCCATTTCGCTTCGCTACAGTCGAGATGACGATTTTTTTTGAGGAGTCTGTCGATGTTAGCTTGTTTCAGCATTTTTTTTCATGATGATCAAACTCAGATTTCAGGGAAATTATCCCCCAAGTACCCGCTTTATCCTTTTTACAGAGCCCTTTATTAATCCGCCGTCAAGCTGTATTCTTCTGTCGGTGGTCCAGGTCAGCGCGCTGATGGCGGTAACCAGGTGGAGTTTTCCAAAGCCCTTATTGCGCAATTTTAGCGCGAGCCAGCCATCTTCATTGGTTCCCGGTGGATGGTTAAAACCATCTACGGCGATTCCCTGCTCGCGCCTGAAGCCTGAATTGAATCCATATACATTTACCGCCTCCTCCTTAAAAACCTTATTCATCCACCGCGAAAGCCTTGCCAGATGTTCGTAAAAAAAATAGGTTGCGCGACCTGTTTCTGCAATAGGCAAAAAAGCGAATCTACCATAAGTAAGGGCAATGCCGGGGTTCTCCAGCGGCACAGTCATCTGTTCGATCCAGTCTGCAGGATAAATGGTATCAGCATCCGCATTTAATATGTATTTACCGCGGGCAACCGCAAGGCCGGCGTTACGGGCAAAAGTAATTCCCTGCCTGCTTTCCAGGATACATGGTACACCAGTACTTTTAACAAGGGCTTCAGTATGATCGGTAGAATTGTTGTTTACCACAATAATTTCTACCACCCTTTTTGTTTTATTGGCAGCCAAAGAGGCGAGGGTAGGTATGATATTATCCTGCTCGTTGAATGCCGGCATCACTACAGATACTTCCGGAACACCATTAGAGATCGTTTTATAGGAGGCCCTGGCCTTAGCGCCCAACTCTTCGGAGGTGAACCGTTTATCGATAAACTGTTTAATATGTTCAGGAACTTTGATTGGCCACATGACTGATGTTTTAAAACACAATATTAAATAAATACTTCAATAATTTTAAGGTTTGCAATATATTTGAATGGGTAAGCGGGTCAAAACTTCAAATTTAGATCGATAAGGTTTAAAAAGATGAATAATAATTTTAATTCCCTAAATTTGTATGTTCTACCGAAACAAAAAGCCTCTATTTCAAACGAATGTCCAAACAAAGAGAAACTATCCATATTGTTATCGCAACGGATAACCACTATGCCATTTTACTGGCCCCCCTGATCAAATCGGTACAGGCCAATCATAAAACCGGTGAGCAGATTGCCTTCGCGATTATTGATAATGGAATTTCCAAACTGAACATTCAGAAGTTACGATCAATGGTTGATGGTAATGATTATACCCTCAGCTTTCATGAGATGGAATCGGTTCTGCCCAGGGATATGCACCTCCCCATTGACGGTACCGGGATGCCACAGATTACCTATATGCGAATGTTCGCGCCTTATATTGTAGGTAATACCGCAAAACGGGTCATTTATCTGGATGTAGATATGATTGTGAACAGGGATATATCGGAGTTATGGTCGGTGGAACTGGACGGTAGAACCGTGGGTTGCGTACAGGACCATTCGGCAACGGTAAGTTGCGAATGGGCAGGCATACCTAATTACCGTGAACTTGGGCTTGATCCGGAGACAAAATATTTCAATGCGGGTTTACTGGTAATTGATATTGAAAAATGGAAAAACGAAAATATACCTCAAAAAATACTGACCTGCGTAGAGGAGAATAAAGATTCGCTGCTTTTAGCAGATCAATATGCCCTTAACGTAGTTTTTGCCAATAGCTGGAAAGAACTCGACCACCGTTGGAACTGCAAGGCCGGGGTAGACGTAAAGGATCCCTTTATTATGCATTTTATTGATATTAAACCGATCTATTCATCGTATAATGGCAGCCAGTTTTACAAAAACGAGTTTTTCCGGTATCTGAAAATGACCCCCTGGGCAGACTTCAAAATTGTACCCAATTATGTAAGGGTTTTCAGAAAAGGGTTTTACAAAGTAAAAAAAACAGTCAAAAAAATTTTTGCTTTGAAATAAAATAATAAATTTATACATGTTCAGATCCGCTTCTGTAAGCTGTAGCCCCAAAAGGTTAAGACCAGCAGTGGAAATCTTTTCCAGCTAACAATTTATCAATACATGCAGTCAAAAGCGTTCAATTTTCCAGAGGTAACCTTGCTGGTTACCCATTTTAACAGGCCTGCCTCCCTTGCCAGATTACTTTCCTCTTTCGCGTCGCTGGGTTGCAAATTTGGTGAAATTGTTGTGTCTGATGATTGCAGTACAGCCGAAAACCTGGTGCTGGTTAAAAAACTCCAGCCTGAATTTGGTTTTAAGCTTATTACTACGCCAAAAAATGCCGGACTAGGAAATAATATTAATAAAGGACAGCGGAACGCAACACTTCCCCTTACGCTTTATGTACAGGAAGATTTTGTTCCACTCGAACTGTTTCCGGAGAAACTCTCTGCATCAATCGGTTTTATGCAGAATGACCCCGCCCTGGATATCGTTCGGTTTTATGCCTATCAGCGTTTTCCTTTTCTGAAACCATTTGCTGAAGGTTTCTCTGAAATGCATTTTAATCCTAAAGATATTCTGAGTACCTATAATAAATTCTACCTGTACAGTGACCATCCACACCTGAGGAGAAGTGACTTTTTAACCAAGTTTGGCGATTATAAGGAAGGTGTTAATGTAGAAAAGGCAGAATACAGCATGATGATGTCGTTTCTTAAACGTAAGGGTAAAGGATTGTTCTATGAAGACTTTCAGGGTCTTTTTGAGCAAAAAAACTCGAGTGAAGAACCCAGTACTTTTAAACGGAACTGGAAGCGGCATCCCACCAATATGATGATCAGGGTGGCCAGGCACCTTTACAGGCACATAAAATTTAACCTGAACTATTATTTTTAAAGTTGCGCAGCGCTTATCTTTTACTTAACGCAACTTTACGACTAAATTACCACAAAACCCCTGGCTGGCATCAGCATAAAAAATGAAAATAGCTACAAAATAACCTGTGACATGCTAAGGAAATTAATTGTTAAAATTTTAGGCTTATATACAAAAATCAGGCATTATAACGTTCCTGCGAATTACCGCTATTTTTTCAGGGACACCTATCTATGCCAGGTCATCCAGTGGAAATACCTGATCAGCGATTATGTAATTAAAAAACCCTATAAAAAAATATCATTTAGCGGGGAGTTTACACCTGATCTGGCCTTTGCACTGCCATTTGCCTACTGGCATTTCAAAAACGGTACCCTATTGCAAACCGAAGGAGCAAAATATACCTCCGAGCTGTATTTTTTTTCGCCTGAACACCTTGAAACATTTGATTCGAGAACTACGCCGGGAAACTATAATTTTGAAACACCCCGGATTCTTTACAGCCAAAACTACAACATGCGCAAGTGGGCACAAGTTCCATTAAAAGAGGTGTATGGCAATGACATTTATCGTTATAACAAACCTATCCTGATTATTGCCAACCGCTATAATATGGAATGGGACGGTCCGCCGATCAGTTTTTTAAGCATTGCACTTTTAGATGAACTGATCAACAGCTATAAAGCTGAATACCAGATTATTTACAACAGACCCAGACCTGAAAATATTACGAATGACAACAGCGATATTTACGATTTAAATGAATACGACTGGATTGAGCAGCAGCACCCTGAAGTGCTGTTAATGGAAAACATGTTTAAACAGAATCTGGGCAAAGCGAGAAACTTTAACCATTTCCAGCTGATGGTATATGCCAATGCGGAACATTTTATATCCACACACGGCGGAACAGGTGCATTGGCCAGCTATTTTGGCGGCGTAAATATCCTTTTATCTAAAAAAGGCCCGGAACATTATTTTGGTTGTTTTACAAAACTCTACCCTAAATTCTCAAATGCAGCGGTATACCATGCCAAAAGTGATCAGGACGTACTGGAACTGGCAGCAACACATCTGAAAAGAAAACCATTATCCCCAAATCAGGCTTAAATGAGCGGAACAAAAAATAACTATTGGATTAAATCCGGGATTATCAATATCCTGCAGAACTTTTCCGGCACACTGATCAACCTTGCGATATTCTTCGTACTGGTAAGACTTCTTACAAAAAATGATTATGGTGTGTGGGGAATATTTTTGCAAACGGTAACGATCCTTGAAATTATCCGTAACGGACTTATTCAGAGCGCATTGATCAAATTTATGTCGGGATCTGAAAAAAAAGAACATTCAGATATCTTTTCTGCAACCCTTACCATTAGTGGAAGCCTTACGGTTCTTTGCATTTTATTGAACCTGATTTTCGCAGGTTATCTTTCCAGATTGCTCAAAGCACCGGAACTTGAACCCATGTTTCACCTGTATAATATTGTATTTATTTTTTCCGGAATCCTAACCCAGTTTAATTGCATTGAGCAGGCCAACTTCAAGTATACAGGCGTGCTTTTCAGCGGTTTGGCAAGACAGTCTGTGTTATGCTTATTCTTGTTCGTATGCCTTTTTTTTGGCATCAAGACCAACCTAATGACACTGGTATATGTACAGATTTTAGCTGTACTGGTCAGCATCGCCATCTCCTGGGCCTATGTAAAAAACTTTATCAGCTTCTCTTACCGGTTTAGTAAAAACTGGATCAGCCGGATATTCCATTATGGCAAATATGCATTTGCTACCTCGGTTAGTTCCATTCTTTCTGGTACGATAGATCAGTGGATGCTTGCAGGCATCATATCACCGGCTGCCTCCGGCTCATTTAATATTGCAGTGAGAATTGGCAATCTGATCGATATCCCTACCAATGCTGTAGCCACTATTGTGTTTCCGCAAAGTTCTAAACGCATAGAAACAGAAGGAAAGGAAGCCATTAAATACCTGTATGAGAAGTCGGTTGGCACCATCCTGGCCATGGTAATCCCCGCAATCATTTTCATCTATCTGTTTGACGGGCTGATTATTAAGCTTTTGGCGGGAGATAAGTATGCCGATACTGTTCCTATACTCAACATCACTTTACTTTATTGCATATTCGGTCCGTTTGGGCGACAATTTGGGGTAATTATCGATTCCATCGGAAAAACAAGGGTTACTTTTATCATTGTAATTGTTAATACCTGCGTAATTCTGACGCTGAATTATTTCCTCATCCACCGGTACGGGGTAATCGGTGCGGCATATGCTACCCTTATTGCCAACATTTTCGGTTTTAGCATATCACAGGTTATTTTGTGGAGAGAACTCAAGGTAAATGCACTCAATGCATTTGTATATGCCTATCGCTTTTACCCTGAATTCATCAATAAATATATTTTAAAAAAGGCAGATTTATGATCGGAGTTAAATTTATCGGGAGGCTTGGAAACCAGATTTTCCAGTACGCTTTCTTTGAGTATTTAAAAGCAAACAACAAGGGAAAATCGTTTTTTTTTGTAAATCCGCATCATGCCTACCTGACCAAATATTTTGACCTGGGGACATTCGATAACCTGACCTTATCTTCAAAGCTCTATTCGGTATATACCCGCATGTTGCCCAAAGTATTGAAATTTAACGAGATTTACATTGAAAGTATCCAGGTTCCGCGGCCGGTAGAAGTGAAAGAACGCACCATCTACAAGGGCTTCTTCCAAACCGATTTTTATGTCAGGAATATTCCAGGAGGATTCAACATCAAGCTTAAAAAGCAATTCACCGATCTTTTTGAAGCGGAATTCGGACCTGTTTTCCGGACAAATAAAACGATTGTTGTCCATATCCGGCGAACGGATTACCTGAACTATGGCAAAAGAGACATCTCCCTGCCGATGTCTTATTTCAAAACCAGACTGGATGCCCTTGGCGATACTAAAGACTGTATCGTTTATTTTGTGAGTGATGATATTGAGTATGTAAAGACCTACTTTGGTGAACAGCCAAACTATATATTCTCATCAAATAATGAGATCACTGATTTTCAGATTATCAAAAATGCTGACATCGCCATTATTTCCAACAGTAGTTTTGCGTGGTGGGCCGCTTATCTCTCAGATAAAAACAATACGGTATACGCACCAAAAAACTGGTTAGGTTTCCGCATTGGGAAGGAGCATCCAAAAAGGGTGATGACAGATAAATTTATATGGTGCGACGTTTTTGATCAGCCATAATTTTAACCATAACGGATGAGGATACTTCATATTACAGCTTATATTACCGGTGGGGCAGGAATTGCTGTTATGCGTCTTCACCAGGCGCTTTTGGAACAGGGCATCGAATCTGAAGTGCTTTGTATGCATGCCCTCAATGAAAATCTTTTAACTGGTGTATACAAGACCGATCAAAAAAGGCCGTTTACCAACCGGGTAACCAGGAAACTGGGCATAGACAAAAACACAAGAATTACGGAAGGACAAACAGGAAAGTATGAAATCTTTAGCTTTCCTTTTTCGCATTACCGATTGGAACAGGATGACAGGGTAAAACGTGCTGACCTTATCCACCTCCACTGGATATCGGACTTTGTAGATGTCCCGACCTTTTTTAAAGCCATAAAAAAACCGATGGTTTGGACCGCTCACGACCTGAACCCGATATTAGGTGGTTTCCATTATGAACAGGACGTGTTGCGTAATCCCAATTTCAAAAATGCAGAAGATTTGCTTCAGCGAACAAAACATGAAAGCATTCGTTCTTCCGGCATCAGGTTTATTGCGAGCAGTACGCTTACACTGCAAAAAATCAAACAATATCTTCCTGGCGTAAAATGCGATCAGATTCCCTGTGTGCTTGATATTGCCGGTTTCAGACGAATTGACAAGACTATTTCCAGGGAAGCCCTTAATATCCCTGCAGACTCGCTGATACTTGGAACGGGTGCTGATGATCTTGAAAATTACAGAAAAGGTTATTGGCTTTTGCTTGAGGCCATTGGGGGTTTAGAAGCCGATGAGAAAAAGTTTATTACCATTTTAACTTTTGGGGCAATCAGGGCAAAAGTTACCACGAACAATGAGCGCGCCATCAATATCATCCGCTTTGAACCTGTGCACGATAAAAGATTTCACTCACTGATTTACAGTGCAATGGATTTTTTCATTAATCCCTCGCTGGAGGAAACGTTTGGGCTTACCGGCACCGAAGCTATACTATGTGGCACACCGCTGATTGCATCAGCAACAGGGGGAATGATTGATTATATTGAGCCTGGCGTAAGTGGCTATTTATTTGATCCGGGTGATGTAGCTGAACTGCGGAAACTGATCAGACAGGCAATTATTTCAAAAAAAGAAAAAGCGGCAACTTTAAACAGCTGCAGAGCGCGCCTTCTTGAGTGGTACAAGCGCAATGATCCCATCAGTAAACATATCAATCTATACAAGGAAATGTTGTCTTAAAAAAACGTCAATTACGGATCTAAGAGATTACTTGTGGTACTAAAAACTGTATTTTTATATTACTTGAGCATTCTTTCTGTCCTGGCCGGACGGGCTTCTTTCTTTTTGACGTCAAAAAGAAACAAAAAACGCCGGCTGAAAATTTTTCTATTAAAGGCAGGGAGTGGGCTTTGACTTTGCTTCCCGAAAAATTTGTTAGGCTGGTGATGCCGAGAACGAAGATTTTGTACTTTGGCTTAGCCAAACGTCCACGCCTATCGGCAAAATTAAGCCCCATAATTCACGTTAAAAAAGTTAATTTTTACCTTTTTTTTCGGGATAAAACTCAGCGATCAGACTGCCCAGTTCTGACATACGCCTTGCCCATGTATTATCAGCAGCAATTGACAACCTGAATGCTTTAGCTTCCTCGTTATCATTTTCAAGATAAAAAGAAATGGCTGAAGAAAACTCATCAGCATTGTGGCAATAGCGCACAGAATCAAAGGTAAACTCCAGAAGATCCATATTAAAATCTGTAGACACCACTGGTTTACCGGTTCCCAGGTACTCAAATAATTTAAGCGGAAAGATGGTTGCACTCACTTCATCCTTTTTAAACGGAACCATTGCAATATCGAATCCTTTTACCACTGCCGGCATCTCATCATAGCGTATACTTTCGCGAAAATAAACGTTATGCATTTCTTCAAACTCCTGAGGAACAAATTCCCGGGCGGTAGGCCCAACCAGTACAAAGCTTTTATCCGGGTTCATCGTGGCAACCTTTATCAACAGATCAAAATCGATACGGCGTTCGATTGCACCTAAATAACCGATAACCGGTTTGGGGATATCAGATACGGAAGGGTGGATGAGCAGGTTAGGATCCAGCGCCAGTGAGGAAACCGTCAAATCGGCTGCATTGGGAATAAAAAAGGTCTGCTTTTTCTTTTTAATTTTGTCGCGATAAAGTGCTTTGCTTGTGCAGATCACAAGATCGCTGTTTTCGATGAGCAAATCTTCGGATACAAATCCATGACGCTCATCATAACCCGTAATAATAGGGTCTACACAATGATAAATCTTCAGTATTGCCCCGGAAAGCATTTTAGAAACACCGGGATAGTGGAAATTAAACGAATTGATAAAAATAAATTCACCAACGCCTCTCTCTGCCATAACCCGGTTAATCCTGGCCGAAATCATGCGTTCGTTCCACCGCAATAACCAACGATAAATACGCCCTTCGGGCAAAAAGTTAAGAGAAAGTAACAATGGCAAGATTAAAATCTTTAAACCGGGAAATCCTGTATCAAGAATTCCTTTTGCGCCTTTCTTAAAATGTGGAATTCTTAAAGCAATGTCTGATTGTTGATTTCTTTTGAAGTAATCTTTAAGCGTATAGGGAAAATCAACATAATATACGTCGTTGTTTTCTGCCAGAAATTTGGCGGTATGATAACTGGTGGATTCGAATTTCCAATCAAACCTGGTAGCACCCAATATTACAATTACCTTGTCCTTTAGTTCCATAGTATGTATTCTTCGCAAAAGTTATTGCCTTTTCCAGATAGATGAGACCCGTTGCGCAACCCTGGAAGGCCAGTCTTTATCCATAAAAGGCTTTTCGAAACATAGAAAAAATACCGCACTTAAGGCGAGCACAACCGGAAGAAACAGGGCCAGCTGCAAGAGCAGATTAATGGTATAATCACGCGTGAAGGTTACATATTTGCTCAACCGGATAAAAAACTCGGCAAAGGGAAGATGAATAAGGTATATGGTATAACACATTCCACCAATGGCCATCACCCACCTGTTGGTAATCAACCGGTTAATCAGGTTTCCTTTAAATGCAGCAATAAAAAAAACAAAAAGACAAATTACTACCGCCAGTCTGTTAATGAACTCAAAACCCCAGCTCCATAAACCAATAAGCCCTGCAAGAGCGAGTACAGCTACAATATCATAAAATTTGCTTTTTTTAATTGAAGCCCAATCACAGATATAAAGATCAGCCAGCATAAAGCCGATTAGAAAATAGTGAAGATGACCTAAAATTGAAAGGCTAAACGGTGGCAGGTACCACTTAAAATACTGCTGGAGCAACATCAGCACCAGGATAAAGCCAATGTTCAGACCACGTCTGATACCTTTTTTAGGTATTTTAAAGAATAAATAGGAAAGAAATGGCGCAAGAATATAAAACTGGATTTCAATTTCGAGGGTCCAGGTTGGAGGATTAAAGGGAGACCAGACACCATAAAAAATAGCATGGGTATAGGTAATATTGGCAAAATAATGCGGAAGATATTCGAAAAAAGAAACATGGCGCTGAAATACATAAACCAGAAAGAAAATACTGATCCAGAAAATATAAGGTGGTTCAAGCCGGGTAAGCCTTCTCCAGAAATATTGCCTGATACCTATTTTCTTTCCGCTGGCCAGGTGGTATGAAGCAAATGGGAGCGCCAGGATAAACCCGCTGATTACAAAAAAAATGTAAACACCTAAGAACCCCCTGTAAGCCAGAAAATAGGCAAATGTATCTGCTTTGGGATGGATAAAATCGATCGTGGTATTCCGCTCAAAACGCTCGTTCAAATGCTGTATAAGCACCGGAAGGATCGCAAAAAATCTAAGTCCATCAATCTCGCTGATGAGCTTCCTTCCAGAGGTGACCCTGGCCAGTTTATCGGGTATGGATTGCAGAAATTTATACATTATTCTTACTTTTCTTATATCCTTTGATAAAACCAAATACAAAAAATACAGCTGCAGGTATGACCAAGAGTCCTAGTGGCATATTGAAATTAGTTATTTTTTGAGATTGCTACATTTTTTACATCCAGGTTATTGGCCATTAGTACAAATGACCACGACATGTATAGAATGATTACTGATGGAAAACCATTCATTACTTCATTGCCATAACTACAAAAAAACAGACCGGCGGTACCGGATGTTAGCGCAATGCATTTTACTTTGAGTCCCTTATCCTGAATGTTCCACACCGTTCCGCAACACTTTCCGAGCATATACATAATCAGTGAAAACCATATCACGAGCCCCACAGGTCCGTACATTACCCAAATCTTAACCCAATAACTATCTGGCGGAATATTTGATAAATATTTTTCTGAATTAAATTTAATCCCGTTCAATCCGATACTTCCCACCCCTGCACCGAAGGGTTTGTTCTTCATCAATTCTTTCAGCGTGGCCTGATTGATCAGCCTGGCATTAAAGGAATCGTTTTCAGGGTCAACAGCGGTACGTAGCCGAACAATCTGGTAATTCCCACTTCCGATAGTGGTGTATTTGAGAAAGCCAAACATGGCAACAACGAAGAAAAGCCCCGCAAAGAGCACCTTAAAATTTTTACTCAGTGACATGGCAAAGATGCTGGCCACCACAAATGCAAAAAATGCTCCCCTGGTGCCGGAAATTAGCATTCCGTAAAAGAGTATTAATCCGGAAATCCATAATAAGATCTTCTTCCATCTTTTAAAAGGGCCTAAGGCCATCACTATTGTGATTGCCGACATTGCGGCCTGAGAAGCACCAAACTGGCCTGCATCGGTATAAAATGAAAATACCCGGAGCCTGCCATCAATAATATGGGTGGTTGCCCCTCCTTCATCAAGCCAGCGTTGCTCGCCGGCAGAAACCCCTATATAATATTGTTTGATTCCATAAAGCGTACCTAAAACCGACAGGGATATGATCATGATAAAAAAAACATCAAGGTCGCGTTTACTCTTAAACAATAAGAAGCCAATAGGGGCGATTAGCAACCAGTTGAAAGCTGTAAAACGTACTTCATTTAGCCAACCCAGCAAACTGGCCCCTTCAGGATTAACCAATTCCAGAATGTTAATTGAAAACCAGATGAGCGCGATGATAATATGATCATTATGGATCTCTTTCCAGTCGATTTTCTTATAATTAACCAGCAGCGAAAGCCAGGTAGCGCCGAGCAGAACTTCCATTAGGGGGCCAAAAGGCAATCCCGTATTTTTCAGCAGGCCCGCAATAAAGAAACAGTATACGAGATAAACGAGAAAACCAACTTTTGGATTGGAAAATAATGCAATCGTAAATACAATGCCTCCTGCAAAAAGCAGTGCCAGGAAAACGGCATAATATTCGAGCTTAACGGTGAGTAAAGCTGAACCGACAGCAAATGATAGCATAGCAATAAGAATTACCAGCTTTTTTTTCATCTCATATGATAGGTTGGACCACATCATCTGCTGTTATTTTTGAGGCTGTGCCTGGTTGCCACATTTGGCTTGCTAGAGAAGACAGATTTGGCTAAGGATACAAATTGATAAAATATAAATTTAGGAATAAAAACCAGCGCCCTGCGAATTTTTTTATCGGTTGTTTTGCTTAAAACCGGAATCAAAAAGCTAATTACATAAATAACCAGGGAAAAGAAAATTACCAGTGCCAATAGCTGGGTGGTAAACAGGCTAATAACCATTAACAAAACAGCCAGTGATAAGAATATAAACAGTGGCGGCCTTAGCAGCACTGTACCAAAGATAAGCTGATTAAGATTAGCGCCTGCCACACCTTGATAAAGAATTCCAAACCCAAATTTGAAGTACTTAAACCAGGTAGCGATCCAACGCGACCGTTGGCTGACCAACTGCTTCGGAGCGGAGGTTTTCTGATCATAAACAATGGCGTCCTGGGCAAAAGCAATTCTTTCGCCACCAGCAATCAAACGGGCCTGAAGCACTTTATCAAATCCGGCGCCCTTGATATCAATATCTTTTAGCATTCGTATATAGAGCTGCGAATCAAACGCCATACCTGAGCCCGCAAGCGTTGCAGATGATCCAAGTTCAAAGATCACTTTCCCGTCATAAAAATGGTAATAAATATCCCTTGCCGCGTCCAGGCAGGCAATTGTAGTCTCCAGGTTTTTAGCTGATCTGAGTCCCTGTACAGCATGGAACCCCAGCCCGAAATACTTGTTCAACTCATTAATCAATTGCGGATGAGCGAGGTTATCGCTATCCATGATCAATATTGTTTGATGTTGACGCCTGAAATGCTCAATGGCATAAAAGTGAGAGGCCGTATTGCTGGCTAAAACATTTTCGGGAAACAAAACGTCAACACGATCATCGGTAAAAATAAGCGCTTCAGATGGTTTACAGTTATCCGCAACCACATAAATATGAAAATTTAAATAGTCCATATCCAGAAGGGATTTGACCGCATCGGCTACAAAATCTACCTGCTCATAAGCCGTTAAAATAATTCCATAATCCCTGTTGGTTGTACCCGTATTTAAAGATCTTACTGGTTTGGCGGAAAACTTCCAGCATAAAAACAGTACCATCGGAAAAAGAAGATGGAAGCAAATAATGATTCCCAGAATGTATAATATCCAATGCCCGATCACAAACGCGTCCATTATCCTTTTGTTTTAAAAAACTCCAGTTCACCCGAACCCGTTTCGGCCATATTAAGTATCCATCCCCTAAAAATCCCGGTTTCTTTAAGCATAGCAAGATATGCCTTTTTATCTTCATTGATTGATTCTCCTGATTTGAACACCGCTACGGCGTTATGGGTAAAGGAAAGCCATTCTCTCACGAGGCTGCTATCATTGATCGCGGCAACATCGATAATAATCAGGTCGTATATTGTTTTTGCCCTATCCAGCTGTTGATTGATCTGCTGAGCACTGGAAAGTTCCAAAAGAGATCCTTCTTTGCCACGGTTGCTTAACACCGAAATCATTTCTATCGGTTCCTGCTGCCCAATTTGTTCTCTTCCCTGTAAAAAATCCTCCACATATTGTCCAGCCCTGGCCTGACCTAGCGAGGGATGTGTAAAATTCCCATCTATCAACAATACCTTTCTATTTGTTTTTTCCCATGACCTTGCAAGGCACCTGGCAAAAAAGCTTTTCCCTTCAGAAGGCCCAAAGCTGGAAATCACGATCACCTTATCCTGCATGGCCGACTCCAGCTCATATCGGATGGAACGTATGCTGGCCCAAAAATCATGCTGGGCCGGATCCTCCCATGAGCTATTCAGCGATTCAAGCGGAGCCGGGAGTTTTGGTATCGTACCGAGTACAGGCACCGAAGTTTTCGCGGCCAGTGTTTTCGCATCAAGTATTCGGTTATCGGTAATGAAAATGATAAATAATGCCAAAAGACAGAAAACAAGACTCACAAAACCACTGAGCACCATCAGCGGAAGTTTTTTCGAAGGCTGTGCCAGTCCGCCAACCCCCATCTGGACAATATTCATCTTAGATTCAACCCCGGATTCGAGGTTACTCTGATTATATTTGTTCAGGATATCCAGATACTCCTTGCTGGCGATATCCACACTCATTTCCAGGGTCTGTACCTCTGCTTCCTGTGGAACTAAATTCTCAAAATCCCTGGTCAGTGAATTAATTTTATTTTCAAGAGAATTTATTCCGTACCGGGATATATCCATCTGTATTTCCAGATTGATTTTTTGACTGACCAGTTCCTGTTTAGCACTCAGGGGATTGTTGATGTACTGATCAGAAGATTTGTTAATCTGTTCAGTCAGCTTATTTCTAAGGGAATCATAACTGTTTTTATACCTTTCGTCAAGGTCGTTTTTAAGGTATAGGTCGTAAAGACTGCTTAGTTCTGCCTTAGTTTCCACCAATCCCTGGTTTACTTTAGAGAGCCTGGATTCGATATAGCTCCGTTCTTTGGGATTGAACTTTGCATCAATCTCATTAAGCGCACCGGCGTATGCAGCAGTCTTCTCAATGGCTTCCTGCTTTTTGGTATCATAATCCAGGATTAAAGAATACAACTGCTTAGACTGTTCGGTGAGATTTAAGACCTTGTTTTTGATTTTATAATTCTTCAGTCTGGCCATTCGTGCGGCAAGGGTATCCGTTTTTTCCCTGAGCATACTTCTCAAAAAATTGTTTGCCTTACCCTGCGAAGCTTTGGTGAGCGAAGTATAACCTTTAATGAATTCTGAAGACAGGGTATTTACAATATACGCCGCCAGCTCCGGGCTTTCAGCTTCAGATTGTACGGTAATGAAATCGCTTTCTCCGGAACGGAATACAGATATTTTGCTTTTAAGGGCATCGGCATCGTAATTCATTGATTTGAGCACCCTTGTAAGTCCCTCCTCATCAGGAACATTGAGATCAAGTTCCTCATTATTTTCGTATTTTTTACGATATACCTCAATGGCATGGGCAACAGCGTCTTTATTCAGCGTTTCAACCAGGTCACTTTTGGGTTTAAAAGGTTTATTGGTGGTTAGATCGTGTATCATTAACAAGTAGGATACCTGATTGAGTACCCTTTTCATACGGATCATCTCAATGAGATTGCTAAACTGCTGACGTACCTGTTCACCCTGGACCGCCTCAATAATTACTGACTGTTGCTGTGTTTCATCCACAATCCCGGTTGAAATCTGGGCCTGGGATATATACGAACTCTTTAGGTTGCGCACTAAAAATGTAGTGATGATAATGGTAATCAAAGGGACCAATATCAATGCCAGACGGTAGCGTTTGACAAGTTTCAAAAATTTATATCCTTCAGCCATTATTTTATTTCTTCCAACTTTTTAACCGTTAATTCTTCGAGTGAAATTTTTGCATTGAGGTAGCTGGCTTCCATCTGCAGTTTGGCCTGCAGGGCATTGCTCAAGGAATTCGACGCACTGTTGTATTCTGCAAAGGTTATCTCGGCCTTTTGATACTTGATTTTCATGTTTTCAAAATTACTCTGTGCCGTGAGATACATATCGTTAACCGGTGCAAGCGATTTTTGAAACTGAAGAAGTGTAACATATCTGGATTTTACCTGTGCCTCCAGCTCAAGAAAATATTCTGCCTGGTTAGACTGGGCAATTCTTAACTGCTCTTTTGCTTTTTTAATCTGGCTCGGCTTGGTTAACAGAGAGCCGGGGTTGATGGAAATACCAAACTGATATCCTGTAAGCAGATCAGCAGTCTGCAGATCTACCACGGTATTGGCTGTTGCCTGGTTTGAGCGGGCAACGTACTGAAAGGACAAAGGCTCCAGCCACGAAAGTCGCGCCCCGGAAAGGTCGCTTTTGGCTATATTGATCTGGTTATTAAGAGCACCCACCCTCGGATAGTTGGCTTTAGCCGCCGCAACAAGTTTCTCCATATATAAATAAGAAGCTTCGCTTAAAATACTTTCTTGAGCGAGAACGCTGTTTAACTTAAGCAGGGTGCAGATAAAAAACACCATTAACGGCTTGAGTTGGTTTCTAATCATAAAACGATTGCAGTAAAGATCAAATATATGGTTATGATTTAAATTATGCTAATATTGTAAAGATAACCATAATTAAGATCTGTAATGAAATCACTCTTAAAAGTAGTAAAGGGTAATGAAAAGCTAAAAAAAATTGTGCACTGGATGATGATTCCTACCGGTGAGGCCCGACCAAGAATATGGGTAAGCCTTTTTTTAAATCCTTTCTTTCATAAAAAAGGCAAAAATAGCCGCATCAGGTCTAGAACAAGGCTGGATGTTTTACCCTTTAACCCTTTTGAAATGGGCGATGACTCCATAATAGAGGATTTTTGTACAATCAACAACGGGGTTGGCGCGGTCTACATTGGAAACAGGACGCTGATTGGAATGAGTAACGTCATTATCGGACCGGTACATGTTGGTGATGATGTCATTATCGCCCAAAATGTAGTGATCAGCGGCCTTAATCATTCCTACCAGGACATTGATCTGCCCATCTCTAAACAACCCGTAGTTACATCGTCAGTTAAAATTGGTAATGGCAGCTGGATTGCAGCCAATGCGGTTATAACAGCCGGAGTGACCATAGGCGCACATGTGGTAATTGCGGCAGGTGCAGTGGTGACCAAAGATGTTCCGGATTTTTGTGTGGCAGCAGGTAATCCGGCAAAAGTGATCAAGAAATACCATCCCGAAACTGGGTTATGGTCCAGAATAAGTTAAGCTATCAGCGCTATTGTGATGGCGCTAAATCCTGGCTGACCGAAATCAGCAGGTTGCCGGTATTATTAATTTGAGAATTATCAATAATTTGAGCTAAATATATAATAGTTTGGAAATTAGCCTTTAACTTTGCAAGTTAGAAATCAACAAACTATTAATCCAAGTTTATGATAAAAATGTTACGTTTTCAGATAATCGTTGTGTTATCTCTATGTATCTTTAAAAATGCCTTTGCCCAGTTCCCTTATGTAGAAAGTTTCCGTAACTCCACCTCAAAAGGAATAATTTTTGGCGGTGCCCCATCTGCTTTTTTAACGGCTGCGGGTAGTGCTTACGATATGGCTACCTTAAGCCATACAGGTACCCCTCTGGATACAAATGGAGATGGATACTTAAGGCTGACAAGCAATGTCCAAAACCAGAAAGGCTATGTCATCAATACCACTAACTTCCCTTCGGGTAATGGTCTTAAAGTCAGCTTTGAATATTATATATATGGTGGCACAGGCGCCGATGGAATCAGTTTCTTTCTTTTCGATGCAAATGCAAATCCCTTTGTTATCGGTGGATTTGGCGGCTCTCTTGGATATGCACAAATTACGACAACCACCCCGATTTCTCCGGGAGTGAGTAATGGATACCTGGCCATCGGCCTTGACGAATATGGAAATTTTTCCAATCCGACGGAAGGCAGGCAGGGTGGCATAGGATTTAGGCCTGGCTCGATAACCCTTAGGGGCAGGGGAAATGGTGCTGCATTGACCTCAGGTAATTACAGCTATCTGACCAGTGCCGAAATGAGTCAATTCGGGTTCCCTCTTGTGGGAGACGGCGGACAACGCCAGCCTGACTCAACCAATGCGGGTTATAGGAGGGTTTATATGGATCTTGCTCCGCAACCTGCAGGAGGCTTTAATATAACGGTAAGGGTTACACGAGGTGGAGCGAAGCCAGTTACCACCACAGTTATTGATAACTTTTATTATGCTGAGGCTGCTCCGGATAACCTGCGTTACGGCTTTGCTTCTTCAACTGGCGACCTCACCAACTTTCACGAGATCAGACAAGTAAGTATCGATGCACATAACCAGACGGGCTTAATAAATCCGGTGGCCAAAAATGATGCCTTAAAGCTATGTCAGGGCAATCAGGCCTTAATAGATGTAACTGCTAATGATACAACCGCTAACCCTAGTGCTATATTAAATAAATCAACAATCGACCTTGATCCTAACCAGAATGGGATACAAAACAGCTATACTGTTTCCGGAAAAGGAACTTTTTCGGTAAATTCTCAGGGTAGTATCCAGTTCATACCTGAACCAAATCTTTTTGGTACGGTATCCGGCTCTTATACGGTGCAGGATTCGTATGGAAAAACATCTAATCCGGCCACCATTTCATTAACCTATGTTGCTGCACCAAGTCAGCCAGATGCCGGAGTTGACCAGCTGCTTAATATTTCTACTCCTACCACAACATATGTACTGCAGGGTAATAGTAGCGGTATCAACAGTGGTTTATGGACGCAGTCTTCAGGACCAGCAGGGGCATCGCTGGTAAATGCACAACAGCCAAATGCAATTATCAACAACTTAACCGGTGGCATTTACACATTCAAATGGACCTTTACTTCACCCGGAGGATGTCAACGTTCAGATGAAGTTCAGCTGATTGTTAACCGTATACCTGTAGCCGTTAATGATACGGTAACCACAAGTAAAGATACGAATATACCGATAAGCATACTTAGCAATGACACTGATGCCGATGGCAATTACACGATCAATGCCTCATCCATCAGCATTAAAAGCCAGCCTTTACATGGAACACTTGTTGTTGATCCGGTGAGCGGCATTGTAAACTACAGGCCTGCGGCAAATTATAGCGGCTATGATTCATTTGTATATACTGTAAAAGATAATTATGGTGCCGAATCCAATACCGCAATCGTAACTATAGCAGTAAATATCAAACCCGTTGGTACGGCAGATATTGCTAATACCACAACTGATTTGCCTGTAGTTATACATGTAATGGATAATGACCCAAGTAAAGCAGGATCAATTGTCATCAAAAAAACTGATCCCCTGAAAGGCACTGTGGTACTCAATACTGATGGAACTTTCACTTATTCACCTAATGCCGGCTTTAGTGGAAAAGACAGCTTTACTTACATCTTACAGAATAAAGACGGGTTACAGTCTGATCCGATCACGGTAACGGTAAATGTGAAACCCATAGGTAATCCTGATGCGGCCTCTACTGTTACAGGAACTCCCATCACTATAGCGGTTAAGGAAAATGATCCCTCTAAAACGGGTACCACAACGCCTATACAGACTCCGCCAACAAATGGCAGTATCAGTTTTGATGCCTCAGGGAACCCGATTTACACCCCAAATCCGGGCTTTTCGGGAAAAGACAACTTCACCTATACGCTTAAAACTGTTGACGGACTCTCGTCAGATCCCATCAGTGTAACGGTTTCTGTAAAACCTTTAGGTTCCGCAGATGCCTATACCACACCTTTTAACCGCTCAGTTGAAATGCCGGTAAAGGATAATGATCCCAGCAAAAGCGGCACCAGCGTGGTATGGGTAACAGCCCCTAAAAATGGCAATGTAAGCGTAAGCACCACCACCGGACTACCTATTTACACGCCTAATGCAGGCTTTAGCGGCCAGGATGTTTTTACTTATATCTTAAGAACTGTTGACGGCATTGATTCAGACCCAATTGCTGTAACTGTAACCGTGAACCCGCCGATTGTGATCAATGCGCCAAATATCAGCGTAGAAACCCCGGTAAATGGACCGAAATTAATCAATGTTCCAATTGCTTCCGGAGGAAAGGTTACGATAACTGATCCGCCTAAACATGGTACAATAACTTTTGATCCCACTACTGGTCAGCCGATTTACACACCCAACCCGGGCTATTCAGGACCTGATGAGTTTACCTATATCATTGTAGATAAAGATGGTACCCCTTCTACTCCGGGTAAGGTTACGATTACGGTACTTATTCCTGGTAAAATCGGATTGGCAAAACGATTAAAATCAACACCGGTTCGAAATCAGGACGGAAGTTATACGGTTAGCTATTCATTTGTACTGACCAACTTTGGCCAAATAGCGATAAGAGATATTACTGTAACTGACGATCTGTTTGCAACTTTTAGAGGAAACACTTTTGAAGTATTAAAAATCAGCGCAACAGGTGGTCTTTCCGCAAATAACGGTTTCAATGGTTTAGCTGACAAAAACATGCTTACAGGGAGCAATACATTAGCTAAATCTGCTTCCGGCACGATTGATATCGAAGTTAAGGTATCTTTAGATAAGTATGACGGTAGTTTTAGCAACTCGGCTACTGCTGAAGGCGTTTCGGTAAGTGACAACAGCAAAACGACAGATGTTTCTACGGATGGGACTAAACCAGACCCGATCACCGCAGGAGACGTCAGTCCATCGCAACCAACCGTAGTTAACCTGATCAAGGAAGATCTTTTCATCCCGGGAGGTTTTTCTCCAAACAATGATGGCATTAACGATTATTTTGTAGTTGGCAATACCAACGGAAAAAAGATCAACTTAAGCATTTTTAACCGCTGGGGAAATCTGATTTACCAATCGAAAAGTTATCAGAACGACTGGAATGGAAAAACGACTGAAGGTGTCCATGTGGGAGAAGAAGTTCCGGCAGGAACCTATTATTATATTTTGACCATTGATGGAACGGACAGACGTGTGGGCTATATTACAATTAACAGATAAGATGAAAAGATATATTATAATTTTAACCATGTGCCTGCTTTTTACTAAAAGCTGGGGCCAGCAGGACGCTATGTATACGCAATACATGTTCAATACGCTTGCCATAAATCCTGCGTATGCCGGAAGCAGGAATCTGGTGTCGGCAACTGCACTTTACCGTAACCAGTGGACAGGAATAGAAGGAGCACCCAGAACAGGAACATTCACTATCGATGCTCCTGTCTTAAATAAAAGATTTGGTGTAGGCCTGCAGGTTTTTAGCGATAAACTAGGTGTTACCCAAACCACAGGTGGTTCTGCAAGCGCAGCCTATCGGATAAGAATGGAAAAAGGAAGCCTGAGCTTTGGTCTGCAAGGTTCGATTAGCCATTACACTGCACGACTTAGCAGTGTTTCATTAAGTTCAAATCCGGGCTATGATCCTGCATTTATGAATGATGCGAGTAAAACGCTGTTTAACTTCGGAACAGGAGTATATTACAATTCGGATAAATTCTACCTTGGCCTGGCTGTGCAAGATTTACTGGGCAATAGCCTTAACAGCAACGCTAACGGAAACAACTTACAAGCCAGGCAGGTGCCGCATCTTTTCGTTACCGCAGGTTATGTCTTTCCTCTCGCTGAAGACTTCAAGCTGAAACCCTCATTTTTGGTTAAAGGCGTAAAAGGTGCCCCTGTGGAAGCTGATTTTAATGCGTCACTATGGATTAAAAATACACTGGCCATCGGGGCCGGTTACCGGACAAATGCAGACATCAGTGCGCTGCTCGAAGTGCAGGTTAGTCCTCAGATACGTATTGGTTATAGCTATGACAGAAGCACCACTGAACTGCAAAACTTTAATTCAGGCAGTCATGAGATTATGTTGAGGTACGAATTTGGGTTTGAAAAAAACAAAATATTATCACCAAGATTTTTCTAAGTTATGAAATTTGATTTTAAAGTAACGTTGTTAATATACCTAGGCCTTACTCTCGCCCTCTGTACCTCCACATATGCGCAAAACAATCCAAACATCCAGAATGATTTAAATGCGGCACGCAAGAGTTTTAATGGGCTTGAATATGTATCTACAATCACTAAGGTTAAAAGGGTACTGGCAAAAGATTCAACCAATTTAGAGGCGCTGGACATGCTGGCCTATAGCTACAAAATGATTAAAAATTACCCCGGAGCGTTGAAAGCATACCGGAAGTTGACCTCACAACCGGCTATGAAGAATGAGTGGGCGTTATATTATGCCGAAAGCTTAGCCAACAACCAACAGTATGAAGAATCAGAACGGTGGTATAGAAAATACCTCTCATTAGTACCTGCAGATAAAAGAGCAGCGGCTTTTGCATCTACAAACCTGGCCAAGATCAATAAAAATTCAAATCACTGGAAGATAGGTTTTTTAAATATAAATACGCAGGCTTCCGAATATGCTCCGACTTTCTACAAAGAAGGTCTTATGTTTACCAGTAACCGGCAATCGGAAAATTTTTCGAAACATATCTTTAAATGGGATAATACGCCTTTTAGCAAGCTCTATTATGTTAATAAACTTTCAGACTTAAAGGTAATTAACCAGGACAGTTTAATTAATTCGCAAAGTTCTGCAGCTAAACAGAAAATCAGGTATAATGATGATGATACACCAGAAACCAGTAATGATAACAACGTTTTGTCTGCCTATACCAGTGCGATAGAAAGAGATACCTTAAACCTGATTTATGGTCAGCATAAAATGGTCAAAAAACTAGGTGGAGTATTTAACAACAAATATCACACTGCGGCAGCAGCTGTGTTTCCTGACGGTTCCATCATTTTTACCGGTAATAACTATTTAAACGGAAAAACCTCCAAGAGCAGTGATGGAACCATCAAACTGAAGCTTTACACAGCTTATGGACCTAATCTTAGTGCAACCAAAGAATTTCCTTATAATAGCAATGAGTATTCTACCGGCCACCCGGCATTAACCCCTGACGGAAATATTCTTGTTTTTGCTTCTGACCGTCCCGGCGGCTTTGGGGGTACAGATTTATATTACTGTGTAAAATCTGGCCGTGGCGAATGGACCAGCCCCATTAACATGGGTAAGCTGATCAATACGGAAGGGAATGAAATGTTCCCAAGTTTTGATCATGACGGGAATTTGATTTTCTCATCAACCGGACTTGCGGGTTTTGGAGGAATGGACCTATTCCAGGTACCGCTTAAAGAAATGAAACCGACAACCGCACCCGTTAACATGGGTGCTCCTATAAACTCATCTAAAGATGACTTTGCGCTTATTTTAACTCCAGACGGCAAGAAAGGCTATTTCAGCTCTAACCGGGAAGGAAACGACAATATTTACGAGTTTAGAAGATCTACTTACAAAATTATTTTGCAAGGAACCCTCACAGATGCAAGAACCCGGATTCCCCTGGCCGGAGGCCGGATCCTTATGCACCACCTTGATGGCACTGATACCATCAAAACAGATAACCAGGGACGGTTTAAAAGAGAGTTACCTGCAGAGACAGACTATGAGGTTACAGCTCAAAAACTTGGCTATATCAACAATATCCAGTTTACCACGTCAGTAGGGATACAAAAGGATTCTGTAATCAATCTCGACATCAGATTGAACAGAGCAGAAAGCGCTCAACAGTATGTGCTAAACCATTGCGATTCATTGAAAAAAGTTTTCTCCGTAAAAAATATATATTATGATTTAGATAGATCAGAAATAAGGCCTGATGCTAAGGGCGCGTTGAACGAACTGGTAGAACTGATGAGAAAATACCCTGAAATTACGATCATAACTTCCAGCCATTGCGATAGCAGGGCATCAGAAGAATACAACAGAAACCTGTCATTGAGACGTGGTGAAGCGGCCAAACAATACCTGGTTGCGCGTGGTATCCAATCGGATCGGATCAAGGTGGAATACTATGGAAAAACCCGGTTAGTTAATCGCTGTTACGATGGCGTTAACTGTTCTGAGGAAGACCAGCAACTTAACAGACGGACAGAATTTGATGTGATTCTAAATGGCGTTAATATCACCAGGGAGAACTGTTCGGACAGATAGAAATGAGGCAGGTTGCTTACCTGTAAATATTAAATTAGTTAAAAAAGCATATCAGAAATGGTATGCTTTTTTAGTTTAAAAACAATTGCGAACGGCTTGGAAGGCCTACACATTTTCCTTTTGCTTCATCGCAGCGAATGTTGCAATAAGGATAGCCAGATCTAGTCTTAAAGAATATTTTCTGGCATAAAAATTATCTAGTTTTTTACGCTCCCGTTCAGACATTTCTCCTTTTCCCCTTCTGCTCACCTGCCATAAACCCGTAAGCCCTGCCGGCGCCAGGAAACGTAAAGCCCATTCATCGGATGTCAGCGACTTTGCTTCGTAAAGCGGCAAAGGCCTGTTTCCTACAAGAGACATATCTCCTTTGATTACATTGAAAAGCTGGGGTAACTCATCTAAACTGTATCTGCGTAAGAAGGCCCCAACCTTTGTAACCCTCGGATCATTCTTTATCTTAATAAAAGTAGGCGAAGTACCCTCAGCAGGTACGTACTGGTTAAGTGCTGAAAGGTTGGCCAAATCGTTACTACTTTCGTGACGCATAGAGCGGAATTTAAAAAAATCGAATATTTTATAACCCGCCCCCACGCGTTTACTCCTGTATATGATCGGTCCTTTGGATTCTATGCGGATTAGAAGCGCGATTAAGCTAAATACAGGAATCAGCAATAGAAAAACAAAGCATGATATACACAGGTCGAAAATCCGTTTTTTTACTGGGAATTGCGCTGTTACTCTGATTGCAGCTGAATCGCTTACCCGGGGCTGAAAAGCACGCAACCTGATCAGGAATTTAATCCTGTTGCAAAGATCATTAACCGGAATTGGCGCAATATAGAGATCACCAACATTAAGCCTCAAAGCAATCTGCGATAACTTTGGACTGGCTGAGGCCGATAAAAATATAATCACGATCTCCCTAAGCAAGGTATTTAGCTTTAGTTTCTCTACAAACCTAAAACATTCACCGTCCTCATCCACTTCTATCAATATCGCATCCGGAAGACTCAGCAGGGTCTGCTTTGAAATATACTCTCCAAGAGTCGCAATATCTTTATGCGTTTCCACTTTAAAATGGCGTTGCAATTCTGGAAGGAGTTGGGTGAGAAATTCCTTCCCAGCATAAATAATGCGCGTGTAATCATTAACAACTATCCCATTTCCTTTATCATCAGTTGACTGCATGGCTTGCTAGTATATTACTCATAGCCATTTCCAGATCGAGCGGATTGAAGGGCTTGGAAAAGTATGCATCAACTTTAAAAGGTATGGCGCTTATTTGCGTCGAAAGATCTTTGATTCCGGAAAGAACGATAATCGGTATATGCCTGTAGAGCCCACTGATCTTAAGATTACTGATGAGTTCGGACCCGCTCATATACGGCATATTGATTTCTGAGATAATGATATCTGGCATATTTCCCTTATGCAACCATTGCATGGCTTCAACAGGTCCCGACTGCATCGAAAGATCATAACGACCTTTTAAAATCACCCCTAAAAGGTTTAGCATGTGAATTTCTGTATCAATCACCAAAATTTTCTTTAGTTCCATGTTGTTAGTCTAGATTAAAACAAATCTAACCAGAACCTGTAGAAGAAAAAATACATTTTTCGTGATTTTTCACATTTTTTGACATAGATCAAAAAGAATATCCGATTCCTGAATGAAAATTTGAAATGGACGTTAATTTATTAATTCGTTAACATATTCAGTCATCAAATTAATCGAAAAATATGGGGATACTTCTGCTTTGATAAGTAAATTTGATTACCTTTTGACGAGAATATTGCTATTTTATACGGCAATAATCCAATCAAATACAAATTATAATCTGCCATCAACCAAATCGCGACTGATAAACGATTTGGTATCGAAAATAATTGATCCTTTTGCCTTTAAAGCAGCATAATCAATCTGCAGGAATTGTTGGTGCGCCACAGCTAAAATAATTGCATCATAGTGACTGAAATCATCAGATTGAATCAGCTGGATATTATACTCAGTCTTCACTTCAGCTACATTGGCCCATGGATCATATACATCTACCTCCATACTAAAAGATCTGAGTTCTTTATAAATGTCAATTACCCTTGTATTTCTGGTATCCGGGCAATTCTCTTTAAAAGCGAAACCTAATATGAGGGCTTTGGCTGCGTTAATTACTTTATTTCTTGCCACTAACATTTTAATCACTTTGTTGGCAACAAACATGCCCATATTGTCGTTTACTCTGCGTCCGGACAGAATTACTTCTGGTTTATACCCCAACGCTTCTGACTTATGCACCAGATAATAGGGATCAACACCAATACAATGACCGCCTACTAAACCTGGTTTATAGTTAAGAAAATTCCATTTGGTAGCAGCAGCAGCCAATACATCAGCCGTATCAATCTCCATGCGGTCGAAAATCAAGGCCAGTTCATTGACAAATGAAATATTGACATCACGTTGTGCATTTTCTATGGCTTTTGAAGCTTCTGCAACCTTAATGCTAGGCGCAAGATGCGTACCGGCAGTAATGATAGAAGTGTAAAGCTGATCAATTTCAGCAGCAATTGCCGGGGTAGAACCTGAGGTAACTTTTTTTATCTTCGTAAGGGTATTGACTTTATCACCGGGATTTATCCGCTCTGGCGAATAACCACAGAAAAAATTAATATTAAATTTTAATCCTGATTGCTCTTCTAAAACCGGTACGCAGTCTTCTTCGGTGCAGCCTGGGTAAACGGTAGACTCATAAATTACAATATCACCTTCTTTGAGAATTTTACCCAACATTTTACTGGCCCCAAGTAATGGCTGTAGATCCGGCCGTTTGAGGTGATCTATAGGTGTTGGTACAGTGACGATAAAAACAGTACAAGCTGTCAAATCTTCCAGGCATGCACTTAATGTTAAGCCAAATTCTGATGAGGAAAGTACAGCTTTCAGATCATCTAAATTTGCTTCGTGAGTGTG
Organism: Pedobacter suwonensis; assembly: GCF_900111825.1. Lineage (GTDB taxonomy): Bacteria > Bacteroidota > Bacteroidia > Sphingobacteriales > Sphingobacteriaceae > Pedobacter > Pedobacter suwonensis. The sequence goes on from NZ_FOJM01000003.1 coordinate 58,853, forward strand.
GTCTTTCAGTTGCTTTAGATCTTCAACACGACTTTCATTAATATCAAAACCAACTACTTTATATTTCTTTGCAAATTCGATAGCCAGCGGGAGCCCAACATAACCTAAACCTATAATCGCAATTCGCTTTTTTATATTCATTTTTTCTTTGGTGACCGGGACAAAGATAAGATAAATCGCGAAAGCTTTAATTGCGGCTTAATTAATGCTGAAAATCGGGCACCAATAAAAACATCGGGAAGAAAGCGCCATTTATAGTAGCTCGGGATACATTATTTCTGATCTGATAAAAATTCAGGATAATATGGGAGTAAAAATAAAATCGCTGATGAATGCTTTCCAATTCATCAGCGATCAATTATAATAATAAGATAATAAACTACTTAATCTGTTTAAGCAAATAGCTTCCGTAACCGCTTTTTACCAGTGGGGTAGCAATGGTTCTAAGCTGTTCTGCATCGATGAAACCCATACGATAAGCAATTTCTTCGATACACCCGATTTTTAAGCCCTGGCGTTCTTCGATAATTTGTACAAATTGCCCTGCCTGCATTAATGAAGTAAAGGTTCCGGTATCTAACCAGGCCGTTCCGCGGCTCAATACGCCAACTTTTAATTTGCCTCGCTCCAGGTAAACTTTGTTCACATCGGTAATTTCATATTCACCACGCGGAGAAGGCTTAACATTCTTTGCAATTTGCACTACCTCATTATCATAAAAATACAAGCCAGGTACGGCATAATCAGATTTAGGTTGAGTAGGTTTTTCTTCAATAGATATGGCCTTTTTATTTGCATCAAACTCTACTACGCCATAGCGTTCGGGGTCTGATACCTGATAAGCAAACACCACTCCTCCATCCGGATCAGAACTGGCCTGTAATAATTTGGCCATCCCATCACCATGGAAAATATTGTCACCTAAAACCAAAGCTACTTTATCTGTACCAATAAATTCTTCGCCAATTACAAAAGCCTGAGCTAAACCATTTGGTTCTGCCTGCACAGCATAACTAAATTTACAGCCTAAATTTGCGCCATCACCTAATAATTTCTCAAAATTTGGGAGATCATGCGGTGTAGAAATGATTAAGATTTCTTTTATCCCTGCTAACATCAGTGTAGATAAAGGATAATAAATCATCGGTTTATCATAAACCGGCATCATTTGTTTACTACAAGCCAAAGTTAAGGGATGCAAACGCGTTCCGCTACCACCAGCTAAGATTATACCTTTCATTAGTATTCGATTTGAGATTTAAGAATTTAGATTGAGATGAAAGCACCGATCTCAATATCCGTATTACTTTATTTATTAATTTGTTTTATACACGCTACCAAACTATCTCTCCAATAAGGAATCTCTATATTAAAAGTTTCTTTAATTTTAGTTTTATCCATAACTGAAAATGCCGGTCGCAAAGCTTTGGTCGGATAAGCGGAACCAGAAATAGGATTTACTTTGACCTGGGTTTGGCTAACATCAAAAATAGCCTTTGCAAAGTCGAACCATGAAGTTACACCTTCATTACTGTAATGGTAAATGCCATAGCTGGTTTCTCCGGATTCGATGATATCATATATTGCATTGGCCAGATCGATAGCATAGGTCGGCGTACCCACCTGATCGGCAATGATATTCAGTTCATCACGTTCTGCACCAAGTTTAAGCATGGTTTTCACAAAGTTATTTGCATATTCAGAATATAACCAGCTGGTACGAATGATGAAATGGGCCGGTAATATTGAGGCCACCGCTTTTTCACCATCTAATTTAGTTACACCATAAACATTGATCGGTTTCGCCTCATCGTCTTCCTTTAGCAACTTAACATCATTACCTTCAAAAACAAAATCTGTAGAAACATGGATTAATGTGGCACCATTTGCTAAGCAGCTTGAAGCTAAATAAGCAGCACCCGTTTCATTGATTGATTTGGAAAGATCAGCTTCATCTTCTGCTTTATCAACAGCAGTATAAGCTGCACAATTAACTACAAAGCCTGGTTTTTCCTTAGCTAAAAGGTCATTTAAACCACTTTCATTTAAGATATTTGCATCTTGCTCTGCCGGAAAAACAATTTCTGTAATCCCTCTGCGCTCCGCAACTACCTTTAAACACTGGCCCAACTGTCCACCCGCGCCAATTACTAATATCTTGCTCATATATGTTGAAGTTCAGCAAATGGTTTTAAAAGTAAGTCTTTATCAGAAACAGCCTGATGTTCCTCAGGAATTAACCAATCGATATTCAGGACAGAATCGTTATAAATAACGCCGGTTTCTGAAGCCTTATTAAAAAAGTTATCGCATTTATATAAAAATTCAGCGGTTTCGCTCAACACTGAAAAACCATGTACAAATCCTCTCGGAATGTACAACTGTAATTTGTTTTCTGCGCTTAAACGCACAGCAACATGCTTACCGTAGGTTGGCGAACCTGGACGCACATCTACAGCAACATCCAATACTTCACCCTTGGTTACACGCACTAATTTAGCTTGCGCAAATTCACCGGTTTGTGCATGTAAACCACGTATAACGCCATAAGAAGAATAGGATTGATTATCCTGAACAAATCTTCCTGACAAACCAGTTTTTTCTTCAAAGGTATTTTGATTAAAGCTTTCGAAGAAATAACCTCTGGCATCTTCAAATACCCTTGGTTTTATTATCAGACAGTCTTTTAAGCCTGTTTGTTCAATTTCCATTATTTACCGCTGTACTGTTGTTCGTAATAAGATTGATAGTTACCAGACGTAACATTGTTTAACCACTCTTCATTTTGAAGATACCAGTCTACTGTTTTTGCCAGGCCTTCTTCAAATTGTAAACTCGGCACCCAATCCAATTCCTTTTGCAGTTTGGTAGAATCAATAGCATAACGTAAATCGTGGCCAGCGCGATCAGTTACATAAGTAATCAATTTAGCTGATTCACCGGCTTCGCGACCTAATTTTTGATCCATAATTGTACAAAGCAAGTTGATCAGATCAATATTTTTCCACTCGTTATGTCCACCAATATTATACGTATCGCCCGTTTTAGCGTTGTGGAAAATTACATCGATTGCCCGTGCATGATCTTCTACCCATAACCAATCGCGCACATTTTCACCCTTACCATAAACCGGCACAGGTTTGTTATTTTTAATATTATTAATGGCTAATGGAATTAGCTTTTCAGGAAAATGATGAGATCCATAGTTGTTTGAGCAGTTAGAAATTACACAATCGATGCCATAAGTATCGTGATAAGCCCTTACAAAATGATCGGAGCTAGCCTTTGATGCCGAATATGGACTATGCGGATCGTAAGCTGTAGTTTCAGTAAACATGCCTTCTTCGCCTAAAGCACCATAAACTTCATCCGTACTTACATGGTAAAAACGTTTTTTATCGTAATCACCTTTCCAATATTCGCGGGCAGCATTTAATAAATTTACCGTACCGATTACATTGGTAATTACAAAGGCCGTTGGATCTGAAATAGAACGGTCTACGTGACTTTCAGCTGCAAGATGAATTACTGCATCAAAGTTTTCCGCTTTAAATAGATCAAACATTGCATTGGCATCAGCAATATCTTCCTTTACAAATCTATAATTCGGTTTATTTTCAATATCAGTTAAATTAGCCAGATTACCTGCGTAAGTAAGCTTATCTAAATTGACAATTTCGTATTGAGGATAGTTATTAACAAAACGACGAACTACATGGGAACCAATGAAGCCCGCACCACCAGTAATTAAGATTTTCTTCACGTTATAAATTGATTTTCGGTCGTGCTAAATTAAATGTTTTTTAAACAACAAACAACTTAATTTGACATTATTAGCACCTGAATTGCTAAAAATCAACTTCTATTTAACGAATTGCCAAAGAAAACACTAATTAGCTCACTTAAAACACAATTCGAAGCTAATTTTATTAAATATTTACTATATTAGCACTTTTTCACCACATTATTCCACACCAATTATTGATAAAATTAATTTTCAGCTCATAAGAATATTAATTTTTTAACAATTACTTAATACCAAAAGGTGGAATTTTAGCTGAATATTCAACTTGCTGACTAGAAAAAGGTTTCAAATCTTTATAAAAAGCAACCTTAACCCAATATTACTAAGATACAGCTATAGTTGACCACTATAAGGCTGCCACAGAACTCTCCAATTCTTTGTACCACTGCTCTCCATACTTTCGGATTAGCGGTCCCTTTAGAAAACTGTATACCGGCACTTTGAGTTCGCGGCCAAAAGTACAGGCATCATGGCAGATATGCCAACGATCATAGTTTAACACTTCAAATTCCGGATATTTGGTAATCCGGATAGGATACAAGTGGCAGGAAATCGGCTTCTGCCACTCAACGATACCTTGCTCATAGGCTTTTTCTATCGCACATTTGGTAATACCGCCTTCAAACAAGACATAGGCGCATTCTTTATTTTTATCGACACAAGGGGTAGTTAAATCGCCATCTTCATCCACTACATAAACGCCTTGTTCTTCAATCGCTTTAATACCCTTTTCGTTTAACAGGTGTTTTATTTTCGGGTAAATTTCTTCCAAAACGGCTTTTTCGTCATGATCTAGAGGCGCTCCGGAATCGCCTTCAACACAGCAGATTCCTTTGCATTTGCTTAAATTACAAACAAAGTTTTCTTTCAATACATCTTCGTGCACCAGCACCTGTTCAACTTCTATCATCATTATTCTTTTGCTAAAGCATATTTCAGCCCATCGGCTGATTTTAATTCCATTGTAACTGCACCAACCAATATCTCAACCTGCGCCTTTACCGGCACCCGGTTCCCATCATCGGTTACCCAAAGGTATAACCGGCTATCTTTTTTAAATATACGACCAGGCTTAATAGAAGGACTGAATTTCAAACAGCGGATATTGCCTAACTTACTCTTTACCGTTTCTTTACCGATATACTCTACCTCCAATGCTGAAATTTCATCGCCCAAGAAATAGTTCAACTTAAACTTATCTCCAACTTTGATTTTGCTCATATCCAGGCTTCGTGCAAAATAATATGCTGAAACGAGATCAAATGTTTGATTGGTTGGTGTGGTAAAAGTACCCCTGTTGGAAACAACTTTCTTTCCATCCTGATTGAAACGTGCCTTATCCTGTCGTCTATAACTGGCCTCACGGATATTCTCCTGATAGAAATAAGGTAAAAGATCAGTTTTATCAATATATGAATCGTAATGATCCCTGATCTTATAAAAGATATCAAATGTACCTGAAGTCTGTGCATCAACCGTGAGTTTGTATGTAGGTTTGTTATCAAACTTCAAATCAGAATTGGTTACTTTAATCGTGGCTTCCGCCGCAGTAATAAATCCATACCTCAGTTTATATTGTAATACTTCGCCCTCCTGAAATACAGCCTCTTTCTTTAAAGGGAGTTGTTGTGCTACCGAGAGTAAACTACACAGGCCGGCTGTAACTGTTATCAATATTTTTTTCATTGCTTTTGTACTCATTTGTGTGTGTTACGAGAAAAAAACCATGTTAAATAGTATGGTGAAATTTTCCCTCTATGAAGATATACAAAAAGCCAACCAAAACTTAATCTTTCTTATATTCATGCTTAACTACGGAGCACAGATCGATTAATACTATCCCTTTCGAACCGTAATTCAGGTATTTAATTCAAGGTAACCCAACCACGAAAATCAGGATCAGGGTCTATTTTCAAAATATGCTGACTAGGTATTAGCTACAAGCCAATTGAAAATACAATTTCTACTTGTAAAATAAATCAGATAGCTATCGGATTCAGCATGACGATTGCTTAAGGCAAGGAGGCTTAAATTTAATCTTTCCTTTTATAAACAGGTACGGTAGAGCAAGGCTCGCCAAACATAATGCTTTTCACTACCGGAGTAAGCAAATTGGTAACTTCTACATACGCTGCAACCGGCACCTCGATATCGCCACACCCCTTTACCACCACACGTTCATTTGCATAATCACCAGGATTGATTTTAGCCAATGCTTTGGTAAATAAAACGGCTTCTAAAGTATTTAAATCGCCGAATACCACTTCGTTTGCATAGGGCTTTAGCTTATTGGCCAGCAGCATATAGGCCCAGGTTGGCACAATGGCATCTGCAGAACAGGTAATGGCTACATTTTTATCCTGATATTGCGCCCAATCGTGATCCTTTATAAATGCCCGAAAATCCTTTTCCCTAAGCATTAAGCCGTGAAACAGATTATCTGCAATATCATACACAACCCTTTCGCCCTTATGATAAAAATCTTCAAGGTTTAAAGTAATTAAACCACTATTGGCAACTTTATTTATAATGTTTTCCTGAATTTCCATGGCCTTAAATAAAAAAACCGTTCCGACTAATCATCGGAACGGTTACAAAATTACATATTTTCTAATTAATAGAATTTCACGCGATTGTCTTTTATCTTGGCATTATCCTGCAAGGCCTGGAAAGCTGATCCTAATGAACGCTGACCTAAACTTAACAACATGCTTTCTTTTTGTTTAAACATATTTGCAATTGGAGCAGGATTTGTAAATCCATCAACGGTAAATACATACACACCACGCTCACCCTGAACAGGAGCAGACAATTTGCCCGGCTGTGAACCAAATACACTTCCCACCAATGCATTTTCCTGGGCAACACCTGGAACTACCGGATTGGCAAATACTACATTCTGTACTGGATTAACCGGACGGGCAACTTTAGCAGCTACCTGATCGATACTTCCCTTACCTGCATTAGCTAATTTCTCTTTCAATTGTTTTGCTTTAACTGCATTGAGTACCATCGGCTCGATTTCTTTTTTCACATCAGCTAATGATAAAATGCCTTTAGGACTAATGTTGGTTAAGTGTGCTACTACATAAGCATTGCTCATGGTATAAATTTCTGGTAAAACATCACCTTTATCTGCAGCGTAAGCATCCTGGATCAGTTTACGTGGATTATCTAAACCTGCCGCAAACCCTTGTGTTGCTGTAACTCTATCTGCCACACCTACTTTTAGGCCCTTTTGAGCTGCAAATTTACTGAAATCGTTACCTTTTACATCAGTTAAGAAACTGCTCGCGGCTTTATAAGCGGCAGCCTGGGTTTTGCTGCTCGCGGCCAGTGCTTTTTCTACATACGCTAATTTAGCTACTTTAGAAGAACCGATTTGCTTTTCAATTTTAATCACATGGTAACCAAACTGCGATTTTACCACTTTAATATCACCGGTTTTGCCATCAAAAGCAGCGTTTTCAAATTCAGGAACCATTGCACCACGTGCGAAAGTACCCAATTCGCCACCTTTATCTTTAGAACCATCTACACTGTAGTTTTTGGCCAGTTCAGCAAAATTGCCGCCTTTCAAAACTAATCCTTTTAATGAATCAGCTAATTTAAGTGCTTTATCTTCGCCGCCAACTTTAGCCGGGTCGATTAAGATATGGCTTGCTTTTACCGAATCAGGAGATATACGGGTAGCCACTACTTTTACAATTTTGTAGGAGTTGCCGCTTAATTTCGGGCCGTAGAAACTGCCCGCAGGTAAAGCAAATACTGCTGAATCAACTGCAGGATCCAATTTACCTTTTGTAATATAGGTAAAAGGAACTTTTACGTCAGAATTGATCGCTGCAAAAAGTGAATCATTTTTAGCCACCTGGAAATCAGCAGCAATTTTATCTACCTGAGCTTTGATGGCCATTGAATCGGCTTTATTAGGACTGATACTGAAAGTAACATACTCAAAAGCACGTGTTTCCTGCGGATTGTTGAAACGCGCTTTATTCTGATCATAGTATTCCGAATAATCAGCATCCGTTAATTTAACCGATTTATCAGGAACTGAAGCATAATCTAAACTTACATATTTGAAATTAGCCAGTTTGTTACGGTTGTTATATTCATCTGTAGCTTCTAATGAAGTTACATAAACCGAATTACGGATTAAGTTGGAATATTTGGTTTGTAATGCCTGGTTTTTAATTTCCTCCTGTAACACATTAGATTGTTGCAAAGCCTGAGGATCTTTTGATTTCAAAAAGTTCATCAAGGTAGCACGGTCCAACTGTCCGGTTTGTGGATTGGAAAAATATTGTTTGATCAACGGACTAGGGTTTTGACCTTGTAACAGATCCAACAACTCGTCTTCTGATATGGTTAAACCTAAGCGATCATACTCTTTAGTTAACAAAACTTTAGCTAACTCTGCATTCCAGGCCTGATCAACAGCCATAGCCGTCATCTGAGCATTGGCACTACCACCGTATTGCTGTTTCATCTGGTTTACCCCCTGATCAACCTTTGGCCCGAACTCATCGATATTGATGTCGTTACCATCAATAGTTCCTACCACTTTTTGATTTGCGGACCAAAAAGGTTTACCCACGTTAATTGCATCACCTACTAAAAATGCAACAATTGCAAAACCGATTGCAAAGACCAGAATATAGCCTGCACGGTTGCGCAAAAATGTCATTAATCCCATATTGTATTTATAATTTATTTAGTTCTTTTTTAAGAGGGCGCAAGATACAAATTTGCCTTAAAAAAGAAAATACAAAATTTTATTTATCAAGCACCTAATTATTAGGGGGATGGAAGAGGTAAGAATGGAGGACGGGAGATGTAAAAATGGAGGATGGAAGAAAAGAAATTTGGCTTTGAATCTATAAATATTTTGAAGGTTTCCGATTACCTCACCCATCTCAAATCTCATATCTCATATCTCATATCTTACATCTCACATTTTACATTGCTTAGGGTGCTACGCCTTCTTTCATATTCAATTCGCCATTTCCGCTATCCATTTCGTAGGTACTAAAATCCTGTGGTGCCTTGAAATTTATTCCTTCACCCACGCTTCCATCAATTCCCTTTACGTATACCCGCTGGTTGGAGTAGAAAATTTTCTTCGATTCATCCCAGATTAATTCCTGAGAGGAGAAGGTATCACCCTTACTGCTTTTCACTACTACATTTTTCCTGAATTCCGTTTTGAGCTCATTATCTCTTCTAATGGCATAATCGCACACCAGGTTTCCATCAATGGTGCCGTTCGGGTTATAAAAGTCGATATTGACTCCTTTAATCATCTCCTGATAAGTGCTCCCATTAGCAGGCGTAACCTTATCAAGGATGGGGGCAACACCTTTTGCCTTGATCCTGGCAGAATCGCTGTAAATAATATCTACACCTAAAGTTCGGTCGCGGGAGAGGATGGTCTTATTTATCGAAACAGCATCTGCTTTTTTTAGATCGTCGTCTCCACAGGAAGCCAGAAAAAAAGGCAATACCAGAAACAGACCATATAAAAATGCTTTTAATTTCATTAATCTACGCGGTACTTACGAAACCAGGTATCGTTCAGGGTAAAACCCAGATGGAAATTAATATACTGCTCTTTAACCAGATTATTGTTCAATGTTCCTCTTTGTCCGAGTTCTGTTGTAAAATTGATTTTATAAAATGCAGTACCACCATTTGCAGTAGGTAACGGGAACCCAAAACCTAAAGATGCACCCATTTGCTTAATATCCTGATTACCGATTTTAATATAAGTCTTATTGTAATTAAAACCGATACGATAATCTATACGCTTCAGGTAGCTATTGTAAGAAAATGCATCTGGTGTCCATTGTCCACCTAAAGAAGCTCCCCAGCTATCCTGCAACCCCTGGTTTACATCATTGATACTGGTTTTAGACCATTTACCCATTCTAAAATCGGCGCCAATTAACCATTTATCATTCTGTTGGATGGCGATCCCAAAATTATGGGTTAAGGGTAAAGTAAGATTTGATTTTCCGTTATTTACCGTATTTAAAGTATCTGCAGCAGTACTCTCATTCCCATCCTGATCTCTTGTATACAAAGTAGCATATGAAGTAAGGGTAGAGTTAACCTTTCCGGAAGTGCTTCCCGAGTAACCCAGGGTAACGATTGTTTTTTTACCTAATGTAAAATCGTACTGAATACCATAAGAATAGCTTAAGCCGGCAACACTATTTTTGGTCTGAAGTTTCGCATTGTAAGAACCTGCACTATTAAACTCCGTAGCACGGGTGTTCTGAAGGTTACCGAAAATGTATTCCAGGTTACCGCCAATTCTTAAATGGTCGCCAAAACGGTAACCATAGCCTAAATAAGCTTTTGATAAACCGCCTTCTCCTTCATAAAGCTGATTTAAGGTTGTAGTATCAACTTTCACGGTATTCCTGTAGTTATAACCCAGATCGGAATAAGGTAAAATGCCAAAACTCAATGCAGATCTTCTGGTAACAGGAGCGGCAAAGGCCAGGTGACTGAAAGTAGAGTTAAAACTTGATTCGCTTAAATTGTTGCGCGTAAGGTTGGTTACACTTGCACTCATACCAATATCAATAGTGGTTAGCGAAATACCAGCATATGATGCGGGATTCTGCATATTAATATTATTGAAGCCGGTGACTTTGCTTACAGCAGTAGAAATTCCACCCATTGCCCTAAACTGAGGCAATAAAGATCCTTTTATATTTCCGAGCCCATATCTTGAATATGGTGATGAAGTGGTAACCTGTGCCTGAGCATTTAAACCACAAACAAGAACGAGTATGGTTGCAATATAATTTATTCTTTTGTACATTTTAATCTGCAATAGCTTCATTTAATCCTTTTAATACTAAGTAAGGATCTTTTATAATTTGAGGCGCAAAGATGCTGTTTTGTAATTGTTTATACAAAAAATTAGCATCTCCCCCTGTTATAATTACCTTCAGAGCACTTTCTTTTTTATTATTTATGGCAATAAAGCCTTCAATTTCATTTATTATCCCTTGTAAAACACCGTTTTTAATGGCCGATAAAGTGTCGGTTCCTTCCGGTACCTCATCATGTTCGTTCCAGTCTACCAATGGCAAGCGCCCCGTAAATTCGTGCACTGCCTTAAAGCGCATTCTTATACCCGGACTTATACTGCCTCCGAAATATTCTCTGGAGCTGCTTAAAACATCATAGGTGATGCAGGTACCCGCATCAACCACTAAACTGGCATTTGCCGGATGTAAACCGTTGGCACCCAGAATAGCAGCCCACCTATCTAAACCCAGTGTAACCGGCGTTTTATATCTGTTCTGCACACCGTTTGTTAACAGGGCTGAAAAACGGATATACGCTGTATGCTTTTTCAAAAATACCTCTAACGGCCCGATTTCCTGGTTAACACTGCTAATGATAGATTTTGTTGGCGAAAACTTCTCAATCAATTGAGCCAGATCGAGTATCCCGATCTTATTAAAACGCTGATGGTGAACAATTTCTTTATTTGCAAAAACACCAACTTTAACAGCAGAATTTCCAATATCGATGCTTAAACTACGCATTTAAAATCTCCCGTTGCAAATAATATGTTCTTAGAAATTCCAATGTCCCCATTTTTTTATCCATCTTAATTAAAACTAAAAAGCTTCAATTATAAAATCGTTCACAAAGCTATCAATCTTTGTTAAGTTTCATTCTAGTTATTTGTTAAAAAAGGTTAAACAAAAAGAAAATACTGTATGGAAAGCACAAATAAAACGAATAATGTCTCGTAAAACCAACGCTTTTTGGCATTGCTGAAATAGTAGGCCAGCAGTACCGATCCGGGTGGCACGCAAAGCAAAAAATGCCAGGTCCTGAAATTAGGTTTAAGGTAAAAACTGGCTGCAGAAATAATAAACATGAAAAACAACAGCTGAAAACTTTTCCTTGTACTGATGAAACTTCTGAAAAAATTTTCGCGTAGCTGTAGCGATGCCAGTATCATAATTACCGTTACCGGAATCAGCACCAGATAATCGTTATAGTTGATTTTAAAAACAGAAGGAAACTTATTCCCCAAGGGCCTCCAGATCTGATAAAACGAGCTTAAATTATCATTCCAGTAATAAAACACTGCCAGAAAAAAGAAAACAGTAATAAAGCCGATTAAGCCAGCCACCCATTCACGCCAGTTAAAAGATCTAAAAAGCAACAACGCTAAAAAGATCATCAGCAACATGGCCATAAACGGAAAATAGATTAAGGTTCCAACTCCAATAATCATCCCGATATCGAAAATGGTAGTGATGGAATTTGCACTTTTGCCCAGTTTTAAAAATTTATCAATAATCCAGATCAACAGAAAGTTACATAATAATGCCGGACTCAGGATCATAAAAGGCATAAACAGGCTTGTTCCCGTAATAAACATCAGCCCTGGCAGAAAATTGGGTTTGGCTAATAAATTATGATTATTCACCACACGGTTGAAAATCAATGCCTGTACATACACTAGAAGTGCCGCAATAAAAATATTGGTATAAGGAGTAAAAGCATGATCTAAGTCAATATTGATCAGTAAACGTGCAAAAGGCTCCAAAAAATCAAAGTTCAGTTGATCATGCGTTTCCTGAAAAATGGCAATACGCAAAAAGAACGTGTACGCCAGCAAGAATACGAGGTTAACTGGATTTAGTTTTCTAAACTGATTAATCATGCCTTTAAAAGAGTAGGCAAAGTAAAGAAAATAATTTTAGAGTAGGGGAAGAAAGATTAAAGCGGAAAGAAGATGAGAGCGGAAAGAACAAAGCTTAAAACCAGGAATTATAGAATGGTTAGTCTGAGCGGAGTCGGAGACAGTGGAGTAAGAAAAAAAGTATATACTGAAGAGCGAATGTGTTATTTTTTTTGGAAAGTAGGTTTCTGTTCTTTTAAGTTAAGGTAGCCCTGCCATACGCTTTATACCGATGAAAAATCGGGATGCCCGCTCCTGTCCTTTAGGTTTAGATTACTTCATACATTGCGACTGAACCTAAGCAGAAAAGCCAAAACATAGAGATGCACATAATTTTCCATTGGAATTAAACATTGTAATAAGAGATTGCTTCGTCAGCTGAAAAAGCCTCCTTATAATGACATTTTAATTTGACCTGCTGGCTATCTACTTTGGACTACAGACTCAGGACTCCAGACTAAGGACTTAGGTCTATAACCTAAACCCTCGCGTATTTCTTCACCATATCATCAATAATCCGGGCGGTTTCATCCGGAAAATCGAACTTATGTTGCTGAGGATTTTCTACCCAGTTTTTAATAATTGGCAGCCAGTTACGGGTACTTCCCCAGATAACAGGCAAACCAAACTGTTTTAAGGCATAGGCATTACATTGCTGTTCAAACTGGAAACGCATGGGTGCAACCAGTAGCTTTTTCTTTAAATAAAGTGCTTCTGCAGGGCCCTCAAAACCTCCGCCCGTAAATAAACCTTCGCAGGTAGCCAGGCTTTTGTTAAATTTTTCGTTGTTAACCGGCTCTACAAAAACATTCCCTTCGCGATAAGCAATTTTGCTGTGTTTGGAGAAAACCTGCCAGGTGACTTCAGGGAGTTGTTTAAAAAGCTTAACCAGGCGTTTATCGTCAATGGCCGGGAGATAGACCGTATAATGCCCTAAATTTTCATTTTTCAGGTTTCGGATCTCTGCCCTGATTACAGGAGTATGGATAAAGCTATCGTAACGGTCGAAGTGGAAGCCAATGTGGTGTTTGGTAGGTGCATAGCGGCTCAAAATAAGCTTACCCCAATCTAGAGTTCTGGGGCGGGGTACTTTTTTCGATTTAAATGCTGCCTGATGACTTAATGATACACATTCTATACCCTGCAATTTACAGGCCCATGCACTTACGGGTTCGAAATCGTTAACGATTAAATTGTATTCTTTGAGCGGTAGCTGTTTCATATCTTTCCTAAAACGGAAAAGATTCATATTCAACCACGTTTTATAATGATCTACCCCGCCTTTTTTACCAAAGATGAAACTGAAACCATGTAATTGGTACTTTACAGGCTGACTCAGTTTTACATCGGCCTGCGTACCACTTACCAAAATATCCAGTTCGCCATATTTTTGAAGCAAAGGAATAATCTCCCGTGCCCTGCTGATATGACCGTTACCTGTTCCCTGTATTGCGTAAAGTATCTTCATTTATGCCCGAATATCTAAAATTATTGGGCAATTTCATATTTTATATTCTGCAAAAGAATATTGATGTCCAGTTTACTTTTTAAATCTTCTGCATCTGAGAGCATCCCTTCCTCCAGTTGATCTTTCGTAAAATGCTGGTGTTCATACTTAAACACCGTCCATTTTTTATCCTCGTATTCTAAAGCCGTTAAACTTTCTACCCAATCACCGCTGTTCAGATACGTTACTTTTCCGGCAGCAGTTGATATTTCGCGTTGCTCAGCCTGGTGAATATGGCCACACACCACATACTCGTAACCCTTTTCAATAGCCAGTTCTGCTGCCGTTTGTTCAAAACTGTTGATGAACTTAACGGCATCTTTAAACTTGGCTTTGATTTTTTTTGAAAAGCTCATTTTTTCCTTTCCAAAGGCCGTTAATACCCAATTTACAAAACTGTTGATCAGGATCAGCGTATCGTAACCAACAGCTCCCAATTTAGCCAGCCACTTGGAATGCTGCATAGTCACATCAAAAACATCACCATGGAAAAACCAGGCCTTCTTCCCGTCCAGTTCTAAAATCAACTTATTCTGTAAATGAAAAGTACCCATTTCCATGCCGTCGAATTTGCGAAGCATCTCATCATGGTTTCCGGTAAGATAGTGAACCTGCACCCCTTCTGAAACGAATTTCATCAGCTTACGGATGACCTTCATATGCGATTCGGGCCAGTAACTTTTGCTAAACTGCCAGATATCGATAATATCTCCATTTAAGATTAATGTTTTGGGTTTAATACTTTTAAGATACTTTAAAAGTTCTTTAGCATGGCAGCCATAAGTACCCAGGTGTACATCAGAGATTACGACTACATCGAGATTTCTTTTATCCATAAAAAGGAAAGTTCAGGGGAAAGGATATTAATACCGCCCGGTTTAAGCAGTTTAGAGTTAAATTAAACGTGTTACCACTCTTCTTCCTCATCGAGTTTTACCTCAAACGGGCTAAAGAAATAAATTACAACAATTAATAAGCATACGGCAAAGAATGACTCTAACATATTACCTGATTTTCATTACAAAGATAAGACGCTGGATATCAAACAAATGTTACGACACTGTTAAATTATTATGCCATTTGATAAAGATTGTTAAAATGAGTAAGGGTGCTTAATTGATTAAACGCTTTCGGTTTATCATTTACCTAGGAAATATTGGAATTCGGATTGTTAGAAATAAGTGGTTTGTAGGTCAAACTAAAGGTAATTGCAGGTTAGATTTCGAAAATGAGCGGTTCATCGTTCTTTGCAATTACAGTCCCGCTATCGCTTATAGTCCTCGCTGCGCTCCGGGCTATTCCGCTCTATCGGGTTTAGAAACAAAGGTTTGGTGCATCTGCAACCCTGAAGATGGAATGCTTTTCTTGCTCAATCGCCCCTGCAAGTTGCAGGTGGCGAGCCAATGCAAGAATTTAGCCAAAGATAAAACCTCATTCATTGATTTTCATGCTATAAATTATCAGGCAGGATGACAAAACGAGGAAATACTCCGTACTTCTGCGTTTTCGTGGCTGGATATCATTGAAAAAAGTTGCGAAAGAAAAAACCCCGTAAGATCAAATCCTACGGGGTTATAAATTATCTAAAAAGAATTTAAGCTTTAGCCGCTTTCTTTTTCTTCTTTTCTTCTGAATAAAAGCCAAAACCTAACCCGGCCAATAACAAGATTGATCCTGCCAAAGAGATTTTCTCTCCCGTGTAATATGATGTTGGATGGAAAATAAACTCAAGCTTATGGTTACCGGCCTCTAATTGTGCTGCACGTAAAACGTAATCGGCCCTGAAGTATGGCTTTTCTACTCCATCTACATACATTTTCCAGCCCTTATCGTAATAGATCTCTGAAAACACTGCAATTGCATCTTTAGCCGTTGAGTATTCGTAAGTTAAATGATCAGGATTGTAACTGGTCAATTTGATAAACCCTTCCTGACCAGTGCCTAAACGCTTGGTATCAATCAGGTTTTTATATCTTTCATCAACAATAGCCTCTTTTTTTGCATCGAAACTGCTAATTGCCTTCATTTCTTCGTCGGCGTTTTTAGCAAACTGTACACTTTGTACAAACCAGGCATTACCCGCAGCTGTTGGGTTACGCTGCATTTTATACGATCCGTTTTGCTGATCTTGTGTAATGATGTACTTGGCATTTAACATATCCAGCACATCCTGATTAATGCTTTTGGTCATTTGGTTATCTACCAGTTCCTGGAAACGTTTTAACCTTGCCGAGTGAAAACCACCAACTGTTTTATGGAAATATGAGGTTTCTGCGCTTTTGAAAGGATCACCCAAAGACATGTCGAAAACCCTGAAGTTTGGATCTTTATCGGCGGAGATAAAATTATCTACATCTCTGGGCTGATAGTGATTCTCCAGTTCAGATTTGCTTACAAAGTTCTGGTTATTTAAATATCTACGGTCTACCTGCCATAAATCGATCAGCACAAATAAAGCCAATAAACCAAAGGCCAATTGCATATTCATCTTTTTGGTGATGAAAGCCCAGGTAATACCAAAACCAACGGCGATAAACAATAAAGAACGTAAAGCATCGGTACGTGCCAAAGATACACGATCAGCAACAACGCCATTTAAAATCTCCATAGCCGCAGCACGGTTATTTTGTAAGGTTTGTGTTAAAGCTTCCAAAACCTGTGGTTGGTTAGTCTGTGTGAAGCTGAAAAATGCAGTCGGGATTACGGCAATAATTAAGGCGAAACCACCGGTTATACCTGCAGACCATGTTAAACGCTGTACTAAATATTTTTGATCGTATTTACCGTCCTGTGCTTCCTTAATTGCCAGTATTGCCAATAAAGGAACCAGCAAGCCAACAACAGCCAAAATAGATTCAACTGCCCTGAATTTGTTGTAACCTGGCAGGTAATCAAAAAAGAGATCAGAGATAAATGGAAGGTTTTGTCCGAATGACAGGAACAATAGCAAAACACTGGTTCCCAGGATCCACCATTTCCAGCGGTGTTTTACAATAAACAAGCCAAAAACGAACAAGAAACAGATAATTGCTCCAAAATAATATGGACCAGACGTACCTGGCTTATTGCCCCAATACTGGTTAGTGCCCAAATTTTGTGCAACATAGCCAATGGCCTGACGTGGATCTACGCCCTGAAGGCTTTTCTCTACCGCTTTATAGGTATTACTTTCAGGTTTGATCATTTCATCAATACTGCTGGCACCACCATAAATATTCGGAATCAGGAATGAGAAACTCTCGCCAACACCCTGGCTCCATTGGTAGGCATATGCTTTATCCAGACCATTTGCAGGTTCGGCTTTATCGGTTGTTAAGTTAGATTTACCACGGATAGTTTCTTTACCATACTCGTAGGTGGTCCATAAAGTACCTGCATTTACTAACACTGACAGGAAAATACCAGCAACAATATAAGCGATTGATTTACCAAAAGTTTGAAGCTGCTTTGCTTTGATGGCATGATAGAGCTCGATACAACCTAAAATAAACAAGGCTATAAATAAATAATAGGTCATTTGGATGTGGTTCGAACGAATCTCCAAAGCCATAAACAATGCCAATAAACTTGCACCAACCAGGTATCTTCCCCTTAGGGTGAGAATGATGGCCGCTAAAATAGGGGCAAAGAAACCAATAGCCAAAGCTTTATTACTATGCCCTGCAGCTATAATGATAAAATTATAAGAGGTAAAAGCAAAAGCGATTGCGCCTGCAGCTGCAAGCCATGGATTTATCTTCAATACACAGAACAATAAATACGCGCCTAAAAGGTACAATAAAACCGTTCCAACCGGGTCAGGAAATATCCCTTTAATTACATCGATACCATAGGTAGTAATGTTAAGCGGATACTGTACCCAGATCTGATAAGCGGGCATACCACCAAACATCTGGTTGGTCCAAAGTGGTCCTTTACCATCTTTTGCCTTAATATCCATAATTTCTTTCTGCATGGCTTTAGCCTGCAAAACATCGCCTTGCTGTGGCGCCTTGCCTTGTAAAACAGGACTGAAGTAGGCAAAAGTAATGACTACAAAAAATGCAATAATGGCCAAGTGAATGCCATTTTTATTAAACCAGTTATTCATTAAGGTTTGTTTAAGTTTTAAACGAACGTCAAAAATAAAAAATTGGCCGGTATAAAAAAGCAATAAATGAAATGCATGCTGAATAAAAAATTAGATTTGTGATCAAGAATAAAAATTCAACCTATTTATTATGAGAAAGTTTGTTGTTACGATTGCGCTCGCCGCCTTAACTTTTTCTTCGTTTGCTCAGCTAGTAAGTTTAAATAACGACGAAATCAAAAAGCTAAAAGCGCAGATCAAAAATGACGGGCAAACTAAAAAATTATACCAGGGCTTTGAAAAAGCGGTATTAAACTATCTCAATGAAACACCGAACCCAATTGATACCGTCCGAACGGAAGGATTATTAAAGGGCAATCCAAAAAAAGAGAAAACCAGATCAGCCCTGGCAGATATGAACAAAATGTTTGCACTGGCCTTGCAATACCGGATTACTGATGACCGGAAATATTTAAACAAATGTGCAGAATTTCTTGTTGCATGGGCGAAAACCAATAAACCAGGTGGCGATCCTATTGACGATACCAATCTGGATAAAGCCATTGACGCTTTCGATCTGATCAGAAAAGACCTAGCCGGTAAAGATAAACAACAGATTGAACAATGGCTAATGGAAACAGCATGGGCAGAAATAAACAGCAAACGAATGAAAGCGGGAAGAGCCACCGCCATTAACAACTGGAACGCGCACCGGTTAAAGGAAGTTGGTGAAATTGGTTATGTTTTAAATAATCAGGAGTTTATTAAATGGACAATCGAAAATTTAAAAAGCCACATTAACATCAATTTATTTCCCGATGGAACAAGTTTGGATTTTAAAGAACGTGATGCCATGCATTACCACATTTATGACCTGGAACCGATGCTAAAATTAGCCATTATGATCGACAGGGCAAAGGGGCCAGACTTCTACACTTATCAGTCGCCAAAAGGATCTTCCATCAAAAAATCTGTAGAGTGGCTGATTCCATATATCAATGGCGAAAAACAACATGAAGAATATGTACACACGACTGTGAAATTTGATCGAGACCGGGCCAAAAACAATGAGCCCGGATTTGCGCCTGGTACAATGTTCAAACCGGATTTAGCTTTACCGGTACTAAAACTAGCCGTGTATTTTGATGGGAGCCAGGCTGATCTGTTAAAAAAGCTCATTAACAATCGTAACGACTGGCAAACCATACCGGACGAAATTAAGCGCGAAAGCAAACTTACAAAATAAATAAACTTTCAATAATTTTTGAAAGTTAAAAAACAATATTTATATTTGTTTATGGAATTGGTAGCAGCGAAATTAAAATTTATAGAAGCCTGGGGAAAACTGGGCTCCGAATGGGGAATTAACCGCACCATGGCCCAGGTACATGCCTTATTGTTAATTTCTCCTGAAGCACTTACGACGGAAGAAATTATGGATGCACTCAGCATTTCAAGGGGAAATGCAAACATGACCCTCCGCGATTTAATTGGATGGGGCTTAATTGAAAAACAACATAAAGCGGGAGAACGTAAGGAATATTTTTTTGCGGATAAGGATGTTTGGAACATTGCACGCCAGGTAGCCAAGGAACGCAAAAAAAGAGAACTGGAACCTGTTTTAAAAGTTTTAAATGAACTATCAACTGTGGTGGGCGACGAAAAAGATCCGGAGTATAAAACGTTTAAAAAATCAGTAAACGATATTAACAAACTTGCGGTAAACGTTGACAAAACTTTAGAAACGATGCTTAAAGCCGAAGAAAGTTGGTTTTGGGGCTCGATATTGAAAGTGTTTAAATAAATTGGGGGGGGGATGTAGGAATTTGGTATCAAGATTAAAGTATCAAGTATCAAGATGAGAGCAGCAAGACAAGTTTACTTGAAACCTTAACCTTACGCCTTAAACCATCCACCCTAAACCTTACACCCTAAACCTCACCCAAAAGGCCTGACCAATTGTTCGGCTTTATTTTTTAATTCAAACTTTCATTTTTTACTGAAAATACCAAAATTTAAATAAATGAAAACGCTTAAAAACCATGTGATATTATTTGACAATGAGTGCCCAATGTGTTATGCTTATACTAAGGCTTTTGTCAAAACAGGAATGTTAGCGCAAGATGGCAGGGAGGCTTACCAGGAAATGCCATCAGATATTTGCCCACTGGTAGACCATCAAAGGGCGGCTAATGAAATTGCCCTGGTGAATACCGAAACCGGCGAAGTTACTTACGGCATCCAAAGTTTATTCAAAATTATTGCCTATGCTATGCCCTTCTTTAGTCCTTTATTTGCATTTGGTCCATTTGTTCATCTAATGCGTAAGCTCTATGCATTTATTTCTTACAACCGCAAAGTGATTATTCCGGTAGCAGTTAAAGAAAATACCTTACAACCCAGTTTTAACCGGCGCTATCGTATTGCATATTTATTTTTAACCTGGGCCATTACCGCCTATATTTTGACAGACTATGCACATCTTTTGACAGATTTTGTCCCATTAGGCAGTAAATACCGCGAATATTTAATCTGCGGTGGACAGCTATTTTTTCAGGGTATTATTATCAGCTTTTATAGAAAGGAAAAACTTTGGGATTACTTAGGGAACATGATGACCATTTCTTTCGCGGGTTCTCTTCTGCTTTTACCCATTATCATACTAGCAGAATATTTCGACTTTCAGCCATCGTTTTTCCTATTTTACTTTTTAATGGTTGCTGGATTAATGTTTTTAGAGCATATCCGTAGAAGTAAATTATTAAAGCTGGGCTGGGTGATGAGCATTACCTGGGCATTGTATCGTTTAATTGTTTTGGGTTTAATCTTCATTTTATAAAGATCATGAAATACGGAAAAATTATACTGGCTGGCGGAAATGGTTATCTGGGTGGCGTATTGACGAAATATTTTAGCGGCATGGCCGATGAAGTAATCATTCTGGCGAGAAAGCCACAAGCTGAACAAGGCAACATTAAAACACTGGTTTGGAATGGCAAAACCATGGGTGATTGGGTATACAGTTTGCAAGGGGCAGATCTCATGGTTAACCTTTGTGGTAAAAATGTAAACTGCAGGTACACGGAGAAAAACAAAAAAGAAATTTTTGATTCCCGGTTGATCCCCACTCATTTACTCGGTAAAGCCATTGAAGAAATAAAAAATCCACCAAAACTTTGGATCAACATTACTTCTGCAACCATTTACCGCCATGCAGAAGACCGACCACAGGATGAACTTACAGGCGAAATTGGCAAAGGCTTCTCTGTTGAGGTATGTAAAGCCTGGGAAAAATGCTTTTTTGAAACCAACACCCCCAACACCCGAAAAATAGCACTTAGAATGGGCATTGTTTTAGGTCTGAAAGATGGGGCATTCCCACGCTTACTTAACCTGGTGAAATTGGGAATGGGCGGCAAACAGGGCAATGGCGAACAATACATGAGCTGGGTCCACGAAGAGGACGCTGTACGCAGTATCAAATGGTTACTAAATCGTCCCGAAATCGAAGGAGTTGTAAATTGCACGGCACCAGATGTGATTAAAAATCATGTTTTCATGCGCAGCATCAGAAAGGCTTTTGGTCGCAGTTTCGGTTTACCAGCCCCGGCCTGGCTGCTGACCATTGGGGCAAAAATTATCGGTACGGAAACGGAACTGATTTTGAAAAGCAGGTGGGTTAAACCAACAATATTGCTTAATGATGGATTTGATTTCAGATACAGAAAGATTGATGATGCAATGGCCGAGCTAAGCAGGCAGCACCAAAAGTAGAGGTAATTAAAAACGGAAAGTATGCCAACCATTATCTTAAAAACAGTGATTAATGCACCCATCGCGCGCTGTTTCGACCTGGCCAGAAGTATTGACCTTCATGTACAGTCGATGCAAAGTTCTGGTGAGAAAGCCATTGCTGGAAAGAAAAGTGGATTGATCAGTATAAATGAATCTGTAACCTGGCAAGCAAAACACTTTGGCATTTTGTTTAAAATGACCAACAGGATTAGCACTTTGGAGTACCCAACGTTCTTTATAGACGAGATGATTATGGGGCCTTTTAAAAAACTCCATCACCAACACCTGTTTAAAACAATAGATTCTCAAACAGAGATGACTGATATTTTTGAATTTGAAGCCCCTTTTGGAATAGCAGGATGGTTGGCAGAAAAAGTATTTCTTAAAAAATATTTGCTGAAACTAATTGAGAAGAGAAACGAGGTAATCAAATTTCAAGCTGAATTGTGATATGCGATGATAAACTTTTGATAAGACCCTGAAATAAATCTGATGGCTCCGGATCAGGGTGACGATGACGCAGGGAGAACTAACAATGGAACGACATTAACAAAAAACCCCGAAACAGGTTCGGGGTTTAGTTTATTTTACTTCTTCGTAGTCTACGAAATCGCCAAGTTTATCTGTTTTACTTTGATCGGGTTTTGGCGGCATATAGTCGATAGAAATAGAACCTTCAGGTTTCTGTCGCCGCTGTTGCTGCTGTCCTGTAGCCTGACTTTGCATTTTGCTGGCCAGGTTATTAAACAGCATAGGTAAAATTAGCCTGATCAACATTCTGATCAGCCAAAGTACCAATATTGTAATAAAAATGAATTTTACTAATGCCATGCTTTAAATTACTGTTGTTACAAATATAGACGACCTAACTTTTATTTTGTTACTTTTTAGGCCTTTAATTGCAATTTGATTACATATATAATACGCAAACAAAGCTATAAAGGTTTTATAGAGACCTGTAAAAACCGCTCTTTCCCCGAGGCATTAATCTTTTTAATTACTTCTACATTTTCTACAAGATTACTGGAGAGGTAAATATCATTATTGCTGGAGAGTTTTTTATCTTCAATAAAAATAGGCAGACTCCAGTATTTCTTTTTGATTTTATAGATTTTAAACAGATCCATAAAACATAATATTTTAATGTCATTTTTTAAGCCAACTTCGATCACACCATTTTTTGCGCTTTCTCCATATATCTTTGCCCCTCTTCGGCCTTTAAGATTTTAAAAGAAGTGATGCTTGAAGGGCTTAAAAACTCAATCACATAACCATTCTCAATTACAATTTTATTAATAACGTATAATGGTGCATTTGCAATTATCCCACCCTTTGGTGGTGAAATGTGCCAAGGTATTAGCCCCGTCTTTCTTTTGCCATCAATAGGCTTTCTTTTGAACAATTCAGATAATTTTACCGATGTGCAACCAGCAAGTAGAATACATAATAAGATAAAGTAAAGCTTTTTCATCAATCTTCAACAATTTCAGCTACACGGCCAACCTGACCATCTTCGAGCCTAACCTTTATTCCTCTGGAGTGAAATGCTGAGGAAGTAAGCAGATCTTTCACCACGCCATAGGTGATGTTTCCTGATCGCTGATCTTTCTTCAATATAATGCCAACTTCCAAACCCGGATAAATGTCTTTTCTATTTTGCCCGTCCATATGTGCTGTAATAAAATGATGATGAAGATTTCAAAATTCCATAATTATTTTGAATGTTAAGGTAATTTACTAAAATCTATTTCTGGTTTTTTGCCTTTTGATACTCTGGTGAATATTTTTCCTGCTGTGGTATAATCGTTAAAAAAGCCACCGTTCTTTAAATAAAGTGCACCTTTCTCAACTCCACCCTGATAGTCCATCCGATAGCCTTTTGCTCCGGTATTATCGGTAGTGAAGCGCGCAACCTTTAATTCAGTCCATGTTCCTTTATCATCGCAGATCCATTGGTTATCAAACAAAACTTTTCGTGATAAATCTCCCTGCACTGGTGAGAAGTTTTCTAAAAAGGAATGGAAGTGTTTTAAATAAGTATTAGTCTTCGGCCTGGAAAAGCTGGCTATCAATTGCCATTTATTGGTTTCAGGAATAAAGAAATAAGCAGTGTATGTGGTTAAGCTATCTTTTCCGGGCGCCCCATGCAGCAAAAACTTATAGGTGTTTCCTGCTTTCCATATATAATTCAGGTAGCTCTGGCCCCCGGCGCCTTCGTTCCCAAATTCTCCTGTGTATACACCTTCGCCTTTCTTTAGCATTTTGATCTTATGCGCTTCGGGAATGCTTTTAGGATCATCTGTATGGAAAGGACTCCATACCGAAAATAAGATATGTCTTTCCGTCGGGCTGTTCACCTGCATACCAAAATAACCTTCACCAAAACCACAAGCCATAAAATAGGAACCTAACTTATCTTCTCCTTTTGGCACAGTTACTTCGTTATAGTACCATTCTGCATTTATATTTTCAGGCTGTTGATAATTTAAATGAACCGATGGTCCGCGCCGGCCCCAGTAAAAGAAATTGCCTTCATTGTTTTTTACGTAAGCAGTTTTTCCCTCTACTGCCGTTCCGCTAATGCTTAACGTTTGGATGAAAGGAAATTGAGTGCCGCTTTTGTTTATCCCTTTTATGGTGATGGCAACGTAACCGGTATCTTTGATTATCCAGTCGCCAATTTTACCATCAAAAGTTTTGGCTTCATCAAAACTTACTTTTTTGGATTGATTGTTAATAGAAAATTCTAATGTAGATTGCCCTTCAACCACAAGTTTATCTTTAATAGAAATGAACAGCGTACCTGGCTTTGAAACCCTTAGATAGGCTGTAAAATATTCACCTGGGTTAGACCAGTTAACAATTCCACGGTCAGACAAGCTTTTTTCAGCATCTTCATGTAAAGAACTGTAAGCATTGCCTCCAAGAGGAAGATAAATTGCCGCAGCATTTTGGGCGTGACTTTTAAGCCCCGGAACGCCCATTAAGATTAGCAACACCCACTTTAGAAATCTCATTTGATGATTTTTAGATAATTTTATTGAAAGCAATTCTAACTCAAATTATCTAAAAATCAATCTTTAAAACCAAATCGTTACTTGCTGAATTTTTCGTTAAACATCTTTTCCAGCGCAAACATTTCATCGCGTAGCTTCGCAGCTTGTAAAAAGTCCATATCTTTTGCTGCCTTCTGCATATCCTTACGGGTGTTATCAATTGCCCTCTGGAGTTCGGCCTTACCCATATACTGTACAATTGGATCTGCCGCAATACTGATTTCAGCATTTTCCACATAGGCTTTTGCTTTATTATCGCTTGCTTTTTGCGAGAAATCGAGTACAGAGGTCTGTTCTAAAATTGCTTCTCTCGATTTGCCGACCGTTTTGGGTACAATGCCATTTTCAAGATTATAGGCAATCTGTATGTCCCTGCGCCTGTTCGTTTCTGAAATGGTTTTTTCCATACTTTCCGTAATGCCATCTGCATACATTATTACCCGGCCACGATCATTACGGGCAGCACGGCCAATGGTTTGAATAAGCGATTTTTCTGATCTTAAAAACCCTTCTTTATCCGCATCTAAAATCGCTACCAGGGTAACTTCTGGTAAATCTAAACCTTCCCTTAACAGGTTAATACCCACCAAAACATCAAATTCGCCCAGGCGTAAACCACGCAGAATCTCTACCCTTTCCAAAGTTTTAATTTCGGAATGGATATACCTGGTTTTGATATTTAAGCGATCAAGATATTTCGTTAACTCTTCAGCCATACGTTTGGTTAGCGTAGTAACCAGCACACGGCCGCCATCTTTTATCGTAAGGTCTATTTCATCCAAAAGATCATCAACCTGGTTAATGGCAGGCCTGACCTCTATAACAGGATCTAGTAATCCGGTAGGTCTGATGACCTGCTCTACTACCACCCCTTCTGATTTTTCCAGCTCGTATTCGGCAGGGGTAGCACTCACATAAATGGTTTGTGGCGCAAGGGCTTCGAATTCGTTGAAATTTAAAGGCCGGTTATCCAATGCGGCCGGCAAACGGAACCCATATTCAACCAAAGATAATTTTCTTGAGCGGTCTCCGCCGTACATGGCCCTGATCTGCGGAACAGTTACGTGGCTTTCATCAATGACCATTAAATAATCATCAGGAAAATAATCCAGCAAACAGAAAGGGCGCATCCCCGGCTGTCTTCCATCAAAGAACCGGGAATAATTTTCAATACCAGAGCAATAACCCAGTTCTTTCATCATTTCGATATCGAAATTGGTCCGTTCCTCTAATCTCTTTGCTTCCAGTAGATGCCGATCGGCAATCAATTGGTTTTTTCGGATCTCCAATTCTTCCTGTATGCCCCAAATGGATTGATTGAACCGGTCTTTTGGCGTAACGAAAAGGTTGGCCGGATAGATGGCCATATCTTCCAGTTTTTCGAGGGTTTTACCTGAAACGGGATCAATTGCTGAAAGTTCTTCGATATCATCGCCGAAAAAAGAAATGCGGTAAGCATGATCCAGATATGCCGGATAAACATCAACAGTATCCCCTTTAACCCTAAATGTTCCGCGTTTAAAGTCTGTAGTTGTCCTGGAATATAAAATTTCTACCAAACTATGCAAAAATGCATTTCGCGAAATCCGAAGCCCTACACCAAAGCGAAAAACCATCCGGGAAAAATCTTCGGGATTCCCCATACCATAAATACAGGATATGGATGATACTACGATAATATCGCGGCGGCCACTCATTAATGATGAGGTGGTACGTAAGCGCAGTTTCTCAATCTCCTCATTAATGCTCAGGTCTTTTTCGATATAGGTATTGCTTGAAGCGATAAAGGCTTCCGGCTGATAATAATCATAATAGGAAACAAAGTAATTCACCGAATTTTCCGGAAAGAAATTCTTGAACTCCCCATATAGTTGTGCAGCCAGGGTTTTATTATGACTTAAAATTAAAGTAGGCTTTTGAGTCTGTTCAATTACATTGGCTATCGTAAACGTTTTTCCTGATCCGGTTACACCCAATAGGGTTTGGTAGTGTTCATTTGCATTTACACCATCTACCAGCTGTTTTATCGCATTTGGCTGATCTCCGGTAGGTTTATATTCTGAAGTGATTTTAAATTTCATGAGTATATCAAACTTAATAAAAATTGATGTTAAAATCATTATTGTGTTCTTTCCTCCGTTTATTTAAAAAAAAATCGCGGGAATTATAAGACTTAACATTAAAGGATAACAGACGAAAGTCAGGAAAGTTGAAAATTGATATTTGAGGGAACCTCAAAATTCAATATGCCATTCATAGTATCTAAACTTATTCCAACCTAGTAAATCAAAAGTTTAATTTTCGATTTACTAGGTTGAAAATAAAAACTCCCCGTTGAATTTTGTTCAACGAGGAGTTTCAAAAGAGTTTCTTCATCCTAAAGCTTTAAGATTCCCAATCAAGTTGGGAATGACGATCGGAGAAATAATGATACATTATTTCCCAGCAGCAGCCTGCATTGGATTTTTGCCAACTGACTGGCCTCTTACAGCTCCACCAGCTTTTGCTTTATATACTTTAAACTTACTTTCTTTTGCTTTACCGCCCCACGTATTGTTAGATGTATCAATATCAGCGGTTTCGCGTAAAGGATCAATTAAAATTGAAGCCACTTCTTTGTTTTTCACATAGAATTTAGAAGTTTTAAGTTCAT
Source organism: Pedobacter suwonensis (assembly GCF_900111825.1). Lineage (GTDB taxonomy): Bacteria > Bacteroidota > Bacteroidia > Sphingobacteriales > Sphingobacteriaceae > Pedobacter > Pedobacter suwonensis. Next base: position 86,463 of record NZ_FOJM01000003.1, read on the forward strand.
TGTGTCTCCAGATCTGCGCAGGGATACGGTCTATTTCTTTTGTTCCATCTTTATAGGTAAACTCTACAATAATAGGCATTACCAAACCACCTTTATTGCTAAAACTCAGTTCGTATAAAAACTGGTTGGCATATTTACTTTGATCAGCTTCTGCAACCGCTTCTATAGGCGGTGTCATATCCATTTTCATGGCAACAGTTGTATCAACAGTAACCAATCCTCTATCGTATTTATAATAAAAATCCTGAGCCGCTGTGTTTTTATCTACGTAGAAGCTGATTTTTTTGTCTTCGCGGTTTCTGATTTTAGAAATATCCTCAAAAGCATTTACGGCAGGCCTGTCAATTTTAACCATTCTCGATCTGGCAGCAGGAACTTCTTTAGGAAAATCGGCTTTTGCAAATTTCACGCTGTCTAAAGATATATCACATGGATCGGTTCCGTAAAACCATCCCCTCCAAAACCAATCTAAATCTTCGCCACTGGCATCTTCCATGGTACGGAAAAGATCAGCAGGCTGAGGATGTTTAAATGCCCATCTTCTCGAGTATTCCTTAAATGCATAATCAAAAAGTTCTCTGCCCATAATGGTTTCGCGCAGAATATTTAATCCTGTAGCTGGTTTTGAATAGGCATTTGGACCAAAACGTGCAATATTTTCGGAATTGGTCATAATGGGCTCCAGCTCATCCTTAGGCAGTTTCATATAATCAACAATGGTATAGGCCGGTCCTTTTTTACTTGGAAATTTATTATCCCAAAGTTCTTCGGTTAAATACTCCACAAAAGAATTCAAACCTTCATCCATCCAGGTCCATTGGCGCTCGTCGCTATTTACAATCATTGGGAAAAAGTTATGCCCAACTTCATGAATAATAACCCCTAACATGCCATTTTTAGTGCTTTCGCTATATGTTCCGTCTGCATCGGTGCGGCCATAATTAAAACAGATCATCGGATATTCCATTCCATTTGCAGCTTCGATACTTTGGGCCACCGGATAAGGGTATGGAATGGTGAAATCTGAATAGGTTTTAATGGTGTGCGCTACTGCACGTGTAGAAAATTTACTGTATAGGTTATAAGCTTCTTTTCCATAAAAACTCATGCACATTACGGTATTGTTGTTGGCCTGAATTTTTTGAGGCATGGCATCCCAGATAAATTTGCGGGAAGATGTCCATGCAAAATCACGGACATTATTAGCGTTAAAAACCCAGGTTTTTTTTGCCGTAGATTTTTTGGTTTCTGCCAGTTTAGCTTCGGCCAGGGTCTGGATTTCAACAGGCGCGGCAGCCGTTTTTGCTGCATTATATCGGCTCAACTGTGTTGGGCTTAAAACGGCACTGTAATTAATACACTCTCCTGTTGAACCCACCAGGTGATCTGCCGGAACAGTCATTTGTACTTTAAAATCGCCAAAGGTTAAAGCAAACTCGCCCCTACCAGTAAACTGGTGGTTTTGCCATCCCTGAAAATCGCTGTACACACATAAACGTGGGTACCACTGGGTCATGGTAAACAGGTAGTTTCCATCTCCCGGAAAAAATTCATAACCACCACGTCCACCAACACTCATCCGGTCGGAAATTTTATAATTCCAGTTGATGTTGAAGATAAATTTCTGCCCGGTTCTCAATGCTACCGGCAAATCAACCCTCATCATCGTTTTGTTAACGGTGTAAGGTAAGTTTTTACCGGCCACATCGGTTAATTTCGTAATATTGATACCATAGCCATTGTTACCGGTTGTACTTAACTGGTCTAACATTTTAGTGGTGCCTATTGCAGGCATCTTTGTCGCATCCTGATAGTTTGCATTTCTATCTGTGCTATGCTCATTTTCATCAAGCTGCAGCCAGATATAAGTTAAAGGGTCAGGAGAATTGTTGGTGTAGGTGATGGTTTCAGTTCCTGTTAACAGCAGGTTTTTCTCGTCCAGCTCACATTTGATATTATAATCGGCACGCTGCTGCCAATATTTAACACCGGGTGCCCCGCTGGCTGTACGCTGTTCGTTAGGGGTAGGTAAAATAGTACCCAACTGCTCAAACTTATTCCCATGGTTGCTGCCAGGATTATTCTGAATATTTTGCGCCATAGCCAAACCTCCGGAGAAGATAAGCAGGCCGGTTAAAGTAAATAGTTTATTCATTGTTATAGTTCATTAAAAAGGAATTCGCTCTAAAGCCATTTTTAAAGCCAGGCTAAATACGGCTGCTGATATAAATAAAACCCAACTCATTCGTTTTATGCGGGTATAATTAAAAATTAAAAAGGTAATTAAAAGAATAATAATCACCATAAAAACCTGACCGGACTCCAAACCTAAGTTAAAACCAAACAGGCCCCAGCCAATTTGCTGATCTTTGGCCAGCATGATTCGGATGGAATTTGCAAAACCCATTCCATGGATAAGCCCGAAACCCAATGCCAAAAAGTAATTGATCTTGATTGATTTCAAAGAGAAATTTTTCCTGAACAGGTTGCTGATGGCCGTAATGACGATGGTACAGGGAATCAGGAATTCTACCCATTTACTATCAAACCTGATGACATCCAAAACGCTTAAAAGTAAGGTGAATGAATGGCCGATGGTAAAGGCCGTAACCAATATCAGCACCTGTTTTAAATTAACATAACTATAAATAGCCGCCAGGGCTAAAATAAATAGCTGGTGATCTAAAGCATCGGCACTGATAATGTGCGCCCAACCCAATTTAAAATAAAAAATAAAATCTTGTAAGGGCATGAATAATAAGCTAACTATTGGAACTAAAATAGTTTACAACAGTTAAAATTAGATTTTTTAATGATAAAACCCCAAATATCCGTCAAACAAAAGCATAAATACTAAATTTGTTACTGTCTTAGCTATTTAAATCTATTATCTTCCTTAATTTTAAGTCCTAACTTTGTACTTCTTAAAAAAAACCGATGCATAAATTAAAATATATCCTGCTGTTTTTGTGCTGTGCTTTTTTTTCTGTTAAAGCGGGAACGAAACATCCCTTGCACGTAAGCACAACTGAAGTTAACTTTAATGCAAAGGATAAGACCTTAGAAGTAAGCTGCAGAATCTTTTCTGACGATTTCGAGGCCATTCTAGCCAGATTATACAAACAAAAAACCGATCTGAGTAATCCGAATATGAAAAGTGCCATGGACGTGCTGGTAAAAAAATACCTGCTTGCTCATTTACAGCTCAAGGCCAATGGCAAGGCCGTTGCCATGAATTATATCGGATTTGAGATCGATCATGAAGCCACCAATATTTACCTGGAAGTTGAAAAAGTGCCTACGTTAAAATCTGTTGAAGTTAATGACAGTATTTTATACGATATGTTCGATGATCAGATGAGTATAGTTCATATAGTAAAGGGTAATAACCGTAAAAGCACCAAAATCCTTTATCCTGAAAAGAAATTCACGGCAAACTTTTAACTGTAATTTTTGTATTAGATAGTGTTCCGGTGTTAAATTACCGTTAATTTTTAATGGTCAATATTTTTAGGTTAATATTAGGCTAAGATATATTTCTTGTAATCTTTTTTTAAATACCGCGTTGTTAAAATAAAGTTATGCATCTGATCATCTTTTCCGACATATTAACGCCCAGAATTAAATATATCTTCAATTTCATTTTTAAAGATGTTCTTAAAGCAGAAATAGAATTTACAGGCAACAGCCAATATTTTTTGCAAAGTACTCACATCAAAATCAGTTATGGCGATGAGCCTTTGGGTGAAGAACTTTTCTTTAAAAGCACACCTTTGCTTTTCTCCAACAAATTAGAGGATATTAAACCTAAAACCTTATCATTTGGTGAATATCAGGTACCGTTTCCTGTCGATCAGTCTGCCTTACCATTCGATGTTTTTGCTGCTTCCTTTTTCATAATCAGCCGGTACGAAGAATACCTTCATCATCGAAATACGGAAGATGCCTTTAAGGCATCAAAAAGTTACCAGCACAAATGGCGGGTGTTGGATAAGCCGATTATCGATGAGTGGGCATTAATGATTAAAAGTATCATCAGGAAAAAGCATCCGGACTTTAAATTTCAGGAAAAGAAATTTGAACACTGGCCCACCATCCATTTTAGTATGTTAACCCATTTGCCTGAAGGCTTCTTGAACAGGACCAAATTTATTTTCAGTGCGCTTTTTAAAAAAGAAAATAATTACCTGAATGCTAAATTTGACAGGTTAACAGGAATCGGAATCAACAACGAACAAGTACTTGAGCAGGTAAACGAAATGTTTGCTTCAAAAAAAAGTAGTCCCCTTTATTTCGTCGATTTCCCTGATGTTCCAATCGATTACATCAGAACAAATGATATTTCTAAAACCTTGAATAACCAATCGCTTGGTTTGTTGAGGCCCTGCGCCAGCAACAAGCAGAAAATGACTGAAATTAAAGAAGGTTTGGTGAAGCTAAAAAAGATAAATCCAAACCTCATCAAGCTAACCAGCCAGCAGCTGGATGCGTTAAAATTCCCAATATGCTATTTAAATCTCCTTAACTCCGGCATCACTTCTGATTATTCCATGGGTTACGGTCATGTGATGGGGTTTAGGGCAGGAACATGTACACCATTTAACTGGTATGACCTTCAGTTGGAGAAAGTAACTCCACTGGTAGTCAATTCATACTGCTTAACTGATCATATCCTGCAATTTCTAACCCAACCGGCAGCAGTAAAAGAAATGCACCAATATATTGATGCGGTTAAGGTGGTAAATGGAACTTTTTACAGTAGCTGGAACTTGAAAAGCTTGTCGGATCATCCCAAATACAGGAAGTTGAAGTCGCTTTTCGAAGAAATGCTTCATTATGCGGGGAATTGACTTTAATGAAACATTATTTAGCCGGGAATTGCTACATTTAGTGATTAAACAATTTGCCGCAAATCTATAATATTTACGTAACACCATGATTTTCGATATCAGCAAGACAAAATCTATTGCCAATACTTTCATTGCAGAACTTCGTGACGAGCACATCCAGAAAGATTCGATGCGTTTTCGCAAAAACATGGAGCGGCTTGGCGAATTTTTCGCCTATGAGATTAGCAAATCATTGAAATATACCGACCAGGATATCGTAACTCCCTTAGGTGTATCAACTTGTGGTGTTTTGGCCGAACAGCCCGTCCTGGCTACTATACTCAGGGCCGGACTTCCGCTTCAGCAGGGACTGCTCAACATCTTCGACAAAGCCGAATGCTGTTTTATCTCTGCTTATCGTAAAATGGATCAAGGAGAAGATTTTATCATTCAAATGGATTATATTTCTACTCCGGATCTGGATGGAAAAGTATTGATTATGGCTGATCCGATGCTGGCAACGGGACAAAGCATGGTGATGTGCTGTAAAGAGCTGATTAACCGCTATAAAATTGCCGAGCTTCATATTGTTGCTGCAATAGCGAGCGCCGAAGGTGTTGCCCACGTACGTGCCAACCTGCCTAAAGCAAAACTTTGGCTTGGAGCAATAGACCAGGAGATGACCAGTAAATCTTACATTGTGCCAGGCCTTGGCGACGCGGGCGATTTAGCTTATGGAGAGAAGGTTTAGGTTAGTCCTCAGTCTAGAGTCTTTAGTCCGGAGTCTGTAACGTTCAATATAAATGAATATCCTCTTTGTTTGCAGCAGAAACAAATGGCGTAGTGCAACTGCCGAAACCATGTATAAAAATCACCCCGAGCATCAGGTAAGATCAGCCGGAACGGAACCATCAGCCAGAATTAAAATCAATGCAAAACTGATTATCTGGGCTGATCTGATTTTTGTGATGGAGAAAAAACACAAACAAAGAATTACGGAACGTTTCCCTGAGGAAGTTTATGAAAAAGAAATAATCACTTTGGATATTCCAGATGATTATCAGTACATGGATGAGGCGCTTATAGAAGAAATTGATTCAAAAGTTGCCCATTATTTAGCCGAACGTGGATGATCATACCATCGGTTGGTGTCGAACCGGTCGAAATAGGTTTGGAAATGAGCATGCAGTAATCCTTGGCGGTGGATAGCCCCGCTTTTTGCTTTACTCCGTTTCACTTCGTGTTCGCTTCAATCCGGGTTTAGCAACAAAGGCTGCTGCACCCAAAACCCCGAAAATGAAATGCAGATGTAGCCATCTAGCCCCGGTTGCAGCGGGCCCCTGCAGCAACGAGGCACGAGGCAGCGAAACGTACAAGCGGAAGACGGGAGGAAATTTAATGTGAAATACTGGCTCTGCGCTCCTTTCAATAAGAATATTTTACTATGAGCTGGTGCCGCACCGACCGAAATAGGCTTTGGAAATGAGCATGCAGTAATCCTTGGCGGTGGATAGCCCCGCTTTTCGCTTTACTCCGTTTCACTTCGTGTTCGCTGCAATCGGGTTTAGCCACAAAGGCTGCTGCACCCAAAACCCCGAAAATGAAATGCAGGTGTAGCCATCTAGCCCCGGTTGCAGCGGTACCCTGCAGCAACGAGGTACGAGGCAGCGAAGCGTACAAGCGGAAGACGGGAGGAAACTCAGTGTTTTGTACTAAACCTGCGCTCCTTTCAGTAAGAATATTATACTATGAGCTGGTCTCTCACCGAACCGAAATAGGATTTGGAAATAAGCATGCAGTAATCCCTGGCGGTGGATAGCCCCGCTTTTCGCTTTACTACATTGCACTTCGTGTTCGCTTCAATCGGGTTTGGCAACAAAGGCTGCTGCATCCCAGTAATAAAAAAATGAAAAACGGCAATAAATAATCAAACTTAGGTTTATCTGTAAATCAGAGATCATTAAGTTACCTTTGTAAAAACATCATAAATGAAAAAACACATCTTCTTCGACCTCGACCATACCATTTGGGACTTTGACCGCAATGCAGAAGAAACACTAAATGAACTTTATCATACTTATCAGTTAGACACACTTGGACTTAAATCCTGTGCCGATTTCATCAGTACTTACACCCAAAACAACCATCAGTTGTGGGCTGATTATCATCTCGGTAAAATCACCAAGGATTTTTTAAGGTCAGAACGCTTTAGCAAAACTTTTATTCAACTGGGTATCCATCCTGACGCAGTGCCGCATCAGTTTGAAGATGATTACGTCAGTATTTCACCTACCAAAACCAATTTATTTGAAGGTGCAGAAAATGTTTTAAGTTATCTACAGCAAAAATATACCCTTCATATTATTTCAAATGGTTTTAAGGAAACAACCTTAACCAAAATGAACCTTTCAAACCTTAATCCATATTTCGAAAATGTGATTATTTCGGAAGATGTAGGTGTAAACAAACCGAATCCCATCATTTTTGAATATGCCTTAGATAAAGCGCAAGCGATCAAGGCAGAAAGCATCATGATAGGTGATAGCCTTGAAGCCGATATTTACGGTGCGCTCAACTTTGGTATGGAAGCCATCTTTTTTAATCCTTTGCAAAAAGAAAAACCTGAAGATGTAAAACAGCAAATTGTTCATTTGGAAGAGTTATTAACACTTTTTTGAATCCCGCTCTTTTTTGTTTTGGTTTTGGCATTTTTTTCGCATTAATTCAAAACACACACAAATGAAACCTCAATTAAAATGAAAAAAACCATCTTTTTAGGAGTGGCAATGCTTTTTGCTACCCTAAGTTTCGCTCAAAACAACCGCAGATCAGCCGAAGTTTTCCTGGAAATCGTTAATCCGGGCAGGTACACCGTATATCTGGACGAAGAAATCGTTTCGTCTGCTACCGGCAGGTTCCGTTTTTACGATGTCTATAATTCTGCACCCATACTATCTATTATTCAGGGCGATACGGTAATCTTAAAACAGCAGATCAGCGTGACCCCGGAACAAAGACTTGTTTTAAGCTTGGATAATAGAAGTTTAATTACGCTGAAACAGCTGAATATCTTTCGAAACAGGCAATACGCACTTGATGATTTTGATGGTTACACCGGAGCTTTTAATACAGGCATTGTTCCGGCAATGCCGCCACAACCTGATCCATACTACCGTTTATTATCTCCGGAGGCTTTTCAGGAATTTTATACCAGTTATAAAAAATCCAATTTTGACAGCGAAAGGGTAAGATTGATCAATGCGATAAGTAAAAATGCTTCGTTTTCCAGCAGTCAGAGCAAACTTATTCTTAAAACATTCACATTTGATGAAGAACGGTTAAAAATTGCTAAAAGCCTCTATCAAACCGTTGTAGATCCGCAAAATTATTTTACGATTGCCGAGATATTTGAATTTCCTTATTATAAAGATGAATTTTTAAAGTATTTGGAGAAACCGTAATTCGGCTTACCTTTATTAAATGACGGCTGCAAAAGTTAAGGTATCGATCCATCGGGTGGTTGATGCCTATAAATCGAAATTATCGCATTACCCTGAAAATATTTTCCAGACTATTCCACCAATTTCCGGCTGGAGTTATAGCGAAGTATATTCACATATCTTTGATTCAAGCCTGCTTTCGCTAATCGCCCTGGAAAATGCGGCAAACGGCAAAGGAGAAAGCAAACCCACTCATTTTATAGTAAAGCTGATATTATTATTGGGTGCATTACCTCCGGCACAAAAGTATAAAGTGCCTAAACGGCTGGAAGAGCGCGTAAAAAAAATCAGTAAAACAGAAGCACTCGATTTTATTTTAGAATTTGAAAAAGCTTTGGACGATAATTACCATTTGCTTGCACATTCAAAATCCACCAGCAAAACAAAACACCCAAGATTAGGGTATTTAAACGCTAAACAATGGCTTAGGTTTATAGAAATACATTTAAAGCATCATTTAAAACAGTTAGAAAGAATAGAAAAGAGCTTTCAGACTTAAATTAATACCTGGTTAATCCTAAAATCTGTGACCATAAATACGCTTTTTACCCTCCAATGCCTGCTATACTTTTTGCCTGTAATGGTAGCAACAAAAAGAAGTGGTTAGGTTGTTATTCCTACGACTGATACCAAAAACTACTGAGACCAAGGCGCTGGAAGCAAAAGAGGCGATAGTTCTACAGACCATAAAATATTTTGAATTTTCAGCACCTTACTTAACTCACATTTTTTTACATCTTTGCGTTAATGAAATTACCCATCATAAAAGGTTTTGACGAAGAAGCATTTAACAAGTATTTAAAGAATACCGGGTGGGTGATGTTTGGCAAAATACTAAGCATGATTGTCGGCTTTGTTGTTGCCAGGTTCCTGGGGCCAATTTCTTTTGGCGATTTAAGCTTCGCTGATGCATTTACTGCAATTGCTGCAGCTATTGGTGCCTTAGGTCTCGATACATTTATCATTCGAGAAATTTTAAACGACCCGGCTAAAAAAGACGAAATATTAGGAACTTCTTTATTGCTGAGATTAGGCGTTAACCTATTATTGATTCCCGTTTCAATCGGCTTATATCTTGTTTTTCATAAATTATCAGATAATCCAGGCGAACCCTTAACCTATGTTGTGGCTCTGCTATCATTCGCCGCATTTTTTAAATCATTTAATGTAATTGATTCCTACTTTCAATCACAGGTACAATCTAAGTATGTAGTACATATTCAAAATATCTGTGTAATTATTTCAGCTCTGGTAAAAATTTTACTAGTCTTTTTACATCTGCCAGTAATCTGGTTTGCCTGGGCACTGGTTTTTGATGGTTTTATCTTAGCCCTGGGTCTCGTTTTACTTTATCAAAACAAAGGATTAAATCTATTTAACTGGCATTTTAAGAAAACTCGGGCAAAATCACTTTTAAAGCAATCGGCTCCTTTAATACTATCGGCTGTTATGGTATCTATTTACATGAAAATAGACCAGGTAATGTTAAAAACAGAAGGAAGTAGTGCTGTTGGAATTTATAGTGCCGTAGCAAGGATTAGTGAGGCTTGGTATTTTATTCCTGTTGCTATTGTTACTTCTGTTTTTCCTGCACTGATAAATGCCCGCAAAACCGATTATGCCCGCTACATTAAACGCCTGCAAAACCTGTATAATTTATTAGTCGCAATAAGTTTGCCTGTTGCAATAGTTATTACCTTTGCCTCAACCTTTATTATTCGTATTATTTACGATAAACGTTTTGAAGGTGCAGAAAACATGTTACCCATTCACATCTGGTCTGGTGTATTTGTCTTTTTGGGAAGTGCCAGTTCTCAGTATCTATTGGCCGAAGGATATACAAAGATTTCCTTTTACCGTACCGCTTTTGGAGCGGTCATAAACATTTTGTTAAATTTTTGGCTAATACCTCGTTATGCCGGCATTGGTGCATCAATTGCAACCTTAATAGCCTGTGCCTGTTCGACATTTTATATCTTATTAATTCCAAAAACTCGGCAACAAGGTATAATGATGTTAAAATCACTATTTTTGGTCACCGCATTTCAAAAAATATTTAAACGTTGAGTACTCTTAAAGCATTAAGCACATTAATTGCAAAGCCAAGCAGGCTTAAGGCACTATTATCATACGGACACAAGGGCTACCTGAACAGCATTGGCTGGTTTACGGCCTTTGATAAAAAACAAGCTGTAGACGGAAAAGGGAAGGCTTTGCCTTGGGTAACCTATTCTTTTATCGATTTTATTAAAGAACGGATAAACAAATCACAGCATATTTTCGAATATGGCTCTGGCAGTTCAACCATTTTTTATGCTGAAAGAGCAGGCTCTGTAACTTCGGTTGAGCACGATAAAGGTTGGTTTGATAAAGTTAAAAACACAAGTCCGGGAAATGCTGAAATGATATTCTGCCAGCTGGAGAAAGATGGAGAATACGCGAAAAAAGCAACGCTGATTGGCAAAAAATTCGATATTATTATTGTTGATGGACGCGACCGTGTAAACTGTTGCAAATATAGCGTTGATGCCCTCTCAGCAAATGGTGTACTCGTTCTGGATGATAGTGAGCGTGAGGTTTATCAGCCAGCCCGCACCTTATTAAAAGCCAAAGGTTTTAAAGAGATCAGCTTTAGCGGCATTTCGCCAGGACTTTTCTATGAAAAAGCGACCTCTGTTTTTTATAAACAGGATAATTGCCTAGGTATTTAACCCATCAGGACCATGTTAAGCGAAGAAGTAAAAACAGCCTACGATAATTTTTATACCAATAGCGATGTAGCATGGAGAATGCTCGGCGCAAAATATAAAGCCCAAAACATTGTCGACGTATGCAAAGGACTAAAACCTAAAAAAGTACTGGAGGTTGGTGCCGGAGACGGCAGCATTTTACATTTTTTAAATGAATGGCATTTCGCGCCAGAACTTTATGCCTTAGAAATTGCCCAAAGCGGTGTTGACATTATAAAAAGCCGTAAACTTTCCAGTTTAAAAGAAGCCCAAACTTTTGACGGTTACGAAATTCCTTATCAAGACAATACATTTGACCTGGTTATTCTTGCGCACGTTCTGGAGCATGTAGAACACGAAAGGCTACTCATCAGGGAATTAAAACGCGTAGCGAAATACATTGTAGTAGAAGTACCCAAAGACTACCGTTTTGACGTAGACAAACGCATGAAACACTTTCTGGATTATGGGCACATTAACATGTACACTCCAACTTCGCTCAGGTTTTTACTGCGAAGCGAAGGGCTGGAAATTTTAGCAGATAAGGTATCGATGACAGCTACTGAAACCGTAAAGTTCAATGAATTTGTGAATAGAAAAGCACCTAAAACGTTTACTAAAACGCTAAAAATAGAACTCGAATACCGGATAAAGAAAACCTTAGGTAATTTGTTAGGGAGGAAAAAGCAGGAACAGTTTGCCAATGCTTATACCGTTTTAACTCAAAAATCAGATCAAGATCTGCATATATTTTAGTAGTTAAAGTGCATAATAGAGTAAGATTGTTCAAACTTATATTACCTTAAACTTATATAGTAAAAGCCTTAACTGAATATAGCGTTTATCTAATCGGTCTTTTATCCTAGCCATATAAGAAATAGAAGAAAATAAAGTTTAATCGCTGCAACCAAACTTTAATTTGATATATTGCAATAGCAATTAAAATCTTTTAAAACGTCCCTAGTTAATTATTTAATAAATTATTAATAAAGGAATGTCATTAACCAGAAGTTATTTAAAGGACTTAGTTTACAAGGTAAACGGAGCAGCCATTGAGGTCCATAGAGCATTAGGCCCAGGCCTTTTAGAAAGCACTTATCATAAATGTATGATTCACGAGCTTGAACTCAGAAATATTAATTTCAGATCAGAGTTAACTATTCCAATAGATTATAAAGGGTTAATAATTCATTCAGAACTAAGATGTGATTTATTAATTGCGGACTCCCTGGTTGTCGAACTTAAAGCTGTTGAAAACATTGCACCAATCCATGTTGCTCAACTGTTAACTTATATGAAATTATTAAAATTACCCCTTGGATTAATGATAAACTTCAATTGTTTGCATATTTTTTCTAAAGGCCAAAAAACATATGTAAACGAAATATATGAATCAATTTATTAGTATATTTTTGTCTAAACTTATATGGGCCTTAAATTTCTCATATGGTTAAAGATGTGGTCAACTTATCATTATAGTTAACCCTATAAATCTTATCTTGTAAAACAACATGCAAAACCTTGCTCCGATCGCACTTTTCGTATACAACCGTCCGCAACATACTGAGCGAACGTTACAATTTCTGCAGCAAAATGAGCTGGCAGCAGAAAGCCATTTGTATATTTTCTCTGATGGTGCCAAAACCGATAACGATAAAGAAAAAGTTGCCGAAGTAAGAAAAATCATTAAAAAAGCTGATGGCTTTAAATCTGTTAAAGTAATTGAGAGTAAGACTAATGCAGGCTTAGCCAATGCCGTAATTACAGGAGTTACCCAATTAATTGAAGAGTACGATCAGATAATCGTATTTGAAGATGATCTCATTACTTCTGCACATACCCTGGCCTATTTTAATAATGCCTTAAACCATTACCGGGAAGAGGAAAAAGTGATGCATATTGGCGCTTATATGTACCCTTTAAATGCAGATGATCTTCCTCAGTCCTTTTTCTACAGGGCTGCAACAAGTTGGGGTTGGGCAACCTGGGGAAGGGCATGGAAAAATTTTGAACCGAATATTGATGTTCTTCTTAAACAGTTTGATAAAAAGAAGAGCGCTGCATTTTCTATTGATCATAAAATGAATTTCTGGAAACAGATGCAGGAATTTAAAAAGGGAAAAAACAATAGCTGGGCCATAAGATGGTATGCCTCGATCTTTTTAAAAGGCGGTATAACACTTAACCCGTCGCAATCACTCGTGAACAACATTGGCCACGATGGCACGGGCGTGCATTCCGGAATCAATGATATTTATAACGTCATTATCAATCCTAAACAAATTGTTGAATTCCCAACCACAATAGCTGAAGACCCAATTGCATATCAAGCCATCAAACGCTTCTTAACTAAGCGAAAAGGCAATATGGTTACACGGGTGAGACGCTTTGTTAAGGAAAAGCTTACACAATATTTCTCCAAAAAATAATAACAGTTCAACTGTTACTCTTTTAGTTAAAATCGTTCACTGTTGTAAGCAATTAAAAAAATGACAAACCTTTTTTAATTGCTCATGTTGATTTTATAACATCGAAACTATAAAAAATAAAGACATGAAAACGACAACAGAAACAGCGGAGGTATTGAACGATCTGATCCAGATTAATAACGATCGTATTGAAGGTTATGAAAAAGCACGTCAGGAATTAAAAGATGAAGATGCCGATTTGAAGACATTATTTTTAAATATGATAGGCGAAAGCCAAAAATATAAAATGGCGCTGGCAACAGAAGTATCGGCTCTGGGTGAAGATATTGAAACAGGAACCACCAATTCCGGTAAAATTTACAGGGCCTGGATGGACGTTAAAGCACTATTTACCGGCCATGACCGCAAAACAGTTTTAAACAATTGCGAGTTTGGTGAGGATGCAGCACAAAATGCATATAAAATGGCTTTAGAGGCAGACGATATCCCATCAAATATCAGAGAATTAATTTCAGACCAGAAAGCAGCTTTAAGAGTGTCGCACGATGAAATCAAAAGATTACGTGATGCTCAGGCTTAAGTAATTTAAATATGAAAAACTCCTTCGAACATATCGAAGGAGTTTTTTTATTACAGCGTCATTCCCGCGCAGGTAGGAATCTATAAGCTTTGAGTTGGGAATGACGATCACTGACAGAATAAATCAGTCAATAAACTACGATTCCAATTCCCGGTCTAAATGCTCTGTAACACGCTGAATCGTATTATCAATCGTATTACTTAAAATGGTTAGATAAGAACCTTTTTTAGCCGCATCAATGGCCATCTGTAAACATGCGGTACTTTTATGGTTTATAATAATTTCCTTATCAGGATCAACTTCTTTGATGCCTTTGATTAACAAATCAACCAGTTCCTGCTGCTGTCTGCCGCGGAGATATTTTTCCTGGCAAATATAAATCTTATCAAACATCTGTGCGGAAATACGGGCGGTTTCCATAATATCCTCATCTCTTCTATCTCCTGTTGCCGAAATAATCCCAACCTGCTCCGTCGCCTCAACACCTTGAAGGAAAGCTTTTACACCATTAAATCCATCAGGATTATGCGCAAAATCAACCAGTACATTGAAATCTTTGAATCTGAAAATATTCATCCTGCCTGGCGTATGTGCTGCCGAAGGGATAAAGGTTTCTAAAGACAAACGGATATCCTCTGGTTTATAACCCCATAAATAGGTTGCTAAGGTGGCAGCAAGTACATTTTGGATCATAAAATTTACGGCACCACCGAAAGTTAAAGGAATGTGTGTCACTTTATCTACCCTTAATTTCCAATCACCGGTTCTAATGGTGATGTACCCATTTTCATAGATGGCAGCAATTCCACCTTTTTTACAATGTTCTTTCACAATAGGATTATTTTCATCCATACTAAAATAAGCAACATTGCAACGGGCATCTTTAGCAATACGGACACAATAACCGTTATCGGCATTTAATACGGCCCAGCCTTTGCGGCGTACTGCCCCAATCACAACGGCCTTTACCCTTGTTAAATCGTCAAGATTGTGGATATCAGAAAGCCCCAGGTGATCTTCCTGTATGTTGGTAACCACACCGATATCGCAGGCATTGAATCCTAAACCTGCCCGTAAAATTCCGCCACGAGCAGTTTCTAATACGGCAAATTCTACTGTCGGATCTTTTAAAATAAACTCCGCGCTCACTGGTCCTGTGGTATCACCTTTCATCAGCATGGTATTGTGTACATAGACCCCATCACTGGTGGTAAACCCTACACGTTTGCCATTACTGCGGATAATATGCGCGATTAAACGGGTGGTGGTGGTTTTTCCATTGGTTCCGGTTACGGCAATGATCGGAATCTGCGACAATTTACCCTGCGGATAAAGCATATCAATTACCGGTGCCGCAACGTTACGCGGCAAGCCTTCGCTTGGCGCCAGGTGCATTCTAAAACCAGGAGCTGCATTAACTTCCAATACCACACCGCCATTTTCGGTTAATGGTTGAGTAAGGTTCTGTGCCATGATATCAATACCGCAGATATCCAATCCGATTACCCTCGAAATCCGCTCACAGATAAAAATATTCTGTGGGTGAACAATGTCTGTAACATCAATAGATGTTCCTCCTGTACTTAAATTAGCGGTCGATTTTAAATAAACCACCTCTCCTTTTTCCGGAACGGTTTCTAAAGTATATTCTTTTTTAGCCAATAAATCCAACGTATCACGATCAACAGCTATTTCGGTTAACACATTCTCATGGCCATAACCACGGCGCGGATCTTCATTTTCCTTGTCAATTAATTCCTGAATGGTATGGATCCCGTTTCCTTTTACATGTGCCGGATCACGTTGAGCCGCAGCAACCACTTTATGATCGATAACCAGCACACGGAAGTCAAATCCGGTAATGTATTTTTCAATAATAACTCTTCTGGAATACGTTTTGGCATATTCAAAAGCCGCCACCGCATCTTCCATTGTTTTAACATTAATGGTTGCACCTTTACCATGGTTACCATCAAGTGGTTTGAAAACAAGAGGAAAGCCAACTTTTTTTACAGAAGCTTCCAGATCGTCAGGATTCGAAATCGTTACTCCTGAGGCTACCGGGATGGCAGCTTCTGTAAGCAACCGTTTCGTTTCTTCCTTATTACTGGCAATATCCACGGCAATACTGCTGGTTTTCTCTGTCATGGTAGCCCTAAAGCGCACCTGATTTTTACCATAGCCCAACTGTACCAGAGAACTTTTGTTCAATCGTATCCATGGAATGCTTCTTTTTACTGCTTCTTCTACAATCGAACCTGTACTTGGGCCTAAAGCTTCAAGTTCACGTATTTCCTTCATCCTTCGGATATCGTGTTCCAGATCATACTCTTCATCGTTGATCAAAGCTTCGGCAATCCTTACTGCTGCTTCGGCCGAGTAAACCCCTACCTTTTCTTCCAGATAACTAAAAACCACATTATAAATGCCTTCAGTTTTGGTCATACGTGTTCTGCCAAAGCCAGTTTCCATACCGGCAAGTGTCTGAATTTCGAGCGCAATGTGTTCTATCACATGTCCCATCCAGGTTCCTTCCTTTACACGGGTAAAAAAGCCGCCTTCAACACCTTTTGAACAACGGTGGGTAAACATGCTTGGCAGCAGTTTCTCCATCCTTTCGCTAAACCCTTCAATTACGTTGGTTGGTTTTTGCTCTAAATCTTCCAGGTCCAGTCGCATCTGGATCAATTTCTTCCTGTTAATGGACCATATGTTTGGTCCTCTTAATACTTGTATATTTAATATCTTCATGTAATGTTTTGTTCGTTTTTTTTGGCAAAGAGGAATTTTAAGAATCGCTCTTTATACTCCATATCAAGAATGAAATTGATGACTGTAAATTATGCATTTATTTTGAAAACAGACGTTTCATTTAGCTAAATCAATTTTAAGGCGTATTTGTTTTATTTTCAAGGGCAATCCTGTTAATTTTAGATTAAAATATTTCAACTTTTGTTAATAAATTGAATATTCTTTACAAAAAAAGTCGTGTTTTTTATCTTAAGCCTATATATTTGGGTTTTTCGACACAATTATAATACACAAAGAATGGTTCCGAAAGGTAAACTCATCATCATTGGTGGCGCAATAAATACAGGTAGTTTTGCAGAGACTCAGTTTGGGTTACCTGAAAATATGAATTTCTTCGAGCGTGGAATTTTAAAACGGATTACTACAGAATCATTAAGAGATATTCAATCCCGTTTCGAGATTATTACCACAGCATCATTAATGCCAGAAAAAGTTGGTGAGGAATATATAAAAGCTTACGCACAACTAGAGGTTCATAATGTTGGCGTTCTTAATATTACCAACCGCGAAGAAGCCAATTCTGATGAAAATTACGAGCGTATCAAAGCTGCAGACGTAATTATTTTTACCGGTGGCGATCAGCTCCGTCTTTCTTCCATCTTTGGCGGAACCAAAACCCATCAGATTCTATTGGAAAAATATAGAAACGAACCTGTAGTTATTGCAGGAACTTCGGCCGGAGCTGCTGCAAGCTCCAAAAATATGATTTATCAGGGCAGCAGTAAAGACGCCTTACTAAAAGGAGAGGTTAAAATTACCGGAGGATTAGGCTTTATTGACGATGTAATTGTAGACACACATTTTGTTCAACGCGGCAGAATTGGCCGTTTGTTGTATGCTGCCGCTAGTAATCCTGGCATTTTAGGGATCGGACTCGGTGAAGACACCGGGCTTTTCATTTCTGATGGCCATAAAATGGAAGCCATTGGATCTGGAATGGTAATTTTAGTAGATGGCCGCACCATGGCCGATACCAATTTAACCGATGTAGAAATGGGGCAACCTGTTTCCATTAAAAACATGGTAGTCCATGTCATGTGTGATGGAGATGTATACGATTTAACAGACCATAGCCTGTTGATCCATCATCCAAAGGTTGTGCCTGTAGCCTAGAGAGGTTAAGGTGGAGGGCTTAGGGTGTATGGTTTAGCGTTCAAGATCTTACTTACCCTGCAAAATTCATTGAGGTTAGCTTAAGGTCTCATCTCTATTCTCTCATATCTTTATCACACATCGCAATACTCAAATCTAACTCATGAAACTAATTATACATGGCGGTTTCTTCAGCGAATCGTCTACCAATCAGGAAACGAAAAAAGCTAAACAAGATGCTTTAGCATCAATTGTTACGCTCGGACATGAATATCTAAAAACACATACAGCTTTAGAAACCGTTGTTTATACGGTTGCGCTGTTAGAAGATAACGAACTGTTTAACGCAGGTATAGGTTCACAGATCCAAAGTGATGGAAAAGTAAGGCTAAGTGCGGCACTGATGGATGGTAAAACGGAGAAATTTAGTGGTGTAATTAATGTTGAAGAGATTAAAAACCCTATACAGGTTGCACAAAAATTACTCGCGTATGATGACCGGGTATTGAGTGGCGACGGTGGCCGGCAGTTTGCCAGAACAAATGGATTTGAATACTTCAATCCAATTACCCCGCAGCGCCAGTTAGAATACGAAGCTAAATTAAACCAAAAGAACAACAAAGGAACAGTGGGTTGCGTAGCACTTGATGCAGACGGAAACTTAGCCGCAGCAACCTCAACCGGGGGAAAAGGATTTGAAATTCCTTGCCGGGTGAGCGATTCAGCAACCGTAGCTGGCAACTATGCCAATCAGCACGCGGGTATTTCCTGTACCGGAGTAGGAGAAGATATTGTAAGTGGCGCTTTGGCTGCAAAAATTGTAACCCGCATTACCGATGGTTTTTCTTTAAAAGAAGCATCTGATAAATCTTTTGCAGAGCTTAAGGCTTTTGATGGCTTTGCGGGTATTGTAGGTATCTCTGCAGCAGGAGAAGTTTACCACTGCGACTCACACCCTTACATGGTTTGGGCATCTTTTGATGTTAATTTACAGGTATTTAGCTAAAATTAGATTTAAAGTATTATTTTTGTTGCATGACCAAAATTGTATTGGCTTTATTTGGCCTTTTTGCATCATTACAACTACAAGCTCAAAATCTAGATAAATCTGAGATCCAGGAACCTAATGGTAGTGCGATCAGAATAGCAGTTTCTAAATTTGAGCTGGAGGATGGGAATTCCTTTTTCGAGGAAGCCGAAGATTTTGAGCGAAAAGGCGACTACAATGAAGCGCTCACCTTATTTGGCAAAGCAGCTTTTGAATATAATTCCGTAAAAAACTTCAACAGGTATGGGCTGGCCGTTATCAAGATGAGCAATATGCACTATCAACTTGGCCGTTTTGCCGATGCAGAGCAAATTCTCTTGAACGTGGCGCTAAAAAATTATTCCAAAACCGGGAACAGGGCAGGAATAATGAACACCTATAACCTTTTAGGCAAAGTTTACCTGGCCAATACAAAATATACACAATCGATGTGGTTCTATACCCAGCAAGGTATCCTGGCAAAACAGTTAAAAAGCAACAATGCCTATATCGAATCTATTTTAGGCATTGTTCAGGTAAAAATTAAAAAGAAAGACTTTACACTCGCGCTGAGAGATCTAAAATCGGCCGAATGGCTGGCTAATTCCATCAAAACCACCCAATATAAAGCACAGATTAAAGATGCAAGGGAAATGATTGCCAATAAAACCGGCAAAAAGGTAAATCCAAGCTAATAAGCAACATATTCCGTTAATTCTCCTCCATTTGTTTTAAGATAGCTATAAGCGGCTGTAATCAAATAAATTTTGTATTCGGGTTAAAACAAAAAATAATAGTCAACGTTCTACATAAGAAATTGTTAAATAAAGAGCTTTTAGTTAGATTTGATAAAATTTTAACAAGAGACGGTAATAATGCTGTCTCTTTTTTGTTTTTTTGCTAAAATGGTATCATATTGGCTATATAGAATTGGAAATGGATTTTAAATCATTTAAAGAAATGTTAAAGAGGATATTTTTTGTAATTTTTACTGCGGCAGTACTTGCTTGTCATGCTGCCCCTAAATCTCAGCCAATGGTTGAGGGGGTTACCAACGTGAAACCTGATGAGCAGCAGCAACTTGTTATTAAAGAGGTTGTAAATTTGATTGAAAGCTACAATTATAAAAAAGTTAAGATCAACGATTCTATTTCCTCGATTGTTTTAGATAAGTATATCAAATCTTTAGATCCGGGTAAAAATTATTTCCTGGCCTCGGATATCAAGGATTTTGAGAAATACAGATATACCTTAGATGATGATTTTAAAAACGGCGACTTAAGTGGTCCATTTTTTATTTATAACGTTTACGCTAAGCGGCTTAATGAATATTTTAATTATTCACTGGCACAGATTAAAACCAAATTTGATTTTA
Organism: Pedobacter suwonensis; assembly: GCF_900111825.1. GTDB lineage: Bacteria > Bacteroidota > Bacteroidia > Sphingobacteriales > Sphingobacteriaceae > Pedobacter > Pedobacter suwonensis. The sequence continues at coordinate 106,835 of NZ_FOJM01000003.1, forward strand.
ACCAAAACGACACTTATGTTTACGACAGGGAGAAACAGCCATGGGCAACTTCCTCCACAGCATTAAATGATAACTGGAAAAAACGGGTAAAATACGAATTGATTAATTTGAATCTGGCCGGTACTGCTGAAGCAAAGAATGTAGAGACATTAACCAAACGTTATAAAAATTTACAATCACAAACTTCAAAAACCAATAATCAGGACGTTTTTCAAATTTTGATGGATGCTTTTACCGAATCCATTGATCCACATACCAATTATTTTAACCCAACCAATGCCGCAGCATTTAACGAAGACATGTCACGCTCTTTTGAAGGTATTGGCGCCCGCTTACAATTGGAAAATGAGGTAGTTAAAATTTCTGAAATTATTGCTGGCGGACCTGCATTTAAAGGCAAACAGCTAAGTGCAGGCGACCGTATTATTGCGGTGGCGCAGGGCGATGGTGAGTTTGTGGATGTTGTGGGATGGAGATTAGATAATACTGTTTCGAAAATCAAAGGTCCGAAAGGCACAAAAGTGCGGTTAAAAGTGATACCGGTAGGTAAAGAAATGTCATCCAAACCGGTAATTATTGAATTGGTTCGTGATCGAATCGTGTTGGAAGAAACATCTGCCAAAAAGAAAGTCAAAACCATCAACAGTAACGGTAAAGAATATAAAATCGGGATTATTACCTTACCTGCATTTTACGCAGATTTTAAAGCTGCAAATGCAGGCGATAAAAATTACAAAAGCACTACCCGTGATGTTAAAAAATTAATCGACTCATTAAAGACCTTCGATAAGGTAAATGCAATCGTAATGGACTTACGTGGAAACGGTGGGGGTTCATTGGTTGAAGCTATTTCGTTAACGGGATTATTTATCGATCGGGGTCCTGTTGTACAGGTAAAAGATTTACGTGGCAAAATCGAGGTAGATGAAGATGAAAATAGTGGTGTGGCCTGGGATGGTCCCTTTGGCGTAATGGTTGACCGTTTAAGTGCATCGGCATCAGAAATTTTTGCAGGGGCTATACAAGATTATGGGCGTGGAATTATTATGGGCAGCCAAACCTATGGTAAAGGTACCGTGCAATCTTCAATCGATTTAAATAAACTGGTTAACCCTGGCATGCTGCAGAGATTAGCAGGATTAATTGCCAAAGATAAAACCATTGGAACTTCTCCTAACAGTACCAACCCTGCAGATATTAATTTAGGTCAGATTAATTTAACCATGGCGAAATTTTATCGTGTGGCCGGTAGCAGTACACAGCACAAGGGTGTAACTCCTGATGTTGTTTTCCCTTCTGTTTATCCAATGGATAAAATCGGAGAGGATACTGAATCATCCGCTTTGCCATGGGATGTTATTCCTAGTTCGAACTTCAAAGCAGTTGCCAATTTGAGTGCTGTTAAAGCGCAATTGATCAAAAACAGCGAGCAGCGTATTGCAAACTCATTGGATTTTAAATACCTGAAACAAGATGTTGCAGACCTTAAAAAACGCGATAGCGAAGTTTCTGTGACGTTGAACGAGGCCAAACTTAAAGCAGAGCGCGATGCACAGGAAGCTAAAACCCTTGCCAGACAAAATGAATTAAGGGCATTAAGAGGATTGCCAGCGCTTAAAAAGGGCGCTAAAGTCACCAAGCAGGATGCATTCGATTTCATTGAAGATGAATCGCTAAAAGTAATGGGCGATTTCATGCAGCAATCAGGGAATTATGTGATGAATCTGGGTATAACACCGTCGAAACTTTAATAAACAGGATTTATACAGAGCGAGCTATCTCATTGAGGTAGCTCGCTTTTTTTTATCATTTCAATTAAATGATTGTCTGAATGCTGAAGGGGTAAGGTTTGTTTTCGATCTGAACAGTTTTGTAAAAGATTGTAAATGTTCGAAACCGAGTGCATAAGCAATTTCACTAACCGAAAGATCTGTTGTAGAAAGCTTTTCTTTTGCTAAATCAATCACTTTCTGATGTAAATATTGTTGGGTATTTTGTCCAACAAGCGTTTTCAACATTCCAGATAGATATCCCGGCGAAACATTGAGCCTTTGGGCAATGTAAGTTACTGTTGGTAATCCCCTGTTACCATAATGATCGTCTGCAAAATAGCCTTTAACAACATGTTCCAGTCGATCAAGCAGCTGGTGATTAACCGCTTTACGCGTTATAAACTGTCGGCCATAAAAGCGTTGTGCGTAGTTAAGAAGAAGCTCTATTTGTGCTATTATAACATTTTGAGTAAAATGATCGATATTGTTATTGGTTTCATTTTCCACCAATTTGGCGATCGAATTAAGTAATGCTTCTTCATTTTCAGAAACATGTAAAGCCTCAGACAGCGAGTAGCTAAAGAAATCATAATTCTTAATTGCTTTGGCTAAATGAGTGTGCCAAAGTAAATCCGAATGAAAAAGTATCATCCAGCCCGTCGGGCGATGGGTTTTATTCTGATCAGTTTCGACCGTAAACACCTGCCCCGGAGCCATGAAAAATAAAACACCGTTGTCAAAATCACTGATTTTTTGTCCATATTTAATTTTCGCATTAGGAACTCGTTTAAGCGCTATGGAGTAGAAATCAAAAATTATCGTTTTTAATCGGCCAGCAGATGGCATATTAACCTCTTCCATATTAACAACACTAACTAACGGATGACCAGGTTGAGGCAACCCTGCAAGTTTATGATAAGCTGATATTGTTTTAAAATGGTAACGGTTCGAAATTTCCATGATACAATTTACTTAAAATAAATGCCACGTTCCAAATCTTCAAGCAAACCGGAACATTGAGGTTCCCAATTTAAAAGTTCGCTGGTTAAACGCCCGGAAGCCGGCCCATCTACCGCTGCAAAATGCTCAAACCAACCAAAATGTGCGGCTGCCTCGTTTTTAGGTATAGAAACAACCGGTAAACCTAGCTGTTCACCAATGGCCTCTGCTATTGCTTTAAGGGGGATTGATTCTTCAGCTACCCCGTGAAAACGTGTTCCTGGCGTAGCTTGTTCTAACGCCAACCTATAAAGTTTCGCGGCATCAAGCCGGTGGATACCTGTCCACCTATTTTCTCCGTCACCAATATAAGCTGATAAACCCGTTTTTCGGGCGATATCGATCAGCATGGGTAGGAAGCCATGATGATCACCTTCACCATGCACAGATGGCGATAAACGAACAACCGATACACGAATATCTTTCGCCGCAAGTGTATCAACAGCCTTCTCAGAAGCTAGCCTGGGATTTCGACCATTATAATCAGGTATCATATCTTCCGTGGCCAATATGCCGGGATTAACCAAAAGCGTTCCGGAAGTTACAATAAAGGGTTTATTGGTTCCTGCAAGCGAGCTTCCAATAGCTTCTATGGCAAGTCTATCGATTTCGCAAACCGCTTCGAATCGTGAAAAATCATGTATAAAGCCAGTGTGAATAACACCGTCAGCCAATTTTGCACCCTCCTGTAAACGCTGTAAATCTTCCAAATCCCCTTTGTGTACTTCGGCTCCGGCAAGTACAAGCGCCTTTTCAGCTACCTCATTCCTCGCTAAACCTAAAACCTCATAACCTGCACTAATTAACTCTTTTACTACTGCAGAACCGACAAATCCGGTTGCACCTGTGACAAAAACTTTCATCGTGATTAATTTAATTTTTAAATAGTGTACAATAATTACGTTCCGATTGATATCAATCGCATTTCATGATCACTCAAAATTCAATTAATTTAATGGTAACAATTTAGGCTAATCAATTCTTCATTTAGCCAAAACGAATAATTAAGGCAAAAAAAAAGACTGTTACGCTTTGCAACAGTCTTTCTGTAAAAAAAAATACGCTAACCCTTCGTCGGAGGATTCTGCCCCAGCTGCATGGCCATCATTTCTTTCATGGTTTTATTCATGCCCTCGGTACTGCCATCTAAGAAAATGATATTACCATCGCCATATTCTGCAAATTGTTTAATGGCCTCTGTCCACATCGTAAATAAGATTACCGAAGTATCCAGATTTGCCTGTTGCATTTCGTGCGCAGCATTTGTCATACCTTTTGCCACTTCTTCCCTAAACAATGCGATACCCTGACCGCGTAATTGTGCAGCTTCGCGCTCTGCCGTGGCAGCAATTTTAATAGCGTTACCATCAGCCTCTGCAGCTTTGGTTTTGGTAATCAATAAAGCCTGTCCTTCGTTTTCGGCAGCAGCCTTTAAGTTGTTTGATGCTACCACCCGGCTCATGGAGCGCATAATCTCCTCATCAAAAGTGATATCGTTCAACTGAAGATCCTGAAGGTGGTAACCCCACCCATCTAAAACCTGATCAATCTGCTCTTTAACATGCAGCACAATTTCATTTCGCTGGGCCAACACATTTGCCTGCTTTTGCGTAGCTACATATGCCCTTATCGAACCTTCAATCGTTCTGATCAATGCCTGCATCAGATTAGTGGCGTCGACAAATTTAAAGGCCACATTTTTGATGGTTTCTTCATCCTGGTTAATTACTGAGTAAAGCAGCATGGCTTTAAAGTAAACATTGGCCTGGTCTTGCGTAACCGCCTGGAAAGAAAGTTCAACCGAGCGGTTTTGGATCGATATCCGTGAATAAATCTGTTCTATTAAAGGAATTTTAAAATTTAAACCTGGTCTTAAAAGCCTTTGGTACTTACCAAAAACGGTAACAACCGCAATAGTGCCTTGTTTAACGGTGACGAATGAACTTAGCAGTATTATGACTCCTATTACTACTAAAATATAAACGGTGTATTGCATAATTAGATTTTTTCATGAAGGTATAAAAATTCATACAAACTACACCAGGCATTTCGTAGCTTTAAGTTTTTTCAAACTAACTTATATCAATCGAAAACATCAGGATTTTTCAAACCCTGCAGTGGTATGAATAAATATGATAACTTAAAGAACAAAATTTATACAGATGAAAATTAAATTATTTCTTCCAGCGGCAGGCATTTTGCTATGTGCGGCATGTCAGAATAAAAGCCATCAGGAAACAGATATGGCAAATATACGTACCGTTTTTTTTGATAAGGCTGGCATGGACACCACTGTAAAACCAGGTGATAACTTTTTCCTTTATGCCAATGGAAAATGGATGAAAAACACGGAAATACCTAAAACCGAAACAGGGTGGGGTTCTTTTTACACCTTATATAATGATAACCTGAAGAACCTGAAAAACATTCTTGAAAATGCGTCCAAAGCGGAGGCAGCCAAAGGAAGTACCGAACAGAAAGTTGGCGATTTTTACACCAGCGGCATGGACACGCTTACTATTGAAAAATTGGGTATCGAACCTATAAAGCCGCTTTTAAGTAAAATAGATAGAATTAAAAATGATCAGGATTTAATTAATTTCATTGCCGAAGGCTATAAAAATGGTGAAGGTGATTTATTAGGCTTTGGTGTTGAACCAGATGACAAATTAAGCATTAAAAATGCACTGTCATTTACCCAGGCTGGCATTACCTTACCAGATCGCAGTTATTATCTCGAACAGGATGATAAGGCAAAAAAAATCAGATCAGAGTACATCAAATACATCACAAAAATCTTTACCCTTTCAGGCGATTCGGCAAACGCAGCTAAATATGCTGCTGATATCTTAAAACTGGAAACAGCTATTGCCCAGTCTCATTCAACACCTGTTGAACTGCGCGATCCACAGAAAAACTATCACAAAATGACGGTTGCTGATTTTCAAAAACTGACCCCAAATATGGAGTGGAAATCTGTTCTAAACAAACTAGGTGCAAGTACGGATACCGTTATTGTCAGGCAGCCGAAATATTATCAGACACTATCGGCTCTTTTGAAAAGTCAGCCTATAGAAATCTGGAAAGAAAAGTTAAAATTTGATGCACTGAACGAATCGGCAAATGCTTTTACCAAAAAATTCAGAGATGCCAGGTTTGACTTTTTCTCTAAAACACTGTTTGGTCAGCAAGCACCTACAGAAAGATGGAAAGCAATTGTGAATGCTACCGATCGCAATTTAGGCGAACTTTTAGGCCAGTTATATGCCGAGAAGTATTTCAAGCCAGAAGCTAAAGAGCGTATGCTAACCCTGGTGAATAATTTACAGAAAGTATATGCAGAAAGAATCCAGAAGGTAGACTGGATGACACCAGATACCAAAAAGAAAGCTTTGGAAAAACTAAATGCTTTCATTAAAAAAATCGGTTATCCTGATAAATGGAAAAAATACGATGACGTAGAGATTTCTAAAAACACCTATTATGCCAATCTTCAGTCGGCAAGCAAACATGCTTATAAAGAAATGATGGATAAACTGGGTAAAAATGTAGATAAAACAGAATGGGGCATGACGCCACCTACTGTTAATGCCTATTACAATCCATCCTTCAACGAAATTGTTTTCCCCGCCGGAATTTTACAGTTTCCTTTCTTTGATTTCAGCGCAGATGATGCCATTAATTATGGTGCAATCGGTGCAGTAATTGGTCACGAAATGACACATGGTTTCGACGATCAGGGCCGCCAGTATGATGCAATGGGTAATTTAAAAGAATGGTGGACAAAAGCCGATGCTGATCAATTTAAAGCGAAGGCCGGTAAAGTAGAAAAATTTTACGACAACTTCTCGCTATTAGACAATCAGCACGTAAACGGTTCATTAACATTGGGCGAAAACCTGGCCGATATTGGTGGGTTGAACATTGCATATGATGCTTTTAAATTAACAGAACAAGGAAAAGGTGATAAAAAGATTGATGGTTTTACGCCTGATCAGCGTTTCTTTTTAAGTTTTGCCCAGGTATGGCGAATCAAAACCCGCGATGAAAGTATGCGCGTAAGGTTGAAAACAGATCCGCATAGCCCGGAAATGTTCCGTGTGAATGGCCCCGTATATAACATGGAAGCTTTTTATAAAGCATTTAACATTCCTGCTACCGCAAAAATGTATATCGCGCCCACAGACAGGTTAGGTGTTTGGTAAATGAAATGATTAGAACACTTATTAAAGAAGCCCATTTCGTCATTCGGAATGGGCTTCTTTATTGGTTTAAAACAAAAGGGAAAATATTTTGTCTTACTCTTATTAAAATTATAACCGTATGAACGTAAAACGCACTTTTGGGACTGTATTAACCATTCTTGGAATAATCGGTTTAATTTACGCAGGCTATGGATTTGTAAACCACAGTGAAAATACAAGGGGGTTGATGGTATACGGTATCATCGGCCTGATATTTTTTGTATCTGGAATTGGTCTGGTAAAAAACACAAAGGATGAAAGCTAACCAGGCTTTCATCCTGAATGATGGCCTATCAAAATTTTTAATTTCAGCTGTTCAGCATCCAATCTCAGTAACATTACTGCTTCTTTTTCTGTTTGATGATCTGGTACTGGCTAAAAGCAACCAAGCAACCGGCCAGGATAATAATCCCTGCAGATAACAGATTTTTCGGATTTTGGTTGATGTAGTAAGCGGCTGCCAATACTAAAATTGCAGCTGCAATACCTATAATATAATGAAGTATTAACCCTGTTTTCATACGACAAATATTCTGAAATAATTTGAAATTGATGTCGCAGAAGATTAATCTTTTAAACTGATCCTGTTATCAGCAAATTTCAGTTGATGACCAATAAAATCAACATCCGTCAGTTCTTTAATGCGTTTAAATGCCTTATGGTCATCATCCAGGGTTAAACGGTTAATTTTATCCTGTTTAACCGATACCACATCGGCATAGAGAAATTCGCCTTTCGCATTTATTTTTAGCTGAAGCAGGGGTGCAATGCCGTTATTGCCTTTTAAGCTGAACATCCCGTAGGTACAAAAATTTCCTAAACTGTAGGCTATGAATTTATTTTTATACACTTCAACAGCCCGGGTTACATGCGGACCGTGTCCCAGCACCACATCTGCACCAGCATCGATCACTGCATGTGCAAAGGCATAAACATTTCCCCTGTTCTCTTTATAAAATATTTCATTCTTACGGGGAACGTGTTCAAACCTAGCACCTTCACCTCCTCCGTGAAAAGAAACGATTACGATATCAGCCATTTGCTTTAATCGGGCCACAAGTGCTTTCGCGCTATCAATTTTATTGATCGATACTGTATTTTCATTGGGGGCAAAGGCACAGAATGCATACTTTACGCTATCCTTTTCAAAAACTTCAAAAGGTTTGTTTAGCTGTCCGGCGTAATGGATCTGAAGGGAATCTAAAATCCTGGCGGTGTTTTTCCTTCCCTTCGTATCAAAATCACCAACATGGTTATTGGCAATACTTAACACATTAAATCCTGCACTCTTATATATCCCGGCATAGCGCTCCGGCATTCTAAAGGCGTAACAGTTATTTGGATTAATGCCATTACATTTGTTCGAATGGCCTGAGTTCAGAAAGCAGCCTTCTAAGTTGCCAAAAACAATATCTCCTTTCAATAAACCATCAACTGCCTGGAAACTATTTACCGCATCATCAGGAGGGAGGTTAGTTTTATTGGGAAAAGCAGAGCCCAGCATGATGTCGCCAACAGCGGTAATGGATATGGTATCTTTAATTTTCCTGATTAAGGTATCCTGCCTGGTTACCGGTATTGTAACCTGTGCATTATTGTTCGTGCAACTGATCAGGATTATAACAACGAATGGTAAGGTTAAGAGGGTGTTGATGAGCTTCATAAGGTATGTCTTGGAGGCTATTTTATTGATCGCTTTTATCGCAAGAAGATCCTGAAATAAATTCAGGATGACGATACTTAAAGGAAATGAATGGTTTTTAAAACGAAGATTAAACAAAAAATCCTCCAAAATTTCTTTAGGAGGATTGTATTCTTTATTTAGGCAACCGTGAACTGTTAACTGCCAACTGAACTATTCTACTGTAAATTCTTTCTTAAAAGATTCTAAAACGCGGCCGCCCTTGTAAAAGTAACGGCTGTAATAAGGCTCGTTAAGGTTGCTGATGACTACACCGCGAGAACTTGACGCATGTGCAAAGCGGTTATCGCCCAGGTAAATACCTACATGTGAAATACTTCTGCTTTTAATTTTGAAGAAAACCAGATCGCCTTCTTTTAAATCTTCTTTTGATAATGGATCTACCATGCTGAAAATATCGCGAGAATTTCTTCTAATTGTCGTGTTGAAAACTTTATCGTAAATGGCTTTAGTGAATGCCGAACAATCGATGCCTCTTTTTGTGTTTCCACCGTAACTATATGGCGTTCCGATCCATTCGTAAATAAACTTGTACAGTTTTAAATTTGATGTTGCATCTACCGCCACACCCATTACCTGCGAAAAATATTGCGACGCGAGGTTGTCGGGATCATTTAATTCTTTACCAGATTCTTTTGTTTTTGTCTGCGCAAATGCGGCTGAGAGCGAACAGATAGCAATTAGAGTAGAAAACAAAAATTTTTTAATCATGTTATACAGTTATGTTTGGGTATTCACTTACACATTAACGTACACCACATGGGCTTATTGTCGGTTGCCAAAAGTATTAATTATACAAATGTTATCCAAATGTAATCTTAGAAAAAGTGAAAGTTATCAACATTTCTGCTTTTTATCCACCTTTTTTGATCCAGATTCCCATAAAAAAACGGCCGTCTTCCAAAAAAAGTTTTCTCTTAATTACGCACTAGTCAATGAAAATACTTTATTTTTAAATTATGGATATAAGCAGATTCACAGAATTAAATTTCAGAATAAATTGATTCCATATTACGATAAAGGGAATTGATTTACTTATAAAAAATCAATGTCAACGCAATATTGAAAATAGAGGTTTACATTTAATTGTAAAACAACTGTTAAATCTGATTATAACCCTAATACTATGATGTTTTTACACTAAAAAGTGTCAAAAATTACAATAAAAAAATTAGATTTGCTGTCGCAAAAAAACAAATACCCTAAAATGAGTGCAGTAGAAATAAATAAAGATACCTGGTTAAAGTGGTTCGAGTCGATGTTGCTTATGCGCAAATTCGAAGAAAAAACTGGCCAGTTATACGGACAACAAAAAATACGTGGCTTTTGTCATTTATACATTGGACAAGAAGCTGTAGTTGCAGGTGCAATATCTGCGATGCAAAAAGGTGATTCAATGATTACAACATATCGTGATCATGCTCACGCCTTAGCTTTAGGAGTTAGTGCTGATAGTATTATGGCAGAAATGTACGGTAAAGCTACAGGTTGCTCTAAAGGTAAAGGTGGTTCAATGCACATGTTCAGTAAAGAGCATAACTTCTACGGTGGCCATGCAATTGTTGGTGGTCAGATTCCACTAGGCGCCGGTGTTGCTTTTGCAGAAAAATACAAAGGAACTGACAACGTAAACATTTGTTATATGGGCGATGGTGCAGTGCGCCAGGGTGCATTAAACGAAACTTTTAACATGGCTATGCTTTGGAAATTGCCTGTTGTTTTTGTTTGCGAAAATAATGGTTATGCAATGGGTACTTCAGTACAACGTACCACTAACATGACTGATATCTATAAAATAGGTTTAGGTTTCGACATGCCATGTGCACCAGTTGATGGTATGGATCCTGTTGCGGTACATAATGCTATGGACGAGGCCATCCAGCGCGCACGTAAAGGAGAAGGACCTACTTTCTTAGAAATGAGAACATACCGCTACCGTGGTCACTCGATGTCAGATCCGGCAAAATACCGTACTAAAGAAGAATTAGAAGATTATAAAGCAAAAGATCCTGTTGAATTGGCCAGAGAAACTATTTTGAAAGAAAAATATGCAGATCAGGCCTGGATTGAAGAAGTAGAAGCTAAAGTAAAAGGAATTGTAGATCAGGCAGTAAAATTTGCTGAAGAATCTCCTTGGCCTGATGCATCTGAGTTATACAAAGATGTATATATGCAAGAGGACTATCCTTACGTAATGGACTAATATTAATAAGATTTCAATTAATTAGATATAATGGCTGATGTAATTAAAATGCCCAAAATGAGCGACACCATGACCGAAGGGGTTTTGGCGAAGTGGCATAAAAAGGTGGGCGATAAAGTGAAAAGCGGCGATGTTTTGGCAGAAGTAGAAACTGACAAGGCAACAATGGATATGGAATCTTATTGGGATGGTACCCTTTTATACGTTGGCGTAGAAGAAGGTCAGGCTGTTCCTGTTGATGCCATCATGGCCGTGATTGGTAAAGAAGGCGAAGATTATAAAGCGGCTTTAGAAGCAGAAAAGTCAGGAAGCCAGGATTCGGCAAGTCCGAAAGCTGAAAGCAAAGACGATGCTCCGAAAGCAGAAGATAAAAAAGAAGAAGCTGCCGCTACCCAAGGCGGAGGCTTAAGTGAAGAAGAATTGGCTGCTAAAGGTGTTACGGTAATCCGCATGCCTTTATTGAGCGATACCATGACCGAAGGCGTAATTGCCGAGTGGCATAAAAAAGTGGGTGATAAAGTTAAGGATGACGATGTACTTGCTGATGTAGAAACCGATAAGGCTACAATGGAAGTAATGGGTTATGCAACCGGAACTTTATTGCACATCGGTGTAGAAAAAGGCCAGGCTGCCAAAGTAAATGGAATTATCGCTATCGTTGGTCCTGAAGGTACTGATGTAAGCGGAATTTTGGCAGGTGGTTCAGCTCCAGCGCCCAAAGCTGAAAGCGAAGCACCAAAAGAAGAAAAACAAGCTGCAACTGCTGATTCAAGTTCATCTGCTCCTGTTGCCGAAAGTTCTTCAGATAGCCGCGTTAAAGCATCTCCTTTAGCTAAGAAAATTGCTAAAGATAAAGGAATCGATTTAGCTCAGGTTGCAGGGAGTGCAGAAGGTGGCCGTATCATTAAAAAAGATATCGAAAACTTTAAACCAGCTGCAGCGCCAGCAAAAACAGAATCTGCATCAGCTCCGGCTGCTGAGAAATCTGCTGCACCAGCACCAGTTATTCCACAATTTGTAGGTGAAGTCAAATTTACTGAACAACCAGTTTCGCAAATGCGTAAAGTAATTGCAAAACGTTTGGCAGAAAGTTTATTTACAGCACCACATTTCTATTTAACCATCAGTATTGATATGGACAACGCAATGGCTGCACGTACAGCTATTAACGCAGTTGCTCCCGTTAAAGTTTCTTTCAATGATATCGTAATTAAAGCCGTTGCGGTTGCATTGAAAAAACATCCGGCTGTTAACTCATCATGGGGTGGCGATAAAATCAGATTTAACGAACATACTAACATTGGTGTAGCCATGGCCGTTGAAGATGGTTTATTGGTACCTGTTGTGCGGTTCGCAGATGGAAAATCTTTATCACACATTTCTGCGGAGGTAAAAGATTTTGGTGCTAAAGCAAAAGCTAAAAAATTACAGCCAGCAGATTGGGAAGGTTCTACCTTTACTGTTTCTAACTTAGGTATGTTTGGTATAGATGAGTTTACTTCCATTATCAACTCGCCTGATGGTGCAATTTTATCAGTAGGTGCGATTCAACAAGTACCTGTGGTTAAAAATGGCGCTGTTGTTCCTGGCAATGTAATGAAACTAACTTTAGGCTGCGATCACCGTGTAGTGGATGGTGCAACCGGAGCAGCTTTCTTGCAAACCTTAAAAGGTTTATTGGAAGAACCGATCAGGTTATTAGCGTAAGCAATTTACAGTTTTCAGTTTATACTGACTACATATTAAAAGCCATCCTTTGGGATGGCTTTTTTGCGTTTAAGTTTTGAATAAAAAATTCCCGCAGATTTCGCAAATAACGCAGATATTTAATTATTTCATTTCTAAGCAATCAGCGAGAAACATTTATCAAAGTCCATTCACTTTTCGCCATTCTTTATAGTCCCCGTTTGTAACCTATCGTATGGACACATTTCCATTAGCTGCATTTGTTTTTTATAGCACATATTCCTAAGGCGATCTTCATGCTGAATTTATTTCAGCATCTTTCCCGCCATTAACTGGTACCCATTCCTAAAGAAGCAATAGTTTTGAGGATAAATGTTGATTTTTTCCGCTCTTTGCCGCGGGGCATGGTACTTTGGAGCGCCAAAGTACCCAAAGCGCCTTGTCAATCCAGCAATGTGGCTACACACCGCCCACGCTCATCAAAAAACAGTGGCACTTTGTTTTGTGTTCAATTTATGTTAAATTTTAAATTCAATCTAATAATGAACACAAAACCACTGCGTTTCAGGTTTGGCAATGCAATTTGAGCCATTGTGCACCCGTTTTTTGATTCTCCCGCCACTTGGGATTGACGGCGTCCTTCGGTAAAGACTGAGGGTTATTAAAGCCAGCTAACAGGATGCCCAACCATTCTTAATAAAGATGTGTCCACATGATAGGTATTAACGGGGATGAACGAGATCAGCGATTGTATCGCCCATCAACTCCTGTGCGAGCTTTTGGAGAAGCAGTCTTTATAGTAAAACTCACTGGCACGGCAGATCTCTCCATTTCGCATTGCTTCAGTAGAGACGACGACTGTATGCATATAACCTGCAGGGTAATTAAAAGCTATTCATCAAATCCCGAAACCCTTTTCCAATTACATTGTTAACTATTGAAACATCCTAAAATTATGGACAAAGAAAAACTGATACAAGAAGCTTATCTGGTTGCACATAAAATTGAAGAAAATGGCAATTTCCCCAACAATCCCAATTTGCCATTGATGATATACAAAGGTACATTCAGGTTGCATCCTGATGATACTGCAGAGGTAATAAAAAGGGTTTTTGCGCAAAACGGTTATACCAACTCCTGGGTAGATGGCATCTTCGATTATCATCACTACCATAGCAATACACACGAAGTAATGGGGGTATTTTGCGGTAAAGCAGATGTACAATTTGGCGGCGAACACGGTGTTTGCATCGAATTGGATAAAGGTGATGTCGTGATTATTCCAGCAGGTGTAGCCCATAAAAAGCTGAACTCAAGTGATGACTTTACGGTTGTTGGCGCATATCCGAATGGCTCAGATTATGATATTAAATATGGGCAGGCAGAGGAGCGTCCTGAAGCTGATAAAACCATTTCTATGGTAAAAAATCCAGATAGCGACCCGGTTTACGGAAGCAAAGGACATTTATTTGAGTGCTGGTATGGCAAAAATTGCGAAAATGTGTAAAACTCTTTTGTTGCAACCGTCTAAAATTCTTTAATTTTCGGGTTTTAAATACACTATCCCCAGTATAAATGAATTTTCGATATATATGTTCAGCATTAGCCCTCTCTGCAACTTTACTAACTGCCTGCTCAGGTAAAAAATCTGAAGAAAAAAAGGAAGCTGATAAAAAAATCCGTACCAAAGAAGATGATAAGGCAGATAGCCTCTTGCTGGTTTACAACCCGCAAAAAGGCGACAAGTGGATCGCTGACTTTGTAGATAACCTGCATAAAAAATATGGCTTCAACGGAAATATGCTGGTGGCAAAAGATGGAAAAATTCTTTATGAAAAAGCGATCGGCTGGGCCGATTATCTGCATCGTGATAGCTTAAACATCAATTCGGAGTTCGAACTGGCCTCTATTACCAAAACATTTACTGGCACAGCCATTATGCAGCTGGTAGAAGCCGGAAAACTTTCGTTAAATGATGATGTAAAAAAATTCTACCCTAATTTCCCTTATGATGGCATTACGGTAAAGCTGTTACTTTCGCACCGCAGTGGCATGATGAACTACGTTTATTTTATTGATGATATCTGGCGTAAAGAAAAACGCAACATGAAAAAAGGCGTTACCAACCAGGAAGTAATGAACGTTATTGCCGAGCGCAAACCTAATCCATATACCAAACCAGATAACCGATTCCATTATAACAATTCAAATTTTATGGTATTGGGGGCCATTATAGAGAAGGTAACCGGCCAGCGTTATTCGCAATATATGATGGAACATGTATTTAAACCAGCCGGATTAAAACATACGCACGTATATAGTACAACCGAATATGAAAAAATCCCGGTTGATGTAGTAGGTCACGACCGTACCTGGCGCTATTCCGTAGCACAGAACTTTTTGGACGGCCCAGTTGGAGATAAGGGCATTTATAGTACCGTACATGATTTGGTATTATTTGATAAATATTTAAAGAATGGTAGATTACTAACTAAAAAGAGCCTCGATTCTGCTTATTTGGGTCGTAACAAGCCTGTAAATGGCCACTTTAATTATGGTTATGGCTGGAGAATGTTTGACGGCGAGAATATGGACAAAGTAGTATACCACACGGGATGGTGGCACGGTTTCCGCCATATTTATGTAAGAGATTTAAGCAAAAATATTCTGGTTATATTTTTAGGTAACTTAACAAACGGTAGTTTAATGCATTTGGATGACCTTTACAAACATTTAGATATGCCCATTATACGTAAAGGAGCATACCACGGCAACGGCAGTTTACCTGGATCAGACGAAGACTAAAATTATGGCGAAAACAAAATGGATAATCGGACCGGATACATTAACCATCTATCCTAAAAGAAATTTAAGGATTATTGGCATTATTTTTTTTGTACTTTTTGCGGCGTTCATTTTCTTTTTGTTCAGATCAATGCCGGGTTATTCTACGGGTTTTACCTTGGGATATTATGCCATCTTTTTGTTGATTCCTCTGATGTTGATTTTTGCTGCCGAAACAAAAGTAATTTTTGACGGAAGCAGCAGGGTTTTATATAAAAAGATTGCTTTTTTGCCCATCGGATCAATCCCTTTCGATGATATTGCTTCTGTTGAACCATACGAAATATTAGGAAGTGGCTTTAATTACAAACTATTCAGAAAAAGTAACCGGCACGGCAGGGGCTTACTGGTTTCTGCCGGATATAGCAAAACCTCAGATCTCAATCTGATCGCGTTTCAGCAGGAGGTATTGCCGAAAATTGACGAGCTTGTGTTCGCTAACGCACCAGTAATCCCTAAACAGACTATTTACGACTTTAGGTTTTTTAAAGAAGAGGGTGGTGTTTATCTCCTGCGCGATAATAAGACAGGAAGTTTTATTTTTGGATTGATTTTCATCGGTGCTACCGTTGCCATATTGTTTAGTCCTGATTTTCTTTCAGGAGAAGGATCCTTTCAAAAAATACTGTTGACATATTTCCCAGCGATAATTGGCTTTGCTTTACTTTTCGCGGCAACCTCCAATATCCGCTTTGATAAAAACCAGAAGAAGATTATCCGCTCAACCTTTGCCGGTCGTTTTAATAAAGAATATTCCTTTGATGAACTAATCCGCTTTCAGGTGATCCGTAAAAATACTAATTTTATTTATTCTGGCACCGAAGTTAGGGCAGAGATTTTTTTGCCTGCTAAAAACAAAACAACCGTCTTAAACCTTAAAAGCTTTATAGGCACTAAAAAGATTGAGCGCTTCCTCGATGAGGCCAATACCATTTTAGGCCGGATTTAGTTTTATTATAAAAGAAAACGATTATGTTCGATAAATTATTTGCGGCACAACAAAAAGCCGAAGAAATTAAAAAACGCCTGGATACCATATCCGTGTACGGCGAAGTTGAAAATGGTGCCATCAGAATTACTGCAACGGCAAACAAGGCCATCACTGCGGTTGCCATTGATGAAGAATTTTTAAAAGGTGCTGATAAAGAAGAATTGGAAGAACTGTTGCTAACCGCTATTAACAAAGCAATGGCAAGTGCAGAACAAGTAAGCGCAGCCGAAATGCAGGCATCAGCACAAGATATGCTGGGTGGCTTAGGTGGCATGTTTGGCCAATAATATATCATCAAATTAATCTTGATACTCAAATCAACCTACTTGATACGAAACTATGAAATATACTTATTACGGCCAATCTTGTTTCCTGTTGGAAACAGCTGGTAAAAAATTATTATTCGATCCGTTTATATCGCACAACCCGTTAGCGAAAAACGTAGATACTAAGGCGATTGAGGCTGATTATATTTTGGTAAGCCATGGTCATGCCGACCACGTAGCAGACTTGGTTGAGCTGGCTAAACAAACTCAGGCTACGGTTATTGCAATGCCGGAGATTATCGATTGGGTTTCTAAACAGGGCATAGAGAAAGTACACGGAATGAATTTTGGCAAATTCACCTTCGATTGGGGAACCGTACGCATGGTACCTGCCACACATTCATCTAGCCTACCTGACGGAAGTTATGGCGGAAATCCTGCTGGTTTTGTGCTTGAGGTTGACGGTAAACAAATTTATTTTGCAGGCGATACCGGTTTAACCATCGAGATGAAAGTTTTAGCGGATATTTATAACCTGGATTATGCCATCTTACCGATTGGTGGAAATTATACCATGGATGTTGATGATGCTTTGATTGCAACAAAATATTTCGATTGCGATAAAGTAATTGGCGTTCACTATAATACTTTTCCGGTGATCGAAATTGATACCCAGACCGCGTTAGATAAATTTGCACGCGAGCAGAAAACCTTATTACTACCAGAAATTGGTGAAACCATAAGTTTATAGTTTCGCCGAACCGTCATTTCGACTGAAGTGCAATCCCGAATGTTCGGGAGAGAAATCTATCTCAAGGTAGATTTCTCCGCTACACTGCGTTCCGGTCGGGATGACGATTTTTTTCAGGGTGACGCCACTAAGATTAAATTATCTTAAACAAAAAAAGGCCTCCAGTTTTCATTGGAGACCTTTCAAATTATAAACCTGAACCTAATTTTTTTTAGCGGCAGCTTTATTTGCTTTGTAACGCATATCTGCTGTACCGTCTTTTTTAGTTGGGCCGGCAACTTTGGTTACTGCTTTGGCTTTATTTTCTTTAAAACGCATATCTGGTGTACCGTCTGCTTTTACTTTAGCAGCCGTAGTAGTCGTTTTAGTCTCTACTTTTTTAGCTTCCTGTTTTGCTCCTGCTTTAACTGGTGCTGTTGTTGTTTTAACTTCTTTTTTTACAACGGTTTTAGCTTTAGCTGGAGTGGCTGTTGCTGGTGTTTGAGCAAATGCTGTTGTTAAACCAAATGCTGCGATTGCGATTAAACTCAATAACTTTTTCATAATTTTTAGATTTTTTTTAATTGTTATGAAGCTTCTTCGTTTCACTCCGAGGTTTCATAATTTCTGATTTTTTATTTTACTCGTTTATTTTGTTGATATAAAATTCTAAAATCGATATGAAGTTTTAATGAAGATAATAAACATTTTGATTTAAGGTAGGTCTACACCAATTCCATTATGAATTTAATGCGCCTCAAGCCAATTATTGCCCTCACCAATTTCTACCACAATGGGTACGGTTAATTTAATGGCATTGGCCATCTTATCCTGGATAATTGCCTTCATTGCCTCTTTTTCCGATCTAAGCACATCAAAAACCAACTCGTCATGTACCTGCATGGTCATGGTTGATTGCAGATTCTGTGCTTTCATCTCTTTATGGATATTAATCATGGCAATCTTGATCATATCGGCCGCGGAGCCCTGTATAGGTGCATTGATGGCATTTCGTTCAGCAAAACCCCTTACGGTCTGGTTAGCCGAATTAATATCTCTCAAATAACGTCTTCTACCCATTATGGTTTCTACATAGCCATTCTCCCGTGCAAAATTCATGGTATCGCTCATGTAACGTTTAATACCAGGATACTGGGCAAAATACTGCTCAATAATCTCAGCCGCTTCTTTACGCGGAATACCTAAGTTCTGCGATAAACCAAAGGCAGATTGGCCATAAATGATCCCAAAATTAACCGCCTTGGCATTTCTGCGTTGCGTTCCATCCACTTCTTCAATACTAACGCCATATACTTTGGCTGCTGTTGCCGTGTGGATATCAATCCCTTTGCTAAAAGCATCAAGCATGTTTTCTTCCTTGCTTATCTCTGCAATAATGCGCAACTCTATCTGCGAATAATCGGCTGATAACAAAATGTGGTTTTCATCTCTTGCAATAAAAGCTTTACGCACTTCTCTTCCCCGCTCGGTACGGATCGGGATATTCTGTAAATTGGGATTATTGGAACTCAATCTTCCGGTTGCAGCAACCGCTTGATTATAAGAAGTATGCACCCTCCCGGTTTTAGGATTAACCATAAGTGGCAATGCATCCACGTAGGTTGATTTAAGTTTTTGTAACTGACGGAAATCTAAAATATCCTGTACAATATCACTTTTACTGGCTAAGGCCATTAAAATATCTTCTCCGGTTTGGTACTGACCGGTTTTTGTTTTTTTGGCCTTCGGATCGAGCTGAAGTTTATCAAATAAAACCTCTCCCAATTGCTTTGGTGATGCGAGGTTAAATTTAATTCCGGCTTTGTCGTACACATTCTGTTCGAATTTGATAATTTCAGTCTCCAGCTCTTTGGAATAAGCCTGTAAGGTTTCAATATCAATCCGAACACCTTCTTTCTCTATATCTGCCAATACATAAACCAAAGGGTTTTCAATTTCTTCGGCAAGTTTGGCTGCATTTAGTTCTTTTAATTTGGGTTCGAAGATGTGTGCCAGCCGCAAAGTTACATCGGCATCTTCAGCGGCATAATCTACTACATCTGCCACAGGAACATCACGCATCGTAAGCTGGTTTTTACCTTTTGCCCCGATCAGTTTGGTAATCGAGATTGGTGAGTAACCAAGATAGTTTTCCGATAGAACGTCCATTCCATGGCGTGTATCTGGATCAATCAGGTAATGCGCCAGCATGGTATCAAAAACTTTTCCTTTTACTTCTACGCCATACCATTTTAATACCAGGATATCGTATTTGGTATTCTGACCGATTTTCTCGATAGCTTCATTTTCCAATACGGCTCTAAATTCATCAATAATTGACTGTGCCGCTGCTCTTTCGGCAGGAACCGGAATATAATAACCTGTTCCAGGTTTAATGGAAAACGATAGCCCCACCAAATCGGCCATGTTTGCATCGGTACCTGTAGTCTCAGTATCGAATGATATACGCTTTTCGGCAAGCAACAATTTAATCAGGTCAGCACGCTGTTCGGCAGAATCAACCAATTGGTAATCATGTTCCGTGTTTTCAATGGTTTTAGCTGGTAATTTTTCTGCTGGTTCTTCCTCCAGCGTATTGGTATATTGGATGGTTTCTCCAGATTGATTGCCAAACAAATCGGTTTGAGTACCTTCCTGGAAGCGGGCTGTGGTTACCGAGAATTCATCACCAAATACCCTGCGCCCTAAAGTCCTGAATTCCAATTCGGTGAATAATGGCTCCAACAAATCGCGGCTTGGATCGCAAAGTTCTAAACTGGCTTCGTCAAGTTCAACCGGAACATCTAACAGAATGGTGGCTAGTTTTTTAGATATTAATCCCTGTTCTGCAAAATTTTCTACGTTCTCACGTTGTTTTCCTTTTAGTTCATGTGAATGGGCAATAATGTTCTCCATAGAACCGTATTGCTTGATCAGGGCTTTTGCGGTTTTCTCCCCAATCCCCGGAATACCCGGAATATTATCTACAGCATCGCCCCATAATCCCAGGATATCAATAACCTGTAATACATTTTCGACTTCCCACTTAGCCAATACTTCTTTTACACCCAATATTTCCATATCGTTGCCCATGCGGGCTGGTTTATAAATAAAGATATTTTCAGAAACCAACTGGGCAAAATCCTTGTCAGGTGTCATACAATAAACCTGATAACCTTTTTGTTCCGCTTTTTTAGCCATTGTACCTATAATATCATCAGCTTCGTAGCCATCAGAAGTAATTACCGGAATATTAAAACCTGTAATTAATTTAAGTACATAAGGCATTGCTGCAGCCAGGTCTTCAGGCATGGCCTGGCGGTGTGCTTTATAGGCTTCGAAAGAAGTATGTCTTTCGGTTGGTGCGTCCGTATCGAAAACTACGGCAATATGTGTCGGTTTTTCTTTCTTCAAAACATCCAGCAAGGTATTGGTAAAGCCCATTACTGCAGATGTATTGATGCCTGTTGAGGTAAAACGCGGATTTTTACTGAGCGCAAAATGCGCCCTGTACATAAGCGCCATACCATCGAGGAGAAAGAGTTTTTTATTCATGTGATTACACTGATTTAATGATTACACCGATAAATGAATTTACCGGATGATAAAAGTAACCAAAGTTAAAGGTTTAGAAAAGATATAGTTTCAATTTAACTGAAAAAGAACTCTAGTAATATCATTATAAAATTAAAGATGCTGTGTAGTAAGATGGAGTAGATTAAACCATATTTAATGCGCATATAGCCCATAGATAGTCCGGAAAAGAATTGCGAAATTATAAATATAATGAAGACCGGATCGCTAAGCGTTAAGTCTTTAATGTTGGTTAAATGGATTAAACCAAATATGATGGCTGAATAATAAAAGAGGTATCCAAACGATTGCCGCTGAAAAACCACCTTTTTACGGATATCCATTCTTTTAAAATATCCGCGTATAATGAGGGATATGAAAAAGAAAAAAGTATAAATTGGCCATTTTAGAAAGGGGCTGTTTATAAAATAATCGGCTATTAAGGCTAAAGTAAAACAAACAAAATATATAGATAGGTATTTACTTCTTAAATGCCACCTAAACAATGATTCTTCTAATAAAGGAGCTAAAATACAGGCAATAAGTAGCGCTACCGTTAAACCGAGTTTTTTCAGAATATCGAATTTTTCAACATATTCATCTATAATTTCGAAATGTAGCAGCGTATAATAAATGCCCATTATTATGCCGGCAAATAATAAATCGAGTATAATCAACCATACTAGATCTCTCCAAAGAGATTTATTATCTTTACTGAGTTTTAGAAGTTTGGCTTTTTTAAGAAATCCCAAAATGCTGAGAGCGTTTCAATCATTACTGTTTTTGGATATTATTTTTAAATAATCTACGTTGTATCCGATATTGCTAACTTATGAAGATTTTTAACCTTTTTATTTTATTTTTTTCAATAACGTTTACCACTTATGCACAAGATTTTATTGTTAAAAACAATGATGAAGTCATCCGTGGAACGATAAAAGGCACGGATTATTTTTCTGTTTTCATCAGCGCCAACGATGAAGCGGATATGATTTTGCCGGCAAAGGATGTAAAAAACTTCTTCTGGAATGGGGATAGCTTTGTAAGCAAAGGATTTGCCAATGGCCGCAATTTCGAATATCGTTTTGTAAAGGTCATTGAAATGGGAACGGTTAATCTTTACTCTTTTGGCGGAGGTACACTCGTGCCACAGGTGAAAGAGAAAAAGGTAAAATTCAGGCCATCAATTGGGATTGGAACAGGAACCGGTGGTTTTGGAGGCATGGGTATGGGTGGCGGTATCAGTATTGGCGGCGGACGAAACTCAGCTCCCGAAAGACCTGCAGGAGCACCTGCTGTTCGCTATTTTATCGAGAAACCCGGCGCGGGGCCTTTAAAGGAAGTACCGATGAAAGCAATAACTGAGGAGGCTAAAAAGTTAGAGGTTAAAAATATCCTGCTGCAGAAAATAGGGGATCAGCCGGAATTAAAAGCCAAAGTTGAAGCGGGAATAGATTTTAATAGCAGGGATGTTATTGAATGGGTTAAGGAATATAATGCGGCAAAAAAATAAAGCCAGAATTAATAATAGATTTTTAGGATTATAGGATCGTTTTGCATAAAAATCATCTTGCACAACAATTTAATAAATGATCGTTCACCATTCCGGTTGCCTGCATAAATGCATAACAGATGGTGGTGCCGAAAAACTTGAAGCCACGTTTTTTCATGTCTTTACTGATTTGGTCGGACAGTTCCGTTCTAGGCGGAACATCGCTCATCTTCTCAATATGGTTTATGATGGGCTTGCTTTCCGGAACAAAACTCCATATATATTTAGAAAAGCTACCAAATTCTTTCTGGATTTCCATAAACAATTTGGCATTGGTAATGGCACCAGTCACTTTTAAACGGTTACGGATAATGCCTTCATCGTTCATCAGTCTCTCTACATCTTTTTCGGTAAAAGCAGCTACCTTCTTTACATCAAAATCTGCAAAGGCCTTACGGTAGTTTTCGCGTCTTCTGAGGATGGTAATCCAGTTCAAACCAGCTTGTGCGCCTTCGAGTATCAAAAATTCGAATAAAATCTGATCATCGTAAACAGGTTTTCCCCACTCTTCATCATGGTACTTAATATAAAGCGGATCGGAACCGGCCCAGGAGCAGCATGTTACTGAGTCCTTAGTCTTGAGTCCGGAGTCGTGAGTCATACTAAGCGAATTTTGAAGGATGGCTGATCATGAAATTTAATAATTTGCTTATCTCTTCACATTGAGCGTCCAAATAATTGAATTTTTCTTCAGTGATATAATTACAGGCTAGCGCTACATCTAACCAAACTTGCGTTTCACCATTTTCCATATCTGCATCTGAAAGTTTACTTACAAAGTGATTTGGGTATCTTCTCTTTTTGTATGCTTCACCGATACTGCTACAAACAGACCTTGAAGATCTACGGATCTGATCTACTAAACTGTATTGCTCTGACTTTGGGAAATCTTTCGTCAAATTAAAGATGTCCATCAAAAGAGCGAATCCTTTTTTATAAGCGATTAATTCTCTAAACTTTCCCATATTTTTTTAACCAATATAATCATTTGGGAAGAGAAAAAGACTATAGACTTAGGACTTAAGACTCCGGACTAGAACTCAACTCATCCCAATACTCTACAGCTCTCCGGTAATGCGGTATTACAATGCTACCACCTACCAGATTGGCGATCATGAAAATTTCGTTCATTTCATCATGGTTTACACCGGCATCGAAACATTTGCCCAGGTGGTATTTAATACAATCATCGCAACGCAAAACCATTGAGGCCACCAGACCCAACATCTCTTTCGTTTTAACGTCTAAAGCTCCATCGGCATAAGTGGTTGTATCAAGTGCAAAAAAACGTTTGATATTTGTATTTGCCGTTTCCATAATCCTATCGTTCATTTTTTCACGATAGCCGTTAAACTCTTCTACAAGCTTTCCCATAAATAATTAATTATTGAATGAATGATTTTTTGAGTGAGCGCATGACGTTAATTTTATTCAATCAAAGTTGATTTCTTCCAGCGGATTCCAGAATACTTTTTTAAAGTTTACCACCTTATCGTTCTTCACTTCAATGCCTTCTTGTTTCAACAATTCTTCCATTAGTTCCGGTGGCTTAAAATGGAACTTTCCGGTAAGCAATCCACTGCTGTTTACTACCCGATGTGCAGGCACCTGGGGATGGACGGCACCGGCATAAAGCATGGCATGCCCTACCATTCTTGATGATTTTGCCGCACCTAAACTTTTCGCGATGGCTCCATAAGAAGTTACCCTTCCTTTCGGAATTAACCGGGCAATCTCATAAACCTGTTCATAAAAATTGGTATTCATTATTCAAAAGAAAACTGAATATAATTAATATTTTTATCGTGTAGTAAGTATTTCTTCTCATAATAGGTTTTGATAGACAGTACCTCATCAACCAGATCTGAAGTATACAAATGATCGGTATTTTTATGTACAGGCAGGTTTAATTCTGCAACCTTTTCGCAAGTGTAAGCATATAACTGATCATTATCTGTTTTCAGATTAACATATCCACCTGGTTTTAACACCAATTTATAACGGTCCAAAAATGCCGGAAAAGTTAAACGTTTTTTCTCACGGCTATCCTGAGGCTGTGGATCCGGAAAGGTGATCCAGATTTCGTCGATTTCTCCTTCATTAAAATAATCCAGTATGTTTTCAATCTGTATCCTTAAAAAAGCAACATTATCTATTCCATCTTCAATAGCCGTTTTGGCTCCGCGCCAGATGCGGTTGCCCTTGTAATCCACCCCAATAAAGTTCTTCTCCGGAAAAAGCCTCGCCAGATTTACCGAGTATTCACCCTTTCCACAGGCCAGTTCCAGTACAATAGGGTTTGCATTTTTAAAATGCGCTGAAGCCCAATTGCCCTTTAAAGCTTTTCCTTGTTCTAATTGATATACGTTTGCAAATGTTTCTATTTCTGCAAAACGCCTAAGTTTATCTTTACCCAAAAGTTTTTTTTCTGCAAAAATACAATTAAATCAATAATCGGGGTTTCTTTTGCCGCAAAGATTGGTGCCAATTTTATTTAGGAATCGTATTTTTGTGCCTTATAAAAATTACCGTGGAAAAAAACGCAAAAATATATGTTGCAGGCCATCGTGGTATGGTAGGCTCGGCCATTTACCGCAAACTGCAAAAAGAGGGTTACGAAAACATCATTACCAGAACTTCATCAGAGCTTGATCTGCGCAGCCAACAGGCGGTTACTGATTTCTTTACTGAAGAAAAACCGGATTATGTCTTTCTTGCAGCAGCAAAAGTTGGTGGTATCGTAGCCAACAACACTTACAGAGCCGATTTTCTTTATGAAAATTTAGCCATCCAGAATAATGTTATCCATAACGCGTACTTAAATAACGTTAAGAAACTGATGTTTTTGGGTTCGAGCTGTATTTACCCAAAAATGGCTCCGCAACCTCTCAAAGAAGATTACCTTTTAACAGGCACTTTAGAACACACCAACGAGCCTTATGCCATTGCCAAAATTGCAGGGATTAAAATGTGCGATGCCTATCGCGATCAGTACGGCTGTAATTTCATATCCGTAATGCCCACAAATTTATATGGCTTTAATGATAACTATCATCCTCAAAACTCACATGTTTTGCCCGCTTTGATCCGTAAGGTGCATGAGGCAAAAGTTAACAATGAAAAAGAAGTTGTGGTTTGGGGTTCGGGTTCACCCATGCGCGAATTTTTATTTGCAGATGATTTAGCTGATGCCTGCTATTTCTTAATGCAAAACTATAACGAGCCACACTTGATCAACATTGGTACCGGACAGGATCTAACCATCAAAGACCTGGCTTTGCTAATCAAAGATGTTCTGGGATTTGATGGGGAACTGGTATTCGATGCCACAAAACCAGATGGCACCCCACGCAAATTAATGGATGTTAGTAAACTTCATCGTTTAGGCTGGAAACATACAACCGAGCTTAAAGAAGGTATTGCCCTGGCTTATCAGGATTTCGAAAGCCGATATTAAATAAATTTACAAGGGCGTTTAACATACCGTTGCGCCCTTGTGATTTGCACTTTATTTTGGGGAAGCAGGATTATAAATGGCTACTGCTACCCGGCTATCTGCACAGCCATAATATAAAAACCACTTCTTTTTGAAATAGACCAACCCCTCCATAAAAACCGTACCGGAAGGGTATTGCCCACTTTTTTCGAAAGGGGCTGTAGGCACAAAAAAAGGTTGATCGAGCCGCGCAATCAATTTTGAAGGATTTTTAAGATCGAATAACACCTGCCCGGCCGAATAGGTATTGGCTACATAATTGGTATCCCTTCTGGCATCGCCCCTATTTTTGCCATTATAAAGTACCAATATGCCCTGGTCGGTAACAATCGCCGGCGGACCACATTCTGTTAAATCGCTATCGAAATAGTGTTCCCTGGGCTTCACAATCATATCCAGTTCATTCTTTGCGTTTAATGCAGGCTCCCAGTTAACAAGGTCAGTTGAGGTTGCAATATTCATAAAACGTTCGCCCCAGTACATCATGTATTTGCCGTTTATTTTGGCAATTACCTGTTTACCGTTTCCTAACTTCGTAACAATTGAACCAGATTTACATTTAAGGTCTTTAAATTTACCATTATAGGCTTTACCAAACGCCGGACCGTGTTTGGTCCAGTGTTTTAAATCTTTGGAAGTGGCCACGGCGAGGCGGAATATATTGCGGTTCCATTGTGTATATAACATTACATATATACCCTCTGCAGTAACCGCAATACGTGGATCTTCGCAACCACCCGGCCATTCGTTTGCTTTCTGCTCATCTTCACCGGGATAGAACACCGGCTCCGGACTACGTTTCATTTTAATGCCGTCACTGCTTTCTGCCATTCCTATCCTGGAAGTACGCATACCTATTCCATTGCCAGAACGATCTTCACTACGGTATAATACATAGATCTTATTTTTATGTACAGCGGCAGCGGGATTAAAGACATCGCCGGCCTCCCAGGCTATTTTTTGCCTGAGTATGGGATCCATAAAAAAACTTTCTGCACTTGGCCAAATAATGGGATTTACGTTTTCTGGCCTTAGAAACGGCCCTAGTGCCCAATCTGGGAGTTTATCCTGGGCATTTACCGCGAAGGCTAGCGGAAGAAAAACAACAAAAAGGAATAAACGCAAAATGGTCCTGTTCATCATACTAAAATACTAATTAATCTGCTAAGCTGATAATAGTATAATTACCTGAAATTAATCAGATCAAAATCGCTCTTCAACTTTTGTTTACAGAATCATATAATTCGATTATTTTGGTTGAAATCATGCTACAAAATGCCAATCATTTTTAATTATAGTTAAAATTGATATATTTGAAATGATCAATCAATTTTGCCTATATGACTTTAGTTCAGCTCGAATATATTGTTGCCGTAGATACTTATAGAAGTTTCGTAACTGCAGCCGAAAAGTGTTTTGTAACCCAGCCTACCTTAAGTATGCAGGTACAAAAATTGGAGGAATTAATCAGTGTTAAAATTTTCGACAGGAGCAAACAGCCTGTAAGTCCGACAGAAATTGGTGCGCAGATTATTGCCCAGGCAAGAATTATCTTACAGGAAAGCGGAAAAATTAAAGAGTTGATCAGCAGTCAGCAGCAAGATGTAATGGGCGAGCTGAAAATCGGAGTGATCCCAACTATTGCCCCATATTTATTGCCAGAGGTGATTTCGGCCATGCTGGATAAATACCCTGAATTAAAGCTTTTAATCTGGGAATATACCACCGAAGACATCATTCATCACTTAAAAACCGGTGTGCTGGATTGCGGTATTTTAGCTACGCCGCTCACCGATCCAAACATTACAGAAACTCCCCTGTACTATGAAAATTTTGTAAGTTACATCAGTAAAAACAGCAAGCTGTACAAAAAGAAATCACTTGATGCCGAAGACCTGAACGACGAAAATATCTGGCTCTTAAATGAAGGTCATTGTATGCGAAACCAGGTATTGAACATTTGCCGTTCTACAAAAAACAACAGGCTACAGGGACTCGAATACAATACAGGTAGTGTAGAAACCCTCGTGCGTATGGTTGATTTAAATGGGGGTGCAACACTATTACCCGAATTGGCCATCGCACAACTGGATGCGAAGCAAACCAACAAGGTACGCCATTTTAAATCACCAGAGCCTGTACGAGAGATTAGTTTGGTGACCCATAAAAACTTTATTAAGAAACGGATGCTTAACGCGTTAAAAGATGAGATTTTAGTCATTATCCCAAAAGCGATGAAGCAAAAAAAGAAAAAAGATATTGTTGGGATTTAATTCCTTGCTTGCTTCGCTACCGTCATGCTGAATTTATTTCAGCGTCTTTCTTGATGTAAAGACCCTGAAATAAATCCGATAGCAATCGGATCAGGGTGACGACACTCCAGTAAGTGCCTACATCAAATAAAACAGATCTTTTAAATTTAGTGAATTAACTTTTGATCCTTATCTAAATGCCACGCCAGTTTACAACCTGTTGCCGCAGGATTTTTATCTTCTAAAAAGCTCAGATAATTAAAAAAATTACTGATTTTGTTTTTCTACCGGAGGAGCAGATAGCAATCCTTTGATATCACTCTCCACTTCTTCCTCTTCGCCTTTTTTCTTTTTCTTGTTTTTTGATTTTAAACCTTTACCACTTAAACGCTCCTCAATAATTTTATCATATTCAGTTTGTTGCTCTGGCCTTAAAACGTTGCGGATATTTTTCGAGGTTTCGTTCTGAAGCTTATAAAATTTATCTACATCCTCCTCGCGTGAGTTACCGGCCTGTTGTCTTTTAATTAAATCAGCTTGTTCTTTTGCCTGGTTATAAGTATAACTATAAATGACACTTTTTTGCGTACCATTTAGTTTTAATCGTTTTTCCAGATCATCTACATTCTTTTGAGCAATTTCTGCCGGGGTAGGCATTTTATTCTGTTGTGCACGTACCAGCACATTTACGCCAACAATAATTAAAAATAAAACTACAAGCCTTTTCATTTTGAATATTTTATATGCGAAGTTACTTAAATATCTCAAAACAAGAAAGTCCCGATCTACACCGGGACTTCTCTTCAATTTTATAAAACGTTTCGCTTACAAAGCTTTTTTGTAAAGTTCAGCAACTGCATCCCAGTTGATTACATTCCAGATTGCTGCTAAATAATCAGGGCGTTTGTTTTGATATTTTAAATAATAAGCGTGCTCCCAAACATCAATACCCAAAATTGGCGTTCCTTTTACTTCGGCAATATCCATTAAAGGATTATCCTGGTTAGGTGTAGAAGAAACCTGAAGTTTTTTATCTGCACTTACTGATAACCAGGCCCAGCCTGAACCAAAACGTGTAGCACCAGCCTCCTGTAATTTAGTTTTAAGCTCAGCAAACGAGCCAAAAGTTTCATTAATCGCTTTAGCTAAATCGCCGGTTGGCTCACCGCCTTTGTTCGGACCTAAAATGTTCCAGAATAAAGAGTGGTTATAGTGTCCACCGCCATTGTTTCTAACAGCTGCAGGGTATTTTGAAATGTTTTTAACAATTTCCTCGATGCTTGAATTTGCCTCTGGCTTACCTTCTAACGCTTTGTTTAGGTTGGTAACATATGCCTGGTGGTGTTTATCATGGTGGATTTCCATGGTAGTTTTATCAATATGCGGTTCTAATGCATCGGTTGCGTAATGTAACGCAGGTAATTCAAAAGCCATAGTTTTATGTTTAAAGATTAAAAAAATATTTCTGTAGCAAATATAACATTACAACGTTAAGATTTGTTCATGTTATTATCATCAAATCACTTTCTGGGTTAATGTTGTAATGTTGAAGGCTTTAATGCTGGAAGGTTTTTTGTAAAATCAGCATCGTCCTCCTTTACAACGAAGGATGCTCACTATCGGCGATTGAATTGCTATACCAGCGCTTAACGCATTACAAATACGCACCTCAATAATCCCCATTAAAAACGAGGACAATTAGACTAACTACCTCTTCTTCGCAAAGAAATCCTTCATCAGCATACCGCATTCTTCAGCCATTACGCCGCCTTTTAAAAGCGTTTTAGGATGCAGCAGTTGAGCATTCCTGGAGATAAAGCCTCTTTTTTCTTCCCTTGCGCCATAAACAATGCGACCGATCTGTGTCCAATAACTTGCTCCGGCACACATCACACAGGGCTCAACGGTTACATATAAAGTGCAATCCCTTAAATATTTACCTCCAATGGTTTGTGCGGCAGAGGTAAAAGCCTGCATTTCAGCATGTGCGGTCACATCGTTAAAACGTTCGGTTAAATTGTAGCCACGGCCTATAACCCTGTTTTTACTGACTACGATTGCCCCGATCGGAATTTCATCTTCGGCAAGAGCCTTTTTTGCCTCTTCCAAAGCCAGTTTCATATAGTGAATATCTTCTTCTTCGGGATCGGTATTTTCGAAATTGTAAAAACTCATGAGGCAAATATAGGGTAATAATGACCAAAAAGGCTTCCGGAGGCTCCAAAGGCAAAGGGCCGGCAAAACTGCTGAAGTCTGAGTTGAAAATTGGTTAGGTTTTGGAGCGCAGTATCAGCGCTTATCGGCTGCTTCAGTCCTGCTTTACGCTCCAAGTCCTCTCCCGGTGAAAAGCCGGGATTGCGGGCTTTCCGCTGCAATCAGGGCTAATTGGCCGCAGCAATTACGTGTAAACTCCGGAAGCTAACTATTAAACCAATTTACTTCCGTTCGGCACTTTACGTTCCACCGTAGTTAATACAATATCTCCGTTTTCATCAGCGAAACCGGTTACTAAAAATTCTGACATAAATTTCCCGATTTGTTTTTTAGGGAAATTGATCACCCCGACAATCTGTTTTCCAGGTAATTCTTCCAATGTATAATGTTTGGTAATCTGCGCGCTGCTCATTTTGATACCATATTCGCCGAAATCTACCTTTAATTTATATGCTGGTCTTCGGGCTTCAGGAAATTCGAAAGCCTCAAGAATAGTACCTACCCGTAATTCAACCTTTTCGAAGTCGCCCCATGTAATTTGTTCCATATGATTAATGTATATGACGCAAAAATATAAAATATTAAAGCATTAGACACAGCTTCAAATGATTCGAAGTATTTAACCGTTTGGCATTAAACACAACAGGAATTTACAAAAAATTTGCGTTTTATATTTTTACCACTATCTTTATGCAACCGTTTGCATAACCAAATATTAAATTAAGATGAAAGCATGTATTTATTAGGAATTGATTTAGGTACCTCATCCATTAAAGTTGCAGTTGTTGATGCAGCTACACAAAAAAATATAGCCACCGCTCAATATCCGGAACAAGAAACAGCCATCAAATCTTTACAATCAGGCTGGGCAGAACAGTCGCCTGATGAGTGGTGGGAAAATGTTCAGCAGGCCATCCTCAAATTAAATTCAACCGGTCTTTTTGATCCGAAAGAGATCAAGGCCATTGGCATTGCCTATCAAATGCACGGACTTGTTGTGGTAGATCAAAATCAGCAGGTACTCCGTGATAGTATTATCTGGTGCGACAGCAGGGCTGTTGAACTGGGCAATAGCGCTTTTGACGCTATCGGTCACGAAAAATCGTTAAAACACCTATTAAACTCACCTGGAAATTTTACGGCATCGAAACTGGCCTGGGTAAAAGCAAACGAACCCGATATCTATAACTGCATCGATAAAATCATGCTTCCCGGCGATTTTATTGCGATGAAATTAACCGGAGAAATCACTACAAGTATTTCGGCCCTATCCGAAGGTATTTTCTGGGATTTTGAAAACCACGAAATCTCTAAAGATGTAATGGATTATTACGGCATCTCCAGCAACCTGATCCCAACCGTAAAACCTTTATTTTCGGAACATGGTTATTTAAAAACGGATATTGCACATGCATTAAATTTAACTGCCGGCATCCCGGTAGCTTATAAATCTGGCGACCAACCGAATAATGCACT
This sequence comes from Pedobacter suwonensis, assembly GCF_900111825.1. GTDB lineage: Bacteria > Bacteroidota > Bacteroidia > Sphingobacteriales > Sphingobacteriaceae > Pedobacter > Pedobacter suwonensis. The sequence goes on from NZ_FOJM01000003.1 coordinate 138,835, forward strand.
TTCCTTAAACGTGTTAAAACCTGGAGAGGTTGCCGCTACAGCCGGAACATCGGGGGTAATTTATGGTGTAAGCGATGAACTTACTTATGATAAGCAATCAAGAGTCAATACCTTTGCGCACGTAACCTATTCAGGAGAAAAAAAGCACACTGGAGTTTTGCTATGTATTAATGGTACCGGAAGCATGTACCGTTGGGCAAAACATAATTTCGCGCCACTGTCTAGCTATGCTGAACTCAATATACAGGCCTCGAAAGCACCAATAGGCAGCAATGGTTTAAAAGTACTTCCTTTCGGCAACGGTGCAGAACGGATGTTAAATAATCAATATACAGGTGCAGAGTTATTGGGCATCGACCTAAACCTCCACAATCAATCAGACATCTTCCGGGCTATACAAGAGGGGATTGCTTTTGCTTTCCGTTATGGATTGGATATTATGCGGGAAAATGGCATGCAGCCTAAAGTTATCCGTGCCGGAAAGGCCAATCTGTTTTTAAGTGAGGTATTTGCACAAACGTTTGTAGATGTTACGGGCATTCCGGTTGAACTTTATGAAAACGATGGCAGTGTGGGCGCAGCCTTGGGTGCTGGTATAGGTGCCAGCATTTTCAAAAGCGCAGAAGAGGCTTTTAGCAATCACAAAGTCATCAAAACTTTAATGCCTCAACATTCAGCTGAGTATGAGCCGGTCTATCAGGATTGGAAAGAAATATTAGAAAAACAATTAGCAACTGGTTAACGGTTGATCGCTTTATCGTGAGTTTTTATCACGAACTATTGACCAACAAACCATCAATCAAAAAACAAAAAAACATGACAAAAGTAGTAACCGGAGCAACGGAATTTTTCAAAGGCATTGAGCAGATCAAATTTGAAGGCCTGGAAAGTGATAATCCATTAGCATTTAGATGGTATGACGCCAACAAAGTAGTCGCTGGCAAAACCATGAGTGAGCATTTTAAATTTGCTTGTGCTTACTGGCATTCATTTAATGGTAATGGAGCAGATCCGTTTGGAGGTGCAACACACGTTTTCCCTTGGGATGAAAAAAAAGATGCAGTAGAAAGGGCTAAAGATAAAATGGATGCAGCCTTTGAATTTATCACGAAAATGCAGATTCCTTATTATTGTTTCCATGATGTGGATGTGGTAGATTATAGCGATGACGTTGCCGAAAACGAGCGCAGATTACAGGCCCTTGTTGAATATGCAAAACAAAAACAAGCAGATAGCGGCGTAAAACTGCTATGGGGAACAGCGAATTTATTTAGCCACAAGCGTTATATGAATGGTGCATCTACCAATCCTGATTTTCATGTACTGGCCCATGGCGCTGCCCAGGTTAAAGCTGCTTTAGACGCCACCATTGCCCTTGGTGGTGAAAATTATGTTTTCTGGGGTGGAAGAGAAGGCTATATGAGCTTATTAAACACCAATATGAAACGTGAGCAGGAGCATCTGGCAAAATTCTTACATACGGCTAAAGATTATGCACGCAAACAAGGTTTTAAAGGAACATTTTTTATTGAACCGAAACCATGTGAGCCTTCTAAACACCAATACGATTACGACGCGGCAACAGTAAAAGGCTTTTTACAGGAATACGATCTGTTGTCAGACTTTAAACTAAACCTGGAGGTAAACCATGCTACACTTGCCGGCCATACTTTCCAGCATGAGCTACAAGTTGCGGTAGATAATGGCTTGTTAGGCTCTATCGATGCAAACCGTGGCGATTATCAAAATGGATGGGACACCGATCAGTTCCCAAATGATATTAATGAATTAACCGAAGCCATGTTAATCATTTTAGAAGGTGGTGGTTTGCAAGGTGGTGGTGTAAACTTCGATGCGAAAATCCGCCGTAACTCTACTGATCAGAAAGACTTGTTTTATGCACATGTAGGCGGAATGGATATCTTTGCAAGGGCATTGGTTACTGCAGATGCCATTCTTCAGAAATCTGAATACAAAAAGGTAAGGGCCGACCGCTATGCCTCATTTGATAGCGGAAAGGGAGCCGAATTTGAACAAGGAAAATTAAGTTTAGAAGACTTAAGGAATTACGCTGCAGAAAACGGCGAACCAGAGGTACGCAGCGGAAAGCAGGAATATCTTGAGAACCTTATTAACCGGTATATTTAATTATCCCAATAAATATATTATCCGCGGTCTGTGTATGCACAGACTGCGGTAGTACCCAAACCAAGCAAACTTAAATTTCTCTTCCACTGAAGGGTGCATTCTATTGCGAATGACAATCAAATAACCCATCTTAGCCGAATAATCTTTAATTGGAGGAAGACCAAAATTAATAAACGTCATTTTAACATTTTTTAATTCAAAAAAAGCGGAGATTAATTTATGATTTTGCTACATTTAGATTTCTAAACCAAATAACTTAAATGAAAGTCACAGATTACATTATTTTTTTAGCCTACTTTGCCATTGTGGCAGTTTATGGCTTTTGGATTTACCATCGTAAAAAGCAGAAGCAGATGAGCAGCAAGGATTATTTTCTTGCAGAAGGTTCACTCACCTGGTGGGCCATTGGTACCTCTTTAATTGCCTCGAATATTAGTGCCGAGCAATTCGTAGCCATGAGCGGCGATGGATTTAAAATGGGATTAGCCATTTCTACTTACGAATGGATGGCAGCTGCAACATTAGTAATTGTAGCCACATTTTTTATTCCCGTATATCTTAAAAATAAGATCTACACCATGCCACAATTCTTGAGTCAGCGTTATAATGGCACGGTAGCCATGATTATGGCTGTGTTTTGGTTGTTATTGTATGTTGTGGTAAACTTAACCTCTATCTTGTACCTTGGTGCACTCGCCGTAAGCAGTATTTCGGGTATTGGCTTTTGGTATTGTATGATCGGCCTCGCCATTTTTTCTGTAATCATAGCGTTGGGTGGCATGAAAGTAATTGGTTACACGGATGTAATTCAGGTGGCGTTTTTAATTTTTGGCGGTTTAGCAACTACTTATCTGGCACTTAACTTGGTGAGCGACCATTTTGGTGGCCATGGCGTGTTAGATGGTCTATCGTTCTTAAGGGAAAAAGCACCCGATCATTTCCACATGATTTTCAAAAAAGATAGTGCCAATTATGCCTCATTACCAGGTATGACGGTATTGCTTGGCGGTATGTGGATCGTGAACCTAAACTATTGGGGCTGTAACCAGTACATCACTCAACGTGCTTTAGGTGCTGATCTGAAAACGGCTAGGGCAGGTATCTTATTTGCCGCATTTTTAAAGCTTTTAATGCCATTAATTGTGGTATTACCAGGTATTGCAGTATATATGTTATATACAGAAAAAACAGGTATTGATGTAAATTCAATGATGCCGGGTGGAGAACTTCGTCCGGACAGGGCTTACCCTACTTTATTGAATATTCTGCCTACAGGCCTTAAAGGTTTATCTTTCGCGGCGTTAACCGCAGCAATTGTTGCTTCACTGGCGGGTAAAATCAATAGTATCTCTACTATTTTTACCCTTGATATTTTTAAGAAACACATTAATACGGCAGCCTCTGAAAAGAAACTGGTAGGTACCGGACGCGTAGTTGTTATTGTTGCAATGGCTATCGCAATTGCCATTTCTCCTTTCTTAGGTATTGATAAAAAAGGTGGTTTCGAATTTATTCAGGAATATACAGGTTTTGTAAGTCCTGGTATTTTTGCGATGTTTATCTTAGGCTTCTTCTGGAAAAAAACTACTTCTAATGCAGCTTTATTTGCCACTATAGGTGGTTTTGGTTTATCGGTATTACTAAAATTCTTACCAGGAATGATGGATTTATCTTTCCTTCACAATTTTGGATTTTCGGTAGCCAATGCAGATGGAGTTTATGAAATACCTTTCCTGGATAGAATGGGAATTGTATTTGTAGTTTGTATAATCGTGATGTTTGCCATCAGTATGTTCGAGAACAGCAAAGGCGATAAATCTAATGGTTTAGAAGTAGATTCAAGCATGTTCAAAGTTCATCCTTCGTTTGCCGTTGGATCACTGATTGTATTTGGAATTTTAGTAGCGCTTTACTCTACTTTCTGGTAAAATTAAAATCAATAGTATACAAAAGGCTCGCGATGAAAATTGCGGGCCTTTTTTGTTTTTCTAAATAATATTATAATAACGCTCAATTTTTCACCTACCCGTAGAGACGCTGCGCTTAACTCTACGGACAGGCAGGAAAGGCGATTAATAGCAGCCCAGACGCCAGCCAAAATAGCGCTGATCCGATAACCATAGGATGAAATGGAAGCCCGCAAGCTAAGCATGAGCGCGGACTTATAACGGAAAGCAGGACTGCAATTACCAGTCAGTATTGCAATTGTGCTTTAAAAAACAGAATAAGACTATTTAATTAACCAAACCCGGCTTACCCGGACTTAATCGAAAAATTGAACTCTGTTTAACTGAAATATTGAGTTTGAAAACCCAACTCTGTTTATTAATCCGTAGAGAGCTGCGCTTAACTCTATGGATAGAAAATTATTGTGCGCAAGGTCCGTCTGGAATTTCTTTGCTTATTTTGATCACTTTAGTAACCACCAGGGTAGAATCGAAATCGGCCGCAACGGTAGCGGTGTCGGTTTTGGTAAAATAACCTTCTAGTTCTACATATACAGGCTCATAAGGCTTTTCGAAGCCTAAATTACTGTACGATAACTCTAATTTTTTCACGCTGTCTGTAACCCAAAATTCGCGGGTATCCTCACATAGCGTAATTGATTTCATTTCAGGGCCAAATGTATACAAACCCTTTACAATTTTAAGATTGTTCTTTTCTCCCTCGGCTTTATCATTCCTGTTACAAGCTGTAGCGGCTACGCCAAGGAGCACAACAAGTACAATTGCTTGCTTAAATAACTTCATTTTATATCGTTTGATTAATTTGATCTATCTTTTTAACGCTTAAATTGGATGACAAAGCGGATGCCAAAAATGAGAAGATACCTACCGTAATAAAAACTAATACAAAATCTTTCCATTTTAATGCAATCGGATAAGAACTTACCAATGTTTTATTTACTTCATCGCCCATTTTAATCAATCCATAGGTATGTTGAAAATAATAAAATATAATTCCTATGATTAGCCCCAATACACAGCCAGACATGGTAATCATCATGCCCTCAAATAAAAATATACGTTTGATTAATTTCTTTCCTGCGCCTAAACTGCTTAGAATGGCAACATCCTTTACCTTATCGATTACTAACATGGTTAACGACCCTATGATATTAAATATAGCAATAATCAGGATAAAAGTAAGGATAATATACACGGCCCATTTCTCGGTATTTAAAATATGGTAGAGTGACTTATTTTGTTCGGCCTGATTTCTGACTTCATAATCTTTACCGGCCTTTTCGATTATTTCATCTTTAAAATCATCTACATCAACACCTGGTTGCAGATTAATTTCGATAGCAGATACATTTTTATCTTCCCCAAGCAGCTCACGTGCAAAATCGAGTGGAACAATAATCCCATTGTCGAAATCTTGTTGCACTTCGAAAACACCGCTAACCCGGATATTTTTGACCACAAAATCATCAGCTGGATTGATCGTATTTACAGCGATATCCTTTTTTGGCGAATAAATTTCCAGCTCGGTAAAAGGATCAACTGTATTAACAGCCAAATAACTTTGTAATGCAGAACCGATTACCGCATTATCACCGCTTTTGTTATGCAATATAAAACGGCCTTCCTTAATGGTACTGTCTAGTTTTGTGTTCTTTAAGTAATCTAAACTTACCCCTTTTACCATTCCCACAGCCTGCTTATTGTTGTATTTCAACAATGCATTTTCCTGCAGCACTTCGGTAAAAGCCGCCACATCTTTATTTTTTCTAAGCTGATTAAAATAACCTGTATTCGGATCAAAAGTCTTCCCCTTAGCTGGTGTAATCGCAATTTGCGGCGTAATGGTATCAAACATATTCAGCACCACGGTTTCTAACCCGTTAAAAACCGACAAGATAATAATCAAAGCTGCGCTGCCAACCATTACGCCTACCATTGATATGCCCGAAATCAGATTAATGGCATTGGTTGACTTTTTGGCAAAAAGATACCTTTTGGCAATGTAAAACGATGTATTCACAGCAGTAAATATAGTTAAAATGTAAGATGCAATGATGTAAGATGGAATATACGAGCGGGTTATTACATCATCCCCCATCCATTACACATTTCACCTTAAAAAAACGGGTTATGTTGTTTTTCAAAACCAATGCTCGTTGCTGGTCCGTGGCCAGGATAAACTTTGGTTTCATCAGGTAAGACAAAAAGTTTATCAGAAATGTTTTGAATTAATTGCTGATGGTTGCCGCCTGGCAAATCAGTACGCCCGATACTGCCATAAAAAAGCACATCGCCGCCTATTAACATATGATCAGCCGCACTGTAAAAACAAAGGTGTGCCGGCGAATGTCCTGGAGCAAAAATCAGTTCCAGTTTGCTATTACCAAAAGAAATCGTCCCTGTTTCAGGCAAAAAGGTATCTGGCAAAGGAGACACTTCATAACGGGTAAAGCCCATTGATGGTGCATAGCCCGGAACGGCATTTAAAACCGGCAATTCACCTTCATGAAACTGTGGTTTTAAACCATAGGTTTCAGCCACAAATTTATTGCCGAAAACATGATCAAGATGGCAATGTGTATTAAGCAACAAAACAGGATTCAATTCTTCCTGTTTAATGAAAGCGGCCAATTCATTTTGCTCAAAACCTTCGTACATACCTGGATCAATAATGGCGCATTCCTTTGTTTCATCATAAAGCACATAGGTATTTTCGCTGTAAGCGTTAAAAGTGAAGGTTTTTACTGTAATCATAAGTATTTAGAAAAAATCTGTTCAAAGGAACAGAAATAATAAACTAATTTTTCCACCTGAAAGTAGAAATCAAGGTATCGATATCTTTTTTAATAAATTTAACAACGGGTTCAATAGAATCGTATTGTGGGCGTTCATTAAAGTATAAAGCTCCTCTAAAGTAATGTTTAGCACTATCTGTTAAAAAAAACTGAACGGAAGATGCCGTATTCCCTTCAATGGCATAGTAAATGCCATAAACGTTATGGTCAGGGTAATTAATCATTTTTTGATCTATCGCACTTGCTTTTATGGTGTGTTTAAAGGCAAGCTTCCTGGCATCTTCCACCATTTCATCATACTCACTTTTACCTGAAACATCATAATAAGTTAAATGCAGAAAGCCGTTAAATTGTTTAAAGTGCAAATTGTACCAGTTTTTTTGAGCATCGCGGCTTTGATCTTGCTCTACCGTAGCATAACTCGGGTATTTAAACGTAAAGGGAACTGCTTTGGTAAATGTGGTATAATCTTTCTTAGGGAATACAATCCTGAAATAGGCTTTTGGTTTCGGGCTGTAATCGCGGTTTTGACAAGCTGTTACGCATAAAAGCAGTGCAAAGAGTAAAAAAATCAACTGGTTTACTTTCATTCCTCAAAAAATCTGCTTACTGGTTAACAGGATAAAGATAAGCTAAATTATTTATTCCAGATGGCCCAGGCTTTTTCAGCTTGCTGATGCAACATTTCAAGTCCGTTTTTTGTTCTTGCACCGCCAGCAGCAGCCTTAACCAGAAATGCAGTTTCGAGTGGGTTATAAACCAGGTCGTAAGCCAGGTGTTCAGGCCCGATTAAACTGTAATCAATATCCGGAAAGGTATCTACATTTGGCGACATGCCCAACGGCGTGGTATTGATTAATAATTTATGCGAATCCAAAATTTCTGGTGTAATCTCCGAATATAATATGTTTCCTGCAGTTGCCTTACGCACCACTGTCTGGTATTCGATATTCAACTTTTCCAAAACATACTTTACCGCTTTTGCTGCGCCACCATCGCCAAAAACAAGCGCTTTGTTATGTTGCGGTCCTAACAGTGGTTTTAGCGATTCTTCAAAGCCATAAGCATCGGTATTATAACCTTTTAAATAGCTTTCACCTTCAAAGCTTCTGATTGAAATACAATTTACAGCACCAATTTTTTCTGCAGCTTCATCTACTTCATTTAAATAACACAGCACATTAACCTTATGCGGAATGGTTACATTAAGGCCAAAAAGTGATGGATTTTCACTCAGCAGGTCAGGCAACGATTTTATATCTGCGATCGGGAAAAGCTCATATTGATGATCGGTAATGCCTTCATTTTGAAATTTTTCCGTGAAATATTTTTTTGAGAACGAGTGAGAAAGTGGGTAACCGATTAAACCGTATGTTTTCATATTGATATAACAAGCAAACCTTACAGGCTTTTGAAACCTGTAAGATTTATTTAACTATGCGCCTCGCAATGACGAATTTTGTCTTTATTTTACCTTATTCAGGAAATAATCGAAAGTATCACCACGTAATCCTAAACGAATGGTTTCCAGCGGAATTACTTCTGCCGGGGCAATATTACCCAGGTTTACATTACTGCCAATCAACTTAATGAACCAAACCTGTTGTTCTTTTTGAGGAGCTTCCCAGATAATGGTTTCTTCCGGAATCTGCGTTAAAATTTCATCAACCAATCCTTCGCGTACTTCACCGCTTCCACGGTAAATACCAACGTTACCACCTTCGCGGGCCTCTGCAATTACTTTCCATGAGCCTGCCTCAATTTCGGCCTGCATTAATTTGATCCACTTGTAAGGGGCAAATATTTTAGCGGCATCTTTACTGCCTACTTCAGAAATAACGGTAACCTGTTTAGCCAGTTCGCTAATGAATCCACATTTTTTGTCGTGCTCAATTTCGATAGACCCATCAGATACTTCTGCATATTCCATTCCGTATTGATCTAAAACACGCTGGTAATCTGAAAACTGGTTACGGATAATAAAAGCTTCAAATAATGTTCCACCAAAATAGGTAGGAATGCCTGCGCTTTTATATAAAGCCAGTTTTTCTTTAAGGTTTGGCGTAACATGCGATGTTGCCCAACCTAATTTTACAATATCTGTATGTATGCCGGCAACTTCAATAAAATCTTCAACCTGGCGTAGGCTCAATCCCTTATCCATAACCATTGTTAAGCCCTTTTGGCGCGGTTTAGTCGGACGTTCGGGAACGTTTAATAAAGGATAATTCATATGCGTACAAAAGTGAAAAAAATTTTCAGATTTATTTGTTAAATTTTTCTCACAAGGTCGTTACCTTATATATCTGTTTATAACACTCAAAATGGCACTATTATCCTGTAATTGCGGTAGGTATTCAAACAAAATATAATGTTTATCTGGGTCGGTTGTTAAAGCGGTTTCCAAGTAACCCAATGCATCAGCATAGTTTCCTATGGCGAAAAGATAGGCTACCATCCTATAATACAGTTCTGCAGCTTCAGGGTTATTTTTAATTGCCTCCGCCATTGTTTCCGCTGCTTCACGCAATTTTCCCTGTTCATAGAGCACAGTACTAAAATCCAGCCAGGCTTCAACATCCAAAGGATTAAACTCCAGTACTTTTTCATATGCTTCGATCGACTCATCAATCTGGCCCAGCTTATAATAAGCATCGGCCATGGCGAACCAGAAATCTGCATTCTCCGCTTCCAGGTCTATCGCTTTTTTATAAAAGTGTAATGATTCGAAATAACGTTCCTCAAAATTAAGTGTAACCCCGATCCCAAACCAGGCATCAGCCATTTTAGGATCCATTTTTACCGATTTTTTATAGTAAGAACGGGCCTCATCCATTTTCTCCAGTTTCTCGTAACATTCGCCAATGGCACAATAAGTATCGGCATTGGGCTGTTCGTACTCAAAAGTCTGTTTATAAACTTCTATCGCCTCATCATATTTATCAAGCTGCACCAGCGCATTTCCTTTGTTAAAATAGGCTGAACTGAAATCTTCTTTAATCAAGATGGCATAGTCATAAGCATCAATCGCTTTTTCGAAAAGATTTAACTTATGGAAACTATTGCCCAGATTGTACCAGGCCGCATAAGAATATGGATCAGTATCAATATATTGCTGATAAAATTTGATACTTTCTTCTTGTTTGTCTAACACATCATAACAGAAAGCAAGCTCATACAAACCATCCTGGTTTTCCATATTCTGCTCTAAGCTAAGCTTGATATAGGTAATGGCACTTTCATAATCGCCCATACTCTGGTAAACATAAGCCATCTGCAATAATATCTCATCCGTACTTTCGGCCAGTCCCAAAGCTTTTTCATAATTTTCCAAAGCCTCGTCAAAACGTTCGGTATTCTGAAAAATATTACCGCGGAGCAGATAAATATCTGGTTCTGATGGTTCTAAAAGCTCAGCTTTTTGCAAAGCGATAAAAGCCTTTTCGCTATTGTTCGTTAAGATGTAAAGGTGAGCCTGTTTAATTAAAAAAATTGTGGCATAAGGGTGTTGACTGATTGCAAAATCAACTACCTGCAAAGCTTTGACCGGATCATTTTTCTCAATGTAAAAATCTACAATGTATTCGAATGCCCCTGCATCGAAAAAATACTGATCCTGGTTCCGCAGCATTTCTTCGTAACGTTCTACTGAACGTTGTGCATCTTCGTTGGATTCAAAAAAGAATTCTTCTTCCATATATTATACTATTAAAGAACCGTGCCAATAAGCAGAAAAACACATTATAATTTTAGCAATTTTAATTATCCGTTTTTAAAATAATTATTAACATCAATAGCCGCAAAAGCGCTAAACAGCTGAATATAAAGCCTGTTAACTATAGTTAAGATGTGTGGATAATCGATAGATTTGTTGCAACATCGCGGTTCCTTTTCCCTTCTTCCACAAAAATACTATAAATTTATGGCATATACTAATGAAGAGGGATGAAAGGATTAACCGTGTTTGCCCTGTTTTTGTCTGCTTTATTATAAGGGGATTTGCTCAAAGCGATGAAGAAACCAGGACTGGCAAACCGTTTACGTTATTGATACGGGGGAAAAATAGGCTGTAAATAGATCTTGTATAATCCTAGGAGTTACTGCATATCAATAAAAAAAGTCGTCATCTCGACTGAAACGCAGTGGAATGGAGAGATCTATCAAACACAGATTTCTCCACTTCGTTGCACTCCGGTCGAAATGACGACCTGCTGGAGGAATAAGAATTACTCCCTTCCTAAATCGGCAGCTCCTTTTTTAAATAACTCCGCCTGCTTATTCAATTTGACTTTTTCTTCTCCGCTTGCAGCATTTGCCTGTTTAGTTTTGCCTTGGGCAGTAGCATTATAAGCACCAGCAAGTTGTTTGTTTAAATAAGGCTGCAATTTTAATCTTTCAATAGCATTACCAATATTCGTTATACCTTGCTCGGTAACTGCAGGGTTGGTATTTGCTCTTAAATACTGAAAATACTGACCAATTACACCAAATATCTTATCCCTATCACCTGTAAGCATAATATTATCATAAAATGCCTGATAGTCATCTTTTGGATCGCTGACGTATAAGGTAGCGATTGACGGTGCGATATGCGCCCTCGTCTCTTCATCTAACGCTGCTATGGCCGACGTCGTTTCCTTCGGTGCCAGTTTAGCCAAACCATCAACGCCCGCAGCAATTACCCTGTAAGATCTGTCTTTTAAACTTTCTGACATTAAAGCTTTATAGGCCTGGTCTCCGGTTTCTGCTAACTTCACAATTGCAGCTGCTCTGGCATCTGTATTTTTATCTGTTTTGGCAATCTGAAGCAAAACAGGTAACGCTGCTGCTTTAATCTGGGCATCTTCTAAATTAATGCCGGCAATACTTAATGCGCGTAAATCTGCCGATTTATCTTTCAAACCCTCTAATAGCACCATTTGACCGCTGTTGGCTTTGCTCTGCATAATAAACTGTATAGCCTCAATCCTATTGGCATAACTTGGCGCATTTTTGTATTGAAAATAATAGTTTTCGGCCGTTTTATTGTCATTGGTTTCGCCAACTAAAATTTTATCTACATCAAAATCGATTAAATCTGGTTTGGCACTTACCTCAAAACTAAAATCCTGCTCACGGCTATTGATCAGAATTTCTTTCCTGATTTTTTTACCTCCTGCATAAATATCAAGTTTAACCGGCAACGTAAAGGTTTGTACGCTGGTATCTTGTGTTTGTTTAACTTTAATGGTTGCTTTTCCATTTTCATAACCATAATCGATACTTAAAATCGGGTGACCACCATTGTAATACCATTGATTGAAATAAGGGCTCCAGTCTTTTCCGGTAACATCTTCCATTGCCAGACGCAACTGGTGCGTTTCGCCATTTTTAAAGGCATTGGTAGTGAGGTAGCGGTTAAGCGATTTGTAGAAAGCTTCATCGCCCATTTGGTTTTTTAGGGCATACAGAATGACCGAGCCTTTGGCATAACTAATATTATCGAACATGTCTTCCTTATCATTGTAATAGAAGCGGGCCAAAACCGGGCTTTCGCCTTTTTTAGTTGAACCGAGATAAGACTGTAATTTTTCGTAACGCGATTTATCTTCCGCATCCTTGCCGGCATCACGCCCATGCCAGATGATCTCGCCAAAAGTGGCGAAAGATTCATTCATGGTTAAATTAGACCACGATTCAGCGGTGACATAATCTCCAAACCATTGGTGAAAAAGCTCATGTGCAATGGTACCTTCTTCGTTTCCATCCAACAGCTCGCGGTCTGTTTTTTGTACCTGTTCGCCATGTAAAGTGGCTGTAGTATTTTCCATCGCCCCTGAAACATAATCTCTGGCTACCACCTGCGCATATTTATTCCATGGATAATCTACGCCCAATAAATTGCTATAAAACTGGATCATATCAGGCGTCTTACCAAAAATCTGTTTCGCGTATGGTGCGTACTTCGGCTCCAGGTAATAACTAACTTCTTTGCCTTTATAATTGTCTTTGGTGATTTTAAAATCGCCTATAGCCATCATAAATAAGTATGGCGAGTGGGGTAAATCCATTTTCCAGGTATCGGTTCTTGTACCATCGGCATTATTTTTTTGGCTTACCAGTTTCCCGTTCGACAGGGTAGTGTATTTCGATTTTACCGTCATCGAAATTTCCTGGGTTGTTTTCTGATCGGGTTTGTCAATTGTTGGAAACCAGGCCGATGAAGATTCTGTTTCGCCCTGCGTCCAGATCTGGGTAGGCTTGTTTTTATCGGTACCATCAGGGTTGATAAAATATAAACCTTTGGCATCGGTTATGGCCGCACTTCCCTTTACTTTTAATTCGTCAGGTTTAGCTGTATAAGCGATGTATATTGTATATTTTTCGTTATTGGCATACTTTTTATTTAAATTGATATACAACTTATTATCGTTATACGTGTACTTAAGGGGGGTATTTGCTTTGGCTCCAACCAGCGCAACGGTTTTAATGTCCATCCCCTGCGCATCTAGTGTGAGTGAATCGGTGGTGTAAAAATGAGGCTTTAAAGTTATCCAGGCTTTACCATACAGGTAGCGCTTGGCGTAATCAAATGAAACATCGAGTTTGGTATGCACCAGATCATTGATTTTGGTTGGGGTTACCCGATAAACGCCCAGGTTTGATTTTTCTATGGCTTTTTCCTGCGCCAAAAGCGGATTACTTGCAAAAACCGCTGCCAATAGTATGCCACAGGCAATAATTTTTTTATTCATTTTTATGATTTTAATAAGTCAGGATCTTGAAGGCAAGATATTAAGAATTGTGGTAATTACCATTTACTTTTATTTGGTTGCTATCGGTTTTAAGGTATAACCTTTAGCCTGCAGTCCCTTTATCAAGCCCTCGTCACCCACTAAGTGACCGGCGCCAACGGCAATAAACAACGATTCCTTTTCCATCAGGGCAGGGAGCTGGTCCAGCCAGCGTTGATTTCGGTTTTTAAGCATCTCGGTCATAAACTCTTTAGTTTCTTCATCCTGTGCTTTAAAGAACTGGGTTAATTTATCGATATCCTGCGCCAGGTAATAACCCGTTAGTTCCTGCAATTTAATCTTATTCTTATCCGATTCCCTGACTGATTTAAGCAGGGCTTTTTTCTGTTTTTGCAGATCGTCATCAAATAACAATGCGCCCTGATATTCGGCCGTTTCTAAGCCGTGTATAGATTTAGCGTTGGCTTTTGCATATTTTTGAAAGCTTTCGTCTATGCCATTCATTAGACTTCTCATTTCAGGGTTGTCAAGAAGCATAATCAGCACACCAACCATTGCTGGCTTAAATCGGTTTAATTGCTTTAAGTTTACAGCGGGATTTCTGGCTTTAATATAATCGTCTACCTCTTTGTATTCGGCTGGGGTAAATACACTGTCAAGTGTATTGTTTTTCATTACTAAAAATGGGGCCATCCGGCCCTGTAAGGTTCCATCCATTACAATTTCGCCCACCACACCATTAACCGATTTTAATTTCTCCTGTAAAACCTGCATCGTATCTGCAAACTCTTTGTTTGTAAAATGATGTGTTCCAAATAAGTAAGAAGGTTTCTTTAATCCATTTCCTGATACTTCCCAAAGCAGGGTATTGGTATCCTTTTTAGGCTGCGCATTAAGGTTGAGTCCGAAGCATAAAAGCGCAACCAATAATAGTTTAATGTTTTTCATTTAATACTGATGATGAGTAAAACTAGGGTAAGATATAAGAATTGTGATAAAGTTAAGGGCAAAATGTAGACTGCATTCCCTTATTTTTTTGTTTTTTTGTATAAACCGTTAGAAATATGGCTACAGATATTCAATCTATTTTAAACAGATTAGGCATAAAAGCAGAAAATGCAGCCTACAGCACAGGAAGTAACTGGGGCGGGGCTGCAAACGCGAAAACATTGGAGAGTTATTCTCCTGTGGATGGCAAACTGATTGCTTCGGCTAAAGTTGCCAGCGCAGCCGATTATGATACTGTTGTAACCAAAGCACAGGAGGCATTTACGGCCTGGCGTTCGGTTCCAGCCCCTAAAAGGGGAGAAATGGTACGCCAGTTTGGCGATGCACTTCGTGAAAATAAAGATGCCCTGGGTACATTAGTTTCTTACGAAATGGGAAAGAGTTTACAGGAAGGCTTAGGCGAAGTGCAGGAAATGATCGATATCTGTGATTTCGCCGTAGGTTTATCCAGGCAGCTGTATGGTTTAACCATGCACAGCGAACGCCCCAACCACCGGATGTACGAACAATGGCATCCACTGGGAATTGTTGGCATTATCTCGGCCTTTAATTTCCCGGTAGCGGTTTGGAGCTGGAACGCAGCCCTGGCTTTGGTTTGCGGCAATGTATGCATCTGGAAACCATCAGAAAAAACACCCTTAACCGCTATAGCCTGCCAACATATTATAGCAAAAGTTTTTAATGATAATGATATAGCTGAAGGCGTATGCAGCCTGGTTTTAGGCGATCGGGAAATTGGCGAACTCATGACCAATGATGGAAGGATTCCTTTAATTTCTGCTACCGGATCAACACGCATGGGCAAGGCGGTAGGAGCTGCTGTGGGTGCAAGACTAGGGAAAAGCCTGTTGGAACTCGGCGGTAATAATGCCATTATTATTTCAGAACATGCCGATTTGGATATGAGTTTAATCGGTGCGGTATTTGGCGCGGTTGGTACTGCAGGCCAGCGGTGTACTTCAACCAGAAGGTTAATTATCCACGAAAGTGTATATGATGCTTTTACCGCAAAGCTGGTTAAAGCTTACGCACAGTTACGCATTGGCAACCCATTAGATCAACACAACCATGTAGGTCCGCTGATTGATACCGATGCGGTTGCAGCCTACTTAGATTCGATAGCTAAATGTAAGGCTGAAGGCGGCCATTTTGTGGTAGAAGGTGGTGTTTTAGTGGGCGATGGATATGCGAGCGGATGCTACGTGAAGCCATGCATTGCCGAGGTTCAGAATGATTATAAAATTGTTCAGCACGAAACCTTTGCACCCATTTTATATCTGATTAAATACAAAACGTTAGAGGAGGCTATTGCCTTACAAAACGCTGTCCCGCAAGGGTTATCATCAGCCATTATGACGCTAAATTTAAGAGAAGCAGAACAGTTCTTATCAGCTAAGGGATCTGACTGTGGTATAGCCAACGTAAATATCGGTACTTCGGGCGCTGAAATAGGCGGGGCTTTTGGTGGGGAGAAAGAAACTGGCGGTGGCCGTGAAAGTGGATCGGATGCCTGGAGGGCTTATATGCGCCGGCAAACCAACACCATCAATTATTCGAATACCTTGCCATTGGCGCAGGGCATTAAATTTGATCTCTAATCAGAAATATCCGGGATTTGAAATTTTAAATCGTCTTCGTTTGTAACGGGGATGAATGAGAAACGCGCTTCCGGCGCAAACCTTTTTTCTATTGGTCAGGATTTGAATCCTGGCCAACTAGATATCTTATCTGCATTAAAAATGCAGCACTCACCGATCCTCGTTTTAAAAGAGGACCACATACAAGTATGAAATTCAATCTGTAATTAAATGTTGTCGGGATTTAAATTATAAAAATCGTCCTTGTTTGTAACGAGGACCATACAAGTATAAAATTCGATCTGTAATTATATGCTGGCAGGGATTTGAAATGGTAAAATCGCCCTCGTTTGTAACGAGGATGAATAAGAAACGCGCTTCCAACGCAAAATTTTTCTATTGATCATGATTTGAAATCCTAACAAACTAGATTTCTTATCCGCATTAAAAATGCAGCACTCAACGATCCTCGTTTTAAACGAGGACCATACAAGTCTGAAATTCAGTCTGTAATTAAATGTTGTCGGGATTTAAATTATAAAAATCGCCCTTGTTTGTAACGAGGACCATACAAGTATAAAATTCGATCTGTAATTATATGCTGGCAGGATTTGAAATGGTAAAATCGTCCTCGTTTATAACGAGGATGAATGAGAAACGCGCTTCCAGCGCAAACTTTTTCTATTGATCAGGATTTGAAATCCTAACAAACCAGATTTCTTATCCGCATTAAAAATGCAGCACTCAACGATCCTCGTTTTAAACGAGGACCATACAAGTAATTTTATCCAGGTTTTTAAAGAAGATAGCTCTTTAAACACTGCCATGAAGCATATTTTTTTGTTAAAAAAAGTTAAACTATTACAAATAACTAATGCATTAGTTTATATTCGGTAAACAAAACCAAATCCTATCTATGAAACGTCTACTGCTCTCGCTATGCTTTTTTATTTTTATCACCATTTATTCCAAAGCGCAGGGTCTTCACAGCATTAAAGGCCGAACAATTGACACCGCATCTACAGCGCTTTTGTCAGGAGCATCAATAGCCATTTTAAATGCAAAAGATTCTACTTTGGTAAAATTTACCCGGGCAGCAGAGAATGGCACATTCGAACTTACCGGAATTAAAAACGGAAAATTTATTTTACTGGTTTCCTATCCGAAGTATGCCGATTTTGTAGACCATTTCACACTCGATTCTACCACCCATGTAAAAGATTTTGGTAACATTAACCTTACGGGAATGGCGAAAATACTTGCTGATGTAATTATAAAGGGAGAAAAAGCAGCCATTAAAATTAAGGGCGACACTACAGAATTCAATGCTTCAAGCTATAATATCCAGCCGAATGATAAGGTAGAAGATTTACTAAAAAAGCTGCCCGGTATACAGGTAGATAAAGATGGAAAGATAACCGCACAGGGTAAAACCGTACCGAAAGTATTGGTTGATGGCGAAGAGTTTTTTGGCGATGATCCAACACTGGTCACTAAAAACTTACGGGCGGATATGGTAGATAAGGTACAACTCTACGAAAAATCAAGCGACCAGGCGGCATTTACCGGGGTTGATGACGGGCAGAAAACACAGACAATCAATATTAAACTAAAAGAAGATAAAAAAAGCGGTTATTTCGGAAAAGTTGATGCGGGTTACGGTACGCATGATTTTTATAAGGGCCAGGTATTGTTCAATCGCTTTAAAGCAAAACAGAAGTTTTCTGTTTATGGCACAGCTGGCAATAATGGTACAACGGGACTAAGCTGGCAGGACAACAACAAACTGGGTGCAGGAAACGATAATATGCAAATGGGTGATGATGGAAGTATCTGGTTTAGCTATGGTGGCGGAGATGAACTAGAAAGTGGTAATTATTATGGAGAGGGTATACCAAGGGCAATAACCGGGGGTGCACATTATGATAATAAATGGAACAATGATAAGGAAACGATTAATACCAATTATAAACTGGGTGCTTTAGGGATTAAAACCACTAAAAATACCATAAGCCAAAATAATTTACCAGATGGGATCATCAATACCAATACCAACGAAACTTCTGACCGGAATGTATTTAGGCAAAAACTGGATGCCACTTATACCGTGAAGTTGGATACTACAAGTAATTTAAAGGTATCCGTTGATGGGATGCTTAAAAACAGCGACAATACCTCTAATTCAAAAAGTGAGGGTTTAAGAGGCGACAACTCTAAGTTAAATAGTAATGACCAGAATAACAGCAATGATGGTAAAGAGCAAAATTTTAACATCTCTGCACTTTATACCAAGAAGCTTAAAAAACCGGGCCGTAATTATTCGGTTAATATCAGTCAAAAGGTTAGCCAGATCACCAGTGAAGGTTTTTTATATTCGGATGTAAAATATTTTGACGAGGCTGGTGTAAAAAAGGGCGGTGCAGTAACCGATCAGTTTAAAACGAACACCACCCGTAATGCTGTCCTTAGTACCAATTTAACCTATAACGAGCCACTGAGCAAGTCGCTAGCTTTAGTTTTGAATTATGGATTTGGCCTTAATGACAGCCGTTCTGACCGCAAATCCTTTAATCAATCGACACCAGGAAATTATAATGTATTGGATAAAGAGTTTAGTAACGATTTTAAAGCCACACAATATATCAATCAGGGTGGAGCAGTTTTTAATTATAAAACCACCAAAACAACCATTAGTTTAGGAAGTAAGTTAAGTGCTGTAAATTTCGATCAGCTGGAGCAGCTTTCCGGCCAGCGTTATAAAAGGAGTTTTGTTAACTGGTTGCCACAAGCCAGCTATCAGTATAAATTCTCTGCACAAAAATCTTTCCGCATCGGCTATAACGGAAACACCAACCAACCAACCAACGGTAGACCAGTTGCAGCCTGTAAAAGTAAATGATAACCCACTGTATCAACCTTTAGGCAATCCTAACCTGGCCCCATCATTTAACAGCCGCTTTAATGCAAGTTATAATTCTTATAAAGTTTTAAGCCAACAATCAATATACATAAGCGGCGGTTTCGGGTTTGTAAATAAAGCCATTGTTAGCAATACGCAAACTGATAGCACTGGAAAAACAATTGCCCAGTCAGTTAATCTCTACGGAAAAACACCCATCAATTACAATATCTACAGCAGCATCAACAGAAAGCTGAAATTTTTATTTGATTCCGAGATAGGCTTAAGTTTAAACGCAGGTGGTAGTACCAGTTACAGTTATGTAAAAAGTCAGTTCAGCGATGAGGTAGAATTAAACCAGATAGTGAACACCAATTTTAGTCCTTCATTAAATATTAACCGATACAAAGATAAAAGTGAAATTTATTTAAGTTTTGGCCCAAGCTATAATGCACAGGTTGCTTCGTTACAAAAAGAACGGTCTAATAAAGGATGGGGCTTACAGGGTTGGGGAGGCATGAGCTTTACTTTACCAAAGAAAATCAAACTCCAGGCCGATGGCGAATATACCTATACCCCAAAATCGCCGGCATTTAACACTAGTTTTGAGCAAATCATCATTAATGCTTCGATTACAAAATCCTTCTTCAAAAAGGAAGATTTGAAATTCACCATCCGTGGAAATGACTTATTCAACCAAAACCGTGGATTTAGACGGTATGCCTATTCGAACATGATTACACAAACCAATTACAATAATATCAGCCGATATTTTATGTTCTCTTTAGTTTGGGATTTTAATAAAATGGGTGGAGGAACACCTCAAAAATAATTGCATCAGCTATAACGAAACCGTATAAACAGACATTTTAAAGCATTATAAATGAAACTAAAACACGCTATACTCACGCTAATCTGCACGATAAATTATGCAATGGCGCAAAATGCCAGATTTGTACACCAGGGTATTATTGAGTTTGAAAAGAAAATAAACATATATGCATTGCTAAAGGATCAGGCAAAACGTTACCCGGATAATTTTTGGAGTGCCCAGGCCCTGGAACAGTACCAAAAAAATAACCCGCAGTTTAAAACTTTAAAAAGTGAGCTTATTTTTAAAAACGACCTGACGCTGTTTAATCCAATGGCTGATGAAAGCACTAATAACAGTTGGGCTAACAATTTCGCTTCTGCTAAACAGAACAATATTATATTAACAAATTTAAAGTCAGGTACGGGCATCAATCAAAAATCAGTTTACGAAGAAACCTACCTCGTTAAAGATTCTATCCGCAAGATTAACTGGAAAATAACAGACGAATTCAGAACCATTGCTGGTTACGATTGTCGTAGGGCAAACGCCCTGATAATGGATTCAATCTATGTGGTCGCTTTTTATGCAGAAAGCATTCCGATATCAGGAGGACCGGAAACCTTTAGCGGTTTGCCGGGCATGATATTAGGTGTGGCATTGCCGCGTGAACATATTACCTGGTTCGCCACCGGAGTAAAGGATGTAGAAATAGCTGACGACAAGCTTAAGGCACCCACTAAAGGAAAGCCTGTTAGTAAAAAACAGCTGAGCGATATTTTAAAAGGCGCATTAAAAGACTGGGGCAATTATGCAAGCGACATTTTAAAAGCCGCAGATATGTAAGCGGTGAAGATTTACAGTATTCTGCTCTGATTTAAATTATCCTCAATCTAGTGAAGCCGAATCCTGATAGTTATCGTTATTTTCGCACAGTTAATGATCAATCATGGGTAGCGCGCTTCATCAGCATATTAATAAATTTGTAAACCTGAATAAAGATGAGCAGAAAATTCTGGCGTCTTTTCTTCAATTTATTTCTGTTAAAAAGAAAGGTTTTTTACTAGAGCAAGGGCAAACCTGCAGGGCAAAATATTTTGTAGTAAAAGGCTGCCTAAGGCTATATTTTATAGATCTGAAAGGTACTGAACAGACTACTCAATTTGCGATAGAAAACTGGTGGATTACCGATCTAACCAGCTTTCTTTTTCAGGAACAATCTGAGTTTTATATACAGGCAGCAGAACCAACTGAAGTAATCGCCATTGAAAACCACCATTATGATGAAATGTTCCATAAATTGCCCAAGCTGGAACGGTATTTCAGATTAATCCTTCAAAAAAACCATCAGGCTTCTCAACGCAGGATAAAATTCCTCTATAGCCAAACAGCGGAAGAAAGATACCGCAATTTCAATCGTTTATTTCCTGAATTTGTACAACGTGTGCCACAATATATGCTGGCTTCTTACCTGGGTTTTACCCCTGAATTTTTAAGTAAAATCAGGGCAAAGAAATAATCGTTGTAAACCGCAAAGTTCGCAGAGAAAGAAACGCGAAGCACGCAGGGCTGGGCTTACTGATTTTAATCATTTCGACCGGAGCAAAGCGGAATAGAGAAACCTGCAAGTTCTATATCAATAAATTACCTATAGATTTGTGCACTGAGATCGAAAGGAATCGCATCAATTTTCCCAGTAACATTTAAATGGCGAACTAAGAAGACTTTTAGCCCTACTTTGCGCACTTTGCGAAAGCCTTATTGCCCTTTGCGGTTAAATAATTCATTTCTTAAACTACATTAAGTTTTTTCGATAACGGAATCAGGAACTTTACAATGTAATCAAAAAACAAATAAAATGGAAAGTAGAATTGATATCGCAAAAGCAGAACCCGCAGCTTACCAGGCCATGTATGGTTTGGAGAAATATTTATCAACCAGCAAACTGGATCCCATTCTTCTGGAATTGATTAAAATGCGTGCATCTCAAATTAACGGCTGCGCATTTTGCTTAAATATGCACGCAACAGATGCCCGTAAAATAGGCGAGATTGAACAACGCTTGTATTTATTAAATGCCTGGCGGGAAACGACCTTGTTTACCCCGAAAGAGGAGGCTGTTTTAGCTTTAACAGAAGAAGTGACCTTAATCAGTCATCATGTTTCCGATGCGACTTATCAAAAAGCGTCCGGCTTTTTTAACGAACAGGAATTGGCGCAGATTATTATGGCTATAGTGACCATTAATGCCTGGAACAGGTTGGCCATTACCGCTAAAGTGATGGTTGGATAATCTGTTATTGATTTCAATTTACTACTAAGACACCTAATGCCCGTTATATTCAAAGTAACTTCAGGCTACTTGTCTTAGTAGTTAAAATAGTTTGCATGACTTAAAGCACCCTTAACAACAATCCTTTCAAATATTCTCCTTCAGGAAAGGAAATCCGTACGGGATGATCTTCTGGTTGGCAGAATTGTTTGATAATCTGCACTTCTTTGCCTGCATCAAGCGCTGCCCAGGCAATAATCTGTTTAAAGGTTTCGATATCAACGGCACCAGAGCAGGAGAAAGTTGCCAAAAGACCACCTTTTTCCAGCATTAGCATGCCTAAACGGTTTAAATCTTTATAAGCCCTCGCTGCACGATCTAACGCTGAACGCGATGGCGCATATTTAGGGGGATCAAGCACAACCACATCAAACAACTTACCCGCTTCTTTAAAAGCCCGGAGTTGTTTATTCACATCCGATTGGATAGCCGTTACTGTTTTGCCATCAAATTGGTTGAGGGCAACGTTTTGCTTTAGCGTTTCAATGGCTAGGCCCGAGCTATCAACACTGGTAACACCTGCAGCGCCATTTGCCAGGCTGTTCAGGCTGAAACCACCACTATAGCTAAAACAGTCTAAAACTTTCTTCCCTTTTGTATAACTTGCTAAAATGTGTCTGTTATCACGTTGATCGCAGTAAAAACCTGATTTTTGCCCTTCGGCTATATTAATATGGTAAATAATCCCGTTTTCTTTTACCGCCAAAAACTCTGGTGGATTTTCTCCCCAAAGTAATCCATTCTCAACAGGCAAGCCCTCATGGTTACGGGCAGTTGCATCACTTTTATCGAATATTCCTTTTGGATTTAATTCAGTTTTTAAAATTTCTACGATTTCTGCTTTTACTTTCTCTATTCCGGAACTTAAAATCTGCAACGAGAGGAAATCGGCATACTGATCAACGATTAAACCCGGCAGAAAATCAGCCTCACTAAAAACCAAACGGCAAGTATCGGTTTGTTCGTTTAAAATGAATTGACGTGAGGCAATGGCCTGTTTTAAGCGGTTTTGATACCAGCTGTGATCAATCGTTTGCGTTTCATCCCATTCTAACAAACGAACGGCAACACGCGAATTGCTGTTGAAGTATCCATAGGCGAGAAATTCATGATCGAAAGCAAAAACTTTTACCACATCACCGTCTTCGGGTTTTCCCTTAACTTTTTCTAATGCTCCGGAAAATACCCATGGATGCCTTTGTAGTGCTGCTTTTTCTTTACCCTTTTTTAATATGATTTCTACCATACTGCAAAGGTAATAATTAGTTTGGAGTTGAGGGTTGGGAGTTTAGAGCAAAGCATTTGGGGGCTTAGCGATAAGCGTTCATAAGCGCTATACGCCCAGCGCCACCTGCTTAACACCAGTTGCTCAATGCTTCGTCATATGTACCAGCTCCGTATCCAAAACCTTTGTTTCGAACTCGGTAACAGGCCTTTTCGCTTCAATCATTGAAATTAATAATTCGGTTGCTACCCGTCCCATTTCAAATGCGGGCTGCTTTACAGAAGTGAGAGATGGCGAAAACAAATCGACAAGATTAGAATTGGTAAAACCTGCAATGGCAAGTTTATGTGCCACCTCAGGATTGGTTTTCTTTAGCGCCATAATACAGCCTGTGGTTAAGCGGTCGCTCGAAATGAAAATCCCATCGGGCTTAAGCGGCAACAATTCTTTCACTGCTTGTTCCAGTTCTGCGCTATGCATGCCGCCATGCTGGCAATATTTCACCAATTCGGACCTGAATTCGATATGATATTTGGCTAAAGCTGCTTTATAGCCCGCTAATCTTTCTTTCGTTATAGAGAGGTTTTCGGAATTGGTTAAATGCGCAATGGTTCTTTTTCCTGATAAAATAAGGTGTTCTGTAGCATCAAAAGAACCTTTAAAGTTATTGGCAATTACCTTATGGGTTTCAAAATCCCCCGGCACACGATCAAAGAACACAATGGGTAAGCCTTTGGCATATAATTCTCTTAAATAATCAATATCCTGCGTTTCAGACGAAAGTGCAATCAGCAAGCCATCAATAGAGCGTGATGCCAGATGCTCTACGTTTAGCTTTTCCTGCTTGTATGATTCATGGCTTTGTGAAATAATCACATGATAATCCTTATCATAGGCTATCGATTCGATACCGTTAATCACCTGAGAAAAAAAGTTGTTTGCAATTTCGCTCACAATAATGCCGATAGAATAACTTCTGCGTTCTTTTAAACTTCGTGCAATGGGATTGGCTCGGTAATTAACCTTTTCGGCATAGGCCAAAACCAGCTTTTTAGTCTCTTCACTTATTTCGTAACGGTCTCTTAAAGCACGGGACACTGTTGAAGTTGACAGCCCAAGTGCTTTAGCAATATCCTTAATGGTAGATGTTTCAAATCTCATGTTCGTATTGCGTACAAGTTACAAAAAATATCTTTTTAAGGCGATTTGTACCGCAATATTATAAACGTTAAGTCAACGTTTTTGGGAACGTTTGCACACTTTTTTAGTTAAATCTGGTTTCAATTGCTTTTTAGTTTGTAAAATTGTTAATCTAATGTGACCAAATATAAACCAACTATAACATCTCAAAATAGAATTATATTCTACATGCAAGCGATTGCAACAGCTTAAATAACCAAATCACTTTCAAATAAATAAATTATGAGCAGAGTTCTACTCTTTTTAGCATTTTTCTCTTTTTTTGGATTATCTGTAACTCATGCACAAACCAGGCAGGTTACCGGTACCGTAAAAGATAAAAAAGACGGCCAGCCGCTGGTTGGCGTGAGTGTTACCGTTGCTGGCACAAAAAATGGAGCCAGTACCGATACGAATGGTACTTTCAAGATCAGCATGCCTACAAATGCTGCAGTTTTAACTTTTACCTACATTGGTTATAAAACCAAAAATGTTTCGGTTACAAATGAAACCAAACTATCAGTAACTTTAGATGAAGACGCCAACAATCTTCAAGAGGTAACTGTTAATGTTGGTTACGGCATTGTGCGTAAAAAAGACTTAACAGGTGCCGTTGGTTCTGTAGGTGCTGATGTAATCGCCGCCGCGCCGGTATCTTCTGCGCTCGAGGCCATACAGGGCCGGGTAGCTGGTATTAATATTTCCTCATCGGAAGGATCGCCGGATGCACAGATCAACGTAAGGGTAAGAGGAGGTGGATCTATTACGGGAGATAACTCCCCGCTTTATATCGTTGATGGCTTTCCGGTAACTTCAATAGCCGACATCGCCCCACAGGACATCGAATCAATTGATGTGTTAAAAGATGCATCATCAACAGCCATTTACGGCTCAAGAGGGGCTAACGGTGTAATACTGGTTACCACCAAAAACAGTAAAGACGGAAAAACCAATATTACCTATAATGTTTTCGGGGGAATAAGAAAATTAGCCAAAAAACTAGACGTACTGTCCGCTTCAGATTATGTACACTGGCAATACGAACGCGCATTATTGGATGGTACCCCAACAGATTACACTCAATATTTCGGGAATTACCAGGATATAGATTTATATGATAATATTGCTGAAAACAATTGGCAAGACCTGGTATTCGGACGTACAGGAACCACTTTTAACCAGAACTTAAGCATCACAGGTGGAAGCGACAAAACCAAATACAGCCTAAGCCATAGCTTTGTTACCGATAAGGCCATTATGCAAATGTCTGATTTTAAAAGACAGAACATTAATTTTAAATTAAACCACAGATTATATGACGCCTTAACGTTAGATTTTGGTTTTCGCTATGCCGACACCAAGACCAATGGTGGTGGAGCAAATGAGCAAAATGAAAAATCTTCAGCCGACTCCCGTTTAAAATATGCCATTCTATACCCATCCTTTCCAGTACCGGGCTTAACGGCATCGACAGATACCAATGATGAATTTAATTTATACAATCCACTGGTAGCCATTTCTGATAACGACCAGTATGTGCACCGTAAAACCTATAATATCAACGGAGCAGCAACTTATGAAATTATCGATAATTTAAAACTTCGGTCTGAAGTAGGTTACGATGGATTTAGGAATGATCAGGACCGCTTTTACGGCATTACAACCTACTATGTAAAAAACCTTGCCGATTATCCTAATCTGCCGACGCTGAACTCCATGAACACCACTAGAAATAGTTTTAGAAATACGAATACGCTTAATTATAACTTCAGTAAGATTCTTGGCAAAAGCCATAACCTTAATATTTTATTAGGTCAGGAATTTATTAAAACGGAGCAGAATACTTTAACTACTGAAGTGCATGGCTTTCCTAAAACTTTTGGATTCGAGCAAACCAGGGTATTAACCACTCAAGGTAAAGCTTCGATAATCGATAACAACTTTCTGCCTGATGATAAATTGTTTTCGTTTTTCGGCAGGGCCAATTACGATTATAAAGGCAAGTACCTGTTAAGCGCAACATTCAGGGCGGATGGTTCTTCTAAATTTTCTGCCGAAAACCACTGGGGCTACTTTCCATCGGTTTCTGCCGGCTGGAGAATCTCTCAGGAAAACTTCATGAACGGTACAACATCGTGGTTAACAGATCTAAAATTAAGGGGAAGTTATGGTGCTGCAGGTAACAACAATATCCCTCCAGGGCAAATTACCCAATCGTTCCAAAACTCCACTACAACCTGGATAAATGGTTTCAACAACTATTGGGCGGCATCTAAAATTATGGCAAACCCCGATCTAAAGTGGGAGACAACCATCACCAGAAACATCGGACTTGATTTTGCCTTATTTAATTCAAAAGTTACGGGAACAATTGATGCCTACTTAAATAAAACAAAAGACCTTCTCATCTTATTCCCTGTTGGAGGTACGGGCTACGATGCACAATACCGTAACCTGGGCCAAACACAGAATAAAGGTTTAGAATTTTCTGTAAACTGGAATGCCATAAAAGAAAAAAATTTCGACCTAACGGTTAATGCGAACATCAGTTTTAACCGCAATAAGGTTATTTCTCTAGGTTCGGTTAAAAACATTAATGGTACCTCGGGATGGGCATCAACAGAAATTGGTGTAGATTATCTGGTAGAGGAAGGCGCGTCAATTGGCCGTATTTACGGATATAAAAGTGCCGGAAGATATGAAGTCTCTGACTTTACAGGTTACAATGCCACCAGCGGCAAATGGATATTAAAACCAGGCGTAGTTGATGCTACTGCATTTGTAGGCACCGTACGCCCAGGTACAATGAAAATTGAAGATATCTCCGGGGATGGAAAAATTGATTTATCTGACCGATCTATCATCGGTAACACCAATCCGTTAAATACTGGCGGTTTCTCGCTTAACTCGAGAATTTACAATTTTGATCTTGGTGCGTATTTTAACTGGAGTTATGGAAACGATGTGTATAATGCCAATAAGATCGAATATACCTCTACCAGTAAATACGCTTCCAGAAACCTGATTTCGATTATGGAAAGCGGACAGCGCTGGACAAATTTAAGGGCAGACGGAACAATAAGTAACGATCCTGCTGAATTATCTGCCATGAATGCAAACACCACCCTATGGTCGCCATATACCAGAACTTTTGTTTTAAGCGATTGGGCTGTGGAAGATGGTTCATTTTTAAGGTTATCGACACTTACCCTTGGGTATACTTTACCTGAAAAAATATCGCGCAAGTTAAAGATGAAAAAATTAAGGTTTTATGCTTCTGCTTATAACGTTTGGTTATGGACTAATTATACCGGTTTCGACCCAGAGGTTTCAACGAGACGAAATACACCACTTACACCCGGAGTTGATTATTCTGCTTACCCAAGAAGTAAGTCTTACTTATTCGGACTAAACGTTAATTTTTAGAAGACCATTCAATTTCAAGAAAATGAAAAAAGTTATATATACGTTATTTGTAATTGCAGGAATAGCATTTGTTAGTAGCTGTAAAAAAACGTTAGATGCACCAACAAAATCTTCATTAGATGAGTCTGTTATTTTCTCTACCCCAAGTTTAGCTGAAGGCTCTATAGCTGGCGTACTTCAATCATTTGGGGAAACCAATTCGTACAGGGGCCGTTTTTTAGTGTTCTACGGACTTAACAATGATACAGAAGTATACAATACATTAAAATCAGTTGATGATGACAAAGCTAAACTCTCTAATTACAACTGTAATGTGAACAATAGCCAAATGAATACTACCGATAATGCATGGGCTAAATTTTACGAAGGTATTGAAAGAGCTAACCTGGCCATAAGAGGCATTAGAACCTATGGTAATATAGAAAGCAACCCTGCAATGGCGCAGATCCTCGGTGAGATTTTAACCTTGAGGGCTGTGATATACAACGACCTTATAAAAGGCTGGGGCGATGTGCCGGCACGTTTTGAACCCATTACTACTGCAACCGCTTATCTGCCCAGAAGCGACCGTGATGTCATCTATAAACAATTATTAGCTGATTTAAATGAAGCTTCAGGTTACCTGCCATGGCCAGGCGAGAACACCACAACAGCGAGAGTTGAGCGGGTAAACAAGGCTTTTGCAAAAGGTTTAAGGGCGCGTTTGGCATTAGCCGCAGGAGGCTATGCGCAGCGCCTTGATGGAACAGTTAAATTAAGTTCTGATCCTGAATTATCGCACGATAAAATGTATGCCATTGCCAAAAAAGAGTGCCTTGATATTATCAACAGTGGCAAATTAAGGCTTCTTGGATTTGAAGATGTTTTTAGAAAACTGAATGAGGAAACCGGTGCGGCAGGTTTGGAGTCGATGTGGGAAATTCCATTTAGCGATGGCCGGGGACGCGTAATTTTTGATCTGGGTGTAAGACACATTAAAACAGACCAGTACACAGGCCAGAATAAAGGCGGAACTGACGGACCGAACCCTATTATGCTGTACGAATATGACAATGATGATGTACGCAGGGATGTAACTGTTGTGCCTTATGAGTGGGACGGTGGCGATGGAACAAAAGGTGCGATACAGGTACCTTCGTCGCTTGGCCGTTTGTATTTTGGCAAATACCGTTACGAGTGGATGAAAAGAAGGGTAACGGCAACCAATGATGATGGGTTAAACTGGATGTACATGCGTTATGCCGATGTGGTGCTCATGGCTGCTGAAGCCATTAACGATCTTGATGGGCC
Source organism: Pedobacter suwonensis (assembly GCF_900111825.1). GTDB lineage: Bacteria > Bacteroidota > Bacteroidia > Sphingobacteriales > Sphingobacteriaceae > Pedobacter > Pedobacter suwonensis. The sequence goes on from NZ_FOJM01000003.1 coordinate 168,226, forward strand.
GGCAGCTGCTGCGCCATATCTAAAAATGATCAGAGACAGGGCCTTCCCTACAGCGCCTAATAAAGTTACCGCTTTTATGGCCACGGCAACTGCATCTAAATCGGCCTTTTTTGAGGCAATCGTGAATGAAAGAGCCCTGGAATTTACAGGTGAAATGTTGAGAAAAAGTGACCTGATCCGATGGAATTTGCTGGGCACAAAACTGGCTGAAGCCAAAACTAAATTGCAGCAGTTAGAAAACAGGCAGGGTAAATATGCTGCCCTACCCGCCAAAATCTATTACCGGACAGCTGCTAATGGCGAAACGGTGGAAATTTATGGGTTGAAATTGGGAGATACCGACGCGCAGGGAGTTGCTTTAGGGTACACTTCAAATAAAGCCTGGACGATGGTTACAACCGGAGAAACGGTTTCATACTGGAACGCCCTCTATACAAAAGACCCCAACCTTCAGCAATATTGGCCAATATGGCAGGTATTTTTAGATTCATCTAACGGAATGTTAAATAATAAGCCTTTAAACTTATAAACCAGAGGTTATGAAAAAGATTAATAGACATATATACCACTTCTTACTCATGGCGACAGTTTGTTTATCGGCATGTAAAAAAAATAACTTAGAAGAAATTACCAAACTTGAGGTCGACCGGGTTTTTTCTACTCCTGGTTTAACAGCGACCATTGTAAATAAAACTGGTGTTAAATTAACATGGAACGCTGTACCGAATGCCACATCTTATACCGTTGAGGTATACGATAATGCTGATTTTACAGGTACTCCGGTAAAATCTATAACCAGCATTACCACTGCACAATTACCCTACACCATTACCGGATTAATAGGCGATACGCAATATGCAATCAGGGTAAAAGGTGTTGCACAGGGTATTGCAGATTCCAAATGGGTAAGCACATCTGCAAAAACAGATACTGAACAGATTTTTCAAACGGTAAACCAAACCAAACTAACCGCTAGTTCAGTTGTGCTGAACTGGCCCCCTGGCGAAACAGCAACAACAATTACCATATTACCGGGAAATATTACGCATACGGTTACCGCAGCAGAGATTGCTGCTGGGGAAGCAACCATAACAGGCTTAACCGGAGAAACAGATTACTCGGCAAAATTGCTTGCGGGAACCAAAGTTAGGGGAACAGCAACTTTTACCACACTTTATAATTTTACAGGTGCAACACTGGTAAGCCCGTCAGATAACCTGGCCACCCTGATTGCAAATGCCACTGCCGGGACTGTTTTTGGGCTTGCACCGGGAACTTATACCGTAAACGCAGATGTTATTGCATCAAAATCAATTACCATCAGAGGAACAAAACCAAATGACAGACCGATTATTAACGGCATGGTTCTGAGATTAAAGGCCAATGCAGGTTTAACGGTGAAAGATGTAATATTGGATGGCACCGGATCGTTAAATGGGAATCAAACTTTTATCTACGATGAAGCATCTGATAACGCTTACGGGAATTTTGTACTAGAGAATTCAGTTGTAAGAAACTATACCAAAGGGCTTTTCTATGTAAATTTAAAGGTACTTATCGAGTCGGTAACTTTTAAGGGAAATATCATTAACAATATCGAATGTAATGGCGGAGATTTTATCGATTTTAGATCGGGTTTAACCAAAACATTAAATTTTACCAACAATACAGTTTATGCTGCTGTTCTGGCCAGAGATTTTATCAGGATGGACCCTGCAGGCTCAACCAATTTCCCTAGCATAATATCCGTTATAAATGTTTTTACAAATACCTTAAATGGAATTAGCAATGGCGCTTCAAACAGGTTGTTTTACGTTCGACTAGCGAAACATGAGATCTACTTTTCGAAAAATATAGTAGCCAGCTCTGGTGGCATTTTAACCAATCAGCTTTCTACGAACATTGTAGCGGGCAATTTTACAGCGAACAACTATTTTGCTGCCCCAACTTTTATTTCGGGTAGTGCAACTGCCGGTGCTAAATATGATGCCGGAACATATACGACGCTTAATCCTGGTTTTACATCACCTGCTACAGGTAATTTTACCATCAGTCAGCAAGATTTAAAAACAAATGGAATTGGCGACCCGAGATGGAGAAATTAATAGACTTATCTTAGTAGCTGTATCATAAGCATAATGTCATCCTGAGCTTGTCGAAAGGCGTTCTTAAATTCTCACAGGGCGTTTCGACAGGCTCAACATGACAAATTAGAGTTAAAATACAAGTGATGGTACAGTCTTTTTTTAATAGATTTAGCCTGAAGAATTTTTCCACCTAAATGATCAAATCAGTACTAATCCATATCGGCGCTACCTCGCTGCTTTACATCAGCGTTTGTTTAGGGGTTTATGCTCAGGATCCCAAATATCCATCAACCATAACCGTTGCTCAGGATGGAAGTGCAAATTATAAAACCATACAGGAAGCCGTTAACTCAGTTCGCGATTTAGGGGAGAAAGAAATTAAGATTTACGTGAAAAAGGGAATTTATAAAGAAAAGCTGATTATCCCATCATGGAAAACCAAAATTGCTTTAATTGGCGAAAGTGCTGAAAATACCATTATTACTAACAATGATTATTCGGGGAAGCCAAATCCGACAGGCAAAGACCAATTTGGCAATGTTAACTTTAGCACATATACTTCTTTTACCATATTGGTTCAGGGGAATGATATCCACCTTGAAAATTTAACCATTATCAATTCATCCGGAAGCGTTGGACAGGCTGTTGCTCTGCATGTAGAAGGCGATCGTTTTGTAGCAATAAACTGCAGATTTCTGGGCAATCAGGATACGCTTTATGCAGCAATTGAAAATAGCCGCCAGTATTACCAAAACTGTTATGTAGAAGGCACTACCGATTTCATATTTGGCAAGGCAACCGTTGTTTTTAATGACTGTACAATCAAAAGTTTAAGCAACTCTTATGTAACTGCGGCTTCAACTTCTGCAAAGCAAAAATTCGGATTTGTTTTTTTAAATTGTAGGCTCATTGCAGATTCAATGGTAACAAAAGCCTATCTCGGCAGACCATGGCGGCCTTATGCAAAAACAGTATTCATTAAATGTGATTTGGGTAAACATATTTTGCCCGAAGGCTGGAACCCGTGGAAAGGCGATAAGATGTTTCCAAACAAAGAATTAACGGTGTTTTATGCGGAATATAAAAGTAAAGGCGCTGGAGCATCACCTAATACGAGATTGCCTTGGACAAGACAGCTCGCCGATCAAGAGGCAGGAAACTATACATTAAAAAATATACTGGGTGGAGCAGATCAATGGAATCCAATCAAAAATTAATAAAATGAGAACAAATTGCCTTAAGTTTTTTGCAGTTGGAGCCTTATTCATTTTATGCTCCTTTGCTTTCATACAAAAGAAAACAAAGCTATACATCATTGGTGATTCTACCGCAGCCAATAAAGAAGAAAAGGCCTATCCTGAAACGGGCTGGGGAATGGCACTACAATCTTATTTTAAAACCGATGTTACTGTTGATAACCGGGCATTAAACGGCAGGAGTACCAAATCGTTCAGGGCCGAAAAATATTGGGATCCGGTATTGGCACAGTTAAATCCAGGTGATTATGTGTTCATCGAGTTTGGACATAACGATGAGAAAGTGGATAAGCCGGCGGTTGGTGTTTCGCTGGCCGATTTTAAAACAAATCTGATTAATTATATTAAAGAAACGAGAAACAAAAATGCCTTTCCGGTTTTACTCACGCCAATCTCCCGCAGAAGCTTCAAAAACGGTGTGCTGGTGGATTCACATGGCGATTATCCGCGCATAACCCGTCAGGTGGCCGATTCACTTCAGGTACCCATAATTGATATGCTGGCAAAAACGGAAAGTTTATTAATTCGACTGGGAGATAAACCATCCATCAAATTATTCAACTATGTTGATTCGGGAAACGTAAATTATCCAAAAGGCAAAAAAGATGATACGCATCTAAGTCCGGAGGGCGCCAAACAAGTTGCTGGCTTGGTAGTGAAAGGGATTAAGGAGTTGAAGTTGGATCTGGCGAAGAGTTTAAAGTAAAAAAATTATTTGTCATCCTGAGGGATAATTTATTTTATAAAAATCAATATGTTTGACAGATAAATTTTAAGTAGGTATATCTCTTGAGAGATCGTCATCCCCAACTTGATCCGATAGCTATCGGATGGGAATCTTAATACAAGGGCTTTAAGATTAGCTTCGCTGAGCACTCCGTGGTTCCCGCATGCGCGAGAATGACGATTCTTCTATAAGATTCTGTCAATGGTAGTGCAGTGAAGGATCTTTTTTTACCACCGAGTACACCGAGAAATTCACTGAGTACACAGCGTTAGGCGTATAACTTCATTAATTGTCATCCTGAGGGATAATTTATGATATAAAAATTAATATGATTGACGTTTTTTCCTTCGCACAATTCTTGCCTCGGCTCACCGCCGCCGAAGGGCTCTTACTTTTTGGCATCAAAAAGTAACAAAAAATGCCGGCTGAAAATTTTTCTTTCAAAGCCAGTGTTATGGCTAGAACAGTGCAGTCCGAAAAATTTATTAGGCCGGTTTAAGTAGAACGGTGATACGGTGCTATGGCCTAGCTATACGGAAATGCATGATTCCGCATTCTGCTCATTAATAGGTAATTACAAAAACGTCAATGGTAACGGCAGTGAAGGATCTTTTTTTAAACGATCGAGTATGAGAATAACATCTTCTTAAAAATAAGTTGATCTGGATTCTGCCTTTCATCTTTTGGGGATTCTTCAGAATGACAGCTGAGAATACGAAATTGAAAAATCGTCATTGCGAGAAGGCTTTTTCAGCCGATGAAGCAATCTTACAACGATCGCTATTGGCTTACGCATTAAGATTGCTTCGTTTTTCCTCCTCGCAATGACGATCTATGTTAGTTAACTAACCACTAGAAAATATACTTTGTGCTTAAAAAGTTTGAATCATCTCCTTTAACAATCTCGTTCAATAACTTTTTATTATCATCTGTAAATTTGGTTGCCACCAAAGAACGGATCGAGAATGAACGCAATGCATCCACTACGGAAAGTGTACCTTCAGCACTGTCTTTACGGCCTGTAAAAGGAAAAACATCCGGTCCGCGCTGGCACTGGCAATTGATATTCACACGGCTTACCTGATTAACCAAAGGATCAATCAACGAAGAAATCACCGCAGCATTATTGCTGAAAATACTTACCTGCTGACCATGTGGCGAATCAATTAAATACTCGATAGGCTCTTCCAGGTCATCAAATGGTACCACCGGAACAATCGGGCCAAACTGTTCTTCTCGATAAAGTTTCATATTACCATTTACAGGATAAACAATTGCCGGATAAACAAATGTTTCCAAGGTTTGTCCCCCATTTGTATTGATCACTTTAGCACCATGTGAAACAGCATCATCAATACATTCCTTTAAATATTCGGGCTTGTTCAGCTCGGGCAATGGCGTAAGGTTTACGCCTTTTTCCCAAGGCATGCCAAATTTTAGTTTTTCTACTTCGGCAGATAAGCGCTTTAAGAATTCCTGCGCCAAACTGCGGTGCACATAAACGATTTTAATGGCGGTACACCGTTGTCCGTTAAAAGAAAGCGAACCCAGTACCGTTTCGGAAACTGCCAGATCAAGATCGGCGTCTTTAGTGATGATGGCCGCATTTTTGGCATCCAAACCTAAAATCGCCCTCAAACGGTTTACCTTAGGATGTAATTTTTTCAGTTCATTAGCAACCTTACTTGAACCAATTAAGGTAAGCACATTGATTTTACCAGATTTCATCAAACCTGGAACGATGGTATTGCCGCGGCCATAAATGGTATTCACCACACCTTTAGGAAAACTAGAACGGAAAGCCTCTAACAAAGGATAGTGTAACAGGGTACCGTGCTTAGGTGGTTTGAATAAAAGGGTATTGCCCATAATCAAAGCCGGGATAAGGGTGGTAAAAGTCTCGTTTAAAGGATAGTTGAAAGGCCCCATACAAAGTACAACACCGAGGGGAGAACGGCGCACCTGGGCCACAATGCCCTGCTCTATTTCAAAACGTGACGACTGCCTGTCGATATCTTTTAACGCATCAATAGTGGCGTAGATATACTCCACCGTACGGTCAAATTCTTTAACCGAATCGGCATAAGATTTTCCAATCTCCCACATAATCAGTTTGGCAACAATTTCCTTTTGCTCAATCATCTTCTGTGTAAAGTTTTCTACACAGCTAATGCGATCGGCAACACTCATGGTAGGCCACTGTCCGCGACCATTATCATAGGCTGCTACGGCTGCATCTAATGCTTCTGCCGACTCTTTCTCCGTACAAACAGGAAAACTACCAATGCGTTTTCGTTTTAAACCCTCAGGGGTTTTTACGCATACAGGAGAAAACACTTCATTACATGGTCCATTCCATGGCTTCATTTCTCCATTAGAAAGAAACTCCTTTTGATTGATTTCTTCCTTGAGCCTAAATTCATCTGGAATCTGGCTCTCTTCAACGAAAATACTTTCGAGGTTTAGCAATGTACTCAATTTGGGTTTGTGATTAGGTTAAATTAATGTTAATTCTATAGTTTAAGTATAGATTAGCACTTTAAAAAAGATATCAAAGATTTAAGCACAATTATATTGCCTAAATCTTTTAGGGTTGAATTATTTAACTTCTATTACCTTATATTTTGGAACAAGGGCTTTCATTACCGTCCAGCCGATGAGATAAGCAACCGCACAGAAAGAGAAAACGATAAAATAACCAGCTTCTTTACCTTGAAACCCCATAAAAGCCATCTGTGTATCGCCGGCGTAGGTAAACAGTACACCAGAACCTTTGTTAATGAAAAAAGATCCTACACCTCCGGCCATACCACCAATTCCGGTTACGGTTGCAATGGCCTGTCGAGGAAACATATCACTCACCGTGGTAAATATATTAGCCGACCATGCCTGGTGTGCAGCACCTGCAATACCGATGATAATTACCGGCAGCCAGTAGCTGTAAAGACCTAAAGGCTGGGCCAACAATGCCAATAATGGAAAAAAAGCGAAAATTAGCATTGATTTCATCCTGCCATCGTAAGGGTTCATGTTTTTCTTATCGATAAAATAGGATGGCAGCCAGCCTCCAATAATGGATAACAAGGTAATTACGTAGAGTATAAATAGGGGAAAAGCACTTTCGGTACCGCTCATTTTATAAATATCTTTAAGGTATGCGGGCGACCAAAACAGATAAAACCACCAAACTCCATCGGTCATAAATTTACCAAAAGCAAAGGCCCAGGTTTGTTTAAATTTAAGGCAATCAACAAAAGATAGTTTTTTTACAGGTGATGCTGCGGTAACCGTTTCGCTAACCTGATCGTGTGCTACAATATCCTGTTGAATATAAGCCAGCTCTGCCTTACTTACCCTTGAGTGGTTTTCAGGTTTGCCATAAAGTAAAATCCAGAAAAGCATCCAGATAAAACCTAAGGCACCGATGATAATAAACGACATTTCCCAGCCATAAGCATCGGCAATGTAGGGAATCGTAACCGGGGCAGCCAAGGCGCCAACTGTTGCGCCTGCATTAAAAATACTGGTGGCAAATGCGCGGTCTTTTTTAGGAAAATATTCGGCTGTAGCTTTAATGGCTGCCGGAAAGTTTCCGGCCTCACCAAGGGCCAGTACAAAACGGGCAAAAATAAATAGCGAAAGACTGGTTGATAGAATTAATGTAGTATTGCCAACAGTAGATAATGCCTCTTTTGCACCTGCAAAGCTCATCACCCACGAACCGGTAATGATTCCCGAAGTAGCAATACCGCAAAAAGCATGAATACAGGCACCCACAGACCAAATTCCAATTGCCCAAAGAAAACCTTTTTTGGTATCCATCCAATCAACAAACCGTCCTGCTACCAACATCGATCCGGCATAAAAAAGGGAAAATAATGCCGTAATGGTTCCGTAGTCACTATCTGTCCAATGAAATTCGGGAACAAAATAGTCTTTCCATGTAAGTGAGAGTACCTGTCGATCTAAATAGTTAATGGTAGTGGCAACAAATAACAGCGCACATATAGTCCATCTGTAATTGCTGATTTTTGGTTGGCTCATTTCGTTTGTGTGTGGTTAGGGGTTGGGGTTATTTACTTTGCTTGATAAGTTCAAGTGCCAGCTGGGTATTGTCGAAAAGCTCATCGTAAAGCCCTTTGCTCATTACATCCTTACTGATTAGTTTGCTTCCCATTCCAACGGCACAAACACCAGCTTTAAACCAGGTTTTTAGGTTATCAGCATTTATTTCTACCCCACCTGTTGGCATAAACAGTTGTCCGGCAAAAAGATCTTTAATTGAAGAAATAAATTCAGGACCCAAAATATTTGCCGGGAAAATTTTAATCAGCATAGCTTTGTGTTCCTGTGCAACACTGATTTCTGTCGGTGTCATACACCCCGGTACCCAAAGCATTCCGATTTTGTTTGCAATTTCGGCAACCGCCGGATTTACAATCGGTGCCACAATAAAATCAGTTCCAGCTTCGATAAAAGCATTGGCATCAGCAGGCGTTTTAATGGTTCCGATACCCAGATAAAGATCAGGCATTTCTGCATCACGGATTTCTTTTAACTTTTTAAAGTTTGACAATGCCGATTTACCACGATTGGTGTATTCGAAAACACGAACACCGGCTTTATACAAGGTGCGTAATATTTCTATGCTACCTGATTCGCTATCCTGATAAAAAAGCGGTAACATGCCCTGCTCTAAAATGGCATCTAAAATTTTGTGCTTGTTGCTAATCATCTTATTATTCTTTTTTCTATATCAGCTACAGTACTGGTTGTAGCATCGCTTGGAATGTACAATTTATCGTATGCCGCTGCTGTGGCAAAACTTATGGTTTCTTGGGCCGGTAACTGGTTGTAAAAGCCATAAATCAGGCCAGCCATAAAACAATCTCCACTGCCCACCTTATCCAAAATTTCATCAGAAACGTATTCTTCCGAAACCGTTAATTCGTTGTCTGTATAAATGGCGGTATAATAACGTATGCCCTTTCCATGATCGAACCTGAAAGTATTGGCAACCGCTTTACACGCCGGAAACAAACTTAATATTTCTTTAGAAGTATCAGTCGCCTGTTGCAGTAACGTTTCCTTTGCATAACCCTCTGCCACTGTTAAATCTTCGTGAAGCGCAGTGCCCAGCATTTTATTGGCTGCCCAAACATTCCCCATAATCAGTGTGCAATATTGAGCCAGCTCAGGCAAAACATCAATCGGTTCCTTTCCATATTTCCAAAGCTTTGCCCGATAGTTTAAATCAAGTGAAATGGTAATATTTTTAGCACTTGCTACTTTTAAGGCTTCCAAACAAACGTCAGCAATATTTTGGTTAATGGCAGGGCAAATGGCACTGAAATGGAACCAGGCAACATCTTCAAAAACTTCGTCCCAGTTAATCTGTCCAACTTTTAAACCCGCATAGGCCGAATTGGCCCTGTCGTAAATTACCCCGGCATTTTTAAGGTCTTTCCCTTTAGGCAAATAGTACAAACCTAAACGTTCGCCATGGTAAACCATAGGTGTAGTATCAATATTGCGTACATTAAGGTATTCCACAATTTCGCGGGTAACCGAATTATCAGGCACCGCCGAAAGGTAGGCCGAAGGTACGTTCCATAAGGCTAAGGCAGTGGCCACATTGAGTTCGGCGCCACCCACGTAAAACGGTAATTTATTTTCTTTTAACCATGCCCCATCCATATCCGGACAGATGCGTAAAAGTATTTCACCAAAGCTTAAAACTTTTTTTCCTTTTTCTGATGAAGCGAATATCTGGGTACTCATTTTTATATCTGATCGGCGTATTTCATCCTGTTTTCGGCAACCGAATGAAAATGAAAGGAAAACGATTGAAATGATTTGATTCCAATAAAATACCCTTCTAAAGCCTGATTTTGGTTAAAATTTAAAGTAATTTTTTGCGTTAAAATACGAAATATCCTGCACAATCTTGCCCACCCATTCCAAATCATTAGGCAATTCGCCATTCTCCATATCTTCTCCAAACAGGTTACAAACAATCCTCCTGAAATATTCGTGACGGGGAAAGGAAAGGAAACTGCGCGAATCGGTAAGCATTCCTACCAGGCGGCTTAAAAGCCCCATGTTTGATAAGGCATTTAACTGTTTGATCATCCCATCTTTTTGGTCTAAAAACCACCATGCTGAACCAAACTGCACTTTACCGGCTACAGAACCATCGTTAAAGTTACCAATCATGGTGGCAATCAACTCATTATCAGCCGGGTTAAGGTTATAGATAATGGTTTTAGCCAGTTTATCCTGGTTATCCAGGCGATTTAGAAATTTCGATAGCATACGGGCCTGGCTAAAATCGCCGATTGAGTCCCAACCGGTATCAGGTCCCAATTGTCTTAACATACGGGCATTGTTGTTACGCAGAGCACCAAGGTGATATTGTTGTACCCAGCCCTTTTCATGATCCCATTCTGCAAAATAAACCAGCATAGCCGATTTGAATTTCAGGTTTTCCTGATAGGAAATAGTTTGTTTACTGCGGATTTTATCAAAGATTGATGCAATTTCAGCTTCGGTATAGTCTTCAGCATAAATCTGCTCTAAACCATGATCGGAAACCGAGCAGCCGTTTGCTGCAAAGTAATCATGGCGGCCTTTTAAAGCATCAATATAATCCTGTAAACTGCTAATGCTTTTATCGGCAACCGTTTCCAGTTTGTCGATATATTCATTTAAGCCTTCAATATCATCACTGTTCATGGCCTTATCCGGACGGAAAGCCGGTAACATTTTAAGGTTAGCGCCTTCTCTTGCCAGTTGTTGATGAAAGTTCAGGCTATCTAAAGGATCGTCGGTAGTACAAACGACCTCTACATTCATTTTGGCTAACAAACCACGTACTGAATATTCAGGCGTTTGCAGTTTAGCAGCGCATTCATCATAAATTTTCCGGGCCGTTTTGCCCGAAAGCAGGTCGTTTATACCAAAATAACGTTGAAGTTCCAAATGTGTCCAGTGGTATAACGGATTGCGTAAGGTATAAGGAACGGTTTCGGCCCATTTTTCAAATTTTTCGTAATCAGATCCTACACCAGTAATGTATTTTTCATCCACTCCATTAGCACGCATGGCCCTCCATTTGTAATGATCGCCTGCAAGCCAAACCTGGCTGATGTTGGCAAATTGCGTATTATTGGCAATCTGCTCCGGTATCAGGTGGTTATGGTAATCGATAATGGGTAGTGATTTTGCAAAATGGTGATAAAGCTTTTCAGCAGTTTTGCTTTGCAAAAGAAAATTTTCGTCTAAAAAAGGTTTCATTCTATGTTATTTGAGACAGTAGATTTGAGATGATCAAAACACTTATCTATTCATGTTTTATTTATGCTCCGACTATGTCCTCACAGACCGGAACTCAATTTGTATTTTATCTATTGGTGGTCTGAGGGAACACAGACCACGGTAAATAGTATATTGTATTCATTTTATCATCGTTTTATCACCGGTCTGTGTCCCCACAGACCGGAACCCTATTCATTTTGTGGTCTGTGGGGACACAGACCACGGCAATGGGACACAAACACGGCAACTGCAAGCTAAAGGCGGCTACAAGGATAGCCACGCAAACCTCCGACCTCGGTCTTCCGACTTCGGACTACAAACTCACCCCCCTTTTCCATGGGATAAAATCATCCTGATTAAGCAACACCGCTTTAGGAATTACTTCACCGCTAGCCGCTTTAATGCAATATTCCAAGATATCTTCGCCCATTTGTTCGATTGTTTTTTCGCCTTCAATTACAGGACCACAGTTGATATCAATGATATCGCTCATTCGCTTCGTTAAAGCATGATTAGTTGATACCTTGATGGTTGGACAAACCGGATTGCCTGTTGGCGTTCCTAAACCGGTGGTGAACAAAATTAAGGTTGCACCTGATGCAGCCTTTCCTGTAGTGGCTTCCACGTCGTTTCCAGGTGTGCAAACTAAATTTAATCCGGGCTTAGTTGCAGGCTCGGTATAATCCAACACATCTTCTACCGGTGATGTCCCGCCCTTTTTGGCTGCTCCGGTACTTTTAATGGCATCAGTGATTAAACCATCTTTAATATTGCCCGGTGATGGATTCATAAAAAATCCGGAACCTACATTTTCTGCAGCCTGGTTATAAGCCGTCATTAGCTGAATAAACTTACGTGCTGCTGTTTCATCTTTAGTGCGATCAATCAACTGTTGTTCAGCGCCACAAAGCTCAGGGAACTCAGCAAGGAGCACGGTACCTCCTAAAGCCACCAATAAATCGGAAGTATAGCCCACGGCAGGGTTGGCACTGATCCCGCTAAAACCATCACTACCGCCGCATTTTACACCCAGCACCAGTTTACTTAAGGGCGCCGGCTGACGCTCGATTTTATTGATCTCGGTTAAACCGATAAAGGTTTTACGGATGGCTTCTTTAATCAGCTGTTCCTCGCTCTGCGATTGTTGTTGTTCAAAAACAAACAAAGGTTTATCGAAATTAGGGTTACGATGCTTCAAATCTTCCATAAAATCGTGCACCTGAAGGTTCTGGCAGCCTAAACTCAATACCGTTACACCAGCCACATTAGGATGATCGGCATATGCAGCCAACAACTTACTTAGCACAGCAGCATCCTGACGCGTACCACCACAACCGCCCTGGTGATTCAAGAATTTAATGCCATCAACGTTTTTAAACACCCTGTTGGCAGATGGATTAGCCATACCCATAGATTCCGGATCGGCTTCACCTAAAACTTCACCATTTTTATAGGCTTCAACCAGTTGATGCGCGTATGATTTGTATTTATCTGTTACTGCATAGCCCAGTTCGTTGTGTAAGGCTTCGCGGATGACATCCAGATTGCGGTTTTCGCAGAAAACGGTCGGTATGAACAGCCAATAATTTGCAGTACCTACCCTGCCATCGCTACGGATGTAACCATTAAAGGTTCTGCCTTCAAACTTAGCCACGTCAGGTGCCTGCCATTCGTAATGGTACGGACGGAATTCAAAAGGATCAGACGCATGTTTGGTATTTTCGGTATCCATTAAACCACCTTTAAGGATAAAGTGCTGTGCTTTTCCCACCAATACGCCATACATCATGATGTGATCGCCTGGATTCATATCCTGCATAAAAAATTTATGCTTGGCCGGAATGTCATCCTGTAAAATATATTCCTGTCCCTCGTGAATAATGGTTTCGCCTTTTGCCAGGTTTTGTAAAGCAACCAATACATTATCGTTAGGATGGATTTTTAAAATTCTAGTAACCATTTTAAATTTCTGTTTCTGAATGCAAGTTACTTAAAGTTTCTTTTGCTCCTTTGTTCTGTAATAAATCAACGTACGATTTTACGGCTGCGTTAAAGCCTGGATAATTATTAAGGTTTTTATCCCACAGACGCCTGTCGCCTAGGGTATTATCTATAACGGTTTCTGGGTTTTTCCAGTATTCATATAAAATTTCTGCAAATTCGTCCTGTATGGGGTAGGTTTTTCCGTTTACACTTGCTGTGTAAGTATCACCCTGTTTATCCACATTCATGAAAAGGATGTAGGCAGCTACACCCAAAGCAGTAAGCTGAGGCACTTCATTTTTTAAAGCATAATATCTCCTGATGAGCGGCATATTACGCATTTGCATTTTTGAGGTAAAATTTAGCGTAATGGCCTGCCACTGGTGTGCTAAAGATGGATTGCTAAAACGGTCGATTACACTTTCTGCAAAGGCAATTGCTTCACTGTAGGTAATATCCTCATTCACCACCACAGGCGCAATTTCATCTTTCATCAGTTTTAATACATTGGCCGAGAAATCTTTATTTGCCATGGCCTCTTTCACGGTATCGAAGCCTGCTAAAATAGCCAGCCCGCAGCTAATGGTATGTGTACCATTAAGCAAACGGAGTTTAAGTTCTTTAAATTTATCAATGGAAGGAACAATAAAGATACCTTTATCTGCTTTTGCAAAAGATAATACTTCTTTCACTTTTTTGCTTGATGATTCGATCGCCCAAAGCCGGAAAGGCTCGGCCATGATCATCAGTTCATCTTCATAACCCAGTTCATTTTCAACGGCTTTTTGCGCTGCTTCCGGAAGTTTTCCTGGCACAATTCTGTCAACTAAGGTTTTGCAAAAATGATTGGCTGTTTTTAACCAGTTTTCAAAATCCCAGCCTAATTTATTGTGGATAGCCAGATCAAGCAAAATTTCTTTCAGTTTGTCGGCATTATCACTAATGAGTTCTGTTGGCACGATCACCATTCCGCTTTCTACTGACCCGTTAAAGGCTTTATAGCGTTCGTGCAAAAAGGCAAGCAGTTTGCCAGGGTAAGATTGTGGAGGATAATCAGTGATTTTATCTTCGCTTTTTACAATGCCTACTTCTGTGGTATTAGAAATTACGACCTGCATTTCGGGCTGGTGAGCAGCTTTTAAAATTTCTGTCCAATCCTGCGAAGCTGCTAAAACCCGGCTTATCGAAGCATTAATCGAATTTTCTTCAACATTAACCCCATCCTCAATGCCTTTTACACAAAGTGTATATAAATTATCCTGTTTCGAAAAGGCATCAGCACCACCTTTTGCTGTAGATTTAACAACAAGTACACGACCGTTGAAAATTCCTTTCTGATTGGCTTTATCAATAAAATAATCAGGTAAACCACGCAGTAAAACCCCGGTACCAAACTGGATTACCCGCTCTGGTAATGCTAAAATTTCGGGTGTAGGTTTTGTAACCTTTTCGCCGTTAATGTTCTTTAAATTTTCTTTGTTTAAAATCATTGCTAATGTTATTTGGCCACCAGGGCAACGAGGCACAAGGTGAATTATATTTCTTTTTGAAGAGTATACTTCTGTTTATTTGCCATTTGTGGTTAACCACTTCGGGTACTCTTTTTCAATTAATTTCTGCGCCCAGTTGCCATACCAGGCATACCCATTGCGCCTTTCAAGGCTTAATTCTTCTAATTTTGCTTTAATCGTATTGTCGCGATCACCAAAAATCGGGGTATTTTGATCAAGGTCGTAAAAGCGCGCCCAGGCAATTGCCGTTGAATCTTGGATCAAGGCCGCAGCTTTGACATTGGCTTTAGGATTTTTCGGCCTATCAAAACGGAAGCCTACAATTTTATAGGTATCGAACCATTTTACTGCAGCGGTAATGGCATTTTTTTCTGCAACAGAAGGATTTTTGATCCGCATTAAAAAGCGTACAATCCCTACAGATTCGCTGGTACTCAATGAGGCTGGCTCAAAAGCCCTGGCCTTTGCGGGCAACATCGAATCTTTATCATACTGTGCAGCCCAAATGCTTAATACGCCATTTTGTTTCACCTGCGTTTTTAAAATACAATCAATTCCCTTCGCAACTGCTTTTCCTGCTTTTTTCATGTAGACTGGGTTTACCACATCGAAATCATTTGTTTGCGTGGCAATATCCTGTAATATGTTCAGCACATTGATCATTGCATCATCGTTGTAAGTAATCTCCGATCGGTAAGAAGATTGATCAGGATAATATTGTGGCCAGCCACCATTGGCATACTGTGCCGATAAAATATAATCGAGGCCTTTTTCAGCAGCAGCTAAATAAGCTTTGTTCTGCGTTTTTTTATATGCCTTTACCAGGTAAACAACTTCTCTACTGGTAGCTTTATTATCGAAAGTGGCATGTAAATCTTTAGTTGCCTTTATTTTATCCAACAAGGCTGGTGTTAAATCCGCGTCGTAGTTAACTACACTTTTATCTTCCAGTTG
The DNA here is from genome assembly GCF_900111825.1 of Pedobacter suwonensis. Lineage (GTDB taxonomy): Bacteria > Bacteroidota > Bacteroidia > Sphingobacteriales > Sphingobacteriaceae > Pedobacter > Pedobacter suwonensis. The sequence continues at coordinate 184,061 of NZ_FOJM01000003.1, forward strand.
CTTTGGCCAGCCGCCATTGCCTAATTGATAAACCAGCATTTTATCTGCTGTAGAATCAACAGATTGTTGTGCATAACACGACAATAATAAAGTGCTGCAGATTAGGCTTAACAATATTCTCATTTTCATCATTCTGTTTGTTCCGTGGTCTGCGTCATCACAGACCATTAATTTTATTTTACGCCATGGTTAGTTTTTACCACCGAGACACAGATTAGCACGGAGTACTTTTCCTTCTCTTATACCGCGGTTCTTGTCTCTACAAACCACTATTTATCTGTGTTCATCCACTTCATCTGTGGTTAATAAATCTATTTCTTCCCCGGCACTTGCTTGATCAACCAATTCACCAGATCATTCGTGGCTTTAAAATTTTCAAACTCTGCAGGTAGTTTTCTACCATCGATATATTCATTATAAAACCATGGATCACCGACGGCGAAAACTGTCCCTTTGCCATATTTTGCGGTGGCAACAATCACGTCTCCCTTATCGGCTAAAGCAGAAACAGCGGGACTCTTAGCCACAAGAGTCGATATTTCTTTGATGTATACTTTCTTAGCTGTTTTGAAAATAACGTTTCCTTCCGGGATTTTTATTGCTCCTTGTTCAAAATTCATACCCTGAACTTTGTTTCGGCTATCCTCATTAAAATGGATTCCGAAGGTTTCGGGCAAAACATTGAATTTTGAAATTTCGCAATTGCCTGCATCGTTTAGGAGCAGTACCAAAACCCCACCAGCTTTCACCCAGTCTGCAATTTGTTTCGCATGCTCAGCATTCATGTAGTTGGGCTTCGCAGTTTCTTTTTCAGTATCCGGATCTACAATAATATAAATATTGCTGCCTTTTAAGTTTACAGTTGTTGGTGCAACTTTAAGCGTATTGGTTTTTACACCAGCATCGTTAAACATTTTTCCGAATAGAGAAAATCCATTGTTATCATCTTCTTCCCATAAGTAATGGAAAGGGATTTTATCTCCGGTTGGGCCAACCATATACTCATTATTGAAAAAATTATCAATGGTAACGGTTAATCCTTTTCCCGGTTTTGGCAACTGGTTTATTTCCATTTCAGCAGCAGCGCAAATAAATGCGCCTACGCCTTTCGGATCATTGGTAATTACTTTTTCACTAATGTAGTAGTCGAAGCTTCCATCCCGGTATTTTGGTTTTCCACCCAAACCGGATACGGAAACTGTTTTAGTCAAATTTATCCTTTCAGTTCCTGCTTGTTCCACAAACTCTTTCTTTAAACCCGCATAACCTTTATTAGCCGCAGCCATAAAAGATGATGCTAACCAGCCTTTACGAATGCCTTTAGCCAAACCATACACAAACATGCTCGATGCCGAACTTTCCAGGTAATTTCCTCTTCGGGTTGGCATATCTAGAATATCAAACCAAACACCTGATTTTGGATCCTGGTATTTCACTACTGCAGTTGCCGTACGATTTAAAATAGCCAGTAGTTCTTTCCTTTGCGGATGATCTGCAGGAAAATTATCCAGCACATCCACCAAAGCCATAATGTACCAGCCCATTGCCCTGGCCCAAAAATTTGGCGAACGCCCGGTTATCTTGTCTGCCCACTGTTCGGTTTTGCTTTCATCATAGCCATGGTAAAGCAACCCTGTTTTTGCATCACGCGAGTTTTTTTCCATCAGGATAAACTGTTTAGCAATGTCATCAAAAGCAGCATCCTTTTTCATCAGTTTAGCATATTCAGCGTAGAATGGCTCACCCATGTATAAACCATCCAGCCACATCTGGTTTGGATAAATTTTCTTGTGCCAGAAACCACCCTCTCTGGTACGCGGTTGTTTTTGCAGCTGATCGTATAATTTAGTTGCGGCTAACAGGTATTTCTGCTGCCCGGTAACTTTATACAACAGCAATAATGAGCGGCCATTTTTGATGTTATCAATATTAAAATCTTCCGGTTTATATGTAGCAATGTTACCTTCCTTATCCAGATAGGCATCCATCGAACTTTGGATATATTTAAAATACCTCCCGTCGCCGGTATTTCGCCAAACGGCAGCTGCACCTTCCAGAACAACCCCCATGTCGTAAGTCCATTTGGGGCCTTTGGCACCTTTTAGCAGCGTCGTATCCTGAAACAGTTTTTCCATCGCAGTTAAGGTTAACTGTTCAGATAACTTTTTTTGGGCAAACCCACGTTGTGTTAAAACAGAAAAACCAATAAATGCAACTATTGTATATAAGATCGATTGTTTCATCATGTTGTTATTTTGAAATTTCCAGTGCTTTTTTTGCTACACCTGTACCTAAAACGACAGCTGTTTTAGCTTTAGAAACATCCGTTGCAACAATTTTTACACCTTTTGTTTTTTCGCCGGAAACATCAAAAAGCAATTTGCTGTTATCAGGGTACTTTAAGCTGCTGATATTGATATTTGATCCATTCTGGATCATCACCAAGGGACTGGTATTTTCTGCAATGATGTTGATGTTCTTCAGAAAAATTCCGGTAGCTTCAATGATTTCGATTCCTTTTTTCGCTTTGATGGTTACGTTTTCCAGGTAGATATCCTTAATGTTCATTTCAGGTAAACCTCTAAAAAATATCGCTTTTTCGGCACCACTAGCCACTACATCCTTGATATAAAAGTTCCGGAACTGTGGGGTAGCTTCGGTAACAGGAACGGTAACGGTTTTAATGGCTTCCCGCTTTTCGCCAGCCAGGGGAACCGGATCAACAGCTGCATAATACATATCGAATAAAATGGCCTCGCCGGGAATATCAATCATGTTGATGTTATTGATATAAATATTCTCGACCACACCGCCACGGCCACGAGTAGTTTTAAAGCGTAAACCAATATCAGTACCGATAAAAGAACAGTTGTACACCCAGATGTTTTTTGCCCCGCCACTCATTTCGCTACCGATTACAAAACCGCCATGTGCATGGTAAACCACATTGTTTCTAACGATCACGTTTTCAGTTGGTATACCCCGTTTGCGGCCCGCTTCATCTCTTCCTGATTTAATGCAGATTCCGTCGTCTCCAACGTCAAAAGTGTTGCCTTCAATCAATACGTTTTTACATGATTCTACATCAACACCATCGCCATTTTGTGCAAACCAAGGGTTTTTTACCTGCAAATTTCTTAAGGTTAGATCTTCACAAAGCAAAGGGTGTAAATTCCACGCCGGCGAATTCTGAAAGGTAACCCCTTCTAAAAGTATTTTTTTACAGCCTGTTAACACCAATAAATTCGGACGAAGAAAATCTTTGATATCATCATAGTCTGCGGCAGTTTTGCCAGCTTCAATTACACCGGCGTTTTTGGTATTCGAGCCTTTAAGGGTTTTTTCAGATGGGTACCACATCTTTCCGTCGGCTTTAACGATGCCTCCGGATGCTACGAGATTCTTCCACTGTGTTTCAGTAAGTTTATCTTTTTTAACCATACGCCAGGCACCACCATTCCCGTCGATAATTCCTGTTCCGGTAATGGCAATGTTTTCAAGGTTCATCCCTGAAATCGGGCTTTGGTTCCGCCATGCGGGTTGACCTTCCCAGTTTCCCTCTACCAATTTGTATTGATTAAAATCTGCCGTAAATTGTAGGATGGCATCGCGTTTAAGGTGCAGGTTTACGTTGCTTTTTAGTTCGATAGGACCAGTTAACCATAAACCCGACGGGATTAACACCACTCCTCCGCCTTTTTCACTCACGCTGCTAATGGTTTTATTAATGCTTTCGGTATTTAAGGTAATACCATCGCCTTTTGCGCCAAAAGCAACAATACTCGTGGTATCTTCTTTAAATTTAACCTGCCGGATAATGGGTAAGCCTGGCTTTTGTTGCGCCATGGCAGAACCAGCTGCTGTTAAAACTAAGCAAGCGAGAGCTACTTTAATATGGCATAAACGGCCAGAAATATGTTTCATTATTTGCGCTGTTAAATTATACTTGGTTATTGTAATAACAAGTGTACGTTGTTTGAAGTTAAAACAGAAGAGAAATCTATGCAATCGTTGCCGGAAAATGCAGCAAAACACTCATTACAGACAGAACTTTAAACACAGTAAATCAGTCGTTTACAACATTATTTTGCTTCAGGATTCCATCCACGGAAAACGTTTTCTAAAATATAGCCTTTATATTCTTCATCTGTCAGTTGGTGTGACCATTTTACCCTGTTTTTAGGATCGGATCCTTTTCCAGTACTCTTATATTCAGCAAAATAAGCCGTTTTTTCATTGCTTTCTTTATCCCAGTTGTTCCAGCCTTCCGGTCGGATAAAATCAGGTAATTCGCAGTTGAGATAGGCCACTTTTGCGTATGGCCTCCATGGACGGCCCAAATAAAAGCTATTGGCTGGTGCATCGCCTTTGATTGTACATCTGTTGAGAACGTAGCCAAATTTTGTGGTATCAGCCGTTGAGGCAGCCGTAATATAACCTGCTTTTTTGCAAAAAATGGTACAGCTTTCGAACCAGGCCGTCGATGCCCCGAAGATAAAGTCAACCGTACCTTCAATATAGCAGTTTTTATAATACTGACGGTTATTGCCTCCATAAGTATAAAGCGTATCCTGAAAGCCCAAAAACCTGCAATTGGTAAAAATTAATTTATCTCCACCTGCCCAAACCGCTACAGCCTGTCCTACAGGGCCTGATGAATTCTGGAAAGTGATATTCTCAGCTGAAAAGCCTTCGGCATAAATGTAAAAGCTTGATGAGCCGGATGTCCCTTTTTCTTCACCAAAAATATTCTTTTTCCGGGCGTAGTCATCATAAGTTAAAATGGTTTCATTTAAACTTTCGCCAATAAATTTCACATTCCTTTTAGAGCCAGGTAATATCAATTTCTCTTTATAAACACCCTTTTTGATAAAGATTACGGTTATTTTATTCCTAAAATCGGGCACCGCATGAATGGCCTCCTGTATGGTTTTAAAATTTCCACTTCCATCTGCAGCCACAATAAAATCAGGTTTTACATCAGCGGCATTTGCGGCAAATGATAATACAAGCAGAAAGAACAGGCTGATTACTTTCATATCCATTTGGTTAGGCTAAAATTAAAACCGGCCACGTAAAAGGTTAAACTTCATTACGCAGCCGTATTTTAAAAATATATGATGAACAATTTTAAACATTAAAACTCAGCAGAAAGAAGTTTTTTATAAATTAAACATTGCAAACGATGTCGGGAACGATTGCATAGTATTGACTTAAATTTATAGATCTCTCCGTTCTGCATTACTCCAGTTTAAGATAACGGCCACATTAAAGAATTCTGCAATGGTGGCGGAGTATAGCGAGGTCAAGGATACCAAGGCCCGGAAGCTAAATCTTTGAGGAGCTTAGCTAAAAAAACTACAATTCTTCGGAACTTTCTGGCAGGTGATCGTACTCACCTTTCCAGGCATAAAAGCCAAATATCATCAAACCCAGGCTAATGGGGAGGAAAATAAACAGAATAATTGCCCACTGCAATATGGTATTGGTACGTTCGATATCGGTATGCGTTAAGCCTACCTTATCTATCGCCTGGATAAACAAAAAAGTCATCGTTAATGGTCCTAAAACCATCCAAACAAGGCCTAAAAATTTCTTTAACGTATTCATCTTATTTAATCGTTAATTTTTTCGTCTCTTTTATTTGATAAATAGATTGCGCCAATAACCAAACTTAGCGCTGCTACCCCAATTGGATACCAAAGACCGGACAATGGTGTGGCGCCTGAAAAACTTGCAATTAGTGTGGCAATAAATGGCACAAGCCCCCCGAAAACACCATTACCGATGTGATAGGGCAGCGACATAGAGGTGTACCTGATTTTGGTCGGAAATAATTCGACCAGGAAAGCCGCAATTGGACCATAAACCATGGTAACCAGCAAAATCTGGAAGAAAATCAAGCCAACAAATTTCCAGAATACCGGTGTTGGCAAAACTTTATCTTTTATAATTTCTTTGCCCAAAAGAATCCCCCTTGTTGCAGAAACGGTATCTGTTTGCACCCTGTTAAAGGAAGCTCCGTTTTTAAGGCTTACTTTGGTAGAAACGGTTCGTAAGCTATCGGTTAAATTTTCCATTAAAACAGCAGTTGCGCGAGCTGGGGTGACAGCTAAAATATCAGCTTGTTCAATTTTGGTATAATCGGTATCATCTAAAAAGACCTGATATATTGGCCGGTAAAACAGAATGCCTAAAAGCATTCCACTTAACATGATCCACTTTCGTCCCACCCGATCACTCCAGGCACCAAAAACCACAAAAAACGGTGTAGCAAAAGCAATTCCCCAGAGTAAAATATACCGCGAATCGTTAAAATCCAGCTTACAGGTATTTTCTAAAAAGGATTGTGCATAAAACTGTCCGGTGTACCAGACTACGCCTTGACCCATTGTGGCGCCAAACAATGCCAGGAGCACCATTTTAAAATTAGCCTTATTGTTAAAACTTTCTTTTAATGGATTCTTCGAAATATTTCCTTCAGCTTTCAGTTTAGAGAACAGGGGCGACTCGTGCATTTTCATGCGGATGTAAATCGATACCACAACCAGTACAATCGATAACAGAAAAGGGATTCTCCAACCCCAATTTCCAAACGTTTCGGCACCCAGGATATTTTTTGTGATCACAATAATCCCTAACGAGAGGAATAAACCCAATGTAGCGGTGGTCTGGATCCAGCTGGTAAAAAAGCCACGTTTGTTTTTTGGGGCATGTTCTGCCACATAAGTAGCCGCACCCCCATATTCGCCACCTAAAGCCAAACCCTGGATTAACCTCAAAACTAAAACCAGAATTGGGGCAGCATAACCAATGCTTTTATAAGAAGGGATCAACCCGATAAAAAAAGTCGATCCGCCCATAAGCACCAAAGTGAGCAAAAAAGTATACTTGCGGCCAATTAAATCACCAAGTCTGCCAAAAACCAATGCACCAAACGGACGAACAATAAAACCCGCCGCAAAGATAGCCAGCGTGTTGATTAAGGCTGATGCACCTGCATCCTCCGGAAATAGCTGATGACCAATGATAACCGCAAGGCTGCCGAAGATGTAAAAATCATACCATTCGATCAATGTACCCAAAGAGGATGCACCGATTACTTTAAAAATATTGTTCTTGGGTAAATGGTCGCTCATAAATGGTCAGGAATATTTGGTTTCCCAAGATAAACATTTACGCCATAAACGGCAACCTGTAATCTTCGTCGCTTAATTTGTTACATGATCAAACATTTTGGCTTTAGTTTTGTAATTTCATCCGGAGCTCATTCATTTTCCGTCATATTATATGTTGTTAATACAGAATATCAGATTAAGTAGAATTTTAAGAAATACGTGGCAAGTTGACCTGATTATGATTGCCTCCTGCACCGTAGCTTATCTCGTACGCGAATATTTAATCTCCCATCATTTCTCCGTTCCATCTATCATCCCAACACTTTTAGGTACAGCCATTGCTTTTTTTATCGGTTTTAATAATAACCAGGCTTACGATAGATGGTGGGAGGCAAGAAAAGTTTGGGGCGCTTTGGTAAATGATTCACGCTCTTTTGCAAGGGCGTTGCTCAATTATGTTGATCAAGACGAAGAAAGCGTAAAACGTATGATTTACAGGCATATTGGTTTTTTATATGCCTTAAAGGCCAATTTGAGAGGAACGATAGATGAGATTTATACCAAATATTTAACCGAGGCCGATCTGAAAGAAATAGAAAAACATACCAACAAGCATAATGCCCTTTTAAATATCCAATCGAGAGATTTACAAAGATTATCAAAATCAAATGCTATTGATGGCTTCCGTTTTATTGAAATCAATGAAATGCTGACCAGATTTTCGGATTCAATGGGCATGAGTGAGCGTATTAAAAACACCATTTTCCCTACTACCTATTCTTATCTGACTAAAGTATTTATCTGGCTGTTTGTCGTAACATTTACCCTGGTAATCAGTGAGGATGCAGGTCCGGCATCTATATTTTTGGGTTGGTTGATCGGTTTCGTATTTGTTTCTACGCAGATTAATGGAATGAGCCTGGTTAACCCTTTCGAAAACAATTCGGCTGGTGTTCCGCTTAACCAAATTACAAGAACGATAGAAATCAATCTCCTGCAAATGCTTGAAGAAGAAGAAATTCCAGAGCCCGTTAAACCTATAAATGACGAATACGTTCTCTAAAACTTTAGGTTTCTTACATCAATCCAGCTCTTTGAGTAATAACGATTTTAATTTTTCTTCAAAAAGAGCCGATTTAGCTTTAAATTGCGGATCGCAAAAAGAAATGTTGGCTGTGGCATAAACAATCTTACCATCCTTTCCAACCAACACATTCGACGGAAAACCATGATTGATATTTAGGTTTCTAATCTCATCTTTGCTTAATGATACAATTTCATATTGGTAACCGTTGCGCTTTTGAAATCGTTTGGCACTGGCGGGGCCATCATGTGTAATGCCAATAAACCGAACGGACTTTTTACCATATTTATCCACAAAATTATTCAATTCTGGCATTTCGGCTATACAGGGTGGGCATTTCTCAAACCAGAAGTTAATCACTACCACCTGGTTTTTAAGGTCGATATTGGAGAACGGCTTGTTATTGACCGTTACCCCATTAAAAGTGGGTAAGCTTTTCCCAATCAGATCTTCGAAAAAAGTTTCCTGCGTAGCCCATTTAACCGGGGCATCTTGAGCCAGCGCGGTAAAAGAAAAGATATTCAACAGCATGATCAGATAAATTTTCATCGGCAATAAATATAAAAAAGTCTCACCTAATAAGATGAGACTTAATCATTTATTTGGTGTTGACTATTTTATCTTCTTATTGAGGTAATCAAGTGCTGTGTTTAAGGTTACGTCTTTATTGGCAATAAAATCCTTTAGCGTTGGAATTACTTCTATATCTGGTTTTACACCATTACCTACAAACTCACGACCATCTGGGTAGGTATCCTTTTTTGTGCAGACTCTCGCACTTCCACCGCCGGGTAAATCGAAGAGGTATGGCTGTCCGGTACTTCCGAAAGAATTTCTGCCAATTTTGGTCATGTGCTTTTGATTGTCTGCGTAAATCAAAAAGTCTTCAGCGGCCGAAGCAGTATTATGTCCAATTAATAAAACTGTGGGTACTACGATCCGCTTTGCCGAGAGTGTATTTTTAAGCGGATAATAATCAAAATTATAGAAATAATTATCCTGATAGGTCAGAAATGCCTTTTTATTCCATTCGCTATTTACCGTATCTTTTGCAGAAGTGTATTTACCCCAGGCCTTGAATGCAGAAGTGAGTTGTCTGGTAGAATAGCGTGAGCCATAAAGTAAGCTGTCATTGGTTAAATATTTTAATATATAACTTCCAATTCCTGTACTTCCGCCTCCATTGTTCCTTAAATCAATAACTATTGCTTTGGCTTGGTATAAATCCGGCAACTTAGTCAGAAAAAGAGAATCAATTTTCTCCTCTCCAAAGGAGTTTAGCGCAACATAAGCTACCTGATTAGGATACCATTTAAAATCAAGAAGCGACGATACTGCAGGAAAGGCCGGATAAATTTCTTTTTCCGCTGTTTGCCCATGTGTTAATTTTAAACTTAAAACCTGTCCTCCTGGTTTTTTAATTTTAATTTCAAACTGGCTACCCTCAATCCCCTGAAGTAATTTACTGATACACCAATCCTGTAAAACATAGTCAGTAGAGGAAGAAATATATGGAGAAACGTTTTCAGCTATATATTTGTCCGTGGCCTCTCCATTTACCGCTATTATCTCGCTTCCAACCGGGATCTCATCTTTCTTGCTCAGGTTAACATGTGTAATGATTGCTTTATTTTCTACATTCTCAATAAACAAACGATAATCGCCGAACATGGTATTCAGCGGTTCGAAATCTTTACCGCCCGGCATATAAATATTGGTATGCCCATCTTTAAGCATCGCGCAAAATCTTTGCATTTCCCGATAGTACTCATAGTCATTAGGCGTTTCAGGTATCGTATTAATTAATGCTTTATAAGTACTATCCCATTTCACCCGGTCTATTTTGTTTAAATAAACGAAGTTATAATTTACCTCCTGCCAAAATTTCGATAGTCCATAAATTTTATCTGCTTTGGTTAATTTATTAGGTTGAGCTAAAGCAGCCAATGGCAAAAGCATCAATAAAATAATTTTTTTCATTATTTGTTTTATTTGTCTGTTGTATTTAGGGCTTCAATTCTTTTGCCAATCGTCTGTACAAAATTTAGGCATTATATTAAAAAAGCCCTGCCAATGCGGCAAGGCTCCTTGTTTGTTTGGTTTATGAGGTCTTATTTAAAGGTAATGGAACCATATTCAGATCTGATGGATACGTTTGCAGCGCCACCGCTACCGATTTTGCCCGTATACCGTTTGGTTTCATCATCTTTGCTAACCAAACTTGATGTTACGTTTGAACCATATTTAAAGCCGGCATAAGAAGTAGAAACATTGAAATTACCATTATAACGATCTGCAAAGCCCAATCCAACATTTGCATATTCACCCCCGAAAGTAAAGTTTTTACAGGCCGGAGTAATTTCATTCACATTTAAGCGGTTATAATCCATTTTGATAGTCGCATCACCGTTCAACGTACCTAAATTAACGTTAGAATATTCTGCGTTAACAGCAATTTTACCTGCTGATGCAATGTTTAAATCGCCATAAGCCTGTTTAACTACCGCATTTCCTTTAACCGTATTGATGTTTACTTTGGCATATTCGGCACTCAAGAGCAAGTTGCCACCTATGGTGCCAACGGTTAAGCCTTTACCATATTCCACTTTAATATCTGCAGATCTTCTGATGGTATTGATGTTTACGGCTACGTATTCAGCAACGAGTTCCAAAGTCCCTACAGCACCAATAGTTACAGGTCCGTTATATTCGTGCTTAATCACAGCTGCATTTAAATCCTGAATATCACATTTCCCGTACTGAACATTGATATAGTTGTTGGTATTGCTGAGGTTTCCTGCTACAAGATTGCCGTATTCCACTTTTAGTGAGGTTGGGCCTGCAAAATTACCCATTTCAACATTACCATATTGTTGTAGCACAGTTAAAGGGTTTACTGCCGGCATAAACACCGTGTAATTCACCTTTAATTCCCTTCGCCAGGTAGTTACTCCATTTTTTACCCCGCGTCCATAACGTCCGTTTCTGTCGCCCATGTTAGTTTTGAATGAAACCACGTCGCCATTTTTAGTAGCATCAATACTTACCCCATCGATCAATTTCTGTACATCACCATCTGAGTTGGCATAGGCTTTAATATCTATATCCACACGCACCTCTTTTTTATCCCAGGTTTTAATTACAATAGATCCGAACTGATTATTTAAATTCACTTTATCATTTCTATCTATATTAAAACTTTTGCTAAATGATTTTGAACGTTCCGCATCGCTGCCCGTTTGCTTATATTTTGAGTTACTTACCATCGCTATCAGCGATGATTTCTCCACATTTTCTACAAGCACTTTCTCCGATGGACTATTCACCATCGCTTCTTGCGCACTGGTTTTTACGGCAATTAAAGCCAAAAGGGCCAAAAATATTTTTATTGTTTTCATGTTGTTAAATATTAAACACCTGTATGCTTAAAACCTGCCGGCTGGCCTTAAACTTTCGATGTGGTGAGCGTTCTCCTCTTAGCATCAAGTGTGTTGAATCAAGCATCAAGACCGATTTCAGTATCAGAGCTGTTTTATTGCCCTGTATTAAATCTGGTTAACTCTTTTGTAATCATCAACTTGGTTAATAATTAATAATTGTTGTTTTAATAACTGTAATTGTATTTCACGGTTTTTAACCATAGCCTTTACCACAAAAGTCTGGTTGGGCGAAGTTGGCAACTCTGCTTTTAATTTTTCGTAATCTTCATCGAGTTTTCTTAAATCAGCCGTAAATTTTTTATAAAGTTCCGGATTTGCAGAGGCAAAAATGGCTAAGCTATCCCTCTTTTCGGTAATTAGACCAGTAAAATGAACTTCCTTTTTGGCATATGAAGCACTAACGTCGGCTATTTCTAAATCTTTGTTTTGCAATTTCCCTACGTATAACCAGACCAAACCAAAAACGACTACTACAGCTGCCGCTGCGCTCATCCATAAATACAGTTTTACCGGTTTTTTTTTCTTTTTGTGATCTAAATCCTGTTCAATTTTTGCCCAAAGATCTGCCGAAGGCTCCATGATATCGAAAGCTTTTCGGTTTTCTTTTACAAAGGTTTCTAATCTATTATTCATCTCTCATCCCTTTCATTTCTAAAATACTCTTTAACTTTTTTTTAGCCCTCATGTACTGTGTACGGCTGGTATTTTCGCTTATTTTTAAAATGTGCGCAATTTCTTCATGGTCATAACCCTCTAACAGGTACAAACTCAGCACCACCCTGTAGCCGTCTGGCAATTGGATAATGGCCTGCCTTATCTCTTCGGCCTGTAACTGCATTTCACTGTAATCAAAACTATCTTCATCAGGCACTTCCGATATTTCGTCTGTACTTACAAACTCCATCCTGCGCTTACGCAGGTAATTGATGGATTTGTTGATCACTATCTGCTTTAACCAAAGGCCGAAGGTAGTTTCCTGTCTAAAATCGACAATTCTGGTAAATGCATCTAAAAATGCTTCCTGTAAAACATCTTCTGCCTCTTCCTCATAATTTAAAATGCGCAGCGCCACATTATACATTGCCTTGGCATACAGCTTGTATAATTCAAACTGTGCTGCGCGACTGCCCTGCATGCATTTTTTTACGAGTTCGAGGTTTTTATCGATGTATACGGCTTCCAAAATTTCGAATATTCTGATGATAAGACATCAGTGATTTTAAAACGTTGCATCAAGGTAAAAAAAATTTTAAAATATCTTAATTTCTGGTTAACACTGCGGAAATATCTGAAACATAGTATATTTAAATTATCTCAGGTAAGATATTTTCACTTCTGAATCGTCAATAAATTCAGCATGACGAATACATATAAATCAGGCTCTTTTAAAGCACTACTTTAACAGATGACTATTGATATTCAGGTTTTTGGAAATGAGGGGTTCTGTGCCTTTGGCATGTTCAGCCCTGCTCTCCCTCCAGCCAATTTGAAGGAAATTGGCGTCCGTCCGATCAGGTTTATTTAAGCTAAGCATGTGCCAGAAACCCAAATCTTTAATTAACCCCTTAAAATAGCTATTGTAAACAAACCTTGTTAATAAATCTGACAGCAGCGAGTAGCACTGAATGGAGGGAAACGAAATAAGGACTACAAGCGAATGGCGGGTCTGCAGCACCTATGAAATGCTGCCTTTCATTTCCAAAAAAATAGAAATACTTTTTAAGTGTTTGGGAAATGCAGGGTTCTGCACTTTTCGCAATTTCAGTCCCGCTTTGGGTACGAGTTACGATGAAGGATCGGAAGCGCTCCCCCGACAATCAGGTTTATCTTATCTGAGCCTCCGCGAGGGACCTGCTATTTTGAACAAACCCTTGTTAATAAACCCGACAGCAGCGAGTAGCCCGGAATGGAGGGAAACGAAATGAGGACTACAAGCGAATGGCGGGACGAAAGCACCTATAAAATGCTACCTTTCATTTCCAAAAAAATAGAAATACTTTTTAAGTATGGGGAAATGAGGGGTTCTCCACTTTTCGCAATTTCAGTCCCGCTTTTGGTACCACTTAAACAACCCCCTTGTTAAATAAACCGATGAAATGCTGCCGCTTATTTCCAGAAAACAGAAATGATTGATAAGTATCGGCAATTAAATGCCTTTGCTTTTTAACATTTATGGAAATTCAGCTGCGAGTTCATCATAAATTTGAAATCCCTGATCCAAACCGCTAACTTCATGGCATGGAAACCGACTTAATCATTTCAGCAATAAACGAAATACATAAAAAAGCAAACCTGGCGCTGGAGAGTAAAGATGTCGTAGCGTATACGGATATGTTTGCCGACGATTTGAGTTTCACACCCTTTGAAAAAACTGCGATAAACAAACGTGATTTTACCATCGACCTAAAAAAATATTTCAGCGGAGCCAAAACCATACAAACTAGTCATTATAGAATCAGATCTTCTGCAGAGAATGATATTTTTACTGAGAAAATTGCACGTAAATCGGTTCTTATAAAACCAAACCTGCTTATTTTTTCAAAAAAACAGACCGTACAGACTGAAGAAATTTATCATTGGAAAAATATTAAAGGAGAGTGGAAGGTAGTTGCGCTTGAAATTGTGCTGGAAGAAAAATATTAAACTTTCATTATGAATATCTTCAAAAAAAACCATGAATCGAATTCAGGCTAGGGATATTGCTTTTAAAAAATGTGCAAAAATTAATTAGCCACAGAAATCACGGAGTAGATTAAATTTTTTCGTGTTTTTCGTGCTTCCGTGGCAAACATAACGCTTAAGCATGCGCAGAAAGAGCTGGAAACTAACAGAGAAAAGTTAAAAGCGATTTCCCTAGAATTCCGGTTTCTAAATGCTATTCATAAGAAATATTTTTATCAGGTTTGTCATGTTACTTAAATTTAGCTTGCTTCATTTTTTGACTTACATCAAAGGTTAAGTTTTTTAATACGCTCAACTTTGGTGTATTAAAAAAATCAATATGAAAAAAGAACATTTCAAACACATCAACACACTTTTTGTGGTGATCCCAATGACCTTAATTATGGCATTTGTGGGTTTAATGCGAAACTATGGTTTCGGCGAGGATTGGTTCCTCAAATTCCTGAAGGCCTGGAGCGTAATGTTACCCGTAGCTTATCTGGCAGCTTTCATTATTATTCCCAACGCACGTAAACTGGCTGAGAAGGTTACCTCCAAAACCTAAACATTGTTACATTTGGTAAAAGTCATATCATGCAAGAACAGCTTTCCAGTTATATCAGCGCAAAAATTATCATTAGCGATGCGGAGCTTGAACAGGTATTGTCTTTTTTCAAGATGATGCAGGTAAAGAAAAACGAAATCCTGATCAGTCCTGGGGAAACATGTCAGCGTCTTTACTTTATTGATAAAGGTTGCTTACGAATTTTCTTCCTAACGGCCGGTGGTACGGAAGCCACCCGGCATTTTGCTTTTGAAAATCAGTTTGCCTCAGCCCTGGTAAGTTTCATTACCAACGATATCTCCAAGGAATATGTCCAAGCTGTAGAAGATACCAGTCTATACTACATTTCTCAAAACGATTTTCAACAGTTGCTTCAAATGATCCCGCAGTGGGAGAAATTTTACCGTCATTATCTGGAATATGCTTACGTAACCAATACCAACCGCTTAATGTCGTTTATTACACTTGATGCGACCGAGCGTTACCGCCAGTTGCTGGCGCAGAATCCAACTGTGGTAATGCGCCTGCCTAATAGGATGGTGGCTTCTTACCTGAACATATCACAAGAAACGCTGAGCAGATTAAAATCAAAAGCATAAATTTAGTTTGTGATGCTAAATTAAATTATCATTAAATATGACTGCCCAACAACGTAAGGACCAAACTGAAATAATCCTAAAAGAAAATAACATCCCGATAAATCAATATTTACCCCTGATAGAGGAAGAAAGCGAAGCGGTAATCAGACCTGCCGCAGATATTGCTAAACGGATTTTGATTCTTGCATATTTAAATACCACAATTGATAATCGTGATGATAGAGAAGATATTATCGCTTATCTCAAAACAGAAAAGTTATGGGGCCACGTTTCTCAAGAGAGCAAAAACTTTTCACTAAAGATATATTAAGTGAAAAAGAGACTATTAGCATTTCTTGGACAATTGAATGTCTTTATGTAATGCTCTGGGCCATAAATAAGATCGATGATTTAGGTTTACCTAGGGAAGAGGCATCTGGAACAGTCAATTTGATCCCAGGATATATGGAGTCAAGTGAAGAGTTTATAAATGGGGCGGTGATCAGGGATACTACTGAAATCCTTGATGCCTCTGATTTAATTTATAGAATACATTGGGCAGTAAGACAGTCTGGCATAGATGATATAGTTCAAAATATCAATCAGGATGTAGTTCCGGAATGGCATCGGGCAATTAATTGGATCACGTTTTATGAAGATAACTGGGATCATATTACAACAGATACCTAATTGTTGAAATTGCCAACTATTTTTCTTTGTGATCTTTGTGCCTTTGTGGTCAAAGCAATAATAATCATTAGCAAAATTTTCCTTAAATCTTCTATCTTAAACTTTAAAACAAAATCGGTATTTTTGCCGCTCAATTTAGATTATATATATGTTAAGAACAGTAACTTGTGGTGCATTAAACCTAAATAACTTAGGCGAAAGTGTTACGCTATGTGGTTGGGTACAAAAATCAAGAGATTTAGGCGGTATGACTTTTATCGACATCCGTGATCGTTATGGTATTACCCAGTTGGTTTTTAACATGGACGATAATCGCGGGCTTTGTGAAACCGCACGTACTTTAGGCCGTGAATTTGTGATCAAAGCGGTAGGTACGGTTGTAGAAAGAAGCAATAAAAACCCAAAAATGCCGACCGGTGAAGTAGAGATCAAAGTTTCTGCTTTGGAGATTTTAAATGCGGCGAAATTACCTCCATTCATGATCGATGATGAAACAGATGGTGGTGATGAGTTGCGTATGAAATACCGTTATTTGGATCTACGCCGTAACCCGTTGCGCAATAACCTGGTTTTACGTCATAAAATGGCCCAATCGGTTCGCCGTTATTTAGATGCCTTAGATTTTATTGAGGTAGAAACGCCTGTATTAATTAAATCGACGCCAGAGGGAGCGAGAGATTTTGTGGTACCTAGCCGCATGAACGAAGGTGAGTTTTATGCTTTACCTCAATCGCCACAAACCTTTAAACAATTATTGATGGTTTCAGGTTTCGACCGTTATTTTCAAATTGTAAAATGTTTCAGGGATGAAGATTTAAGGGCCGACCGTCAGCCGGAATTTACGCAAATTGACTGCGAAATGTCGTTCATTGAGCAGGAAGATATTTTAAATACTTTTGAAGGCCTGATCCGTACTTTATTTAAAGAAGTACGTAACTATGATTTACCAGAGGTACCTCGTATGCAATATGCAGATGCGATGCGTTTGTATGGTTCTGATAAACCGGATACCCGTTTTGCCATGCAGTTTGTAGAACTTAACCACCTGGTAAAAGGCAAAGGCTTTCCTGTATTTGACAACGCAGAGTTAGTTGTTGGTATCAATGCTAAAGGCGCTGCAAGTTATACACGCAAGCAACTGGATGAACTAACAGATTTTATCAAACGCCCGCAAATTGGCGCCACAGGCTTGATTTATGCCCGTCATAATGACGATGGAACCATAAAATCTTCCGTAGATAAATTTTTTAATGAGGAAGACCTCAAACAATGGAGTGAGGCTTTCGCAACAGAAAAAGGCGATTTGTTACTGATATTAGCTGGTTCTACAGATAAAGTACGTAAACAACTGAATGAGCTTCGCTTAGAAATGGGTAATCGTTTAGGTTTACGCGATAAAAATACCTTCTCTGCCCTTTGGGTATTGGATTTTCCGCTTTTGGAATGGGATGAAGAAACCGAACGTTACCATGCCATGCACCATCCGTTCACCTCGCCAAAACCAGAAGATATCGCTCTATTGGATACCAATCCTGGAGAAGTACGCGCCAATGCCTATGATTTGGTCATTAACGGGACAGAAGTAGGTGGCGGATCTATCCGTATCCATGACCGTGCGTTGCAGGCTTTAATGTTCAAACATTTAGGCTTTAGCGCGGAAGAAGCACAAAAGCAATTCGGTTTCTTAATGGATGCATTCGAATTCGGTGCACCTCCGCATGGCGGTATTGCCTTTGGTTTCGATCGTTTAACCTCAATTTTTGCTGGTTTAGATTCTATCCGCGATGTAATTGCCTTCCCTAAAAACAATTCGGGCAGAGATGTGATGATTGATAGTCCAAGTACGATTGACGAAAAACAATTAAAAGAATTAAAGATAAAGACGGATTTGTAAAACCCATTTTAATCTGAGTAAATACCATTATCCTCTGGCGAATCTGGCAAAAAAGTCAAATTCACCAGAGGATTTTTGCTTATGGCTAAATAATTATAGCCATATTGATCTCATGGCCGAGAATCATTATGAGCTGAACGCTTACCATTATGCACTGAATAATCCTATACTCTATCAGGATTACATGGGGCTGGATACTACCTATCATGTTGGGGATTTGGACAACGGTAATTTTGGCAAATATGATCCGAATCATGATGATATAGATCTTGGAACGGTGACTGCTTCTGGCTCAAAATCAAGTGGAGGCTTTGGTTCTTTTGGCAGTTTTGGTTCTTTTGGTTCATTTGATGTAGTTCTACCACCATTAAGGCCAGGTAATAGTAAAAGTCCTTATCTTAAAGCTGAAAATAAAGAAGCCAATCAGGGGGGCGTTGGTGGAAATGCGTGGAACACCACTTCAAATACGGTTTCAGCTTTAGGATTTACGGTCGGAGCTGCAGAATACCAGTTAGGAAAAGTACTTGAAAAGCGGCTGGCCTATCAGTTTACCAAAGCAGCTTATGAGGGGTGGAAGAGTCCTGTTGGATCAACCTCGTTTAAGACAATCATAGGAACCATCAACGCTGACACTAAACTTGTACAACGGGCTGCTGCCTCATTGAAAGTAGGGGGCGCTATTATTGGAGGAGTTGGTTTTATTCCAGGTTGGGGCTGGGCTGCTTCGGGACTTTATTTTGGAGGAAAGTATATATTACAGGAAATGACTTTTGGAATAAATAAAATGATGATGTGGTATTATTATTTGAATTTTAAGGTTTATAAATTCTATCAGAAGAAAAAAGACAGCATCCCTGTATTTTATGCTTTTTTAGTTACTTCAACTCTTTTATGCTTAAATGTCTTCATTTTTTTTGGAGGACTGGGTGTTTTTATGCCATTGTTTCGACAACTAATCAACTTAAAAGTGATGTTAACTACTTATGCATTAATAGGCTTTTTGAACTACATGATTTTGTATAGGGCTCATTTATATGAAGGAGTATTTGGAGAGTTTGAGCGCGATGCAGGGAGATATAATATGAGAAGTTGGGATATATCGGTTAAGTTATATATATTTATTTCTATCATTCTATTTTTGTTGTTGCTGTTTATTGCTGATCTTAAAAATCAGGGACATCTATGATGGTATAAAGGAATAAATAAGCTGTTGCCAGTCAGGGGGGAGATAACGCGCTAAATTATTTCGATAAGAATACTGGTGATATTGGCAACGGCCTTGCAGGTGTTGGATATGTGTCAGGTGCCGTAGGTAATCGGGCTGGAAATATTATCAAGAGTAGATCACTTTATGGGGAACCGGGTGCGACTACTATTTTAAGTCCCCCTTGCAAATATTCATGTTCCTACTGGTGCACTAAGGACAACTGGTACGGTACTTAGAGGATTAGGTACAGCCGCTGGCTTAGCTGGCGTTGGAATTACCGGTTATCAATGTATAAATGGTCAGATTACCGGAAAAGAGGTATTAGTGGATGCCACATTTGGTGCAATAGGCTTCATGGCCCCTGTTGGTGCAGGGGTGAGTATTCTGTATTTTGGAGGTAAAGCTATATACGAATATTCTACTGGAGATACTTGTTTGATAAACCAAGACGTGAATGATGAGAGCGTATTATTATTTTTTATTTAGGGTTTATAAATTCTATACAGATAGAATGAAAAAGAATGACATTCCTTTAATCTATGTGGCGTCTATAAGTACCTTATTGATCTTTTTTAACGTATTCACCGTTTATTCATGGCTAATTTATAGTGATTATTTTAACGATATAATCCCGAGCAAATATTACGTATTAATTCCCATAGCAATTATCTGACTATTAAACTTGTATTTTTTAGACGAGAACTTTTCTTAGAATGCAACTTTACCAAAGATATGAAGGGAGGGCTATTGATCATTCTTTATATGGTGATTACAGCTGGATCGTTTATTATAGTTGCTAATTACAATCGTGAAAAGCTACTTAAACACCAGCAAGAACATCCGGTAAAAGAGCAAGTTAAGCAAAGGTCATCATTGGAGGGAAAAATAAAAAAATGGAGGAAAGACACTTTTTAGTGTTCATGCTTAAATGTTCCCACCAACGAGCCCTGCCACACCAGCCGGGCTTTTTGTGGTGCGCCCGGCAGGGCGCATTTACTTGCTGCTTACCGGCTAATTGCTTTATCTGCGCTTAGTGTCTATGTCTTTAGTTGTCTATGTGCATATATAAATCTGGGCATAGATGTTTAGGTGATCTTCTGTTAAGCAAAAAAAGCGGGAGAAGACGGGGCTGTCAAGGGAACGTGGAATAAATGGGTTGTACGTAAAAGGCTGCGTGGGGTTATGCCGCGAAAGTCCCTTTACTGCCCTAGCTTCGGGCTACCTTTGCGTAACAGATGATCGGCTTTATCAGGTGCGCAGGCCAGCTGGATATGCGCAGCATTGCTGCTTAACATAATGGCATTATCGGACGGCAGTACAACAATAAGTTGTTCTGTTAAAACGTCCGGCGATGCGAACGGCCAACTCTTTTTTCTTTCAACTGAAGAAGCTCGATTGAAAAAATAAAAATCAGTTGTGTACATTAGTACCTTATCATGCAAGACAGTAAGCCGATGGCCGGAGCAGAGCGGAAATAAAAGGTGGTGAAATTGGACTAGCCTATAAGAAAGCTAGTCAGAGAGAGGTGCTTCAAAGGACCTTAGGAAATGTAAATTCAAGTGTAGGAGCTTTTCTGTCGGAATAAGTGCCCAAAACGAGCTAATGGATTTTGCTGTAAGAACAAATTTCAAATCTGCACGAAGCTGGAGTGAATTTAATGCATTGCGAGAGACACAAAAAGCATGGAGAATGACGAATGCTTTGGGTAAGGCAGGGACTAAAGTTCTGAGCGCAACAAAGGTTTTGGGTGTAACAGCATCGGTTGTTACCACTGGAATTACAGCAACAAGGGCGGGAATGTATTATTATAATGGTGGTACTGATGCTTCCGTTGGAATAAAGGCCGGCATAGACATAGTGATGACCGGAGTTGGTTTTCTAAGTCCAATTGGGTTCGGTATTAGCGCAACCTATTTTATTCTTGATTCAGCAACCGGAGGTTTCGGTGGCTATGGAGCAATTAAATAAAAATGAGAAAAAAAATCAATTACATTTATTATCGATTTTACAGATTTCAGGTCTCCGTGGGAAATGGAGATGTTGCATTATCATTATCGCTTATATTTTTAAGCTTCTTGATTATGTTGAATTTTCTTACCGCTGGGTTTGTTTTATACGCTTTTTTCGGTGTCAAACTTCAATTCGGCAATCCCTTTATTGAAGGACCTCTACTTATTGGTATAATAACTATGGTTAATTATTTTCTCTTTGTTCATAAAAAAAAATATAAGGCAATCATTAAAACTTATAAGAATGAGACAAAAAACGAAATTAAAAAAGGAAACATCATGGTATTAATATATATATTGTTTTCATTTATTATGATAGGGGTTGGTTTCTGGTTAATGATTATGCGTAATAGGATGCTTTTATAATTAAAAGATAGTGCCAATCAGGAGATGGAAGCCAAGCTGCATTTTAAGCGTAATATTGCTATCAAGTAGCTGAAGCTCGAATAATTGTATTTTGAAAAAACTCAAAAACTCTTGCTGTGATGTCGAATCGGCAGGTGGACTGGCGTAGATGCGCTGGGGGAAGTCGCTGTGCACTAGTCGCCATATACTTACGGAAAAAATAACCCGGTAAGGTTTATAGACCCAAGTGGGATGGCCGATAAAGACTCCAAAGGAGGACACAACTCGGATATGACATGGATGAGGGTTTATTTGGCTCCGGCAAGGACATATTCGGGAGAGATAAATATGACAACAAATCTGGACAGTATATACCATCGTTTGAAAGAGGTGATATTGACTGGTCTCAATTAGCCAGAGCTTATGCGACACAATTCCGTCCACAAATGGCTGGGGATGAAAATTCCAATCAGGGGGGCTAAAATCAGATCCATCGTCATGGGTATTTACTACATCAAAAACTAATAGAAATGTTCAGACTGCAGGAGTAAGTGGAATTGATAAATGGTTTTTTGATGCGCGTTTTGTTAACTGGAATGATATTAAATTTAATTATGGCCATGTTACACTTCCCACGCTTTATTTTGAATATCCGAAAATAACAAATATGTTTTTTAAAAAAAACGAAGTATTATCCGCAAAATTTGCCGCACTTATAATGGCTAAAGCTACAGATAGAGCAATAAAGCAAACAAGTGACTGGTTTTATGAACAAGAAAACCCTGGTGTATGGGACACGAAGATACAATTTTTGAAATATCTAACGGAACAGGTATTAAGAGACGGTGGGCGCGTCACAAGTATGCCAAATTATACACCAGTTATTGTTACACCTTATCGAAGATTATAATGTAAAATATGAAACAAATACCTTATTTCCTATCTCTATTAAAGAGCAATGTGCTTCTTTGGACAATAATTACAACTAATAGCTTAACTAGCATCAATTTAGAGGGTACAAACCATGGGTACTGGTCAACACAATGTTTAGAGTTTAGAGATTATCCTTTGAACAAAAATGAGAAATTTAAAAGTGTCAGAATAACAGATAATGAATCTTTCATGATGTTTGATTTCTATACAGATAGTGATCAATACCTACAGCATTCAAATTATTATTTTGGACCAGCTTTAAAGGATCAAGAGACTTCAGCTGTTAAACGTTTCGAAAAATTTGATATAGGGTTAGATAAACCTATTGATATGGAGATTATAAATTATGGGAAAGGATATGGGACGGTTATTAGCATAACTGTTTATAAAGAAAAATAAAGAAATCTCTAATTGGCTCAAAACAAATGTGATATATACATCAAGGTAGTGTGGTCGATAAGAATCGATGTTAAGTTATTCTAACGATGAAATGAACTTCTAAACAATCCAGAATTAAGACTAACAGAATCTTTTTCAATTAAATTGCCAAAAAAGCGCTTAACAAAATTTGTTTGGCGCTTTTTAATATTAAGTTTTGTATAACGAACTAATAAGTTTCGCTATCTGGTGGAATCCCATAGTCTATAAATTTCTTTTGTTTTTTCTCTTTCCTTTTACCAAACCAGCCTTTAACGGAATTAAAAATTGCCGATAAATGTTCCGCATCAAGCGATTTACCAACCTTACCAGATACGAATCCCACAGCTGCCTTAGTTAAAAAACCAGCACCTCTGAATAGGGTTTTATTCATCACCATAGGTAAAAGCAATGACATTGCTGTACCGCTTATATTTAATTTTTCATCGGCTTTGAACAGGTTATTAGGCGTTGCATATTTCTTTATCAATGCACTAAGTGTAAATTGTTTAAAGAAAGTTTTGGTATCTGTTTTAAGCATATTTTGCTTAAGCGTATACTCCACCTTAAGTTCTAATTTTCTGGCCTGCAAGTCTTCCAGGTTACGGATGTCTTTATAACTTCTCATCTTCCTCCTTATCTGCAAGTTTATCAAAATATTTCCTGATCGCTATATTGATAATGGCTTTTTCAATGTATTTATCTTTCGTTAAATAAACAATAACGGCCAGTAAAATATAGAATAGGGAAACACAGCCAAAACCTCCTGCATAACTGCCCAAAAGGTCGGATACGTATAGTGCCAATGTTACAGAGCCAAATAAAAAGGCCAAAATAAAGCAAACGATAACAGTAGTACTGGTTACCAGATCAGCAAAAATTTTCGACGCTTTTTCTACAATATAAAGTCTGGTATACTCAACCCTGGCATCTAAAAAGCCTTTGGCGTCATCTATCAGATCTTCAATACTTTTATCTTTATTCTCTTGCATAGTTCAGATGAGATTTAGCCGGGTAAAAACCCGGCTATGCAATATTTATTTATTATGCGTGCTCTACGTCGTCGCTATATTCTTCTTCTACGCTTCTCAATTTAGTTTTAATCGAGTCTACTACTTTATCTTTCAGGCTAGCCAGATTATTAATCTCATCTGCAGCTTTATCTTTGATAGAATCGCCAAGATCTTTCAATGACTGGCTAAGTTTATCACGGGTTTCATCACCTTTATCTGGTGCGAACAAAATTCCTAGAGCTGCACCGGCAGCTAAGCCAGCTAAAAGCGCAACTACAACTTTTGAGTTATCATTCATAATTAATTATTTTAAGGGTTTAACAATGATGTACGATATAAAACTACTACATTATTTATTGTTAAGCTATATTATAACTCGCTATGCTCATTATTTGTTTTAATTCTTTCCAATCTTTCTGAAGCAAGCGTGCTGGTTTCATAAATCTTAACCAGCAGTATAAAATAAGATAATAGTAGCGGACCAAAAACAAGGCCCAGTATTCCGAATAAAGGTATACCAATAATTACGCCAATTACTGTTATTATAGGATGAATATTGCCAACTTTTTTTGCAATCATAAACCGCAGCACATTATCGATATTGATAATGACTACAAAACCGAAAACAAGCATCGCCCAACCTGCAAAATTATTTCCATTTGCGATCTGTAAGATCGCAGCGGGCACAAAAACAACAGGAGGTCCTAAAACAGGTACAAAGGAAATAAAAGTTGTAATTACACCCCAAAACATCGGGTCTTTATAACCCAAAACATAAAAAGACAGGCTTACCAGTGAGCCTTGAACAAGACAGATTAATCCCTGGCCCAATACATTCGCATAGGTGGTATTTCTCATTTCATCGCCAAAACGAAGCGCGTTTTGTTCCCTAAATGGGGCATATTTTATCAGGGAAAACTCGAATCTTTCCCGCTCAATCAGCATAAAGTAGAGTAAGAAGTAAACGACCAACAAGCTTAACACAATATTTACTGCACTTGACAGTAAAGAAGGAAAAAGGTCGGTAGCCCAATTGCCTAAGCGGTTTAAACCTTCCTGAATAAGACCCTGGTTAATTTTAAACGGAATGAGGTGCTGTAGTTTAATCAGTAAATTCCTGAAAAAAACCTCATTATTCTTCAATTCTGAAATTTTACTGATCACCATGCTGCTTAACGCATAAAAAGGCATCACAATAAGTATAATGGAAATGACAATGAGGAAAATAGCCGTTACTCTTTTGTTCCACCCCCTGTGTTCAGCCAAATGGATATAGGCTGGCCTCATGATCGTATATAACACCAAAGTACTTAAAATTGCACCAAAGATACTCTGCAGCGAATACGCAATTAACACCCCAAGCGCAATAATAATAACCAGGTTGATGTTATTTCGTTGCTTATAAGAAAATACTGACATTTTTAGACAATAAGGTTATTCTTTAAATCCTAAAATAGCCGGTTTTGTTTTCCCGATTTAAGATTTATATTCCTTTTTCAGGATCAATAAATTTGATTTTATTATAAAGTGTTTTTCTGTCGATATTCAAGATTTTTGCAGCCTTGGTTTTGTTAAAATTAACCGTCCTCAATACTTCTAAAATAGTATGATATTCAGCTTCTTTAGCCGCATGGCGTAAATTGACAGACGAATCGTGATTTGACCTATGCGGAAAAAGTGCGGCTTTTTTTTCACCCGGTTTCTTCGGGTAATCAGCCATCCCAAATTCCAATGGCAAAACATGCGGCTCAATCCAGTCGCCATCAGTTAATAAGGCAACGCGCCTGATCACGTTCTTCAGCTCGCGTACGTTACCAGGCCAGTTGTATGCCAATAAACACTGCTTCACTTCATCAGAAAAGCCTTTGATTTCTTTATTCAGTTCCTGGTTTGCTGTCGCCAAAAAGTGTTCGGCAAAAATCAGGATATCCTGGTCACGATCTTTCAATGCCGGCACGTGTATCGAAAATTCATCAAATCGGTGATATAAATCTTCCCTAAATGCACCCTTCTCGATCGCTTCCTTTAAATTTTCATTGGTAGCTACAATAAGCCGTACATCCACATCAATCTCCTTTGTACTGCCAATCCGCTTTATTTTCCGTTCCTGCACCGCCCTGAGCAAGGTTGCCTGAATTTCGTACGACAAATTACCGACCTCATCAAGAAATAATGTACCACCATTAGCTTGTTCAAAATGACCAATTTTAGTAAAGGCAGCACCAGTAAATGCTCCTTTTTCATGTCCAAAAAATTCACTGGCCGCTAAATCTTTGGTTAACGAACCACAATCCATGGCAATGAAAGGCTGTTCACGACGAGAACTATTTAAATGAATGGTTTTGGCCACACATTCTTTTCCCGTTCCACTTTTCCCCGTTAAAATAACGGTATAACCTGTTGGTGCAATGAGCTGGATCTGTTTCAGCAAGAACGCTGAAGCTGCACTCTCGCCATTAATGTACTCCTGACAATTAAACCGATCAGAAACAACCTTGCATCCGGCATGGTCGAAATGTTTAATAGATCTTAATTCGCCCTGCGCTTCCAGGGCCTTATTAATGGTATTTAAAATTTCATCCGTGTAAAGCGGTTTCTCAATATAATCGAAAGCCCCAAGTTTGATCAATTCTACAGCAAGCTTAATATCTGAATAGCCCGTAATAATAATCACACTGGTATGTGGATAGTGCTCTTTAATGTAGATTAAAATTTCCTTCCCATCTGTATCATCTAAACGATAATCACACAATACCAGATCGAACCGCTCTTTTCCAAGCACCTGCATCACCTTTTTACCGCTTGTTACATTCGAAACTTCAAATCCTTTTTTGGTTAAAAATCTGGAGAGCAATAAGCCGATGCTAATTTCATCGTCAACAATGAGTATCTTCTTTTTCATGAGCAGCGTTGTTATCCTAAAAACCCATATACATCGACAACATATAGAGTTAATAATTAAATAACATAGTTACTCAAAAAAATTTGCATTGAAAAGGATTTGCAACATTTTTGTTATACAAACATCAGATTAATACTACACTAATCTTATTTTCCGGAAAAGTTTGGTTTTCTCTTTTCAACAAATGCAGATACCCCTTCTTTAAAATCGGCCGTTTCGAAACATTTCCCAAACGCCTCAATTTCGGTAGCATAGCCATTATTATTATTCACCGCTGCGATGACAGCTTTTATGGCAGCCGAAACAGCCAATGGCGCACGTTGCTTGATCAAATTCAATATTTCTTCGGCCTTGCTTATCAGATCAGGCTGCGGAACCACATAATTTACCAGGCCTATTTTTTCTGCCGCCGGAGCCGTAATCATGCTTGCAGTTGTAATCATTTCTATCGCTTTACCTTTTCCAACCAATTGGGTAAGACGCTGCGTACCTCCATAACCCGGAATCAATCCTAAAGTAACTTCCGGCAAACCCAACTTTGCATGGTCTGCCACAATACGCATGTGGCAGGCCATAGCCAACTCCAATCCGCCACCTAAAGCAAAGCCATTAATTGCGGCAATAAATGGCTTTGGAGAGTTTTCAATAGCATTAAAAACCTGATTTTGACCAATTTTGGCTAAATCTTCTCCCTGCTTACCGTTATAATCAGAAAACTCTTTAATATCGGCTCCTGCAACGAAGGCCTTTTCACCCGCGCCTGTTAAAATAACCCCTCTTACCTCATCCGTTTTATCTGCATAGGCAATTACATCTGCAAGTTCTGCCAACGTATCTTTATTTAAAGCATTTAGTGCCTTTTCCCTATTTATCGTAACGTATAAAATGTTTTCCTTTAGTTCTGAAATTAAATTCTGATATGCCATAGCTTAAAAATTTCTATTTTCTGTTACCCAATTCTGGATATATTCTACAATACTGGCCATTGTTGTACCCGGAGGAAACAGCTCTCCGACACCCATAGCAGCTAGTTTCAACCGATCTGCCTCGGGGATAATCCCACCACCGGTTAATAACACATCATCCAACTGTTTTTCTTTCATAAAATGAATAATCTTTGGAAAAACCGTCATATGTGCACCAGATAGAATAGAGATCCCGATGGCATCTACATCCTCCTGAAGTGCGGTGTTTACCACCATTTCAGGGGTCTGGCGCAAGCCGGTATAAATTACCTCCATGCCGGCGTCTCTTAGAGAAGTTGCAATTACTTTAGCGCCTCTGTCATGGCCATCTAATCCAACTTTAGCTACTAAAACACGGATAGGCCGATTTAATACTTTGCTCATCATTCATATTAAGTTGATGTAAATGTATCGATTTTGGCTTTCAAATTAATCATTAACTAAAACAAGTAGAATTGCACTAATCTTTTTACATTTGCATTCCTAATTTACAGGTTTTTATGAGTGAAGAAAAGTCATTGAACTTTATTGAAGAAATTGTTGAGAACGACTTAAATAGTGGTAAGTATGAAACTTTGGTTACGCGTTTCCCGCCTGAACCTAATGGTTATCTACACATTGGCCACGCTAAAGCGATATGCTTAAATTTCGGACTAACACAAAAATACGGCGGTTATACCAACCTACGTTTTGACGATACCAATCCGGTTACGGAAAAAACAGAATATGTAAACAGTCAGCAAGAAGATATCAGGTGGCTGGGCTTTAACTGGAAAAATGAATTATATGCTTCAGATTATTTTGACGAGCTGTATGGCTTTGCCGTTAAGCTGATTGAAAAAGGTCTGGCTTATGTTGATGAAAGCGCTGCAGACGAAATTGCAGCTTTAAAAGGCACACCAACTGAACCAGGACAGGATAGCCCATACCGAAACCGCAGCATTGAAGAAAATTTAGACATTTTCACGAAAATGAAAAATGGAGAATTTCCTGATGGTGCGTATATTTTGAGAGCTAAAATCGATATGGCCAGTCCGAACATGTTAATGCGCGATCCGATTATCTATCGCATTAAACATGCCGAACATCACCGAACAGGCAATAAATGGTGCATTTATCCAATGTACGATTTTGCTCACGGACAAAGCGATAGTATTGAGCATATTACCCACTCCATCTGTACCTTAGAATATGTTTCGCACCGCGAATTATACGATTGGTTTATCGAAAAGTTAGAAATTTTCCCATCCAAACAATATGAATTTGCCCGTTTAAATCTCACCAGTACAGTAATGAGTAAGCGTAAGCTGCTTCAACTGGTTAACGAAAACCTGGTAAACGGATGGGACGATCCGCGTATGCCTACCATCAGCGGTTTGCGCAGGAGAGGTTTTACGCCAAAAAGTATCCGCGAGTTTTGCGAACGTATCGGCATTGCCAAGCGCGAAAACTTAATTGAACTCAGCTTATTGGAATTCTGCATCCGTGAGGATTTAAATAAAACGGCTAATCGCGTAATGGCAGTTTTAGACCCGATTAAACTGGTCATTACGAATTACGAAAAAGGAACAGAAGATTTAATCGGTGAAAACAATCCTGAAGCTGAAGACGGCGGTGGCACACGAGTGATCCCTTTTAGCAATGAGCTTTGGATAGAACGTGAAGATTTTATGGAAGTGCCGGCAAAAAAATGGTTCCGCCTGGCTCCTGGTGCAATGGTACGCTTAAAATTCGCCTATATTGTTAAATGCGAAGATTTTGTGAAGGACGAAAACGGAAACGTGACCGAAATTCATTGTACTTACATTCCGGAATCGAAAAGCGGAAGCGACACGAGCGGGATCAATGTTAAAGGAACCATCCATTGGGTGAGTGCACCACATGCTAAGACAGCGGAAATCCGCCTTTACGATCGTTTATTTGTTTCAGAGACCCCAGATGCTGAAGAAGGTGATTTTAAAGATTATTTAAACCCTGAAAGCTTAACGGTATTGCCAAACGCTTATATTGAACCTGCTTTGGCAGATGCAGATCTGGATGGCCGCTATCAGTTTATCCGTAAAGGTTATTTCTGTTTAGATAAAGATTCAACAGCCGATAAATTGGTTTTCAATAGAACAGTAACGCTAAAAGATACATTTAAGAAGCCAAATTAATAGCATTGCCATAATATAGAACACGGATAGATAAAATTTGTCCGTGTTTTTTTTTGCCAAAATTCGGCTGCAAATGCATGCAGAGCAGAATGTGATAGCAAATATTAGCATTCTTTTTTACGCCATAAACTTTGGACATTACACTTTTAAAGATCCTGGAACAAACTTCCTTTGACAAATTTCTTAATAAAGAGTCGTCATTGCGAGGTACGAAGCAATCTTAAAGCGCATGCTAGTAGCGATTGTTGTAAGATTGCTTCTTCGGCTGAAAAAGCCTTCTCGCAATGACGATTCCTCAATGCCTATCACTGCAAAAAAACTCCTCTGTAATCTATATGATTTTTATAAAATCTATCCCTCATGATGATGGCATGAGTGCAATCTACAACAAAAGGTCACTCCGCTTAATATTTTGTATAAAGGTTATACAACACCAAAATATCAACCGGTGTTAAAGTTTTTGTGATGTCTGTTTGTATAAAGTGTATTTTGAAAGCTTCAATGGCAGCCGGCAGGTTAGCCGTATTATAACCAATGTATTTAAGGGCTTTTTCTGTATCAAAGTCTGCAGGTGGATTTTTCAGCACATCATCATACCAAAACCCGAAACCCTTGTCTGCCAATTTCTTCCACGGGAAATTCCTGGGATCATTTTTACGGCCTGGTGCAATATCTGCATGGCCGATAAAATTTGCGGTAGGGATGCCGTAAGCTTTTTTCAAAGTAGCCAATAACTTTAGCAAGCTGTTTATTTGCGCATCAGGCCATGGATCGGTTAAACCATTATTATCCAGTTCAATTCCTATAGATGAAGAGTTGAGGTCGGTATCTTTACCCCATTTGCTCACACCAGCATGGTTTGCCCGTAAATAATCATTAACCATATGCACCACTTTACCATCCCGGCCAATTACGTAATGCGCGCTGGTACCTGCTTTGGTTGAGAAAAATGTTTTGATGGTTTGTGCTAAACTGTCCTGAGCCGTATGATGGATCACCACAAAATTTGGTTTGCGTATCCCAAAATTTACAGAACCAATCCACTGCTGATTTGTTGGATTTAACGAATCGTATAATTGCCCGGCTGGAGGTACCGTTCCGATAATTTCTGCAAAGCCTTTTGCCTTATCCTTATAAATTTTTTCTGTTGCCGCGTACCTGTTGGTTGTGCATGAGGCCAAAATCATGGCCAGAGAAAAAGCAGTTAATAAAGATGTTTTGTATAAATTGGAAAACGGCATGGGCATGTTGATTTTAAAAAAAATGAAGGTACAAAGTTATGCTAAACTTCGCCCAATGCATCAAACTTTATACAAAGCTTTTAAAATTTACTAATTTAGCGGCCATATACTTTACTATGAAGAATTTATACAGATCAACCCTGTTTGTATCAGCGATAGCCATTTCAGCAGGTGCATTATCATCTTGTACCGGCAATAATAAATCTAATCATGAAAATACTGCAGTAGTACAAAAAGATAGTCTTACCGATTATGTTGCACAGAGGTTACCGATTTATGAAAGGGTAAAATTAACGACCAATATTAACGGGCTTAGTGTTAACGACCGCAAAATTTTGCCTCTGTTAATCCAGGCGGCAGAAATTATGGATCAGCTTTATTGGAAACAAGCTTACCCGCAAAGAGATAGCCTGCTGGCTACTATTAAAGATGAAAAAACCCGCGATTTTGTTAATATCAACTATGGCCCCTGGGATAGATTAAATAACGATAAACCTTTTGTTGAAGGTGTAGGCCCCAAACCAGAAGGAGCATTCTTTTATCCAAAGGGAATTACAAAGGAAGCGATAGAAAAATCAGACCTCAAAGATAAATTTGGTGCCTATTCTGTTGTTCAAAAAGACAGTACAGGCAAATTATCAACCGTCCCTTATCACGTACTGTTTGCTGCTGAATTACAAAAAGCAAGCTCCTTGTTAAAACAGGCTGCTTTAATTGCAGAAGATGCCGGTTTAAAAAAATATTTAAACTTAAGAGCGGACGCCTTGGTAACCGATAATTTTACGG
Organism: Pedobacter suwonensis; assembly: GCF_900111825.1. Classification (GTDB taxonomy): domain Bacteria; phylum Bacteroidota; class Bacteroidia; order Sphingobacteriales; family Sphingobacteriaceae; genus Pedobacter; species Pedobacter suwonensis. Next base: position 216,065 of record NZ_FOJM01000003.1, read on the forward strand.
CGAGTGATTATGCCTGGCTGGATATGAAAACCAATGGCCTGGATATTATTATCGGCCCGATCGAAAATTATGAAGACAAACTTTTTAACGCCCGTACCAGTTACGAAGCTTATGTATTAATTAAAGATAAGGAATGGAGCAAACGTTTGGCAAAGTATGTAAAAATGCTTCCCGAATTACAGAAAAACCTACCGGTTGCAGCAAAATATAAAACAGAAACCCCTGGAACCGACTCGGAGTTAAACGCGTATGATGTAGTTTATTATGCCGGAGATTGTAATGCGGGATCTAAAACCATAGCTGTTAACCTACCAAACGATGAAAAAATTCAACAGGAAAAAGGCACACGCCGTTCGCAGCTAAAAAATGCCATGCAGGCAAAATTCGACAAGATCCTGGTACCGATATCAAAAGAATTAATTGAAGCCGACCAACAGCAGTACATTAAATTTGATGCTTTTTTTGCAAACGTAATGTTTCATGAAGTAGCACATGGCTTAGGGATTAAAAAAACCATTACCGGAAAAGGCTTTGTTCGTGCCGCATTAAAAGAACAATACAGCTGGCTGGAAGAAGGCAAAGCCGACATATTAGGTTTATATATGGTAACCGGACTGCTTAAAAAGGGCGAATTGCAAGGTGATATTAAAGATTACTATACCACATTTATGGCCGGTATCTTGCGCTCAGTCCGCTTTGGTGTTTCTGAAGCACATGGAAAGGCAAACATGCAATGCTTTAATTATTTTCAGGAAAAAGGTGCTTTCGAGCGTACACCAAAAGGCACCTATAAAGTAAACTTCGAAAAATTTGCATCAGCAATGAACGATTTGAGTGCGTTCATCCTCACCCTTCAAGGTAACGGCGATAAAGCTGCAGTAGAAAAGGCACAAAAAGAGAAAGCAGTTATTCATCCAACGCTTCAAACAGACCTTGACCGTTTGACCAAAAAGAATATTCCGGTTGATGTAGTTTTTGAACAAGGGGTTGATGTACTGGGCGTAAAATAATATTTGCCAGCTCAAATAATTTAAGGTACAGGCCAACAGATATTTTATTTGCTGGCCTGTGCCTTTTTATTCACTTCTTTCTGCAAATCGTTGTCCTGAACTTGTTTCAGGATCTATCTGGCAAACGCATTATGCTGTGGAGATATCTATTTCTCTCTCCCTAAGGATTCTGAAACAAGTTCAGAATGACGCAACGAAATAAAGATTTGCATATACATGTCGCTGTAAATTTAGTTGAGGCATTGCGCAAACTTAATTTAAACAGCGCTATTCTTCATTTTTTCAATCTCTAAACCCGGCCATAGATTTCCACCTCAGTACGCTGAACTTCGAAATCCCGACTTCGGACTTTTTCAAAATCCCTGTAACCTTTTCAAAAAACGGTCGTCTTACTGATAACAAATTACGGAAACCCTTCGTTTCCCGGACTAAACTTTAAATAAGCTGGTAATTAAACTGAAAGCGCATGAAAATGCGGTATAGGGATTTTTTTGCCCATTTTTTAAAGAATAAATACACCAAACATGAAAACAATATACAAAATAACATTTTTCCTTACGCTTCTTTTTACTATTAAAACAGGTTTTGCACAAACCAATCCTAAACCGAACATCAGCGGGATAATTTTAGATGAAAATAAAAAACCTGCAGATTACGTTACCGTCGTACTCTTTAAAGCATCCGATTCCAGTGTGGTTAAAACGGCATTTACCGACCCAAGCGGAACATTTAATTTCAACATTTCGGGCAAGGGGAGTTATTACTATAAAGCCAGCAACATGGGGTACAAAACCCTTAAAAGTAAAACCATTGTTCTAACAGAAGATCATCAGAAAGTAGATTTTGGAACGGCACAGCTTATTGCAAGCACTCAAAACCTAAAAGATGTAAATGTAGCGGTTACCAAACCATTAATCGAAAGAAAAATGGATAAGATTGTAATGAACGTTTCCAATAGTGCGGTTATGACCGGCTCCACTGCGCTTGAAGTTTTACAAAAAGCACCCGGCGTAACCGTTGATCAAAACGATAAGATCTCGATGATGGGCAAGCAGGGCGTATTAATTCAACTGGATGGCAAGCAAACCTACATGAGCAGTGCCGATGTAGCCAACCTGCTACGGAATATGCAGAGTTCGGACATTGAGAGCATTGAATTGATTACCAATCCATCTTCCAAATATGATGCCTCAGGTAATTCAGGAATCATCAATATCAAAACCAAAAAGAATAAAAACGGCGGCACAAACGGTAGCATAAACGGATCATTAGGTTATGGCAAAAACCTGAGGGCAAATACGGGTTTAAACCTAAACTACCGCGCACAGAAAGTTAATCTTTTTGGCAATTATAGTTATGGCAAATTTGAGCGCGATAACCTGATTGCTATCGACCGCATATCAAATGGCACAACCGATACTTATTTTATGCAGGTAGGTGAGAGCAACAGAAAACAATATAACAATAACCTGAAGGCCGGACTGGATTATTTCATTGACAAGAAAAACACCATTGGGATATTGGTTAACGGTTATTTTAACCACGGCAATGAAACTTCAACTAATAACACCTTAATTGGTCCGTCTTTTCAAAAGATAGATTCAACTTTGATAACCAATTCATTGCAGACAAACAAATACAATAATGTTTCTTATAATCTAAATTACAAATCTGTTTTAGATACCGCCGGCTCAGAAATATCTGCCGATCTAGATTATTCGAGATACAAAGGGAACGATGGTTCTAACTATGAAAACGATTACCGTTTTCAAAATGGAGACAGAATCCGTCCGATAATTTATACCCGGAACAACACCCCTTCCATTATTGATATCAAAGCATTTAAAATCGATTATAATGTTTCGCTAACCAAAACGGTTAAACTTGAAGCCGGGCTCAAAAGCAGTTGGGTGAAGACGGATAATGATCTTCAGGCAGAAGCGTATGTCAATAGTGCCTGGGAGAATGATACCAGAAGAAGCAATCAATTTGTATACGACGAAAATGTAAATGCAGCTTATACCAATGTAAACAAACAGTTTAAAAATACCAGCGTGCAAATTGGATTGAGGGTTGAGCAAACCAATTCGAAAGGAAACCTGATCACTAAAAATACGGTTGTTGAGCGAAATTACTGGGATTTTTTCCCTACATTATTCGTGCAGCAAAAGCTTTCAAAAAACAATCAATTAGGGTTTTCTTACAGCAGAAGGATAGACCGCCCGAGTTATGATGCTTTAAATCCATTTATTTATTATTTGGATGAGTTTACCTATAGCAAAGGAAATCCTTTTTTAAATCCGCAGTATACACACAATTTTGAACTGAGTTATACCCTTTTGCAAAAATATATGCTCTCAATAGGTTATAGCAGAATTAATGATGTAATTGCAGAAGTGATTTTGCCTGACGCAGCAAGCCAATCGCTATACCAAACCAATGCAAATATTGCCACCAATATCAGCTACAATGCTAATCTAAATGTACCTCTTCAACTTACAAAATGGTGGCAGACCAATAACAACTTAAATATTTTTTACCTTAGTTTTGAAGCGCCAGATCTGGCCGGAAGTGCTTTAAAAACCGGAAAAACATCTTTTCAGTTTAAATCTCAGCAAACCTTTACCATTATGGACGGATTTACGGCGGAGATAAACGGCAGCTACGAATCGCCACTGGACTATGGAACACTAAGTTTAAAAGCCCGTTATTACATTGATGCAGGCTTAAGTAAATCAATGTTCAACAAAAAAGCAAGTTTGAAGCTGGCTTTGTCGGATGTATTCAATATGTCTGAAAGTAATTTATCAAGTGCTTATCCTGGTTTAACCTACTCATTACATCAAAAAAATGAAACACAGGTCGGCCGGATCAGCTTTACCTATCGTTTCGGTAAAAATGAGATTAAACCGGCCCGTCGCCGCTCAACAGGTACCGAAGCAGAGCAGGGAAGGATGAAGAATTAGGAATAATTTTACCCGTCCTTTCGACTATGTGTCACCTGAATTTATTTCAGCATCTATTCATAAGATCCTGAATCAAGTTCAGGATGACGATTGGTAGGGTTTAAAACTTATATTCCATTACATAATCATCCATAAAGTAACCCTCACCAATATCAAGTTTTACCGATTCTTTAACCGTAAAACCGCATTTTAAGTAAAAATCCTTTGCTTTATTATGCTTGTTCACATTTAATTGCAAAGCACTTCCTCCGGCATTTTTCACCTGGTTAAAAACCTCATTAATTAAGATTTTTCCGATGCCTTTACCATGTGCAGATGGAAGCACATAAAGTTTGTGTAGTTTGTAAATGCGTTCATCATGACCAATGATGGAATATCCTGCAAAGCCAAACTGGTTTTCGCCTTCCTCTGCAATCAGGAAAATATAGCCTTCCATCAATTGTTTTAGCAGTTCCCCTTTGCTATACATTTTATCCAACATATAATCAATCTGGGTTTGCCCGATAATTTCAAGATAGGTTGAAGGCCAGGTTGCAGCAGCAATATCCCTGATCACTTCTATATCTTCTTCTTTTGCTCTTCTAAGGGTGATCATATAGGTTCGCTAATAAAAATCGGTTGTCCTGAAAAAGTAAACTCTACAAAACCATCTTTAACTACAATAAAAATTTCATCTTCATTCTGTGCGAGGTTTGTTACTTCGAGGTATCGGTTGCCATGGATCAGGAATTCGCTTCCGGCAGGCTTCCAAACGGAAAATCCCGATTTTATAGGATAATGTTTTGCCCTTTCGGTGAATACCACCAGGTTAATTTTATCTTCAAATCCGGCAAATTTCTCTAGGTCGAATTTTCTTGTAATCACATTTACCGCAGGATATTTCTCTTCGTACAGATAATTAACAGCTACCATTAAGGCATCAGCAGGCCCCTGAACAACTTTTGTATCTTCCTGCGCATCCTGTCCGCTCCCGTTTACCAGCACATCTACCTTTAAACCCAGAGAGAAAATCTTGTCGTAATTTTCTCCGTTAACCAAAAGTGTAGGGCTCCATTCAAGCAACTGTCCTAAAAGTTCTTCGTTAAAATCGCCAAGCTCATCAATGTACAAAGCTGGTTCCTGTTTTTCTTTTACAATATGGTGTGAAGACATAATGCGAATATAGAAATTTCGCTTAAAGTAAGGTACAGGAAGAATCAGCCAGACGTAAAATGATTAACGATTATATGGATATTCACTTATCCAATGGAATCCCCTGTTAATGAGTTTAAAATCTTTAAGGTCTTTTCGTTTAAAACTAACCGATATCGAATCTTTTTCTGTCAGGCCTGATAAGGTCAGTTTATCTTTTCCCGTAATGGTATAGTTTAAAACATATTTTGCAGAGTCTTTATCAGTTGATTTGAGTACCACTATCTTTTTCCCCTGATCAAAAACCGCAGTGAAATTAACAGTGCTGTCGTTCATCTTTTTTATTCGTGCGTAGCCGGGGTAGTTAATAATCAGCTGTTTCCACCTTGTACTATCTGTTGTGAGTGGCTCCAGAATTTTACCTTTATAGCGCATGTGCTCGACATTATAAATGCCATACATAAATGGCTTTGGCGCAGCACTGCCATACGTTTTTCTTTGATCAATTAATGATGATATTAAAAATAGTAGTGAAGCTGCGATATATAGATATTTTACACCATAAGCCGTATAATAAAGCCATTTCTTTTTAAATTCAGGTCGGTACATTTGCTCAAGTTGCTGGCTTTCATACTTAATAAAAAAGCGATATAGCTTTAAGAAATGCGGAGCTAAAATAAAAAGACACATCACTACCAGTGCGGTAGAAAGTAGTTTTACAGGAACATCGAAAAAATAATTCATCGTCATTACATGCACTGTTGCAGCCAGTGATAGAAAGGCACCTATAACAACTGTTCTACGGAATAATAACAGGACGGCTGAAACTTCGATAATACCCATGAAAATATTATAACCTTTAGAAAAACCCAGAAATGTCCAGGCTAGGCCCATTGGCGAGGCATCTCCGAATGGCTGGAGCAATCTCATCAATGAAGGATCGGGAAACTGTAGTTTGATTACTTTAATCGCGCCATATAGTATCAAAGTAAAGGCTAAATAAAATCTCACCAGTACCACTAACCAGTAATAAGCTGCGTGGTAACTTTTGCGTTTGCGATCTAAAACCGACCAGATGATGCTGCCAATTACGGATACCAAAAATATAAAGAGCAGCAATATCCAATCATAGGAGGTATCGCCGCTGCCATTGGTGTAAATGGTAAAATCGTAATGATAGTGGATAATGTGTTTAGAAAACCAGGGAATAAAATCATGCAATACCAGGTTTGGCAACTGCAGTATACTTGACAATAAAGTAAAAGCCCCGTTATTATTCAGGATGATAAAAAGAGACAGGAGCAGAAAAAAGAACCTGAACGAGATTTTTTTATAAATATTCCAGGGTGCAGCATTTTGAAGAGCGTTTTCAGACATATTTTGTTTGGTTTTATCCAAAGCTAAAAATTATCCTACACCGTTCAAATCATAAAATGTTAATTAACAATGCTTTCTTTAACTAATGTGTAAAAATCCTGATAGGCTTCAATAAAATCATCAGCAAAGTTAATCGCCCCTGAAACAGCTATCCCATAGATGCCAGTTTGCATTAATGCTTCTACATCATAGGTCCTAATGCCGCCTACAGCCAATACCGGAATGTTGATGGCCTGAGCTTTTAATGCTTTTACCACTTGCTGATAACCTTCAAAACCCAGGTGTTGGTAATTGTTGGGTTTAGTTTCAGTTGCTCCAAGTGGACCATAACCGGCATAATCGGCACCCTCTTTGGCTAGCCTGATTAGATTTTCTAACGTGTTTGCAGATCCCCCAAGCGTAATATCATTGCCAACCAGTTTGCGCAGGGCAATAAAATCAGCATTCATATCTTCTATATGAAAACCTTGGATATCGGCCTTTCCATTTAAATGAACATGATCGGTAACAATTAAAGTGGTTCCCCAATCATCACATATTTCAGCTATCGCATTAATATCCTGTAACAGTGCTTCATCACTTTTGCTCAGGCAGCGGTACTGGATCCATTTTGCACCGGCCTCACAGGCCAGTTGTGCCTGTTCAATGTGACTTAGATGTGGGATATCGTGTGTGATGTAATGAAGCTTTTCTATGTATTTCATTCTGAATCAGGACAATTAAAATTAAAGGATTTTAAAATCAGTAGGGCAAGATAAACAAAATCGCCATTGAACGTTTATCTTGCAATGGCGATCTTAATGATTTTCTGCTTTAGTCTTTCAGCTTTTTGCTTTAGTCTTTCTTAAAATTTTACATTCAAACTTAGCAAAAAGTTGGTTCCCGCCTGCGGATAAAAGAAGTTTTCAGTTATTCTGCTTCCGCCTGACTGATAGCCATATGTATAACCGTTGCTTTCATACTTTTTATCGAAAATATTGTTTACCAGTAAACCAAGGTTCATGTTTTTAACACCTGCAAATTTAAAATCATAACCCAAACGTGCATTGCTTACCCAATAACCATTAAGCGTCCTATCGTTATTCTGTGTATTATCCAGGTATTGCTTGCTTACATATTTACTTTGCAAAGCTACTGCAAAACCACTTACCGGTTTATAAACCAGCTCGCCAAAAAGCACGGTATTTGGAGAATAAGAGATATCAGTTAATTCATAGTTTTTAACGACTTGTCCGCCGTTATCATAATCATCATAATATTCGGTAAAGTTTTTGATTTTATTCCTGCTCAGTGCTGCATTTGCATTTAACACAAACTGACGACTAAGGACGTATGAACCATCTAATTCGATCCCTAAACGGTAACTCCTGTCTACATTTTGACGAAAGTTTCCGCCCACATCATTTATTTTTCCCGTAACCACCAACTGGTTTTTATAAAACATGCCATAAGCATTGGCGCCTATATTAAATTGTTCGTTTTTAAAACGGTAGCCCAGTTCTAAATCATTTAAACGCTCTGGTTTAGGAATAACGCCCACGGCAGCATCTGTAAAGTCATCACGGTTGGGTTCTTTATTGGCCACACTATACGAAGCATATATATTGCTTTGCGGATCAATAAAATAAGTTGCCCCAAATTTCGGGTTAAAGAAATTCAAGGTTTGGTTAATGGCCAAAGTATTCAGTTTATTTTCTGTTCCGGCAATATCATAATATACACGACGGTATTGCAGATCGGCAAATAAACTCAAATCATCAACAGGGCTATAATTTACCTTGCCATAAACGTTAAAATCGGTTTTGAAACCCTCATTATCATAATAATGGCGATCAATATTGCCGTTTGAAGCATATTGCGCCCAAATTACCTGGCCAAAATGCGCACCCTTATATTCATTGTATGCGCCACCCAAAGTAAAGTTTAAATTCTTTTCAGGTACGTAGTTAAAAGCATAGGTAACGCCGTAGAAATCATTATCTAACCAACGTCTGCGAATTAAATCAGTTTCGGTAATAGGTGTACCACCAGCAACAGCAACTGGATTCAAGCCATAATGTTTCAGGCTATCCTGTACCCGGTATTCTTCATAATAACCTTCACCCTTGGTATAATGTAAGGCACCATTAAAAGAAAACTGTTCAGAAAACTGTCTGGCATAGATTAATTGGTAGTGGTTCTGTGTATAGTTATCAGTTTGATTATTATAAAGAAAACTGTTGTATCGCCTGCCCGAGTTTAACAGGTTTTCCGCATCTTCTGCACTTAATCCATTTCTGTCAATATAAGCCTGCATGCCGGCTAAATCATTTTCTAAACGCGATTGCGGGATTCCGTTCCACGATTGGTAGGTTTTTTCATTTCCAGAGAAAACATTTACACGCAATAAATCCTTATCGCCATGGTAAGCACCAGATAAAAAGTACGATTTCAATAATGAAGAGCCACGATCTACATAACCATCAGAGCTGATTCTTGATAAACGTCCATCAAAGCTAAATCGGTTGTTAATCAAACCTGTTCCTACCTTTACGGTATTTTTCCAGGTATTGAAACTGCCATAAGTATTATTCAGCTCAGCATAGGGTTCTGTTTCACTGGCGGTAGTCTGAATGTTTAAACTTGCGCCAAATGCACCTGCACCATTGGTTGAGGTACCAACGCCACGCTGAATCTGCACGTTATCAACCGACGAGGCAAAATCAGGCATATTCACATAAAATGTTCCTTGGCTTTCGCTATCATTGATGGGAATGCCGTTAACCGTTACGTTAATCCTGCTGTTATCGCTCCCACGTATTCTGATACCTGTATAACCTACACCAGCACCAGCATCAGAAGTAACCACTACACCCGGTGTATTCTGTAAAATAAAAGGCAAATCCTGCCCGAAATTATTCTGCTGAATTTCTTCCTTACTAATATTCTTGTAAGTAGTTGCCGATTTATCTGTGGCACGGGTTGCACGTACAATGACTTCATCAGCCAGGAAATTTTGTGGCGCCAGGCTAAAATCAGCGGTAGTATTTTGGTTAATGTCAATAGTCTTTTCAACTGTTTTATAACCTACGTAACTGACAACAATGGTATATTTTCCGCCTGATAGGTTGGTAATACTATAAGTTCCCGTGGCATTGCTTACCACCGCTGTTTTTTGATTCCGCAATTTAACTGTGGCACCTGGCAGCGGCTGCTGATTCTGATCTGTTACTTTGCCCGTAACCGAAATTTGTGCCGATACAAAGAAGGGCAACATTGCAACAAGTGCTGCAAAAAGTAAATTTTTCAATGTTTTGTTTTTAGTTAAACCCATCGGAAAAAGGGGCTTCCCCGATTTCAGTTAAACTTCCATAACTCCAATCCCTACGCCGGCATTACCCGGATCAGGTGCATTTGAGGTTGATGGCTGGAGGGTTTTAAGGCTGACGGGATTTAACCCTCTACCTTTTTACCTTCTACCTTTTGCCTCAAAATGGGTATGATCTCAGCCTGTTTTTGTGTTTATTTAAACAAGGCACCCCTAATGATGGGACAAATGTAGAAAATTTTAAGCAATCCGAATATTTTTTAATGTATTGGGTTTAATAGGGTAAAAATTAATGGCATAATACCTGCCCGTACAGACGTGGAACTATTTGTTATTATGGATTTGAAAATGAACGGTTCTGTGCGCATGGCATTTTCAGTCCCGCTTTGCCTCCTGCCAATTTAAAGGAAATTGGCATCCGTTCCAATCGGGTTCAGGTGGCCAGGCAGGTAGAGATATCAACGTTAAAACACCAAACGTTCCTATGGAACGAAACCCCGCCAATTAAACAATTGGCTACCAATGAGGCGTCCCGACGGGGCGAACATTTTTTAACAAACCAGGATGGTTGGTTGTTAATTTATAACACCGTTTCGTCCCATCGGGACGGATCATCAGTAAAAAAAATGTTTATTTTTTTTACGTTCCATAGGAACGTTTCATGTTTAGGCACCATGTTAACAAGCCTTTGTTCAATAACCCCGACAGGAGCGAACACGAACTCCGTTTTTTCATCGGGTGATTAAAGCGAATGAGCGGGACTGCCGGCTGCCGAAAACGACCAACAATCATTTCCCAAAAAAAGATAACCTTTTTACCTGCTTAAAAAATCATCAATGGCTCTAACGGCATTTGCGACCCGTTCTTCACCTAAACCACCAATAACTTGATAATTGGCTTGAAGCGCCTGTAATTCCTGATGCCAAACTTCCATAAAATATTCCCGTTTCTCCGGAAAATCGCGAAGAGGATCATCTTGCCATGGCAAATCGATATCCATTAACAAATACAAATCGTAAGGCTTTTTCGGTAGAGCATCCAATACAACCTGGGGCGTTTCTCCAAGTACTTCATCGCTCCATATCTTTACCGTAATAAAAGTGGTATCGCAAATAATGAAATCACTTTCGGTGGTAACCAAAATTGCATCCTCTAACGCTACCTGCCCGTAATACATATTCACTTCATCTTGCAGGGTATAATCGGCAACCAGATTTTCGCAGTAATAACGGGCATACTCCGGCACCCACGAAACTTTGTAGTATTTGGCCAGTAACTGAGATATCGTAGATTTCCCTGTACTTTCCGGACCAACAACAGCGATTTTTTTAATGTTTTTATTCACGATACATTTTCTGAATATAGTCAAATGTAAAAGAAAAAGCCCTAAAAGAAAAAATCCGGTTGAGGAGGGCTCCTCTAACCGGATAATAAACCAAACAAACTATTTATGAAGAAATCCTCATGGCGGGTAACTAATCCGCGGAGGAGGCTTTAGATCATTGTCTAAAGTATATACAAAACGCATATACGTTTCAGTTATTACAACATTATTGCCAATAATCCGATCATCACAACTTCGTGACTTAATTCTGACCAACAGCACTACATTAACGAACGTATTAACACATTATTTAAGAACTTATCACAAATATACACATTTAGATTTTACATTTATGTATAATTTATAGTACAAATGAAAAAATAGTGTTCAGTATTTAAAACTATTTGTACTAAATGCTGTTATTTATTTAAGACATTACGCAACTAAAACGTTATACCATGAAAAAATTGTGTGTTGCATTATCGCTGCTCATTATATCGGCATTGGGCTCTATCGCTTTTACCAACATTAAAACGGGTGGCATAATCGGAAAAATTACGCCAGTTGATGCCGCGTCAACGGTATCACTTGTAGCAGCGAAAGACACGCTAAGTGCACAGATCAATCAGGGTGTTTTTACTTTTACAAACCTTAAAGAAGGTGTTTATACTGTGGTAATCAAGGCCAATGCACCGTATAAAGATACAACAGTAGAAAGGGTTGCCGTTAAAGATAGCGCCACTACCGATTTAGGCGAAATTAAATTACAGCAGTAGCTTATTTTACAAAAGAAAAAACCTTAAAAGAGTACTAAAATAGTACTCTTTTTTATTTTAAAAAAAACGGCTCAAATCACATCCAAAGATGTATCTTTGCATCCCGACAGAACAGTTGGGATTTTCTTCTTGCAAGCATAAGACCTTTTGCTTCTTCACCTTCGGGTTCAAACACTTTAGAATTTTAATTATTTTAAGCTTTATCATGCCTAAAGACACTTCCATACGCTCAGTACTGATTATCGGATCTGGACCAATTATTATTGGCCAAGCCTGTGAGTTTGATTACTCAGGTTCGCAAGCGGCACTTTCTTTAAAAGAAGAGGGAATTACCGTTTCTATTATCAACTCCAATCCGGCTACGATTATGACGGATAAGGTTATTGGCGACCATGTTTACCTGCGCCCGCTGACTGTTGATTCAATAGAAGTTATTTTACAAGAGCATATCGCCTCTGAAGATTTACCTAGAATTGATGCGGTACTTCCTACAATGGGCGGTCAGACGGCGTTAAACCTTTGTAAAGAAGCCGAAGAACGTGGTGTTTGGGAAAAATACGGGGTTAAGGTTATAGGGGTTGATGTAGATGCAATTGAGAAAACTGAAAACCGTGAGGCTTTCCGCCAGTTAATGGTTGATATCGGTGTGGGTGTTGCCCAATCTAAAATAGCCAACTCATTTTTAGAAGGTAAAGAAGCCGCTCAGGAAATCGGATTTCCGCTGGTAATCCGCCCTTCGTATACTTTGGGTGGCTCTGGTGGTGGTTTCGTACACAGAAAAGAAGAATTCGATGCAGCTTTAAAACGCGGCCTGGAAGCTTCGCCAACACATGAAGTACTGGTAGAAAAAGCGGTTTTAGGATGGAAAGAATATGAGTTAGAGTTACTAAGAGATAGCAATGATAACGTAATTATCATCTGTTCGATTGAGAACTTCGATCCGATGGGCATCCACACAGGAGATTCAATTACAGTTGCTCCTGCAATGACCCTGTCTGACCGTTGTTACCAGGATATGCGTAACCAGGCAATCAAAATGATGCGTGCCATTGGTAACTTCGCCGGCGGCTGTAACGTTCAGTTTTCGGTTAATCCGGCAAACGATGAAATTATCGCCATCGAAATCAACCCGCGTGTATCGCGGTCATCAGCGTTGGCCAGCAAGGCAACTGGTTACCCAATTGCAAAAATCGCAGCTAAACTGGCTATCGGCTATAACCTTGATGAAATTGAAAACCAGATTACCAAAACCACTTCAGCATATTTCGAACCTACTTTAGATTACGTAATTGTTAAAGTACCGCGTTGGAACTTCGATAAATTCAAAGGCGCCAACAAAGAGCTTGGCTTGCAAATGAAATCGGTAGGTGAGGTAATGGCCATTGGCCGTACATTTATCGAAGCATTACAAAAAGCTTGTCAGAGTTTAGAAATCAACCGTGCGGGTTTAGGTGCAGATGGAAGACAGGTACGTAATATTGAAGAGATTATGGACGGTTTGGAGCACGCTTCATGGAACCGTTTATTCCTGATAAAAGATGCCATGGCCATGGGTGTACCGCTGGAATCTATCCGTAAGGTAACCAAAATTGATAAATGGTTCTTAAACCAGATTCAGGAATTGGTATTGCTTGAAAATGAATTAAAAAGATACTCACTAAATAATATCCCTCAGGATTTCTTTGTAACGCTTAAACAAAAAGGTTTCTCTGACGTTCAGATTGCCTGGTTGTTAGGCAATGTTACAGAGGATGAGGTTTACGAGCGCCGTAAAGCTTTAGGCATAAAAAGGGTATACAAGATGGTTGATACCTGTGCTGCAGAGTTTCCGGCCAAAACGCCATACTATTACTCAACTTTTGAAGAAGAGAATGAATCAAAACCTTCTGACAGGAAAAAAATAATTGTTTTAGGTTCAGGCCCTAACCGTATCGGTCAGGGTATTGAGTTCGATTACTCATGTGTACATGGTTTATTGGCTGCAAAAGAATCGGGTTTCGAAGCGGTTATGGTTAACTGTAACCCTGAAACGGTTTCAACTGATTTTAACATGGCCGATAAATTGTACTTCGAACCTGTTTTCTGGGAACACGTTCGCGAAATTATCGACTTAGAAAAACCTGAAGGCGTAATTGTTCAGCTAGGTGGTCAAACTGCCTTGAAAATGGCTGAAAAACTGACCCAAAACGGCATCAAAATTATTGGAACTTCTTTCGAGAATATGGACATTGCTGAAGACCGCGGCCGTTTCTCTGACCTGTTAAAAGAATTGGATATTCCTTATCCAAAATATGGTGTTGCAGAAAATGCTGAAGAGGCCATCGTTGTAGCAAACGAGGTAGGTTATCCGGTATTGGTGCGCCCGAGTTATGTACTGGGCGGACAAGGCATGAGTATTGTAATCAACGATGAAGACCTTGAAAAAGCTGTTGTAAAACTGCTAGGCGATTTACCCGGCAACCGTGTATTAATTGATCACTTTTTAGATAGGGCAGAGGAGGCAGAATCTGATTCGATCTCTGACGGTGAAGATGTGCATATTGTGGGTATGATGGAGCACATTGAGCCTGCTGGTATACACTCAGGAGATTCATTTGCGGTATTGCCAACATTCAGCTTATCAGAAAAGGTAACTCAGGCCATGGAAGAATACTCCGTTAAAATTGCAAAAGCGTTAGATGTACGTGGTTTGTTAAACATTCAGTTTGCCATTAAAGATGAGAAAGTTTATGTAATCGAAGCAAATCCCAGGGCATCACGTACGGTTCCTTTCATCGCAAAAGCTTATGATGTTCCATACATCAACATTGCTGCTAAAATAATGCTGGGCGTTGCCAAACTGAAAGACTTTACCATTGTGCGTAAACTTAAAGGTTATGCTATTAAAGAACCGGTTTTCTCTTACGAGAAATTCCCTGAGGTAACGAAAGAATTAGGTCCTGAAATGAAATCTACTGGTGAGGCCATCCGCTTTATCAAAGATCTGGAAGACCCTTACTTCCGCAAGCTTTACAAAGACAAATCGATGTATTTGAGTAAGTAAACCTTCACTAGATTCTAAATAAAAATGGCCAGCGATGATTTCACTGGCCATTTTTATTGCGGTTGCATTTGGCTGCTCGTCATGCTGAATTTATTTCAGCATCTTTCTGTTATTAAGACCCTGAAATAAATCCGATAGCTATCGGATCAGGGTGACGATCGCATTATTATTTATTGCTTCAACTTCGGGATCCTTGTTGGCGTATCTGTACCGTTTACAATGCTGGTTGCACTCTTGGCAATCGCTTTAATGGTAGAAAGGATGTTGTCTACATCTAAAGAACTATATTCGTCTTTCACGCTGTGGTATAATTTATCAATATCAATTTTATCTGTACTAATGGTGTGTGCCGGAACACCTAGAGCCGCTAAAGTTGCGTTATCACTTCTATAGAATAAGTTCTGCTCAGGATAGGGATCAGGATGGAAAGTAAACTCAGTTCCTGCTAAGTTTTTCTGCAAAATCTTTCCAAAATCAGATCTTTCATAACCCGTAATAAAGGCTGTATTTTTACCAAATTTCGAATCTTTGCCAATCATCTCGATATTAAACATGGCTACCACATCATCAGGATTTAGTTTTTCAGAGAAATATCTGGCACCATAACCGCCAATTTCTTCAGCAGTAAAAGCAACAAAGATTAAGGTACGCTCGTTATTTTTTTGTGCTTTATAATATTTCGCTAAAGCAATCATTGCTGTTGTGCCAGAAGCATCATCATCGGCACCGTTGGCTATACTATCGCCATCTACCGCTTTTAAGAAACCAAGGTGATCGTAATGACCAGAGAAGATGACCATTTCTTTCGCTTTCGATTTACCAGGAATTACCCCGGCCACATTAAACAAAGGCATTTTATCTACCTTACTTTTAATTGTTACCGAAAAATCTGTTGCAGCATCTTTACCCAAAACGAAAACCTGTACAGCGCCGTTGGTTGCTTTTACGTCTTTTTCATCAACAGTAGTTGGTTTGCTGAAATGATCTTTATAACGGTTAAAAAGGTCAGCAAACTTATTGTCGACTAAAACGATCTGGCTTTTATCACTATTTAGCATGGCCCTGAACTGCGCTACAAAAGGCTTTTCGGGGTCTAACTTAACAACAGTGGCGCTGGATTTATCAAGCGTAACACTTTCTGTGGTAACACCTGTAACCATTATGTTTGCAGGTGTAATTTCCTGTCCGTCAATTTTAACGCTTGTACTTAATGAGCTAACCTGATACTTATAAAAAGTTTGCCGGAAAGTTTTCTCACCAGCCAGGGGCTGTAAACCAATCTTTTTGAATTCAGATTCAATAAAAGTAGCTGCTTTATCAATACCAGGCGTAAAAGTTGCACGCCCCTGCATGTCATCAGCGCTTAAGGTTTTAATCAGGTGATCAGTATATTCGCGGGTGATGATTTTATCAATGTTTTGCGCTTTAAGCTGCAAACTTGTCATCCCTACAAGGGTAAAAAAGAGTATTTTTTTCATATTATATTTATAGCGGGGTGAATTTAGGATTTTTGACTGATAGTTGATTGGTTAATGGTTTAATAGTCTATGGTTGATGGTTACAACAGATTCCCTTTCCTATAACCCATCTTCCATAATCCGTCCTACACCATCCGTTTTACATCATCCATTTTACATCTTACATCATTAACCCTCATTGTCCCAATCGTATTTTTCGAGATCACGATAGGCTTTGCCTTTTATGATTTCCTTCTTTTTTGACGACTCAGAATCAACCCTCGTTTCATGAATATTATCGGCCACTTCCAAATGGAAATCCTTATCTTTTTTAGAATGGTAAATCGATACTTCATCCCCGTCTGCAATTGCATAGTCATAAGGGCCTCTGGCACTCATCAGCTTTACAAAAACAGGCAAACATTCAAAAAAGATAAACAACAGTCCAATAAAAGTAACCGCAATTGCGGTATTGTTATCCCGCGTACCATCCACATTAAATTTAAGCTGCCCTAATGCCCAGTTGCGATCGGCAAAACCGGCGATATCCGATAAACTATCCAACTGTTTTTTGGTGTACAGCTTTTCAGTAAACAATCCATCGAATTCTTTGCGTTTATCTACAAAACTTTCAGATTTATTGATGTTCGCTTTAAGCGAATCTAACTCTGCTGTACGTTGTGCAATCTCTGCTTCCTTTCGTTTGGCATATGGCCCATAACCCATTACACCCGATGTTTCTGTGGTTTTATTGCCGAAAATCTCGAAGTTAAGCTTTTGCCTGTCGGCTTTGATTCCTTTTTCAAGCGAGTCGCGGGTAGCTTTCTGCTGGTTTAACCGGCCAAATTCTACCTGATATTTTTTCTCAAATGCTTTGTTCAGCGTATCTATTTTAGCACGCTGACCATTTAAATAACTTACTTTTAGGCGTTCCTTAATTTCTTTATCAAAGATTTTAAGCTCTATCGGCCTCGAAATAACCATACCGATCATAATAGCCAACAGAATACGCGGCGTAGCCTGTAATATCTGCTTATTGGTGCTGGCACTTTTATTAATGCTTGCCACGATATACCGATCCATATTAAAGATGGCTGCTCCCCATAAAAAACCGAAAACAATGGCAAAAATTACGGCCAGATCATCACCTTTAAATACAAAATACATGGCATAACCTCCGGAAAGGGCAGCAAAAAGGCCGGTAAAAAAAATGGTGGCACCAATGCCTGTATATTTATTTTGTTCTGAAGGATATTTTTCCAGTGTCGGGATGTGAGCGCCAGAGCAAAACCAAAAGAAACGGTTCAGTTTGTCCATTTGTAACTATTTATAGTTAAACGCCTAAGGGTTCCGGTTGTTACACTTTTAAGCAAAATTTTATGGCATTTTTTTGATAGGGAGCGTAAATTTGATTTTCCTATATTTGCATAAATACATTTATAAAATGAAAGAAATATCGGTACAAGAACTAAAAGAGAAAATCGATAACAAAGAAGATTTTCAATTAATTGATGTTCGTGAAACATTCGAATATGAGGTTTCCAATCTTGAAGGCGAGAACATCCCTTTGGGCGGAATTTTAATTGAGGCCGATAAGGTTGCGAAAGATAAGCCGGTAATTATCCAGTGCCGCAGTGGAAAAAGAAGCGCTGCAGCGGTTATGCAGTTAGAGCAACAATATGGATTTGACAATCTTTATAACTTAAAAGGCGGCATTTTGGCCTGGCAAGCAGCTTTTGATCCGAATATGCCGGTTTATTAGCATAACCATTATTCAATAACCAATTATCAAGAAAACAATGACCAATAACCAACTCCAATGATCAATTGGAGAAGGGTTTTATAGCACAAACAAAGATCAATTTTCAAACTTAAACCTTACAGGAGCAAACCTTTTGAATATTTCAGCTCAGGATGGTGTTTGAAAATTGATTATTGCTAATTGGTACTTTGCAAGTAAATTCTCTTAAAACTAAAATCCTCTATCTATGGGTAAAAAATTTGCTTTAAACATTTTCTATAACCTGGCCATTATTCTTTCTATTTTCGGACTGGTTTGGTGTTATAATAACCACAAATATCTGCCAGCTGGTTTTTTGGTAGGTACAACGGCTTGTCTATTTTACTTTAAGTATCAACTTACCAAAGACATCAGAAAAAGTTTTAAAGAAAAAGACCAGAAGTAGCAATTTAATGACAGCATGAGGGAGTTTCGAATGAGTGAATATCAGGGATAGTGCCCAGCCAAAATTTACCTATCTCGTATCGCTTAGGATCTTCAATCATTCTATAATCCTGTCATTCATCATTTCTACTCTGCTTAAATAAAAAGATCAGGAGTAACACCTTCCAGCCCTAAACCCGGCAAATTATTGAGAATATACTTTCCATTTTCAAAGGCCGGATCTTCAAACGGATTGTTTTTGGTCAGCCAGGGCCCATCCAAATCCGCCCAGTTGCATAACGGAGCCAAAGCGGCGGCGGCCAAAGTAGCGCAACTGGTTTCGCTCATACAACCGATCAGCACTTTCATTCCGAACGAACGGGCTTTCAAAATCATCTGATGCCCTTCGTACATGCCACAACTCTTCATCAGTTTTACGTTGATTCCATGATAAGCCCCTTTTAAACTATCCATATCGGCTAAACGCTGTACAGCTTCATCCGCAAGTAAGGGAATAGGGCTTCGTTCGGTTAACCAGGCGTTCCCGTCCAGGTTGGTCTTATCCATAGGCTGCTCAATTAATACCACCCCCTGGTTATGTAGCCAGTAAATTAAATCAATGGCTTTAATCTTATCTGCCCAGCCCTGGTTAGCATCCACATATAAGGGTACATTGGTCATGCTCCTGATCGTTTCTATAATTTCTTGATCGTTATCTCTTCCCAGCTTAACCTTAATCACTTTAAATGCTTCGGCATCTTTCAGTTTTTCGCGGATGACGTCAGGCGTATCAATCCCAATGGTATAAGAAGTTACCGGCATTTTAGCAGGATCTGCACCATAAATTTCGTAACAAGGTTTATTTAACAGTTTCCCTTGAACATCGTTAAGCGCAATATCAATAGCAGCTTTGATTGCCGGCTGGCCAGGAGCCAGAATATCTAAATAAGGAATAATCTCCTTAAAATCGAATGGAAATTGGATTTTGTCCCAATCTACAAGGTTCAGAAAAGCTGTCGCACTTTCATAACTCTCACCCATATAAGGCACCATAGATGCCTCGCCATAACCGGTTACCCCTTCATATTCAATTTTCAACAACATTAAGGGCGTACTGGTACGGGTAAATTTCGAAATCGAAAAAGGATGTTTTAACGTTAATTCAAAAGGCCTGCAACTAATTTTCATTATCAATCGTCTACTTAATATATAAGGTTATTATTGTGTTAAAATTATCTTTATTTATTAACATAACGCCATCGCCATGAAAAATAGCTCAAAATTAAGGTACTTTATTTATTTATCCCTCATAATTGTTGGAGGATGTACCACAGGAAAAAATGCCCTTCAAAAAGGTGATTACGATTTATCTGTTCAAAAATCAGTAAGCAGGCTGCAAAATTCGCCAAAAAACAGCGAAGCCATGCAGGTATTGAAAATGGCTTACGAATTAGCTTTAAAAGATCATTTACGGAAAATTGAGGAAGCAAAAATATCTAACGATCTATTCAGGTGGGAATCGGTGATGTACGATTATCAGAAAATCAATCAACTGGCAGATGAAATCAATAGCTGTCCGGCATGTTTGGCAATTATTCCGAACCCTTCAAAATATAGTACTGAACTGGCTGATGCTAAATATAATGCTGCCGGCGCAAGGTATAATTCCGGTTTAAGCTATTTAAGAGAAGGTAGCCGCCAGGCCGCCAAAAAAGCATATTACGAATTTGAGAAAACGCTGAATCTTCAGCCAAACTATAAAGATGCCAAAGCAAAAATGGAAGACGCATATTGGTCTGCTGTAACCAGGGTTGTGGTACAACCGATTATCGTTAACAGCAGTCTGTATAAATTAAGCGCTGATTATTTTCAACAGCAGATTGATCAGTATATCGCAAAATATTCCAGAAACAAGTTTGTTATTTTTTACGGGGAAAGACAAGCTACCGAGCAAAAAATTGTTCCAGATCAGGTACTCAGCTTAAATTTTGATGATTTTGTGGTAGGCCAAACCTATGTAAAAGAAAGGGTAGAAAAGCTAAAACGTGATAGCGTAGTAATCGGCGAAACGCGTGATAAAAAGCCGGTTTATGGCACTGTAAAAGCTACGCTGAGTATTTTTGAAAAGAACATTTCTTCATCCGGTTTACTGGACATGAGCATTACTGATTGGAAAACAAGGAAACTGGTTCACCAACAGAAATTTCCCGGAACCTATGTTTGGAGAGATAGCTGGGCCAGTTATAAGGGAGACGACAGGGCCTTAACTAAACCGCAATTAGCCATTACCAAACGCAGGGAGCAGTTACCGCCACCGCCAAACGCGCTGTTTTTAGAATTTACCAAACCCATTTACAACCAGCTGGTGGATGATATCAGTTATTATTACAATAATTACTAGCTTAACCACCCCCGGCCCCTCCTTGAAAAGGAGGGGAGCTAAAAAACCTTAATTTGTTAATGGATGCAGCTTTGTAATATCTTAAGTTGGAATTGTATCATAAGGCGATTTTACCTCAGATGCTGTCATGTTGAGCCTGTTGAAACACCTTAATGTGTATGACGTAGGTCGTTAGGCAAGCTCAGGGGATTAACAAATCTATATTGATAATACAATATCTGCAGCGGTAATCATTAACGCAAACCCTTAAGTAAGGTTGTAATCCCTGCGTTAAAATAAAACATCGTTACTTAGCCCTAAAAATATAATGGCTAATATTGCAGCGATGAATACCGGCTTATACAATCCTTTCAAAAATTTCGATTTTTTATACAAAACCTGCTTTTTAAGCGGAAAAACATTTAATTCTCCTGTAATCCAGGTGCCTCTGCTTCCAAAATGGTTGTTGGAACAGGCAGGTTTAAGTGGCGAAGAGCAGATCCAGTTTTTGGATGAAAGTATCCGTTCATACAATACATTGGTTATTCCGGTGAATGCCGAGATCAATGAGCAGTTTTTAAATCCACTGGAAGATAAAATCGAAGCTGCATTTGCAAAAGGTTATGATGCTGTTTCCGCACTGCCAGAGCTGGATCTTTTTAACTGGATTGGCAAATTCCTTTATGGCTTTGTATATATTGAAATGCATTCGGCCTTACGTAAAGAAATGACTGCCGATGGTTTAAACATGTCGCAATCGCTGATGATGAAATTTGCCAACCTGAATTTCATGATGCAAAACCTGTACACCAGCCTGGAGTTTGAAGATTTCACGCCATGGTCTATCATTGTGGTAAAACTGGAAAACACAAAAACACCATTCAGCTTCCGTGATGAGATTAATACGTTAACCTTCTCGTTAAAAATGAAAGATTTTGGGATCATCGCCTGTTTACAGGATAATGGCACCAATAAACGCTACCATCAGGATATTATCAATGAGATAAAAGGAAAAGCTTTAACCGCCGAGCAATTTGAAGAATTGAGCGCCCGCTTTTATTATTCTGCTTACCTTTTTAACCGTTTACCCGAATATACCTTTATGCCTGTTGAAGGCACTACATACATCGAAGCAATGCCTCTTCGTGGCAACATGACCAAACCCCTTTTTGATGTCTGGCAGCATAAGATATATGCACAGGTGCTGGAAAACTTCTGGAAACCCTGGGGTTATGTCGTGTTTGAGATTATTAAAAATCCTGATGAGCCAATGAGTTTCTTTGAGAAACCTTATCTGCCTACGGCAGGGTAATAAATTCTAGTCGTCACACTGAACCCAGCCTTAGCGAGCTCACTGAAGGTAATTCATTTCAGGGTATATCCTGCATGAAAGATGCTGACCACGAAGTAGCTACAAGGCCATTGAAAAAATATTATTTCTACTTGTAAAGTAACGCAGAATCTATCGGATCAGCATGACGGCTGACTTAATGAATGTGTACTAAAAGGATTAACAGCGATGCATCCACACGATAAGTTTTCAGGAGAATGACGATTCTTTCTAATGAAAATTATCTACCACCCGTTAACATGGCAATAAAGTTCTGTAGAATACCTGGCACGAAAATGATTGTAAATATCAATCCGGTTAAGGCGCCAAAAAAGTGTGCATCATGATTGATGTGATCCCTTGAATTGCGGGAAGCGTAAGCACAATAAATTAAATATATAATTCCAAAAACTACAGCAGGAATCCCGATCGGGATAAACATGATATAGATTTTAGACATTGGGTTATACAATATATAACTAAAAAGCACCGCGCTGATTGCGCCTGAAGCGCCCAGACTATTGTAGTGAAAGTTATCTTTATGTTTGATTACCGTTGGCAGATCGCTCAATACCAGACCCAAAAAGTAAAGCAATCCAAACCGCCAGCTCCCCATCATACTCTCAAGCGCAAAGGCAAAAGCGTAAAAAGTAAACATGTTAAAAAAGAGGTGCATCCAATCTGCGTGCACAAGTCCGCTGGTAATTAATGTATATACATTCTGCCCTTTAGAAACACTAAAAGGATGTAGCATAAATTTTCCATAAATCGAATGATCGTAGAAAGCGTAAAGGCTGGTAATGATGGTAAAAACGAAAATTAAGGAGGCAACTGGTGCTATATTGAAGTATTCCATTTGGGCTTATTTTAAATCCAGTTTTACATCTGTAACCAAACGTGCAACCGGATATCTGTTGTGTGTTTTTTCGTAATAATCAGAATTTTTATACACAAAATCAAGTTGTGCGGCACCATTCTTTGCAAATTCAGGGTCAGCCAACTTTTTGGCGTCCAGTTTACTTTTTAAATCAGGGTTATTTTTTAGCAGTTCTGTAGCCGTATCTTCAAAAACATAGGCCGAATAATGCTCTTTCATATCTAGAATAGAATCGAAAAAATTCCAGTTGAAATAAGAATCTGTGGCCTGAGGTTCTAAGGTTTCTACAATATACCGGTTGCCTGGCTGGTTTACATAAACCACATAATCACCAGCATAGTATTGCAGCTTTTGTGGAACAGTATTTACAGTTACACCTGAGTGCAGGTAATGGCCTTCATATGGCTTGGTTCCGGTTTTAAAATCACCGATGTAATAACTGTCGACAACAATTTTCTGATCACTTTTTAATTCCCTTAATTTAACCTGATTCAGTTTAAGCAGCGTAATTACCCGATCCCATGCTTTTGGGATGATATAGGCGACAGGTTTTTGAACAGATAATGCGGGTTCATACTTGTTCCATTCTTTAATGGTTTTGAGGTAAGGCTTGCTACGATCGTAGTATAAACGTTCAGCGCCGCTTACCGTGCTGGGCTTTTCCCCTGCTTCAAATCCCTTAAATGGGATATCGTTAACATCGTTTTTGTTTAGTTTCCACGCTAAAGGATATTCTCTTTGTGCAGCAACAGCCTCATCGGCCTTTTTCTTATTTGCCCCAATGATTTTGGCATCCCGTTCGATCACCTGGATATAGGTTTTCAAAAGCTTGTAAGTAGCATCTACACGTAAATCGTACGATTTTAACATATGTGTTTCGGGCATAAACCCAATGGTATTGTGCAGCGTGGTATAACCAGTAGAGTAACGGGGCGATTCAATAAAACCGGTTATCCCGGTTTCCGGAGTTTCGCCTATCGAGTTTACATAAGGAATCATCGGATAACCCAGTTTTTCCATACCGGAATATAAATCAGGCACTAACGTTTTGGTTAAGTAATCAGAAAGTATAGGGTTTAGCTTATCTTTTTGTGTAGGGATAAGCGTCATCACATATTGATAATCGGCGCCATTACTGGTATGGGTATCTACAAATATCTCGGGCTGCCAGATATTAAAAATGAGTTGAAATGCTGCCGAATTTTTGGAATCTGTTTTAATAAAATCACGGTTCAGATCAAGGTTTTTGCTATTTCCTCTAAAACCGTAGGCAACCGGACCATTTTGGTTTGCCCTTGATGTTCCACTACGGTTAAAACTGCCGTCTATATTGTAAAGCGGAATGATGCAGATTACCACATCCTTTGGCAATTTACCTGCTTTGAGCAGATCACGAGCCAGCATCATCGATGCATCTATCCCTTCTGGTTCGCCTGGATGAATACCATTATTGATCAATAAAATTCTTTTATTTTGCTTCCTGATCTGCACCGGATCGAACACCAGGTCACGTGATAAAACCAATAAGTGTAAAGGTTTTCCAAAATCAGTAAGCCCATAGGTTAACAGTTTGGCTTGCCGGTACGTTTTAGCCAGGTTTTGATAATAGGATATGGCTTCAGTGTATGTTGTAGTTGCTGTTTTTCCACTTAATTCAAAAGGCGATTGCTGTGCCATTGAAGTTAATGAAAAGGAAAATGTAAAAACCAATAATAATATCCTCATGCTATTCATAAATAGAGTTTATAGCGTTTTATGGTACGAGCGAACGTTACCGAACATATACCTGAAGCCTACAGTAATGGAATTGTACATGTCCGGATAGGTATTATTAGCGCTCAGTCTCGACTCATTATAACCATCTAAGCCTTCGCCAAAAGTAAAGTTAGACTGTGCATTTAAATTAATTACATACCTCATGTAACCATAGGAATCTTTTATGTAATAATTAAAACCCAAATTTATCGGCAACAACAGGTTAGTACTTTTATCTTCTCCGCCATAGGGTTGTCTGTCAGAACCGGATGCCTGAGGTGGATACCTTGCAATGTTGGATATGTTGTTATTTATCGCTCCCAATCCGAAGCCGACATATATCCCCCTCATGTTATACAGTAATCCTCCCTGGCGATAATTAACAAGTTCCCCTAACATCAGTTTCAGGTTAGCTGTAAGTGCAGTATATTTATTGACAAACCAACGGCCAGATGGATCTTTAACAGCAATCCCCCCTTTAATCCTTCCGTATTGCCCTTCCAGTCCTATTGTCAAAAAAGGAGTGATGTGATAATCAAAAACACCGTAAACAATTTTCCCATAGTCTCCCTCATATACATCGGTATATGATTTATTCATGCCACCACCAAAACCATAAGACATTTTGAAATAGTTGGATTGAGCAAAGGAAAAACTTCCAATAAAAACAAACAGAAAGGTTATATAAGTCGCTCTCAATGAATAAAAAATCATATCTTTTTTACAAAAATAAGATGATTATCGGATATCTATAACTTTTACCTTTGAATTATGAGCACATACACCAACTTTAACAAATCGCTTGAACAGCGGTTCATAAAATATGCAAAAATTTATACCCAATCCGATCCAAATTCTCCTACCTGCCCTTCAACTTTAAAGCAAAAAAACTTAGCGGCGGTATTGGTTGAGGAATTGCAGGAAATTGGAATTTCTGATGCCGAAATGGACGATAACGGCTATGTTTATGGAACCATCCCATCAAATACAGATAAACAATTACCCGTAATTTTCTTTTGTTCGCACATGGATACCTCGCCTGATTGTAGCGGAGAAAATGTTAAACCGATTATTCATGAAAAATATCAGGGACAAGACCTGGTTCTGCCAGACGATAACCACATTGTAATCAAACTTGCTGAACACCAAGACCTGAAACAACAGATTGGCAATGATATTATTACCGCCAGCGGAACAACCTTATTGGGTGCAGATAATAAAGCAGGATTAGCAGAAATTATGGAAGCAGCGGCCTTTTTAATGAAAAACAAAGAGGTAAAACACGGAACCATAAAGCTTCTTTTTACCCCTGATGAAGAAATTGGCAGAGGCGTAGACAAAGTTGATTTGAAGAAGTTAGGTGCCGATTTTGGTTATACCATTGACGGGGAAACACTCGGATCAATCGAAGATGAGACTTTTTCTGCCGACGGAGCTACCCTTAAAATTTATGGTGTAAGTACACATCCGGGGTTTGCAAAAGGAAAGATGGAAAGTGCAATTAAGATTCTTGCCGAAATTTTAGATTCACTGCCAAAAGATGCCCTTACACCAGAGGCCACGCACCAGAAAGAAGGGTTTATTCATCCGGTAAGTATCAACGGACAGGTAGAAGAGGCAGAGGCACATTTCATCATCAGGGATTTTACCGATGAGAACTTAGTTTCACATGGCCGGTTTTTGGAAGAAACTGTAAAAAAAGTAATGACTAACTATCCAAAATCCAGCTACAAGCTTAATATTAAACCACAATACCGCAACATGAAACAGGTTTTGGATCAGCATCCTAAAATTGTACAATATGGTATTGAGGCGATTGAACGAGCTGGTGTAGTACCTAAACAACAAAGTATTCGTGGTGGGACTGATGGCTCACGACTTTCTTATATGGGTTTACCATGTCCCAATATTTTTGCCGGAGAACATGCTTTTCACAGCAAACAAGAATGGGTAAGCGTACAGGATATGGAAAAGGCTGTACAAACCATTGTTAACATTGCGTGTATCTGGGAAGAGAAAGGCTAGTCTGGAGTTGGGCGTTTGATGTTATAATTGCACCAAACGCCTAACGCTAAAATCCAATCTGATGGGATTGATTTTTAATAAAATGTATTTTCAAAGCACAAATTTTGCTAATTTTAACCTGTAATGATAACTCTCGAAAACGATTATATAAAAGTTAGCCTGGCGGCTAAAGGCGCAGAACTTCAAGGTTTATTTAGTAAAGAAACCAAACTTGAATATTTATGGAATGCCAACCCAAAATATTGGGCAAAACATAGCCCGGTACTATTTCCTATTGTTGGCTCATTAAAAAACAACAGCTTCGTTTACCAGGGTAAATACTACGAATTACCCCGTCATGGTTTTGCCAGGGACAATGTTTTTAATTTTGAAAAGATAAGTGGAAGCGAGGGCATTTTCACGTTAACCCAAAATGCTGACACCTTAAAAACATATCCGTTTTATTTTGAGCTTAAACTGAAGTATCAACTGATAGACAGAAAGTTAAAATTAACTTACGAGGTAAAGAATACTGGCACGAGCGAACTTTTATTCTCTATTGGCGCACATCCGGCATTTGCGGTACCCAACACGCCAGATACCGTTTACGAAGATTATTACCTCGCTTTTAATGCTGATGAGCAATTAACCTTCTGGAAACTGGAGGATGGACTGGTAACCAACGAAACCAAAAATATAGCGCTTAATGCGCATAAGCTGAAGCTTACACATGAGCTGTTCTATAACGATGCACTGGTTTTTAAAAACCTGCAAAGCAACAGCATTAGTTTACTGAACACCAAAAACGATAACGGCCTGCACTTCAATTTTGAGGAGTTTCCATTCTTTGGGATATGGGCGGCACCCGATGCACCATTTGTGTGTTTAGAACCCTGGTGCGGAGTTGCTGATGGCGTTAACCACAACCAGGAGCTATCCGGCAAAGAGGGGATCATAAAACTTGGGGCAGGCGAAACCTGGTCGCGGTTTTGGGAAGTAGTGTGTTTTTAAACTGGTTTTTCTGATTAGTTGCGCCAGAACTTTGAGTTTGATCTGATCAGCAGAGTCGTGCGATCATCTTCAATATGCTCCCCACTGTTCGTGCCTTTTCTTTGTAACCTTCGTGGTAAAAGCAGAACCAAACAGAACGCTGAAATTTAAAGCGATAATCGGCTTAAAGTTTCTCTGGTTACGCCAAGATAAGATGCAATAAGGGTTTTCGGAATCCTTTTTTGTAGAGAAGGGTATTGGTTACGCCATTGCTTGTAACGTTCGCCGGCATTGTTGCTCAATAAAGCCAATACCCTTTTTTGTAAGGCCATATTGCCTGTGGTATATTTTTTCCTGAAAAAATACTCCATCTTGCGAGAGGAGGCACAGAGTTTTTCCTTATTTTCAAATGAAATAGAAAGCGTTTCCGTATCTTCTATACAGTCTACATTTAAAGTAGCAGGCATACCTGTATTGAAAGCATTTGGATCGGAAAACCACCACTCTTCCATGGCTAACTGTAAAA
Organism: Pedobacter suwonensis; assembly: GCF_900111825.1. Lineage (GTDB taxonomy): Bacteria > Bacteroidota > Bacteroidia > Sphingobacteriales > Sphingobacteriaceae > Pedobacter > Pedobacter suwonensis. Next base: position 244,482 of record NZ_FOJM01000003.1, read on the forward strand.
TGTATTCTTTTCCCTCGTGGTCGGTATAAGAAGATTTTACAATGCCCTTCACTACAAAATGTTCCTGACTGGCCACATCACCTGCCTGGATAATATACTGGTGTTTCTTGTATCTCCGCCTGGTAAAAAAAGATGTAGCATGATCAAATTCTTCATCTGTTAAACAAACGATCTGATGGATGTGTGTCCGTAAAAAATCTAATTCCATGTTTCTGATGCAAACAAATGTACTGTTTATTCAAGATTTTTAAACCTGATAAACTTATTTTAACCAAATGCTGGTGTGATAATCATCACGTTAAAATAGTGATGTATGTCCTTTAGCAAAATTTTTTCCTGCATTATGTTTGCATCACACCACATACAAAACACACAAATGAAACTTAAATCACTTGCCACAATTGCGGTACTATTTTCTTTAATGAGCGCCAAAACCTATGCCCAGAGTTTAGCCAAAATGAACTGGTTTAACGAACCCGAAAAATGGGAGATTAAAGATAAAAATACCTTCAGCATGTTCGTGCCCGCAAAAACCGATTATTGGCGCATTTCGCATTATGGTTTTACGGTTGATGATGCACCATTTTACTATGCTACTTATGGGGGCGAGTTTGAGGTGAAGGTAAAAATTACCGGAAATTATGTAACTACTTTTGATCAGATGGGATTGATGCTTCGCATTAATGAAGAAGAGTGGATAAAAGCGGGAGTAGAATTTGTTAACGGGAAACAAAATGTAAGTGCCGTTGTCACGCATAAAACGAGTGACTGGAGCGTGGTAGAACTGGAAAAAGCACCTGCATCAATCTGGATGAAAGCGGTTAGAAAACTGGATGCAGTTGAGATTTTCCACTCGCTGGATGATAAAAAATATACCATGTTGCGAACTTGTTATTTTAAAGATAACGCACCTGTAATGGTCGGGTTGGTAGCCGCCTGTCCGGATGGTAAAGGTTTTAACGCCACCTTCGAAAATTTTAAGGTTACAACTACACCTGATCAGAGAAGATTGGATTGGGCAAAAAAACAGCAGGATTGATATTTTTTATAAAGTAATCGTCGTTTCGACCTTGCGGAGAAATCTTTAACTTGATTATAAGATCTCTCCGTTTCGCTGCGCTCCAGTCGAGATGACGATTTTTCTATCGGAACGCATCAACCAACTCCTGAAAACCAGGCCTGTCTAAAGGCGCCGTAGCCAAACAGGCATCTCTGAGTTCACTGATCATTTTATAAACTTCCTCACTTACCTCTTCGTTTTTTAAAGAAAGTAAATCATCCAGCAGGTATCCATAAGCACTAACTTCTATTCTTTCAAATGCATCTGCAGTTTTAGCTGTTTTATCATAAAAGCTTGCTGCCCCAAAATCACCGAACAGCGTGCTGCCCTCATCATCAATCAAGATATTGTGTGCATATAAATCGCCATGCATAATGCCTGCTTCATGTAGTTGAGCTGCTAACGAAGCAATGGTTTTAGCGATACTGATAATCTGTTTTTCAGAAGGTTTTCGATCAGCAGGAAAAACATCCCTGGTGCAGCTTTCTAAACTTGGTGGATTGCCAAGATTATAAAAATGATGCGGAATCAGGTCCATTACCAGTCCTTTTTTATCTTCCGGATGTAAAGCAACCTGCCCGATCAGATTAACCAGGCCGGGGTGATAACCTGCAGCGATATAAGCTGTCATTTCGTCTTCCGGCAAACCATCGCTTGTTACATCGCCCTTAAATATTTTAACCGCTACTTCTTGCTTTTCATTGCCAACTGCCTGATAGGCCTTTGAAATCATGCCTGATGCCCCTTCGCCCAACAAATGGCTGATTTCCAAATCGTGCCAGTTGATCAATGAAAGTGTTTCAACAGCTGGTGTTTTACTAAAATTATTCCCAGAAAATGCAATCCATGATAGTTTTGGCAGTTGCATAATCCACTGCGGTAATTCGTGGAGTTTATTCGCCGCAATCCGCAATAATGCTAAATTCTGGCAATTGCTCAATTCTTCAGGCAGTGTAGATAAACGGTTGCCAGATAACATCAGCTTTTGCATCCTTTTGCAAAGGCCAATTTCTTTTGGTAGTTCAGCAATGTTGTTATTTGTTAAGATCAACCAGCGTAAATTCGGGTTGATCGACTTTGGCGGTACGACTTCAATCCGGTTGGATTTAAAACCCACAATATCCAGAGCAGGGCAATCGGACAGTACTTCTGGTAAAACCGAAAAAAGATTTTCAGAACAGAAAAAAATTCTCAGTTTTTTTAACCGGCCGAAATCTGTTGGCAACGAATTTAATTGATTAGATGATAAATCCAGTACTTCCAATGTATCAGCCAAATCGAATATTTCTATAGGGAATTCAGTTAAGTTTTCAGAAAGTTTTAACGAAACCGCTCCTTTAAGTTTTCCGTTTTTTAATGCTGACAGGCTTTGCATAGGTGTACTGGGTTAATAATTTCAGACGAAGATAAGGCTATATATTTATTTTAAAGATGTATGGTATATTCTACCTGTACCTGGTCAAGAAAATATTCATCGTGCGATATAACGAGAAGTGTTCCCTGGTAGTCATTAATGGCTGTCGTTAAAATTTCTATATTCTGGATATCAAGGTTATTGGTGGGCTCATCCAATACAATCAGATCGGGCGACTGGTTGCTGATGGTTAACGAACAAAGCATTAACCGCATTTTTTCGCCGCCACTCAAGGCAGAGCAGGGTTTATCCCAATCGGCTTTACCAAATAAAAATCGGTTTAAACGGATTTTGATTTCATGTTCCTGCAATGCGCCCGAGTTGTATTGCTGGGCCTGTTCGTAAACGGTGAGCTGATTGTTGATCAGGGAATAATCCTGATCAATATACATGAAGCTAATACCCGCGCGATTTAAACTGCCTGTTGAGGGCTGCAGCTGCCCCAAAATAAGCTTAATCAATGTGGTTTTTCCCGATCCGTTTCTACCTTTGATGACATAACGCTCACCACTAAAAACCTGAAAGCTAATCGGCTCCTTCCAAAGTAACTGATCTCGAAAAGCAAAATTGAGCTCCTTAGCCTCCACAATACTTTTTCCTTTGTGCAGTGTAGCCTGGTCGAAAACGATTTTCATTTTATCTGCATCAGGCAGTACAGACCTGAGCTGGCTTAATTCAGAAGAAATATGGTCAAGCTTTTCGGCATGTACACCTTTCAACTTTGCCGTGCTTTTTTCTGCGTTGTTTTTTAACGTATTCATCGAAATAGTCGGCAATCCCGCTTTTTCTTGTTTTTTCTTGCCTCTGGCATCAAGCTTCAGTTGCCGCTCAAGTGATTCCTTTTCTACTTCTCTAGCCTTACGGAGTGCTTTTTCCTTCGCTTTTAGATCATGATTCAACGCCTCATTTTCAATTTTCTTTTGGGCAGCATAGAAATCGTAATTTCCACCGTAAAGGGTTATTCCATGCGAACTTAATTCGCAAACTTTCTCAATTTGGTTCAATAAAGTACGGTCATGACTCACTACTACTAAAGTAGTCCGGGTTGATCGGATATAATCGTATAACCTGCTTCTGCCTTCCAGATCCAAATGATTGGTCGGTTCATCCAGTAAAACAATATCCGGGCGGTGGATAGCGATGCCGGCTAAAAATATGCTGGTTTTTTGTCCGCCGCTTAAACTTTCCATCTTCTGGTCTAAGTCTAAATCTTCCAACCGCCAATAGCTTAAAGCTTCTGCACAGCGTTCCTCAATGGCCCAGTCATCATTAAGTATAAACATGTTTTCCTCGGTCACTTCTCCGTTGAGAATTTCGTTCAGTGCTTTTAGTTTATCTTCAATCCGGAGTGCCTGTGCGACGGTGAAATCATTAAACTGACCAAAAAGCTGTGGTACATAATAAGGCATCGATTCTGCCTTAACATGTCCGCCAGTTGGCAAAAGTTTACCTGCTAAAATTTTTAAAAGTGTTGATTTTCCTGCGCCATTATGGCCAATGAGTGCAATTTTTTCGTGTTTGTTGATGGTGAGATTTAAATCTGAAAACAGCAAATTTCCATTAGCATGGATATAGCCAGCCCCTTGTAGATTAAGCATAAATTTCTTTTTATTGGTAAATAATTGCAGCAACGGAACCGCTCTGCCTGTTATCTATTTTTGGAAAAGAAATGAATCTTACATGGATTGGGTGATTTGGTGATGGTGCAAAGGTAAGGAATTTTTGCTTTTTGCGAAAAGCGGTTGGCCAGTCCATAGTCTTTAGTCCGAAGTCGGCAGTCTGGTAAGCCAAAAATTGGGCGCTCACTCGCTCCAATTTGTCATTCTGAGGGATAATTTATGATATAAAAATCAATATGATTGACGTTTTTTCCTTCGCACAATTCTTGCCTCGGCTCACCGCCGCCGAAGGGCTCTTACTTTTTGGCATCAAAAAGTAACAAAAAATGCCGGCTGAAAATTTTTCTTTCAAAGCCAGTGTTATGGCTAGAACAGTGCAGTCCGAAAAATTTATTAGGCCGGTTTTAAGTAGAACGGCGATACGGTGCTATGGCCTAGCTATACGGAAATGCATGATGCCGCATTCTGCTCATTAATAGGTAATTACAAAATAACGTCAATGTAGTATAACGAAGGATTTTTATTTAATGATTTTTGCATTAATCATTTAAAGATTCTTCACTGCGTTCAGAATGACAATGATATTACCAATAGCAATCAATAGATTTTATCTATATCATTTTTTGCTTGCATTAAAAATTTAATCACCTATATTTACAAAAAAACTTTAGGGGTGCCTACGTGCTGAGAAATACCCTTTGAACCTGATGCAGTTAGTACTGCCGAAGGGAAAAGTGAAAGCAATTATAATTGCTGTCTTTTCGACCTCCATTCTGGGGCAATCTCTATAGTTTTTCCAATTTTTTAAAATATGGAAGTAACTATAAACAATCAAAACTACCAACTTAACGAATCGTGTTCTATCGAACAGATGCTTACTGCTGTTATTTCAACGGAGACAAATGGCATTGCTATAGCCGTTAACCAAACCATCATTTCCAAATCGGTTTGGGACACCTATCTGTTAAACCCAGGCGATCAGGTCATAGTCATCAAAGCCACTCAGGGGGGGTGATATAAGGATTGGATGAAAGAATTTTGAATGACAGAACCGGGACACTTACATTCAAGAAATCACTCATTCTTTCATTTTCCTTCACTCATCAGTCATTCAATAATCACTCACTATCTTCTTCTCTCCTTCAAACATTCAACATGAAACAAGAAAAAACACCAGATCAGGAAGTCATCAGCCGCAGTCCATTTCCGGCTTCACGCAAAATATTTGTACCAGGAAAAATCCATAATATCCAGGTGGCCATGCGCGAAATCAGCTTAACGGAAACCAAAATCCACAATGGATTTGGTTTAACCGAACCGAATCCACCGGTAACGGTTTACGATACCAGCGGCCCTTACACTGATCCAAATGCCGTTATTGATGTACGGAAAGGGCTTCCACGCTTAAGGGAACAATGGATTAAGGACAGGAAGGATGTTACGCAGCTCGATCGATTATCTTCTGCTTACGGGCAACAACGCCTTGCAGATGATAAACTTGATGCTTTGCGTTTTAATTATACCACTAAACCTTATAAAGCGCTGCCTGGAGCCAATGTATCGCAGATGCATTATGCCAAAAAAGGCATCATAACAGCCGAAATGGAATACATTGCCATTAGGGAAAATCAACAGATTGAATTATTGAATGCACAATTGGGCAATCAGCACGAGATCATGAACCACCAGCACCAGGGTAACAGTTTTGGTGCCAATACCCCAAAAGGATACATCACGCCGGAATTTGTGCGTGATGAAGTGGCTGCCGGACGTGCCGTAATCCCCTGCAACATTAACCACCCGGAGTTGGAGCCGATGATTATCGGCCGTAATTTCCTCGTAAAAATCAATGCCAATATTGGCAATTCAGCGGTTACTTCTACCATAGAAGAAGAAGTAGAAAAAGCCGTTTGGGCCTGTCGTTGGGGTGCCGATACCATTATGGATCTTTCTACAGGAAAAAATATCCACGAAACCCGTGAGTGGATTATCCGAAATTCGCCGGTACCGATCGGTACTGTCCCCATTTACCAGGCCCTGGAAAAAGTAAACGGAAAAGCGGAAGACCTTACCTGGGAAATTTTCCGCGATACCTTAATCGAGCAGGCCGAGCAGGGGGTTGATTATTTTACCATCCATGCTGGTGTACTGCTCCGCTACGTACCCTTAACGGCTAAAAGGATTACGGGAATTGTTTCGCGTGGCGGATCGATCATGGCCAAATGGTGCCTGGCGCATCACAAGGAAAACTTCCTGTACACGCATTTTGAAGAAATCTGTGAGATCATGAAAGCTTACGATGTAGCTTTCTCTCTAGGTGATGGTTTAAGGCCGGGCTGTATTGCAGATGCAAATGATGCCGCGCAGTTTTCGGAGCTCGAAACCCTTGGCGAACTGACCAAAATTGCCTGGAAACATGACGTACAGACCATTATTGAAGGTCCCGGACATGTACCCATGCACCTGATTAAAGCCAATATGGAAAAACAGCTTGAGCATTGTGCTGAAGCGCCATTTTATACCTTAGGACCACTAACGACCGATATTGCACCAGGTTATGACCATATTACATCTGCTATTGGTGCTGCCATGATTGGCTGGTACGGAACGGCCATGCTTTGTTACGTTACGCCTAAAGAACATTTAGGCCTGCCCAACAAAAAAGATGTTAAAGATGGTGTAATTACCTATAAAATTGCTGCCCATGCTGCCGATCTGGCCAAAGGACATCCCGGAGCGCAATACCGTGATAATGCTTTAAGCAAAGCCAGGTTCGAATTCAGGTGGGAGGATCAGTTTAATTTATCACTCGATCCGGACACGGCAAAAGAATTCCATGATGAAACCTTGCCCGCAGAAGGCGCCAAGATTGCGCATTTCTGCTCAATGTGCGGACCAAACTTCTGTTCGATGAAAATTACACAGGATGTGCGCGAATATGCTGCAAAACAAGGCGTAGCCGCAGATGAAGCTTTGGCCAAAGGCATGGAGGAAAAATCGAAAGAGTTTACCGAAAAAGGAAGCGAAATTTATTACTAGCCTATGATGGAACTTATTGTAATCTCTAAACCGACCCTTTTTAAAGAAGAAAGTAGCCTGATTAACCAGCTTTTCGAAGCCGGTTTACAGGTTTTTCACCTACGTAAAGAAAATGTTGACGAAGCAGCTTACCGGAAGATTATTAAAGGGATTTCACCTGAATATCATTCACGGATTGCTTTGCATCATTTTCATTCACTTGCTGGCGATTACCATATCCAACGGATTCACCACACCGAAAGTTTCAGGAAGGAAAGGCATAGTGGAGAATTGCCGGAAAATAAAATCTTCAGCACTTCTATCCATCACCTGGCTGATAGGAATCAGATCGGGCAATATAATTATAGTTTCTTTGGTCCGGTGTTTAACAGCCTTTCCAAGCCGGGTTATAAAAGTATGATTCCGTCTCACTTCCGATTGGAAAAACATCAGGCCGCACCTAAAATCATTGCCCTTGGCGGCATCGGTTTAACTGAAATTGATCAGGTTAAAGAAATGAATTTCGATGGCATTGCACTTTTGGGCAGCATCTGGAATGACCCTTCACAAGCCATAACCACCTTTAAAAAAGCCTTGGTGAAATGCGAGGCTTAATCAAAAATTTAACCATACCCATATGATAGCGTCCCTACAGTATATATCGCAAGCCCCTAAAACAGGTACCCATATCGATGCCATTGAGCAGGTGCTCCAGGCAGGAGGCAAGTGGATCCAGCTCCGCATTAAAAATCAAACGGAGGCAGAAATTCTACCTTTTGCAAAAGCCGCGCAGGCTTTATGTGAAAACTATGGCGCCAAACTGATCATCAATGATTATCCTCACCTCGCAAAGGCCGTAAATAGTTATGGCGTGCACTTAGGTTTGCAGGATATGCCTGTTCCCGAAGCCAGAAAAATTATAGGCAAACACCAGATCATCGGAGGTACGGCAAATACTTTCGAACACATCCGGCAAAGGGTAGCGGAGGGAGCAGACTACATTGGCCTGGGCCCCTTCAGGTTTACGAGAACAAAGGAGAACTTAAGCCCTATTGTAGGTTTGGAAGGTTACCAGAAGCTGATGGATAAAGTAAGTAAAGCCGGAATAAGTACGCCTATTATTGCCATTGGTGGCATTGAAGCAGCAGATATTCCGGCTATACTCGAAACCGGAATTTACGGAATTGCCATCTCGGCAGCACTCACCAATCAAGTCCAAACTTCAACTGCTTTAGCAGAAATCATCAGTAAAATTCACCATGCATCCGCTTTAAACCCCTAAATATGTTAACCATAGCAGATCAAACCTTCAGCTCACGCCTCTTCACCGGTACCGGAAAATTTTCTTCGGCCAAAGAAATGGAAAATGCTTTAATCGCCTCTGCCTCCGAACTCGTTACGGTAGCGCTTAAACGCGTTGATTTAAAAGGCAAAGACGACGATATCCTCCAGCACCTTAAATATCCGCACATTAATTTATTACCCAATACTTCTGGTGTGCGCAATGCAAAAGAAGCCATTTTTGCTGCTCAACTGGCACGCGAAGCTTTAGAGACCAACTGGATCAAGCTGGAAATCCACCCAGATCCTAAGTACCTCATGCCCGATCCTATTGAAACGCTCAAAGCGACGGAAGAACTGGTTAAACTCGGTTTTGTGGTGCTGCCATACATCCATGCCGATCCCGTTTTATGCAAACGGTTAGAAGATGTGGGAACCGCAGCGGTGATGCCACTAGGATCGCCAATCGGCAGCAACAAGGGCTTGAGAACAATCGATTTTTTAGAAATGATCATCAGCCAGAGCCGGGTACCGGTAATTGTAGATGCCGGTATTGGTGCACCATCTGATGCCGCAAAAGCGATGGAAATAGGGGCGGATGCCGTTTTGGTGAATACCGCGATTGCCATTGCCAAAAACCCGGCCGATATGGCGACGGCATTTAAACTGGCTGTTGAAGCCGGTAGAATGGCCTTTAAATCTAAACTGGGCAGCCAGCAACATGAAGCTGCAGCAAGCAGTCCATTAACCGCATTTTTAGATGAAGAGTTTTAACGAAGTATTTGAGCACTACAACTGGGACGATACCAAAGCCAGTATTTACGACAAAACGGCGACAGATGTAGAAAACGCCCTAAACAACCAGCAACGGACGCTGGAAGATTTTAAAGCATTGATTTCCCCTGCAGCATTGCCCTATATCGAAGATATGGCGCAGATCAGCCAGCGTTTAACATTAGACCGCTTTGGCCGGGTAATTCAGATGTATATTCCACTTTATCTCTCCAACGAGTGTAATAATATCTGTACCTATTGTGGTTTCAGTTATGATAATAAGGTAAGAAGGAGAACGCTTAACTCCATGGAAATTATGCAGGAAGTGGCCGTGATTAAGGGCATGGGCTACGACCATGTATTGCTGGTAACAGGTGAAGCCAACCAAACCGTGCATACCGATTATTTTAAAAAAGTACTGGATCTGATCAGCCCGCATTTTGCCCATATTTCGATGGAGGTACAGCCTTTGGATGTGGAAGATTATGAAATACTTATTCCCCATGGCTTAAATACAGTGTTGGTTTACCAGGAAACCTACCATCAGGACGATTACCGCAAACACCACCCGAAAGGAAAAAAAGCGAACTTTTTATACCGCCTGGAAACCCCCGACCGTTTGGGGCAGGCGGGCATCCATAAGATGGGGCTCGGCGTGCTCATTGGCCTCGAAGACTGGAGAACAGATTCATTTTTTACGGCCCTACATCTATCTTACCTTGAAAAACAGTATTGGCAGAGTAAATTCAGTATCTCCTTTCCAAGGTTGCGGCCATTTAGTGGCGGTTTGGAGCCTAAAGTGGTGATGAATGATAAGGAACTGGTACAGCTGATCTGTGCCTATCGTTTATTTAACAGTGAAGTGGAACTGTCTATCTCTACGCGCGAAACAGAAAATTTCAGAAACCATATTATTAAACTGGGGATCACGGCCATTAGTGCGGGCTCTAAAACCAATCCGGGTGGTTACGAAGTAGCGCCACAATCATTGGAGCAGTTCGAAATATCTGATGAACGTTCGGCGCAGGAAATTGCCGCCATGATCAGAAAACAAGGTTACGAACCCATCTGGAAAGATTGGGATAGGAGTTTAATCCATAAATCATGTTAGCTAAAACAGAATTAGAGCGTTACAACCGGCAAATGATCTTGCCCGAACTGGGCTTGGAGGGACAAGAACGGCTAAAAGTGGCCAAAGTACTGATTATCGGTGCGGGTGGACTGGGCTGTCCGGTATTACAATACCTCACCGCAGCAGGCGTGGGCAAAATAGGTATTGCAGATGATGATGTAGTGGAGCTAAGCAACCTGCACCGGCAGATTCTGTATAACCATACTGATATTGGCCAGCCAAAAGCAGAGATAGCCAGTGCGAAACTTGCAGTGCTCAATCCCCACGTCAGCTTTACAGCTTATCACGAGCGTTTTACTTCCGATAATGCAATATCAATCTGTCAGGAATATGACCTGGTAATGGATTGTTCTGATAACTTTAATACGCGTTACCTCGTAAACGATACCTGTGTAACCTTGGGCAAAACCCTGATATTCGGCTCCATCCTGGCTTTTGAAGGACAGGTTGCCGTATTTAATCACCAGGGAAGTGCAAATTACAGAGATCTTTACCCAACACCGCCAGCCGAAAGCATGAATTGCGGAGAAGGTGGCGTGATTGGGGTTTTGCCTGGAATAATCGGTTTGTATATGGCCAACGAAGCGATTAAATTAATTTGCGGCATCGGCGAAACGTTAGCCGGTAAATTAATGACCATCAATGCATTGAACAATACGGTACTCGTATTTAAAATCGCACAGGAAAAACAAACCGAAATAGTTAAAGCTGAAACTCCAGTGAGCAGCCCAAAAGAAATCGATAAAGCCACTTTAGATCAATGGCTTTCTGAATCTCCTGATGAAGTTTTCCTGATCGATGTACGCGAAGATTATGAGTATGAGGAAAATAATATGGGTGGGGTAAATATTTCCTTATATGAATTGACATCATCCCTGAAAAGTATCCCAAAGAACAAAAAAGTAGTGTGTTATTGCCAAACCGGGCAAAGGAGTAAAATGGCGGTGCGGTTACTGAAAGAAGATTACAAGGGAGAAGTATATGGATTGAAAGGTGGATTTACTGGTTAATTGGATTGCTGACTGTTTAATTGCAAACCGCTAACTGAACCCGGCCTATGGTAATACAAAACTAAGGCTATAATGTGCGGTTTTATTAGTTTTTTCTATATCAGAAACGGGCCTTTGATCTACCAGAACGGATGCCTGCTGTTTATCTTTCGAATCGACAGTAAACTGAACTTTTTGTCCGGATTTTATTTCAATGCTTTTTTCCCATTCACCAGATATATTTTCTAAAGTTCTTTGGTTTCCACTTTCATCGGTAAACGTTACCGTAGCACTGCTACTGGCCAATACTTTGTAGGTTACTTTGTAACTGGCTTTAGCTGCAATATTAAGTGGGCCTTTGTTCATTTCGTATGTACCATAAGAGCAAGCACTTAAAAATGCTATGCTCAAGATGTAAACAATATATCTATGCATAATATTAAATTTTGGATATGTTTGAATTAATTATTTAGTGTAACTGAAATAGTTAAAAATACTTAATATTTTGATATCTTCTTTAAAGAAATAAAAGAGGATTGAAACTATGATTATTGTTAGCATAATGCCAGAACCAAAACGTATAACACCCTTAGGTTTTTTGTTAAGTATATGCTTAATATCAGCACTCATTTTATCCTGAATTTCCATATTATTTTATTTTTTCGAGTTGATTATTGATTAAATTGAAATAAGGCCCTTTATTGTTCATTAAAGTATCATGGTTTCCTGATTCCAATATCTTGCCGTACTCCATTACAAAAATCTGATCGGCATTTTTGATGGTACTTAACCGGTGCGCCACTATAACAACCGTGCGGTTGTCAAAAAAATCCCTGAGGTTATTCATAATAGTCTGCTCGTTGTTCGAATCAAGTGCATTTGTCGCTTCATCAAAAAGTAACAATTCAGGGTTTTTATAAACTGCCCGTGCAATTAACAAACGCTGCCTTTGGCCTTGCGATATGCCATTTGCACCAATACCAATTTCAGTTTCTATACCTTTTGGCAAATTGTAAACAAAATCACCTATGTTTGCCATTTTGATTGCATCATGCAACCGTTCTTCATTTATCTCTTCAAAACCCAGTGCGATATTTTTTGCAATAGTATCTGAGAAGATAAAACCATCCTGTAAAACAGTGCCACATAGGTTTCGCCACTGTCCAACATCTAAATCATTTAGTTTCTCTTTTCCGATGTGAATGATCCCACCGGTTGGATCATATAGTTTGAGTAAAAGCTTTAATAACGTGGTTTTGCCACTTCCACTTAGTCCAACTATAGCCGTTATTTTTCCTTTAGGTATCACCAGGCTCAAACCATTGAAAACGGCCTTATTTTCAAATCCAGGATAGCTGAACTGTAGATTCTGGATTGAAATATCACCAATCAGCTGATCTATTTTTACCTTTGTAGCCGTTTCAGGTTGTTCATCCTGGATATCGTGGATTTCATTTAACCGTTCTAAACTCATTTTTGTATCCTGATATGATTGCAAAAAGAAAATCAGCGATTCTATTGGTGCAATAAGCTGGCCTACTATAAACTGGATGGCGAAAAGGCTTCCCAAACTAATTTCACCCCTGAGGGTCATAAATGCGGCTACAAAAGTAATCCCGATGTTTCGCATTTCAGTAATGATCAGCGAGCCTGCCTGTTGATATTGGTTATAGGTGAGTCCTTTAACCCTAACCTTAAACTCTTTCACAATGAGCGATTCCCATTCCCATCTTTTCTGATCAGCAGAGTTGCTGATTTTAATATCCTGAAAGCCTTCGATAAGCTGTACAATTTTGCTCTGTACCGAAGAATTTACCTCAAATCTTTTCTGATCGATCTGCCTTCGCTTATTGAAGAATAAAAATACCCAGCCTACATATAAAATGCTGCTTCCTGCAAAAATAAGGAACAGGAGGCTACTAAAGTGAAACAGGATAATACTCAATACACAGATGTTGAAACAAGAGAATACGGTTGTTAAGGTATTGCTTGTCAAAAAGTTTTCTATCCGGGTATGGTCGTTAACGCGCTGCATTACATCACCTTGTTTACGTGTTTCGAAAAAAGACAGAGGCAGGTTTAACAGTTTGATAAAAAAGCTGACCAAAATATTTAGGTTTACCCTCACGCTCACAAACAATAAAATCCATGAGCGTACAAATTCGATAAAAGATTTGGACGCAAACACCACCACCTGACCAATGAGTACCAGGTAAATAACATTTACTTCCTTGAGTTTTATACCCTTATCAATAAGCAATTTGCTTAGAAAGGGCAAACTTAATTCCAATATCGAGCTGGCTACTAAACCGATCAATAACTGTAAAATCAACGATTTGTGCTTTTTCAAATATCCTAAGAGCTTCCAGAAACTTACATTTGTTTGCGCTTCCTGCTCTTCTTGATTCAATTGTTCCAGATCAGCATCAGGTTCTAAAATAAGGGCATATCCTTTTTCCTCTACAGCATTCCAATGCTCCAGAAATTCAGATCTGCTTATTTTAACTTTTCCCTGTGCCGGATCAATAATCACAGCCTCGTCGTTGGTCAGTTTTTTAAGCACCACAAAGTGGTTGGTTTTCCAATGGATAATGGCGGGCCAGATATCGGCATTGAATAGGTCGTTATAATGCAGTTTTACACATATTGCATTCATGCCGAATTTTTCTGCCGCTACCTTAAGCCCTAGAAAGGTACTTCCATCACGGTTAACCCTGCAAGCCTGTCTGATGGTATTTAAAGTATAAGACTTACCGTAGTAGCTTAATACCATGCGCAAACAAGTTGGTCCGCAATCTTTTGTTTCCAACTGGCGGTATATAGGAATCGATGGTCTGTAGTTTAGTTTAAACATGGTTAGATTTTTAAATTAGGCTACTAATTGTTGTCTATTTTTCATACCGAATACTTCGCTCATCCAGGCCATGCTTTCTCTTCGGTAATCTGGGTCGCGGGCAATGTCGAAAAATATAACCTCATCTGCATCATACATCTCCGCATAGGCCGACATTTTATCGAACAGTTCCTGTGGTTCGCAGCAAAGTCTTGTTTTAGGTTCTACAAAGTCAAATTCCGCTTCGGAAAGCGCTATTACTTCCTCCCTTTTGCTTTTATTCGGACTGGTAAAACCTGCAAGGGCAATATTCACTTCAGGTAAACGGCCAAATTGTTTGTAGAAATCTTCCCGATAGGCTTTAAGATTGTCGAGGCCCAATTCGAGGTTTACCCCTTTGTGAAAAAGGGTTCTGGAGCAGTTGAGCTGGTTGCTTAAGCTGGCCTGATAACTGTGAGGCGAACCGCCGAGGTTCCACAGTGAAGGAACTGAGCCTCTATAGGGAGCCAGAATAACACCATTTTTAACATGCTCGTCCTCATCATGCAACAGGCTGCTGATCGCTGCTATCTGACTCTGGATATGCTGCATCCCTTCTTCGTGACTGGCAATTTTAGGCTGACTAAAAAAAGGTAAAAAATTCCCCCCTGGTGTACCTTTGGCAAAACCCAAATCAATACGGTTATTAAACAGGTTATTAAGCATTTTATAGCTCGAAGCGGTTCTGATTGGTGAGGTATATCCTGCCAGTACACCTGCAATGCCTACACGGATCGTATTGGTATTTCCGCAAATAAGGGGCAGTAGCATATCGGGGCTAAACCATGGCGAGTTGGCCGAAGTAATAAAATGTTCTCCATACCACAGGCGGTGAAAACCCAGTTTTTCGGCCAGAGCCGCATCTTCGATAACACTTTCGATGATCGAAAGGCTATCTATCTTTTTGGATCTTGTACCAAAATCCATTAATCCAATTTTGTTGATACTCATAATCTTTAAAATTTAAGATAAAAGAAACATATCGGTCCAGTTTGCTGCAATATCTTCATGTTCGGCAGCTGTCAATACAAACATGGCCCCACTTATACCCTCCAACAGGCCAAATGCACCTTCCCTGTTCATAAACTCAGGTTTGCTAAGGTCGTTTTCCAGGTGATCCAGGGTGCTTTCCATCCAGATCTGTGCAGCTTCCTTATAAACCGGAAGGCCCGAGAAATGGTAAAGACGGTTTAAAAAGAGGGCAATTCCCGAGGTACCATGACAGAAATGTGAGTTGATCTTAATACCTGATTGTGGTACGTTGATCATGCTTTGCGCCATTGCCTTGCCTACCTCATCGGCAAGATCGCGGTAGCCAACCTCGTCAAACGCAATGCTGCTTTGGTACAATAGCCAGGTTACCGCCAAATCTCCATAACACCAACTGTAGTTTTCGGCATAAAACTCGCCATCAAGCAGTTCCTGTGTGTTCATGGCTTCGTTAACTAAGAGCGGGAAGGCCGAAAAGTTAGCCGAGCTACGTGGATGGTGGTAGTGGATAAAGTAATCCAGTCCCTGTTTAATCGCTTTTTCTAGTTTTTCCTTTGCAATGCCTCCATTGAAAATATTCAACAGCACCAATAAAATGCCGGCATTCCCATGTGAAAGGCTCATATTGATATTATCCGTATTCTGAAATTCTTTTACTGTGCTATTTGGAAAACGCATTCCTTTTTCGTCAATGATGGCAAATTTAAGGAGCTCATCCACAAGAATATTGAGATATGTTTCGCGGTTAGGATCGTTTTTGCAGTTTAAAAGATATAGCATCTGTCCGCTTGCACCGTGAAGAAAATCGGTGTTTTCGTCTTTGAGCAAACGCTGGGTATCTTCAAAAATAAGTTCATTGATAGGCAACACATCTTCTAGGAACAGTTCATCAAGATATTCCTGTTCGACCAGTTTTTGGATCAGGAAATAAAAGCCAGATAAGCCACTGCAGAAAGTCATGTATTTACTGGCCATATTTTCCTGCGAGTTGTATGATTCGATCAGCTTTTCGAGCGCCATGTAAGCGTTGGTTTCGCCTTCAGGGAAAACTTTCAACAGACTGAAATAATAATAAACGATCCCTGCGTAGCCATTAAATAAGTTACCGTTGGTAATAAAATCGGCCTGATTTTCCTGATGGTGCAGTAGGTGTTTAATCTGCTCATATACCACTCTTATACGGGTATTGATGGTGGTTTCTACTTCTAAAGTGTTCATATTCCGGTTTTTTGACGATGAAAAGTTGATTTATAATACATTAAAAGAAAATCGTATACCACCAGCTCATGTACACGGTGCTTGGTTTTGAACAGGCGGTTCATATTCATGTGGATGTAGCTGATCAACAAGCTATTTAAATCCTGGTTGATAGATCCATCCGCTATTTTCTCCCTAATGGTCCGTGCCAGTGGAATGATTTCGAAACTGCGGTACTGTAAGAGGTCTGAGCCTGAAAAGTCGTTGCCTGCATCGAGGTGTTTGGCGATCAGTTCTTTGCTGAACCTATATTTTTGCGATAGCTGTTTGATTAGCAAAGCATCCGAATTAAATTCCTGATGAAAAGAAGCGGAAAGTATTTCCATCAC
Organism: Pedobacter suwonensis; assembly: GCF_900111825.1. Lineage (GTDB taxonomy): Bacteria > Bacteroidota > Bacteroidia > Sphingobacteriales > Sphingobacteriaceae > Pedobacter > Pedobacter suwonensis. The sequence continues at coordinate 261,217 of NZ_FOJM01000003.1, forward strand.
TTTTAGCTTATCGGCAAGCGAAAACTCAAAATCGTTAAGCAGGCTGTCGATTGATCGGATGCCCCATAGCCAGCGCAACTGCTCAAAGCTCTCTACCATATCGCGTCGGGATAGAAAGCTTGATACGGCTAAACTATCATAATAGAATAACTGTTCGCTCAAAGCAATTCCACCAGCAGTATAACGTTCTATTTCGCGTTCGTAGGTATCAAACTGCATTTTCCATATCAAACCAGTTTCAGATAGTTTCTCAAAAGCTCTATTGATCTCGCGCATTACGGTTCCTAATCCATCCAGCGTGGTTACATGCACCCTGAACCTTAAATGTGGCTCGGGATCTGCATACCTGATGAAGAACCATTGGTCTATCAATCCGGTATTTACCAATTGCTTTGCCAGATCAAGCAATTCATTGCCAATCAGTTGATCGGCCGTTTTTATGCCGCTGTAAATTTTGACGTAAAGCCACTCCTCTCCCGGAAAATACTGTCTTTTCACTTCTTGATCATTCTGGTGGTTTGCATTAAATACGGGCTTTGGTCTTTTTTTATCATCTTTTCTGGTTAACAGGGCAACAAACTGATTATTAACCGCCTTTGCATCTGCATCTTTTAACAAGGTGTTGCTCACCGGCAGATATTCTTTTAAGACGATTTGGCTTCGCTTTTTGCAGGCTGATAGCCAGGCCAGCACTTCTATACGATTTTCCTGGTGAACCAAAAGCTCATTATCCTCATCAGCAAAGATGAAAACCCGGGGCAGTTCCCATTTCTCAAAGAATTGTTTAACCTTTTTATCATGATCAGGAGCATTTACAGTTAAAATCTCTTTAATATCTTCTGCCTGAAGGTACCAGGAGGCTAACGAGAGGATCACTTCCTTGTATTTGATCCTTGGGATTTTACAAATACCCAATTTTGGCAACACCTCTAAGTTTAATCCCAGCCAGTATTTATGGTCGTCACCTTGTAAATCTCCAAGGAAATGATACACAGGCAAGGCATTCATGCCGTAATTATGGGCATTGCTCAAACGTGGTATCACGGCTTTGTTGAGCCGTTTGCTTCTTAAATAAAGCTGTCCGTTGCGCACTGAAACCATGAGATCGTTAAGACTGATCTCGCTTTCATCCGATCCACTTCCGGCCAGCACAGGGATCTGATAATTCCTGAATTTTGGTCTTGAGGCAATATTACCGTGGCGGTCTTCGGGCAGATGTGCCACTTCGGCCACTACTGCGCCTTCGTAATAAGCATTTTCTACGGTATTGATATCCTGCAGGATCTGTTCAAATTTCTGATCGCCATAGCCAAACCTTCCGATCATACAGGCACCGGTTGGCCAGCCGCAATGCTCCAGATAAATCTGGTCTTCTTCGCCCCCGTTAAGCCTGAAAATGATAGAGAAGCTTGGAGGCAAATCACTAGGGTTGATATTGAGGTTACCCAGATCATGCTGATCAAGACAGATTTCTTTACTTAAAGGGTTGCTGGTTAAATAACCGATCAACCATTTGCTAAATTCGGTGTATTGGGTCTCCCTGATCTCACTGGTGGTGCCTGATGAGAAAACCATGCGGTGTACCAATGGCGCCTCGCCCGCCAGGTGTGTATTGGCTGCGTAGCCCAGGCCCGATTCGGGATCCAGAGCCTGTAAAAGAGGGATTTCCTGTTCATCATAACGGTCGGCAAAACGGTTTTTAAAGGCTTGCAAGTCTTTATTGTTATGTTTTGGCGTAAGCTGGCTCAGAAATTGGACGGCCTCAATCAATTTATCAGCATAGCTATTACTTAACGTTTGTTCCGAACCGTCTTTGTAAAGATCAACCTGAAACATACTTTCGCTATTAAACTCAATGTTCAGCTGATGTAGTATGCCCGATATTTCTTCCTTTTTGTGTATAATACTTCCTGTATCCGCCAAAACTGACTTAATTTTTTTGAAGGCCAAAAGATAGGTTAGGGCATCATCGTGATCTGGATCTGCTGTTAATACATCCGCCAGACTTTCAATAATCTGGTCGAGAAAATCAGGACCGCTAACCCTCGGTTCCAGATCGCTCCATAAAACCTGCCCATCAATCAGTTCATCCAAAAATAAACCGGCTTCTTCAACCTCTACCTCAAAGGCTTCTGCAATAAAGGCAGCAATGGCAGGGTAGGGTTTTGTTTGTTTACAGAAATTAATAATTCCCTCCAGATATTCAGATCCGCTAACAGACGATACAGTATATTTCCGGTAGCCCAGGGTTTTATAATCAACCATCCTATAGTTTCCATCGATATCATAAAGGGTTTTGTTTACGCTGTAACTCAAAGATTTTTTGATGCGCTCATTCTTAAGCAGATAACGGAAAATGGTGCAGAGTACCCCCATATCCAGGCGGGTGTGTTTATTGATGGCCCCCAGTTCCAACTTCGTATCTGTTGCCCAGGTTACGGGTGCGCATCCGGCAAACAGGCCAAAAGGTGTTGCCCGGTTTTTGGTACGGTTGATATATTTGGATAAGGCTACTTCGATCTTTTCGAGTTTTTTCGGATCGGTGATCGTATCAATACGAAGTACTGCCTCATACAGATCCCTAGAGGCGATCCACAAGGCTTCCATAAAGAAATCATCCTTGATAAATTCCCTGATCATTTCTTTGGTTATCTCGCCCTCGCTGTGGTAAGATGGAAACCTAAGCATCAGGTTAGGCAAGAACTGGTATTGTTGGTTAAGCGCGTCCCTTTTCATCGTCTGTTATTTAAAAACCAATAGGATTAGTGCTTCCTTCTTTGGTATCGTTATCTTTAATATTGCTTTTGCTCTTTTTATTTACTTTATCATTACCAAACTGGTAGCTAAAACCGAAAGTTAGCCCCCTGCCATAAACGCTTTGGATATTTTGGTTAGTAAGGCCGCCGTTGATGTTCAGCATATCGTACTCTATTTTATTGTTCAATGGGTTGATTACCCCTACACTCAGGTTGATCTTATCTTTCATAAAAGATTTGTTAAAGCTTACCGCCGAGGTATTGGGTTGTGCTACCCTGCTTTGGAAAAAATAGTTTTTCGAGTAGAGGTAATACTCGGCTTGCAGGTTATAACCACCTTTAAAATTGTAAGTACCGATAAAACTGGCGTTAAAGTTTAATTTCTCATTGTAGGTGGCATTAAAGGCCGCATCGTTGGTTGAGATGAGATTTAAGGTACCGCCAACATTTAAACCAAGTGCCTTGGTAATGCTCAGGTTCAAGTTTGCAGAAGTACCAAACTGCCTGTATGAACCAATGTTTTTATAGGTAATCTGGTTCACATTGTTAACAAACTGATTTACACGCAAAATATAATCCGACCAGAAATCGGCACTTGCATCAACATAGAGATAAACTTTGCCCGCATTATGCGAAAAGGCAAGGTTTAGGCCATTTTTATGTTCTGCCTGTAGATCGGGATTACCCTGCGATACGGTATTGGCATTTACAAAATTCTGGAAGGGGTTAAGGTATGAAATGCCCGGCCTCGAGATCTTATAGCTGTAAGTAAGGCTGATCATGCCGTTTTTTAGGTTTCTCCCGATGACATAAGTAGGCAAAAAGCTATTAAATCCCTGGTTTACGCTACTATGGTTAGATATAAACCTGGCATCGTTCTGCGTCCTTTCGTAACGCATACCACCGATCATGGTCCACTTTTTGGGCAACATCAACTGCAACTGGCCAAATGCGGCATAAACCCCCTGATTGTAAGCATATTCGTCGGAAATGGATGGCTCCGCATTTAGCTGGTTGCTCATCGCATTTTGATACTGCGAATCGAAATGCCTGTTAGTAATCTTGATACCCGCCTGCAGCTTATGTTTACCTAAAGGAAGTTTATAATCAGTCTGTAGGATAAGTGTCCGGATATTGCTGTTATTGATGCTTAACTCTCTTAAAAAAGGTATATCATTACCTGAAACATAATTGTTGGTGCTGTTATTCAGGTTGTCCTGTTTACCTGCAGTGAACAAAGCACCAACGTTAAATTCTTTTCCGGGTTTATTAAATTTTAATTTATAATCAAGATTGGCTGATAAGCTTTTGGCTTTAACCGAATTGTCGGAAAAACGATTAAATATGTTTACTGTTCCCTGATTATTGATATTGGTTTGAAGGCTCTGGTTAAAAGTGTATGGCGAATTTGAAGCTGTAAAACCTGCATTAAGCGATTGGTTTCTGCTGATTTCGTAAAACAGTCCTCCATTTAAGTAAATAGGATTGCCTTCGTAACCTAAATTTCCCTGTTGTGTTTGTAAGAAATTACTTCTCGAATAAAGCTGGCTGCTAAAACCCAGTGTTTTAAAATTGGTATAACTTCCGTTGAGAGAAAAGTTTACCTTGCCCACGCCATACGTAAAATTTAAGGTAGGTTTGGTGGTATAACTTTTACCAATGGTTGATTCTACGCCCACGGTAAGATTTCCGCCTAAAGAAAGGGTATTTTTGGTTATAATGTTGATGATACCGGCCAGACTCTCGCCATCGCTGCTTGCTCCGGGGCTGGTAATCACTTCTACGCTTTCTACATTAGCCGTTGGAATCATTTTAAGGGCCTGGTCAACCGGAATGGCATAGTCGGTAACTGAGCGCCCGTTAACCTGAACCTGCACTTTTTCACTGCCCTTTAAAGAAGGAACGCCTTTAAAATCGACGGTAACCAACGGAACTTTTTTGATCACTTCGCTGAGCGACCTGTTTTTTGCCATCGGATCACGGTCTACATGATAAACAATTTTATCGGCAGTGTTTTCAATTACTTTGCGCCTGGCATATACAGAAACCTCTTTCAACAGTTCGGTGTTTATTTTTACGTTAAAAACCTTACTTAATGCATGCGTTGGATTATCAGCAGCCACGAGGTTAAAAATTTGGTTTTCGCTACCCATATAAAATATTTTAACCCTATAGGTGCCTGGCTTTATCTTTGCTTCGAACCTGCCCAAAGTATCTGTAAGTACCTGTGCTATTATTTTAGGGCCATCATTAATTACTACCTGTGCGTAAATGAGCGGTTCTTTAGAAGCAGAATCGATTACCTTACCGGTAAATTTTAAGTTCACACTGTCTGCAACAATGCTTTCTGCTTTCGCATGGCTGGCAAAGACAGCTGTACTTAAAAAAACGAGTATGAATATGATATATGTTTTCATGGCTTTTAGTATTGTGCAGCATACTCAGATCTGCTGCGGCGTAAAACATTGCCGGCACTTACCGGCAATGTATCTTGATTTAGCAACTACATTTACATGTACTTGTAGCCGGACAGGTTTTTGAAGCAATAATGGATTGCTTACCGCAGCTTCCGCCTTCAGCCTCTGCAGCAGAAAGAATCGGAATATCAATTACAACTGTAGAACCTTCAGCAGCAGCCTGACCGCCGGCTACCAGTTCCATTTGTTCTTCGTTCAATTTTGCAACAGTTTCTTTGTTCAGCGCAAGTTTGGTTTTTAATTGCTTTTTCATTTTTCTGAGGTTTTTATAATTAATGATTAATTATTTACAACTACACCCACAGGTACTGGTTACAGGGCAGGTTTTTGAAGCAATAATGGATTGCTTACCGCAGCTTCCGCCTTCAGCCTCTGCAGCAGAAAGAATCGGGATATCAATTACAACTGTAGAACCTGCAGCAGCAGCCTGACCGCCGGCTACCAGTTCCATTTGTTCTTCGTTCAATTTTGCAACAGTTTCTTTGTTCAGCGCAAGTTTGGTTTTTAATTGCTTTTTCATTTTTTCTGAGGTTTTTATAGTTAATGATTATTTACAGCTACACCCACAGGTACTGGTTACAGGGCAGGTTTTTGAAGCAATAATGGATTGCCTGCCGCAGCTATCACCCTCTACTGCTGCTGCTTCAGCCCTTAGCTCAATACCGATTACCACCGTAGAGCCAGCAGCAGCAGCCTGGCCGCCAGCTACCAGTTCCATCTGCTCTTCATTGAGTTTTGCAACAGTTTCCTTGTTCAGGGAAAGTTTTGTTTTTAATTGTTTTTTCATTTTTTCCAAGGTTTTGTTTATAAATTGATGAATTGTTTTTAGCAGCTACATTTACAGGTACTGGTTGCCGGACATGTCTTTGAGGCAATGATGGATTGCTTACCACAGCTGCCACCGTCATCAGCTACCGAAGCTTCAGCTTCAAAGCCAATAACCACCGTTGATCTCTCAGCAGCGGCCTGGCCGCCACCAATCAGCTCCATTTGTTCCTCATTTAATTTGGCTACAGTTTCTTTGTTTAGAGAAAGTTTGGTTTTTAATTGCTTTTTCATATCATGATGTTTTGATGATTAATTATTTACAGCTACACTCGCAGGTACTGGTTGCAGGACAGGTTTTTGAAGCAATAATTGATTTCTGACCACAGCTGCCGCCGTCGGCAGCTTCGGCTTCCAAACTCAGGCCCACTACGAAAGTGGAGCCATCAGCAGCAGCCTGACCACCGGCAATTAGTTCCATCTGTTCTTCATTGAGTTTGGCAACGGTTTCCTTGTTAAGGGATAGTTTGGTTTTGAGTTGTTTTTTCATAAGATTTGATTTTTTATGGTGATTGATTAAGTTATTTTGCTTTTTATTAGCATCACTGACAGCCGATTCATTTGAAAGCAGTTTTTTGAAAACCGTTACTGTCTGTTTACCACCGACTTTGCTCCTTGAGAATGTTTCTGAAAGAACATCCGGTACAATTTGTTGCATCAGTGTCCAGGCATGTCAACCAGCTATCAGCTTCATTTGCTCTTAATTTAGTTTTGCGAGGTTTCTGTACTCAATAAGCCCTTTTTAGTCTGTCTTTTTTTCTAGTGATTTAGTGCAGGTATTTATTAAATCGCGCAGCAACAAGTACTGGTAGGTGGACAGGTTTTGGAATGAATGGGACATGAAGGACCTGTGCTACCGCCGCATTTACCTGTATCAGTATCAAGCCCAATGTCTATCACTACTGTTGCATTGGCCCCGGCAGCCTGACCTCCTGCTACCAGTTCCATCTGCTCTTCGTTAAGCTTTGCTACTGTTTCTTTATTCAATGTAAGTTTTGTTTTTAGCTGTTTTTTCATGGTGATGTAGGGTTAGATATTTGCATTATTCGCACACGCACAGGCAGGAAGTTGTGGCCGGACATGTTTTGGAAACCTGAACGGTTTGCGGCCCACAGTTGCCAACGTCTCCTAAGGCATCTACTTCTGTTTTTGCAGTAACGGGGCCATTTAATGGCAATCCCTGTCCACCGGCAATGAGTTCCATTTGTTCCTCATTCAGTTTAGCAATGGTTTCTTTTGCTAAGGAAAGTTTGACTTTGGGCTGCTTTTTCATTTTGTATATTTTTTATATCACTAAGTTAATCGCAGGTACAAGCACATGAACCGGTTGCCGGGCAGGTTCTTGATTTCATAAATGTTGGATTGCAACTTCCTCCTTGTTCAGTTGAAGAACTGAGTCCTTCTTCCATAATCACCGTAACTAACTTGCTGCAAACCGAATGTCCTCCGGAAATCAGTTCCATTTGTTCCTCATTCAGTTTAGCAATGGTTTCCTTAGCTAAAGAAAGTTTGATTTTAGGCTGTTTTTTCATGTTCAATAGTTTAAAATTGAGATTAATGATTAAAGCCAGGTGGAGATGGAAATGCCTTGGAGGACAGTAGATGGCTATCCTCCATAAGCACTTTCAACAGAGCCATTCCGAGCGTTTTTCATAGGTAGATTGCTTTTCAGGCATGTAGTATATCCTTGTTCAACACTGTATTTTTTTACTGTCATATTGCTATTGATCAGCATTTACAGTTTTATATCAGGCTGTCTTCCTGGCTTACCCGCTTATGGTACTGGTTACGCTGGGCAACATGCATTAAGGCGTAGCCCGATAACTTTGCTTCGAAAGGAAGGTTGAGGCTTAAGCGAATATCATCTTCTGACTGACCACCGCCGATCATGTCGCTTAATTCATCAGATAACACAGTTGCCGAATTTTCCAGGCCAAGCTTTTTCAGTAGTGTTGCTTTCATAATTAAATACCAGTTAATGTTGTTACCAGTGTTTCTGTTGGAAAATAACTTCCGCGCTGATTTAAAACCATTGTTTTTGCAGACGTACTGCGGTTAAGAATCTGAATTTGTTTAACTTCGATTTGCGGTAGTGAAACTTTAATTTGATTTTTCATAGCTTTATGGTTTGTTATTGATATAAATTTGGAGTTTGTTAGAAAGGCTTCAAAATAATTTGTACCAATGAGCGGTTTTGGATGACGAATGAGTGGCTATAAAAGGACAAGTGAAATTTCATTCCTAAGGCAGACAAACTAAATTAAATGGATAGAAAAAACATCGGCATCCATATCATCGTATGGGCGGCATATATTCTTTACGAAGTTCTGATCAGTTATTTTGCCGGGCTTGATCTCCGTCCGCTATTTACCGTATTATCATTTGCCATTAACATTGCTGTATTTTATGCCACATGGCTGGGCTTTATGTTTATAAAAGAACAGAAGCGTTCACTGATGGCAAAGGTTTTAGGCATCACATTAATTACCCTGTTTACACTTGCGGTATCTGCCGTGATGAAGATTTCGGTAGAGGTTTTTCTATATGATAAAAACCTGGAGATTTACCTCACCCGTTACCAGATTACAGCGCTGGTGATGCGTTGGCTTTATTTTTACATTATCGCCATGGGTTTCAGTTTTGCACAGCTTGCCGCCAAACGTGATAAGGAGGTTTACCGTTATAACCTGGAAAGGATGAATATGTTGCAGGAACAGGAACGTTTGAAAAAAAATGCGCTCCAGGCCGAACTTAACCTCATCAAATCGCAGATCAATCCACATTTTGTATTCAATACTTTGGGCTTTTTACATTCTAAAACCTATAAAGCAATGCCCGATGTAGGTAAATCAATACTGATGCTCTCCAATATCATGCGACATGCCTTAACCGGTAGCGAAGGGGGCTATAGTACACTGGAAAGCGAACTGAATTATATCCACGATTTTATCAGGATCCATGATGAAAGAAATGAATCACTTTCGATGGAGTACAGGCTTGAGCCAAATACGAAAGATAAAAAGGTAATTTCACTTATCCTCATTACATTGGTGGAAAATATCTTTAAACATGGCATAATCAAAGATCCTGCAAAGACAGCCATTTTAAGTATTGAAGTAATTGATAACGAGCTTCTTTTTTATTCTTTTAACTATAAAAACAATAATAAAAAGGTACATTCAAACAAAATAGGTATCGAATATGTGAAACAAAAACTAAATGAATTATACCCTGATAACCATTCGCTTACCATTTCCGAAACCGAACATACCTACGAATGTAAATTAAAATTTCCGCTAAAAAGCTATGAAACAACTTAACTGCATTATTATAGATGATGAACCTTATGCACACAATATTTTAAAAGATTTTGTAAATAAGGTTCCATTCCTCAATTTGGCAGGTGTGTTCACCAATCCAATAGAGGCATTGGTTGAAATAAGGGGAAACCATGTTGATCTGGTCTTTTTGGATATCAATATGCCAGAACTTTCAGGCATTGACCTGATCAAAATGCTGCCGCCTGGTATCGAAGTAATCATTACTTCGGCCTATAGTGAATTTGCTGTTGCCGGTTTCGAAAACAATGTTTTGGATTATCTTTTAAAGCCGTATTCTTTTGATCGTTTTTTAAGTGCCACTCAAAAGGTACTGGATAAAATGATGCTGCATTCTTTAAAAAAAGACCAGGATAATAAGCAGCTTAGCACCAAAACGGAAGCTTTTTATTTAAAAACCGACCGCGGCAAAATTGTGAGGATCAATTTTGAGGACATTGTTTATATCGAAGGCTTAAAAAATTATTGCTCGGTGTTTACTGATACACAACGCCATGTATCGCTGGTGAGCATGAAATCGCTATCGGATGGCTTGCCTGAGGGAGAATTTATCAGAACCCATAAATCATATATCATAGCGATCAAAAAAATCAAATCAATTGACGGGAATATGATCCTGTTTGATAACATTACTGAGAAAGTGCCTATCGGGGTTACCTACCGCGATAGTTTTTTCTACATGCTGAATAAAACACTATACAAATAATCAATGGCTGGCCCTGGCCAAACCAGATTTTAGTTGTTTAACCATTATTCCGTATAAAAGACACTCATGCAGCCTTTGCTGGTTTACAAAGTAGCGGTTTATAAGCATGTGGATCACACCTGCTAAAAAACTATCGTTCCAATCCACATGTTTCCCCTCCAGCAGCACTTCTATTTCTTCGCGCCTGTTGTTCAATAATGCTTCGTACTCCTCTACCAGCTTAGGTAAGATGGCACCATATTTTCTAAATAGCTGATCTATCTGTATTTTAATCAGCTTACTATCCATTTCCTTTAAAAAAAAAGCCAGTTGAGTTTCAGCAAACTTTAATTGTATAGCCGCATCTTCGCTTTTGCGTGATAGGTATTCTTTCATCACCCAAAAAATAACCAGCCAGCCCTGCTCAGTATAGTTGTTATTCTCGAACAGTAAAAAAATATAGGAACAGAACCTGCTGTCCACATCAAAAAGGCTTTCAGCCAACTCAATCTGTTCGGCCCCATAGCGTTCAATTTCACGTTCATATGTATCCAGCTGGATATTGCTGATCTGCTGATGCAGGATGAAGGGATCAAGTACCTTTTTAACCAGAAAATAGGTCTGCTGAAAATCATCGGCACTATGCAGCAATATCCGTAAACGTATATGGTGGCCAAATTCGTAATAGCGGATGAAAAACCATTTTTTATAATCAATTATACCTTTGTTTTTATCGAGAAGCTTATATAGGGCAATTAAAACCTGCTGAGCAGTATTTTCGTTTAAGAATATCTTAACATAAAGCCATTCGCTCCCCGGAAAATAATGTCGGGTTATTGTACTTTGGTTTAACGGATAGCTGGCCTTTTTTGCCTCCGTGATGGCGAAGAGGGGTGCAACAAACTGGTGCGCATAGCGTTGGCCTGACTGGTTCTGCAATACAGGTTCCATCTGGCTGTGCAAACACTCTTTAAGCACCAGATGATCAACAGTTTTTGCAGCTTCCTTCAGCAAAACATCAACTGATAATGCATTTTCTACATCAATTAATAATTCATTGTCGCCATTTACCACAAAAAATTTGTCCGGTATCTTCCATTCCAACCTGAACTGTTTAAAAGCTTCCGATCGGCTGCCTTCGTTATTTGTTTTTTTGGTAATGGCTTTAAGATCAGCTGCAGAAAATTTCCAGGTAGCCCGGTGTAAAATGACACCGAAAGTAGTTTCTATGCGCGGAAAAAAAACAAAATCTCCGGCCAAACGCCCCCAATTAAAACTCAGGCCATTTGGACCATTTTGGTGCTGAATATCACATAAAAAAGTATATATGGGATGTTGTGAGCGGTTGTAGTTGTAAGCACTGCTCAACTTTGGGATAATTTCCTTTTTTTTCTTTTTAGAGAAGAGTTTAAAGAGGCCGTTCTGCAGTTTTACCTCAATTTCGTCAAGGCTGATTACCTGCTTTCCTCCTGCCTGGTTAATATAGGCTAACTCGTGCGACCAAAATTGTGGATGCGACATTACATTAGCAGAACGTTCTTCGGGCAGGTGAATAATTTCTGCATAAATGGCATCAGGATTAGTAAGGCTTTCTTTCGCAGCCATGGCTACAGCCAATTGTTTAATGTCATCATCGGCGTCAGCAAACCTTGCCAAAAGGCCCAGGCTGCCAGTACCTGCAACCATTTCAAGAAAAAGTTGCTCCTGATCAAAAAGCTGGAAAACAGCTGCCAAATTTTGCGGCAGATTGTTTAAAGGCTTTTCAGGCACAAAATCTTCCGGCAGGGTAAAGGTATAATCGCCACCTACATTGGCCGAGGTTAGCACCTTGAGCAGTTTTAAATTATTTTCGGTATAGGGCATCTGCTCTACCGGCCTGATTAAACCAGCATTTAAACCTTCGGTAAATAAGGTTTCCTTATTGTGCCACTGGCCATATTCCAGTCCGCTGTCTGGATCGAAGGCTTCCAGCAACGATACACTACGGCCCTGGTATCGCTGCAGAAACTGTGTCTGAAATTGTTTGAGCCTTTTCTGTGGGGCAAAATCAGTTAAATTATGAAGAAGTTTTATCCCTCGTAAAAGTTTACTCTGTAAGCTGTTCTGAACAGTAGCCTTCTGTAAATAATTTACTTTAGTTACATGGATACAGTTGGCCGGGGTTTCACCCAATAGCTTTTTAAGACTAATCTCAATCTCCTGATAGTCCTTAATCATAGTTTCGCTTACACCATATCGATCAGCCGTTCTTTCCAATATGGTTGTTATTAAATGTAATTCAGGCTGTAGGGCTTTTGGCCAGGGCTGTGGCAGATAATCCGGGAAACGCAATCCGATACTTGGCTTGCCGGTATAGGTTAAAAATTGAATCTGGATAAGCTGGTTGATAAAAGCCATGGATTCATCGGGATCAAAATCGCCAAGTAATGCGCTCATCTCCTTACAGGTATAAGCATTTCCCTGCATACGGTTAACCAAACGGGCAATAACCTCATTATAGGCCAGGCCAACAATTTCATATAAACGTTCTCCGTCAACCAACTGACATACAATAAATTTATATTGTTTGCCCTGTAGGTAAATTGTGTTGTTCAGCACATAAGCGGCTGCAGGATCATGTATTTCGCCAAGTTCTGCCAACTGTTCGTTAACAGCGGCATCCAGGGTTATACTTCTTTTAAAGCCTTCACTTAACACCATTTGCAATGATGTACCCCATTGCAATGCCGAGCAACCGGCAAACAAGCCAAAAGGAGTAGCACGGTTGCTCATACGCGCAAGATATTTATAAAAACTTCTGATCAGGTTTTCTTTCTTTAAGCCGTCGATTTTTTCGGTAGCACTGAAAAGGTTATCCAAGTCGTTATAAAGGGATTTACTGGCCAGATAGATGCTCTCCCGTATAAAAGGATTTTTCCACATTTGTATAAGAGCTTCTGGCTGTAAACTGGTAGCTATTGGCAAAGCGGCCGACCTCACTATTAAATGTTGGTAGAAAGAGTATTTCACAAGATGGCGTAATAAGAGTTTAAAAAACAGGAATATTTCGGCTGTATTGCGTTAACAATCAAACACTAATATAACAAAAAACGCGAATCGGAAAAACCTCCTGCACTGCTCTTTAACAGCATCCAAACAGGATGGCAGGTGGTATGCTTTGGCAAAGAAATGCCACAGCATTCTATTGCTAAAATGAGTAGCATAATTTACACGCTAAATTCATGTTGTATATGTTTAATTGATTTCGAAAAGATTAGGAGCACGTGGAATTTAATATCGGCGGGGTAATATTTCCTGATATAAATTCACATCACCGCTGAAAAGCACTCCGCATGAAAAAAATAGTTTGTTATTGCCAAACCATGCAACGAAGTAAAATGGCGGTGCAGTGTTAGCTGGCATTCATCCCGTAGAGGGGCCTGGTTTTAAAGAATGGGATTGTTTAGTATGCTCAGCCAGTTAATGGTCTAAATCAGTTAAAAACGGCTAACCCACTCCAAGCCCAAAAACGGCTCAATCTTTGCTACTACCGAAGCTTAAATTTAGTAAGGAAACCATTTAGATCATGAACAAATTACCAGCACTATCCCTAAAGCCATTGGCCGCAATTTTAATCCTGTTTAGCCTTTTCTGCACGGCCTGCTCCGAAACTCCTGAACGTTTCTTCGACATCGCCATCCTTAACACCAATATGATCAACGATTTTGCCAGTGCCAATCTGGCCCGGCATATTGAAGATGAAACGAAAGAATATCCCGATATCCCGTCCAGTAAAAAGAAAGGCAATGAAGCAGCAGTTAGCCTCAATAACAAAATATTATACCTCGAACAATCGCTGGAGAAAGTGAAAAAACTTTCAGCCTCCGGAGAAGAAGAAAAACAAATTAAAGCCCTCTCCCAGCAATTATACGAACTGGTTATCCCTGTTTATAAAAATGAATACCTGGCTTACGCAAAACTCTGCGACAGTAAAGGCAGTCGGGCAGCCAAAGATGAAATGATTAAAAATATCGCTGAAAAATATGGGGCACGTTTTGAGCAAACCTTTAATGCCTTAATGGAAAAAGGCAAAACCTATGCCCATGAACACAACATCCAGGTAAACTGGGGAAAATAAAATTCATATATGGTTTAATTCAGGTTTGAATATCTGAATTAAACCATTATCAACTTCCAACACCTGCCGGCCATCATCTGCTCACGCTACGCACCAGTAGCCTGCAACTCATTGCCAAGAAGCGCCGTTGTTTCTTCTTCCTCAGTATCTGATTCTTTCACAGCGGGTTTCACTTCTTTCTCCAGCTTGCTCATTCCATAACCACACAGGCTTATAAAAAAAGCAGCACATATAAACCATACCAGTCGGGTAAGTATATACCTGTAATTAGACGTGTACCTGGTTAAAATCGTACTGGTAAGTGGTTTTAAAACCCGTTGTAAATCCTGAGGATAAGGACCGCTGGCGGTAAAAAACTCATGATCCTTTCCATGGCCTTTATACCACACTTTACCAATTGAATAACTGGTCAAGGTATCAGGTAAAGTGATTTTCTGTTGCTGTGTTAGCGTTTTCTCATTTAAAGGAATTATTGGCGCACCAACATTTTGTTTCCCATCCTTAATGGGCTCATAGTGATCTTCATCCCAGTACATAAATTTTTCATCTGATGCTGGCATCCTGATTTTGGTCCTATGTTCCCAATAAGCAAAAGAAATGGTGCCAATTAGCAACAAAATGATACAGGAAATGGTGATGTAGGGCTGAGAGAATTTCGGCACATAAACTGGTTCCTCAGGTTGTTTAGGGCCGGGTTGTTTGGCATCACCATCAGGCGGTCTTGTTGGAGCAGGAAAAAGATCATCTATAGGTATCCCCCCAATTTTAATTGTTTTTTCAGTACTTGAATAATAGTAAGAACTTCTAGGTCTGGGTTCCAAATCTATTAACCAAGCTAAAAGATTACTATTTCTCTCATCTGTTGTCTCTGTTTCACCTTTGATGTGCTTCCAAAGAGCTCGGTAGTCGTCAGGCTCGGAATCATTTATAACTTTTCGAAAGTCATCGCATTTCATTTTATCCACCTTGAAGAACGTCGAAAGTATATCGATATCATTTGGATTATTTCTGCTGTCATAAACCTTTAAACAAGCCTTTCTTAATTTGGTAGTAGTTTCTTCAGGCAAAATTGCATGCAGCTTCCCATTATCTCTCATCTTTTTATAGGCAGCCAATACTATGTCTTGATAATCTTCAGGCATTTTTCAAAAATTTAGGCGTAAAAATAGAAATGGAATTTTTGGAATCTTTACGGGTTTCCGGAATTCCTTGGAATTTAAAAAGAATTCTTTAGAATCTTTGGAATTATCTAAAAACTAGCAGTTTGAAGCTTGGATATTTGTCTCAACAATTAATTCAAGCGACGATTCAAACAATAATCCAGCAAAGAACTAAATGTTAAAAACGAGTAGAAATCGCGGTTGTGAATAGCCGGTTTGGGAAGCAGTTATTGGCTCCCGCGACAGACACTCAATACTTCCCAAAAATTTCAGAAGGCCTTCTGATGAACATTCGCAGCATCCCCCACGCACGGGGCGTGGGGAACTGCCAGTACATCAACTTTTAAATTTTTGATAAGATGTTTTTACCTCTTTTTATTGCCATATTACTTGGCCTGGCAACGCCTACAAATACAAATAACAATTGCGACCACAACGGTGGTACAGTAGTAAATGCTAATAATACCGACCCTAATAACCCTGGTGATCCGGGGACGGATCCTGGAAATGGTGATCCAGGTGATGACACTGGTGGTGAGGGAAGTCATACCCCACCCAAAAACCCTTAGTTTCAAGCAAATGGCGGTTTTAAACCGCCATTTGCTTATATTTGAAGTAAATTTCAAATTTCGTGAAGAATTATCTAATAATCATTCTCTCAATTTTCATATCAACCTGTAATAAGGAAAGAAAAAACGAACACAGCAATAGGCAAGATGTTTATTTCTTAAAGGCTGAATCGCTTTATAATAAAAATAGTGATTCTGCTTTTTACTATTTCTATCGATTTACTACACTGAATAGGGATAGTTTACTTACTGGGCAGGCATTTTCTTACATGGCCCTTATACAATCAAATGCTGGAGACAACTACGGAGCTCAGGAGAGCTTAATACATTCACTTAAATATTTAAATAAAAATATAAAGGACCATTGGCTATCCATTGCAACTAATTACAATGAGCTTGGATTAACAAGTATGAATCTTAAAGATTATAAAACCGCTTTAGGCTATTTTAATAATGCCTTACCTTTTTATACTAACCTAAATTACCTATGTAGCGCTCTTAATAACAAGGCTTGGGCTTATAGAGAATTAGGGCAATATAATAAAGCAATTAAAATTTATAAATACATTCTAAACCAAAAAGTAGATACTACAGAATATGCCAGATTTCTTTCTAATTTTGAAAAAACAAAATGGCTACAAAATTCAAATTATAATGCTGGTCCTCAATTTCTAAAAGCACTACAGATTCGTAGCATTGAAAACGATCACTGGGGTCAAAATGCCAGTTATGCCCATCTTGCAGATTTTTATGAGAAGAAGATGCCAGACTCGGCACTAATATACGCTCAAAAAATGTATTTAACTGCAACGAAACTTAATAGTCCTGATGATCAACTTGAAGCCCTACAAAAACTTATAAAACTAAGTCCTGCTAAAGAGACCAAATATTTTTTCAGCGTTTATGAAAAATTAAATGACAGTCTGCAAACCGCGCGTAGCGCTGCCAAAAACCAATTTGCCCTGATCCGCTACGAAACCGAAAAAAGCAAAGCCGACAACCTTGTTTTGCAAAAAGACAATGATGGTAAACGATATCAAATCATCATTCTGGCATTCGGTATTGTTTTAATATCTGTTACCGGCACCGTTCTTTATAAAAAAAGAAAACAACGGATAGAGCTTCAGGCTCAAAACACCATCCGCGAAAATAAACTCAAAACCTCCCAAAAAGTGCATGATGTAGTGGCCAACGGACTGTATAAGATCATGAGCAAACTTGATAACCAGGAAACCCTAAAAAATAATCCGGTTATTAACGAGATAGAAGAACTTTACGAACAATCGCGCGACCTCTCCTACGAGAAACCTAGACCTAAAAATCCTCATTTTCACGAAAAAATATTCGATCTTTTAAAATCCTTCGCTTCCGAAAATACCAGGGTAATACTGGTAGGCAATTCCATTCAACTGTGGGAACAAGTTTCAGAACAGGCCAAAGAAGAAATACAACATATCCTTCAGGAACTGATGGTGAATATGAGCAAACATAGTCAGGCCAGTGATGTGGTGATCAGGTTTGAGCAGGCACAACAAAAAATAAACATTTCTTATACGGATAATGGTATAGGCATTAGGGGTGGGGTGCAACCCAACAACGGACTTACCAATACGGGAACCCGTATTGAAGCAATTGGCGGTACCATTACCTTTGATACCAAAGTTGAAAAGGGGCTTAAAATCCAAATCTCTTTTCCGGTTTCCTAATTGTATTAAATATGTTTAAAAGAATACTCATTGCCGAAGATCAAGAAACACAGAATATTTCGCTGCAAAAAACATTGGCCGAACTGGGCGCAGCAAAACCCGAATATGTTTATTATTGCGATGACGCCCTCACCTGGATAAAAAATGCGGTTAAAACAGAACAGCCCTATGATCTGCTGATTACCGATCTTTACTTTGAAGAAGACCATAATCGTCAAAAAATTACAGGAGGCACCGAACTCATCAAAGCGGCGAAAGAAGTACAGCCTGATTTAAAAATACTGGTATTTTCTGGCGAAAGTAAAACGGCGGTTATCGACATGTTATTCAAGGAAATGAATATTGACGGCTATGTGCGCAAAGCCCGCCATGATGGTCAATACCTCAAGCTGGCCATTAATGCCATCCATAACCATAAGAAATACCTTTCACCCGATTTAAAACTCGCACGAAAAGAAAATAATTCTCACGATTTTACAGATTTAGATATTGCCATTATTTCCCAACTCGTGGAAGGAACACCTCAAAAAAATATTCCTTATTACCTGCAGGAGAACAACATTAAACCATCTGGACTGAGCAGCATTGAAAAACGTCTTAACTTAATGAAAGAGGTATTGGGTTTCTCTAAAAACGAACAGCTGATCGCTTATTGTAAAGACGTAGGGATTATTTAGGATTTTGCCGGGCGGTAAGCGTTTGCGGTCAATTGATCAAAAAGCGCTGAGTCCATAGTCCCGGGCCAGCTATAGCGTAGCGGATTCGAATAGCCGCTTAATACTCAAGGGGGACTAAAACCCCGATATCGTCACCCTGAACTCGTTTCAGGGTCTTTCATGACGATCCTTAGCCGAAAATCTGTGACTAAGAAGAATGCGATCACCATCAATTCACCGCATTCAACAATTAACCTGTTAAACCAATCGAAACCTGTAACAAACTCTGCTACGGTTTCCCGTAAGAATAATATCTTCAGTCGCTTTACTTTTGATCAACAAACCAAAAGCCAAGCTTAAATGGATCTTAAATTAAAGTTAGAACAACTCCACCAGCGGGTGGTAGGATTAAAAGATCAGATTAATACCGAAGAGGCTACGAAAAATGCATTTGTGATGCCATTTATTCAAATCCTGGGTTACGATATTTTTAATCCGACAGAAGTTATACCCGAACACATCTGCGATATCGGCACCAAGAAAGGCGAAAAAGTAGATTACGTCATCCGAAAAAATAACGAACCTATCCTCATTTTCGAATGCAAACATTGGAAAGAAAATGCCGATGCCCACAACTCCCAGTTGCACCGCTACTACCATGTTTCTAAAGCACGCTTTGGCGTGTTAACCAATGGCACAATTTATAATTTTTACGCCGATCTGGAAAAGCCGAATATCATGGATGAAAAACCATTCTTAACCATCGATATTGAAGACCTGAAAGATAATGCCATTAAAATCCTGGAAAGTTTTACCAAGAACGAATACAACTTAGAGAACATCCTCGATTCGGCCGAAGGTTTAAAATACATCAAAGCCATTAGAAAGGAGTTTGAAAAGGAAACAGACAGCCCTTCTGATGAAATGGTAAAACTATTGGTGAACCGGTTTTTTAACAAACCATTAACTGCCAACCGGATGATTGTCTTTAAAGAATATACTAAAAAAGCCCTCACCATTTCCATTAATGAATCCATCAGCGACCGTTTAAAATCGGCACTAAACATTAATGAGAAAATAGAAAAAAAGGAAGACGATAAAGCGGTACCTGGTATAGAAGATGCCGATACTTCCAAAATTGTAACTACCGAAGAAGAACTGGAAGCTTTCCAGATTGTGAAAGCCATATTACGCGAAAAAATTCCTGCAGGCCGCATTGCAGCGCGTGATACTCAATCCTATTTTGGGGTATTGTTGGATGATAATAACCGCAAACCGATCTGCAGGTTCCACTTTAATACGGCCAATAAATACCTCGAAACTTTCCAGAACGGCAAGGATGCCGGTGACAAAAAACAGTTGTTTAATCTCGACGAACTTTACGATTACCGGGCTCAATTGCATCAAACTTTAGAAAATTATTAATTAGCTATCTCTCTCTCACAAAATGCTGGGGTTGCTCCATGGCCTGTATTGGGAGCAGGCGGAGCAGCCTCTCATTTTAATTATGCAAACGCTCAGCTTGATTTTCATCCCGGGGGGATAACCATTTCATAAAATCAATGTAAATAACACGATTTTAAAAAGTGCATAATGTCGTGATATCGCCATCCCGACCGCAGCGGAGCGATCTTTTAATTTTGATTTCAAAAACCTAATCTTCACGCCAGTAAGGGCAGCACTTTGCATGGGTCCGGTCGAGGGTGACCATTCCATTGCAGTTTATCAGTGCTAGCGGACTGGTATCCAATTTTTTATACATGAAATAATAGTTTTTATCGTTACGGTTTCCCGTAAGGTTACGGGATTGAACATGTATACTTTTGAATTATAAACTTAAAACAAAACTTGTTATGGAATACAAAGTAGTGCCATTTACCGCAACATTGAATCAAAAAAATGAAACTACAACTGCGGTTGCCAGTCAATTAGAAAACCTGATCAAACAATTTACTAATCAAGGCTGGGAATACATCAGACTGGAAAGTGTTTCAACCTATGTACAGCCTGATCCAGGGTGTTTTGGCTTAGGCGCAAAACCTGGCTATCTGGCTTCTTATCAAATGGTTGTCTTTATCAAAGGAGTAATATGAAGATAATCTTACTTCTGGCTATTAAGATTTACTGGGCAATATTCCCTAAAGATAAAAGACGGAAATGCATTTTCAGATTAAGTTGCTCTAAGCATGTTTATCAGGTTACAAACCAAGCAGGCCTGCTCGAAGGACTTAAAGCATTAAAGTATCGATATAAAAATTGCAGAAACGGGTTCCATATTTTCGAAAATCATATCAATGGTAGTAAAATGATGATTTTACCTAATGGTCAATTGCTTGGAGAAAATGAAATTGCAAGTAGGTTTTCTTCTGAAGCTTAGCTCTAGTCTCCAAAAATTAATTGAATTCCTATACTTTTTCATCAATGAAATCATTCCTGATCATTTGCTCAATCTGCTGCTTCGTGGCAATATTAAAGTTGCCCATTGAATATTATATCTTTTTAAGAACAATGGTTTCGTTGGGTGCCGTACTGCTCATTTACCACTGGATCAAGCAAAAAAATTATGCTTTGGCAATTGTCTTTGCGCTGATACTCTTTCTTTTTAATCCCGTTGCTCCCTTTTACCTGCATCGAAAAAGCATTTGGATCCCATTGGATATCATCACCGGATTATTGTTTTTAATTATTGCCTTTTATAAGAAAAGTGAATCTGCAAAACCAGAAGAAAAACCAACTGAAATTTTACCTGCTCAAAAAACATACTCCAGAGACCGTATCGTTTCGGAAAAAAGAAATACCATAATCACATCATAAATCAAACTAAACATTACTGTTATGATTGCTCAAATAGAAGAATTGTTTCGTTCAAAAACGGATAGTCAGCCTCAAAATAACCAGATTCAAAATCCAAGTATTGATGATGGGGATGATGTAAGAAAAAGAACTTACCACGAGGCCGGTTTCAGAGATGGATCGAGAAATAGTGGAAGCCCACTTGCCCTATCCATTTGCTTAAATGCCATTTATGCCAGGTTTCAAAATGAAGAAAAAGAGCTAATAGAAAAACAACAGCTGGCTAAAGAGCCCTATATTAACGAGCAGAAAACTAAAGAAACTGAAATAAAGACGCTGGCCATCAGCAAAGAAAATAAAGAACAACAAATCAACAAGTTAGAATCCGATATCAGAACAGTAAAGGATAATATCGAAGAGCTAAAATTCGAAATCAACGACCTGCCCCGGAATCCGGAAAAATATCATATTAGTGCTTCAAAAGGTGCGTCAAGTAAATTCTGGATTGGGTTGATCATCCTGATTCCTTTAAGCCTGTATTTATTTACTTTTTATATCTCCACTTCTTATTCTGCTTTTTTTAAACCCTTTGATGCCAATAGTACCATCATTATGAATGTGCTTGATTCGAAAGCTTTTGAAAAGGCCTGGCATGATGGCTCCCTCGAAGGTGCTTTTGTAACTTTTATTCCTTTTGTGTTTTTGGGGCTTGGATATTTGATCCATATGTTTGGAGAAGTTAAAAGTATAGGTAATTACATTAAGATAGCAGCGCTTTTACTCACAACCTTTGTTTTTGATGCCATTTTAGCTTATCAGATTGAGGAAAAGATTTATGAGCTAACCAAAACTTTTAATACGCCAGATTTTAATCTCCCCATTGCCTTTGGGAGGATCCAGTTCTGGGGAATCATCTTTGCCGGTTTCGTTGTGTACCTTATTTGGGGCGTGGTGTTCGATTTTATCATGAAAGAACATCGCGAGAAAGACAAAATTAAACATGAGCAGCTCCGCAGAAAAAAAGACATACAGATCCATCAGGATAGGATAAGCGATATTGAAATTCAAAAAGCGAAATTGACAGAAGAACTCAATAAATTCAAGACAGATTCAATTGCAGCTCAGGAACGTGTTAAAGCACTTCAAAATATTATTGATGCGGTAATTATTCCCACGAAGGAGTATGTGCTTTATGCTTCAGAATACATGAAAGGTTGGATTACGTTTGTTAGTGAAAAACTCCATATTTCAATGCATGAAAAAATAGTTCTTCAAACTGAGTGCATTACCTGCTACCATGAGAACCTCAAAAGCGTAGGAGCTAGCGAAGATTCGCAGAATTCTGTTTACGTCACTACTTTATAAATCCGCTAACATGAAAAGAAAATTACAAAGCCTATTGCTGATCTTTTTGATCACCAATATCTTCTCTAAAGATGTTAAAGCACAAAACCTCAACATTAGCTTTTTATTGGATCTATCAGACCGGATCGACCCTAAAAAAAATCCGGGTATTTACCAACGTGATCTGCAATATATCAAATCAGTACAAAAAGCATTCACTAACCATGTAAAGGGAAAAAAGATGCGGCTACTAAAAGACCAGATGCAGGTTTTTTTTAACCCTTTACCTAATATTGAAAATATAAATCGGCTCAGTGAAGAATTAAAGGTTGGTTTTTGCCCGCAAAGCAATAAAAATGATTTCCTGAAAATAGATAAACTGTATACCGAAAACCTTACAAAAATTTATCAGAGGGCTATTAAAGACCATAATTATGTTGGCTCCGATATATGGAAGTTTTTTAAAAACAACGTACAGTTATATTGTATCAAACCTGAACATCGGAACATTCTGGTGATACTTACGGACGGTTATATGTACCACAAAGCCAGCATAATGCAGGTAGAAGGAAAAAGTTCTTACATCACGCCGCAATATCTAGCTTCGAAAAAGCTTACCTCGGCTGGTTACGCCACCATCATGAGGAAAAACAAGTTTGGTTTTATTACTTTCCCTTATAACTTAAAAGATCTCGAAATCCTGGTACTGGGCATTAATCCATCCCCAGGTAACCCTTATGAGGAAGACGTCATTAAACAATACTGGGGTGATTGGTTTAAGACGATGAAAGTAAAGAAATTTGATTTACTCACGACAGATCTGCCGGCTGCATTGGAACCAGTAATCAATAATTTCATTCAGGGAAAGCTATAGTGATTAACTATCCCTATATTCATAAGCCATTTACAAACAAACAACTAACCTCGACAGCATGAAAACCCTCTCCCTAATCATCTTCTTCTTCGTAAACATTACCTGCAAGGAAAGCACAACGGTGTACATCTGCAACAGCCCTGGTGCTAAAAAATACCACAATAGCTCAAATTGTCGTGGTTTAAGTAATTGTACTTACAAAATTGTAAAAGTGGATATTGAACAAGCTAAAAAAGACGGCAAAACATTATGCGCCTGGGAAAAGTAGGCCTGTTGCTGTTGTTGCTCACGCTTCAATCCTGCTTCATCCAGCCCTCTGGAAATAAAGGCCTCAATTATAGCAATCTGGTTTTTACCGCCAAAGTCATCCGCATTATGGATGGCGACACCATGGAGGTTTTATACCAGAACCATCCTGTTAAAATCCGTTTGGCGCATATTGATTGCCCCGAGAAACGTGGCCACCAGCCTTTTGGAACCAAAGCCAGACAAGCGCTTTCGGATTTGTGTTTCGGCCAAATGGTAATGATACAGGGTCAAAATTACGACCGATATAAAAGATTGATCGCCTTAGTGATCAATAATAAAAAACAGGTAGTCAACCAGGAAATGGTTAAATTGGGTATGGCCTGGCATTTTAAAAAATATTCAAGCGACCCGCTATATGCGCAGCTTGAAATTACCGCAAGGAAGCATAAAGTAGGTTTATGGCAGGATAGCACTGCAATTGCTCCATGGGAATGGAGAGCGATGAAGCATGTTTTGGTGAAGTAACCGCTTGCATGTTTCATGTTTTAAGCCTTATATAATGGAGACTATGAAACGCTAGTGCAGATTTTGCACAATATTGATCTCCTGCTGAATAAAGAAACCGACCTCTACCATCTCTTTGGCAGCCCCACCTAATAGCTCACACGCCAGCAGACTAAAGATTACCTTAACATAAGCGAAAGCACCTACGTAAGGTAAAAGACGACATTTTAAAACCCTTAAACCTGCCGGGGGGACCGTTTTTACCTGAAAAACCTATCGGTTTCTTATTAAAGGGCCTGATAAAGAATGCATTTTTTTACCCATTCTTTACCTGTTGTTCGAGACAGGTTAACCCCATGTTTACCCTTTCGTTACCTATTCTTTACCTTTTCTCTACCTATTCTTTACCTTTTGTTTACCCCGGCGTTACCCTTTAGGTAAACAAAAGGTAATGCCGGAGGTCTTTTTATGCCGGAAATAGGGTGGTGCCCGGCGCCAGCTGTCTGCCAGCATGTGCGCAGATTGCTCATCAATTGAGTTTAAAGGTTCATTTTGGTTCAGGTAGATTTATAACCGTTTAGGTAGGTTAAGTCCGGAATAATGCGTTACGAAAGTCCGTAGTTGTACCTGGGATGGATTTAGCGGTTAAACGAGAAATAATATGCTATAAAACAGCCGAATAGCTGGATAATGTTACCATAGGCTTAACCACTAAACCCTGCCCTAACTGGTGATTATATCCGGTTGGAGCAGGGTTTATTAAATTTTGTTTTTTTTCTACACTTTTCTTACTGCCGTTTTTAATACCGAGAGGAGGAAAAGGATCAGAAATACGATGATAAAAGGCGCAAAAACTTCTAACCAGCCTATGCGACCGAAAATGATTTTGATGATAAAGAGGATGCCGCTAAAAAGCACCCCCAATAGGATTAGGATTTCTTTAAAACCTCTTTTCTTTGTTTTTCTGGTTCTTCTTTTTGCCACAATATTTTTTTAACTGATTACTTAACGTGCGTTTTAGGTCTTAATTTCGTCATTGCGAACTGGAGAAAGGGCTTTGCGTTGGCGTGAAGCAATCTTTTTGACAATAAATACATGGTACATTGCTTCGGCTAGCACATATTCAGTTCGCATCCAAGCTATCGGATCATTTATAGCAATGTAATCTCAACGCGCCTGTTCTTTTTTCTTCCACTGGCGGTATGGTTTGAGGCAACCGGGTTTTCAATGCCTTTTCCTGTGGTGCTTATCCGGCTTGCATCAATATTTAATGCACTTAAGTGATTTTTGAAGGCATCGGCCCTTGCCTGCGATACCTGCTGGTTTAGGGCTAGCGGACCATCACTGCTGGCATAACCATCAATATGGACAGATGCCGCAGGGTTTTTGATCAAATAAGTCACAATGCGCCTGATCAAAGTTTCATTTACGCTTGCAAAAGATGATGAACCCTGTACAAATGTTACCGGTATCGTATGGTTTAAACCCCTGATCGCTTTGGCTGGTAATTCAGCAGGAGCTGTATTCTGGCGGGTTATACTGATCGAATCTTCTTTTACTGCCGGTGATTTTACCTGGGTAACAGCCGTGGTATCCATACCGCCAGCTTTCTCTTTGGCTGGTGTTTCAGGAGCAAGAACTGAAGCCGTATTTGAAGAAACGTCGGGTATAGATGCTTTTGCTGCAGGATCTGTTTTTCCTGTTGCAAAATACCAGATGCCGCCACCAACAACCAGTACGCCGAACAAACCGATCAACCAGCGCTGCGATCTGCCAGCAGGTTTTTCGATCTCTCCCTTTGAAAGATCAAACTTGGATGGCGCTGTTTCAGCACCATCGTTTTTATTTAAATCGAATGCCATAATTTTCTATTTTTAGGTGTACATATCAACCAAAGTTTGCAAACTGCCCGTATGCGCCCTGCCCATCGCTTCAAACTCCCAGCTTTCGCCAACACGGAATAAACGCCCAAATTCAACGGCATCTTCATTGGTATACTGATCTTTAAGGTCGTAACGCAATATTTCCAAACCATTGCTTTCATCCACAATCCTGATGTAGCAGTCGTTTACTTTTCCAAAATTGAGATCCAATGTTCTCCGGTCTTTCTTATTGTCGTTCGGGTATTTACAGATGGTACAGCAGATAATAATCTGCTCCACCTTAGGGCTAACTTTTGATAAATCGATAAACATATCTTCATCATCGTCGCCGTCACTCCTGCTCCCGTCGGGATCATCAATAGCGCCGATAATGGCACCGTCTTCCGTAAACGGCCTGAAGAGGCCTTTCTCAACTTTATCCTCAATTTTATTCCCCATTCGGATCTGCCCGTAAAACGTAAAGTACGAATCGGAAGGGATCTTGAAATCGCCTCCGATCGAAAATGCCGAAACATCGAGATCGAACTCCGGACCGCCCGGTTCTTCGTTAGGGTTCCAGCCCATTCCGATTTTTACAATGGTGAGTCCGGGTGCTGCCTTGGATAGTGCGAACCTGTCGCCCTTATTTAAATTAAAACTGCTCATTTATTGATATAATGCTATTAGTGTATTTAAACCGCCGGAAAAGGCCTGGCCAAGGCCCTCTACATTCCATGCTCCACCGTTTCTGGAAAGAGAAGCAATCATGATGGAATCTTCATTTGTAAATTTATCTTTAAGCAGGTACTGGCATAAAACCGACTGATCAGCACGGTTCCTGATATTGATGTAAGAGTTTTGAACGTGGCCAAAATGGTGTCCTCTTTCCTCACTCTGATCAATGGTTACGGCGAAATAAAGGAATTCTACTTTCGGATTTATTCTGGATAAATCGATGTGGATTACCTCATCGTCTCCATCGCCTTCGCCGCCCCTGCTGTCGCCCGGGTAATGGGTAGAGCCATCGGGACTGGTACTGTTATTATAAAAAACAAAGTATTCATCAGCAAGGAGTTTGCCGTTTTCACCTAACATGAATACGGAGAGGTCAAGGTCTACCGGGTGTCCGTTTATGATAGCGGTGTCCCAGCCCAGGCCTGCAATAATGTGTTTTAAGCCAGGTTCTTCCCCGATCAGGGAAACAGGCTTTCTTTTTTCTATTTGTATAGCCATTTTATTAAGTTTTGGATTTATATGCCCTAAGCTTTTTTTGGAGGTAAGGGTGGTGGTTTTACCTGATTGTTTTTAGTATTCGGTGTTGCTTTTATTTCTGGCAACCTGGGAATGTTTATGGGTTTTGGAATGTCGCTTTGTTTTCTTGGTGGTAATGGCGGTGGCAATTTTGGTGATGGGAGCGGAGGACGAACCAATACCGGAGGCGCAGCAGGTACTTTTGCTTCAACTTTATAACCGCTATTGGCAATTGCCTGGAAAATAGCCAGCATGGTATCTTTAACGTCAACAGGCTGTAAGGCCGTAACATGATGATACTTTTTCAGCAGTTTATCAGAAAAATACGCTGTGCTGATTTCTTCTGATCCCAGCAGGATTGTGACGCCATCTGCCTGCAGATTGTTTGCCTTCAGCAGATCGTCTATTGCGGCAAAAATCATCCCGTCATTGGCGTAATATTGCAGCCTGTCGTTCAGATTTCTTTCTCTTACATTAAACCAATACCGGTTTCCATCAGACAGTTCGGCTTCACCTTTAATAATCGGACTGATGTTTTGAAGTAAAGCCGCACAAAAGGGAAGCAAAAAAGCGATTTCCGCACCTTTATCAACCGACAGGTAGGAATTTTGCATGATAACATATTCCACAATCATATCGGCCAGGATTTTTACCCTCGGGTCGGCCCCCTGACCTACCAGTTTGGCCGATCCGAGAGGTTCTGCCCTGATGTTTTTGTAGAGGTTTAAATAAAGTACGTCATCAATACCATTCATAAATAAAATGGCCTTGTGGTTTGGCAAAATCTGCTTTTGGGAGAGTATATTGAAAAGGGTATGGTGATATTCAATACGGCCTAAATTGAAATAACCCGCCTCCTGAAACAGGTTTTCGATCAGCGATTTCTCATTGTCTTCAATATCATCATCAAATAAAAAGCGCAAAGGAAACTGCTGCCTGTACGA
Source organism: Pedobacter suwonensis (assembly GCF_900111825.1). Classification (GTDB taxonomy): domain Bacteria; phylum Bacteroidota; class Bacteroidia; order Sphingobacteriales; family Sphingobacteriaceae; genus Pedobacter; species Pedobacter suwonensis. The sequence continues at coordinate 289,327 of NZ_FOJM01000003.1, forward strand.
TTCGATAGAATCTGATTTGTATAATACCGTATTTAAAAAGTGTGATAAGTATTGTTCAACACCGTAATAAAACAGCTGCTTAACCGGTTTTTTATGACCATATATACTGAAATGTTTAGCCGGATCTTTTACAATTTCGAAATAATTACCATAAGCATAAGGATCGTTTCTGTAAAAGCGCTCCCTTGCTGCGCCACCAAAAATAAAATCGTTGCCATTTACATAAAAGTACAGGGGAACCGCATTCGATTCCCTCATTTTTAATGGGACATAAGGGTTACTGTCTGATTGATACCAGAAAGTAACCGTCCGCTTCGATATTTTTGCCAATACACAGAATCCCATCGCCATTATTGTTTTTGAATACCCTTAAGCAGGTGTTTTTCAAAGAATTTCATCCCTTCCAGAATGATGATCGGTGCTACGTAATCGAAATCTTTCTGATCATCGTGTTTCCGCTTTTGTGCTTTGATAAAATCCGGCTCTCCCTTGATATAGTTCTCAATATTCATATCCTGAAAACCGGCCATAAAATCTGTTGCATTCATTTTTAAACCGAACATCCCGGATGATACCTTGTAAAACAGATCGGCAAAATCCATAAACCTTGGGCAATGTGGTTTGCCTTCCTGTGGTAAACAGATAAAATGATTGCCAATATGCTCCAGCATTTCGGGCGTAATGGAATTGGTTGACTCCAGGTATTTAAATTCGCCATTTGGCGTAACCACACAGAAATTATCCTCGCCTAATATCTCAATGGCCTGTTTGTTGGTGGGTACCAAAATACTGGTGATGTTGGTGGGGATGGCCAAACCTTTTGATACCTCGTATTTAACATCCGCATTATCTGTACCGCGGTGTGAATTGATATCAATTATTTTTAAAGGGATTGTAGTAATCGGACTAATGGTTTGTTTGGCCACGGTTTCTCCACCCATTCCCCTGATAAACATCTGCGTATAATAATCATCTGCTGCAGCCGGATTTACCGCGTTAAACCAGTCGAATATCCTTGCGCCTTTCCCTGCAAATGCAATTTTTATTTTCGGTGGAATGGCTTTAACCGCCGGAGGTGCATCTTCTGATTTTACAATTTCATTCCGCAGTTTATAGGCCAGCTGACCTGCGTAAAACATAATCAGGCCGGTTACATAAAGGTTAACGCTCATCATTTCCTTGCACTCCGCAGCAATCAGGAGGTAAAAAGTTTCAAAATCAGCAGCTTCTAAACGGTCAACCACCTGTTCGAAATAATAAGGCGCGGTATTTTCATTAAATTTGGGTGTGCCGGAATTTAACCCCTGAATCGATATTTTTTTCTTTTCGCAGATCCGGAGCAGTACGTTTTTAAAATTGGGCGAAAATTTGGTAGCCTGCGCCACACGTTCAGCCGCAAACCGGATGGAATTCTGTTTGATCATGGCTTTTCCGCCCTCCATCTGGCATAATGCGGTAATATCTGTTGTACTGCCACCAATATCAAAACAAAGCACCAGTTCTCCGGGATTAATGGAGTAGCCTCCATTCGGGCGTACCAGGTAATTGGCTACGGCACAAGCTTCTGACAATGACTCCTCATTACCTAATTTTTTGAAATCGAATCTCACCGGACCGGTTTCCGTTTTGATATCTACTGCTGTAAGCGTTTTTTTAGCATCATTCCCCCATCCTGTTACTACCTCTGCTTTGGCCTGTTCACCCCAGGCACTATTGCCAGTTGAGCCCCATGCCGGTGTTGTGGCCGCAGGTGCTGATGCCTGGCTGCCCCATGCAACCGACTGAGCTAAGGGAGACCCCCAGCTGCTGTTGCCTGATGTATCGCCGATATCAGAAAGATCGGAAGGAGGGAAGGTTTTTAATTTAACGTTGCTTTCAATCGGTGATATTTCTTTAAGCGAATCCCATATGCCCCGGTACTCGCTTAATAACTCTTTACCCATTGATGAAGGGTACGACCATTTTAAGGTATGCGGCTCATGCCCTTCAATAAATAACTGCGCATAAACATGCAGCAATAGGGTACTTAAATAGGCTGTTTTATAGCTCTTGTCAATCTGCTGGGTAGACCATTTCATATTGTACACCAGCTCGGCCCTGCCAATGCGGTTATAACCTAAAATGTAGCGGTTGTTTTCTGCATTTTCAATAGGGAGGTTTTTTTCAAAACAGGGGAAACCACCCTTTACGGCCTGGGCCATTAACGAGTTAACCTGGATGTTGCCATCGTTTACTACTCTTCTGGGATCGTGGATAGTTAATACTGATTTAATGGAATTGGTGAGGATTTCGTCGTTCTGAAAAAAGAAAATTTCATCCTCAACAGCTGGGCGTTCGTCGTTATTTTTACTATCGGTAGCCAATAATGATACCCTTTTGTTGATGAGTTTCAGGTTTTCGCAAACCTCGTTCCGCTGATCGGAAAAGTAAGCAATAGATGAATTTGTACTACCAAAATCGACCCCTAAAAATGCCGGCGATAAGGTCCTTGGCGCGTTTAACATATTTATCGGTAAAGCCTGGGTATTGCCTGACCCATCATAACGAATGATCCCAAAGCCGCAATCAACCCCTGCCTGCGAAAATTTCACACCTTTAAAAGGTTTATTGCTTTCGTATATCTCGTATTTATATTTATTGTCGGCCACCGCATTGTTGGCTGCAACGTGTAGCTGCGCTTTGATGCTGCCATATTTTTCGGAGATTACCGCTGCCTTTCCATTATTGGCCAGGTATAACGGAATGCCCTTTTCATCCAGCACAATCCTGAAAAAATCGTCATCCATATTTCCGATAAATGGCGTAGCCTGAAACCTGGCATCGTTATGTGGTATTTCGGAATACAGAAAATAGCGGTTCCATTGTTTGGATATAAAATTAGGCCACATTAAAATATCCTTACCGCTGATCGATTCGGGGGTAACCCTATAAATAACCTCTTTAACAATCTCATTTCCGGTTTCGGTATATAACGTTAGCTGAACAATCAGTCGTTCGCCATCTTTATCTGCCGGATCGTAAATGGCAGTAATACGCGATTTTACGTTCGATGATTCGGAAATACCCACCAAAGCATCGAGTGTAGCACCAAAAACATTTAGTGCCAGCGGCGTTAAGGGCAAGGTAAAATAGGCATAGCTGTTTAGCTGTCCTTTGGTTTCGGCAGCCAATAGCAGTATAGGTTTTGATTTCAGGAAATTCCGGGTTTCCATGCCGTCTCTGCCAAAATCGACCTGAGCAATCTCAGTAGTATCCGGAAGCAATAAATCTTTCGGATCAAACAGGATACTACCTTCTTTCGATTCGTTGTAGATCATTCCTTCTGAACCGAACAAGGCTGTAGAATAGTTAAAAAGAAGGCTAAAAGGATAATTGAATAAGGAACCGACTTCGGGCGGGGTAGATTTATCGAGTTTAGGGTAACCCTTTGTCTGCTGATAAATGACCATCTCTTCCATCCAGGCCTGAATACAGGTTGAAACATTGCCATATTGAGGCCTGATCAGTTCGTCTACACCGGCATAATTCTGCCTGAACCTTTCAATGTTATCTAAAATGTGCCTGGCATAGCCATAAATTGCAGAGAGCTCCTGCGGATTCATTTCCGACTGTAAGGGATCAATAAATTTTCCGTTCTGTACATTGATGAAAGGAAATTTTTCCCTGATCTGGTAGGATACCGAAGTAAAAACAAAACCATCAGGTGAAGTGCCACCGATAACATGGCCTTTAAACGAAATAACATCGATAAAGGGTATCCTGTCGGTATTATTGGCCAATGACTGATCGCACCACAAAGGTTTACGCTCAAATAACATATTGCCGAAAGCACCAGTAGGCTCGTATAAATTTGCAGTTGTACTTAAATGCTGACCATCTGAATAAGATAGATGAATTCTATTCACTTCCAGGTCTTTATAGTTTAAGGCTATACAACTGATCAAACCTTTCCATTCACTGATCAGCGACTTATAAAACAACATTAAACCTGACGCTTCGGCGTCTTTATCCCGGATGTTGTCTATGGCATTTTTGAATAAATTAGCCCGGGCAAAAACAGAAGGTATACCCGATACAATTGTTCCGATATTAACAGCAGAATTACCGTCCTCACCCACAGCGATTTCGGGGATCAGGATGTTTTTCGTAAATACTTCCAGCTGCGGCATTTTATCCCAGGCAAATTCGACACCGTTTGGCTCTGTTTTGGGATGAACTTTTATCGCCAGTGCTTTGATTCTTTTATCAGACATGGTGCTTTAGTTTATATCGAAGTTTTGTGAAATGGTAAGTGCATTAAAAATGTGCGCGAGGAATTTCTCTTTGGTGGTATTTACCTTTTGCTCTTCTTTAGGATTCGTGTTGATCAGATTCTCCACGAAAACGTTATATCGATCGCTAAAAAACCGTCCTTTACTCCAATGGTGTTTTTCATCAAGGAAAATGGTACCCACATCCAGTTTTTTTAGTTCGGAAGGGTTATCCGGAAATGCCTTGCTATCAAAAAGAAATCTGCCCGGGGCAACGGAATTCCTCACCTGATAAAGCCAGCCCGGCACAAATCTGGCATCTTTAAAGGTGTAGGCAAAGAGTTTAAAATATTCGTTGATGTCTTTGCATTCCGCATCAGCAATGGTACTGTATTGGTTGAGTTTTTGATTCTCGCATTGTTTAATGAAACCTTTTATGCCCGCATCATCAAAAGCGCCGCCGTTTTTGGTCAAGGAAATGTGTGCCAGGGAGAAAAAAGCACCCAGTTTATTTACAAATATTTCACCTGATTTATTTTCGTTTCCGATGAAGTCATCAAAAGAAAAATTAAACGAATTATCTTTAAATTCTACCGCTTTATAGAGGTACTCTGCTTTTGCGCTGTTAAAACCGTCATTACGGGTAAAAAAATCGTAAGCAGCACAGGCACATAACAGTTCTGTGATATGGCATGGGTTTTTCTGCTCACTCCCACCGGTGATGGTTTGATTAGACGTATTGTTGCCGTCAATTTTCTTGCTTTCTATCGGCCAGCCGATATGGTAAAGCAGTTTATAACACCTCTGAACGGTAGGATCGCTTTGGTAAAACTGCAATGCTGCCTGGCTGTTTAGCGGAAAAAACGATGAATCGGCAATTACGCTATTGGCTTTGCTGGCTTTCTGTTTATCATCTGGTTTACTAAAAGTGAAATACTCCGTTAATAAAGTAGAACCAAATTTGGCCTTGCCGAAATCGATACTGGCCTTGCCGTTTGAGCGGATTTTCACAAAGTCTTGTAGTGCTTTCGGGATTACGGGGATAGATGAGGCACCAGTACCACCGAATATAGAACCGAAAATAAAAACCCTTGCATTTGCGCCTGCCCCCTCCAGTTTACCCATAAAAGTATCCAGTTCGCGTTCCTGCGATTGTACTGCAGCACCTTTAATGATATTGCGGGCAGCTTCTATAATGCCATGGTACATCAGCATAGAGCCGAGGTGGGTTTGGGCCCGGTAGCCATGGTCTAAAGCAAATTCCTGTACCGAACTATTATCCAAAAACAGGTCAGATATTAATTTATTGGCTTTCTGCTGTTCGGGCGAACCTGTTGTAATTTTACTGATGTTTTTATAGGTTTCTCTTCCCGGACCGGCATAATTGGTGAAAAACCGGTGCAAATTCAGTTTTGCTGAGAAGAAAGTATTTGCATTTGGCGTTCCGCCCACGCTGGTACCGGTTGTTTTGATCCGGTTGTAAAGGCCGATCAATTCTTCAACCCTCCCTTTATTCCCGTTATTCTGGTCGGTATCAAGCGTGAGGATTTCGATTTCCTGATTATCGAACATCCCGATTCCACACAGGTGGGTAAAGGCTTCCAAACAACGCATCCCGGTACCGCCTATGGCGATGACGAATAATTTATCCATTGCTATTTTAATTAGGGGTTAAAACCAGTGCCCGATTTTTCCGGTGGCAAATATTTTGCTCATTACAAAACCGATGATGATGTAAAGCATAAAACCGATAGCGGTACCAATACTCAAGGCTGTTACATAATTATTAACAACCATGATGTTGGCATCAGGCTTAAATGCATAATAGCCCAGCAAAAAACATACTGCCGGATTTAGGATGGCCAGTACCCAGAACCAGGTTTTACGTGCCTGCGGATCTTTAGGGTTACTTCCGCCTTCAAATTTAATGGCGTTTGCAATGATGGCCGATAAAAGAAGAAAGATCAATGCGGTAATGATCGAGATGATGTAAGCTGAAGCTGATTCCATTTTAGAATTTATTTTAATGATTTTAGATTACTGTTTAGTTTTGATGTAGTAAGTGTACACTACCTTATCTACAGGTTTGAGTTCCTGTAAAGTGTTTTTGATCGATTCTGACAAAGCGGTATTGGGGGTATTTTTTGCGTTTATCCATTCGAACTTCGCCATTTTAGCGCCCTTCAGATTTGGTGTAGCGGTTTTTGATAAAATATCTACCCTGATCAGACCATCCGGATCAGGAATGTTGGCGATACTGAATTTAGGGTCGAAGGAAACACCAAATTCTATGTGTTTTGGGTTGGACGCCCTGGTATTGGTAAAAAGGGTTTGGTTAAGGGTAAAAACCTCATTAATCGGGTTTGATGCCTGTGCTTTATAAATCCATTGTTCTTTTAATTTTCCATCGGCCTTGTAACAGGCCAGTGCAACGGCATCCTTTTCCTGATCAGAAAATTTAGCCTCGCCATTATTGCCTTTGCTTAATTTAGGCTGGTGTTTTTTAGCTTCGTCTGCTTTGGCAAAGTTTTCGAAATCAGCCGTTACATCGGAAACTTTTACGCCGAAGTTTCCAAAAGTGTAACTATCTTCATTACTCAGGTCTATAAAAAGTTTCCTGAAGAAATCGTTAAACTGGTTTTGTGCGGCATAAGTGTTGTGCAGTTGATCGATGCTTTTCCAATCTAATCCAAGAGGATAAAATTCAAAGTTATGTCCGTTTTTAAGACCATTAATGTAACCCTCTTTTAAATCGAGTACATTTTTGGCTTTGTCTGATTTTGCGCTTTCATCATAAAAAATACCTCCTGATGTTTCTGAAGGATAGGCTGTAGATAGCTGATAAGTACTGTTTGATAAATCAAACCGGGTTGTTGATGGCGAAAGTTTTGATTCGAGTTTTGAAATCAAACTCCCTGCATCCGGATGACCGTAACTGAATATGGTGAAATAGAGGTGTTTATTCACCTTACCTTCTTGATAATCGGCAATAAAAAAGTGAATGGAATTTCCTTTTTCAAGCCATTTGGAGAATGGTATTTTTAGAAAGGCGGTATTGGTCACCTCGACGTTTTTTTGCCACTCTTCGAAATCGGTAATCAGCAGTGCATCGCCATTACCGGCCACAATTTTTTCTACCGATGATTGCAATGGCGCCCAAATATCAGCGTATTGTTTTGGGTCGCTTACCTGCTGCCCCAGCTCGGTAGTGTTGGCTACATTGAGCAATGAAATTTTGTTGGAACCCAATTTATAAACTTCAAATTGCTGTGCCAGGATGGTATTGAAGCAGGCCGACATCATGCTTTTAATTTTAGGATCACTAAAAGCCTTGTTTATTCCGGAGGAGAAATCAATATAAAGTGCCGGAGTACCTTTCTCTATCTTACTCCCTGGAGTATTGGCGTTATGATATGCTTCGATACGTTTTCCTAAATTCTGATCATAAAGGTTAAAATTCGTAGCGGTGAAGGGATCTTCCGATTGGGATTCTCCGGAACCTTTACAAGCTGAAATTGCAAATAGCCCCAATAATCCCATTATCCCAATAAAGTTCCAGGTATTGCCTGTTTTCATAATTTATACGTTTTAGTGCTTTGAGTATAGTTTAGTTGACCAAAAGTATAAGCACGGCAACGGCAATCCTTACGGAAAACCGTAAAGAAAAAATTATAGGCGATAAAAATTTTGATTTAATTTTAAGAAACTCCAGCACGTTTTCGCGCCTTCGAACCAATCACCTCAGGTTAACCCTTCTATATCACCTGCATATTGCGTTCAAGGCAGATGTAAAAGACTTAAAGCCAATTAAAATTTACAATCAGTTGGTTTCACATCATACAGAAATATTCTCAATACCATCCCCTTAAACAAAAAAAGCCGCCCAAAAGGGCAGCTTTAATTATCTGATTGATTTTTTTTATTTTGCTAAAACCATCGCGTTTTGTTCTGCTTTCATAATCGCCTCAGAAGCATATGCTTCTGATTTAAGACTGGCAAAGTCTGCTAATTTTACATTTTTCATGTTGCTTGCAATCATGGTACTTTGATCAGCAGTACCATTTAATTTTAATACCGCATCTTCCTTAACGATGGTGTATAAACTGCCAGCTGTAGTTTTAATCTTGGCAGTAGCACTTTGGCTCAAAAACAACTGAAGGTTTTGTACATCAAAGTTATTACTGGTTATTACAACCGATTGGCCGTAAGCTTCAATTCTTTCTAAATCTTTTACGGTGATATTAAGTGTTACCTGACCGGTTTCCATTGAATTGACAAATAAGGTTGTTCCATCAGTGGTTACCGAAGTTTTTGCAGCATCGTAGTTGCTTGTGCCTTCTACATGTTGCTTTTCACCTTGGGTTAGAATAAGTTTTACATTTCCACTTACCCAGATCCTGTTGAATGTTGATAGTGTGGACGTTTTTGTTTCTGCTTTAACAGGCTCAGCGGCAAAAGTTACCATTGCTGATGAAGTGAATACTACTGCTGTTAATACTGCTGCGAATAAGGTTTTTGTTAAGGTTTTCATATCTTTAATATTTTAAGTGCTTGTTATTGTTTTGCTATTAAGACGCAGCTTACAACCAAACGTTGCAGGCAAAAACCCGCCATTATACCATTGTCCGTAACTTCTAGACCAACGCCGGTAATTTCTAGACAAACGCCTCTTAAATTTTATCCTGATCTTCCTTAACGCTGATGTATTACACCTGATCATCCATCTCCGCCACTCATTTAAGGTATATGATTTAACTGCAGGAAGATTTAATGCGCAAAAAATTGCATTGGAAGAAAAACTTGAATCTGGCGGGAAGTATACGGTTTGCCCAACCTGCTGATTCCTTCCAATGAATTTTTGCAGGGCTATTTTCATTGCATCGTTCCATATGCCAAAAGTTCAGGAGCCTCCATGACGGATGAAATGGGGATCTTAAAAGTAAAAAACGTTGTTAAATTACTACTTCTGGCAATGCATCCTTGATATCAACACTTGTAGAGGTTGCCCTAACAACTTTTAGCTTCTTTTGGGCGAATGTAGTGGTTACTGAGAAAAGGAGCAAGAATAGAATAGCGCGTTTCATTTTTCAATTCGTTTTAAGGTTCAGGATTTGGAACAAGACTCCCGAAGACGTCAGAACGTTGCAGGTAATCAAAATAATAATCACCTTCTAAAAACAAGATTACGAAGTAGAACTGAGAACAACCTATAGCCATTTTTAAACATGCGGTCAGTATGATTTCGCATAATACAGCAATATTCCTGAATCCTCCCTTTAAACAAAAAAAGCCGCCCCAAAGGGCAGCTTTACTAATCTGATTGATATTTTCTATTTTGCTAAAACCATAGCGTTTTGCTCTGCTTTCATAATTGCCTCAGAAGCATATGCTTCTGATTTAAGACTGGCAAAGTCTGCTAATTTTACATTTTTCATATTGCTTGCAATCATGGTACTTTGATCAGCAGTACCATTTAATTTTAATACCGCATCTTCCTTAACGATGGTGTATAAACTGCCAGCGGTAGTTTTAATCTTGGCAGTAGCACTTTGGCTCAAAAACAACTGAAGGTTTTGTACATCAAAGTTATTACTGGTTATTACAACCGATTGGCCGTAAGCTTCAATTCTTTCTAAATCTTTTACGGTGATATTAAGTGTTACCTGACCGGTTTCCATTGAATTGACAAATAAGGTTGTTCCATCAGTGGTTACCGAAGTTTTTGCAGCATCGTAGTTGCTTGCCCCTTCTACATGTTGCTTTTCGCCTTGCGTTAGGATAAGTTTTACATTTCCACTTACCCAGATCCTGTTGAATGTTGATAGTGTGGACGTTTTTGTTTCTGCTTTAACAGGCTCAGCGGCAAAAGTTACCATTGCTGATGAAGTGAATACTACTGCTGTTAATACTGCTGCGAATAAGGTTTTTGTTAAGGTTTTCATATCTTTAATATTTTAAGTGCTTGTTATTGTTTTGTTATTAAGACGCTGCTTACCACCAAACGTTGCAGGCAAAAACCCGCCATTATACCATTGTCCGTAACTTCTAGACCAACGCCGGTAATTTCTAGACAAACGCCTCTTAAATTTTATCCTTATCTTCCTTAACGCTGATGTATTTACACCTGATCATCCATCTCCGCCACTCATTAGGTTATATGATATTAATCATTTGGCATTCACATATCATGAATAACGCGATTGTATAACTACTGGTGATGTAAATCTCTCATTCGCTATAAAGCACGGATGAGCTACAGAAGCAAATTAATTGAGCCGTACAAGCAATTTGATTGAGGGTTTGATCACGGATATTTGAATTATGAAAAACATCAATAAAATCCAGTTAGGCCAGAATGGCCCGTTGGTATCCGCTCTTGGGCTGGGCTGCATGCGCATGTCGTCGGTTTGGGGAGGACCGCAACCTGATGAAGCGGAAAGTATGGCTACGATAAAGCAAGCTTTGGATCTCGGTATCAATTTCCTGAATACCGGCGATTTTTACGGCGCCGGACATAACGAAATGCTGATTGGAAAAGCAATAAGGGGAAGGCGCGATGACGCTTTTATTAGCGTGAAGTTTGGGGCCATCTTTCACAACGGCCAATGGCTAGGGCTCGACCTTAGGCCGAATTCAATCAAGAATTTCATTAATTACTCCCTAACCCGGCTTGGCATTGAAACCATTGATCTCTATCAGCCCAGCCGGATGGATAACAGTGTACCTGTAGAAGATATTATCGGTACAGTAGCCGACCTGGTTAAGGAAGGCAAAGTTAAACACATTGGTGTATCTGAAATTACCGCAGCGCAACTCCGTAAAGCCAATAATGTTTACCCCATAAGTGCACTGGAAATTGGCTATTCTCTAGCTGAACGGCAGATAGAAAATGAATTGTTACCCGCAGCCAGGGAGTTAGGCATTGCTGTTGTAGCTTTCGCGAATACAGCAGAGGGTTTGCTCACCGGCGAAATGACTGCACCACTTCCGGATAACGATTACCGGAACCATTTCTCCCGTTTCCAAAAGGAAAACCTGGTGCACAATCTTGAAAAAGTGGAGGTGCTGAAGCATTTAGCCATTGCAAAAGGGATTACGCCAACACAGCTTGCTATTGCCTGGGTAAAAGAGCAGGGGGATCAAATCATGCCTTTGGTAAGCATGAGCAGGAGATCGCGTTTGCCTGAAAATATCGAAGCAATGGAAATCAGCTTTACCCCGGAAGAAATGAATGCATTAAACACTACTTTTGCAATAGGGGCCATTAAAGGTGGTACCTATTTAGAACGATAAATGGAAAGTCCGGCAGAAATCCTTCCTGGTGTAATCTTTTACTCTTACCTCTCAACCGAAAGGAAACAGAAAGCTTGCTTTTGGAATCATCATACCCTGATACTGCAGGTTTCAGGTCAATTTACATTAGAAACTTCTGCTCAAACGATTTCGATGGGTGCAGGAGAAATGCTGTTGATTGGTAAAAATCAATTGGGTATGCTAACCAAAACACCTGGCGCCGGAGGCAGCTACGAAACGATTGTGATCTCACTACAGGAAGATTTAATGCGCAAAATTGCATTGGAGGAAAAACTTGAATCTGGTGGAAAATATATAGGTCTGCCAAACCTCCTGATTCCCTCCAATGAATTTTTGCAGGGCTATTTTCATTCCATCGTTCCATATGCCAGAAGTTCAGGAGCCTCCATGACTGATGAAATGGGAATCTTGAAAGTAAAAGAGGGCGTTAAATTATTACTTCTGGCGATGCCGATATTACGAAGTTTTTTATTTGATTATTCAGAACCCTATAAAATAAATCTGGAAAAGTTCATGCTTAATAACTTCCAGTTTAATGTTCCCGTAGAAAAATTTGCCCAGCTCACAGGCCGCAGCCTGGCTGGTTTTAAACGTGATTTTCAAAAAGCTTTTTGCCTTCCGCCTCGCCAATGGTTGCTCTCAAAACGGCTGGATACTGCAAAATTTTTAATTGAACATAAACATCAAAAGCCTTCGGCCATCTATCTGGATTTGGGCTTCGAAAGTCTTTCCCATTTTTCACATGCCTTTAAAAAGAAATTCGGACTAGCGCCAAGTGAGGTTATTCACATCGAAACAGTAAAAAAAGCATAATCTCCATGCATTAAGAGCGTGGTACAGTGTAGGCATTCTTAAAACGAACGACGATGATTCTTGATAGGTTGCGGCCAAAAGCTTACCAGTTCTCAAAAATGGCTGTAGCGTTGGCTCTACTTTTCTAATAACCATGCTTTAGCGGCGTCAATCACACGATCATTCCTGGTATTAGAAAGGTCGTCAATAAAAACATCGGGTTTAATGTTTTCTGGATAGCCTTTTCCGGTTCGGTCAGCTACGTAGGTTCTGGCCAATTGCAGCTGGTCACCATTGGAAAGATTAAAGGTATAATTAGCTGTGGTATACCCCGCCGATGTTTGCCCAAAAGATTTAACATTGGGCAGTCCGAGTAGCGAAACTACTGCCATCTCGCCGCTGCTTCCGGTTCTGGCATCCAGCAACACAGCGATTTTTAGTGAGTTGTTTTTAACCTTATAAGTGCTGATGTTGGCTGACTTACCCGAAATTTTACCGTTTTCATTTAGCCAGGGCTGTTTTTTATCCTTGCTGCCATATACAAAGTAACCTGCAGTACCATCAGCAACCAGCGCATTCAGCCCCGCCAGCATAGGCCACATGTTACCACCTGTATTATGACGCAGATCTACAATCCAGCCCGCAATGGTGTTTTCGGTATCTAATTTTTGAATGATCCGACGGATGGTGTCTGCAAAATGAGCGTCTTTCACTTCATTAAAACTCAAACACCTTGGTACCTTAACCCAGGCAATACCATCTCCCAGATATTCGCCTTGTGGCCGTTCCGCCACTGGCGACTCGGCAATCTGCTTCATCCGTTTTCCGGAAATAAAAAATGAGTGTTTATCGCCGGCTGCCCTTAGCTTCGCTGTATAAAAATTGTAAAGTGCCTGCTTGCTGATAGAATCGTTGGCGGTTAACGATAACATTTCGCTTTCCTCCTGTATGCTTCGCCAATCTAATTTGTCGCTATACATAGATTTATTTTTCAGTATGGTGAAAACTTCTTTATTTAATTTCACCGTAGTACGGCTAGGTGAATTGCTTTGGCTATAAACGGGGTTATAAAGTAAACCGCATAAGATGATTAATAAATAGGCAGGGATTTTCATCAGTTTCTGTTTAGATATAATTAATGTAAAACTATAAAGTATTGATATAATTTTAAAGACGCGGAGTTAATGGAAAAGGTTGCATAGGAAATGTATTAAATGGTTTTACCGGTCATTGCTATTGATAGGGACAGCATCTGAAAGCATATAATCGGATATATAAAATTCCCTGGATTGTTAATAGCACCGAAGATAAGTTAGATATTTTGATACGGGTACACCATTAGGTGAATAGGTGACTATGCAGATATTGTTTTAACCCCACCTGAAGAAAGTGATTATAACCCAAAAACTACCTGATCATATTTTATAAAACGGGAATAATAGGCTAGGGAACGATTACAAATTGACCAGGAATATTACCCTTGATCCGCAGCTCAATCATCTCATTGCTCCAATATTTTTTTTCTGTGGTTTGATCCCCACTGATGTAGCGCCTCAATTACCTTTTCTAGTGTAAAAACATAGTCTGTTGCCGTATATTCTACCAATACAGGCGATTCGTCATAAACAGTACGTTTGATCAGCTGATGTTCCTCCAGGTCTTTCAATTCTTTGGCAAGAACCTTAGAGGAAATTTTGGGAATGCTCCTTTCTATTTCTCTGAAACGTTTGTTGCCGCTCATGATGGAAATAATAATGAGGATTTTCCATTTACCACTGATCACATCAAGCGCGTCACGTACAGTCAGCATTCTTGCTAAACATTCATTTTTGGTATTGTCAGGAAATTTTTCTTTCATATCGCTTACTTTAAGGTAACTGCTTACATTTGGGTAACTGCTTACAAAATGTAAGCTAATGTACGTATTTTTGTATGAATAAAAGCCGTTCAAAATTTAAATGGGGTTATACAAAAATGGAATGAAACAAATATAGCTTCGCAACAAGGCAAGGCCGTTTCCATAACAGGAACTTAAAAATGACGGGCATAACCTATGTTTTCAATCAATATTAAGCTATAACAACCCAAACCATTTTAAGATGGAACACCTATATAAAATCAAACTAGAAAATCTATTCCAACAATCAAATTAAATCAATTAAAAATGACAAAACAGATCGAGTTCTCCCAGAATCCTGATAAAAAGGCAAAACGCATCTATTGGATCATCACCATTCTTACAATGGCCTTAATTATATTGCCATCGTATTTCGCACCGAGAGCATACCTCATCCAGACGACCAAAAACTTACAGTTTCCAGATTATTTCCCACTTGAACTGGATATCCTGAAAATGGTGGGAGCGATCACGATTTTAGTTCCGGCTATTCCAACGATGTTAAAGGAATGGGCCTATGTGGGCTTCGGAATCCTCTTGTTGTCTGCAAGTCTGGCGCACGGCATGGTGGATGGATTTGTAAAGGGTGTTGCCCCGCTTATTCCGTTTGCATTGCTTACGGTGTCTTATTATTATTTCCGAAGACTGAATTATGAAAAATAATGTGCTGTTTGTAGTTTTTTCGTGCTATTCTTCATCGCCTGTGGCCGGGAAATGCAAAAGAACTAACCCACAGAAACAAAAAATATAACGATGGAAAATAAAATGAAAATAGAAATATGGTCGGATATTATGTGTCCGTTCTGCTACATCGGAAAACGGAATTTTGAGAAAGCTTTAGCCCGATTCCCAAATAAAGACCTCGTTGAAGTAGAATGGAAAAGCTTTCAGCTTGATCCCGCAATGCCAGAAGCACCAAAATATCAGGATGATATGTATATGTTTGTAGCCGACAGGAAAGGCATGAGTTATGAGCAATCTAAAACGAGGCACCAGGACCTGATACAATACGCAAAAAGTGTGGGGCTTGAATATAACCTGGATAAGGCTTTGGTTACCAATTCAATGAAAGGCCACCGCATCATACAATTTGCCAAAACAAAAGGGTTAGGTGAAAAAGCCGAAGAAATTTTGTTTTTTGCCTATTTTACAGCGGGTAAAAATTTAAATAACAGTGCTACACTAGTTGAGTTAGGAAAAGAAATCGGTTTAACAGAAAGTGAGGTTTACACAGCCCTCACAGATCCTTTGTACCTGCAGAAGGTAGAAAGCGAAAGCTACGAAGCTCAAAGTTTAGGCGCTACAGGCGTCCCTTTTTTCGTACTAAACCGCAAATACGCCATCGCAGGTGCGCAACAACCTAACCATATTCTGCAAACTCTTGAAAATTCCTTTGCCGAATGGCAGAAAGAAAGCCCGCAGACCGCATTGAATGTAACAGCGGGAAAAGTATGCATACCTGACAAAGAATGTCATTAACCGTTAAATGACTTTTTAGCTAACGATTTTAAGTAAAAAAATAAATAAAGATGCATGATTATTTTGCATTTTCAGCTATACATCGTAATATTGCGATATAAAATTATGGGGCTTACAAAATCAGAAATATTTACAGATGAGCAGAACCAGCTTTCTGCTTTATTGAAAGCAATTGCCCATCCGGCCCGGATTGCCATTCTGCAACGGATTATCATATCAAACACCTGTATTTGCGGGGATTTGGTGGGCGAACTTGGACTGGCGCAAGCAACAATATCCCAGCACCTTAAAGAATTAAAACTAGCCGGCATCATTCAGGGCACCATAGAAGGTGTAAGCGTTTGTTACTGCATCAACCCCAAAACATGGAAGTTGTTAGAGGAACAACTTGGTGGATTTTTGGCCTCTTATAAAGGTGAAACGACCTGCTGTTAACCTTTTTTTAACTATATCAATCGTTAAATTGCAATAATACTATAAATATACAAATCATGAAATTATCAGAAATAAAAGAAATCTTAGCTGCAGCTGAAGGCGTAAATTTCAAACTGGAAAACGGTAACCCGGTACCTGAACATTTCCATGTAACCGAGGTCGGGATTATTACAAAAGATTTTATAGACTGCGGCGGGACCGTCCGCCACGAAAAAGTAGCTAATTTCCAGTTATGGGATGCTGATGATTATGAACATCGCTTAAAGGCCAGCAAACTGCTTCACATTATCTCACTTTCGGAAGAGATTTTGGGGATGGAAGATCTGGAAATTGAAGTGGAATATCAGGCAGAAACCATTGGTAAGTATGACCTTGGATTTGATGGAAAAAACTTTCTTTTATTGGCAAAAAAAACCGCTTGCCTTGCAATGGACAAATGTGGCGTTCCAGCCAAAAAGCAAAAAATTGAAATGGTAAATCTGGCCTCAGGTTCAGCATGTACGCCTGGTGGAGGGTGCTGCTAATTTAGATATAACGATGGAGGCAAAACTTTTCCATGCAATAGAAAGTGTGGTGAATACCATGAAGTTTGATAATATCACATCAGAACGCAAAGCGATATTACAGCCCTTGATTGATTTTATTCAACACAAACGCCACACAAAAAGTGAAATCAGGCTTAATCTGATCTGTACCCATAATTCGCGTAGAAGCCATCTCTCGCAAGTTTGGGCGCAAACAGCAGCAACTTATTATGGGATTAAAAATGTATTTTGTTATTCTGGAGGAACAGAGGCAACGGCCTTGTTTCCCGTAGTTGTGGAAATATTGAGGCAAATGGGGTTTCAGATTCAAATTATCGCCGAAGGCAATAACCCCATATATGCGATAAAATATAGCGATAATGAACATCCTGTAATCGGCTTTTCGAAGACCTACGATAATCACTTCAATCCTTCGGGAGGATTCGCGGCAATAATGACCTGCTCACAAGCTGACGGCGGATGTCCCTTCATTTCCGGGGCTGAAAAGCGTATTCCAATAACTTTCGATGACCCGAAAGCATTTGATCATACACCACAGCAGGCCGAAAAATATCAGGAAAGAAGTTTGCAGATCGCAACAGAAATGTTCTACGTCTTTTCACAAATCAAATAAATATGGCTGCAAATACATGTACCCCTGCGGCGGAACGTAAAAAACTGGGTTTTCTAGACCGTTACCTGACTTTATGGATTTTTCTGGCGATGGCTATTGGCGTATCTATTGGCTTTTTGTTTCCGTCATCATCAGGTTTTATTAATTCTTTTTCCAGCGGAACAACCAATATTCCGTTGGCTATCGGACTAATACTAATGATGTACCCACCGCTGGCCAAGGTCAGGTATGAAAAAATGGGGGAAGTTTTCCGCAACACGAAGGTGCTGGGTACTTCGTTGGCCTTAAACTGGATTATTGGTCCTGTACTTATGTTTACACTGGCGGTTGTGTTTTTACAGGACTATCCCGATTACATGACCGGCCTGATCCTGATCGGCCTCGCACGCTGTATCGCAATGGTGGTGGTTTGGAATGAACTGGCAGAAGGCAACAGGGAATATGCAGCCGGTCTGATTGCGCTTAACAGCATCTTTCAGGTGTTACTCTATAGTTTTTATGCCTATCTCTTTATTACAGTACTTCCACCGCTGTTTGGTATCGATGGATTATCGGTAAACATTACCATTATTGAAATTGCAAAAAGTGTAGGGCTTTACCTGGGTGTTCCCTTTGCCGCCGGGCTGATCAGCCGGTATGTTTTGATCTGGTTTAGAGGCGAGCAATGGTTCCAGCAGAAGTATATACCGTTTATTTCTCCAATAACCCTGATTGCGCTGCTTTTTACAATTGTGGTGATGTTCAGTCTTAAAGGGGAACTTATTGTGCAGATACCAATGGACGTAGTACGCATTGCCATTCCGCTGGTCATCTATTTTGCCATCATGTTTATCGCCAGCTTTTTTGCAGGGAAGAAAATGGGGGCTGATTATGCCCAAAGTACTTCCATTGCCTTTACTGCAGCAGGTAATAACTTCGAACTGGCCATAGCAGTAGCTATCGGAGTTTTTGGCATTAATTCCGGTCAGGCATTTGTGGGAGTAATTGGGCCACTGGTCGAGGTACCTGCGCTCATTGCACTGGTAAATGTCGCCTTTTGGTTTAGAAAGAAATACTATGGAATTGCCAAAGCATCCTGACACATATTTTCTTGCCCCATCTCAACAACCATTTCTCGCCCTTCGGACGACGTAATTGGTCATCATTTATTCAATTGAACGGATGCTGAATCAATGTATTTTATCAGCATCTGAACTTAAAAATCTTATGCAAACCTTATGCCCCATAAAAGCTGCCCGAAATTTTGCATTCCATTTGAGAACGTAACAGCCCTCGCGAAAAGTATTTTAGAAAAAACAGCCAATTTCCGACGCTCCAAAATTAACCATTCAGTATGTCGAAAAAGAGTCTTAATGTGTTATAAAAACCAAAACATAGCCTTGAAAATCAATGATTTGCGCGACAATGTTCTGGTTTGAATTTTAGGAAGTGGTCCCGACGAGAATCGAACTCATATCTAAAGTTTAGGAAACTTCTATTCTATCCGTTGAACTACGGGACCATTTGTTGGGCAAATATAGTAAAAGTTTTCTCGCAAGAGAATTCATTTTAATAAGGATCTATCACCAGGGAATTGCATTTAAATAATTAAAAAAGTTTATCTATTGGGGTTATTAAGCATTTCCACATTGCTAAAAACTGTACTACTCACCATAATAAATCATTTCAATAACTTCATCTTTGTATTATCAAATTGATTAAGAACATGAAACTAACAAAAAATAAAATCCTGATTACAGGAGGTGCAACCGGGATTGGTTTGGGGCTGGCTGAAAGGTTTATCAGTGAAAACAATACCGTAATTATCTGTGGAAGAAGAGAAGCGGCTTTAAAGGAGGCAGCAGAAAAACTACCTTCGGTTATTACCAAAGTATGCGATTTGACTGTTGAAGCAGACCGGATTGAACTGTATAACTGGATTGCTGAACACCATAGCGATTTAAATGTATTGGTTAATAATGCAGGTATCCAGAATTGGATGCAACTTAAGGACAACGATTTTTATGAAAAAGCTGAAGCTGAAATTTCGACAAATATTTTAGCACCTCTCCATTTAACAAAATTGTTCTGCCAGCTAAATTCGTTAAATACCATTATTAATGTAACATCCGGATTGGCATTTGTACCTTTATCAACAGTGCCTGTTTATTGCGGAACTAAAGCTTTTATGCGATCTTTTACACTCTCATTACGCCATAGCCTAAAGGATTCTAATATTGAGGTTATTGAAATGATTCCACCAGCTTTAAATACCGATTTGGGCGGTAAAGGTTTGCATGATGCATATCCATCAGTAAGCGAATTTGTAACATCGGTGTTTGAACAATTAAAAGATGGTAAAACAGAATTAACTTTTGGCACCAGTACAGACAGGGCAGCCGCTAACAATGAGACCATAGCTGCCTATTTTAAATTGATGAACCCCTAATACCAGAAACCAGGCTTACACCGGAATAATAAAAAAAGCCATTCGAATAATCCCGAATGGCTTCATATTTTAGTAAAAGTAAATACTACCTGATTACACTGCCTTCCTGAAATTTTTCTACAGGTGCTACGAAAGTGAGTTTGCCTTCAGCATTTTCGGCCATTAAAATCATACCTTGCGATAAAATACCTTTGATCTCTCTAGGCGCCAGATTCACAATCATACTTACCTGTTTACCCACAATATCTTCAGGTTTATAATATTCTGCAATGCCAGAAACCACCGTCCGCTCATCAATGCCCGTATTTACGGTTAACTTTAACAGCTTTTTGGTTTTCTCTACCTTTTCTGCAGCTACAATAGTGGCTACCCGGATATCCATCGCAGAGAAATCATCAAACTGGATATTTTCTTTTGCCGGAACAGCAACAACGTTATTAGCTGCATTACTGGCTTTGCTTTGATTCAGTTTTTCGATCTGGAAGTCGATTTCTGCATCTTCTATCTTTTCAAATAAGAGTACAGCTTCTCCAATATCGTGACCACGTTTTAACAGGTTAACCGTACCTGCATCATTCCAATCATGACCGCCATTTTTAAGCATTTTCATTAACTTTTCTGCGGTGAAAGGCATAAAAGGTTCTATAAGGATCTGAATATTGGCGGCTATTTGAAGTGCAATATGTAAGATTGTCCTTACGCGGTCTTCGTCTGTCTTAATCAGTTTCCAGGGTTCGGTTTCGGCCAGGTATTTATTACCCAAACGCGCAACGTTCATTACTTCCGATAAAGCTTCTCTAAAACGGTAGTTTTCTATAGATGCAGCAATTTTAGCCGGATAACCAGCCAATTCATCAATAACGGCCCTATCTATTTCAGTAATTTCCATACAGGTTGGTACAGCACCATCAAAGTATTTATGCGTAAGCACCACCACCCGGTTTACAAAATTACCCAGTATCGCTACCAGTTCGTTATTATTTCTGGCCTGAAAATCTTTCCAGGTAAAGTCATTGTCTTTAGTTTCAGGTGCGGTTGCCGTTAATACATAACGCAGTACATCCTGTTTCCCTTCAAACTCTCTTAAATATTCATTTAACCAAACAGCCCAGTTTTTGGACGTTGATATTTTTTGTCCTTCAAGGTTTAAAAATTCGTTTGCCGGCACATTATCAGCCAAAGTATATTCGCCATGGGCCATTAACATTGCGGGGAAAATAATGCAATGGAAAACGATATTATCTTTGCCGATAAAGTGAACTAACTTGGTTTCATCACTTTTCCAGTATTCTTCCCAACCACATTTGTCGTTTTCGTAGTTATTAATATAATATTCTTCTGCTTTTGGGTTCCAAACATCAAGCTTAGCATAGTTGCATAACTCTTTGGTTGCAGAAATATATCCGATTGGCGCATCAAACCACACATAAAGTACCTTACCTTCGGCATCTCGGAGCGGAACACGCACCCCCCAATCCAAATCTCTGGTCATGGCCCTGGGTTGTAAACCTGCATTTAACCAGCTTTGGCATTGGCCGTACACATTTGGTCGCCATTCTTTATGGCTTTCGATATACGTCCGTAAACGGTCTTCATATTTATCAAGTGGCAAAAACCAGTTTTTAGTTTCCTTTAAGATGGGTTTATCACCAGATAAGGTCGATTTTGGATTGATCAGGTCGGTCGCATTGAGTGTAGAACCGCAGTTTTCGCACTGATCGCCATACGCGTTTTCATTGCCACATTTAGGGCAGGTACCTGTTATGTACCGATCGGCCAAAAATTGTTTTGCAGTGGGATCGTAATATTGTTCGGTAATTTCTTCTGTAAATACACCTTTTTTGTAAAGGGTTTCGAAGAAATCAGCAGCAGTTTGGTGATGGGTAAGCGATGAAGTACGGTGATAGATATCAAAAGATACCCCAAACTCTTTAAAAGAATCGCCAATAATTTTATGGTACTTATCTACCACTTCCTGAGGCGTAATCCCCTCCCTTTTGGCTTTTAGCGTAATGGGTACACCATTTTCATCAGATCCACAAATGAATTTTACATCGCGTTTATTCGATCTTAAATAACGGGCATAAATATCTGCAGGGATGTAAACACCAGCCAGGTGTCCAATATGAACCGGTCCGTTTGTATACGGAAGCGCTGCAGTTACGGTATATCTTTTTATTTTACTATTATCCAAAACAATTTTTATTAATTTGGCAAAGATAAGTGTTTTGAAGATGATTAAGCAGCCACCATATTTAAAAAAAGGAGATAAGATTGCACTGGTATGTCCGGCAAAGAAATTACCCAAACCGATAGACCATGCGATAGCGCAACTGGAAAGCTGGGGCCTGGAAGTTGTTATTGGCGAAAGTGTATATGCCAGCCACCATCAATTTGCAGGGGATGATGCCTTAAGAGCGGAAGATATTCAGCGTTTTTTAGCTGATCCATCTATCAAAGCCATTATTTCAGGACGTGGGGGCTATGGTACCATCCGGATTATTGACGACCTTGACTTTACTGAATTTAACAAAAACCCGAAATGGTTGGTGGGTTTCAGCGATATTACGGTTTTGCTATCTCATCTGATTGCACAATGCAATTGCCAATGTATACATGCCCAAATGCCCTATACATTTGATGAGTCTACTCCTGAGGCTTTAAGCTCTTTAGAAAAGGCTTTATTTGGCGAGAAACAGACCTATTCGTATCAAAGCTTGTTTAAAAACAGGGAAGGGGAGGCAAGCGGAATTTTAATCGGTGGCAATTTAAGCTTGCTTACGATGGTACAGGGCTCGGTTTCGGAAATGGATTTTACCGATAAAATTCTCTTTTTGGAGGATGTAGGTGAACAGGAATATGGTATAGATCGCATGTTGCGTATGCTGAAAAGAGCGGGAAAGTTAAAAAACTTAAAGGGATTGATTCTTGGTGCCTTTACTGAAATTGAAGAAGAAAAAATCCCTTTCGGGCAAACTGCTGATGAGGTAGCCTGGGATCTGGTTAAAGAATATGGTTATCCGGTCTGCTTTAATTTCCCAACAGGGCATATCGACAATAACCTCAGTATGGTTTTAGGTGCTGAGGTGAACTTAAAAGTAGAGGTAAATAACGTTCAATTTAAATATTTATAAGATGGCAATTTTAGACAATTTAGGAAAATACCGCAATACGGGCTTATTGCTGCTTCGGATTGGTTTAGGTATCATGTTTATCATTCATGGTTTCCCCAAACTGGCAGGCGGCCCAGGTGGCTGGACCAGTTTAGGAGGAAGTATGAAAGTAATCGGCATAGATTTTATGCCCATATTTTGGGGTTTCATGGCTGCCGCAACTGAAACTTTTGGTGGATTCCTGTTGATTGTAGGATTATTTTTCCGACCGGCACTGGTGTTGTTGATTATTACAATGATAATAGCCGCGCTGGTTCATTTTAGCGAAGGGGAAGGCTTACAAGGTGCCAGTCATGCCATTGAATTAGCTATTGTATTTATCGGGTTGATTTTTATCGGCCCCGGAAAATATAGCGTTGATAAGAAGTAAAGATTTAACTTGTTTAAATAATTGATATGCTAATTTAAAAAAATGGCGGGCTTAAATTAAGCCCGCCATTTTTGTGGTGATCTATCTATCGAGTAAACCCAGGTATTTCAACCCGAAATTCTCACAGAACCGTCCGTGATGGTCTCCATCATACGGCTCTTAATATCACAATGCCTCAGTAGGCTTTGAGCCGAATGTCCATTAGGCAAGCAAATGTGGTTTTCGTTTGCGTAAACACCTTAACCCATTTCATCGAACTGATCAAACGAACGCTCAAAACTTTATATTTCCTTGATTGCCCAGTTAGCGAACTTGCATTAACATTCGTAAAAAGTCTCGTAACTTTGTACTGTAGAATTTTCCTTAATAGTTGATCAAACCCTGTAATACCATATTCATCTCTCTGGCAATTGCTTCTATCTCAATACCTGCAATTCGCAGTATTTGCAATTTTGTTAAGCTTTCTGTTCATTGCTTTTATTGCCTTTGTACTTACTGCAAGAAAAAAGTTGGAATGATTTGCTACCGCAAATCATTCATGTCGCTTAGTAACCTGGGTTTTGCTGTTGAGCCAAAACAGGGTTAGCCTGAGTTTCAACGGTTGGGATAGGCCAGATAAATCTAAAACTTGTAGTTGCACCTGCATAAGGAATTGCGGCAATAGATCTTGCGCCTGTATAACCTGCAGCTGCGTTGTATGCGGAGAAAGCTACTGTAGAACTCGTTTTAGCCGGAATACCATTAGGACCATATAAATTCTCTTTCGCTAAACGGTGAATATCCATCCATCGTTTACCTTCACCTAAAAATTCTATTCTTCTTTCGTTGATAATGCCTTGGATCAAACTGGCTGGAGTTGGGAAACTGTCGGCAGTATATCTATCTGCAGCAAGGACTGATCTGTTTCTAACCGCATTTAATAAGGCTAAAGACTGGGTTGCATTTCCTGTTCTTGCATAAGCTTCAGAAACATTTAATAATACTTCTGCATATCTGATGATTGGATTGGCATCAGTCCAGGTGGCAGGATCCTTGTATTTTGCGCTAAAATAATATTTAGCAGCTACACCAGTTGCAGCATCTGTAGTTGATAATAGCGTTCTACGGGCATCTGTAGCTTTCCACGACGGATCATTCCAGATAATTGGAGAGATTACCACAAGTGCTCTTCCCGGAGCTTTAGAATACATGGTACTTAATGAACCGTTTGTACCTGCGTTACGGATCGTTGAGTTTTCAATAGAGAAAATTGATTCAGTATTTCCATAATTTGCACCAACACTGGCAAATGGGCCATCTGGTGTTGCAGTTAAAGCATAGCCACCCAATGCTGTAGGAGCAGTAAATGTAGCTGATGTTGCAGCTGTACCAAGCTTAGCTCCTTCTGTAATCACGCCTGCATAATCTCCCATGTGTAATTTGACTCTCGTTTTGAGCGCAATAGCAGCCCCTTTTGTTGCTCTGGTAATTCTAAGTGATGCTGTTGATTGCGCAGCCAGATTGGCTTCGGCAAAATCAAGATCAGCAATAATTAAATCATAACCTTGCTTTACAGTACCACGGCCGTCGTTTTTATACTGATCTACCAATTCCGGTGTATTGATTCCTACAGTCCTTAACACTACACCCTGATGCGTTGCTCCAGCAGTTTCATTATAAGGACGGGCAAAATGAATTAACAATTCATGATAACTCAAAGCCCTTAGAAAACGGCACTCCGCTTCACCTGCTGTTTCTACATCAGTTGAGATTGTTCCTGCAGCTGCTGCCTCTTTTAATTTAGTAATTACAATGTTGGCTCGGTTAATAGTTGCATATAAACTTGTCCACATAGCAGTATTGTTTGCGGTGGTAGCATCATAGCTATTTTCATAAGTAATCAGGAAGAAGGACGGGATAGCCATCATGTCTTCTCCCCTCATATCACCCTGAATAGTATTGGCGGCACCAAAAGGATACCCACGGTTCGTATTATCCGTATATGGACTTGACTGCGCAGCACTGTATACACCTGTAATAGCTAAGGCAGCTCTTTGCGGGTTCGAATACGCATCATCCTCAGCAAAAGTATTGTCTGGAACAAGTTCCGTGTATTTTTTGCACGATCCGGCGAATAACATTAAGCCAATCAATGGCAGAACCCATGCCTTTCTATTTATAAAATGTCTTCTTTTCATTTTCAAATTCTTTTCAGTTAAAATCTTAAATTAGCTCCAAAAGTAAAGGTGCGTTGTTGAGGGTTTCCGTTAAAGTCTACGCCAGCACCAGTAGTATTCGTTTCCGGATCAAGACCTTTATAACCTGTAATCACAAATAAGTTTTGCGCCGAAGCATATAGTCTAATTCCGCTAACTTTTAATTTGCTTGATACGCTTTTGGGTACATTGTAACCAAAAGCTACGTTATCCAATCTTAGGAACTTGCCATCTTCAAGGAAACGCGTTGTAGCATCGCCATCCCTGTTGATAAAAGTTGATCTTCCAAACCATTGTCTTGGCGTTACCCCGTCACCAGGATTAGCAGCACTTTGCCATCTGCCTAAAATCTCAGTACCATTATTAACAAAGTTTTGATTTAATTGATCCACACGGGTTCTGTTATAAATTTTGTTGCCTCCTTGAAATCTTAAAAACACATTCAAATCAAATCCTTTATAAGTAAATGTATTGTTTAAGCCACCAAACCATTTTGGCAATGAACTTCCAAGAACTTTTTTATCCGTTGTTGCTGATAATATGGCTGATACACCAGTTGCACTTGGGTTAGAGGGGTCGTAAACGTTATAAGTTTGGTTGGTAATGTTACCTTGAATGATCTGGCCATTTCCTTTAATATATAAAGGGTTACCGTTCGCAGGATTTACACCAGCATATTCATATCCATAGAAAGAATTTAAAGACTCACCCACACGAATGATGTTATAGGTACTGATCTGATCCTGTCCTTCTCTTAGTGAACCAACAATGTTTTTCTGAGTAGTGAAAGTGAAGTTTGCATTATAGGTGAAATTATCTGTTTTCACAATATCTCCACTCAATGAGAACTCAAATCCAGAGTTAACAATATTTCCGATGTTTTGGGTAATGGTATTTGACGGTACACCTAAAGATGGTGCTGTTGGTGCATTTTGTACCAACCCGTCTGTATTTTGCCTGAAGTAATCTGCTGTGAAATTTAATCTGCCTGCAAATAAACCTAACTCTAAACCAACATCAACTTTCTTTTGAGATTCCCATTGAAGATTATAGTTTCCAATATTACTGAAACCAATTCCTGGTTGCGCACCGTAAACGGCTGCATTATATTGACCCAAATACCTGAAGTTACCAATGTTAACATTACCTACTTCAGCGTACGAACCACGAAGACGTAAATCAGATACAAAACTTAAACCTGATGAATTTTTGAAAAATGATTCTTCTGAAATACGGTAGGCTGCCGATACGCCAGGAAAGTAACCTACACGGTTAGCCGTAGGTAAATTGGAGTTTTTATCTGAACGTATTGAACCACCAATATAATACTTGTTTTTAAAGTTGTAGTTTACACGGGCAAGGTAAGACTCCAGTGCTGTTCTTACCAAACCACCAGTCGCAGTTGGCGTTACGAATGTACCACTTACAATATTTTGATTCCAGTAAATATCCGTTAAGTTTGAAATAGATGCCTGATAAAAAGATGATCTGTCATTTTGAAATTCCTGAACCAAGGTCACACTTAAGTTATGTGCATCAGCAAAACTTTTATTATATGATAAAACGTTTTGAAGATTCAATCTGATGATCGGGCTGAAAGCTTGAGACATGCTACCATTGCTACTCACACCATCGCCTGCTCGTGGATCAGTATAAATAAAATCATCAATGTTTTGATTATCAACACCTACCTGGGTTCTGAATTTTAAACCGTCGAAAAGGTTAACCTCTGCATATGCAGTAGCCAGCAAACGATAAGTCTGTGACCTTCTGATGTTATTGTCCAATACGAAACGTTGGTTACCAATATTATCGGAGATGGTAATTAGGTTATTTCCTCTTCCTAATGCCGTCCTGTTAGGCGCAATATTATAGCCTGTAACATTCGTTGCATCGTATACGGGAACGTTTGGTAACATACGCAAACCACCAAAAATATTTCCTGATAGGGTATTACTACCGGTTTGAGGCCCTGTATTATCCTGATAAGTAAAGCCAGACGTTAATCCAAAACTAAATACTTTGTTTACTTTTTGATCAAAATTTGCTTTGATCGAATATCTTTTCAATGAGTTTGCAACAATTACACCTTCTTGATCGCTATACCCCAATGAGAAATAATACTTAGCCTTTTCATTACCACCTGCAGCAGAAACACTGTGGTTTTGTTGCTGTGCGGTTCTGAACAGATAATCCTGCCAATCTGTATCTACGATTCCGCCTTGTCCATCTGGCATTGAAAAAGCCTGTGGTGCATTACCTGCAGCAACTAAACGTTCGTTAGCAATTTCGATAAATTCTTCCGCGTTCAGCTGATTGTATCTTTTAGAAACTTTACCTACTGCATAATAGCCATCATAAGTAAAAGTAGCCTGACCAGATTTACCTTTTTTGGTAGTAATTAAGATTACGCCACCAGCAGCTCTTGATCCATAAATCGCTGTAGAAGCACCATCTTTTAATACTTCGAAAGATTCAATGTCATTTGGATTGATATCGGCTAACGCATTCGATGAGGTGAAACCACCAACATCCCCAGAAAAAATTGGCACTCCATCTACTACATAAAGAGGTCCCTGACCTGACGTGATCGTATTTGTACCACGAATCCGTACCTGAGCTGGCTGCCCGAGTAAACCATTTGGAGTAATTACCTGCACACCTGCAGCTTTACCCGCTAAAGCTTTATCAAAGGATGGAATTGCCCTGTCATTAAATTCTTTAGCGGCAATACTTGATTGAGAACCGGTAACATCTTTACGGGCTACAGATCCATAACCAACAACAACCACATCGGTTAGTGTTCTTGCTTCGTTTGATAAACTTACGTTTACAGTATTAGATGTGGTTAGTACTCGAGAAATGGTTACAAATCCAACTGAAGAAAACTCAAGTGTTGCACCATTATTGGCTCTAATTGAGTATCTACCGTCGGCGCCAGTAGTTGTACCGCCAATTGCGCCTTTAATTTTGACACTTACGCCAGGGAGCGGTAACCCATCTTCGTGAGCCGTAACCGTCCCAGTGATTGTTCTTTCTTGCGCTATTGCTGAGGTGGCAATAAATAGCAATATGAACAAACTTTGTAGAAGTTTTTTCATAAAAAAGTTAAGTTTAGTTAATGATAATGCAATATAGAATTTAGTATTTTGTAATGCAAATTTTACAATAAAAAATAGTTATATAAACTAATTAAATCACGGATTAAGACATACTGATAATAATTTGTTGGTCAATTTGACTTGTACTACACGGGGATGTACATGCTGTATTTGAAATCATGTATATGATGACCATCATATCGTGAATAGTCAACTAAGTCCGCTTAGTTGTTCAATTTCGATTTATTGCTCCGGCTGCAATAACAGAAATGGGAGCAAATTTTAACATCCTAATCCTTAATAAAGTTAATTTAGTTTCCGTTTAATAACTAAATATAACACTTACGAGGACGTGGTGCAAATTTTACAAAAAAAATAAAAAAGGTTA
Source organism: Pedobacter suwonensis (assembly GCF_900111825.1). GTDB lineage: Bacteria > Bacteroidota > Bacteroidia > Sphingobacteriales > Sphingobacteriaceae > Pedobacter > Pedobacter suwonensis. The sequence goes on from NZ_FOJM01000003.1 coordinate 318,307, forward strand.
TTTTAATTAATTGACGAAGTAATCGCTGAAAAAATCTATTTAACGTATAAAAAAACACATTTAAGATTTAAACACCTATAAAACAATGATATAAATAAACAAAAAAGATACAAATACATTAAAATTGAATTAGAGTTTAGGTTTCACACTATTAAGATGCTTCTAGTTTTTTTTTAGAACTTCTCTAGAAATTATCCTTTTTCTGACAAATAGAAAAATACAATTCAAGGTGTCATAGCGATAATAACATGATCAATCTCGGGGTTACTATAAATCCATTTTGCGATATTTATGAAAACTAATTATCATTTTAATAGTTTTAATGGCATAGCATAGTAAGGACTAACAACCTACAACCTTGAATTAATTTTATCCGTTACATCTGGTAAAAAGACCTAATTCTGCGCCATTCTCATTTGGTATCTTTTTCGTTGACACAGCGCCTAAACCAACATCAAGTAGGGTATAAAAATCCATTCCAACTTCTTATGAAACGGTCAATTGTTTTAAATAAAAGGTACTATAACCAGTTAATTCTTCTTTGATTACCTTGTTGAATTGGCACCTCAAGTTTGGTTATAATTATAAATTCTAAAAGATATGCCTTATGGAAGTTTTCCGTGAGTTATTTGGCGATAAGGGGTAAGTGTCCACAGCCCTGATCAATTACTTGAAGAGACGGCGGTTAAGATAGTGATAAATCCAAAGAAAATATGAGGAATGTTAACCTAAAACCAGCACGATAGGATGCTGCTACAATGCATCGATCAGTAAAATCATATAAATCACAAAGCAAGCTAATACAGGTAAAAAGAAAAAGCTTGTAAATACAACCTCTTCGTTTTTAAAGATCCATTTTAAGAATTCGGTTAATTAATCTAAATCAATAGGTGTATTAGTTGACTTGAGTCGAATAATAGTCAAATATTTTAATCAGATCCATATCATTTTTTAAATCCAGTTTATTTTCACGGATGTATGTAAGTAATGAATCTGCATGATCGCCAAAAGCCTCCTTAATTGAGTTGGTGTCTCTTTTGAATTCTGATAGCTTATTTGCTTTATAGTAATAGTATTTAACTCTTTCAATAATTGATTTCGTTATGGTAGCCGAATTATATTCTCTGTATTCTTCTATTCGTTTCACATTCTTTTTAGCTAAACTCAATTTTCCTTCATATAAAATTTCATAATAATTCTGTGCCGTAGATCCCTTAAAAGGCTCAAATCCATTTCTAAATATTGACGATTTTGTCGATCCATTAATAATATAGCTAATCTTAAACTCGGTTACAGGAACAGCAAAGCCAAGTTCGCGGCCATCAGTATTTTTAAATATCAACTCATCTTGGAGTTGGTCATATTTCAGATCAATATCCCTTAATTTTTGCCCGTTTGATTGCTTAACTAAGCCCTTACTCCATATATCTACAAAATAAGGCGATCCTTTTAGATCAATATAACTTCTTGACCTGAGCGGCATCCCAATTGACTCCTTTAGTCTGAATACTTCTTGAGCATTTACAACATTAATTATTGATAAAATAAATAATATTAACACTTTAGCAACATTTTTCATAATATATATTTTAATAAAAAAGGAGCTTTATTAAATAAAGCCCCTTTGAATTTAATAATTAAATAAACTATGGTTTATCCCACCACACCCTATTATTAATACTATTATTTGTCCAGCCCTGTTGAGCTATTGCGGCATTGTAGTTATCTCTGTTTGTTGTCTGATCAGCTGTAGGATAACCGACACGTCTAGGAATAACTGTTCCATTTTGTGAGTTAGGACCTGGAACCAGGGCAGGAAAACCTGTTCTCCTAAATTCACTCCAAGCTTCCCATCCGTCTAAGTATAATGCGATCCACCTTTGGGTTCCAATTTGCTGTAAAGCCGTAGTTGGATTATATAAAATGCCTGTAACAGTTTTAAATGTTGGATCAGTTACACCATATTGGGCAAGCGAAGCATCAATACCTGCATTATAATAAGTAGCTGCAGAAACGTCACCACCAGAGATCCACCCTCTTTTTGCTGCTTCTGCAAGCGCAAACTGTACCTGTGCACCAGTAAATATGTATGCAGGTGAGCCTGCACCACGTAAAGTAGAACCAATGCGACTATAAGAATTAGGAATATTTGTTTGTACCTGTGTGCCAAACTCTAATCCAATAACTTGATTTCCGGCTAAAACCTCACCATAAACCGGTAACCTTGGATCGGTACCTGTACCATTATTTTTCATGATATTAACCAAGGTTTTACTGATCGCAAAATCATTACGATTAGAAATACTGTAGTTGTTATACCAAGGATTATAATTATTCGGATCTCCACTTAAAAATTTATAAGTTAATGTTTCACTTGCTGTAAGCGGAGAAGCAGCAACGGCAGAAGCAAATTCAGTAGCAGCGAAATCACCAGCGTTAGGATAAACTTTAGAGAGTCTTAACGCCATGAGCAATCTTTGGGTAGCCGCAAACTTTTTCCAAGAAGCCATATCTCCACCAAACATGATATCACCTGTTGGCCCGGCGCCACCATCCATCTGGGCTACAGCTTCTTTCAGTTCTTTAAAAAGATCTTTATAAATATCTTCCTGTTTTGAGAATTTGGGCGTAATATTATTACTGTTTAGGGCCTCTGTATAAGGTACATCACCCCATCTGTCGGTAACCTTCCAAAACACATAAGCTTTCATGATCCGAGCTACGGCAATTTGGTTATTTAAAGAACCATTTGCTGCTGCATCAGCTTCAGGAGCACCTGCTTTTGCAAAAGTGATTACCTGGTTTAAATTTTTAAGAACCTCAGAATAGAAGGAGTAGTAACTTGGGTTTAATGTACTTCCTGCGTCATTAAATGGCGACACGGTTAAATACGGCCCTTCGGAAATATGCTGTCCAAAAATTGCCCCGGTTGAGGACAATGTAGTAGTAGCATTGGTATTTGTAGCACCATTTACCTGGCTTTTTTGTAATGCGTAAGTTAACAAAGCCTTCGTTGCTGCTTTTGCAACTCTTGTTTGATCAACATTCGTATCACCGAATTCGCGAAATTTATTACAGCCTGAAGCTAAAATACTAACTCCAATAGCCATATATATATATCTTTTAATATTTTTCATATTCATATCAATTAAAGGCCAACTCTTAAATTAAGACCAAAGGTGCGAGATGACGGCAATTGCCCGCCTTCTTGCCAAAAATTTTCAATTTCTGATGGGTCAACGCCATATTTCTTTCCAGGGGCGGAAATTAGCCATGCATTACCCACAACCAAACCTAAGTTTGCTGATTTAAGAAAACCTGATTTTGCTAAAACTTTACTTGGTAAATTATAACCTAATCTAACCTCCCGCAATTTAAGGTATGATGCGCTGATCATAAAAAGTTCACCCGAGCCAGTTTGCATACCATTATAAAAAGCAGTACTCGCGGCTACATACCTTGTATTAGGTTGGCCATTTGCTAAAACCCCAGCAAATTTATATCCGCCACCTTGAGCAACAGGCAACCTCCAGTCGATCCCCTTATCGTTTACACCAACGGTTTCCTGAGATAAACCACTGCCCATATTGAACGCACGGGTAGTAGAGTTAAACAAACCGCCTTTCTGGAAATCTATAGAAAATCCTAAATCGAAATCAAATACCCTTAATGAACTGTAAACACCTCCACTGAATTTTGGACGAGCGTAACCAATAAACTGATTGGTTGTTGAAGTTGGTAAACCACTGGCAGCAATGATGACATTTCCATTTGCATCACGATTCCAAGTACGTCCCAAGATATAACCCCACTCTTCACCTTCACGTAAATTTAAAGTATTGCCAAAGAATGTACTTGTTTGATAAATCACGTTCGTTTGTTTATCAGTAATCTTATTAACTATGGTTTTAGATTTACTAAAGTTTACTGTCAAATCCCAACTTACGTTTTTTGACTGCACCGGCGTACCAGTTAAGCTAAACTCAAAACCTCTATTTGTTAAATCACCTGCATTAATTAAGTTACTTGTATAACCGGTCGCACCATTTAACGTTACAGCTAAAATTTGGTTTTTGTTCTTATTGATGTAGTAAGCAAAATCTAACCCGATTCTATTTTTCAAGAATTTCATTTCAGTACCTACCTCAAATGAATTGGTTTTAGCAGGGATTAATCTTCCATCTCTAAATTCATTACCAATTGCCAAAGAAGGGTTACTGCCATAAGCTGGCGAAGTATTATATTGTAAATTTACCCTATAAGGATCTACATCTGAACCTACCTGGGCATAGGCCAATCTTAACTTACCAAAAGAAACTGCATTTTTAACACTGGTAGGTAAGAACTCTGAGAATACGAATGATCCTGATACCGAAGGATAAAAATATGAGTTTAAATCTGGAGCAAATACTGATGACCAGTCATTTCGGGCTGTAACATCTAAGTAGAGAAAGTTCTTATATCCCAAAGATGCTTTACCGAAAACACTTCTAACTTCTTTTTCGTAATAATCGTTGGTCACTGTTGGACGAGCTAAAGACGCAGCAATGTTAAAATAGTTAGGAAAACTTAGACCTCCCGCTGTAGCCATGTCTATTCTTTCTCTTTTTTCATGACGGATGTTACCTGCCGCCAATGCATTTAAAGTGAAATCACCAAAAGTTTTATTATAAGTTAAGTTCAATTCGTAGTTAAACTCGGTATCTGTCCAGTTTCTTGTTTTAAAATAATCCTGTTGCAATCCACCTGTAGCCATACGCTCGTCACCAGATTCATTGTTGATATTACCTCTTAAAAAACCGGCAAGCGCTAAACCACTCCCCAGATCATATTTTAAACCTAAATTACCAACTAAACGATTGTTTCTTTGAGTCCTGTAGTTATTGTTAACAACCCAGAAAGGATTATCCCAGTATTGAGGAGTCGTAATTTCATTTAAATCTCCAGTACCATTTGGATTTCCTATATTCCAAGAAGTCACGGTACCGTCAGCTAACACCTGATGATCTCTTAAGTAATTCATGTCTAATTGACGTTGAAACCATTGGTTAAATCCTTGAACCACATTTAAGCCATCATTTCGGTAGGTTTCATAAGGCTGTCCAATCCTACTCTCTTTGGCGAACTGAATGTCGGTAGATACAGTAAATCTTTTACTAACATCGTACGATCCATTAACATTTAAAATATTCATTGACCGGTTTGCATTCTCCTGAACAAGAGATCTAGTCTGGTTAGTGTATCCAACACGTAAATTATAACCTTCTCCACCAGATGTGAATGCAATACTGTTATTATAAGAACCACCATTTTTTAGATAATCTTTAATATTATTTGGTTGAGCAGTTAACGGAACCAGCTTACCAAAATCTTCGCCAGGATACCAACTATAATATGGACGATAAAGGGTTGTACCGTCGATTTTCGGCCCAAAGCTTGCGTCAGCGCCATAATCGAGCATATTTTGTCCATTGAAAGCAGCCCAAGTTGCGGGGTGGATAGCTGGATCATAAACAAATTTCTCGAATTGTCCGGTATATCCACCAGCATATTCATTTTGATAATCAGGTAACAAAGAAGTTTTTTCGATGGCAAGCCCGGAATTAATCTCAATTGAGGTTCCTGCTTTTCTACTTCCCTTTTTACTAGTTACAATAACAACTCCATTGTAAGCTCGCTGACCATACAATGCTGTTGCCGCCGCTCCTTTAAGTACAGTTATACTTTCAATATTATCCATGTTTACATTTGCCTGGTCTGCAGGTGTCCCATCTACAACAAACAGAGGAGATCCAACGGTGAAACCATTAATTCCACGAACAATTACAGAGGCATTGTCAAATGAGGAACTTGGTGATCCATTTAACTGAACACCGGCGACTTTACCTGCTAATGCTGTACTAATATCGGTGTTTTTCGCAATCGTAAGTTTTTCACCTTTTATTTCCGTGGCAGCATAACCTAGGGCTCTAGCTTCCCTTTTTTCTCCCAACGCTGTTACAACAATCTCAGACAACGAAGTAGCGTCAGAAATGAGAACGGCATTTACAGTTGTTGACGAGCCGATTGTCTTGGTTTGTGTAACAAATCCTACAGAACTAAAGATTAATGTTGTTGCAGAGCCTGAAACTCTTAAAGAATATTTACCATCTGCACCTGTAACGGTTCCTCCTGATGAACCAGAAATTTTTACGCTTACACCGGGAATTGGTAATTTGTCTTCCGCAGCTGTAACTGTACCATTGATTGTCCGATCTTGTGCATATCCGGCAGTAGCCAAGCACAAAAACATGAACAAACTTTGTAGAAGTTTTTTCATAATTAAGAAATAGGTTAGTTAATGATTTATTGATGCTAATGTATAGTTAGTTATGAATAACACCAAATATTTTTTAACATTTTTTAACAATTAAGTTGCTTTGTTAAAAAATAGCACGAAAATTGAAAAAAAAACAAGCTTAATCAAGATAAAACTGAGTTTTTAGTTGAATATTAAACTGATTAAACAGACATAATTAAGTTTTTAGTTAAACCCAAGCGGAATAAATCGATTAAATCAACAGAAAGATCGTAAAATGGAACATTTTTATTTACTACATGTTTCGCGCCTAAATTCATCTGAAAATGAGATCGATTTTCTTGTGGACTTATGGATAGTATAGGCATCTATATAAAAACGTGATTTTAAGGAGTAGGATAATGTAATTCGCTAAAAAGAATCCGTCTTGATTGTTTTTTGAGGATTCGATATGTATTGCGAGAAGTTGCAACCCTAATCCGCCCTCCTCGTAGCTATCGAAATTACTAAATATGGGTCAGGACTCATTCAAAAAGGCTTGAACACTTCAAAGATAATTTTTTAATCTATTAACTTAAATTACCAGTATGCGATTAAGTATCGATGAATCCGCGTACTTAGTTGAAAATCGGAAATAAGTTCTTTGGGATTATTGAACTTTGATATTTATATTGACAAAGGCCGATTTAAAAAGTAAAATTTCACTATTATATGCTTACAACCGATGAGGATTATTTGATTTAGTTAGTGAACCATATCTTTATATCTTAATTTATAGCTACCTTCATAAAAAACACACAAAATATGCAAACAAAATCTTTAATTCTCGCGACATCCCTGATATCAGTTTTCGCGATTTCCAGCTCTAAGCTTTATGCACAGACAGGCCTGGAGTTACAGTACGGGAACAATGATGTTAATATATCAGGAAAGATGTCTGAAAAAATCAGCGTAAACTTCTTTAATCCAGAATGGACTGCTGGAGATGTCAAATTAGCCGACAACAAAATCTATAACAAGTTAAATTTAATGTATGACATTAAAGATGACAGACCAATATTTAAAACTGATCAGGGTAAGGTGCAAGCATTTGCAGCGCCAGTCACGGAATTTGTCTTATATGCTGACGGTGATAAAAAACCAGCAAACAGATTTAAAAATGGTTTTCCGACAGTCGATGGAAACGATTCGAAGTCATTCTATGAGGTCCTGTCAGAAGGCGCATTAACATTACTGAAAAAATACCAAATCAAAACTGTCGAAGAGCGACCTACAGGTTCCATTTATGCCGTTAAACAAAACAAAAAAGCAGTAAATTATTATTTGCTTTACAAAGACAAAATGATACCCTTTAAAAGAGATAAAAAACAACTTCTTTCCATATTGGAACTAGCAGATAGCAGAAATATAACAGCATATATTAATAGCAAAAAGCCCAACTTTAGGGATGATGAAGAACTAAAAACATTGGTAAACTACTTCAATTCTGCTAAATGAATTCATAAAGATAATTAAAAACAGTCTTGATTAACACTATTAGCCAGATAAAAACCCTGATAAGCCACATCAGTGCAAAACTTGACGCTTTAGCAATTTGAACCATTATGATTCGGATGCATATTATCAAACACTTCAATCACGACAAATAAGCTAAAGTGAAGGTTAAATATATCTGCAATAATATCAATTAGATAGACTAACCTCCCTTAAGCAGATTGATATTTATGAAAAAGGCCGTGTCACAAACAAATGTGACACGGCCTTTTCAGCAATTTAAATGCTTCTATCTAGAACTTTTGTAAGTGATTACTAAACCAGTAATCTGTCTAACATTAGCTGTAGGATTCCATTCGAAATTAAGCGTAAAAGTTTTCGTTGCTGGATCGTATTTGTTAACAGCACCCGGAATATTCCTGAGCGTGGCATTGCCTAGCGCTTTCATCGTTACCAGGTTTGTCGTTGGGTCAACTACCGCTTGAAGATTATCTATTCCAGCAATACCCGATGTACCACCAAACCATGTTAATCCGGCAACCAACACGGTATTTTGGTCGATTGTACTTAATGTAACATTTGGGTTACCAGCCAAGGTACCGTTTAAAGCGTCGCCAACAGTAGGAACACCTGGAGAAGAATAACGCTGAACATTACCTGCTTTAATTGAATAAATTCCATCATAGCTGTTTTTAGCTGAAACTCTAACTAAAGTAGTATTATAATTTCCACTAATTACGTACTCAGGCTTATCAACCCCAACGATCCTAAAAGCTAAAGCATAAGGATGTGCAGGGTCTAACCCAGACTGATTGGTTGTAAGCTTCAAATAAGCAGATCTTGAACCTTTAGGTATAGTAACCTTCAAGCCATTAGGCAAGGTATATTTATCCGAAGGAAATTTCATAACAGACGCTCCGTTGGCTGTATTGTACGCCGCGATTTGAGCATCGGTTTGATCTGTACTTAAAGTAACTGTAACATCCTCAGTAGCTGGTTCACTAGAAGCCAAACTTACCTGCAAGAAATCAAGTGTAGTAGTTTTATTTTCCAGTAATAAAGCAAACGCATTCGAAGTAACAGGAAGTTGAGCAAGCTTATTTGCATCTAAATTGATCATACCATATTTTTGATCGTCGATCATATCATCTTTCAGGCACGAAGATAATCCCATGGTTAACAGACCAAGAGATAATAATATTGAATATTTTTTCATATTGATTCTTTAACTATTTATCCCAAAAAATCTTTGATGTTTGAGCATTGATTGTACCCTGAGCAGCTACATTAGCAGCATTAGTGTTATACTCACTTTGTGGATACAACAAACGGGAAGGAATGATATTACTACCACGGCTAGGTGAAAGTGACAAAGGTAGGTCAGTAGGAACACCTAACCTTCTGTAATCAACATATGCCTCAAAGTTATTGATTCCAATTAAGGCCAAGTATTTTTGCATATCAATTAGCTTAATCTTATCATCAGATGAGGTTGCTGAACTCCATGATACAATAGGATTTGCTTGATCAAGATAGGTATTCGCTGTTGCAACAGCATTTGTAACACCTAACCAAACAAATGATTCCTGAACTGCAGCTCTGTAAGCAGTTTGTGCATTTCCTGATATCCATCCTCTCTGGATAGCTTCTGCCTGCAAAAATAAACTTTCAACTGATGTAAATAACCATTGATCTTGTGTTGCACTTTTTGCTAAACCAGGGCCAGCAACATCAGAAGAGTTGATCGCTTTAGGAGCACTATTTGGGATGGTTTCACCGTAGTTGTAACCATAGTAAGTATTTCCGTTAAGTGGTGTTGCAGCAGGGCTGAAAACATATTGGTAACGGATATCCTCATTGTTTCTAAATTTACCTAAAATGTAATTATTTGCTCTATTATAGTCGTCAACAACAGCACCTAGTTCTGTCAATTTGTATGCTGCCCAGAAGGGATTTTGCTGATCTTTAATAACTGCAAAACCAGGATTTACGTTTGCGCTTGCACCAGCATTAATAAAACCACTTCCATCGGCAGTAATTTTTGCAATCTCAGTAGCAACCGCTGTAGAACTTAAATATTGCGATTGGTGAATAAGTAGTTTTAAACGTTGTGTATTAGCCAATTTTCTCCAACGGGTCAAATCTCCTTTAAACATGATATCTGCCGTCTTCATTTCAGCAGTAACATTTGCACTCGCAAAAATTTTAGCGGCCTCATCCAACTTTACCAATAAATTGGCGTAGATATCTTCTCCTTTATCATAAGCAGGCAAAATATTTCCCTGAAAATCGAAAGCCTTCGAGTAAGGTACATTTCCATATTGATCAACCAGATACATAAAACCGATTGATTTAATTACTTTAGCTGCTCCACTATAGAACGTCTCACCTGTTACGGCTGCTTTTTTCTCCATCAAGTCAACGTCAGCCAAAATATCATACCAACCAGTATTGGTTGCAGTCCATTGACCTGAATTAAAACTCGTAGTAATGGCATATGATTCCTGCTCAGTACTTGGCCCGTAAGTACCCGAGCGAGCCCAATAACCCATCCACAAGGCAGAATAGTTGTATGCTGTAGCCATCTTCGCCGCAGTACGTTGCAGGGTAGAAGGTAAAATTAATTGTGCAGTAATTGAACCTTCAGTAGGTGAATTGGGATTTTGGTTGATATCAAAAAAACTTTTTTTACAGCCTGTCATTAAAAATAATGAAACAGTAAAGGCATATATAATCTTTTTCATTTTCTTTATCTATTTATTTCCTCTATTAAAAAGTTATAGTGATATTTCCACCGAATGTACGTGTTGGTGGATTAATGGTTGAATCACTTATACCGTTTCTATTATTTGACGCAGTGCCTGAACTTCCAACACCAAAAGAAGTATTAGTATCTGTATAAGTAAAATCAGGATCTGTGTAAATATTAGATTTAGGTAACCACAAGGCTAAGTTTCTTCCTGTTAAGGCTACAGATAAGCCTTTAATTACCTTTTGATTTCCTAAAACTTTTACAGGAATTTCATAACCAATAGCGACCTCTCTTAATCTCCAAGATGCGGCACTGGTTAAGAAGTTGGTACCCACTGTTCTATAAACACCAGTGTAAAAGTTCTCACTATTATTAATGGTTACATTCGTGTTTGGTGAGTAGCTTCCATCAGCATTTGCGATAGATGAGTTTGGAAAAATAAAAGGTTGACGGTTGTTGCTCGCTGTTGCATAGCCAACACCTGTCCAGGCCATATCCGGGCCAATGTTGTGATAAGCATAGTTGCCAGTTTTGTATTCGAACAAAGCTGATACATTTAGTCCTTTCCAGCTTACTGATGGGTTAAATCCTAAAATCCATTTTGGCATCGTTTGACCAAATATTTTCGCCGTTGGATCCTGAGTTGGTAGACCAGTATTGCGATCAACGATTACCCTTCCCTGAGGATCTCTAACATAGTCCGTCGCTTTTATTACGAAAGCCGGATTATCTTTTACTACATAGTTAGAAGCATTCACATAACCACCAATTAGCACCTCATCTAGACCGGAGTAAACACTCGTCACATTGTTTTCATTGTAGGTTGCATTTGCTCTGAAGTTAACCCTTACATCACCTAAATCAACAAGTGGAGTCAACTTTAAATCTAACTCTACACCTTTATTTACAAATGATGCGGCATTAACAAAGGCGCTCGTATAACCCGTCGTAGCTGACACATTGATCGGAATGATCTGATCCGTCATTTTTTGGTTGAAATATGTGGCTTCAATGTTGATTCTGCCATTAATAAAACCGGCTTCGGCACCAACCTCAAAACTTCTGATAAACTCAGGTTTTAAGTTTGCATCGTAAGTGGTATTATTTGCCGTATATCCTGGTAATGTTCCGAACGGAAAGCCCGCTGGCTGCGAAAATGTAGCTGCTAATAAATATGGACTAATGTCAGCATTACCTGTTTTATTCCAGGCACTTCTTAATTTTAAGTAAGAAAGAACCTTGTTGTTTTTTAATGCTTCAATTGCATCGGTTAAAACAACTGCACCATTTACACCTGGATAAAAGAATGAATTATTATTTAAACTCAACACAGAGGTCTCATCATTACGACCGGTTACCTCAATGTTCGCCCAACCTTTATAATTCAAACCAACACTTCCATAAAAACCAAGCAATCTTGATCTGCGGTAAGGTGAAGATCCAGTTAATTGTCCCACACGGTTCTCAACATTGAATAATTCCGGCACAACTAAGCTTGATGCACCGATACGGGTATCCCTAGCTTCATCCTGACGATAATATGTACCAAGAATTGCGCTCAATTTAAAGTCAGAACCTAAGTCTTTATTTGCTGATGCAAACGCCTCTGATGACAAACGCGTATTCTTGAATGAACGCTCCTCAATAGCACCAGGAATTAATTTAAATGATCTTGATAAACCAAAAGCATTTGGAATTTCACCCTTAGAGCTTCTTCTTTCATTGATTGTTTGGTTGGTGATTGCTGCACGATAAGTAAAATTTAACCAGTCTGCAGCTTTGAAATTCATTTCTACGTTAGTTAAAAAATCCTCACGTTTACCATTTTTGCGCCAATTATCTATTGCAAAATATGGGTTTAAACCATAATCATTAAAATAGTTATTATACGTTGAAAATTTATCACCCAAAAAGTCTTTATAAGATGTAAGGGGAACTTGCACAGGTGTATTGAAGATTAAGTTCATTAAACCACCATTTAAGCCCACATTATTGGCCGCATTGTAGCCGCCCATAGCTGCATCATCAAAAACATTATAGTTTTGCTGGCTATAGTTTGTATTTACGGCCACTTTGAACCTTCCGTATTCTTTTGATGTATTTAGTCTGATACCTGTTCTTCTGTTTTTATCATCCGGAACGATACCTTTAATATTTGCATCCTGGAAACTCAAGTAAAAATCTTTTGATGCGAAAGAAACATCATTCTGAATCGTAACTCCAGTATTAAAAAACTTTTTACGATCATTTTTCGCACTATAATCTGTAGTTTGTGTAGTACCGTCAGGAAGTTGGTGACCTAACTCCACAGTAGAACCATCGAGAGCAGGACCCCATGACCAGTTTTCATAGGGAATATATTCTCCTCCGCCACCAGAACCGAATTTCTCTTGAAATTTAGGAAAGAAAGAAATGTTGGTAAACTGAGTTGAGTTACTTAATGTAATGACCGGCTTATCGTCTCTAGAACCTTTTTTAGTAGTTACAACAATTACACCATTCCTTGCATCAGGTCCGTAAAGTGCAGCACCAGCCGAACCTTTCAGAACGTTTACTGACTCAATATCGTTTGGATTGATTGAAGAAAGGTAATTAATATCCGATTGAACTCCATCTAACAACAAAAGCGGGTTGTTGTTACCTGTTAATGAACGAATACCACGAAGATTGATTTTAACGTTTTCGAATACACCACTGTTGGTTGTAGTAATGTTCATACCAGAAACTTTGCCCTGTAATCCATTTACCGCATTTACAGCCTTTGCTTGTGTAATTTCTTTACTTGTAACACTAGTTGCGGCGTAACCCAAATCTTTTTTCTGCCTTGTGATACCTAATGCAGTTACTACAACTTCACTTAAGGCTTTTGAATCTGAAACCAATGAAACGTTTAATGTTGAAGCTGAACCTATCGTTCTGCTTTGTGCAGTGTAACCGATGTAGGAAAAATCGATTACAGTTGATCCTGCAGGAACCCTAACAGAATACTTACCACTTGCATCTGTTACGGTACCACTTTGAGTACCTTTCACTCTTACACTTACTCCAGGAATAGGTAATTTGTCATCCGCAGAAGTAACCGTACCAGTAATTGTTCTTTCTTGAGCAATTGCAGTAGTTGCAAAAAACAAAAGTACGAACAAACTTTGTAGAAGTTTTTTCATGAAATTTAAGTTAGTTAATGATTAATTATTTTGAACGCTAAATATAATGGAGATAAATAGAACTTTAACAAATTTTAACTAAATCAACAGGTATAATGACTTAAAATTGACAAACAATACGCATGATTAAAAATACAAGCCGAAATCATATTATAGACAGACATACATAAAAGCAACTAAATTTTAACCGGAAGACACTGTATCTTGCTTAAAAACAGTATAAAAGGATTGGACGAATGCATATTAAAAAAATAAAATCATAAATTTTATCTGTCTGAAAATTAGACAAGAAAAGCTTTAAAAAACTGAAGAAATAGCTTTTATCAAATCGAAAAATATTCATACAAGGGAATATCCTAGGATATAAAAATCAATATAAATAATGCTTCTGATCCTACGGCTTGGTCTTGCCTCGGCTAACGATTAATAATCGGTACCGATATGTCGCCTAAGGGTTCTTTCTTGTTGGCATCAAAAGGAAACACAAAATCCCCGCTGAAAATTTATTCGTTTTTTGATCTTGTTTTCATTGGCATCCATAATGGCTTCGCCATTCTTTTAAAACCTGTGGCACAGCTTGTTCAGTGGAGTCCGAAAATTTATCAGACAGGGTTTAAGTAAAACGGAGATGATGTGCCCTGCTAGACGACAAGACACAGCTCGACGAATCTTTCATTATCAAATAAAAAAAAACGGCGTTAATAGTAATTTTTCTTAGAATCTTTTTGAATAGAGAGAAAATTAGAAGTTTTTATATATACACTTTTTTAATACCCACAAAATATGATATTCGAAAACAAGGTCTTACCGCTTTCCCAAAAGTTCCTAAAAAGTGGGTCGTTAGCTAAATAAACAACCTGGCCCCGCCCGAAATCCTGCACTCCGATAAGCAGTCCGCTTTTAAGCTCTTCTCTTGCTTTTTTGCCTACAATACCGGCCATTAAACTTTTTTCGTTGATCAACCCCACATTCCATCCCTGAACAAATGGCTCATATATTTTACGATCGGTTTTTAAGCTGTAATAAGTTTTGCCCAGACCATAAGAAAAAGGATGACTAGAATCAAGATTGATCTTATAAATTGCGCCGGGAATGGTCGTTTCAAAATCATCCTTATTCTTATCCTTAAAAAGAAGTTTGTTCGCTTCTGGTTTCTCATCTTTTTTGACAATAGCCTCTTTCTTTTTAACGTCAAAACCCTTCTTATCCAATACACTCTCGATGGCATCTTCCATTAAAATCAGTTTTCCACCTTTATTTAACCAGGCAGTTAAACCATCGCCAATAAAAGCGCTATAACTACCATCGGGCAAAATCAATGTATTTACCTTATTGATATCCAGGTTATTTAAATCTTTGGCATTAATAATAACAGGAGAAAGATTCAGATCATGTTCCAAAAAAAACCATGCTTCACCAAAGGCCAGAGAGGAAACTTCCGCACCTGAGGCAATCGCTATTTTAGGCTGTTTTAACAATGGATAAACGTTAGACCCAAAATCTTTACCTTTTTCTACAAAACCACTGCTTACGGCTTGAATGGGTTTATCCTGCATTTTAGCAATAAAGGCTATTTTATCTTTTATTCCCCTTATTGTTTTTTCATTTTCTGCTCTCAGTACAATCAATGTGCCCGCAGGATAATCTCTTCCGTTTACCGAGAATGGCTGATCGGCCTGCCTCACCTTTATATTTTCTTTTTGCAATGCCGTTAAAACCCTAACATCTTCGCGGGTTCCCCAGTTAAAAAGCCAGGCCAGTGGTTTCTCAACCTCAGTATTGATAATCGTTGGTTCTTCAATTGCCGGGAATTTTCCCTTTATACTCTCTTTACTGGCATAGCCCTTTAATCCGTACACATAGGGTAGGGCCCAGGCCGTAATATCATAAGTATTTGAATCAGTTACAACAGTTTGTGGTTCTAATAAAACATTAGCCAAAACTGCCCTTGGCTGCTGGATGTTTACAATTAAATCATTCCGGGAAACGCTAAAACTTTCTTCTTTTTGCGTATCATAATCGTAAGCTCTTCCGGTTTTATCGCCACCAAAGGCAAATTCGATCTTATTTCTTTTTAACAGTTCTGCCAGTTTTTTTAAGCGTGATAAACTGGTCGCTTTTATAATATAACTTTTATAAATACCCGGGCTATTAGTTAATTCCTGCTGGAAATATTTTTTAAACTCTGCTAATAATTTCTGATGGTTTAAGGAAGTTACTTCAAGGGTAGACATTCCTGTGGTAAAATGATGTGCAATACGGTCTTTCAGTGTTAGGGTATCACCATCATTGGTTACCACTGATAATCCGGCCCTAATGCCCCCTTGCTCGTAAGTCATACCAATTGATCCATTGTACAAAGGATAGGTATCCCCGTAAGAGGGATAGAGCAGATCAAACCGTTCTTTGGTAAAATATTGCCAGCCTTCGGCATCAAAGTATTTGGCATTGTTTTTACCGACCACCACCTGGAAACTTTTTTGCCAGGGTGTTATGTCTTGATGAACCGGTTCTGCCGCAGGGGCAAAATAATAGGGCTCATTATAGCTTTGCTCATGAAAATCGACATGTACCTGCGGCATCCATTGATTATATAGAGCCAAACGTTGCTGACTTTCAATCTGGGTTTGCCATGCCCAGTCGCGGTTTAAATCGAAATAATAATGGTTTGGCCTGCCACCTGGCCAAGGCTCGATGTGTTCTCTTGATGAAGGGTCGGGATTAGGTGTTTTACCTACAACACTGTTAAAATAGTTTACGTATCGGTCTCTTCCATCAGGGTTCAAACAGGGATCGATTACCACAACAGTATTTTTCAACCACTCGCTGGCCGGCTTGTTATTGCCCGAAACCAGGGTATAAAGCATCTTCATTGCGGTTTCAGTTGAATTTGCCTCATTACCATGTACATTATAGCTTAACCAAAGTATAGCAGGCTGGGTAGTTAGATCAATCGTATTATTGGTGCCTGCTGCCAAAACCAAATTATTAGCCCTAATCTGTTCCAGTTTGCTGATATTTTCCGGCGAAGACACAATCGCCACCATTAACGGTCTGCCCTCATTGGTTTTTCCATATTCTATCAATTTCATGTTTTTGGCAGAAGCAGCAGCGGTTTGCCTAAAATAATCAGCGACTTTATAGTGAGGGGTAAAGTGCGAACCTAACTGGTATCCGAGAAATTCATCAGGAGATTGTATTTGTGCCTGCACAAATGAAACCACACCAAGGGTGATTAAACAGATCGTTAAGAGTCTTTTCATAAGAAATAATTTTACCTAATGTACAAATTTTGTTTTTTGTTGTCGCGAAAGCTTAATTTTACATGATATTTTTTACCATAGGCATGATTACAACCGAAAAATTATACGAACACTACCAGAAAAACTCAACCATATCCACTGATACAAGAAACATTACACCTGGTTGTATCTTTTTTGCCTTGAAGGGAGATCATTTTAATGCCAATGAATTTGCGGCCCAGGCCATAGAAAAAGGGGCTGCATTTGCTGTAATTGATGAAGAAAAATATGCGCAAAGCGATAGGTTTTTACTGGTTGAGGATGTGCTAGGCTGTTTACAGGATCTGGCACGCCATCACCGCAAACAGCTTGGTATACCGGTTATCGGTTTAACGGGTAGTAATGGAAAAACAACGAGCAAAGAACTTATAAATGCGGTTTTATCTGAACGGTATAAAACTTTTGCCACTTTTGGTAACTTAAACAATCATATTGGTGTTCCGCTATCCATACTATCTATTACAGATGATGTGCAGATCGCGGTAATTGAAATGGGCGCAAACCACCAGAAAGAAATAGAATTACTATCTGCTATAGCACAACCCACCCATGGCATTATTACCAATGTTGGCATGGCACATTTAGATGGTTTTGGTGGCTTTGAAGGCGTAAAAAAAGGTAAGGCTGAACTTTATGCTTACCTTAAACAAACCAATGGTTATACTTTTATCAACAGAGACAATCCGCATTTGCTTGAGATGTGCATGACCGCGGGTTTAAACAAGCTCATTTATTATGGAACCGAAAATGGAAATGCCATTAAAGGGGAATTAAAAAGCAGCGATCCTTTTATCGAAGTGAGCTGGACCAATCATGAGGTTTCATCATCGGTAAAAACCAATTTAACCGGCAGTTATAATTTCGAAAATATTCTGGCTGCAATCTGCATAGGCGACTTTTTCGACATGGCGCCTGAAGAAATAAATATTGGCTTATCAAATTATCAACCGAAAAATAACCGTTCGCAACTCAACAAAACGGAGAAAAATACGGTGATCTGTGATTTTTATAACGCCAACCCAAGCAGTATGTCAGCGGCTTTGAAAAATCTATCGGTAATATCAGCCGATAAAAAGACTGCCATATTGGGAGATATGTTTGAATTAGGCCCTGAGTCCCCAAATCAGCACGAACTTATTGCAAAACAAGCCAGTGAAAGTGGTTTAGATCAAATCATTTTCATCGGGAAGGATTTCTATGCATTTAAAGGCAATTTTAAAGGTATATTCTTCGAAACGCCGGCCGAGGCTGACCGGTACTTACAAGAAAATTTAATTCATGATCATTTAGTATTACTCAAAGGCTCACGGGGAATGAAACTGGAAAACCTGTTAAAACACCTATAAATTACTTTGAAAACTGAATTTCATACCTTTCACCATTAATTTCTAAAAGTTCAGGCTTCATTTTATCTGGATAGCTGATCAGCAATATTCTTTTTAAACTTTTTTGAGGACCTAAAGTTGTTTTATTTTTTGCTGGTATTGATACAACTGTAGCCTGGTAAACAAAAGAGACCGGATATTTCACCTTATTTACAAGATCCAGTAATGAAACTTCTGAGAAGTCTATATCAATGGTTTCATTTGTTTTGTTAGTCACCTTCGTCTTTACGCTAACAAAGGTATAGCCTTTTTTGGCAACTATTCGGCTGTTTCCTGTGGCTTGCTGACTTGCAGAACTCATTCCATAAACTTCATATTCAATATCGTTTTTGTAGTTGAAGTTGTTTTTCGCCGGGCTGAGCTGATAGACGGTTACACATGATGAAAGCGTTAAGATTAAACCAAAAAAGAGTAATCTAAAGAGAGGTATTTTCACGAATGATTAATTTCAATTAGTTAAGGATTCACTTACAGTTAAACCAACATCACTCACTTCCAGTAGCGGATTATCGCGCATGTTCTGTTCAATCTCAATCTCAAACTTACCATTTCTTGGAAAATAATGGTTGGTCAACATGGGTAGGGTATAACTGAATACATTTCCTGAACCGCTACCCAACCATTCGCCATCATTTTTAGCCAGTTTATATTGATAACGTTTGGTTAACACCTTTTTACCATCTTTAAAATGGGCCAGGATAAAAATATTGGCATATTTATAATTGGCGGTATGCCTTAACTTAAAATAAATATTATACGCTTTGGTATTATCTTTAATATCAAAAGTTGTAGAAACATGGTTTCGGTAAGTCCACCTGCGGTCGGCAATTTCAACATTACTATCAACTACACTGTTTGTGCAACCCACAGAAAGGGTAACCATCCATAAAAAGGCAAGTAAAATGATTTGCCTTTTATTCAGCAGCAGGTTTATTTTCTGAGCCATTATTATTGTTTCGGCGGTTATTGTTTTTCCTACGGTTATTTCTGTTTTTATTTTTGGTCTGCTCTGGCCTGGCACCATCTACGCCAACATTCCCTTCAGTTTTAACTACTGTTTTTGGGGCCTGTGGCTGCTTCTGTTTGTTATTTTGCGGTTTGGGCCCATTTACATGCTGCGGCTTCGGTACCGCCTGTTGAGGCTTTTGACCAGAATTTTGTTGCGGCTTTCCTCCGTTAGGCTGTTGTTTTCCACTTTTTTGCGCTTTTTGGGTAACCTGTTGAGGCTGCTGAGGCCCGTTGTTAGCTCCTGCGCTTTTTTCTCCGGCAGTAATTCTTTCTCTCTTATTCTGGTTATTACTGCGGTTATTTTTCTGGTTGTTCCTATTCTGGTTGTTTTTACCACGAGAACGTTCGTCAAGGCGGGTTAAACTATCCTGCCCTACAACATTTTCGTAATCAAATGATTTCTCTACTACAACAGGAGCAGCAATCTGAACGGCTTCTTCTTTTAAGTTCGGTGCTTTTTTACCCGCCTTATTCATCGCCATGATCTCTTTTACACGTGCAGCTTTAACCGGAATCCAGTTTTCATCGCCCTGATAACTGAACCACATGATTTTTTTAAAAATATCCGTTTTCTGGTGACGAGCAAAACCCGCCTCGGTATCCAGGTTTTCAATCCTATCAGGAATATCTTTCAACGCATCCAGATAGGTATCCAGCTCATAATTTAAGCAGCATTTTAATTTACCGCATTGCCCGGCAAGCTTCAAGGTATTTAGTGATAAATTCTGATAACGTGCCGCAGCGGTAGAAACCGTTTTGAAATTGGTTAACCAGGTAGAGCAACATAACTCGCGACCGCACGAACCGATTCCACCTAAACGGCCGGCTTCCTGTCGCATCCCAATCTGGCGCATTTCAATACGGATGCGAAAACTTTCTGCCATTTTTTTGATCAGCTCGCGGAAATCCACACGCCCATCAGCAGTATAAAAGAAAGTGGCTTTCGTTTTATCGGCCTGATAATCCACATCGCTGATTTTCATCTGCAAACGGAGATCCAATGCCAGTTTTCTTGCCTTGTGCATGGTTTCCCATTCCATTCCTTTGGCGGCATTCCATTTCTCCACATCGGCTTCAGTAGCCTTACGGTAGATTTTTTTGGTTACCTGATCAAGGGTCGTCTTGCGGCGTTTCATCTGGATCCGCACCAGCTCGCCGGTAAGCGAAACATGTCCTACATCAAAACCTCCTGTTGGTCCTTCAACGGCAACAAGTTCTCCAATTTCAAGGTAAATATTATCGCTATTGAGGAAAAACTCTTTACGAGAGCCCTTAAATTTAATCTCTGTAACCTGAAAAGGTTTATAATTAGAAGGCATATCCAAATTAGACAGCCAATCGTGCACTTCCATTGTCTGGCAACCACCGGTGCCACATGAGCCATTACTTTTGCATCCATTAGGGGTGCAACCACCACCTGTTGAACAACTTCCACATCCCATATTAATTGTATATATATTGAGTCCCCGCAGGGAGCGTTTTAAACTTGATAATTTTTACCAATTGTAAAGATACATCTAAAAACAGAATTTTCGGGTTCGCGTTTCTTTCAATGTGGTAATGTGCCTTTTCCAATTCGCTGATAATGGCCTCTGCCATGGGCAAGGTAAGCACGTGTGTACTGAGTTTTTTGGCGGTTTCAAAGGTAAGCGGCGGTAATTTGACCAATTCTTCGGCACCACTTAAAATTAAACAGCACTCGCGTAAATAATTTACGCCATATTTTAAAAAATTCTTCTGGTTTTCTCTTCCCCACTTGGCCGCCTCATCGGTAAAATCGATTAAATCGGGTACCTTATTGCCAAAACCCATCCTTAACCAGGCCGTAAATGTACCTGAACTGTCGCTTTGTGTATCTGCTGCAAGCGCTTTTGCTTCAATTAAATTCCCGTCGGCTAAAAAAGAATAATCAATAGCCTGATGTTCCGTTAATCCGCTCGAATTTAACAGATATCCGGTCACCTCTTCCGAAGAAAGTTTTGGGATCTTTACAATTTGCGTTCTGGATAAAATAGTGGTTAAAATCTGGTCCTGACTTTGGGCGATTAAAATAAACAAGGTATTTGCCGGCGGTTCTTCAATTAATTTCAACAGGGCATTCCCGGCCTTATCCAGGTATTCGGGAAGCCACATAATTAAAACCTTGGTTTCGGCTTCAAAGGCTTTGTAACTTAGCTTTTTAATAATATCGTGACATTCGGCGATATTAATATTGGCCTGTTTATTGGCTGCATCGAGTTTAGAACGCCAGATATCCATATCAAAATAAGGATCCTGCAGTAACATGCCCCGCCATTCTTCCAGCACATCCACAGCCGTTTTTACACTTGCTGAGGCGAAAAAAGGATAGGAGAAATGCAGATCAGGGTGAATTAAACGCTCGTACTTTCTGCAGCTCGAACATTCTCCGCAACTATCACGCTCGCCCTTGTTTAGGCAATTGATGTATTGCGCATAGGCTATCGCCAGGGGTACAGCACCAGAACCGGCAGGCGACAAAAATAGCTGCGCATGGCTAATGCGGTTTTCCTTAACCGTTTGCACCAATTGTTGCTTTACTCTTTCCTGTCCGATGATTTCTTTAAACTGCATTTGGTGCAAAATAAGAAATAGATATGAGATTCACACACAAGTGACCATGTTCTTACTTTCGGAGTATTAATTTATATCCTGAAATAGATTTAATTCGAATCGGATTTGTGACGCTAAACTCGTCGAAATATCATATCTACAATTGCATATTCAAATAGAAAATCGTCATCTCGACTGAAGCACAGCGGAATGGAGAGATCTTTTGAATCAAATTATTAAATAAATTCAAAAGATCTCTCCACTACGGTCGAGATGACGAAGTATCGAGACATATCATCACCGTTTAGATTTCCATTGTTATATCTATTATTTCAAAAACCTTACCTTTGAACTTTTTAAAATTAAAAGATTGGGTCAGCGCTTACGCAAACCCCTAACGCTTATTTTTTATGGCAAGGATCCTCGCATTTGATTACGGAACAAAACGCATCGGCATTGCCGTAACCGATCCATTGCAGATCATTGCAACAGGCCTGGACACGGTACATCCTAAAGATGTGATTGAATATATTAAAAAGTACATGCTTAACGAGCAGGTTGAGGCCTTTGTACTGGGCGATCCCAAACAAATGGATGGTTCGCCGTCTGATTCTGCTCAACATGTGAAAGGTTTTGCTACGCTGCTGAAAAAATCATTTCCCGATATCCCAAGGTATTGGGTTGATGAACGTTTTACTTCCAAAATGGCGCAGCAGGCCATTATGCAGAGCGGGCTAAAAAAAACCGACAGAAGAGACAAAGACAGGGTAGATACCATTGCCGCAACCATTATTTTACAATATTTTATGGAAAGTAACCGTTTATAACCAAAAATGAGCCTAATAAACGACGATTTACAGGATTTACTAATTGCCTATTGCGAGCCTGAAAGCGAATTGCTTCAACACATAGACCGTGAAACCAACCTTAAAGTGTTAATGCCCCGCATGCTTTCCGGCCACTACCAGGGCCGGGTATTGAGCATGCTCAGTAAAATGGTTTCCCCTAAAAGGATCCTGGAAATCGGCACTTTTACCGGCTACGCAACTTTATGCCTCGCAGAGGGATTAACTAAAGACGGCCTAATGTATACGCTGGATATTAATGAAGAACTGGAAGACATGGTTCGCCATAACTTTGCCAAATCAGCCTATAATGATCAGATTCGTTACATCCTCGGCGATGCTACTACTATGATTGCAGGTTTAGATGAAGTTTTCGACATTGTTTTCATCGATGCAGATAAAAAAAACAACGGTACATATTATGATCTCATTTTTGAGCGTGTTCGCCTAGGCGGGCTGATCATTGTTGATAATGTATTATGGAGTGGAAAAGTACTTCAGGAGAAACAGGATAAAGACACCAGAAATATTACTAGTTTTAATGATAAGATAGCTGCTGATGAACGTGTTGAGAAATTAATTCTACCGGTGCGGGATGGTTTGTTTGTGATCAGGAAGAAAGCTTAATATATTGTGGTTAATCGGTTAATTGTTTTAATCGGTTAATCGTACAGTTAACCAATTAAATAATTTGTACAGTTAACCATGACTAAAAAAATCTTTACTTTCTGCCTGTTCCTTTTAACAGGAATTATTGCGAAAGCACAGAATACTGAAGACTATATTGCAGCACATGTAGCGTGTGCACAAGGTTTAATGCATGATCATAAAATTCCGGCCAGCGTTATTTTAGCTGTTGCCATTCACGAATCTGCCGCCGGAAATAGTAAAATCGCACAGCACCTCAATAACCATTTCGGCGTAAAAGGACCAAATAACAACGCGGAAATCCGATCCTCATATCGTGATTATCTAAACGCCGACGAATCTTACAGCCATTTTGTAGAAATTATGGAAACGCGGGAGCCTTTTAACAATCTTTTTGGGAAGTATGATCAGTATGATTATAAAGGTTGGACTTATGGCATCCGCCGCTGTGGCTACGCCCATAGCAGAAGCTGGGCCAGTCAGGTAATAGGCTTAATTAAAAAATACGAACTCTATCAATACGATGAGCGGCCGGAGGGCTATGTAGAACCTGTTTATGCAGCTCCTGTCCACCGCCGGGCAAAAAATAAAAGAAAAATAAAGTTATACACGGTTAAATCTGGCGATAATCTAAGTATTATTGCCAAAAAGAAAGGCACAACCGTTAAATCCCTTATGCAAAAAAACGGTATTAAAAAGGCAAATTTAAAGCCAGGGCAGCGAATTAAGTTTTGAGTTGGGAGCTGGGAGTCATGAGTTCACAATTAACCAGTTTTCAGTCCACAGTTCATCAATTAAACCATTAACCGATTAAACATCACCACATAATGCGTTCATATCATCATTACCTTTTAATCGCTGCAATCCTTGTTTTTTTTAGTTCCTGCGGTACCAGAAAGTTTTCTAAAAACAATAAAAAGATTGAAAAAGAAGCGAACAAAGCAAACAACAACAATTATAAGAGTTACAACACCTTAAGTTATATTGATGAATTTAAAGGTGTGGCTATAGAAGAAATGAACTCCGCCGGTATTCCGGCAAGCATTACTCTGGCACAGGGAATCCTGGAATCGGGTAGTGGAAACAGCGATCTGGCCAAGTATGCCAACAACCATTTTGGCATCAAATGTACATCAGACTGGAAGGGAAAAAACTATTTCCGCGATGACGACCAGAAAAATGACTGTTTTAGGGTGTATAAAGATGCCCGCGAATCGTTCAGAGACCATTCTGAATTTTTAAAGCGCAAGCGCTACAGTTTTCTTTTCCAATTAGACAAAAATGATTATAAGAGCTGGGCGCAAGGGTTGAAAACCGCAGGTTATGCAACCAATCCAAAATATCCGGACTTGTTGATCAATACCATCGAAAAATATCAGCTTTACCAATACGATCAACCGGAGAGCGAAAAGCAAAAAATTGCCCGAGAAGATCGTGTTTTTTCAGAAATCAATAAAAATATCCCCCAGGAAAAGGCTAAGTTTACCCCCGTAGAAACGCCACCTGCCGGTGCTAAACCGATCCTTGCCGACGGCACTTATACCGTTGTTAAAGGTGATACACTTTACAACATAGCCAAACGCTTTAATTTAACCGTTGATGAGCTAAAAATGTTGAACGAAATGACCACCGAAACCATTAAAATAGGCCAAACATTGAAGGTTAAATAATGTTAAGTAAAAAAATAGCCAGCAAGATATTTGTAGTTTTATAGCTGAATGAAATTTTTTATTCCTTTTATACTTGTTTTTGGCTTCTCTACGTGGATTTATGCACAAAATAAACCTGTGCAGGGTATTGTTATTGATAAAGAAACCAAGCAACGTTTAGCGAAGGTTTATATTTATAATGTCCGTACGGGTGATGGTTTATACAACAATACAAAAGGCGAATTTAGCACGTTTGCTCTTCTTGGTGATACCTTGGTTGCAGCTTTATCAGGCTATGGCGTAGATACGATTGTTTTCAAGGGGCAAACTGCTGCATATTTTCAACTCAGATCACTTGGTATCAGATTACGTGATGTAGTTATTCAACAAAAAAGGTTGACCCCGCAGCAGCAATATGAAAAAAATGTTCAGGAATACCGCTACCAAACCTTGAAAGGGAGTAGTAAAGATTTATTGAATTTAGGCAACGGCGGTGTTGGCTTAGGCATCGATGCCATTTATAACCTGTTAAGCAGGCAGGGGAGAAATGCCCGTCATTTGCAAAAAGTCCTGGAAAAAGATTATCGTGAAGACCTGATCGATTATCGCTTCAACGCCAATCTGGTTAGTCAGGTACTTGGCATAAAAGACGCTGAACTGACTGATTTTATGCAGCAATACCGCCCAACCTATCAATTTGTATTGGATGCTACAGATTATGCTTTTAATCTTTTCATCAGAAACGCCTATAAAAGCTACAGGTTAAACCCTAAAGCCCTACAATTGCCTGCATTACCCAAAATAACGATTGATAAGTTGTGAACGCACCAGTCCTGATTGTTAAAAAACTACCCGCAGCAGGCATGGCCATCTTTCCATTTATTCTGCTAAAATCGGCAGCGTTTAAAAACGATCAGGAAATTATCAACCACGAGAAAATCCACTTGCGCCAACAGTTGGAATTACTTGTATTCCCTTTTTATATCTTATATTTGCTTAACTATCTGATCAATCTGATCAGATACAAAAAACACAATCTGGCCTATCGGAATATTGTTTTTGAAAAGGAAGCTTACACTCATGAAACTGATTTAAATTACCTTAAAAAGGGTAACTGGTATGGCTGGATCAAGATAAGGTGAAACTATTTCCTCTACTTTTACCTGAATAGCTGTTCTGGTAATCATTTTGTTAAATGCTTTTTATCTCTAAAATTTTTCGTTTTCTTTGTAGGTAATGAAGAACTGTTTAGCTGCCATCATCCTGATTCTAAGTTTCTGCTCTACCCAATTACATGCACAGGAAATTGATACTATTCCAATCAATACTAAAGACCTGAACATTAAATTGAAACGCAGTCCACTGCCAAGCAGACAGGGCCCGTTAAACTTTGAACCTGTAAAAATTAAGCCCCTGGTGGTAAACGCCAAGATTAATTATTGGAAAACAAGAACCAATATCGGCATCAACATTAACCAGGCGCAGTTCAGTAATAACTGGAAGGGTGGGGGTACCAATTCGGTAGCCGTTGGCGGTTTGGTTAACTGGAAAGCGGAGTATAACAAAAACAGTTATAGTTATGTGAGCGAAGTGGTTTTACAGTATGGGAAAATCAAAAACAAAGATCAGCTGCAAAAGAAAACCAACGACCGTATTTTTTGGGATAATAAAGCGTCTTTTCAATTATCGAAAAGTTGGTTCTTCTTTGGATCGGTGAGTTTCGAATCCCAGTTTGACAAAGGTTTCAGGTATTATAGAGATGGAAAAGGCGATGAGCAACAAGTGCTGATTTCGAAATTTATGTCACCGGGTTACTTAACTGAATCGATCGGTTTGGAGTATAAACCAGTCAAGTATTTTTCTACCCGAATCGGCACAGGTACAGCCAGACAGACTTTCGTGCTCGATACTGCCGTTTACGAAAAAGATAAAAAAGAAGCTTATGGGGTAGACAAAGGGAAGAAATTCAAAAATGAACTTGCTTTCCAGATTGTAAGTGCAATTGACAAAGATATTTTTACCAATACCAACCTGAAAGCCAGGTATGCCATGTTTATTCCATATCAGGAATTTAAGCCAAGTAAAATCGACCATAGATTGGATATTGCGCTAACAGCAAAAATCAACCGGTTTATGAATACGAGCTTAACAGGAGTGTTGTTGTTTGATACCGATATGGATACGAATAAAATACAGGCTAACCAAACGCTGGCCTTGGGCTTTGGCTTTACCTTTCCAAGGTAGGTTTAGCCGCCACCAACTTTACCCATTTCCCAATAGGGCATTGTTATAATCTGCCTGAAGCTTACGCCCCTTTGTTTTAGGTACCGTTTAAACTGCTGTACTGATTTTGCCCTGCCTGTTAAATAGAACGTAGCATTTTGCCACATTTCCCAACAGAGCGGGTGCATATTTTCCATCCAGCTGATGGCATTTTTCGCCGGGGCGTTCAGGTCAGAGGGTACGGTAT
Organism: Pedobacter suwonensis; assembly: GCF_900111825.1. Classification (GTDB taxonomy): domain Bacteria; phylum Bacteroidota; class Bacteroidia; order Sphingobacteriales; family Sphingobacteriaceae; genus Pedobacter; species Pedobacter suwonensis. The sequence continues at coordinate 345,893 of NZ_FOJM01000003.1, forward strand.
CAATCAATAATTTAAGGTGTTTCACTGAATTCAGGTTTTCTTCCTGAAGTTCCAGAATCCCAAAATACTCTACATCTTCATCAATTACCTTTTTACCTAACGATTCATACAAACCAAGGCTGGTTTCGTCGCCAAAAAAGAAATGCTGATTAGATGATTTATTGTATTTTACCTTTGCCCGGTCTACAATTAATTTTAAACGGTCTCCTTTTTGGATATTTACGGCCAGGTGGTGCCCTGGTCCCTGCCTGTTTAAATAAAAGATCACTTCGCAGGTTTCTTTCGTTTTATCAAAGGCAGACAGTGTATAATGACGGTATTCGTTTGCGTTAACCCTAAACAGCACTTCCATTCCCGGAATAAATTCAGCTTCGAAAAAACCACCTTTAAAGGTAACACACTTTAAGTTGCTGCTTAACATTTTAGTTTCTACAACCTCTACCTGATATATTTTATTGCTGATCACTTTTTCCATTGTATCGGCCAGCCAGGATGGTAATTTTGTCATCGTATCTTTTTGTTTAGTAACTTTGAACAAAAGTAATGGTCTGATTAAGGCCCCTTTTTATATCAAAAGGATTAAAGTTTATATTAAAGGGATTTTATGGCCTTAAAGATTTACGATAGCGACAATAAGCATTATACTGTAGGAAGCATGTTTGACAATGCCGGACTTCAACCGGCGCTGGTAACTGAGCGGCGCGACAAATACAGTTTTCCATTTGGTGATGCAGAGATTGTGCAGATTGCTTTTTCGGGCATTTATATTGTTTATGGCGATATGCTGGTAAAGCAAAGCCGTTTGCGTATTAAAGCTTTCGACGAACCTGATATGGTGGAACTTCATTTTGCACTCGCTGGCGGGGGCATCATGGAAAATTACCTCACCAACAAACGCCTGAATATCAAAGGAAACCAGCATAATATTATCTATAGCCCCGACTTTGACGGGATGGCAGAATTCAAGACCAACGAACCGCATAAATTTTTTGAAGTAAATTTTGAAAGAAACCGCTTTATCGATTTAACCAGTGAGAGCAGCAACCTTTTAAAGAATTTTGCTGAAAACATTATGAACAACCGCCCGGTAGAAATTTCATCAGAAAACCTCCCCATCAGCCTGGCTATGCACAGTTGTATAAAAGATATTATGAATTGTCAGTTTACCGGCGGATTAAAGTTATTGTTTCTTCAATCTAAATGTCTGGAACTGCTTGCGCTACAGGCTCAGGCTTTTGAAGAAGCTGCTAAGAAAACCGTAAATTCTGCTATTAAATCAGCTTATGATAAAGAAAGGATCTATTATGCCCGCGAATATTTGCTGGCCAATGCCAATCATCCACCGTCTTTAACTGAACTAGCCAAAACCGCAGGTATAAATGAATTTAAACTGAAACACGGCTTTAAAGAAGTGTTTAAAAATACTGTTTTTGGTTATTTGAGCGATTATAAATTAATGCGTGCTAAAGAGCTGCTGGCCGATAGCAGCAAAGACATCAAAAATATTTCCGACGAACTGGGTTACTCTTCAGTACAGCATTTCAGCAGCGCTTTTAGCAAGAAATTTGGAATAAGTCCGGCAAAAGCAAGGTAGATTATTTCCTGGTCTCAAGAGATCGCTGACCTGTAGCGAAGCGGAAAGCTACGCAGTAAATTTATTTCAGGGTCTTAACTGCAAGAAAGGTGCTGACCACACAGTAGCTACAAGACAATTGAAAACACTACTTCTACTTGTAAAATAAATTCAGCATGACGAAAAAGAGTTTAATCTCTCTTCCCTTTTTTCTTAAGATCTAGATAATCAACATAATACAACAACTTAACCGAAAGACTGTTGTTTTGTGGAGCATTTAAAATCCCGCTCAGGTTATTATTGTAACGTGGGGTGTAATAAGTATCGTAAGTTTCTGCTGCATCTTTATAAGAAACAGATAAAGTGCTGCCTGGAGCAAACTGCCAGGTATAAATTAAATCAATATTAAATACGTTATAATTCCTATCCAGCCCGGTTAATGGCACACCTTGGTATGTTGTTAAATGTCCGTCAGGATTAAGCAGGTAAAACTCCTTATTTCTTCTATCACTCCAATAATGTCTTAATACAACAGTTATCCCCATTAAATTGGTAAAGGTGTATTTGGCATCGAAAGAGTTTTCTACTGTCCTGCGGTCATATTTCGAAAAAATAGCCTGGTTGCCTTGCGCCGTTACCCAATTTACGTAGTCGTAATTAGGGTTAAAATTCAAGTCTAACCCAAAGGCAATCTGATCATTCAACCGCAGGTTCTGAAAAAGGTAAAAGTTATACTGTTTTCCTCCAAATAGTTGCTGTTTAAAGTAGCGCACATTTCCGCCAAAATTATAGGCTTTGGCTCTGTTGGGGTTTACATAAAGACTGATACCATAATTTTCTGGTGCGCGGTACAACTGCCCGTTTCGTGCCTCATAAAAATCATTTCCTTTTCTTTCCCAGCTTAAATCCAATTCTGCCGACCATAAATTTTTAAACTGTACCCAATATCCTGCATTTGTACTTGTTTTTTGGTAAACACTTGGTATTGCTCTGCGCGAATAATTTAAATTAATCCAGCTTTCAAATTGATTATACCATTTGCCTGGTTTATACACATTATAACCAATGCCTATCCGCTGATCTAAGAAGTTGTTATTGGTAAAGAAACCCATATCTGATGGATCAAACTTATCATCAGCATATACCTGATTGTAACTCCAGGTAAAGTTGCCGCTCTGTTTACCAAACCGCAGTGTATAACTATATCCTGTCCGCGATTCTTCTCCCCTTAAATAACTCATTTTACCAACGCCGTTTACGAAATATTTATTGCCTTTATTATTTATATTGAAAAGCAAAGCACTCACATTTGCATCGTAAGCCGTGCCTTGTCTGAGCACGTTCGTGTTGATAAATGTAGCCGAACTATTGTTCTTCAACGACTGATCAAAAACCAAAATATTATAATTGGTAAGTGGTTGCGTTTCCACCATCCGAATGTTGCCGTGAGTGTCTTCAACCTCGGTTTCCATACTACTGGTAACTGCATTAAAAATGCCAATACCAAGGCCTTTTGCAGTTCGGCCAGAAATCTTTGTTGCATTTAACACCTTAGCCTCTGTTTGATCTTTTACAATTTTATCGGTGCTGCCTACGTCACTATAATTATAATAGGCTGGTATAGAACCGATCCGTTTAGAATAAAAAAGATCTCCTTTGTTAAACAGCTCCGTGCCTTCGGTAAAAAACTGTCTGTTTTCATTAAATTTCACTTCAAAAGGAGTGAGGTTCAGTATACTGTTATCGGATTGTACCTGACCGAAATCTGGCACCAGAGTCATATCGAGGGTAAAACTGTTGTTGATCCCGTATTTAACATCCATACCGCCATTAAATCTCGATGTGGTGTTTTTAACACCAGGCAGATTAACAGGGTAATGGTTTACATAAGCTGAAACATAGGGAGAAAAAGACAACCTTAATGGTGGCTTAATATTTTTTATCCCCGTCCAAAGGCCTTCCTGATTGATAAATCCATTTATTTTAGGGTCGACGAAATTCCAAAAAGTCTGTGTATTGCTCCGTTGTATTCTTCGGCTAAAATTCAACCCCCAAGTTTGCACCCCTTTGCTCGAGAAACGAAGGGCTGAATAGGGAATTTTCATTTCACAGGTCCAACCTTTATCGTCAATCTTAACTGCACTTTCCCATACCGCATTCCAGTTGGCGTCTTCATCGCCCACCTGCGAATATTTAGCGTCAAACTGCACTCCCGCAGCAGTAACAAAAAAGCCGTTTCCGTTCATTTTATCGTAAAAAGGGTCAACAATAATCGAAATAAAGTCGGCGTTTCCAATATTATCTCTCGAAACCAACTCGTGCGAAACACTGTCAGGATGATCATACATACGGGCATAAACATAAATGGCTACATCATCATAAATCACTTTCATTTCAGTGCGCCGGTCATGACCTTCTATCTTTCCAGGATTTGGCCTGATCTCAATGAAATCAGTAGCTATAGGGACATTATTCCAACACTCATCATCCAAAATACCATCTATTTTAGGGCTTTGCAGCGCCCTTTTCGCTTCCATTTGGCGCTGTTTTGAAATATCCTGAGCTTGAGAAAAAGCATAAGAAAATACAAAAAGAATGAGGAGGCAGCGTTTCATTTGTTTAGCTTAGTTAGATATAAGACCGCGCCTTAAACCAGAATGTTGCACAAGAAGAAAAATTTTATTTACTACCTCAAAGTTTTGACTTTGAGGTGCAGCGATTTACAAGCAAAATTTGATACATTTGCCCTTTATTAAAAACAAGTAGCTTTTTGCCCTCTGGCATAAGGCTTTTAGCTTAAAAAAAGATGTTTGATAATTTACAGGACAAGCTAGATAGAGCATTTAAAGTGTTAAAGGGGCAGGGCAGTATTACGGAAATCAACGTGGCAGAAACCATGAAAGAAATCCGCAAAGCATTGCTGGATGCCGATGTTAACTATAAAACAGCAAAAGCCTTTACTGATGAGGTGAGGCAGAAAGCTCTGGGACAAAACGTACTTACCGCCGTTTCTCCAGGTCAATTGCTTACCAAGATAATGAACGATGAACTTGCGGCCTTAATGGGTGGCGAAGTTACAGAGTTGAATACAAAAGCAAATCCTACCATCATTCTAATTGCAGGTTTAAACGGTGCAGGTAAAACCACTTTTGCCGGTAAACTGGCCCTACACCTGAAAGGTAAGGGCAAAAAACCTTTATTGGTGGCAGGCGATATGTACCGCCCGGCGGCCGTAGACCAATTAGAGGTTTTAGGAACTTCAGTTGGGGTGTCTGTTTATGCGAACCGCGCCTCAAATGATCCTGTTGGCATAGCTTTAGAGGGTATTGCACATGGTAAACAAAATGGGAATAACGTCATCATTATTGATACGGCTGGTCGTTTAGCGATCGACGAGTCATTAATGAACGAAATATCCGAAGTTAAAGCCCAAACTCAACCACACGAGGTTTTATTTGTAGTGGATGCAATGACTGGTCAGGATGCGGTAAATACGGCCAAAGTATTCAACGACCGTTTAGATTTTACAGGTGTTGTATTAACCAAACTGGATGGCGATACCCGTGGTGGTGCAGCCCTTTCCATTAAATCGGTAGTAAACAAACCTATTAAATTTATTGGTACTGGCGAGAAGATGGAAGCCCTGGATGTTTTCTATCCAGATCGTATGGCATCGCGTATTTTAGGCATGGGTGATGTGGTTTCGCTTGTTGAACGTGCTCAGATGCAGTTCGATGAGAAAGAAGCTGCAGAATTGCAGAAGAAAATCCGTAAAAATAAATTCGACTTCAACGATTTCTACAACCAGATTCAGCAGATCAAGAAAATGGGTAACATGAAAGATCTGATGGGCATGATCCCAGGTGTAGGTAAAATGATGAAAAATGTAGATATCCAGGATGATGCATTCAAATCAATTGAAGCCATCATCAATTCGATGACACCATTTGAGAAAGAAAATCCGGATAGCATCCAGCAAAGTCGCCGTTTACGTATTGCAAAAGGTTCAGGAAGCAAGGTTGAAGAAGTAACCAAGCTCATTAAACAGTTTGAAGACATGCGTAAAATGATGAAGCAGTTTTCTAATCCTGCAGCCGCAGCAGCCATGATGAAAGGCATGCCTAAAATGCCATTTGGCAGATAGTTAAGAAGCAGGATAGAGAAGTTAGGCCCTAAGGTCTTATTCCTAGTGAAAATACAAATCCCGATCAGTAGTGGTTGGGATTTTTTTGTTTTAGGTTTTGGAAATGAGTGTTCAGTTTTCCATAGCAGGGTTCAGCCCTGCTTTCCCTTCTGCCGATAGAAGGAATCGGCATTCGTCCAATCAGGTTTATTTAACAAAGGTAGTTTAATGAAGTTAATCCAATCCAAAAGCGATGCTAATATTACCTTTTGAACGAACCTTTTTTGATTTTAGAGTTGCAGCAACCCAGTTACCGGATGATCTCAATAACCTCAATGCCTCTTCATCACACCTAATATTTAAACCGCGTGTTATTACTGCATCTGTTATCTTACCGTCCTTTTCAATTACAAATGATAAAAAAATTCTTCCAATGGCCTTATCCTTTTTAGGCATTTTAGGATATCTTGAGTGAGTTAAAAGATATTTTTCCCATCCAATTTCTCCATTCGGTAAGCGAGCTTTTACACCTACTTCGTTCGAATAATAAACACGATTTTCTTCGTTTTTTTTCAGGTTTACGGCAATATTCCCATCCCTGCCTTGAGAATAAAGCTGTTGACTTAACATCAGAAAAATTATGGTCGATAATAACTTCAGCATTTTTAATATTGATTTAAAGTATAAATTATTAATCATATTCTTATATTAGTCATTAATATTCATCCCGAATAACTTACATCCGAATTTATTTAATTAAAATTAAATGCTTGTAAAAACATACGGGAGTGCTGTTTATGGCGTAAATGCACTAACCATAACCATCGAAGTGAATATTAGCGCAGGCACCAAATACTATATGGTGGGCTTGCCCGATAATGCGGTAAAAGAGAGTTTGCAAAGGGTGGCCAGTGCCATCAATGTTTCAGGTTTCCGCATGCCTAAACAGAAAATAGTGGTAAACCTGGCGCCAGCCGATATAAAAAAAGAAGGCTCATCTTACGATCTGCCAATTGCTATCGGCATTCTGGCGGCATCAGGGCAAATCCCAGCCGAAGAACTGGAAGATTATTTCATTATGGGTGAACTGTCTTTGGATGGAAGTATCCAGCCCATAAGAGGTGCCCTTCCAATTGCCATCCAAGCGCAGCAAGACGGCTTTAAAGGTTTTATCTTACCAAAACAAAACGTTCGTGAAGCAGCCATTGTAAACGATTTAATTGCATATGGTGTGGAAAACCTGGCACAGGTGGTAGCTTTCTTTAACAAAAGCGAAGTACTGGAACAGGTTAAAGTAAATACCAGGGAAGAATTCTTAAAAAACATCAACAATTACGAACACGATTTTGCAGATGTTAAAGGTCAGGAAAATATTAAACGAGCGTTAGAAATCGCAGCTGCAGGTGGTCATAATGTTATTTTAATTGGTCCGCCAGGAGCGGGCAAAACTATGCTGGCCAAGCGCCTGCCCACTATATTGCCCCCGTTAAATTTAAATGAGGCTTTAGAAACCACAAAAATTCACTCTGTAGCCGGAAAACTCGCTGCGAGCGACGCGTTAATGACAAGCCGTCCGTATCGTTCGCCGCACCATACCATTAGCGATGTTGCGCTGGTAGGCGGCGGAATGAATCCACAGCCCGGAGAAATATCGCTGGCCCACAATGGTGTTCTGTTCTTAGATGAATTGCCAGAATTTAAACGAACCGTTTTAGAAGTCATGCGCCAACCGCTGGAAGACCGTAAAGTAGCTATTTCAAGGGCAAGGTTTTCAGTAGAATATCCGGCCAGCTTTATGTTGGTGGCCTCTATGAATCCCTGTCCTTGTGGCTTTTACAATCATCCGGAGAAAGATTGTGTGTGCGCACCAGGCGTAGTTCAAAAATACCTGAGTAAAATATCAGGACCACTCCTAGACCGCATTGACCTGCATGTGGAGGTAACGCCTGTTGATTTTACCGAACTTGCCTCCTCACACGAAACAGAAAAAAGCAACCACATCAGGACACGAGTCATTAAAGCAAGGGAAATCCAGGATCTACGTTTTGCAGATAGAGAAGATCTGCATTGCAACGCCCAGATGAGTCCTAAAATGGTGCGCAAAGTATGCCGGATCAGCGAAGCCGGAACCAATTTATTAAAGACAGCAATGGAAAGGTTAGGGTTGTCGGCCCGTGCCTACGACCGGATTTTAAAGGTTGCGCGAACCATTGCCGATTTAGCCGATAGTGAAAATATAGAGCTTGAACATTTGGCCGAATCAATCAATTACAGGAGTTTGGACAGAGATGGCTGGGCGGGATAACGCTTTACACAAAAAAGCGTTTTAATTTGCTCGTTATCTTGATAAAGATTAAGTTTATCGATCAGCCAATGCCATATATATGAAAAATTTACCTTCTTATTTTCTGGCCCATTGGTAATTTTATGCTATATGAGAAATATTACAGGCCTAATGCTATTATTAATTTCTGCTCAGCTATTTGCTCAAAGCAACAATCCTCAAATTCCTAAAACAGGCATTAATACCAATGCATTTGTTCCAAAAGGATGGAAAATAATTTATCGTGCCAAAGGTGATTTAAATAAAGATCATTTACCTGATGAAGCCATCATTATCCAGAATACGAATCCAGAAAATATCATCAAAAACGAGGGGATGGGCATTGATAAACTGAATTTGAACCCCCGTATGCTTTTGGTACTTTTTAAAACATCCGGCAACTACAGCTTACAATCCAAAAACGCCATTTTTATCCCAACTGAAAATAATGAAGAGAATACCTGCCTCGCCGATCCTTTAGAAGAAACGGGTGCCATCAACATCAAAAACGGTACACTCACTTTAAGTTATCAATATTGGCTAAGCTGTGGCTCCTACTGGGTAAACAATGCTGATTATACATTCAGGTTCCAGAATCAAAAGATGGAACTTATCGGCTTTGATGCGGAGAGTTATAGCCGTTCTTCAGGAGAACAAACCACTACCAGCGTTAATTTCTCTACCCGAAAAAAAAGCGAAACCTCTGGTGGCAATATGTTTAGCGACAAAACCAACAAACCAAAAACAGTATGGAAGAAATTTAATTGGGGCAGATTGCTTACACTTGATAAGATGACGGAAGAACTTGCTCAAAAACTTGCAGAAATATAATCTTTTTGAGATGTTTAACGTGAAGAAGGTATTTTTTGTATATTTTATATTTATTTCGAGTCATTCGTTTGCACAAAAAATATTCCATCAGACTGATGTAAAAGGTACATGGCAATATGTTTATCCTTTTAAAGATAAGCGTTATGTAATGGCTATACAATATCTGATTGTTGATGGAGAATCCTCAGAGGAGCCGTCCAATGCCGTCATTTATTTCGGTCAAATTAATAAAAAAGCCGACAAAATTTTCTGGAAAGAAAATCTTGCTCTACGCCAGATCAGTAACAATATTACTTACGAAGACTATAACAACGACGAGATAAAAGATCTGTTAATTTTTGAAGATACAGGTGGAAGGGGAGGAAATTCTTTTTACAATCTTTACCTTGTTAATCCTAAAAACCATACCTTAACCAAGGTCGGAGATTTCAACAAAATTGTTAACCCTAACTACAACAAAAAATACAAAGTGATTGTGAGTTATGGTTTAACAGGTACTAATTATTATCAGTTGTATAAACTGAATAAAAAGCACATACCATATAAAATTGGCAAACCCTTTGACGATACTGAAGATTTAGATCTGGATAAAAAGATTGCCACAATTTTAAAGAAAAATAATAATCCAAAACAGCAGATCAAAAAGATAGGCAATTAGTACATCTAAATGAACATTAAAAACATAATAAAACTCCTGTTATATGCCATTATTTTGAGCGTTATCATAGTATTGGGGATTAATTTGTTAGTCAAACATCAAACTGATCCATCAATTTACTTCAACGCGCAAAACGTACCAAAAACCAGGGTAGCCATTATTTTCGGCGCAGGAATAAACAACAACAAGCCCGGTAAATATTTAAAAGACAGGCTTGATGCCGGCATAAAACTCTATAACAATCAAAAAATTGATAAAATTTTGCTTTCAGGAGATAACGGTACTGATGCGCACGATGAACTTACTGTAATGAAAATCTACTGTTATGAACATGGTGTTGATACCGGTAAAATTTATCTCGACTATGCCGGTTTTGATAGCTACTCTACGCTTTACAGATCAAAATTTATTTTCAAAATAGATACCGCCATTCTGGTATCGCAAAAATATCATTTGAATAGGTGTGTGAATATCGGCAACAAGCTAGGAATAAAATCTTATGGCTTTGCTGCAGATCAAGGAACATATCAAGGCTTCAAATACGCTTCATTCAGAGAATATTTGGCTATAGTAAAATCTGCTATTGATCTGATTATTGACAGAAAGCCCCGTTTTTTAGGTGAACCGGTTAATATTAATGGCCCATCAAACTATACTAAACAATAGTATAAAGTAAATTTATTTATCAGCGCCTAAATTGAAAATTTCTTTTAAACCAAACAGTTCCGGTACTTAAACAAATCAGCATATTTTTTAAAAGGCATCATTAAACAGCCCGATTAAAAGATCAAACTCATTTATAAGAACCTAAAAAACAACAACTTATTAGTAAAGTTTAATTAGACCTGCTTGCTGGTTACTCATCTCATTTACCAATCACATTTTTCTTTGGCATAGTCATTGTCATAGCACTGTTACAATTATTACCTATTTAAAATTAAAAAAGTGAAAGAGATGAAAAAGACAGTTCAAATTTTCAGCATGCTTCTAATAGCATTAACCGTAATGGTATCATGTAAAAAAGACACCGATCCGGCAGATCGCGATTTCTTTGTAGGCACGTACAAAGGATCAGTTTCTTACCGTAGTGGCGAAAATACAATTACCAGCAGCGACGGAAAAGTGACCGTGAGCAAAGTTGGTGAAACCTATAATTTTTACTTTGGCAACAACATTCCGGATATTACTGGAGTAAAATTCGAAAAGAAAGGCGACAACAGCTACGTGAGTATCGGTTCTGGCTTAACTGGTATTAGCATTGACGCCAGTAATCTAACCATCAGGGTAGCTAAAGACAGTCAATTCTGGACTGCAGATTGTACCAGATAATAAAGAATAATATAAATTAAGGCCCGATTGGTAATCGGGCCTTAATTTTTTTCCTCACTTCGTTCTGAATGCAAAAAAAATTTTCATGCTTAATTTAGCTAAATTTACAGCATGAGTTTTGAATTAAAAACACACCTCGAAGAAATCATTTCCCTTACCGATCAGGAATTTGAACATATTGTTTCTCATTTCAAACTTAAAACGCTTAAGAAACATCAGTACCTCATCCAGGAAGACGAATTTGTCAATCACATTTATTTTGTAGTTAAAGGTTTATTAAAAGCCACCTTTACTGATACCAATGGTAAAGAATATATTATCCAGTTCGCAATGGAAAACTGGTGGCTTTCTGATTTCAGGGCTTTTTATGGCCAGGTTAAATCAATTACCAACATCAGCTGCCTGGAAAATTCCGAATTACTCTCCATCACCAAAGAAAACCTGGATCTGTTATGCCGCGAAAGCCATAAAATGGAACATTTTTTCAGGGTAAAAAACAGTTTAGGATATGTAGCATTACAGCAAAGAATTTTATCCCTTTTAACCACAAGTCCAAAAGAGCGCTTTGAACAACTTGCTCACCAGTATCCGCAATTGATGCAAAGGGTTTCTAAAACAATAATAGCGGCATACTTAGGTATATCAAGAGAAACCCTAAGCAGACTTTCCGCAAAAACGTGATTTCGCGCACAATAAATCTGTGATTGAAGTCCTTTGCTACCAAACCTAACAGCTTTAACTTTGTAATACACTTAACACAAAAACATATGAATAAGAAAGTTTTATTCGTGCTTACAAGCCACGACGAATTAGGAAATACAGGTTTAAAAACAGGTTTTTGGTCAGAAGAATTGGCAGCGCCATATTATGCTTTAGCCGATAAAGGCATTGATATTGTATTGGCCTCTCCAAAAGGTGGTCAGCCACCAATAGACCCTAAAAGTGAAGACCCTTCTTTTCAAACCGAAACAACGAAAAGAATGGACAATGACACGGTTCTCTTAGATAAATTGAAGAATACCACTCCATTGGCTGATATCAAAATGGATGATTATGATGCCGTTTTTTATCCTGGTGGCCACGGACCACTGTGGGATTTGGCAGAAAGTAAAACTTCACAACAGCTCATTACCGAATTCTATTCTGCCGGCAAACCTGTTGCTTTTGTATGTCATGCTCCCGGAGTGCTTAAGGATGTAAAGGTAAATGGCGAATACCTGGTAAAAGGAAAAAATGTAACTGGGTTTACCAATAGCGAAGAAGAAGCTGTACAATTAACAAACGTAGTGCCTTTCCTGGTAGAGGATATGTTAATAAAAAATGGTGGAAATTATAGTAAGATAGCCGACTGGAGTCCTTATGCTGTAGTTGATGGTTTATTGATTACCGGCCAAAACCCTGCCTCATCAGAAAAAGTTGCAGAAGAATTATTAAAGCTTCTTGCCTAAATTTAAATCCTCAACAGAGATTGGTTTTTCCCCTCCCTGTTGAGGATTCCTTATTATAACCCGTCTTCTTCCTCGTCTTCAGGTTCAGGTACATAATTTTCAATGGCCTGCCCAATTGCATTAACCTCTTCGTCTTCCTCAAAAATTGGAAGTTCGGTTTTATAGTCCATTTTTAACCAGATAGATGAAGTGTCCTTTTGGATCTGTATGTATTCTTTTCCCTCTTTAAAAATGGTATAAGAATCATTTCCTTCCGGAAAAACGGAATAATTAATTGGCCCTATTTCTATATCAAAAGGTTCTTGCATAGCGGATATTTTCTTACAAAGATAAAAATCTTTTTGTTGAGGTAACTTAGCCATACGCCAGACTTTACTATCTTTACCCTAATAAATGTTAACTATGGATTTTTCAAAAGCAGATAACAAAGTTGCCCGAAAATTATTCGAAGTCGCTTTACAACGGGAACTAAAAAAGGAAATGCAGCTATTCTCCGAAATTTTAGACCAATGGAAAGCACAACAGCCTGAAGACAACAGAGACGATTACTATAAAATTTTTACTGCTGTAAAAGATTTCGACAAGCACATCGCCAGAAGGTACGACGGACTTAGAAATTCATGGTTTTTAGGCACTATAACTGCGCTGCTTGTAGAAAAAATCATCACGGCAGATGATTTGGAAGATTTTTCAGAAGAGGCAAAAAGTGAAATATCAAGGAGCCTCAAATTCAGAGAAGTTAATCAATTATAAATAATTTCAAATCCGGGAAAGGCAGAGCGCTTTGATTCTACGGTGTACAGAAATTATTGTTAATTTAGTATGCACTGTGGCTTTCCTCCGCAACCTCTGTGCTAATGAAATTAAAAAATTACGCATGATTGTTTAAAAATCTCATCATTTGTACTACTTTACGGCTAAAGATTTTACGCGATAGATAAGAAGATGAAGTTAACGTTTTGGGGAGCAGCGCAACAGGTAACCGGTAGTATGCACCTGCTCGAAATCGGGCATTATAAAATACTGATAGATTGTGGATTAGATTACGAGAAAGAAACATATCAGGAAGAAAACCAACAATTCCCCTTTGATCCGGCCATTATAAACCTGGTAATTCTAACCCATGCCCATATCGATCACTCTGGTAATTTACCAACATTGGTTAGAATGGGCTTTGAGGGCCAGGTGCTTTGTACACCACCAACTGCCGATCTTACTTCGATACTATTGTTCGATTCTGTCGAACTTTTTTTAAGAAAGGCCGGCCGGAAACCGCGTACAAAACGTGGCAATTTTAGCGGACCAAAACCGCTGTACCTGCACAAACATGTGATGGATACCATCGATCGTTTTGTAACCATTGCTTTTAACAAACCTTTCAAAATTAACGGCGATATCACTTTAACCTTTGTGCCGGTTGGTCATTTATTGGGTGCTGCCGCAGCTGTTTTAACCATAAATGATGAGGGAATAGAAAAGAAAATCGCTTTTACGGGTGATATCGGCAGAGAGAACTATCCGGTATTGGTTAATCCGGAGCCTTTGCCAGAGGTAGATTATGTTGTAAGTGAAGCGACTTATGGAGGTAGAATACATACCAAAGATCAAACACTGGAGGAACGCCTGGTTCAGGAAATTACAGAAGCCTGCATCAAAAGTCCTGGCAGGCTGATTATTCCGGCGTTTAGTATTGGGCGTACACAATCGCTGGTATTTGCCCTGAACCAGATATTTACTAAAAAACTGTTGCCGCCCATTCAAATCTTTGTAGATAGCCCAATGGCCATCCAGGCTACCGAGGTTTATCGTAAACACCACAACCTGGTGAACCAGGAGGCAAAAGATTTTTACCAAACTATGGGTGATGAGTTTGAGTTTGAACACCTGGCTTACGTTCAAACCATGAAAGAAAGTAAAGACGTTTCTAATTATTTCGATCCCTGCATCATTATTTCCTCAGCAGGCATGCTGGAAGGCGGAAGGATCCAGGACCATCTTTATTACAACATTCAGAACTATTATTGCACCATTCTATTTATTGGTTATTGCGCAAAAGGAACGCTAGGCTATAAGTTATTAAGCGGAGCGCCCATCGTACGTATTAAAGACCGAGAAATGATGGTTTATGCCACTATCCGCCAAACAGATCTACTCAGTGGCCACGGCGATCATAACGACTTAATTAAAACAATTAAACAAACTGGCCAACCCAAAAAGGTATTCCTGGTTCATGGTGAAGATAAAAGCCTGCAAAGCCTATCATTAGCATTACAGGAAGAAGGTTTTAATGTAGAGGTGCCGGAAAGAGGAGAGGCATTTGAACTTTAATACTATGTTGTCATTTTGAGGGATAATTTATTTTATAAAAAATTAATATGATTGACAGTAGCATCTAATTGAAATAGACCTCACCGAGGATCGTCATTGCGAAAAGGCTTTTTCAGCCGACGAAGCAATCTTTATAGCAAGGATCATTAGCATGAAAGATTGCTTCGTCGTTCCTCCTCGCAATGACGAATTTTTAGGGATGAGGTTTGTCAATGGTAGCACAGCGAAAAATTCCTGAATAAGTTGCACTACCGATTATGAAAAATTCATTGGCAGTTTTCCATGGTTTGCAGATTCTTCGCTATGCTCAGAATGACAATATTGCTATGGATTTCGAACATCATCATCCCTCTTACACCTTCCATCATTTCCTAATTTGCCCATTACCCCGAACCACCCACTTATAACTGGTTAATTCTTCCAAACCCATTGGTCCCCGTGCATGAAGTTTCTGTGTGCTGATCCCAATTTCGGCGCCAAGGCCAAATTGAGCACCATCGGTAAAACCTGTAGAAGCATTGGCATACACTGCTGCGGCATCTACTTCATTCAAAAATTGAGCGATATTAGCGGCATCTTCAGAAATGATGGCTTCACTGTGCTTAGAGCTGTAATCAGCAATGTGGTTCAATGCTTCTGCTAAATCCTTTACCACTTTAACTGCCAGCTTTAACGATAAAAATTCCGTTCCAAAATGTTCAGGCATAGCCTTATTCAATAGATTTGACGGATAAGAATACTTTAATGCTTCATAGCTTTTTTCATCTGCAAATAATTTCACATTTCCATCTGCCAGCGGAGATAAAAGTGCGGGTACATCATTTAACCTGTTTTCGTTAACAAGCACACAGTCTAATGAGTTACAAACGCTTACCCTTCTCGTTTTAGCATTAAAAATAATCGCTTGACCTTTCTCCAAATCACCTTTTTCGTCAAAATAGGTATGCACTATTCCCGCTCCGGTTTCAATAACCGGGATTTTGCTGTTTTCCCGGACATAATTAATTAACGATTGACTTCCTCTTGGAATCAGAACATCAACAAAGCCTCTTGCATTCAATAGCGCTTCGGTTGCAGCCCTTTCTGCCGGCAACAAGGTTAACACATCACGATTGATTTTATGGTTATCCAACACCTCGTGTATTACCTTTGCTATGGCCAGATTAGAAAACTCAGCGTCACTGCCGCCTTTTAATACGGCAACATTTCCGGTTTTAAAACAAAGCGAAAATACATCAGCAGTGACGTTGGGGCGAGCCTCATAAATTACACCCACCACGCCCAAAGGCACACTCACTTTTTGTATATGAAGCTGATTGTCCAATATTTTATCGGATAGTACTTTACCCAACGGACTGTTTAAACTTGCTACATTTTTAAGGTCAGTTGAAATATCAGCAATACGTGCTGCACTTAATTTTAGCCTGTCATATTTAGGGTCTTCGATGGCCATTTTAGCTAAATCCTTTGCATTTTCAGAAAGGATTCCGGCTGTATTAGCCACTAGAGCCTCTGCCAAATCCCTTAAAATTGCATCTGTTGTTTCTTTTCCCAAGCTAATCAAGCTGCGACTTGCCTGTTTTGCCTTTTCGAAGTATTCTTTGTAATCCATGTTGTTAATTATTAACCGCAAAGAGCGCTAAGTTTTTCGCAGAGAACGCTAAAGTTAACTGCATATTTACAACCTTGCTTACCCTCCTCTTTGTGCCTTCGCGTATCTCTTTGCGTCCTTTGCGGTAAAGCCCTTTAAATAGCCGAATAAAAATAATCGTAATGCACCAAAGCTTTCTGTTTCTTTTGTCCTATTCTCTCTCTTGCCTTGTCAGATCCATATTCTGCAATACCCAATCCGATCAGGTTATGCTGTTCATCGATAATCTTAATAATATCGCCTTTTAAAAAGTCTGTCTGTATTTCAATAATTCCTACGGGCAATAAACTGGTTGCTTTGCCTGATGTCAATACCGTTTTTGCTCCATCATTTAATTTCACCACGCCAGTTGCGGCAGTTTCAGAATGGGCAATCCATTTTTTCTTACCTGATTTGCTTTTCTCCGGGACAAAGCGCGTATGTACCAACTCATTGTTTAGTAGAGAAGTCAGTACATCATCTTTTGTTCCATTGGCAATATGAACCGTTATGCCCAATTTAGCCACTTTTTGCGCCATGGTCGATTTGGTGATCATGCCTCCACGGCCAAACTGTGATTTACCTGTTTGAATAAAAGAAGCCAGGTTAGCAACCGAACCGTTAATTTCCTCAATAACAGCTGAGCCTTCTAGTTTCGGATCGCCATTATAAATGCCATTTACATTTGATAAAATAATCAATGCATCCGCGTTTAACATTGAGGCAATTAGTCCGGCCAGTTCATCGTTGTCTGTAAACATCAGCTCAGTAACCGAAACCACATCATTTTCATTCACTACAGGTATCACTTCATTCTGTAACAAAATCTGCAGGCAGTTTTTCATGTTCAGGTAGTGTGCCCGGTCGCGGAAATCCTCTTTGGTAACTAAAACCTGGGCGCATTGTATAGCATGCGTTGCAAAGAAACTGGAATAGGTATTAATCAGTTTAACCTGGCCAATAGCTGCCAGTAGTTGTCGGGTAGTTACGGCATCTTGTTTTTCGGATACTTTAATTAAACTCCTGCCTGATGCTACTGCACCCGAAGATACCAAAATTACTTCAATACCCTGCTTTTTAATGTCGGCCAGTTGATTTACGAGGTGCTTAATCCTAGATTCATCAGGCAAACCATTTTCCTTCGTAATTACATTCGAACCAACTTTAACAACTATCTTTTTGTATCCTAATTTCATTATAATTTCAACCGTTTGGATATGGCAATTTACCATCAATTTTTATAATTCAGATGATTATCTATAGGCTTGATCGATTTTTACGAAAATGATAATCGGGTTTTGCGTTTAGCGCTAAGCGTTTGGGGTTGATTAACCGGATAACCAGTTACCCACTAATAAACTAATGACTATTGAACTAATAAACTATTTCATTAAATTGCAATTGATCCTAAATCAAACCGCTATGAAACGTATCTTAACCGGCCTGATATTGCTTAGTGCAATTATGGCCTGTAATCACCCTCAAAATAAAGAAATGAAAGCAATAAAGTGGCCTGATGCCAAAGCTCCGGTAGCAGAAATTATTCCGCACAAAAGAGTTGTACATGGCGATACCGTGGTAGATAACTACTATTGGATGATCGATTATTTTAAAAAAGGTCCGGACAGTACCAAAGTTGTGAATTACCTGAAAGCAGAAAACGCTTACCTGGATACCATGATGAAAAGTACCGAAAAGTTTCAGTCCGATCTGTTTAAGGAAATGAAAGGCCGGATTAAAGAAAAAGATGAATCGGTGCCGGTTTTCAGAAATGGCTACTATTACTATTCGCGTACAGAAGACGGGCAGCAATATTTTAAGTATTGCCGCAAAAAGGGAAGTTTATCGGCTACAGAAGAAATTTTGCTGGATGTAGACCAACTGGCAAAAGGCCATTCATATTACAGCGCTACCGGGTTTAGTGTAAGTCCTGATAATAAACTTTTAGCTTTTGGAGTCGATCAGGTTTCGCGCAGGCAGTATACCATTAACATTAAAAATTTAGAAACCGGAGAACTTTTAAAAGATGCCATCACCAATACAGAAGGCTTAGTGGCCTGGGCCAACGATAATAAAACATTCTTTTACACGTCAAAAAACCCGGTTACCCTTTTAAGTGAAAAAATTAAAAAGCATGTACTGGGTACAGATGCCAAAACGGATGCTGTGGTTTACGATGAGAAAGACAACACGAACTATATTGGGGTAGGTAAATCGAAAAATGGCAGATATATCTTCATTGCTTCCCAAGGAACATTAACTGCCGAATATAAAATGATTGACGCCGACCATCCGGAAAGCCCCTTTAAAGTTTTTGCAGCCCGATCAAAAGATGTGCTGTATGATGTGATGCCCGTCGATGATAAGTTTCTTATCTTAACCAACTGGAAGGCTAAAAATTTCCGTTTAATGGAATGTCCGCTGGATAAAACCGAAAAGGAAAACTGGAAAGAAGTGATTCCGCACCGCGCCGATGTTTTATTGGAAAGCGTTGAAGAATTTAAAGATTTTACTGTTTTATCTGAACGTAAAAATGGGTTAACTGAGTTACGTGTACTCAAAAAAGACAAAAGTGATTATTACATAAAATTTGATGAACCTGTGTATGATGCCGGCGTTGGTGCAAATCCAGAGTACAACAGCACTACTTTGCGTTATAACTATACTTCATTAACCACTCCAAGCTCGGTTTACGATTATAACCTCATCGGGAAGGATCAGAAACTGATGAAGCAACAGGAGGTTTTAGGGGGCTATAATCCAAAAGATTATATTACTGAACGTGTTTTCGCAACCGCTAAAGACGGCACCAAAGTGCCAATTGCACTGGTATATAAAAAAGGCTTCGAAAAGAACGGTGAATCGCCATTGTTGCTTTATGGTTATGGTTCTTATGGTTCAAACTCGGATGTTTATTTCTCTTCACCTCGTTTAAGTTTGCTAAATAGGGGCTTTGTGTTTGCCATTGCCAATATCCGGGGCGGACAGGAAATGGGCCGCCAATGGTACGAAGATGGAAAACTGATGAAAAAGAAAAACACCTTTACTGATTTTATTGCAGCAGGGGAGTATCTGATTGATCAAAAATACACCTCAAAAGGCCATTTATACGGTCATGGTGGAAGTGCCGGCGGCTTATTAATGGGTGCTGTAGCCAACATGGCCCCAAATTTATGGAACGGCCTTATTGCTGATGTTCCTTTTGTAGATGTGGTTAATACCATGCTGGATGAAAGCATTCCGCTAACAACAAACGAGTTTGATGAGTGGGGTAACCCGAAACAAAAAGCAGCTTACGATTACATGAAAAGCTATTCTCCTTATGAAAATATCGAGAAAAAAGCTTACCCAAATATGTTGGTAACTACAGGCTTGCACGATAGCCAGGTGCAGTATTTTGAGCCAGCAAAATGGGTGGCCAAATTAAGGGCCACCAAAACCGACAAAAACGTACTGCTACTCAAAACCAACATGGAGTTCGGCCACGGTGGGGCATCAGGCCGTTTTGATTATTTAAAAGATGTGGCATTACGCTGGGCATTTTTGTTCTCTTTGGAGGGGATAACGAAATAATTTTCCATAAATCCGTCATTTCGAGCGGAGTGCAACGCAGTCGAGAACCCGAAGGCTCAGCGAAGCTAAATCTAATTAAGCAGATTTCTCTCCCGAACGTTCGGGACTGCGCTTCAGTCGAGATGACGGAACTTTTTTAATAATAATACCAATACTAACCCCACAATGAATACTCAACTAAAAACACTCCAAACCATCCATCTAGCACTATGCTCGGGTGTATTACTTTTTGCATTGGTAACGGTATTTTTAAACCGCGAGCTTATGTTTTTTGATGCCAATCCTAAAACAACGACACCCTTTAACCCGATATTTCCGGTTATGGGACTAATCACCCTCTCTGCAAGCATATTTTGTTATAGAAATTTAATCGCTAAAATTGATAAAACGGCTGCTGATGATATCAAAATCAACCTGTACCAAAGTGCATTTATCATTAGTTCAGCATTACTGGAAGGCGGGGCGCTTTTCAATATTGTTGGTTTCTTTATGACACGTAATTCATTCTTTTTGATATTTGGGGCAGCTAATTTTATATTTTTGGTGTTGAAACGGCCAACTAAAGATAAATTGATTTCCACTTTACAATTGCAACATCCAAATTCCGGGTCTTTATAGGCAATTAGCCTTATCTTTGCCACTTAATGGAATACAATGTTCACACTCTGCCAAACGGCATCCGCTTATTGCACGTGCCTGCGGCTTCAGCCATATCTCATGCATGTATCATCGTTAATACAGGATCGCGCGATGAGCCTGAAGGCAAAGCAGGTTTAGCACACTTTATAGAGCACTTGATTTTTAAGCGTACCGAAAAACGGAACACCAACCAGATTCTAAATCATTTAGAAAGCGTTGGTGCAGATTTAAATGCCTATACCACTAAAGAATATACCTGCGTACATGCCTCGTTTTTAAATCCTTATTTAGCTAGAACTTTAGATCTCTTTAACGATATACTCTTCCATTCTACTTTTCCTGAAGAGGAAATGGATAAAGAAAAAAGTGTAATTCTGGATGAAATTTCTTCTTATCTGGATCAACCGGAAGAAGCCATTAATGACGATTTTGAAGATATGCTTTTTGCTGGTCATGCTTTAGGCAATAATATTCTAGGCACAACCGAATCCGTTCAACATTTTACAAGAGAAGATGTAATGAACTTCAGAAAGGCCAATTACCGTACAAGTGAAATTGTGGTGGCCGTTTTAGGTAATTATACTTTAAATCATGTTGTAAAAAAGGGAAGCAAATATTTTGCGGATGTAGAAGAAAATAACCCCAAAAAAGTGCGGGTTAAACCAACTATACTTCCTCCAAGTAATAACACCATTTACAAGCCCATTATGCAGTCTCACTGCATTTTAGGTACACAGGCATATTCTACACATCAATCACAAAAGGTACCGCTGATGCTGTTGAATAATTATTTCGGCGGCAATGGAATGAGTTCGGTATTAAATCTGCAGATCAGGGAAAGATATGGCATTGCCTACACCATCGAATCCAATTTTTCGCCTTTGAGCGACACTGGCATTTTCTCTGTTTATTTCGGAACCGATAAAGAAAAACAGGCTAAAGCACTATCTTTAATTTTTAAGGAAATCAAAAAACTCAGAGATCGTCCGTTAAATGATTTACAGCTTCAGAAAGCCAAAAATAAATTTATCGGACAAATTGCTTTGGGAGAAGAAAACAGGATTGGTTTGATCATTTCGATGGCAAAAAGCCTGATCGATCATAATCAAATAGATTCGCTGGAAACCGTTTTTGAGAAAATTAACGCGGTTACCACCAGGCAAATGATAGAAGTTACCAATGAGATTTTAAATATTGAGCAACTGAGTGTCTTTACGTTCTGCCCAATAGCGGAATAATTGTTAGTTTTGTAAAGAATTGCTGTCATACTGAGGTACGAAGTATCTTATCCTGACAAGCAGTCACAATAAATATAGTAGCAACTCGTCTCGCCAGAAAAGCAATGTTAGAGATTCTTCATTGCATTCAGAATGACAAACTTGCATACAATTAATGAGTTCAGATTCAGTTCTGAAAAAAATATAATACAATGAAATTACCAATAGTAGCTTACGGCGATCCGGTTTTAAAAAAGGTTTGCGCCGATATCGATAAAGATTATCCGGAATTAGAAAAACTGATCAGCGATATGTTCGACACCATGTATTACGCCAATGGTGTTGGCTTGGCTGCACCGCAGATTGGTTTACCGATCCGCTTGTTTATTGTAGATACCGGTGAAGATGAAGACGGAAACCCTGGTTATAAAAAAGTATTTATCAATGCCGAAATTTTGGAAGAAACAGGCGAAGCCTGGAGCTTTAACGAAGGCTGTTTAAGTATTCCCGATATCCGCGAAAATATTATGCGCAAACCCAATGTCAAGATTACCTATTTCGACGAAAACTGGGTAGAGCATACCGATGATGTTGATGGCATGCCTGCACGTGTGATCCAGCACGAATACGATCATATTGAAGGGAAACTGTTTACTGATAAAGTAAGTGTTTTACGCAAAACTATGCTGAAAAGTAAACTGGATGCCATTTCGAAAGGAAATATCAAGACAGATTACAAAATGAAGTTTCCGAACAAGAGCAAGAAAAGATAGGTTTTGATGGAAAATATAAGAGGGAAAATGGAAAACGTTTTCCCTTTTTTTATTTTTCCACTCACCAAGGTCGTCATTTCTAGCGAAGTGCAAAGAAGTCGAGAACCCGAAGACTCAGCGAAGCTAAATCTACTCGCACTGTCGTCACCCTGAACTCGTTTCAGGGTCTTTCCTAATAAACAACTCTCTTAGTTTCGGTCGAGATGATGACCTCCATGAAACTCGTTTATTGAAAGATACGGTTTGCACGCAATACTAAGGACTCCAGACTTAGGACTCAAGACTAATTAGTCCTGCTCTTATCGCCATCAAAAATCTGCTGCATAAGTTTGCCCCAGGCGAACGGATTAAGCAGTGGATTGGTTTGCACCATATTCTTATTGATCATCCTGTCGAAATTATAACGGTAATTCTGGCTGCCAATTTCCTGCCCATCTCGTGGCAGCGTTTGGATCAAACCATCAATTGAAGAACGCGAAAGATTCTTCTTGGCAATAGCCATATCGTCATCCGCCAGTTTCATTGATAAAAACTCGCGGGTAAATTCTTCAGTGGTTGCCCAGGGGAAAACGCGCACCGAAGGTAAATCGATCACATTCGCTTTCAATTTAACCATAATGGTGTATTTGCTATCGGGCGTACTTTGTGGTATTACGGTAGAGAATTTTTTGTACCCAATGGCTGTAAATAGTATCGTATCGCCTGGGTTAACAATAAAGGTAAAATATCCCCTGTAATCGGCACCAACCCTTTTGCTCCTGGCAGAAAGATTGGTAATGGTAACATAAGGTATTACGTTTGAACTGTCGATATCGGTAATAATCCCGGAAAATTGGATCAGTTTATCCTGAGCCGGCTTTTGTTGTGCAGAAGCGGCTAAAGAAAAAATAAGACAAATTAGGATAACACAATATCTCATTAATACAAAAGTAATTTTATTAATAAAACTTCCTTGTTAAATAGTGTTAAAGCTTATTCTTGTTCAGCCATGTTAACGGCAACCACAGATGTAATCTGAGGAACAGCTTTCATAATGGCCTGTTCAATACCAGATTTCATCGTCATAAAGCTCATTGGGCAAGAACCGCAATTGCCTAAAAGCTTAAGCTTTACCGTGCCTTCAGCTGTAATTTCTTCAACAGAAACATCCCCTCCATCAGCCTTTAAATACGGCCTGATAGTTTCCAATGCCTGTTCTACTTCTTCTGTTAAATTCATTATATATATTTTAATTTATAAAAATAGTAATTTTTTAGCAATTCACGATTTGTGCATTGTTAATGGAGATCTGTTGTGCAATCTTACTGGCAATATCTCCAAATACAACACCCAATAACGGGTTTTGATTTAGTGCTACAGGTTTTCCTTTGTCACCAGCTTCGGCAATACTTTGGATAATTGGAATTTCTCCCAGAAACGGCACATCAAAACGCGATGCAAGCTCTGTACCGCCACCTTTTCCAAAAATATAATATTTGTTCTCCGGCAATTCGGCTGGTGTAAAATACGACATGTTTTCTATAACGCCTAAAATAGGGATATTAATTCCAGGCATTCTGAACATCGCCAGGCCTTTATGCGTATCAGCCAGTGCTACCTGTTGCGGTGTAGTAACCACTACTGCCCCCGAAATTGGAAAACTTTGGGTAATGGTAATGTGGATATCGCCCGTTCCCGGTGGAAGATCTACAACCAGGTAATCCAGTTCTCCCCAGTTGGTATCATTAAACAATTGTTTTACCGCATTCGAGGCCATTGGTCCACGCCAGGGTACGGGTTGGCCAGGATCAGCAAAAAAACCAAGAGATAACAGTTTAATGCCATACTTTTCAATTGGCAAAATTTTGGTCTTTCCATCAGCCGTTTCTTCGGCAGCAGGTTTGGCATCAACCAGATCGAACATGGTTGGTACCGATGGACCATAAATATCAGCATCAATAAGGCCAACCTTGGCACCATCTTTAGCCAATACAACCGCCAGATTGCTTGCAACGGTAGATTTACCAACACCTCCTTTGCCAGATGAAACCAAAATAATGTTTTTGATGTTATCTAATGATGATGAATTGCTGGGCTGAGTAACCCTTGACGTTACATTGATCATTACCTCCGCAGCGGCTGATACAAAATGCCTGATGGCATTTGTACAGGCATTTTTCAGCATTTCTTTCATCGGACATGCCGGCGTGGTAAGCTCTAATGTAAAGTTGACCTGGTTATCTGTGATCTGTAAATCTTTGATCATGTTTAAAGTAACCAGATCTTTTTTAAGATCGGGATCTTCAACATTTTTAAGCGCATCTAAAACTTGTTGCGGGCTAATCTGCATGGTATTAATTTAAATTCAAAATTAACAAAACATAGCCACAAATACTTTTATTTAGGCTTTTTAACTGTAATTTTAACACGAAATAAACATTTAATTGTTACGTTTAAGCAATTAACCATTTTAACGACTATATGCGAATACCAAAAATTAAGATCCCCAAAAAATATTTGAAAATCGGAGCCTGGTTTTTAGGTGTTTTTGTTGTTGTTTGTATTGCTTTTGGAGCCGTAGCCTACAGCAAAAGGGAAGCGCTTCTTAAAAAGATGGTGGCCAAAGCAATCGCTAAGGCCGACAAAGATTACAACCTGGAAGTTAAAATCGGATCAGCAGATTTTGCCGGGTTCAGCACCGTTAAAATGACCAATATTTCTATAGTTCCTAAAGAACGCGATACCCTTTCAAACATTAATGAGCTGAGTGTTAGCGTTAAGCTTTTTCCTTTAATTTTCGGCAACGTAAAACTTTCGGAAATAAAACTGAAAGAAGGTTATGTGAATATAGTGCTAAAAGATTCGACCACTAATATCGATTTCATCTTAAAACGGAAGAAAAAAGACAGCATTCAGACCAGTCAAAAAGCAAATTTATCAGAAATTGCCAGCAACATTTTAAATCAGGTGTTATATAAAATCCCTGACGATATGGATGTGAAGAATATGATTTTTAAGCTAAATGATCATGATACAGCCAAACTGAGCTTTGCAACCACTGCTACAATTGATGGAGGAGATTTAAAATCGACCATTGACGTAAACAACAACGAATCTACGTGGCATGTCAATGGGTATGTTGATCCGGGAAGTAAAAAGTTAAACTTTTTAGCCTATGCCGATGGAAAAAAGCTGGAATTGCCTTACCTCAACAATAAATTACACGCCAGGCTTAGTTTCGACACGTTACAAACTGAATTAAAAAATGCCAAATATAGTGGCGATGATTATAAGATATCGGGCTCCTGGTCAGTTAAAAATATGTTGATCAATCAGCCCCGTATTGCATCAAATGATATTATTGTACAAAGCGCAAAACTGGATGCCGATATTTTAGTCGGACCTAACTACATTGCCTTAGACAGCACCTCCACAGCCTATTTAAAAAATGCACAGATCCACCCTTTTGTTAAGTATACCTTAGGGAAAAACAAAATATATGAACTAAAGCTCAATGCCGAAGAACAGGATGCACAAGCGGTTTTAGACGCATTTCCACAAGGTTTGTTTGAATCGCTGGAAGGATTAAAAGTACAAGGTAAGGTTAAATACAGCCTTAATTTTTACCTGGATACTAAGATACCCGACAGTGTTCGCTTCAACTCTACACTCACACCGGTCAATTTTAAAATCTTGCAGTGGGGCAAAACCAATCTGCAAAAAATTAACAATACTTTCATTTATACACCCTATGAATATGGCAAGCCGATGCGCGATATTACCATTGGCCCGTCAAACCCGAATTTCACCCCCTTATCTGCCATTTCAAAGAATTTTATCAACGCCGTTTTAACGGCAGAAGATCCTTCCTTTTTTACCCATAATGGTTTTGTGGAAGAATCGATCCGCAAATCAATCGCTGTAAATTTTAAGGAAAAGAAATTTAAGCGCGGGGGCAGTACCATCAGCATGCAGCTGGTGAAAAATGTGTACTTAAGCCGTCAGAAAACTTTGGCCCGTAAAGCCGAAGAGATCTTAATTGTCTGGCTTATCGAGCATAACCGCCTCATCAGTAAACAACGCATGTTGGAGGTATATTTTAATATTATTGAGCTGGGGCAAAACATTTATGGTATAGGGGAGGCCTCAAGGTATTATTTTGGAAAGCAACCAGCAGATTTAACTATTGGTGAAGGATTATTTCTTGCCAGTATTGTTCCCAAACCAAAAGCTTCGATGTATAAATTTATGGCCGATGGCAGCCTGAAACCTTATATGTTCAACTATTTCAGGTTTATGGGCAATATTATGGCCAGAAAAGGTCTAACGCCTGGCGATACCTCAGGTTACGGCTTTTATAATGTTCGCTTAAGGGAAGGTTTGCGTCGTTACCTGGCTCCAGATACGGCCGTTGTTGATACCTCTGCTTTCGATGATGATGGAGATGGATTGCCCGTTGTAATTGTTCAAGATAAAAATAAAAGCTTCTTCGAACGCCTCTTTGGTGGCAACCCTAAAAAAGACACCACCAACAATAAGCAGATGAACGCTCCGGCCGATACCACCAAGACAAAAAAACAGTTGAGGCAGGAGCGAAGGGAAGAACGGAGACGCCAGAAGGAACTTGAAAAGAGCCTGGAGCAGTAGTTTTGAGTTGCGCATCTGAAGCCTGAACTTGGGTAACAGGTTTTTAGTTAGCGGTTGTCAATTCGCAAAACAACCCAACAATAAAACAATCATCAACAAAAACCTTACAACTTTCCAACATTAAAACCTTTTTCAAACAATAACAAAGCAGCATGCACAAAATAAAAGTAGAGGATAAAGAATTCGAGATATTTTTAGAAAATGATACCTTAAACAAAAGAATCCGCTTGCTGGGTATCCAGATGAATGTAGATTATGAGAATAAATGCCCTTTATTCATCGGTGTGCTAAATGGCAGCTTCCTGTTTATGGCTGACCTGATTAAAGAGATTGATATACCTTGCGAAGTTGCTTTTATGCGTGTCGCATCCTATGAAGGAACAGCAAGTTCGGGAAATGTAAAAGAACTGATCGGATTGCCAGATAATCTGGAAGGCAGAGATATCGTTATTGTGGAAGATATTGTTGATACAGGCCTGACTTTAACACATATTTTAAAAACGATAAAGGAAAAAAATCCGGCTTCCGTTAAAGTAGCTTCTCTTTTGCTTAAACCAAGTGCTTTAAAACACGAAATTGAAGCCTTAGAATACGTTGGCTTTGAAATACCTAATGAGTTTGTAGTGGGTTACGGGCTGGATTATAATGGCCTTGGCAGAAACCTGACAGATATTTACAGAGCAACGGGCGCATAATTTTTAGATTGGATTAATTTATTTTTCGCACCTTTGCCCTATAATTTCTAAAACAATGACCATACATAAAGAAGGCTACACCACTATTGCCTTAAGCATATTGTTTATCTTCGTAATCAACGCCATAGTCGATTATAAATACCATGACATTACCTGGTTGCGCTGGTTTATCTATATCTTTTCCGCTGCTTTATTTATTATTGTGCTGCAATTTTTCCGCAACCCTAGCCGCAGCTTTTCTTCAGGCGATAATCTGGTGATTTGCCCTGCAGATGGAAAAGTTGTGGTAATTGAAGAGACGGAAGAAGGCGAATATTTTAAAGATAAACGTTTACAGGTTTCGATTTTTATGTCGCCCGTAAATGTGCACATTAACCGTAATCCGATTTCGGGGGTAGTGAAATTTTTCAAATATCACCCTGGAAAATACCTTGCCGCCTGGAATCCAAAATCTTCTACTGAAAATGAGCGTACGACCACCGTTGTTGAACATAAAAACGGCACGCCCGTATTGTTCCGTCAAATTGCAGGTGCCTTAGCGCGCAGAATTGTATGGTACGTTAAAGAAGGCGATCAGGTGGTACAAACCGAGCAGTTTGGTTTCATCAAATTTGGATCAAGGGTGGATGTTTTTCTTCCGGTAGGCACCAAAGTTAATGTAGAGCTGAACCAGGTTGTAAAGGGTGGGATCACTACCCTGGCAACCTTAAGTTAAAGACATTAAATAAATGTATAAAAAAGCCGTCCCGATGTAAAATCGTGACGGCTTTTTTGTGGTTACCATTTGATTAACATGATGTTCTGTGATGAGACAAACCACGGCAACTGAAAGGGATTTTAAAACACTAAAGAATCCACCTAAACCTAATAGCAACGGAAAGCCCGGATCCCGATTTTCATCGGGAGAGGACTTGTAGTGGATAGCAGGAGCAAACTTTAATCATTATCACAGGCTTTGCTTTCCAAAAAAGCAACTTTTTCCCTTATCCGTTGTACTTTCTGTATGGCAATTTCTTTAATTTACGCAGCGGTTTGTGGAAATACAAACCAAAGGATCAGAACTAATCCATAGCATCATTACCCACTTCTTTTTCTGTTGCGGCGTTACCGAGTGGCCTGTCGCTGATTAAACGTTGTGTAGGGTAAGCAAAATCCGATTTATTCCTAACTACGATCTCCATAATCTCCAGGTTAATTTCCTGCCTGATTTTCAGGAATTCAACCGAATCAAGTACGGTTACGAAATAATTGATTTCCACGTTCAGGCTTGAATCGCCAAAGCTTTTAAAGGAGGCATTTCCATCATCGCTGGTACCTTCATGGTTGTTGATATAATCCTGGATTTCGGAAATAATTTTTCTTAAGGAATCTGAACTGGTTTCGTAGGTAAGTCCGATTACAAATGATACCTTACGCGAATTTCGCAAGGAGAGATTTTCCAAAACCCCATCAATCATACCCCTATTGGGTAGGGTAGCCATGGTTCTCTCAGAAGTCCTGATCCTTGTACTCCTAAAACCAACCTTTTCTACAGTACCTTCTACACCATCAACCTTTACCAGATCGCCCACCACAAAAGGCTTATCTAAAAATATGGTAAAAGAACCGATCAAGTTCTCCAGGTTCTCTTTCGCGGCCAAAGCAATGGCAATACCACCAATACCCAATCCGGTGATCAGGGTTAACACGTTAACTTCGAAAACAAAACCCAGCAGCGTGAAAAAACCGATAAAAATTACAGTTGTTTTAAGTAATTCTTTTAAAAAAGGCACTAATTGATCGTCAGACTTATTTGCGGTAAGCGATGCTTTAAATAACAACACGTGGGTAATAAAATCAATTATCCTTAAAATAATCCAAAAAAACGATAGGATGATGCCAAACAAAAATATCCGGTCGATACAATCGCCAATAGATACCGGTATAGACTCTTTAACCTTTCCGATTAACTTGCTGTAATGGAATACAGTTACCTCTAAAGGGTGTTTCAACTGGTTGATTGAAAGATAAAGCGTGGTTAACAGAATGAAAACCTCTATTGGCTTTACCAGCAGTGCCACAAAAGCTTCATCATGTGATTGGTTTGAAAAGTTCCTGAAAAGCTTAAAAAGCAGCTTGCTTAACAGCTTAGAGACGATATTTTTGAAAACCAAGCCGAAAAGAAGTATTCCTCCGAAAAGGAAATAATCCTTTATGGTATTGCCCCAAAAAACCTGATTGAAAAAAGCAGAGTCTAACATTTAACAAAGGTATAAACAAAAAAACCTCCACGAAATTAATCGTGAAGGCTATATCTTATAATAAAGAATATTATTTTCTCAAAGATTTGATACGAGCAGCCTTACCGGTTAAAGCACGTAAATAGAACAATTTCGCTCTACGAACTTTACCATAGCTATTCACTTCAACTTTCTCGATGTTAGGAGAACTAAAAGGGAAAATACGTTCAACACCAACGCCGTTGCTCATTTTACGAACAGTAAAAGTTTCGTTAGCACCTGCACTGTTACGTTGTATTACAACACCTTGGTAAATTTGAACACGTTCTTTATTACCTTCGCGAATTTTATAGTGTACGCTCACTGTATCGCCAGACTTGAACGCAGGAAAATCTTTTTTCGCGATGGCCTGCTCTTCAACAAATTTTACTAAATCCATGATTTTAAGCTATTAAATCGATATTTCATCCCGTGAAAATCGGATTGCAATATTAGGGATTATTTTCGATAAAAAAAAACCTATTTTAATTTTTTCCACATTCTTAATGAATTCCACATTTGATTGTGTTAATTGCTTCTATTCCAAAAGATCAGGACGACGGGCTTTGGTCCGTTCTAAAGCCTGTTCATGCCTCCATTCGTTCACTTTTGCCTCATGGCCGCTCAATAAAACATCAGGCACCTTATGTCCACGCCAATCTGCAGGACGGGTATAAACCGGCGCATCCAGCAGTTCGCCTTGAAAACTATCCGACAGGGCAGAAGTCTCATCATTTAAAACCCCGGGGATTAAACGTACCACAGCATCTACCACAATTGCTGCCGGCAGCTCTCCTCCGCTTAAAACATAATCACCAACAGATATCTCTCTTGTTACGAAAATATCCCGTATACGCTGATCTATGCCTTTGTAGTGGCCACACAAAATAATGATGTTCTTTTTTATAGATAGCTCATTGGCCATGCTCTGGTTTAACGTAACACCATCCGGACTCATGAATATTACCTCATCATATTCCCTTTCTGCCTGAAGTTTTTCGATACAGGCAGCAAAAGGTTCGATGCTCATTACCATACCACTACCACCGCCGTATTGGTAATCATCTACACTTTTTTGCTTGTTGGTGGCATAATCTCTCAGGTTATGCACAACAATTTCGGCAATGCCCTTTTTTTGTGCACGATGCAATATAGAATGGGCAAAAGGGCTTTCTAATAACGCAGGTAAAACAGTAATAATATCGAAACGCATGAAGCAAAGGTAAGGCTTTTGACGGTCAAATGTAAATAAGCCGAACCGGGATCAACACCTGTGTATATTGGCAAAATAACTGACTAATATTTAGCGTTATAGCACTCCTGACCAAGACAGATATCTAGCCTTTTTTTATCTTGTCCACTTTCCGCCATAGTTCCTGCCACTGGTAAGTTTCTTTTCCGTCAACTTGTTTTGCACCACCCATTATACCAAGGTACCGATTACCATCAGGCCCATCAAAAAACTTAAATTTCAAACTGGAAACAGTATTGTTTAATGGCGCACTGATAGAATAATTAACACTTTCTTTTATAAAATCCTCATTTTCTACCTCAATTTTAGCGGTTTGCCACACCACCGCTCCTTGTTCTGTTACTTTCAACTGGAGACAGTTACCCATGGTATCAAACACCTTGAGGGTTGATAAAAATGGCAGCTGTGGAGCATTAGCCTGGCCAGATGGCTTTACAAACTCCCATGCCCCAACAAAATCAGATAAAGTTGATTTCTCCTGGGCGCTAACGCAAGTTGAGTTTAAGAAAAAAAGAACGGCAACAAGAACGAATTTAAAGGCTTTTCTCATATTAATTTTAGGTTTATTGTCGCGCTAAAATGATTTCACTTTGACCATACTTTCTTCCCACTTAAGTGTATCCGGCCCAGATTTACTATACACAACACCAGAAAGCTTAACGCTCTTCATATCTTTTCCAAAAACATAATGATTGATGTATTGGCGATCCTTAAGCGCATACTTTCGGTTAGGCAGTTCGTAGGTAATATCAAGTAAATAGGCGCCATCGCCAATCACTTTATAATGACCACTGTGGGTAATCACCTGGCTATCACCTTCCTTATAGCTGTTATAAAAATGGCCATCTTCCGTATAAGTGATAAAAGATCCTTTTTCTTTAACATTCTGCCAAATCCCAACAAAAGGCTTGTTGGCTTTTAAAGATAGTTTTTGTGTCGTGCAGGCTTGAAATGAAGCCACCAATAAAAGCAGCGCAATAGCTTTAGATCGTTTCTTAAACATAAAAGAATTAATTAGATATAGCTAATATAAAGATCTATATCTAATTAATTCTTTTATTGCATGCTCTATTTTTCCAGGTAAACATCCAGCAAACCTTCGGGCAAACTAAGTGTGAGGATCTTTTCATCCTCATCATATTCAACAATAAAATCTTCATTTAGCGGAAACAGTACTTCGGTTCCTTTATACATCACCGTAGCCACAAATTGCTGTGGATATTCGTTTACTTCCAGAATTTCGCCTAATTCGCCTAAAGATTCATCTATCGCTAAATAACCTTTAAAATCGGTATAGAAAAATTCACCTTCTTCGCGTTCGGGCATCTGCGACAGCGGCAGGTACAATTTCTTTTTTAACAGTGGCTGCACTTTATCAATATGATCAGCATCATCAAAGTTGAAGTAACCTGTTTTATTGGCTTGCAGTTTTGCCGATGCTACAAAATAGGGTACTAGTTTGCCATTCATATCGGCAAATACCACATCAAAATCAAGTTCTTCGTATTCATCAAATTCAAAAAATACCTGAACTTCTCCTTTTAAACCCCTCGTTTTGGTTACGTAACCGATATAAAATGCTTCTTCGTGTTTCATGATAATTTGCATTTTGATTCTGATGCACGAGGGATCTTTTAATAATTAGAAAGCCCCTTCGTACCTCAGGATGATATTTTTGTTTAAAAAAATAGCGTTCCGGTAACCGGAACGCTATTTTATCAGGCAAAATAATTAAAAACTATTCTGCACCTTCTTCTTTAGGAGCTTCTTCAGTTGCCTCAGCCTCAACAGCTGGAGCTTCTTCTTCAACAACTTCTTCTGCAACTGGTGCATTTTTAGCTGCGATAGCTGCTGCTCTATCTTCTTTCTTTTTAGCTTCTGCTGCTAGCGCTGCTTTACGCGCATCTGCTTTAGAATTAGCCAAACCTTCTGTTTTACCAGAAATTTTACCTGCTTTAGCATCTAACCAAGCTGCAAATTTTTCATCTGCCTGTTCTTGAGTCAAAGCGCCTTTTTTAACACCACCTTCTAAGTGTTTTTTGTATAAAACACCTTTGTAAGAAAGGATAGCACGAGCAGTATCAGTAGGTTGTGCACCACTGTTAACCCAAGCTAAAGTTTTTTCGAAGTTAATTTCGATGGTAGCTGGATTGGTATTTGGGTTGTAAGAACCTAAACGCTCAATAAATTTACCATCACGTGGAGAGCGGGAATCTGCTACCACAACGTGGAAAAAAGGTTTCCCTTTTTTACCAAATCTTTGCAATCTGATTTTAGTTGCCATTTTCTTTTGTATTTATGTATTCAACATAGTTCCCGGAGCTTCATACTGCGGGGCTGCAAAGATAACTAAAATACTGGAAATTAAAAACATAGTTTAATTTCTTTGTTTTCAGGATATTTACGTCCAAATATTTGCAGATACAAATGGAAAGAATTGCGATTGATATGGACGAGGTGATTGCCGATGCCGTTGGAAAATTTATTAAACTTTATAACCGGGACTTTAACGTTCCTTTAGACTTAAAAATTGACGCTGGAAATGAAATCTATCATCATGTTCCACAAGATGTGAATCAGAAATGGTTCGAGTATATTAATGAGCCTGGTTTTTTCCGAGATCTTGACGTTATAGCCGATAGCCAAAGGGTAATTAAAGCTTTACAACAGAAATACGATGTTTACATCGTTTCGGCAGCAATGGAGTTCCGGAATTCATTGGTTGATAAATACGATTGGCTGGCCGAACATTTCCCATTTATCGATTGGCAACACATCATATTCTGCGGAAATAAAATTGTGAATGTTGATATTATCATAGACGACCGCATTAAAAACTTTATAAATTTTAGCGGCAGGCCGTTATTATACACTTCTCCTCATAATTTGCTGATTACAGATTATGAGCGCGTAAATAACTGGGAAGAAATAGCAGGATTACTGTTATAATCTTGCCATGGTCAGTTTTTATAAGCTGCAACAGAGAAATCTTTAGCGTTCTTTACTCCGTTACATTTCGATTGGCAATGACAATCCAGGTATTAAGCCCCTAAATCTTTACATTTCGAAAAGTGTAACATTTCTGGAAAGATTTGCTCTAATGATAAAAAAATTAAACTATGCTAGTAACCACAACGCCTACAGTTGAGGGCAGAAAAATTATAAAATATATTGGTTTGGTAACCGGAGAAACCATTATAGGTGCAAATATTTTTAAAGATTTATTTGCAGGAATAACAGATATAGTAGGAGGGAGATCGAGTTCGTACGAACGCGTTTTAAGAGAGGGAAAAGATACCGCTGTTAATGAAATGCAGCAATATGCAGCGGCACTTGGAGCAAATGCCATTGTTGGGGTTGATTTAGATTATGAAACCGTTGGTAGCGGTGGAAGCATGCTCATGGTAAGCGCCAATGGTACTGCGGTAATTTTAGCAGACTAAAAAATTTGCTTATCGCGAAGACTAAGCAAAAAACAAGAAAGTCTTTCCGGTGCGGGAAAGACTTTTCTTTTAAACTTTTTTCACTTAAAACGAAAGTATGTCAATTAATTTCAGCCATTTAGAACTTACTTTCTCTGCATTAATATGCTTTATTGCATGATCAAAAGGGGTAAAAACAATTTCCCGGTTAATCTGTCCGACCATTACACCACTCTCACCCTGAATTAAACCCTCAACTGCGACTACGCCTAAGCGGCTGGCCAATACGCGGTCCATACAAGTTGGCTTACCCCCACGTTGAATATGCCCCAAAACTGAAACTTTGGTATCGTAATGTGGATATTTTTCCTGCAAAATTTCGCCAACCTTAAAGGCACCACCGGTATCATCACCTTCAGCAACGATAATAATCTTTGATGATTTATCTTTACGGCTATGCTCCAGCTTGTGCAAAATATCATCCGCATTCATATTTGCTTCAGGGATCATGATGGCCTCAGCGCCAACACCGATACCACTTCTTAAAGCGATTAATCCAGAGTCGCGGCCCATTACCTCTACAATAAAAAGCCTGTCATGTGATTCTGCCGTATCTCGGATCCTATCTACCGCATCAACAACGGTATTAATAGCCGAGTCATATCCAATAGTGAAATCGGTACCCACTAAATCATTATCAATGGTACCAGGTAAGCCCACAATCGGAAAATCGAATTCTTTGGAAAAAACATTGGCCCCCGTAAACGTTCCATCTCCGCCGATTACCACTAAGGCATCAATTCCATTGGCTTTCAGGTTTTCGTAAGCTTTTTGCCTGCCTTCTACTGTTCTAAAAGCTTCACTACGGGCTGTTTTTAAAATAGTTCCACCTCGCTGAATAATATTGGCCACCGACTTACGGTCCATCGGAATAAAATCATTGTTGATCAACCCCTCATATCCACGGAGAAATCCGGTTACTTCAATATCATAATAAATAGAGCCTCTAACTACCGCTCTGATTGCGGCGTTCATGCCTGGCGAATCTCCACCAGAGGTTAAAACGCCAATATTCTTAATCTTATTCATTTGTCTATTTCTTGGCAAATCCAGATAATCCATTATCCAGGTATTGCAAATATTTATCTATATCAAATTCTACCCCAATAGGAGGCGAAACTAATTCTTTTTCATCAGTACCCAAAAGCACATAATATGGTTGCGAAATGGTATTAAATCTCTCTGCCTGCAAATGTTTGAATTTTTTACCAACGGTATTCACCCTTGTGCCTAAAATTTTAGAGTCAAATTGTTCTGCTTCCGGCAAACTGGTTTTGTCATCCGTGTAAAGCGATACCACAATGTAATCTTCTTTCAATTTTTTTAGCACTCTGGGATCAGACCAAACCCGTGCTTCCATTTCGCGGCAATTTACACAACCATGTCCTGTGAAATCAAGAAATAACGGTTTTTTTACTTCTTTGGCATAGGCTAAAGCTTCTTCATAATCAAAAAATCCATCAATATTGTGCGGAATATGAAGAAAATCAGCATATTTACGTTTAGCATGATTGGTTGTTGCCGTTTGGTTCGACCCCCCTCCGGCATCTTGTCCAATTACAAAATCCTGCGTAGAGAGCGGCGGTACCAGTGCACTTACAGCTTTCAAGGGCGCTCCCCACAAACCCGGAATAAGGTAAATAGCAAATACAAAAGTTGCCGTTGCAATGAATAGTCTTGGCACAGAGACATAAGGGAGGTCACTATCATGAGAGAACTTGATTTTCCCCAATAAATAAACGCCCAAAATCAAAGCCAGTACAATCCATATAGCTAAAAATATCTCACGGTCCAATATTCCCCAATGATAAGCCAGATCTGCTGTTGAAAGGAATTTCAGTGATAAACCCAATTCTAAAAACCCTAAAAAAACTTTAATGGAGTTTAGCCAACCACCTGATTTTGGCAGCCCCGTCATTAAACTCGGGAAAATAGCGAACATGGTAAAGATCAATGCCAATGACAGCGAAAAGCCGAACATCACGATAACAGGTGTTAATAAATCGGTATTGATGGCGACTAAGGAAGTTCCGATTAATGGTCCTGTACAAGAGAAGGAAACAACCGCCAAGGTTGCTGCCATAAAAAAGATCCCACTTAAACCTTTAGCATCAGATTTTGCATCGAGTTTGTTCACAAATGAACTTGGCAGGGTAATTTCGAAAGCACCTAAAAACGATACGCCAAAAATAATTAATATCAGAAAGATAAAAATATTAAAAAATCCGTCTGTAGAAATTTCATTCAGTGCACTGGCGCCCCAGATTAAGGTAATGATTACACCTAAACCTACGTAAATGATAATAATCGATAAACCATAAATAATGGCACTCCTGATGCCTTTCGCCCTGCTTTCGGCCCTCTTGGTAAAAAAACCAACAGTAAGCGGTACCATCGGAAAAATACATGGAAGAAAAAACGCGGCGACACCCGCCAAAAGCCCCAGACCAAAGGTTACCCAAAGCGATTGTTTAGGAGCATCTTTTCCCGCTACAGGAGCTTTTACTTCTTTAACCGTATCCTTCTTAATTGTGTCATTTTCTGTTTTTACCTGCTTATTGGCGGCACTATCTTGTGCAGAGCCTACCTCAGTAAAAACGATATCATCTGGTGGAGTTGTTGCTGTGGTATCCTGTGTTACCATTGCGTAGGTCTTAACGGCTGGCCATGCAATAAACGTTGCCGCCATTAAGAACAATAATAAAACCTTTTTCATTTGTGTGTATTTTGAAACCGTGAAATTAAGAATAATTTTAGAAACGATTTTTTTTAAACCACAACACCTTGTAGATTTTACTTTAAAAAGAAACAGTCCCAAAAATTCGGGACTGCCTGTAAACATTTTGATGTCAATTATTTAACCGGAACACTAAACTCCACTTCTTCTGGCGGAAGGCATTGTTTATCGTTACAAACCATAAACTCTACCACACCTTTAACTACAGTTGTTGCTTTGTTCAGCTTAATCTTTTGTTGAAAAATTACTGATTTTTCAAAGTAACTTACGTTCATTTTAAATGTGCTTTCGTATTTAACAATTGCTTTTGGCTCAATTGTTTTGCCTACAAGACTAAAATCTTTTGATGGGGAAAAAGTAAAAGTGGTTTTTACAGGTCCTCCGTCTTTTACATTTTGAGAATAAATATGCCATCTATCATCAATCGTAGCCTTTAAATAAATTATGGCTTCAGTTTTACTTACTTTCTTTGCAGAGTATGCCCAAGTTACCGGTTTTTCGATCTGAGCAAATGCACCAACAACGGTAAAAAGTACCATCGAAAGCACCAGGGTGATTTTTTTCATTTGTGTTTTATTTTGTGTGTATAAATTCAATTTCTTTAAAGTTAAAAATTTTTAAGCCATTTTTTGTATCAACTTTTAACCTGCCGTTATCTTCAACTCCTTCAATCGTTCCTTCAAAAATCCCGCCGTTGTGCTTATATAACGAAGCAATTCCGTAATTATATAGTTTCGTAAGGTAATCATTTTGTAAAATACTGAATTTCCCTGCCCTCAAAATTAGGTAGTACTTTTCGATAAATATGAATATTTTATCCATAATATCCATTAAGGGAACCTCTTTTTGTAAAATTTGAATCACCGAAGTAGCACGTCCACTGATGCTCTCTGCAAATTCTGATTGATTCACGTTCAAGCCAATGCCAATCACTGATGATTTAAAAGTACTGCCTGTCAGTGTATTTTCAATCAATATACCTCCTAATTTCTTATCCAGGTAGTAGATATCATTGGGCCATTTCACCATTATTCCTTGCGGTATAAAACAGCATAAAGCATCACTAACAGCCAAACTAACGGCCATATTTAAGTAAAACTGCTTTTTAAGCGGCAAAAAAGAAGGCTTTAAATATATACTGGTACTGATATTTTTTCCCTCCTGCGTTTGCCAAACACTATCCTGCTGTCCTCTTCCGGCAAACTGGTGGTCTGCCATAATTACAGTGCCTTCTACTAATGGCTCGGATTTTGACACCAAATTTTTTAAAAAGTTATTAGTAGAATCAACTTCTTTTAATTTGATTAAATTTTGACCAACAAATAGTGTTGAAAAAGTGTTATTTTGCAAGTGTTGAATTTATAATATTGTAATTCCAAAATTAAAGCATTTTAATGGTAAAAAAGAAAATAGTAGCCCTTTCTACATATCTTTCTGAACTGGCCGTTCACGGCATACAAGAGAAAAAAGGAGAAGATATTGTGCGGTTAGATCTTAGAAATATTCATACTTCAGTGGCTGATTACTTTATTATAGCGAGCGCCAACTCTGCTACCCAGGTTAAAGCTATTGCCGATAGTGTAGAAAAAGAAATATATAAAGCCACTCAAGCCGACCCAAGACATAAGGAAGGTTTCGAATCAGCAGACTGGATCATTCTTGATTATTTCGATGTGGTTGTGCACATCTTTAAAACTGAAAAGCGCCACTTTTATGGCATAGAAGAACTTTGGGGGGATGCAGAAAGCACAAATTTTCAAAGCGCATAACCTAATAGAACCATTTTGACAAAGACAAATGAACGACAATCAAAATAATAACGAAAAACAGGGAAGAAGAATCCCAAACATTCCTAAAAAACCACAAAAAGGTTCAAAATTTAATATTTTCTGGGTATATGCGGCCATTATTATAGCCATTATTGCTGCACAGTTTTTATTTACTACCGATGGAGGTAAAGAGGTAACCTACCAGAAATTTGAACAACAAATGTTGCTAAAAGGCGACGTGCAAAAAGTTGTTGCTTATAAATCTGATGATTTAGTGCGTGTAGAGGTATATATCAAGAAAGACAGCCTGAAAAAGCCAACATACGATCCATATAAAGGCAACAGCACTTTTAACGTAAATAATGCGTCAGGTCCAGTTGTGTTTTTCAATGCCGGAACGATGGATGGACTGGATAAACAACTTGCCGATTCGCAAAAAGACCTTCCAGCCAACCAACCAAGGATATTGGCAGAAAAAACCAGCCGCAGCAATCCGTTGGCAAGCTGGTTTTTAAGCATCATTTTACCTGTATTGCTTTTAATCGGTTTCTGGATTTTTATGATGCGCAGAATGGGTGGCGGTGCTGGTGGTGGTGGCCAGATTTTCAGTATCGGAAAATCTAAAGCGACACTGTTTGACAAAGAAAGCCAGGTAAATATCACTTTTAATGATGTTGCTGGTTTGGAAGAAGCTAAAACCGAGGTAATGGAAATTGTAGATTTCCTTAAAAACCCAAAAAAATATACCGATTTGGGTGGAAAAATACCTAAAGGTGCTTTATTGGTAGGTTCGCCAGGTACAGGTAAAACTTTATTGGCTAAAGCTGTTGCCGGCGAGGCCCAGGTTCCTTTCTTTTCTCTGTCAGGATCTGATTTTGTAGAGATGTTTGTTGGAGTTGGTGCATCCCGTGTTCGCGACTTGTTTAAACAGGCAAAAGACAAATCGCCTTGTATCATTTTCATTGATGAGATTGATGCTATTGGTCGCGCCCGTGGTAAAAACGGTGTTATGGGTGGAAATGACGAACGTGAAAACACCTTAAACCAGCTTTTGGTTGAAATGGATGGTTTTGGTACCAATACACATGTGATCATTTTAGCAGCAACAAACCGTGCTGATGTTTTAGATAAAGCCTTATTAAGGGCAGGTAGATTCGACAGACAGATTTACGTTGATTTACCGGATGTTATAGAACGTAAACAGATTTTTGAGGTACACATTGCGCCGCTTAAAAAATCGGAAGAGCTTGATACCGAGTTTTTAGCTAAACAAACGCCAGGATTCTCAGGTGCAGATATTGCAAATGTTTGCAACGAAGCGGCGCTAATTGCAGCACGTAAAAACAAATCATCGGTTGATAAGCAAGATTTCTTAGATGCTGTAGACAGAATTGTAGGTGGTTTAGAAAAGAAAAATAAAATCATCACCCCGAGCGAAAAACGTGCAATTGCGATTCACGAGGCTGGCCACGCCACTGTAAGCTG
This sequence comes from Pedobacter suwonensis, assembly GCF_900111825.1. GTDB lineage: Bacteria > Bacteroidota > Bacteroidia > Sphingobacteriales > Sphingobacteriaceae > Pedobacter > Pedobacter suwonensis. Next base: position 386,642 of record NZ_FOJM01000003.1, read on the forward strand.
GTTACTGGAACATGCTGCGCCTCTAGTTAAGGTTACAATTGTTCCGCGCGGACAAAGTTTAGGTGCAGCCTGGTACCTTCCAGAAGAGCGCTTAATTGTTCGCCCTCATCAAATGCTCGACGAGATGTGTGCAACAATGGGTGGTAGGGCAGCTGAAAAAGTAATGTTTGATACTATTTCTACTGGTGCGCTTAGCGATCTGGAGAAAGTAAACAAACAAGCGAGAGCAATGGTTACCATTTACGGATTGAACGATAAATTAGGAAACATTACTTATTATGATTCATCTGGTCAGAACGAGTACAATTTCTCAAAACCATATTCTGAAGACACCGCTTTAACTATCGATAAAGAAATTTCAGCATTAATTGAAGGCCAATACCAACGCGCAATTCAATTATTGGAAGAAAATAAAGATAAATTGATCCAGTTGGCTGATATCCTGATCGAAAAAGAAGTTTTATTTAAAGACGATTTAGAAGTGATTTTCGGTAAAAGATTATTCGAAAATCAAGGAGAAAGCGGAAATCCCGGACACATTAAGCCCGTTGAAGCTTAAATAAATAATTTCTATTATTACATTTGCTACCCTGGTTTAACCATTAGGGTAGCTTTTTTTTATAATGAAGGATAATACGACAGCGAAAGAACAAATACTGAAAAAGATAAGGAAAGCACTATTAGAGAAGCGCGAAAATCCCTATCCTAATTTAGAAGAAAGTCCATTGTATAAAACAAATACAGATGAGCTTGAGATATTATTTGCCGAACAGCTTACGGCAATATCCGGTAATTTCATCTTCTGCGAAGACGGGATCGACTTTTTTGAAAATATGCTGCATCTGGCTGATAAGTTTAAATGGCGAAAAATATACTGCTGGGAACCAGAGCTACAGCAGTTTTTAAGCAAATACGAATTTCCATTTTACCAAACCGATAAGGATTTTGAGCAAGCTGAAGTTGGTATTACCCTTTGTGAAGCCTTAATTGCCCGTAATGGAAGCGTAATGGTAACTAACCAGGGCGCTGCAGGACGAAGGCTCAGCATCTTTCCACACCATCATATTGTGATTGCTAAGACCAGTCAGTTGGTTTTAGATCTTAAAGATGCCTTTTTGTTATTGAAGAACAAATATGGCAGCCAAATCCCATCCATGATCAGTAATATTACTGGACCAAGCAGAACGGCAGACATCGAAAAAACACTGGTTTTGGGCGCTCATGGCCCCAAAGAGCTTTTTGTGTTTTTAATTGATGATTTTAGTTAAGGCCTTGCGTTTCATATCTTTTTCCGCTTGCCTTTGCGGTATATTTTAAAAACCCCACAGCAATGCCAAATCTTACCCATGCATATTTATCCTTAAAATAAATATTGTAAGGGTCTTCTCCATAATATCCAGCAGCTAACATAAATGCAGTTTGGCGCATCCAAGAGAGTGAATAATATCCTGTAGCCTCAATATTTAATCTTCTTTTAACAGCTAACAAGTTGTAATGAGCATATTTATTTATCGCATAAGATGCTTCCAGGTTCCATCTGAACTTCTCTTTATTTAGCCAACCTTTTTGATCATCCTCTTTTTTAGACGATCGCTTACCATTATCCTCCTGATCAGCATTAGTGAAAAGATCATAGAAATAGGAATATTTCCGATAAGAAAAACTATAGCTGAGCCTTGTAAAACCATAATCTCCCTTTATCACGTCATCGAAGTCAAACAGCCCGTTTGATTTAAATTCTAGTTGATGATTTGTTGATGATCTCATGATATTGCTATCCATTTTAACTTTGCCCCAATTGTATCTCCCGTAAATGTAATTCGTAGAAAAATCCCAATCTTTATAATTTAGAGTACCCACAACTGGCCTATGAGTAGTATCCTGCCCGTTTGAGTGATGCATAAAACCCAATGTTGCATATTTATAATTATTTTCATCAGCATTTAACCGGTAATAAAAAGAACCTCCTATTCTAAAATCTGGGGTATATACAGGCCTAGACTTCATATCAAGCATCCTAATGGTGAAGTCTGGTATTAATGCAGCAGCAAGCCTAGATCCTTTTGTTCCGAGGATCATAAAAGAAGTACTTAGTCTTGACGTAAATATATATTTATTCTTTGACCCAATTTCGCCCAGAGGGGCAATATAGGATAGTGGATGATTTTGTCTGTAAAAATCAACGTATCTTAAATTAAGATAGCGTATATTCTCTGATCTGACGGAATCCTGATCTTGCGCTTTGACGCTGTTGCAGATAAAAATTATCAACGTAATGAGGGCGAACTTTTTCATGTTTATTTTTTGAGAAGATTACTGGATAAAGAACTTTGTTATCACCTTGAACAAATGTTTTCTATAATAGCACCAATTACATAAGGTGGTTCTTTGTAAGCTATTTTGAGATCAATATCGCTGCTAGGATGTATCAATCCTATCCTATGGGCTGTTTCATGGGCAATTGTATTGGCAATGCTAGCTGCATTACGATGTCTTAGCGGAATTCTGTTTAGTAAAATCGGACCATTTGCCGTGCCATCATAAGCAATGTTATGATAAAAAGCATAACGAAACCACCCGATCGCGCCACCATAAGTTTCTATATACTCACCATTAATTTCTTTTCGCATTTTATCCACGATATCTTTCGCTACCAATCCTTTCCAGGAATTTTCATGGGGTCCGTTGCCAATACTATCTTTTATATAATTTTCAAGTTCGGTTTCGAACATTTGAGAATAGATGGCATTGATCGATAATTTAACTGCTTTTTCATATTCAGGGACTTTTTTACAAGGAATTTTAGAAGATGCGAAAGAAACTACTGCTCCGCCTACGGTAGTGTTTACTGGCGGAACAATGCAGATTTTTGCACATGAAAAATAGAATAAGGCTATTCCCGTTAAAAAGTAAAGTGATTTGTTTTTCATAATAGCATAATTTAAATGACAAATAATAAATAACTACCTCGAATGCTCAGGCATCTGCCTGTCTACGACAAACTCGAAAAGAACATTTGTTAAGGAATGTTTTATGTTTTAAGTGGTTTGGTTTGATGTAAATGTAATTGATAGTCCAGGTAGTTTATATACCCTTTAACCGGTATATTCAGTCCCTGTTTTATATCTTATATTTATAGAAATATTAACCGCAACTTTTCGACAATTCGCTCATCAATGAATAAATTTTTCCTGATAACTGCATTATTATTGACAGCCCGCTTATGTGCTGCACAACAGGGAAATCCTATTTTAATTGATACGGCCAAAAAATTCAGTATCAGCAAACATGGATATTTTTATGAGGACAAAAACCTAAACCTGACCGTCGACTCTATTATAAAATATAAGCAGGCCGGTAAACTAATCCCTTTAAAACCTGGAAAAGTTTTTAGTAAAGGTTACTCGCAGTCTTATTACTGGATCGCCTTTGACATAAAAAACATGCTTAATCAGGCTGTAAATCTGATGTTTAAGGAACAGAGTTCGAGCATCAACCAACTCCGGTTATTTAAAGTAGATGAAGGGCAAAACGTTCATCCATTAGGTTTAACCGGTGATCATTTCCCTTTTAAACAACGGCCGTATTACAACAGAAGCTTTATTTATCCAATTGTACTTTTGCCCCATGAGAAAGCGACCTTTTATTTGTGGGCCGATAAAAGGGGCCAAAATATGTATATGCCGATGTCTATCGGACGCGACGTTGATATGATACAGGCAGAAATTCCGCAGCACACCTTATTTGGATTTTATACTGGCATTTTTGTTTTTGCAGTGATCTTCAATCTTTTGCTTTTTGCTTCGCTCAGGGATAATATCCATTTATACTATGCGATTTATATTTTTTGCACACTAATTTTTATCCTGGAAGAAGAAGGGCTGGCTTTCCAATGGTTTTATCCAAATTTGCCCGGTTTACAGGATTATATGCGGTTAATGATGGCATCATTAAGCTGTGGCCTGTTAATTCAGGTAATGCAGCTGTTTGTGAATCAAAACAGCACAAACAGTAAATTATACCGTTTTACAAACTATTATAAAAGATTCTGCTGGGCCATGTTCATCATTCCGGTATTTATGTTCTTTAAATCCTTTATTATTTTAGAAAAAACGGTTTTTTACATCAACAATTTTCTTGCACTCCTTACGGTAATCGTGATGATCATTGGTGTGGTAGAAAGAATAAGGTCAGGCTATAAGCTAGGCTGGTATTATCTTATTGCCACGTTGATGTTATTGTTTGGCGTGTTTAATTATGTTTTTAACACTTTAGGCCTTACTAACTTTAATTTATTAAAACCAAACGGTTTAGTAGTAGGTTTAACGGCCGAAATCATTTTTCTTTCATTTGCACTAACACAACGTTATAATTTCCTTAAAAAAGAAAAAGAAGTCTTACTCGAAGAAAAAAGCAGGCACCAGGTTGATCTGGCTGATGGTATTTTCAATGCTCAGGAAGATGAAAGAACGCGGTTGGCCCGCGATTTACATGACGACCTGGGCGGAACACTGTCCATCATCAAGTTAAATATTACTGCTTTTCAACACAAGGTTTTAAAACTTGCCGAAAATGACCGCATATTTTACGATCAAACCATTGACATGATCGAAAAGGCCTGTGCAGACTTAAGAGAAATATCGCATAACCTGATGCCAAAAAACTTTGAACAATTTGGCCTGATTGAAACCTTAAATGAACATTTTAAAACTTTAAACCATTCTGGTAAAATTGCATTTGAATTTGTTTTTCAGGTAGAAAATCCTATTGATAGGGGCATTGAGATTACCATATATCGTATAGTTAATGAACTGGTTAATAACATCGTCAGGCATTCCTTTGCCTCAAAGGCAACTATACAGATTTTATCATTTACCGACCGCATTAGTATTATGGCAGAAGATAACGGCATTGGCTTCAATCCCGATGTAGATAAAAAGGGCTTGGGCATCCATAATATTCTATCAAGGGTAAATTATCTTAACGGTAAAATCCAGATCGATAGTAATCAAAACGGCACAACTACAACAATTGATATTCCGCTAAAATAATGGACACAATACAACAACGCCCTATAACAATTATGATTGCAGATGATCATAAACTTTTTGCGCAAGGCCTATCTGCAATCCTTTCCGGACAATCAAACTTTAAGGTAATCGGAATGGCCGCAAATGGAAAAGAAATTTTGCACCTGCTCAATCACCAGCTGCCAGATGTTTTAATCCTCGACTTAAACATGCCCGTTCTGGATGGTGAAATTGCTGCGGAGAAAGTAACTCAGCTGTTTCCTTCTGTGAAAATAATGGCATTGTCCATGTATTATACAAGCAAACTATCAGCTAAGCTTGAGAATATAGGCGTAAAAGCATTTGTACAAAAGGATACCAATGCAGAAACCCTGTTTGAAATAATAACGGGTATACATCAGGGCAAAAAATACTTTCAAAAAGCGAAAACTGATGCACTTGCCTCATCCGTATTTAACGATGGTGATCATTTTCAAAAAAGCCACAACTTAACAGCCCGTGAAATGGAAATACTAAAACTGATAAGCGAAGATTATTCCTCACAACAGATTGCCGAAAAACTATTTATAGCCTTGAACACGGTTGACACCCACCGCAAGAATATGGCACAGAAGCTAAATGTAACCGGAAAAGCAGGGTTATTGAAGTTTGCGCTTGAGAATAAGCTACGCTAAATTTTTATTTATTTTCAATTACCGAAGATAAATGGTATTTTTATACTACATACCGTTTTAGTATGCGGTATTATAATTATGAGCAAAGCAATAAATACGTTAATAACCGGTACTGGGAGTTATATTCCACAAAATATTATTTCAGGTAATGAATTCTTGAACTCCACATTTTTTGAGAATGGAAATGTACTTGAAAAAGAAAATTCAGAAATTATTCATAAATTTTCAGAAATCACAGAAATTGTAGAGCGTCGTTACGCTTGTCCTGATCAGTTAAGTCATCACATCGGCGCAAAAGCAGCAGAAAATGCCATTGAAAATGCAGGTATTGATAAAGAATCCTTAGATTATATTATATTCTGCCATAATTTTGGAGACATCCCTTTGGGCAGTAACCGCACTGACGTTCTGCCATCTTTAGCCTCAAAGGTAAAACAACGACTTGGTATTCAAAATCCAGACTGCGTTGCTTACGATATCATCTTTGGTTGTCCGGGATGGATTCAGGGTGCAATACAGGCTGATTATTATATTAAAAGCGGAGATGCCAAACGGGTTATGGTTATTGGTGCAGAAACCCTAAGCCGGATTATTGATCCGCATGACCGTGACAGTATGATCTTTTCGGATGGCGCCGGAGCCGTGATATTCGAAGCAGAAGAAGCAGCCGAAAAAAGAGGGATATTGGCCCACAAGACAGAAACGCATGCACTTCATCATAGTAACTTGCTCACCATGGGTAAAGGATCTAATCCTGATGAGACCAGCGGAAACTTATACCTGAAAATGAATGGACGCAAGCTATACGAATTTGCGGTAATCCAGGTTCCGCAGGTAATCAAAAAAGCTATCGACAAAGCAGGTTTAAGTGTTGATGATATCAATATTGTATTTGTTCACCAGGCCAATGGCAAAATGGACACTGCGATCATGAAACGTTTGTTCAAACTTTATGGAAAAGATACCGTACCAGAAAACTTAGTTCCGATGACGATTTCGTGGTTAGGAAACAGTTCTGTTGCCACGGTACCAACTTTACTAGACCTGGTATTAAAAGGACAAGTTAAAGGCTATAATGTTAAGCCTGGTGATGTAGCGGTATTTGCTTCAGTAGGGGCGGGCATGCACATTAATGCTTTTATATACCGCTTCTAATTGGCCAACCGCTTTAACCCGGCCTTGGCCTGGTTTTCAATACTGCTTTCAAACTCATGGTTTTTCATGGCAATCGCAGTATTGAAAGCCTCTTTTGCTTTCGCTATATTTTTCCTTCTCTCATAAATCTTACCCATTTGTACAGCAGCGTTCGCCGCAAAATAATATTTCAGGTTTCTACCTTCATCAATCGTTTCCTGATAGGCGGTTAAGGCCTGATCATCTTTCCCTAAATCATCGTAAATTCTGCCTAAACGGTAATGGAGTTCTGTTCTATCTCTATCGCTGGTGTAATCTGTTGCCTTCTTGCTATCAATTACCTGTAAGGCCCTGCTTAAATAACCACCATCAAACAACAGTCTGGCTTTTAACAAATCAATGTTCGGTACTGCTGCCGAAGCCTCTGCTTTAGCCTGCTTATCCTTTTCCATGTAAGTGTAGCCATTTTTAACTGCCCTGGAGGCAAATGCCGCATATGTTCCTTTATCTCCTTTCAGAAGCGCAACCCATCCCAGATGAAGGTAGGCGTCTTTAACAAAGTTTACGCCCTTTGTAGTCTGCAAAAACCGGTTAAAATAGGTGCCTGCATTCAGATCAAGTTTATTTAAATGTGCAATTCCTTCCAAATAATCCAGATAAGGAAAAGGCTGATAAACACCTCCCTCTGGTCGTCTTGCTAAAATAGAAATTGCTTCTTCACTATGCCCGTTTTTAATGCAAACATAACTCTGCAGATAACTTTTTAACAAACTGGTATCGGCAATCCGTTCGGTGTAACTCATGGTTTTGGCATATGCCTGCGGGCTATGCGCCACATCGGTTAAAACGTAGGCATAATAAAACACCACTTCTTCATAAAAAGGTTCGTAAGATGATTTTGGCAGGTTATCAGCCAATTTTTCGAACATATTCAATCCGCTCTGCAGGTTTCCCTTAATGCCGAATGTTGAAAGTGCTGTTTTTAAAGCCCCGTCAGGAAGATTGCCTAATACTGCGTTAATCAATCCCAAACCTTTTAAGTTCAGGTGAAAATTTGGAAACTTTTTATTATTATCCTGTAACAGATTGTTTGCTCTTTTAACTTCCATGGCGGCATTAAAATATTCACCAAAACGGCCTCGGATGAGCGCCCATTGCAAATTGATTTCTGCCTGCGCATACAGGTAGTAAGGCGAATTTTTATCATCATCGCTTATCTGATCCAAACGTTTAGATTTATTTCCTTTCAAACGGTCAAAATCAGCCTTGCTTTCTGAAGTAAGTACGGTAAAATAATCAACATAATTTTCCAGAAGCGGAATAATGGAATTATTGGGATGCTGCTTTTTTTCGGTAGAGATATAAGCCCTCGCATTGCCCAACTTCAATTCGAATATGCTTTTATAAGCATTTAAGCAGTTGCTGTTAAAATCGAAATTTGCAAGTGAAAACAAAGGGGAGAGGAGCAGGAGAAACGTTACGTAAAAACGGAAATTTTTATTCATCAGGGATTCTATTTCGGTTTGGTTCTATGCTGCAGCAATCGCTCACATTCAAACAAATATCTACACTAAACGATAAAATCATATTCTTGTTTTGAGTAAGGCCAAGAAAATAGCCTTAAACAAAAAACGTCCCGATTAAATCGGGACGTTCAAATACTTTTATTATTTAGCTTAAGCCTCTGCTACTTCGTGTGTTAGCGCTTCATCAACCAAAATACGACCACAGTGTTCGCAAACGATAATTTTTTTACGTTGGCGAATATCTAACTGGCGTTGCGGTGGAATCTGGTTAAAACATCCGGAACAAGAATCACGATCAATGGTTACTACAGCTAAACCATTCACTGCATTTTTGCGTAAACGTTTATAAGCAACCAATAAGCGTTCTTCGATTTGAGGTTCCGCTTTATCTGCTTTCTTTTGTAAATCCTGCTCCTCTTTTTCAGTTTCGGCAGTAATTACATCCAGTTCTGCTTTTTTAGCTTCCAAATCTTTTTTTCTTCCATCTAATTCGGCTTTAGCAGCTTCATAGATTTCAGTTTTTGAAGTGATTTCGAAACCATGTTCTTTAATTTTCTTTTCAGAAACCTGGATATCTAAACCCTGAATCTCAATTTCTTTGGTTAAAGCATCGTATTCACGGTTATTTTTAACTTCTTTTAATTGAGAATCATATCTTTTGATGGCAGCCTGCGCATCTTTGATTGTATTTTTACGCGTTACGATCGAATCTTCAAGATCATCAAGCTCACCTTTAATTTTTGCAATTCTAGTTTCCAGTCCTAGAACGTCATCCTCAAGGTCGGCAACTTCCATCGGTAACTCGCCACGTACTTGGCGGATTTTATCAATTTTCGTGTGGATATTTTGTAATTCGTATAAAGCTTTTAGCTTTTGTTCTACGGTTTGTTCCATTAAAACAAGTAATTTATGGGGTTTGTATTTTGCTCCGTTAAACGGATTGCAAAGTTAGTAAATTTTTTCTGAATAATTTCAAGCAATAAATTTGAGGTAAATTGTTCAGTTTCAAAGTGTCCGATGTCTGCAATGATCAATTTTTCTTCCGCGTCAAAAAACTCGTGGTATTTAAAATCTGCGGTAATAAATGCATCGGCCCCGGCAGCTATGGCTTCTTTTAACAGGAAGCTTCCCGAACCTCCGCAAACCGCAACTTTCTTAATCCTTTTGCCAATTACTTCTGTATGCCTAACCACTTTAGCCTGCATCCTATCTTTCACCAGATGCAGAAAATCATAAGCATCCATATCGTATTCCAGCCAGCCTACCATACCCGAACCCACCAGCTGATGCTTATTTTCGAGTTTATAAATGTCGTAGGCCACTTCCTCGTATGGATGGTTTTCAAACAAAGCAACGAGGATTTTTCGTTCAGCCTGGGTAGGGTAAACCATTTCGATCCGTATTTCGGCCTCCCGGTGGCGAACACCTTTTTCACCAACAAAAGGGTCGGAATCTTCATTTCCTTTGAATGTGCCAAAACCATCAGCGTTGAAACTGCATTCGCTATAATTACCAATGGTACCTGCACCAGCATAAAACAATGCCGACCGCAGTTGCTCAGCCTGGGCCTGTGGACAATAAGTAACCAATTTCTTCAACAGCCCTGCTTTTGGCGAAAGTACTTTAGTACCTGTTAAACCTAAACGTTCACAGATCCTAGCATTTACCCCGGTATGAATACTGTCTAAATTGGTATGAATGGCATATAGTGCAATATTATTCCTGATTGCCTTTAAAACCACACGCTCTACATAGTTTTTACCATTAAGCTTTTTTAGTCCTTTAAAAACTATCGGGTGATGGGTAATGATCAAATTGCATCCTGTCGAAATGGCTTCATCTACAATTTTCTCTACACAATCCAAAGCCACCAAAGCAGCACGGATTTCCATGTTTGGATCCCCCACAATTAAACCAGAGTTATCATAGTCTTCCTGATAATTAAGCGGAGCGATGCTTTCTAAATAATTGGTAATTTCAGCTAATTTCATTCGATAAATATAGAAATTTCATTGTTTTCTTTTTTCTGTCATGAAAGTTCATTAAACAAAAAAGTCCGCATCCAATTTATTTGGATACGGACCTAAGTATTGAGATTAATTATCTTAGAATTTTCCCGCTTGTTGGAATCCACCTCCCATTCTTACCATCTGTAAGCTTTCGAAAACCATTTTCTGGTTGTATTCAAAAGCAAGTGTTTTGTGGTTTACCACATCGATAATCGAACCGATAAAGCATAAACCGGCAGTTAAAAGGTACAAAATACCCATACCGATCTGGCCTATGATAAACCTTTGCAAGCCTGGAACAGCAAACAATCCGATTAAACAAAAAATCAACATATCTGATGGATTTTTTCTTTTGCTGCTGTAAACCATCAGGAAATTACGTAACTGCTCTTCAGTTAAACCGGTTGTGGCTTGTTGTAAATATGAGTATTCCTCTGGTGTTATACCTGGTAACGACATTAGAGGTGATTGAAATATATCCATGGTTTCTATGTATTTGTGGTTAAAACTTTAAACTTCTTTTTGTTCCTTATCAATGTGCAAATTCTATAAATTATAATTAAAAGTGCCGGAAAACCAAACCAATGTTCGGAAAAGCTTTCGGTAAACTCGCCATGTAAAATATGACTGATTGACCTGCCTATGCCACACCCCGGACACCAATCCTCAAAGCCCAAATTGGCTAAAGGACAAAGTGTAAAATGATGTTGGTGGCCATCCGCCGTTGCCAGTAATATTAAAGCTGTTAACCAGAAAAAAAGTTCCAGTGGAAAGCTTTTAATGTACTTCATTGTTTCACTTTTTATAACATTTAGAGGCTATAGAACTACCTTTGTTACACCGATTTGCCCTTAATCGACGAAAGGGGAATATATTTCGACCAAACGAACGATCCCATCTAAGAATAAGTTTTCGTTTTTTCCCAAATCTGATTATTCTATCACAACCCTGCCAAAAATAGTTAAAAAAACCTTTACACAAATTGCGGGTTAATATTAAAAGATAAGCTTATTTTTGTGCCTTGAACATCCGCGATTTAATAAACAGATACAAAACCGACGATAGGGTAACTCAATTTACCAAAGCGTTGAACAGCAGCAAAAACCCAAAGATACAATTAAAGGGATTGGTGGGTTCGGCTGATGCTATTGTTGCACTTTCTTCTTATTTCCTGTTACATAAGCCCCTTCTGTTCGTTTTGCCTGATAGGGAAGAAGCCGCTTATTTTCAGTCTGACCTTGAAAGTGTATTGGATAAACAGGTTTTACTATTTCCTTCATCGTACCGAAAATCTTTCGATTTCACCCAGGTAGATACCGCTAACGTGCTGGCCCGTGCGGAAGTACTGAACGAGCTGAATCATGATTCGGAATACGGAAAAATTGTAGTTTCCTATCCTGAAGCCATTGCCGAAAAGGTGATAGATCGCTCTGCGCTTGAAAAAAACACTTTAGAAATCAGTTTGGGCGCCAAACTGGGCATTGATTTTATCAATGAATTTCTAATTGATTATGATTTTGACAGAAGAGATTTTGTTTACGAACCCGGGCAGTTTTCCATCCGAGGTGGCATTGTAGATATTTTCTCGTTCTCCTCTGATCTTCCTTATCGCATCGAGTTTTTTGGTGACGAAGTAGAAAGCATCAGAAGTTTTGAAATTGAAAGCCAGCTGTCGGTTGCCGAAGTTAAATCGCTTACCATTGTTCCAAATGTTCAGGCCAAGTTTTTAACCGAAAGTAACATCAGTATTCTCGATTATATCGATCAGGACACGCAACTCTGGTTTAAAGACGTAGAATTTACCCTGGATATTGTTAAAGCCGGTTTTAAAAAGGCTGTTGAACTTTGGAAAGCCTTGCCAGCGGCAGATAAAAGTCAAAACCCGGAGTGGATTGATCCTAAATTTGCTTTTACGGATGAAAAGTTATTGGGCGATCACCTTCAGGATTTCCCGTTGGTAGAATTCGGGAAACAGTTTTTCTATAAAACAGATAATCGTTTTGAATTCGAAACCAAGCCACAACCATCATTTAATAAAGATTTCAATCTGCTGATTCACAACCTTAAGGAAAATGAAAAGGCTGGAATCGTTAATTTTATTTTTACCGATTCGCCTAAGCAGATTGAGCGTTTATATGCCATTTTAGAAGATATTGACAAAACGGCCAAATTTACACCAATCAACAGCATGCTGCGCGAGGGTTTTGTTGATCCGCAGATCCAAACGGCATTTTACACTGATCACCAGATTTTCGACCGTTACTACAAATACAAGCTTAAAAAAGGTTATCAAAAAAGTCAGGCCATTACCCTAAAAGATTTGAGGGAACTAAAATCCGGCGATTATGTTACCCATATCGATCATGGTATTGGTAAGTATGCCGGACTTGAAAAAGTTGAGGTGAACGGCAAAACCCAGGAAATGATCCGTTTAGTTTATGCCGATAACGACCTGCTTTACGTCAACATCAACTCCCTAAACCGGATTGCTAAGTACAGCGGTAAGGAAAGCGGCGTTCCTAAAATGAATAAGCTGGGTACCGATGCCTGGGATAAGTTAAAAAAAACCACTAAAAAAAAAGTTAAAGATATCGCGCGGGATTTGATCAAGCTTTATGCCTTGCGCAAAACCCAGGCCGGAACAGCATTCTCTCCAGATAGTTATTTACAGACCGAATTAGAGGCTTCTTTTATTTATGAAGATACCCCCGATCAGTTAAAAGCCACCCAGGACGTGAAAAAGGATATGGAATCACCACATCCAATGGACCGTTTGGTGTGTGGTGATGTTGGCTTTGGAAAGACAGAAATTGCCGTACGTGCTGCATTTAAAGCGGTAGCTGATGGTAAACAGGCTGCCGTTCTGGTACCAACAACCATTTTAGCTTTACAACATTTTAAAACTTTCTCCTCCCGTTTAAAGGATTTCCCGGTAACGGTCGATTATATTAACCGTTTTAAAACGAATAAACAGATTAAAGATACCCTGGCTGAAGCCGCAGCCGGCAAAGTTGACATTTTAATTGGAACACACCGTTTGCTTAGCAAGGATGTCAAATTTAAAGATCTTGGCATCATGATTATTGATGAAGAGCAAAAGTTTGGCGTTACTGCAAAAGAAAGGTTAAAAGCCATACGGGTAAATGTTGATACCTTAACCCTTACAGCCACTCCAATTCCAAGAACGCTGCATTTTTCTTTAATGGGGGCAAGGGATTTATCTATTATAAGTACGCCACCGCCGAACCGGCAGCCCGTTAGCACCGAATTGCATGTTTTTAACGATAAATTAATCCAGGAAGCCGTGCAGTTTGAACTGGATCGCGGCGGACAGGTGTTCTTTATCCATAACCGGGTAAATGACCTGATGCAATTAGGTGGGTTAATCCAGAAACTGGTTCCAAAAGCAAGGATTGGTATTGCGCATGGCCAATTAGATGGAGATGCTTTGGAAGATGTGATGCTTGATTTCATTAACGGAGAAAAAGATGTTTTGGTAGCCACAACTATTATTGAAGCAGGTTTAGATATCCCAAATGCCAATACCATCATCATCAACCATGCACACATGTTTGGTTTGAGCGATCTGCACCAAATGCGTGGCCGTGTAGGCCGGAGCAACAAAAAAGCTTTCTGTTATTTACTTTCGCCTCCTTTATCTACCTTAACTTCTGAGGCCCGGAAACGTTTAAGTGCCATTGAAGAGTTTTCTGATCTCGGCAGTGGCTTTAATGTGGCCATGCGCGATTTGGATATCCGTGGAAGTGGAAATTTATTAGGTGCCGAGCAGAGTGGGTTCATCGCCGAAATCGGTTTTGAAATGTACCATAAGATACTGGATGAAGCCATTCAGGAATTGAAAGAAGCTGAGTTTAAAGGCCTGTTCGAAAATGAACCTGCCCGTCCGTTTGTAGGCTTTACACAGGTAGATACCGATCTTGAATTATATATTCCTGATGCTTACATTACCAATATTACTGAGCGTTACAATTTATACACCGAGCTTTCTAAGCTTGACAACGAAGCTGAATTAGCCGTTTTCGAAAAACACCTGGCCGATCGTTTCGGACCTATACCCCCGCAAGTAAAAACCATGCTCAGCGTAGTGCGGTTACAGTGGTTGGGTAAAAAATTAGGATTCGAAAAAATCAGTTTTAAGAAAAATAGCTTAAGAGGATATTTTTTAAGTGATAAACAGTCAGCTTATTTCGACTCAAATACCTTTACCAAAATTTTAACTTTTGCGCAGAACCATCCGCGCATGTGCAATTTAAAGGAAGTAAAGAATACACTTAGAATTGCTTTTGATAATGTAAAAACCGTTGAAGAAGCGATTGAAACTTTAGAGCTGATCGATTAAAAAACATTAATTGAGTCAGTCTATTGACTGAATTAACATTAATTGAGTCAGTCTATTGACTGAATTAACGTTTTTACCTATATTTGGCTTAAATGGAAAGTCAAATTGTTAGAGCTTTGAAGCCGATTATCCTTAACAAAATTGGGAAAAACAAAGTAATCCTAATATTCGGAACAAGGCGGGTAGGTAAAACCTGGTTGGTAGAAAGCATTACCAAAGACGCGAACATCAACTACCTTTCTTTAAATGGGGAAGACCAGGATGTACAGGTATTGCTTTCAACCCGAACAGCTGCCAATTACAAAAGGGTTTTGGGTGATGCCAAGCTACTCATTATTGACGAAGCCCAGGTTATACCTGAAATCGGAAAAATATTAAAGTTACTCATCGATACTTTTAAAGATCTTACCATTATCGCAAGTGGATCATCTACTTTCGATTTATCAAACCAAACAGGTGAACCCTTAAGCGGAAGAAGTTTAACTTACCATCTTTACCCCATAGCACAAGTTGAGTTGGATAAACAGGAAAATGGTTTACAAACCACCCAAAATCTGGAAGAAAGATTAATTTTTGGTTCTTATCCTGAGTTATTCCACCTGAATTCATTAGCTGAAAAAGCACAGTATTTAACAGAACTGGTTAAATCTTATCTCTTAAAAGATATTTTGATGTATGAGAACATCCAAAATAGCGCTAAACTACTGGAATTATTAAAACTGATTGCCTATCAGGTAGGATCGGAAGTTTCAATTGATGAGATTTCCCGTAATCTGGGTATCAGCAAAAATACGGTAGATCGTTACCTTGATTTACTCTCAAAGGTTTTTATCATTTATAAAATTGGCGGATATAGTAATAATTTACGGAAAGAAGTTACGAAATCATCCAAATGGTATTTTTACGACAATGGGATCCGGAACGCAATCGTAAACGATTTCAGGTTGTTAGCCTTAAGGAACGATCAGGGTATTTTATGGGAAAACTACTGCTTTAGCGAACGCATTAAAAAAATGGAGTACGAACAGCAAAGTGCCACTTATTTCTTTTGGAGAACCTATGATCAACAAGAAATAGACCTAATTGAAATTAACAACGGAGAAATGTTAGCTGCCGATTTTAAATGGGGAAACCAAAAGAAGAAAATCCCGGGCTTTTTTGCCAAAAACTATCCTCAAGCCAGTTTCTCCGTAATTAACAAAGAAAATTATTTAGATTTTATATTATAATGTTAGATCCCTCCTTATTACTCGATTTAGTAAAAATGCAAATGCCTTACGGGAAATATAAAGGTTACCTGATCTGTAATATTCCAGAAAGCTATTTGCTATGGTATAAGGATAAGGGTTTCCCGAAAGGCAAATTAGGCGATTTAATGGCTACCATGTTCGAAATCAGGGTGAATGGTTTGGAGTATTTATTAACGCCGTTGAAGAATCAGCAGCAGTAAGTTTCCCGAGCCATTGTCATCCTGAGGAATAATTTATGATATAAAAATCAATATGATTGACAGAAGTATTTAATGGAAATAAGCCTCTAAGAGGATCGTTATTGCGGGAAGGCTTTTTCAGCCGACGAAGCAATCTTACAGCAAGGATCATTAGCATGAAAGATTGCTTCGTCATTCCTCCTCGCAAGGACGACTTTTTTAGAGATTCTGTCAATGGTAGCGGAGTGTCGAAGATCCTAAAACGATCGTCCCCCTGAATTTTTTTTCAGGATTTAACACCCCTCAGTTACCGTCATTTCGAGCGAAGTGCAACGAAGCAGAGAACCCGAAGGCTCAGCGAAGCTAAATCTGTCTCGAGATAGATCTCTCCATTGCGCTGCGCTCCAGTCGAAATGATTTTTATATCTGCAGGAAACAAATCTATATCTCACAACCATTCTCATCACAAACCGCGTCATTATTTTTATTTAATGAAGTAATCGTGGTTTTAGGCTGAGCGGCTTTCCATTCGGTAAAACTCTGGGTAAGCGCATCAGTAAAAGCCTGAACAGGTTGGGCACCAGAAATACCATATTTACGGTCCATAACGAAATATGGCACACCGCGGATTCCTAAATTCTGGCTTTCATAAATATCATAACGAACAGCTTCAGCAAACTCGTCGCTATTTAAAACGGCCACAGCTTCGTCCTTATTCAATCCTATTTCCACTGCAAGATCAACTAAAACATCTGTTTCGCCAATGTTTTTGCTCTTCACAAAATGAGCTTCGAAAAGTTTTTCTTCAGCTAAATCCTGAAGGCCGTGTTTTGCTGCCAAATGAATCAAACGATGCGCGTTGAATGTATTTGCTGGAATATTGGTATCGAAATCAATGCTTAATCCTGCATTTGCTGCCATGTCTGCCACTTGTTTGGTCATCTGTTTAGCCTGATCAACCGGCATTCCCTTACTTCTTGAAAGGTAATCGTACACCGTTTCATTATTAGCATTATGATATTCCGGATTAAGCTGAAAACTCTTCCAATCCACTTCAATTTCATTTTTAAAAGGCAATTTCTCTATCGCCTGCTCAAAATGTCTTTTCCCGATATAGCAAAACGGACACATTACGTCCGACCAGATTTCTACTTTCATAATACAAAATTAAGCTGATTATAACTGGCTATAGTAAGTGTAAAGTAAAAAGCCACTATCGTTAAGGATAGTGGCCCCATATCTCAATAAAAGTTTATATCCAGATATCGTCATTTAGACCGTAGTGGAGAAATCTTTGGACTATGTTAAAAAGATTTCTCGATTTTGCTACGCTTCAGTAGAAAAGACGACCTTTATATTAGATTTGTAAGTGGTATTTTTTAAGAAACAGCGTAAATTCGTTTTTGAACAAGCTCAACATGGCAAACTCAACTATAACTATTTATACAACTGGTTAAATATCAATTTAAAAGTGCCATGCGTTTGGGCCCTGAACGCAATTTCCGGCCCGAAAGCAAATAATTTACCCTTACCAACCCTGGCTTCAAAAGCCGTTATCCCATCTTGCAAATAAGCCTGACCCCAGGCCCAGCCGCTACGCAATGGTGTTGCATTTTCAAACCACATCAAAGGCTTGATCTTCCCAGCCGCAATGGCGTCACCGGTGAGTTTAAAAACAGGGCTATTATCAAAATAAACGTCAGCTTCTTTTTCCATGCCCCAATTGGCTGGTAAAGTGCTATCTACACCAACATTTAAAACACTTCCCGGAACATAATATTTTTCAGCAGGTAATCGTTTTTCTTCACCATTTATAATTTCGACCATTGCATTACGTACGGGGAGGTTTAAGTGATAAGCCAGGTTGGTACTGCTCCCAATGGTTACAATGTTACCTCCGGCTTCTAAAAACTTCTTTAATTCAGGGATGGATTGATCAGCACTAATCCTGCCCAAACGGTTTCTAAACTCCTGTGGAATTTCATCTGACTTTGGTCCGACAGATCTGTTTCCACTGCCTCCGCCCTGAACCGATGGAATGGCACCGCCCACAAAAATGATCACATCGAATTTAGATTTTAAATTTCTGGCATCAATATCCTGCGGATAAATTACCGTGGCAGCATAATGGTACTGTTCCATTAGAAACCGCACCCAGCCGGATGCCATAGAACCACCATAAGCATCCCAAAGGGCAATTCTAGCCGTCGAAACTTTAATTTTATTTTTAGGGGCAGCAGCAATTTTTAGTTTGATGTTTGCTTTTTCAAGTACTGCTTTTCCTGCTGATGAAACATAAAAATCGCCATTTTCAGGAGAGCGGTAAACTTCAACTTTGTTTTTCAATAAATCGTTAACTGCAGTATAAGAATCATTTTGTGCAGCACTTAATACATAACCCGGCCCATTTGGCAATTTATTTTCTGGTTGTAAGAGTTTTCCGTAAGGATTTTTCTCAAACGGACCTGAAAAGTCATACAGCATGCGATCAAATTTCACGTCCATGAGATAAGCCAATGTCCATCCGGCGGCATCATAAGGCGGAATTGGCGCACCACCTTCGTATTTAAAATCATTAGGATGATCCTGTGGTTCGAACATATCCAAAACGTGTGGACGGAAAGCCTGATCAGTTTTAACCACATAACTTCCGGCAGGATAGTTTTTCCCCGCAACGGTAAATGGAGCGGTTGCTTTTTGAACTACAACACCCGTTCTGATCAATGCATTCAAGAACTTAATGGCAGTATTAAAATCAGGCTGATCTGCGGATAAGATATATCCACGTGGGTCCCGGTTTGCAGGCGCTTTCATCACGGTATCGAAAGCTTTCATGCTAATCTGACGCCGGGATCCAAAAACTGCATCGCCTCCGGAAATTGCGGCGCCCTTTTCACCTTTTGCAGCGCTGTTAATGGCTTCTATCTTCTTTGGGGAGAAAGACCAGCTGTCTTTTTTACCTCTTTCAATCGAATTTCTGCCCATCTGATAAATATTATACAGTAACTCATCATGGTATCGCGCTGCGTAATTCAAAACGGCATAGTTTAACGATACAGAATAATCAATCGAATTTTTAAAATACCATTTTCTGGGAGTGATTGGGTTTGGTGAATCGCCACTTGGCAGCAAACGCGATGGAACCAATGGAATTTCAGAGGGAGTAGGATTACCGATAATTTCCGTCAGCAGTCCAATCATGTTATGAAAATAGGTAGTTGTCCTTAATCCGCCGTTGTACCAGGTAGAATAAACCGATCCGCCACGTTGAGTGTAACCGGGCTTATTTTCTACATTCATCCTGTTATGCATGGCCGCACCTACCGCATCTAAACTGGTTAACAAGGTTGGGTCAAAAACATAATTAAACGGATCCCGGTAAGGAGGACCTGCCACAACCGTTCCCGCGGGACCAGCCTGGTGGTGGTTATACATGATCTGTGGAATCCATTCTATAAAAAGCTGGCGACCAATATTTTGTGTTTCTTTAAGATTTAACATAAAAAAATCGCGGTTATTATCATGTCCTGCATATTTTTCATACAAAACCGGTAAACCTGAAGTTGTTCTTTTTTTGGGGTCTTTTTCCCTCATGTACCAGTTGCTCACCAACTCCTGTCCATCGGGATTTGCATGTGTAAATAGGATGATCACATTATCCAGAATACGCAAGGTTTCCGGGTCTGTTCTGGAGGCAAATTCATATATCGTCTGAATCAGCTGATGGCTACCAACTACCTCATTTGCATGTAATCCGCCATCTATCCATACCACTGCTTTACCTTCTTTTGTCAAAACTTTGGCCCGCTCTGGCGTAATTTCTGCATGAGCCAACTGTTGCGAAATCTCTTTATAACGATCTAATTTCTTTAGGTTTTCCACCGAAGAAACAACCAGCATGTATTGAATTCTGCCTTCTTCGGTTTTACCGATATCAACCAGTTTAATGCGGTCAGAATTTGCTGCGAGTTTCTTAAAGTAAGCTTCTGTCTGGGTATAATTGGCCAATTGGTAATCATCACCAATATCAAAACCGAAATGTGATCTGGGCGTTGGTACTTCCTGTGCCAGCACAGCAACGTTACTTACCAATAAAAAAGCGATACAAAGCCTGATAAAGTAGGTTTTCATCATAATTTGATAGTTTAGTAGGGTAATCAAATATAATAGAGAAAATTTCCAAAAACGGCTTACTGTAAATTTGTTACAAGTTTTAAATCCTAATCCATACATTTGCCCTGATATAAGTTCTTAACTTTATTTTCATCAACCGATACAGGTTCCCGGAATACAACCGGGATTAATAGGGAATCGTGTGCAAATCACGAGCTGTCGCGCAACTGTAAATTCTGTCTTTAACAAGAAGACAACGGTCTTATCATTTATGCCACTGTGCCTTTACCGGTATGGGAAGGCGATAGGATCGGGAATAAGTCAGGAGACCTGCCTATGTTGAATTGACGGTGCTTTCGCGTTATAAAGTAATTGGTCAGGTCTGATTGTACACGATAAAATTTAAATTTTATAGGCTTGCTTAAAGTTTTTGCTGATGAGTGGGCAGGCTGTGCCATAACCTTTCATTTAATTTTAACAAAGAAGTATTACAAATATTGCTTTAAGAGCTTTTAATGATTTATTTACTTAATCTTTAAGAGAGATGCTAACGCAAAATCTAGGCTATCCGCGAATAGGTAGCCAAAGGGAATTAAAGAAAATCTGCGAAAATTATTGGGCAGATAAAACTGGGTACAAAAGTGTACTGCAGGTGGGCAAAAATATCCGCCACGAAAACTGGAAACTTCAAAAAGAAGCCGGGATTGATGTAATTCCATCAAACGACTTTTCTTTTTACGATCACGTACTCGATCATTCCTTAACTTTTGGAGCCATTCCAAAAAGGTACAACGAAGTGATCCTGAAAAAAGGAAATGAGGAACTGGATCTTTATTTTGCGATGGCAAGAGGCTACCAAAAAGAAGGACTGGATGTGGTAGCGATGGAAATGACCAAATGGTTCGATACCAATTACCATTACATCGTGCCCGAATTTTCCAAAAATCAACCTTTTAAACTTTTTTCTACCAAGATTATCGACGAGTTTTATGAGGCAAAACAATTAGGAATTAATACTAAACCCGTACTGATTGGACCGGTTTCTTACCTTTTATTGGGTAAGGAAAAAGAGGCTGGATTTGAAAAAATAGACCTGATTAAAAACCTGCTTCCGGTTTATATTGAGATTTTATCTCGCTTAGAAGCGCTGGATGTAGAATATATTCAGTTTGATGAGCCATTTTTAACTTTGGATTTGACGGAAAAAGACAAAAAAGCTTATGAATATGCCTATAAAGAAATCAGGAAAGCCTTTCCAGGATTAAAAATTGTTTTAGCTACTTATTTTGAAGGATTAGGTAATAATTTAGCATTAACGGCTTCATTACCTGTAAATGTTCTACATATCGACTTAGTCCGTGCAGAAGATCAATTAGACGATGTTTTAGCGTCGTTAAGAGAAGATACCATTCTTTCTTTAGGCTTGGTAGACGGAAGAAACATTTGGAAAAATGACTTTGAGAAATCTCTTTCGATCATTAACCATGCGGTAGACAAAAGAGGATTGGATAAAATATGGATTGCTCCATCCTGTTCGTTAATACACTCACCGGTTGATCTGGACAATGAAACCAATGAGAAAAATTTATCGCTAGAAATTAAACAATGGCTGGCCTATGCAAAACAGAAAATTGCGGAAGTAGCTACCTTAAAAAAACTGATCACCAACGAAAGCCCTGCATCTACCCTGCAAAAACTCGAAGAAAATAAGATCGCAATTGCTAACCGTAAAGTTTCTAAAATCATCCATAGTCCGGCAGTTAAACAAAGGGTTTTGGCCTTAAAAGAGCAGGATGCCGAACGTTTGAGCCCATTTTCGATCAGAAAAATTAAACAACAGGAACTTAATCTGCCCATTTATGCCACTACCACTATCGGCTCGTTTCCACAAACTGCAGAGGTAAGAAGCTGGAGAGCAAAACTTAAAAACGGAGCGCTCACTATTGAAGAATACGATGATCTCATTGCAAAAGAAACTGAAAAAGCAGTAAAATGGCAGGAAGAAATCGGTCTGGATGTTTTGGTTCACGGCGAGTTTGAACGCAATGATATGGTTGAATATTTTGGAGAGCAGCTAGATGGTTTTGCTTTTTCTAAAAATGGTTGGGTACAGAGCTACGGATCACGCTGTGTAAAACCACCGATTATTTTTGGCGATGTTTCGCGCCCAAAACCCATGACGATCAAGTGGACAGCCTATGCCCAGTCGCTAACCTCCAAATACATGAAAGGCATGTTAACGGGTCCTGTAACTATCTTACAATGGTCATTTGTACGGAATGATCAGCCACGATCGGAAACCTGTACACAGATTGCCCTGGCTATCCGCGATGAGGTTTGCGACCTGGAAAATGCAGGCATTAAAATTATCCAGATTGATGAACCGGCCATTAGAGAGGGATTGCCATTGCGCAAAGCAGATTGGCAAAATTACCTGAACTGGGCAGTGAAAGCTTTCAAAATCTCAGCAAGTGGGGTAAAAGACGATACACAGATCCATACGCACATGTGCTATTCGGAGTTTAACGATATCATCCAAAACATTGCTGATATGGATGCAGATGTAATTACGATCGAAACCTCGCGTTCGCAGATGGAATTATTAGATGCTTTTGCCGATTTTAAATATCCAAACGAAATCGGACCAGGTGTTTATGATATTCACTCTCCAAGAGTTCCGAAACGCGAAGAAATGGTTCAGTTGCTTAAAAAGGCAAAAGCCGTTATTCCTTCTGCACAACTTTGGGTAAACCCTGATTGTGGCTTAAAAACCCGCGGATGGGACGAGACCAAAAAAGCATTGATCGAAATGGTTGAAGCCGCAAAAGAGATGCGTAAAACGGAAAAAGTACCTTCGGCAGATCTTCAGGTAAATTAATATAATTGGTGTTAAACATTCACTCATTGTCAGTCTGAGCCTGTCGAAGACTCTTCAACATGAATAACTGAAATAAATTGTATTAAGAAAATCTTCGGGATGATAGTTTTATCCTGATCTCAACTTTGACAACTTTCTAATCAGAAAGTTGTCAAAGCTTTTTACTCACCCTATATTTACCCCCATGACCTTAGCAGAAAGAATAGAAAACTCAAAAACCAGTATTTTTAAAGCCGTTTTCCCAAATACAACCAACCATTACGATACGCTTTTCGGCGGTACCGCCATGCATTTGATGGACGAAGTGGCTTTTATTACCGCAACCCGGTTCAGCCGCCAAATTATGGTAACGGTAAGCAGCGACAGGATTGATTTTAAAAAACCGATTCCAGCAGGTACCATTGTAGAGCTTATTGGCAAGGTGAACCACGTAGGCAATACCAGTTTAAAAGTTAACGTAGAAATTTATATCGAGCAGATGTACGCTGAAGGAAGAGAATTAGCCGTACATGGCGATTTTACTTTTGTAGCTATTGATGAAAACAAAAAGCCAGTTCAGGTCATTAAATAATCTGATAATTTTTAGCTAAAATGATATAAAGTTCATCAGGTTTAAATCTCTAAATTTAATAATGGAGCATCAACATTCCGAAGAAGAATTAAAAAACATTGCGAAACAGCTAAGCTGCCCGGAAGGCGAACATGGCATTAAAACAGGGGAGATGATGCATACCAGCAACATTGGCATGACCACTTCTGCAATTGATGCATTAAATCTCAAAAACAATGAAACTGTTTTAGAAATCGGTCATGGCAACGGTGGGCACATCGTACAACTATTATCAAAAGCCGAAAACCTCAGGTATTTTGGTGCCGATATTTCTGCAACCATTATTGCCGAGGCTGAAAAAAACAATCAAGTTTTCTTAGCACAGGGAAATGTCCAATTTAAACTGACAGATGGAATTACATTGCCATTTGATGAAAATCGGTTCGATAAAATTTTTACCGTTAATACAATCTACTTTTGGCAAAATCCAAGCGAATATATCACCGAAATTAAAAGAACCTTAAAACTTAATGGCACTCTGGTAATCTGCTTTGCCAATAAAACTTTTATGCAAAATCTTCCTTTCACGCCTTATGGTTTTAAACTTTATGAAGTAGAAGAGGTAAAAGAACTATTAAAAAACGGCGGATTTACAGTTGAAAATATTCTTAGTAAAACCGAACAGATAAAAAGCAAAACTGGCGAACAGGTAGAAAGGGAATATCATGTTGTAACGGCTACAGCATGAGAAACACATTATAGTCCTCGTTTGTAACGAGGATTAGCGAGAATAGCGATTGTATCGCTAATAACAAAAACCACATTACAAATGTGAATCCCATTCATCCTCGTTACAAACGAGGACAATAGATAAGTTATTTCTTTGTGTCTTCCTGTCTTTGTGATTAATCTAATACAAAATCAGATACAAATACGCATAAACTACCGGTGCAGCCAATAATAAGCCATCAAAACGATCTAACAAACCGCCGTGCCCTGGCAACAGACCGCCACTGTCTTTAGTATCTAAACTTCGTTTAAGCATCGATTCTACTAAATCGCCCAATGTTCCAAAACCTGCAATTAACACAGCCATACCCATCCAAACCCAGGACGGGCTTTCAGTAAAAAGAAAAGACAGAGCAAAAGCGACCAAAATGCTGGTAAACATGCCGCCGAAAAATCCTTCCCAACTTTTCTTCGGCGAATGGCGCTCAAACAGTTTGCGCTTACCGTATTTTACGCCAAAAAGATAGGCTCCGGTATCATTTGCCCAAAGCATTAACAAAAATGCGAGCGGTAAATGAAAGTTATATTCATTCCAGTTTTTTAAGAAACCGAGGGCATGAAAAAAACAGAAAGGGATGGTTACATAAACAAAGCCAACAAATGTATAAGAGATATTGGCAAATGGAATTTTGTTTTTCTTATACAATTCAGTGATAAAAACAGAGAAAATTAGCGGGATACAGAGCAACAGGTACTTAACATCATATTCTAAATAATGTAAACCTGCTGCCATTAGGAAAATTAAAGATCCTGCCATTAAACCGATGTTTCGGTGTGGCCTGATACCAGCATTTTTAATCAGCTTATAAAATTCAAATAAGGATAAACCACTCAGGATAAGATAGAAAATAGTAAATGCGTAACTCCCCAATAAGATAGAGCCAAGCATCACAATGGTAAAAAAGAAAGCGGTTATTGCCCTGGTTTTCATTTAAGTTAAGAGGTAAAGGGTATAAGGTTTAAGGTCATTATTACTATTCAATTTCGTTCTCAACGATGTATTCTATGGCTTTATTGAAATCTAACTTACTCACCAAAACATTTATTTCGCCAATATTATATGCCGAGAGCTGCTTATTTATCGTTACTGCGGGAATACCTGCTTCTGTTAATCCCTGTTTTAATACCTCTGCCGCAAAGGCATTGCTGGTGGTGTATACCTTAACCCAATTTTCGCTCACGTGATGCGCTATCTTTAAAAAATTTAAACAAAGCTATGGTAATTATTGCACTAATTAAATACCCATACCAAGGAAAACCAATCGGTTCATCAGCTTTATCAAGTGGCATATGATGCTTTTGCATATAAAAAGCCGCGCAAACCGCATAAGCATTGTTTAAAAAGTGCGCAAACATGGCATACCAGATACTTCCGCTAAAATAATACAGGTAGCCAAAGCCTGCACCCAATAACATACGCGGCACAAAACCATAAAACTGGAAATGGATCGCACTGAAAATAATGGCAGCACTCCAAATGGCAATATGATGATTACCCAACATTTTTTGCAATGAACCTTGCAGCCCAGCCCTAAAAAAAAGCTCTTCACCAATAGCAGGCAACACGGCAATCATCACCAAGTTAACCACAAAATCCCAGTTACTCCTCACCGTAATCAGTTGAATGGTCATTTTCATGGCTTCCTGTTCCTTCATTTTCATCCAGTTTTCCAGTCCCTTTAAAAACTCAGGCAGTACCATTTTTTGATTGACAACCGTTACCCACTCCATAATAGGCATACTCACCACCATAATGGCAAAAACCAGAACAAAAGGAAGAAAATTAGGCTTGTTAAACCTATAAAACGTATTCGGTTTTTGTCCCTCTGTATACGCTAAAACAATAGGAGGCAAAATAAACATTCCTATAGAACTCGAAATCTGTATTATTTTTAAGGCTGTAATAAATTTAGGGTCACCGCTCATAATGGTTCCAAATTCGCCAAATATCGAAGTACCATAAAAAATTGCAACCACTACAAAGCCTAATAATGTGCATATTACCGCACCTACAGCCCAGTAAACGCAAAGTAAAAATATCTGTAAAAGTGGGTGGCTGCGTTTGCGGATGGGTGTTACAAAACTCATTATTTGTACCTTTGTATGTTTTTATTAATCGTTGAAGATAGAAAATGTCTGTAAAGATAGGAAATATAGATTTAGGTGAGTTCCCGTTATTGCTGGCTCCAATGGAGGATGTAAGTGATCCACCGTTCCGTTATGTATGCAAAAAAAACGGTGCAGATATGATGTATACCGAATTCATCTCTTCGGAAGGCTTAATCCGGGACGCTGCAAAAAGCCTGCAAAAATTGGATATTTTCGAATATGAGCGACCAATTGGCATCCAGATTTTTGGTGGCGATATCGAACACATGCGTGAGGCGTCAGAAATTGCTTCTGCAGCAGGTCCCGATCTGGTTGACATCAACTATGGTTGTCCCGTAAAAAATGTAGTTTGCAAAGGTGCAGGATCAAGTTTGCTTCAGGATATTGATAAAATGGTAAAAATGACTGATGCGGTGGTTAAAGCTTCGCATTTACCTGTTACCGTAAAAACCCGCTTGGGTTGGGACGACAATACCAAAAATGTTTATGAAGTAGCCGAAAGGCTTCAGGATGTGGGTATCCAGGCGCTAACCATTCATGGCCGCACCAGGGCACAGTTATATAAGGGAGAGGCCGATTGGAGTTTAATCCGTGAAATTAAACGTAATCCGCGCATTAAAATACCGATTTTTGGTAACGGTGATGTAGATAGTCCTGAAAAAGCAGCCAATTGGCGCATGGAATATGAGGTAGATGGTATTATGATCGGTCGTGCCGCAATTGGTTATCCATGGATTTTCCGCGAAGTAAAACACTTCTTCAAAACCGGAAAACACCTGGCCGGACCAACCATAGAAGAAAGAATTGAAGTTTGCCGTACACACCTGGATAAATCGCTGGAGTGGAAAGGTCCTAAAACCGGTATTTTCGAAATGCGTCGCCATTATGCCAACTATTTTAAAGGCCTGCCAGATTTTAAACCGTATCGCATGCGATTGGTTGCTGAATCAGATATCAGCAACATTTACAGCATTTTAGAAGAAGTGGCAGAAAAATTTGCCAACTATGATGCTACCAGTGTACTGGCTTGATTTTTGAAAGTTTTTTCTTACATTCGTTATTATCATGGTTACAGCAATTACAGATGGTGTTAAGGTTTCGGTAGAAACCGTCTACCAGCCAGAATATTCAAATCCGGCGAACGAACATTATATGTTTGCCTATCGCGTAGAAATTTCAAATCTCTCTGATTATGCTGTCCAGTTAATGCGCCGCCAGTGGTTGATTTTCGATTCGAACTCAAGCCGTAGAGAAGTAGAAGGTGAAGGTGTTGTAGGTCTACAACCAATTATCCAACCTGGCGAAACGCATGTGTACGTTTCAGGTTGTAACCTCAAAACCGATATGGGCAGCATGAAAGGCACTTACCTGATGAAACGCGATATAGATGGCTCTGAATTTGATGTTGACATCCCAGAATTTCAATTGGTAGCCCCTTATAGGTTAAACTAATCTCTTATTTACTCTTGTCACCCATGGAATAGTCGAACGGCTAGACCAAAATTCATTTTAGAAAAGCATATTCAGTATTCCATTTTACTAATTATTCCTGCTTTTTTGCTCCAAGTACTCTCCACGCTTTGAGCTTTTACATCAAAAAAAAAGGCTTAGGTTATCTATGCACCCTGCAACCCCAAATAGTACAAGCTACCGTGCCACCTAAACCTGATCAGAGCGAAATGCCGATATTTTCATCGGCAGAAGCGGGAGCGGGACCGAAGTTTTCCCATTATCATAAAACCTGCTTTCCAAATAGATATTTTAAATATAGTCATCACCTGGTCTGATAGATACCGCATTTCAATCAGGTTTATTTAGTTGGAAAGATTCTGACCACGTAATCGCTACAAGACAATTTAAAATACTACCTCTACTTGTAAAACAAATCCGATGGCTATCAGATCAGCATGACAATCGGCTTAAATTAATAAACAAAAACGGCCTGGATCATTATCCTGGCCGCGTTGTATTTTTCATATTCAATATTCCCTAATCCCTGCTCCGTCCAAAAAGCATTGATGCGTAATATAATAAATTGGCTAATGCACCCACAGCCGCAACCACGTAAGTCATAGCTGCCCACCAAAGTGCATCTTTGGCCTGCGCATTTTCTTCCTGTGTTTGCATCACACCATTATTGTTTCTTAGCCAGGCTAAGGCCCGGTTGCTGGCATCAAATTCAACAGGTAGGGTAACGATACTAAATACGGTTACTAATGCTAAACCCACTACACCAATCGCCAAAACAATCGGGTTTCCGGTAAAACCTATTAACAATACACCTATTAATAATACCCACTGCAAAAGATTAGATGATATGCTCACTACCGGCACCATGCTGCTTCTTAACTGCAACCAGTTATATGATTTCGCCTGTTGCACCGCATGACCACATTCGTGAGCCGCTACCGCTGCAGCTGCTACGCTACGACTATAGTATACATCAGTACTTAAATTAACGGTTTTATCTGACGGATTGTAATGATCTGTTAATTGTCCCTCGGTACTCATCACCTTCACATCGTATATTCCATTATCATGCAGCATTCTTTCTGCTACCTCTTTGCCCGATAAACCAGAGCTTAATTGCATTTCAGCATACTTAGAAAACTTGTTTCTAAATCGCCATTGTACAAACATGCTCAGCAATAATACCGGGATGATTAATATTAAATAAACTCCCATTTTCTTATGTATGTTTTTCATTTAGCCTATATCAAAAAGCGTTCCCATATTATTTAAAATTTAAAAAACAGTACATTTATGTTATGCCAAACGAACTTTCATACTGGGAAAAAGAATCATTTTTTTGTAATTATGATGCGATTGTAATTGGCAGTGGAATAGTAGGATTAAATGCCGCCATTCACCTTAAAAAAACAGTTCCTTCGTTAAGGATAGTCATACTTGAAAAGGGATTTTTACCTACCGGTGCAAGCACAAAAAATGCTGGTTTCGCCTGCTTTGGAAGCATTTCTGAACTAACTGAGCAAGAGAAAAGGATGGGTAGCGAACGACTTGCAATGCTCATCGAAAAACGGTGGAAAGGTCTGCTTAAACTACGTTATTTGTTGGGCGATAATACCATTGATTATCAATGCCTGGGCGGATATGAACTATTTAAAAAAGAAGATCATTCTTTAGCTGAATTAGGTGTATCCAAAATTGAACATTTTAACCTTTTGGTTAATGATATTGTCGGATCCAATGCTTTTCGTGTAAACAATAAAAAAATCAGTTTATCTGGTTTCGAAGGGGTAAGTACTTTAATCGAAAATAAATATGAAGCCCAGATTGATAGTGGTAAAATGATGTACGCTTTGATTCAATATGCACAACAACTAGGCATTGGTATTTTTAATAATTGTACTGTAGACCGGATTGAAGAAGAATCAAAAGGTTTTTGCCTGATTACCAAAAATGGAAATTTTTCTTGTAAACAATTGATTCTTACAACCAATGCCTTTATCAAAGATCTGTACCCTGATGTGGATATCAACCCAGGTCGCGGTCAGGTTTTAATAACTAAACCGATAAAAGATCTAAAGATTGCGGGTACTTTCCATTATGATAAAGGTTATTACTATTTCCGGAATATAAATAACAGAATTTTATTGGGTGGTGGTAGAAATATTGATTTCAAAGCCGAACAAACTACTACTTTTGGCCACACCGAACCAGTGCAATCTGCGCTTGAGCATCTGCTAAAAAAAGTAATCTTACCAACCACTAAATATGAAATTGATTACCGCTGGAGTGGGATTATGGCTTTTGGTAAAACACTTGAACCGCATATAGAAGAAATCCGTCCAAATGTATTTTGTGCAACCAGGTGTAATGGTATGGGCGTTGCTATTGGCTCGCAAACCGGAGAAGATGTGGCGAATTTGTTGTTAAATAAACTATAGCAGTTCTTTTACCACAGAGAACAAAGAGGAAAGCACAGAGGGCGCAGAGTTTGGTTTTCTTTAAAGATGCTTTAAGATTCATCATCATTACGAGGAGGAACGACGAAGCAATCTTACAGCGGTCGATGATAGCCCTGGGCATAAGATTGCTTCGTAGGCTGAAAAGCCTTCTCTCAATGACGACACCATTCGGCTTCGCTATACGCTACCCCCTAAACGCTTATCGCCTATTTAAACACCACCGTTTTGTTTCCACTCACAAAAACCCGGTCTTCAAAAATAAGTTCCAAAGCCTCCAATAATACTTTTTTTTCTATCTCCTTACCGGCATGCACCATTTCCTTCACACCAAAATTATGGTCTACATGATTGGTATGCTGCGCAATAATAGGCCCTTCATCTAAATTATCGGTAACAAAATGTGCGGTAGCACCAATAATTTTCACCCCGCGCTCAAAAGCCTGCCGATAAGGATTGGCACCTATAAAAGCAGGCAAAAAGGAGTGATGGATGTTGATGATTTTACCTGCATAATCGTTTACAAAATCAGCTGAAAGAATTCGCATAAACTTAGCCAATACCAGGTAGTCTACCTCAAACTGATTAATGATCGTTTTTACTTCAGCTTCAAAGTCACTTTTATCTTTATTATTATGATCTACATAAAAATAGGGAATCCCCAGTTTCCCGGTAAAATCTTTAAGGCTTTCGTAGTTACCAATTACACATTGAACATTTGCCCCTAAAGTTTTAAAGTGATTTTTAATCAGTATTTCTGCCAAACAATGATACTCTTTAGTCACCAGAACAGCGATCTGTTTTTCCTGTTTGGTAATTAGATTTACCTCAGCCGCATGTGGTAAATTTTCCAACAGTTTTTCCTTTAATTTTTCAGGATTTTCCAGATTTCCGGTACAGGCAATTCTTGTAAAAAATGCTTTATTGGCTTCATCTACAAATTCGCGCATGGCAATGATATTCAGTTGATGCGCAGACAGCACACGGGTAATATGGGTAACCAAACCCACTTGATCTCGACAGGAAATAAGGACAGTTAAAGCGTTCATTTTTAAAATACTAATATCCAATTATAAATAATTTTTACGGTTTTTTACGGTTAAAACTGACTAATTTCTTTTGGTATATCTATTTTAAATCTACATTTTTGCTAAAATTCTTATCATTATGGAGATCGCTGGTATTGCTTTGCTAATTGTAATTTTAATTGTCCTGGTTATTTTATTACTAAAGAAACCTCAGGCTTCAATCCCCATCGTTTCGTTAGAAGATTTTGAAAGGACAAAAAGTGAAAATGAAACCTTAAAAATAAGATTAGCCAAAGCGGACGAACGTGTTTCTAACTTATCTGCAGAAAAAGAGCATATTACCCTTTTGCTTAAAGATGAACAACGGCGTTTAATTGATGAGTTACAGGCGGAGCGCGACCGGCTTGCAGATGCCAACCGTGAGCTCGAAAGTACGAGATCATTTTACCTGGCCGAGAAAGAAAAGTTAGCAGAACAAAAATTAAGTTATGAGCAGTCGCAACAAAAACTGAATAAAGATTTCGAACTGATTGCCAATAAAATTCTGGAGGAAAAATCGACCAAATTTATCGAGCAGAACAGGACCAATCTGGATATTATCCTTAATCCTTTGAAAGAAAATATCAAGGCTTTTGAAGATAAGGTAGAAAAGGTTTATAAAGCAGAATCTGATGAAAGAAATATACTCAAAGGTGTAATTTCGGAACTGCAGATTCAAAGTAAACTTATTCAGGAAGACGCCAATAATTTAACCAAAGCGCTAAAAGGCGATAGTAAAAAACAGGGCAATTGGGGCGAAATTATATTGGAAAAGGTTTTGGAGCGGTCTGGTTTGGTCCGGGATCAGGAATACCGTATCCAGGCTTCGCATGCATCAGCCGAAGGCAGCCGTTACCAGCCAGATGTGGTAATAGACCTTCCAGACGATAAGCACCTCGTTGTTGATGCTAAAGTAAGTTTAGTTGCTTATGAGCGCTCCGTATCTGCAGATACGGATGAAGAGCGTGAAGGCTATGTAAAGCAGCACCTGGCCTCAATTAAGAACCATATTCAGGAACTTTCATCAAAAAACTACCAGGATTTATATAAAATTAATTCTCCGGACTTTGTTTTATTGTTTGTACCCATCGAATCTTCTTTTAGCATTGCAGTACAAAAAGATGCCGAACTGTTCAATTTCGCCTGGGACAGGAGGGTGGTAATCGTAAGTCCATCTACTTTGCTGGCTACTTTGCGCACTATAGCCAGTATATGGAAACAGGAACGTCAAAACCGGAACGTAATGGAGATTGCCCGTTTAAGCGGCAGCATGTATGATAAGTTTGTAGGCTTTATTGCCGACATGGAGAACATTGGAAAACATATTAAAAATGGACAGGACGCCTACGATAAAGCCATTAATAAATTGTCAGCAGGTACAGGAAATTTAACCAATACTTCAGAAAAGATAAAAAAATTGGGTGCAAAGACTTCGAAACAGATTGATACAAAGTATTTGGATTTGAATGAAATACAGGATTTATAACTTTTATAGTTATGACTCAAGGCCTCTGGATTTTTCGGGAAAAATACTTAAAAGGTAAAACTTGCAAATTTAGTGATTTTTTCTGATAGCCTTAGGACGATTTTTTTTCTTTTTTTTTCAGTGAATAGAATACATTTATTTTGCCTATAAGCAATATAGACGGCTTTACAACAAAAAAGTAGATGTAGCTGAGAACGTTTTATATTTTCTTAGCAGTATCGACTAAAAAGTAAAATCGTCATCTCGAATGGAACGCAGTGGAATGGAGAGATCTGCTAATATAGATTTCTCAACTACGTTACACTTCGCTCGAAATGACGACTTACTGTTTATTGATAAATATTATTTCTTAAAAGCATTCCAGCCCTGGGCTTTCAGCTCGTGCACATTATTTGATTTGGACACCATTTTGCAACCCGAATTTTTATCCGTTACATGTCCGATTACCGTAATATCTACATCATGTTTGAGTTTTTTGTAATCATCCTGGCTAATGGTAAATAACAATTCATAATCTTCACCACCACTTAGCGCACAAACAGTTGGATCAATACCCAATTCGCGTGCAGTTTCATAAGTCATTGGATCTAAAGGAATTTTCTCTTCATAAATGGTCATCCCTTTATCTGATTGTTCGGCCAGATGCAGAATTTCTGAAGCTAAACCATCTGATACATCGATCATAGCGGTTGGTTTTATATTCATTTCATCTAAAAGCGCAACAATATCCATCCTGGCTTCAGGCTTCAGTTGTCGTTCGATGATATAATCCTTTCCTTCTAAATCCGGCTGGATCTGCGGATTTTCAAGATAGATCAATTTCTCTCTTTCTAAAATCTGCAGGCCTAAATAGGCTCCGCCCAAATCGCCTGAAACGCATAACAAATCATGTTCCTGTGCGCCATTTCTGTACACCACTTTATCTGCATCGGCATAACCAATACTGGTAATACTGATCACCAAACCTTGCTTACTTGATGAAGTATCACCTCCTATCAAATCGATATTGTATTTATTGCAGGCCAGTTCAATGCCTTTATAAATTTCTTCAACGGCTTCTAACGGAAATTTGCTCGACAAACCCAGCGAAACGGTAATCTGACTTGCCTTTCCATTCATGGCATAAATATCACTCAGGTTTACCTGTACGGCCTTATAACCCAAATGCATTAACGGCACGTAAGCCAAATCAAAGTGGATTCCTTCCAATAATAAATCGGTCGAAATTAAAGTCTGTTTACCTCTTGCATCCAGTACTGCAGCATCATCGCCAACTCCTTTTACCGAATAATCGTTTTTAATTTTAAAATTAGTTGTCAGGTGTTTAATTAAGCCGAATTCACCTAATTCATTAATATCTGTGCGTTCTTTATTTTCAAACATAACTTATACTTAAGGACAAAGCCTCATTTTATTTTTAAAATTTTAATTGTCATTCTGAGCACAGCGAAGAATCTTTACCTTAAATCAGGTGCTTCATAGTTGAAGATCCTTCCTTCGTCAGGATGACAGATTTTTATTCTCCATCCAATTTCTTCCCTCGGTAAACCTGGCAATTAACATCGCCGCAACATTATCGCCTGTGGCATTTAATAATGTCGCCATCGGATCAACCAAAGTACCTATAATCATCGCAGGTGGTAACGCCTCGGGTGGTAACTGATAGGCCGAAATCATCAATAATTCGCCTATGTAACCGCCATTGGGTATTCCACCCTCAACAATGCTCACCAAAACGGTAATGCCAAGAGCCAGTACAATCGTATCTACATGCACTAAATCTTTACCAAAAATGGCAAAAACGACTGCAATTTTGATAATGGAACTGATGCTTGAGCCATCTTTATGCAAAGTTGATCCCAAAGGAATCGTTACATTGGTGATATATGCCGGTACGCCCATTTTCATAGTTCCTTCCAAATTTGCCGGAATAGTGGCAATGCTGCTACAAGTTCCAATGGAAGTTAAAGAAGGTACAATATTATTTTTCCAAAATACTTTTATTGCTTTAAATCCACCCGCAACGAAAGCATAAAAAGTAAAAAAAACAATAAAATAAAATGCCCCAACACCATAATACAGACCCAGGGCTTTAGCATAGGTACCAAAAAGCTGTGGACCAAATACCCCAACCTGGTAGGCAAAATAAGCACCCAATCCAACCGGCCCTAACTTCATAATTAAGATGATGAGTTTTTTCATCACTTCATTGCCTGAAACCAGGAATTTTTTAAAACTTTCACCTTCCTTTTCAGCATATAAAGTTGAAAAACCTACCAAAACTGAAAAAATAATCAGCGCCAGCATATTTTTCCTGCTTCCGATTTCGAAAAATTCACCAACTGTTAAAAGTTGTGTCATTTGTTCGCCAAATGACACAACTTTCTCAGGTTCAGCTGGCAAAGCAGCACTTCCTAATTGCTGATGGATAGGAAAGATCCATGTCGCAAATAAAGTTAAAACCGCAGAAATGAGTATGGTAGAGAGAAATACCAAAACCATAATGGTTAATAATCTGCCTAACTTTTTTGTTCTATCGATATTTGCAATAGCTGAAGAAACCGCAAAAAACACCAACGGAATAACAGCTGTAAACAACAGGTTTAAAAATATATCTCCTAATGGTTTGATACTTTCAACGCTTTTTCCAAAAATTAAGCCCACGATACTTCCGACGGAGATTCCCGCCAAAAGCCATAGTAAGCCTGAGTAATTTTTAAGAATGTTGTTTTTTTCCATATGATCTTTTTCGTCATTGCGAGGCACGAAGCAATCTTAATACGCACGCCAGTAGCAATAGTTGTAAGATTGCTTCGTCGTACCTCCTCGCAATGACGATTTTTATTTTTACAATCCCAATTCTGCTGAAATATCCAGCATTCTTTGAATCGGTTTGCGTGCCTGCTCTATAATATGCTCAGGAACAGTTACTTCTGGCAAACCATTTTTAATACATAAATATAGTTTTTCTAAAGTATTTCTTTTCATATACGGACAATCGTTACAGGCACAACTGTTATTTGGTGGCGCCGGAATAAATGTTTTTGTCGGATTCGCCTTTTCCATCTGGTGGATAATGCCACTTTCGGTAGCTACAATAAATTCTGTAGCAGGGTTAGTAATGGTATATTTTAAAAGCCCGGTTGTAGAACCAATATAATCAGCCATTTTCAAAACGACCTCTTCACATTCCGGATGGGCAATAAATTTAGCATTAGGATGGCGTTCTTTCAATTTTGTAATTTTTTCCTGGGAAAAAATTTCATGTACCATACAGGCACCGTTCCACAATACTAAATCCCGACCAGTTTTTTTTGCAACATAAGCCCCTAAGTTACGATCTGGTCCGAATATTATTTTTTGGTCTTTAGGTAAACTCTCAACAATCTGAACCGCGTTAGTACTCGTGCAAACAATGTCACTTAAAGCTTTTAATTCGGCCGTACAGTTTACATAAGTGATGACCAGGTGGTCAGGATATTTTTCCTTAAACTTCTTAAACAGATGTGGTGGACAACTATCTGCCAATGAGCAACCTGCTTTTACATCCGGTAATAAAACAGTTTTGCCAGGAGATAAGATTTTTGCTGTTTCGGCCATAAAGTGTACACCAGCAAACACAATTACGTCAGCATCCGTTTTTGCAGCTTCTTGTGATAAGCCTAAACTATCACCAATATAGTCCGCAATATCTTGTATATCAGGATCTTGATAATAGTGAGCTAGGATTATGGCATTTTTTTCCTTCTTTAATTTCTCAATCTCTGCAAAAAGATCAAGCGTAGGGTCAATTTCTTCTTCTGCGAAACCTTTTTTATTGATTTCTTCTAAGACATCTATGTTCATTTTAAAATTTTCCTTTTTTGAATTTTGACGTTGGTCAAAGATAAAGCTTTCCACGTCTCAATAATTAATAAGTTATTTTAAATAAATAAATCTTGTTTGTTTATTAGTGTGTTAATATTGTTGGCAAGTTTAGAAATTTCTTTCGTTTAGATAAGTTATTAATTGTTTACTAACATTTAGATTACATTTATCTAATATTATAAGTTTGATTTTCAGCGCTATCGAAAATTGCTTCAATTTTTATCAATAGTGGAATGTTAATTGTTTATAAGTGGGGAAAAAGTTAATTACTTGTATAAAGCTGCTTAAAAATTGCGCAAAAGATTGTGGCAAATTGTGTTTTTAGAGTAGCTTTAAACATTCAAATTTATTTGTTAGGATAATTTAGACACAAGGCTAACATTTATTAACTAGTTGTTAACATAGTGGATAAAGTAAATGTTTTTTATTAATGAAGAAAGTAGATTTTCTGGTAATTGGTTCAGGTATAGCAGGTTTGAGTTTTGCACTTAAAGCTGCCAGGTTTGGTAAGGTTTTAATTGTTACCAAATCAAATGAAGATGAATCGAATACAAAATACGCTCAGGGCGGTGTTGCAGTTGTGGTAGATAAAGGTGATTCTTTTGAGAAACATATTGAAGATACTTTGATTGCGGGAGATGGATTATGTGATCAAAAAATTGTGGAAATCGTTGTAAAAGAGGGTCCTCAGCGTATTCAGGAGATCATTGATTACGGCATAAACTTCGATAAAGACAATGCTGGTTTTTACGATTTGGCTAAAGAGGGGGGGCACTCTGAACACCGTGTTTTGCACTATAAAGACATCACCGGGTATGAGATTGAGCGGGTGTTGTTAAATGAAATTCACAAGAATAGCAACATAGAGATATTAACACATTACTTCGCACTGGAGTTAATTACCCAACATCACCTGGGTGAGTTTGTGGATAAACGTACTGAAGATATTAACTGTTATGGCATATATGCCTTTAACACAGAGCTTAACGATGTGGAAAAGATTGTGGCAAATGTGACTGTGATGGCTTCGGGTGGTGCGGGACATGTTTATTCGGCCACTACAAACCCGGTTATTGCAACAGGCGATGGAATGGCGATGGTTTACAGGGCAAAAGGTAAAGTAAGAAATATGGAGTTTATTCAGTTCCATCCAACTGCGTTATATCATCCCGGAGAGTATCCGTCGTTCCTGATTTCTGAAGCCGTTAGGGGTTTTGGGGGTGTTTTAAGACGCAAGAATGGTGAAGAATTTATGCATGAGTATGATGAACGTAAGTCATTGGCACCACGTGATATTGTTGCACGTGCCGTGGACAATGAAATGAAGAAATCGGGCGATGACTTTGTTTATCTTGATATTACCATGCGCAGTAAGGCTGATATATTAAAACACTTTCCCAATATTTATGCTAAATGTTTATCTATAGGAATAGATATGACTAAAGATTATATACCAGTTACACCTGCATCTCATTATATGTGTGGCGGTATCATGGTGGATGAATATGGTCGTTCTTCTATTAAAAATTTATATGCTTGCGGAGAATGTTCTTCAACAGGTTTGCATGGTGCTAACCGATTGGCTTCCAATTCATTATTGGAAGCGACAGTTTTTGCACACCGGATTTACCAGGATGCTATCGAGAACTTTAAAAATAATGTCATTCCTGATCATATTCCGGAATGGGATTCGCAAGGTGTTACCCAAAGTAATGAGGATGTATTGGTAACGCATAATCTCAGGGAGTTACAAAAGGTTATGGGCGATTATGTGGGTATTGTACGTTCTGATTTCCGTTTGGAACGGGCACATCGTCGCTTGTTTTTAATTTACCAGGAAACGGAAGAGTTTTATAAAAAAAATAAAGTTTCAGTTAAACTGTGTGAGTTGAGAAACGTAATTCAAACGGCTTATCTAGTAATTAAATCGGCCATGCAACGAAAAGAAAGTAGGGGACTACATTATACTACCGATTATCCTGAACATGCTAATGAATTGGTAGATACTGTTTTTTAATATTTCCGTCATGCTGATCCGATAGATATCGGATTTATTTCAGCATCTGAACACATCAGATATACAATACATAAAAAGACCCTGAAATAAATTCAGGGTGACGTTAAAATTGATTTATGCCTTTAATACTGCCTGTAAAAGATAAATATCCTGAAATAGGAAAAGATAATTTCATAGCGGAGAACGCCACGATTGTGGGTGATGTAACCATTGGCAATAAATGTTCCGTATGGTTTAATGCCGTGATCAGAGGCGATGTAAATGCCATTACGATCGGAAATGAGTCAAACATCCAGGATGGTGCAGTAATTCATGCTACTTACTTAAAAGCCTCCACACATATTGGCAATAGGGTATCTGTTGGACATAATGCCATTGTGCATGGCTGTACCGTTCGAGATCATGTGTTGATCGGTATGGGTGCCATTGTAATGGATCATGCTATAATAGAAGAGTATTGCATCATAGCAGCCGGATCTGTCGTATTGGAAAATACAATTTGCGAAACGGGTTACTTATATGCAGGTACGCCTGCAAAAAAAATAAAGCCCATTACCGAAGAGCAAAGGGCTTTACTTAATAAATTGCCTGATAATTATATCATGTATTCGGGTTGGTTTATGCAATAAAAGGTTTTCCTTTCAACTGAAGTTTTGCTTTATATTCGTCACCGTAATCCGATAACTATCGGATTTATTTCAGGGTCTATCATGCTATAAAGATGCTGAAATGAATTCAGCATGACGATTTTTTAGAGATAAAACTACATTACTGCGTTGGCGGTGGTATTACCAATGGATCTTCACGTTCCCAGTTTGGTTTCAAGTCCATCAATGCTTTTAAATACCATACTTTTTCAGGCTGGTATCCTTCCTTAACATTTCCCGTATCCCAGATGCCATTTTTATTTTCGTCATAAATAACCCTAAGCATATATTTACCTGCAGGATATTTAGAAAAAGTAATTTTTGAGTTTTTGCTAACCGGAAAAGATTTTATGACATCTTTTTTTTCGTTTAGGAACTGAACCACATATCTTTTAGAAGTGTCCGGAACGGTTACATTTAATATTAAAGTAGTGTAAGCGTCTTGACTTTCAAGCGTAAAACGTTTCGTGAGATCTTTGTTTTTGGCATTAAATATCGCGGTAAATGCGCCTGCACCCAATTTTAAATCGTAGTTTTTTTTGTTTTTCCAAGGATACTTAATGTAGTATTTAAGAAAATCTGTACTATCTTTCACCAACTCAAAATTTGTTCTTTTTACAGAGTCTTCCAAAAGGGTGATTTTAGTTGGATCTGCAGCCGTAATCGGGAAAGATGAGGTTAATGTCAGCTGCTGGAAAGGATTTAATTTACCGCCTGTTAAGTTATCAGAAACCGTAATTTCGCGAGTATAAGTATCTTTTTTACCCCTTGTAAAGTTTAAGGTCTGAAGAAGCTTTCCTTGATCCTCAACAGCCACCTTCACTGAATCAAAACTCATGTCATTCAGCCATATTTTAGCAGTATCGTTATTTTTGGTAAAGTGGACATACTTCCCTATATCTACTGCCGGAGGATCGGTAACCGTGATTTTAGGGCGTTTCAGCTGCTGATTAAAGATGATTGAGATACTACCATCATTATTCAGTTTTCGGTCCAATACGCGGAACTCTGGAGGTAGCTCTTTAAATATCTGTAGGTTAATGTTTTCCAGGTTTTTATCAATTACGATGGGTTCTTTTATAAATCCAACTTCATCAGAAATCTGTTGGTATATTTTATCGCCACCTCCGGTACTTTCTTTAATGGCATAAACTTTATAGGTACCTTTTCTGAGGTTACTCAATTTGTACGTACCGGCACTATCAGTAGTGGTATATATTGATGGACGTTTTTTACCGAAAATCGTATCTCTTTCTACAGGCAAAATAAATACGGTAACTTCCTTTTCAGGTTCGTCACTTAGTGAATTAATAACTTTACCACTGATTGATAATGAATCAATATCTGGTCCTGTTGAAAAAACATAAGATAGATTTTTAACCACATTTCCTTCATTTACATCTGCAATAGATTTTCCAAAATTCAAGGTATAGGTTGTATTTTTTTCCAGAGAATCCTTAAGAATAATTTCCAATCTCTTCTGCCTCTTTTTTAACTCCGGAACTTTTTCCTGATCAGGTGAAATCGAAAATTCTTTAAACTCATCTTTCAGATTAAAATACTCATCAAACTCTATTACTATTTTTTTTGCATTAAAATTCCTTGTCTGATTTTTCGGCGTCATGCTTAAAACTTTTGGTGGCTTGGTATCTTTTGGTCCACCCTGTGGTGTCTGCATACTGGCACAACCAAAAAGTAGGAGCAAGGTGACAATAACCGCTAAATTTTTAAGGTTAAAATAGTGATCTTTTAAATTTGGCATATTTTAATCGTTCTGACGGATTTTCGTACTTTTTGGAATATTGTGTTTAAAAAATATTTTTTATCGCTTAAATCGCTTTATTTTAAGTCTACTTTATTTTATTTAAGTATCTGATAATCAGTTATTTATTAATATAGACCATTAAAACTGAAATATCTGATGGAGAAACACCTGAAATTCTTGAAGCCTGACCTAAAGTACGGGGTTTTATTTTAAATAATTTTTCGCGTGCTTCTTTGGAGATGGAAACAATTTTATTATAATCAAAATCTGGCTTGATTTCTTTATCTTCCATTTTTAGCATTTTCGCTACAATTTCATTTTCTTTTTCGAAATAGCTTTCGTATTTAATTTTAATTTCTGCTTGCTCAATAGTTTCTTTGTCTAAGGCTTTGGTCGCTTCGGCTAAAGGTTTACTAACCTTAATGATATCTTGTAAGCCAACATGAGGTCTGCCGACTAAACTGTGAATTTTTACATTTTGGTTTAAAGTACTCGAGCCTAAACTTTCAAGCATCGGATTTGCATCGCCCATTTCAATTCCCTGGCTTTTGGTAAATTTTACCAGGGCCTCGGCATCAGTAATTTTTTTATTCACCTTGTCCAATCGCTCATCGGAAATTAATCCCAGTTCATGTCCGATAGGAGAGAGACGTATATCTGCATTATCCTGTCTTAATAACAAACGATGTTCAGCTCTGGAAGTAAACATTCGATAAGGCTCTTCTGTGCCTTTGGTAACGAGATCATCTATCAATACACCGATGTAACTTTCAGATCTTTTCATAATCAATTCATGTTTATCGGTTATTTTTTGGTGTGCATTGATTCCTGCCATGAAACCTTGACAGGCAGCTTCTTCGTACCCGGTTGTTCCGTTTATTTGTCCGGCTAAAAATAAATTGCTGATTAACTTAGTTTCTAATGTTAAAGATAATTGGGTAGGTGGGAAGAAATCGTACTCAATAGCGTAACCAGGTCTGAACATTTTTGCCTTTTCGAAACCTGGAATTAACCTCAATGCTTTTAATTGGACGTCTTCTGGAAGCGAAGTCGAAAAACCATTTACATAAATTTCACAGGTATTCCATCCCTCAGGTTCAACAAATATTTGGTGTCTGTCACGTTCAGCAAAACGATTGATTTTATCTTCAATAGAAGGACAGTATCTCGGACCTAAACCTTTAATACGACCGGTAAACATTGGTGATTTTTCAAAGCCTTCTTTCAAAGTTTCATGTACATCACTATTGGTATAGGTAATCCAGCAGCAACGCTGATCGGTGGAAACAACAGTATCAGTATAAGAGAATTTTCCTGGGTTTTCATCTCCCCATTGCTCTTCCATTTTCGTGTAATCTAGACTTCTTCCATCAACACGGGGTGGGGTACCGGTTTTCATACGGCCTGCTTCCATACCTAATTCTACTAATTGTTCTGTAATTCCTGTTGATGATTTTTCTCCAGTTCTGCCTCCTCCAAATTTCTTTTCGCCAACGTGTATAGTACCGTTTAGAAATGTACCATTAGTTAATACTACGGCAGTACTGTTGATTTCGATACCTAAAGAAGTTTTAACGCCATATACAATATTATCTTCTACTAGTAAGCCAACAACACTATCTTGCCAGATATCGAGATTTGGAGTTCTTTCCAATGCCAAGCGCCACTCTTCTGCAAATCGCATTCTGTCTATTTGCGCTCTCGGGCTCCACATAGCAGGTCCTTTCGATTTATTTAGCATGCGGAATTGTATGGTTGATTTATCAGATATTATGCCTGAATATCCGCCCATAGCGTCGACCTCACGAACAATCTGGCCTTTAGCAACACCGCCCATAGCAGGGTTGCAGCTCATTTGGGCGATGGTACCCATGTTCATAGTAATTAATAAAACATATGATCCTAAATTGGCAGCAGCAGCGGCAGCTTCACATCCTGCATGTCCTGCACCAACAACAATCAAATCGTATTTTGAAAACATCTTATTATATTTTAATTGTTTCACGTGAAACAATGTTATTTTTTATCGTTAAAATTTAACTTCCTTTTCTGTTGCTCATATGTTCCACGTGAAACATACTATTAATTTTAACATGATTATTATTCTGAAAGCTCCAGCCAACGCAATGTGTAATCGTCTAATTTCGTTTGGAGTGTTTCAATCTCAGTTGATATCTCTTGTATTTTAATAT
Organism: Pedobacter suwonensis; assembly: GCF_900111825.1. Classification (GTDB taxonomy): domain Bacteria; phylum Bacteroidota; class Bacteroidia; order Sphingobacteriales; family Sphingobacteriaceae; genus Pedobacter; species Pedobacter suwonensis. The sequence continues at coordinate 430,210 of NZ_FOJM01000003.1, forward strand.
AATCAGAAGCGTTGACGTTATTCAAGGTGTTGGTTAATTCGATTATTTTATTTTCCGTTTCTTCTATTCCTTTTTCAGCTTCTTCTAATTCTTTCTGTTCTTTAAAGCTTAGCTTTTTTGTTGCTTTAGGCTGGACTTGGTCAGTGTTGGGAACAGAAGTTTTTTTTGTTTCTTTAGCTTTGGGCTGTTCTAAACTTAACCTGTATTCTGAATAATTACCATTGTATATTTTAACGACACCTTCGCCCTCCATAATAAAAAGCTGATCGCTCATTTTATCAAGCAAATACCTGTCGTGCGAAACTAACATCAAGATGCCCGGAAAATTTTCTAAAAACTCCTCAAGCACATTTAAGGTATCAATATCAAGGTCATTTGTTGGTTCATCCAAAATTAGAAAATTAGGATTTTGCATCAAGACCTTCATCAGGTTTAAACGTTTTTTTTCGCCGCCACTTAATTTCTCTACCATGCCATGTTGTTTCTTGGGAGGAAAAAGAAAAAGTGTTAATAGGGCAGAAGCGGTAATAATGGAACCATCTGCCATTTTAATATACTCGGCATCTGATTTTACAATGTCTATTACTCGCTCTTTAGGATCGAAAGTTAAACCACCCTGTTTGTAATATCCAAATACGGTTGTTTCGCCAGTATCAACTTTACCATCATCTGGCTTTAAATTGCTGGTGATGATATTTAAAAGTGTTGATTTACCTGTTCCATTTTTTCCTGCTAAACCAATACGATCGCCTTTTTTAAAGGTATAGCTGAAATCATTAATGATTGGCCGACCTTCAAAACTTTTTTTTATGTGATCTAACTCAATGATTTTGCCACCCTGCCTAGACATTTTCATTTTGAGAGTAACACTTTGATTTTCAGACTTTTTCTTGGTCTTTTCCTCTAAATCGTAAAAAGCATCAATCCTGGCCTGAGATTTCGTTGCACGCGCTTGTGGCATGCGTCTCATCCACTCTAATTCTTTCTTTAATAGCTGTTGGTTCTTGTGTAAAACAGTTGCGTCCAAAGCCTCCCTTTCTGCTTTCTTTTCGAGGAAGTAGGCATAATTTCCATTGTAATTGAAAATTTTTCCTCTATCCAGTTCTACAATGGTATTACAAACATTATCTAAAAAGTATCTGTCATGTGTAACCAACAGAATGGTTTTTTGTCCGGTAGTTAATAACTTCTCTAGCCATTCAATCGTATCGATATCTAAATGGTTGGTAGGTTCATCGAGTACCAGTATTTCAGGATCTTCAATTAATAGTTTTGCTAAAGCCAAACGTTTTTTTTGTCCACCAGAAAGCGTATCAATTTTTTGTTGAAGATGAGTAATTCCCATCCGGTTCAGAATGGTTTTAATTTCATGTTCATATTCCCAGGCATTATGTTCACTTAATTCCTCATATAAGCGATTGAGTGTGTTTTCATCTGGGTTCGGTTGTTCAATTAATTCTTCATATTCTTTGATGAGCTGTTGTTGCTTGTTTTCAAGCGAAAAGATATGGTCGCTAATAGAAAATCCCGCTGTGAACTGAGGTTCCTGATCCAAAAAACCGATTTTAACGGATTTATTTTTTACTATTTTACCCTCAAGCGGAGGAAACCGCTCAGCCAATAATTTCAATAACGTACTCTTACCTGCGCCATTAATACCAACCAGCGCCACGCGTTGACCGGAATTAATACCGAGGGTTAAATTTTTAAATAACCATTCATCATGATAACCATGTCCTAAGCCTTCTGCCGCAATTAATGTGCTCAATTTTTCTGTGTTTCGGATTTATAAAAGAAAATTATTGCAAAGGTAAGTATAAATTATTTGCAACGCTAAACAGATATCTCAAAGCTATTGTGTATCAGCTAAAATGGCAAAAACTTGATGTATTGTGATTGTTTTGAATGTCATCAATGGTGGTTCTAAAAAAAAAAGCGGTTGGACTCGCTCCACCGCTGCTTCAATCATTAACTTGTCTAGTCCTAATATAGCGATACAAAAAACTAGTATCCTTATGGAGGAAAAAACAAATTATTCGAAACGTAGTCAGAAAGATTACACCTTAAGCTTTAAACTTCAAGTAGTTAGCGAGGTTGAAAATGGGACATTGAGTTTATCTCAAGCTAAAGTTAAATACGGTATACAGGGTGACAGCACCGTTCGTAAATGGTTGCAAAAATATGGTAACTTTGATTGGGAGCATAAATCTCCTTTTCATATGCCCAAGACACCTGAACAGAAAATCCTGGAGTTGGAAGCTAAACTCAAACTCCTGGAGAAACAAAATGCTTTCCTGTCTGCCCAGAACAGTAGAGCGGAC
>NZ_FOJM01000006.1:0-158495 GCF_900111825.1 Pedobacter suwonensis
ATACGGTGCTATGGCCTAGCTATACGGAAATGCATGATGCCGCATTCTGCTCATTAATAGGTAATTACAAAATAACGTCAATGGTAGGTACGAAGAATCTTTAATTGAAAGATTTGCTTCGCAAAGCCTAAGGGTTCTTCACTGCGTTCAGAATGACAATGTAGGTTATCTAAAAATATTTGTGTTCATACGGTAGGATTTGAAATCGGGAGTAATAACGCTGTTGGTCGGGTTTATTTTACCAAGGGTAGAAGCACTATTTAGCCATTAAACCCGATCGGAGCGGGATGCCGATTTTTTCAATCGGCAGAAGCGGGAGCGGGGCTGTTTTAACCTAAAAGCTACTGTAACTGCTTTCCAAAAAAGATCAAACCCTTTGTTTGCGAACACCATATTTCGGATAAATCTATAGCTCTTGAAGAGTTGTCAACTTACTGGCGAAACGGCTATTAAAAGTTGACAACTCCGTTCCTATACAAACTGATTCAATACCAGCACGCCTAAAATCCCTAAAACAGAAACCAGACTTTCCATCATGGTCCAGGTACTGAAAGTTTCTTTAAGGCTAAGGTTAAAATATTCCTTAAACATCCAGAAACCGGTATCGTTTACATGAGAGAACATTAAACTACCGGCACCGACAGATAATACCATTAACTCTGGCGATGCGCCGGGGCCAATTAAGGGAAGTACCATACCCGATGCTGTTAAAGCAGCCACCGTTGCTGAACCCAGGGTTACCCGAAGTGATGCCGTAATTAACCAGGCGAGCAGTAATGGCGATAAATTTAAACCTCCGGTAAGCTGTTTCACCGTTTCGCCCATACCACTATCAATCAGGATCTGTTTAAAGGCACCGCCTGCGGCAATAATCAAGATGATCATGGCAATGCTTTTCACTCCTTCTGCACAAGATTCCATAGCTTTTGTAATAGAAGTTTTTTGGAGTGCCAGCGCAATAATAACCGAAATTAACAGGGCCGCGGTAGGGTCGGCCAAAAATGTAAACAGCGGCTTACCAATATAGTCTATCTTAATACTGCTCCCAATAGTTCCGGCAATGATTAAAAATACCGGCAGCAATGCGGTAATAAAACTTCTTGAGGCAGAGGGAAGATTTTCTTCTTCATTAACGCTAAAGTTGTGGACTGTTGCTGATTGATCCCGTTTAAGAATTAATCTCGGAAAGTAAATTCCGGCAATAACCGCAATGGGTACGCTTAAAGTTAATCCATAAATTAAAGTCTTACCAATATCGGCATGGAAAATTCCGGCTAAAGCGACAGGACCGGGGTGAGGAGGTAAAAAACCGTGGGTAACCGAAAGGGCCGTGGCCATCGGGATGCCAATATATAATTTTGATAGCCCCGTTGCTGCTGAAATGGCAAAAACCAAAGGGATTAACACCACGAAGCCAGCATTGTAAAATAATGGAATCCCAACCAATAAACCAGTTAACAGCACAGCCCACTGGATATTCTTTTTGCCAAACGCGCCGATTAAGATGAAAACGATCTTTTTTGCCGATCCGCTATCTTCAATCAATTTCCCCATCATCGCGCCAAGGGCCAAAACCATTACCATGCTGCCTAAGGTACTGCCAATTCCGTTGCTAATGGAGTTCATTACTTTCGTGGCGGGCATTCCTAATAAAAGACCTGTAATAATTGCCACAGCTAGTAAGGCAATCATAGGATTAATCTTTTTTAAGATCAATACAAAAAGCAATAGAATACCGAAAAGCAGGATCAATAATGACATTTGGCTAGAAGTATTTGGTAAATGTGATTAAATATAGGATTTTAACCCCAGCTATTTTTTAACCATAATGGTTCTTCCGGTAACAAGGTTAAATTCGTAAATGCGGTACAGGCCATCATCTTTTATTTCTATGCTTTCTACCAGGCCGGTTTTGCTGAAAGTATCGGTAACCATATCTCCGATTTTCACATCCTGAAGAATATCGTTGGGCGTATCGCTGTTTAATCTGATCATAAAAGTAAAAGTATCGATTATTCGCAAAACATGTCAGTTTTTTTAAACAAGTGTATTAAATTTTGATTCGATGTGGTTTCTGGCTTGTTTTTGAAACTCTTCTGGTGTTTGTTGCGTCTGTTTTTTAAAAAAACGGCTAAAGTATGGCCTGTCTGAAAATCCAAGTTCGTAGGCAATCTCTTTGATGGTTTGCTCACTGTGTATAATTTTTCGTTTAGCTTCCAGTATAATGCGGTCGTGAATGATCTGCATGCCGGTTTTGTTTAGTTTTTCTTTTAAAATCTGGTTCAGTCGTTTAGAACTGATACCGATTTTGCCCGCATAAAAATCAGTATTTCTAACCTGTTGGTAGTTGCTTTCGAGCAACATCAAAAATTCATAAACCCTTTTTTGCTGTACATCATGGCTGGTAAATTCATGTTCTTTAACTTGTATCAATTTTAATAAAAACACCTTTAACAATGCCTTCGTAATAATGAAATTGTTGCCTGCTTTCTGGTATTCATCTTCAATTAATCTGTAAATGCTGCTCAGCTCTGCTGCTGTTTCTGTATTGAGCCTCAGGCACGAAAATTCGCCCTGAACATTAAAGATTTTGAACAGATCAAGCAAAAATTCTTTTTCTTCCCCTTCCAATACAGATCTTTTAAATGAGATTAATACCCCATTTTTGCCTGCCTTATTAAGCTGATGTACACGGTAAGGCGGAATCAGATAAATCCAATCACCTTTGCTGTCAAATTCGGATTGTTGCAGGGCGTGTAAAGGATCTTCATTTTTAAGCCAAACAATTTCAAAGAATTCTTTTCTGCCCGGATCGTTGAGGTAGCTGGGCGGGCAATTGCTTAAATCGCGGATGTAAATAATAGCCCTTACCAGATGCGTGCTTTCTGTTGATAAACTCATGATGGTTAAAGTTAAAAACTTAAATTCTTAGCGATTGGATTAAATGATAATTGTGGTGGACTATTCGGAAAAGGTGCATTGATTATGGCTAATGTATGACTTTTTTTTGTTAGGATTTCCAAATTGTCCCATATAAATGGCGGAATGTATAATCCTCGTTTTAGCTGGCTACCATACCTTTGAGCCATTAATGTAAAGCAGAATGGAATCAAAAGAATCAGTAGAAATGATCAATAATGAAGTTTTGACAGATGAGCTGGATAATCAGCAATTGGCTTGGGATCTGCAAATGAACCTAGATAAGATTATAGAAGAAAATACACAATTGGCCAAAAAAGTACAGTTAGATCAGCTTATTCCTTTTATATACCATATCCAGCATGCGAAACGGATTTTTATTACAGCTGCAGGCCGTTCGGGTTTTGCAATGCAATCGGCCGCTATGCGTTTGATGCACCTTGGGCTAATCGTATATTATGTTGGCGATACCACCAGTCCGGCCATTGGCACCAGCGATTTATTGATTGCCGCATCGGGTTCCGGAACAACCGGATCGATTGTAAAGGCTGTAGAAAAATCGATTGAAGCAGGTGCAAATGTAGTGGGCATTACCACCAATGCAGAATCAGCTTTGGCAAAATTATGCAATCACCTTGTTTTGGTTCCGGCCGCAGAGAAAGAAGATCAAAGTAAAAAGGTATCTACCCAGTATGCCGGAAGCCTTTTTGAACAATTTCTGCTTCTGCTTAATGATGCCGTTTTTCAGTCGCTTTGGAAATTAAGCGATCAACCTGCAGAAGAACTCTGGAAAAGACACGCCAATCTCGAATAACAATTTAGTTAATTATTATATATCAATACCATCATGGCAAAATTACAAGTAGCAATAGATTTATTAACAACGGAAGAAGCACTGGCATTAGCAGCAAAAGTTGCGCCTTATGTAGATATTATTGAATTGGGAACTCCTTTGATCAAAAATATGGGTTCGACGGTGATTACCGCAATGAAAGCAGCACATCCTGACAAACTGGTATTTGCAGATTTAAAAACTGCTGATGCGGGTGAACTGGAAGCTGATATCGCATTTAAAGCCGGTGCTGATTTAGTAACCGTAATGGGTGCTGCAGGAAATGCAACCATTATTGGAGCCGTTAAAGCCGCAAAAGCGCATGGCAAAGGCGTGGTTGTAGATACAATTGGTTATCCTGACCGGGTTAAAAGAGCACAGGAAGTGACCGCATTAGGTGTAGAATTTGTAGAACTGCACGCTGGTTTAGATGAACAGTGGACGGCTGGTTATTCTATCCAGGTTTTAATTGATGAGGCTGCAAGAGCTGGTGTTCCGGTTTCAATCGCAGGTGGGGTAAATATCGAAAATGTTGCTGCTGTTATAAAAGCAGGAGCAATGGTAGCCGTTGCAGGTGCTGCCATTTATGGCGCTGAAGATCCGGCTGCAGCCGCCAAAGCACTTCGTGAGGCAATTGATGCTGCATAGGCCAGGTTCATGAAGTAAAGGTTTTTAACCACAGATGCGCCTAGATCAATACGGATTTTTATAACAGTATTTATCTAGGTGCATTTTTTTTATCTCGCTAAAATCTGGTAAGTTTTGGTTAATTGATATTTAAAATTTGTGTTAATCTTGTTTGGTACAAACCAATAGCAGTATCATCTCACGGAAAAAAGTTACTATGATATAGTTTAGGTTGAATTAACTTTCCGTTCTTAAAATCTTAATGGTGGCTGGTTCAAAATACTTCTTGTACTTAACACACCTGTAACCACTACGAGCAATACAATTGAACCGAACAACAATAGGGTTGGCACAAGAGGAGGTATAAAGGCCGCATCGAAAGTATAATTAGCCAATGTCCAGCTCCCGCCTATGGCCAGAATTAAACCAGCACCTGCCGCAAAAGCACCTAAAAAGAAATATTCAATTGCATTTATTGCTAAAATCTGCTTTCTACTGGCGCCCATGGTCCGTAATAAAATACTTTCCTTTATCCGCTGGTTTTTACTGGTTAATACCGAGGATATTAAAACAATCCATCCAGTTACCATGCTAAAGCCAGCCATAAACTGGATTACGAAACCAATTTTATTCAGCAATTCATCCACTAATTTTAACACGAGGTCTAAATCAATCACAGAAACATTGGGGAATTTTTGAACCACTTCTCCCTGAAAACGGGCTGAAACTTCGCCTGATGGTACCCTGGTCATCAATACATGGAACTGCGGTGCCTCTTCCAATACCCCGGCAGGAAAAACAACCCTGAAATTGGTCTGCATCCTGCTCCAGTTTACTTCCCTTAAACTTCCAACAATGGTCGGGATCATCATGCCCTGAACGTTAAAAAGGATTTTATCATTCAGCCCAACATGAATTGATTGGGCATAACGCTGATCCAGTGAAATATAAACCGTTTGATTGGGTTTTATTCTTCCGGTCCATTTGCCTGCTGTAATTTTCTCTGCTGCCGTTAAAGTATCCTGGTAAGTAGCCCTGATCTCGTTTCGGTAAGCTCTTCTGTTATTGGTATCTGCACTGGCTTTCTTACCATTAATCTCCTCAATGCGCATGGTAATTACAGGCACCTGGTTCATTAACGGTAGTTCGAAAGCTTTGGTTAAACTGTCTAATCCTTCCTTCTGCGTGTTCTGGATATCGAACATCACCATATTTGGCTGATTGTTGCCGGATGAAAGTGTAACACGACTCATTAATATGCCCTGAACAAAAAATAGGGTGCAGATAAATGCAGTTGATAAACCAATAGAAACCGTGAGCATTAAGGTTTGGTTATTCGGGCGATAGAGGTTGGCAAATCCCTGCCGCCATAAATAACCGGATGAGTTGGGCAAAAGCTTTCGCACCAGAAACATCAAAATTTTAGACAGTACAATCAACAGTAAAAAAGCAACGGCAATACTGGCGGTAAATACCAGCGTTTGCAGCCATGTTTTCATCTGCAAATGGGTAAAAGCCATAATAAAGGCTGCCATCAGCAAATACACTACCCAGGTTAGCGGATCTCTTTTCCCTCCTGCTTTTTCAAAAGATATCCGGATGGCATTTAATGGCGAAATTTTCCTAACGGATAAGAGCGAGGGGAGGGCGAAAAGGACTGAAATGATCAACCCCAACAAAATACCCTGGCCTACAGCCGGCCACGAAACCTGTATGGTAATTTCGATCGGTAGAAAATCTTTTAACACCAACGGAAGTAAAAACTGTATGCCCGTGCCCAAAGCAGACCCTAATACTGCAGCAATTAAGCCGATAAAAAATACCTGTATCAGGTAGATTAAAAAGGCATGACGGGATTTTAATCCTAAACACCTTAGCGTGGCAATGGCACTTAATTTTTCCTGGATATATACATGGATGGCACTACCCACACCAACACAACCCAGTAGCAAAGCAATAAAACCAGATAAGGCCAGAAAGCGGTTTACATCTTTAAACGATCTTCCGGTCTGCTCTTTTCTCGATTCTACGGTATCGGCATCAAAGCCTTCCTGTTCTAATTTACTGTCGTTCTTTTTTACCCACTCATCTATTCCCGACGGATCGTTGTACCTGAAATAAAATTTGTTATTGATCCGGCTTCCGGTTTTGATCAGGTTGGTTTTGTCGAGTATTTGTAGGGGAATATACACCGTAGGGGCTATACTGGCACCAATGCCCGTTTGTCCGGGTGCTTTGGTTAAAGTGCCCAAAATGTTAAAATTAAGGTCTCCTATTTTTACAGAATCGCCAACTTTTGCGTTAAACTGCAGCATCAGGGTTTGATCTACCAAGGCATTTCTTCCGGTTTGAAAGTGCCTGGCTGCAGCCAGCGGAATGGTTTCTATGGTGCCATAATAAGGGTAATTTCCCTCCAGAGCCTTCATTTGTACCAAACGGCTGCCTCCACCTTTCTGAAAATAAATCATGGAGGCAAAAGTTTTCTCCTGCGATCGCTCATCGCCAAGCGTATCGAGCATTTTTTGCATGGCTTTGCTTACACCTTTACGGCTATCTAAAACCAGATCGGCCCCGGTAAGTTCTTTTGCCTGTGCATCAATATCTTTTTGCAGGTTATCTTTAAACGAATAAACGGCAACAAGAGCGGCAATGCCCAAAATGATTGATGAGATGAAAAGCAATAAACGCGCACGGTTTTTCCGGCTATCACGCCAGGCCATTTTAAACAGCCAGGAAAACGGAACAGATTGTTTTGGAAGGCTATTGGACATAAGCAGGGTTTTCGTCTGAGATGATGATGCCACCTTTAATTTTAATGTTTCTTTCCGTTCTGGCAGCCAACTCAAGGTCGTGTGTTACGATGATCAAAGTGGTTCCGGCATCTTTGTTTAAATCAAATAGCAATTTGATTACTTTTTCACTGGTTTCGGCATCGAGGTTTCCGGTAGGTTCATCTGCAAAGAGCACGGCAGGTTGGTTCGAAAATGCCCTTGCTAACGAAATGCGCTGTTGTTCTCCACCTGATAATTGAATGGGGTAGTGATGCGAACGGTCGGCCAGTCCAACTTTATCCAGTAGTTCTAAGGCATGTGAACGGATGTTTTTTGCACCTCTTAATTCTAAAGGAACCATTACATTTTCTAAAGCGGTTAATGTAGGCAGCAACTGAAAATTCTGAAAAATAAACCCTACGTATTGATTTCTAACGGCAGCGCGCTGATCTTCGTTTAATTTTTCGAGTGCAATTCCGTTCAGTTCAACCGTTCCATTGCTGGCCCTGTCTAGTCCGGCACATAAACCTAGCAAGGTGGTTTTTCCGCTTCCCGATGGACCTGTAATGGCTACCGTTGAGCCGGCAGTTATCGAGAAATTAATATTATCCAGAACGGTGAGTTCCCGTCCGGCACTCTGGTAAATTTTGCTTACATTTCGGATGTTCAATATGCTTTCCAATAGCTGAATTTTTAGGGTTTGCGTATAGGTTTTGCCAAACATAACGGGGCACTGCCTGTTAAGATAATTAGATACAGATTAATTAGATATGTTACGAAAACGATTAATGGGGCTATTTGTTTTGAGCCTTGTGGTGATAAGCTGCGGAAACCCGCAAAGTAAAAACAATGCGGATAAAACTTTAGATTCAACTGACCAAAAGCAGGCTGCTGTGGCAACCAAACAAAAGAATATCCTTTTTTTCGGTACCAGTTTAACTGCAGGTTATGGGCTCGACCCGACAGAAGCTTATCCGGCATTGATCCAAAATCGGATTGATTCTTTAAAAATGCCTTATAACGTAATTAACGGTGGTTTAAGTGGCGAAACTTCTGCTGGCGGAAAAGCGCGGATTGACTGGTTGCTTAAACAGCGGGTAGATATTTTTGTACTTGAACTGGGCGCTAATGATGGGCTTAGGGGATTGCCCGTTGCGCAAACCACTAAAAATCTTCAGGCCATTATCGATCGGGTAAAAGCTAAATACCCGAATGTTAAGATGGTATTGGCGGGTATGCAGGTTCCACCCAATATGGGAGCAAAATACGCTGCAGACTTTAAAAACATGTTTCCTGAACTGGCAAAGAAAAATAAAATGGCCCTCATCCCTTTTTTATTAGATAAAGTTGGCGGTGTTCCTAAATTAAACCAGGCTGATGGTATTCACCCTACGGCAGAAGGCGATAAGATTTTGGCAGAAAATGTTTGGGTAGTGTTGAAGGATTTATTGTAATTTTTAACCGCAAAGGAAGCAAAGAGTAAACGCAAAGTGCGCTAAGTTGGGGGTATGTTTAAGTAATGTTCAATGTTCAATGTTCCATGATTTCAGTGTGCTCGTCGCAAAAAAAAAGCTGCAAATTTATTTAACTACAGAGAATATGAAGAGAAAGCACGGGGAAACGAGTTAAGTGTTGGCGACTGATTTTAAGCGTTTTATTTAAGCGATTTTCTTTATCTGCAGCCAAAACTATATATTTGCTATATATTTTGGCTGCGGATAATTTTTTATCTACAGCCAAAATTATATTTTTATCGTATGTTTTGGCCGCGGATAAATTAATGCATTTGCTGATTAATTAAAAGAAAATGGAATTGCTCATTGGAAGAATTGCTGAAAGAAAAATACTCGAAGAGGTACTCGAATCACCTTCATCAGAACTTTTAGCCATCTTTGGCAGGCGAAGGGTTGGAAAGACCTTTCTAATCCGTTCGTTCTTTAAAAAACAACTTATCTTCGAACTTTCGGGCGTTCATAATGCAAATGCTACGGAGCAGTTACTTAATTTTAGCAGGGCGATGGCAGAGGCTTTAGGTTCCCGATTGGCACCTGCAACACCAAAAAACTGGACGGAAGCCTTCTGGCAACTCAGAGAATTTGCAACGCCAATACTCAAAAAAAGAAAAGCGGTAATTTTCTTTGATGAATTCCCTTGGCTAAGCTCGCATAAATCAGGTTTTCTTTCTGCATTTGAATATTTCTGGAATCAATGGGCATCACAACAGCCAAATTTAATTGTGGCCATCTGTGGATCTGCTGCCACATGGATGATCAAAAAAGTTGTGAACAGTAAAGGAGGTTTACATAACCGGCTGACGCGAAAAATACGTCTTTTACCTTTTACATTGCATGAAACGGAACTGTACCTTAAAAAAAATAATATCTATCTCGACCGTTACCAGATCTTGAATGTTTTTATGGTAATGGGCGGTGTGCCCCATTATTTAAAGGAACTTAAAAAAGGTGAAAGTGCAATTCAGGCTATCGACAGGCTTTGCTTTACTAAAGATGGCTTGTTGTCAACAGAATTTGTAAACCTTTACCGCTATCTTTTCGAAGCCGCAGACAGGCATATTGCCGTAGTTAAAGCACTTGCTGATAAACCATCGGGATTGACAAGAAACGAAATTATTGCCGCTTGTAACCTAAAAAGCGGGGGAACTACGAGTATCTTACTTGAAGAATTGGTAGAGTCTGGTTTTATTACGCCATATCTGCCGCTCCATAAAAATGCCAATAAAAGCATTTATAAACTTAGTGACGAATACAGCCTTTTTTACCTCAAATTTATCGAACATTCCAGATCTACCGGCGCAGGTACATGGCTAAAAAAATCATCTACATCTTCCTGGAAAAGTTGGAGTGGCTATGCTTTTGAGGGTATCTGCATGAAACATCTAAGTAATATTAAACAAGCATTAGGTATTGCTGGTGTGTTTACGGAAACTTCAGCCTGGCGAGATGCACCAAAAACGGGAAACGGTACACAGATCGATCTATTGCTCGATCGTCAGGATAATGTGATCAGTGTATGTGAAATGAAATTCTCCAATACCGAGTTCGCAATAGACAAAACCTATGCTGCCGAGCTACAGTACAAACTTGATGCTTTCCGCCGGGAGAGTAAGACTAAAAAAACACTGTTTTTAGCAATGGTTACAACACATGGTATTAAGAGTAATATGTATGCAACTGGCTTGGTACAAAATGAGGTTACTATGGATGATTTATTCGATATTTAAGGGAAGGATATCAGAACTCCTGCCTAAAACTTTTAAGTGTGCCATCATCATTAAACTGTATATCGAAACGATCACGGGTACCGTTGATACTTCTGGGAAACCAGCGCATATCGTTATCCCAGATAGAAATGTAGACTGAATTAGTTGGCACAGCCCCCTCAATCTGAGCTGCTTTTTCATTATAGATTTTGATTACCTTCCATGCGTCTTCAAAATGCATTCTGCTTAAAGGGAAGGTTCTGCCTTCAATATCTCTGGCCAATACGGGTTTCGGTAAAGACCATTCCCCATCCCGATATTCATAAGCATCGGCATATTGGAGGTTTACAGGGTGCCGCAACATTATATTTATAGCGCCATTATCGTAAAAATGAACAGATTGATATACGATAATTTCTTTGTTACGGTATTGAGGGATTTTCTTTAACCGTTCTTGTGCTAATGCCAGTTCAGCAGGACTTAATAATCCTTTTTTAGTTTTTACTGTAGATTTTTCTGTATCAATGGTTTTAAGCCCGCCTTCTTCCAGTTTCATCTCTTTTAAAAACCGGTTTATCCTTCTCTTTATTTCTTTAGCTGTCGCCGGGCTTTGTTTTAGTTTTAACAATTCAATGTCTTTGAACATCTCTTTTGTTTTGAGCTCCATTTCAGATATATCGACGGTATCATCGTTTTTAACAGTAATTCTTTCTTGCTGGCGCTCTATAGAGGTGTTAGAAGATGATTTTGTAATGCCTTTAGCTACGCCATTTTGTTTAAAACTGTTTTCTTTATTATATCTTACTAATGAATCGTTTGGTTGAAAGGTTTCATTTATACTTTTGGTAATTTGTTTGCAACTCAAACTGAATAAGCCGAGCAGCAAAACCAGGCCATAAATTTTTCTGAAATTTTTCATTAAAATTCTCCTTTAAGTTTGTTAAGATCACTTTCAAAGGCAATTTTTTGTGGATTCTCGTTCAGGTAAAAAATAGAAAAACTCGGCTGTTTAACACTATCCAGGTCTAGCAGATCTACAATTTTTTTGATGTTTGCCCGGTGCTTCCGGTTAAACTGATCGGTAAATTCGAGTTCAAAATCAACCATCGGCTGCTCGTTGATATACGTTCCGGTCTGGCTGACTTTGAGCAGCCTGGCAGTAGTCTGCGTACCTTTAAATTTAATCAGGAACAATTGATCTGGTTTACCGATAAATTTTTTAGCTATAAAAGCACCGAAAGCACGATAAAGTAGCAGCATAAAGGCGCAGGTTAATAAAGGATGGCCGATTCCCATGAAACGCCAGCCCATACCCATGCTTTCTAAATTGTAGGAATAAATATAATACCAAACAACAAGGGAGGCAAAAGTAAGCCAGGTCAGGCTGGTCAAAAATATGGTCATTTTTTTAATGCTTACCACTGTAGAGGCAACAATAAAATAAGGAACGTTTTTTACTTCCTTATCTAGGAGGATGCCAATGGTTTTGCCCGCTTCGTATCGGCGTTCATAAGGTCTTGCATCATTTACGATGGTTTTTTGCATAATCAGGCTGCCCGACAGATTTTTAAACTGCAACGTAAGTTCATAGGTGTCATAGGCAGCGTCAGTTTTATGGATTTTTGTGGATTCTAATATCCTGGCCTCCCTCGGTTCTCCGGTGGTTTTAAGTTTTTCTATATTACGTTTAATCGAAAAATTGCGGATTACCCATTTCTTGAAATAACCAATTAACAATATTGCCCAAAATAGTACAGATATGGCCAGTATCGAAAGTGAATACCATGGATTGTCGGTTATTACGTTGGGTAAGCTATCGTCCCTGGTGCTGTAATAGATGAACATGGGGAACGGAATAGCGAAAAACAGCATGTAAATTATCCAGAATATCGAAAGTCCTTTGTTCATGTTTTTTTATGTTGGCCAGATTAAGATTTTATCATATTTAATTAGGACGTTTGAAGCGCTTGTTTATCATTTGCTTCGATGGATGATTTTTTCAATTTCCGCTAAAACTTCTGTTTCAAAAGCTGCCTGCCTGATCTGACTTTTGCGGCTGCTGCCAAAGGCTTGGCTAATGGCAAAGCTTTTGCCAAATTTATTCTGTTTATGTGATAAGGCATAGTGTAACAGCCCATCTTCCTGTACATGGAGGATATATACATCCTCGAAAGCCATAATCTTGCGGGTAAGTAAACCGGGGATTTTTTTATAGACTTGCCCAGTGTACTGGTCGAAAATATAGGTGACATTAAAATGGAAGATAAAATCGTAAAGTGCTGTTAGTGTCGTTACAAACCCAATGGCCATTACGCCCCAGAACGTATCCCGATAGAGGTTTAGCATAGGCGTTATAACAAATATTACTACCGAAAGGAACGAAAAAAATAAAATTTTGCCTTTATAATCCCGTTCAGGCTGAAAACTTAGACGTCCACTTTCAGTTTTTAGATTATATCCTGTCATAGTTAGGTATTGGGATTTTAATTTTGCGGCAAGCCCATGATCGTACTTACTTCTTCACTAAGTTTTTGCAGGGGTTTTGCGGTAAATAAGGTTTGTGCCAGTAGGATATGTCTGGTTTTATTATCTTTTCTCATAACCATAATGGCCTGAACCATGATGGTGATAAAATAGCTTTTTTGCTTTGAGATGAGGAAATGGTCAAAATCATCAAAACTATAGTTTACCGGAGCACTGAAGAAAAATCGTTTACGCTGTATTTCGCGGGTTTGATTATTGAATATAATGGCGCCCGTTGTACGCAGGATGCACATTATGCCTATAAAAGCAAATAAAGCAACATAGAAAAATGTCGCCTTGCTGGTGCTATATATCAATATGGCAACTATAGCTGCAACACAGCCCATAGCAAGGGTAAATAAAAGTCCCTTTTGTACTTTAAGGTTATAATTGTTTCCTTCTTGTTCGAAGTATTTAAATGCTTCCATTGTTATGATTATCTACAGTATAAAATATGCTTCAATTCCTATACCATCCGTTTAAGGTTTAACTTTAAGTTTAATCTTTGGCTAATGTTAAAAACATGCGGTGATGGCAAATACCATCACCAATTGCATGATCTTTTAAATTTTGAGGCGCATAACTTTATCTTAGTATTTACCAACAAATGAAGACTTGTCTTCGAACCATTTACCAATAAATGGAACAGGTTTTAACGCACCATTGGCCGCATTGATGATTCCAATGATCCAAAGGATGATAAATGCATAACCCACAAATCCTAAAAAGGATAAACTGGGTACTATGCCGGCAATGATGGTAAAGGCTATATTGAAAATAATACTTACAATGGCAAGGCCTAACGACTGTCTTAAGTGATATTTAAGCAAAGTATCAGCTTTATCTTTTCCGACAAAATAAGCGACTAACCAACCAATAAGGGTGATGTAAGAAACGATTGAAAGGGTTTTGTTGTCCATGATTTCTGTTTTTAGGTTGAAAAATTATTTAGGTCAAATTTGGGGTAAACCATCATCATCTAAAAGAATCTGCCGCCTACAGAGCATCTACAACATTTTGAAAAACGTCTACAATACATCTACAGCTTAATTTAATTGTCTGTATTTCAGTTTTTTATGTTGTTTTCGGTTTTTCGGATTTTGTCTACAATTACCATCAAGGCCAATCTTTATGTTAATTTTACCCAATGAAACATCAACATTTTAAAAAGATATTTCTCTTAATCATCATTTGTGCCAGCTGTTTGATGACGAGTGGGCAAACTTTGTTAGATAGTACTGCACTCAATCAGTTAAGCGATAAAGATAAACCGGCATTGCTAACGCAGCTTGCGGAGCAAAGTAGAATTAATGGCGATTATAAAGCAGCGATACGAAAAGCTCAACAGAGCGCAGCTTTAGCTTTAAGATTTAAAAATTTAGCAGAGGTTACGAAAGCCTATACCATACAGGCTAGTATATATGCCACAACCAAAAATTTTGTTTCA
Organism: Pedobacter suwonensis; assembly: GCF_900111825.1. Classification (GTDB taxonomy): domain Bacteria; phylum Bacteroidota; class Bacteroidia; order Sphingobacteriales; family Sphingobacteriaceae; genus Pedobacter; species Pedobacter suwonensis. Next base: position 14,340 of record NZ_FOJM01000006.1, read on the forward strand.
TCAAAAAAAGCTGGCGATAGTGCATTGTTTATCGCGCAGCAATCGCGGCAGCCCATCGCAATGGCCTACGCTTATTATGCACAGGCTTTGTTCTATAATGCGATAGATAATTCGGAGCAGATTACCAAATATTGTGGACTTGCACTAAAGTTGTTGGAGAAAACAGCTGACCCTTACCTTAGCGCCAAAATATATTACCTGCTTTATATGATCAATACCCATTGGGATGATGTTAAAAATGTAAATAAATATGCGAGGGCTGCTACCGAAAATGCCCTGAAAACTACCGATTATAATCTGTTGGGCAATTGTTATACTGCGTTATCTGTTGCTGCAGATTATAATTACGCCAGCACTAAAAATCCAGTGTTTCGAGACAGTGTTATTTACTATTTAAATAAAGCCCAAAACCTTTATCAGCAATATCCTAAATATGTTGCCCGCAAAACTTATGGTATTGCCTGTATCAATAGCGCAGATTATTACCTGCGTTATTTTTCTGATACGGATGAGGCTGCAAAAGCCAATGCCATCCGCTATGCTGGATTGGCTAACGAAGTTATGAAAGGTGCCATCAACGGTGAAGAAATCAGGGCAAGCAGTTTGGGGATTTTAAGTGAATATGCCAAGAGGAACAAAAATTTTGTGATGACTGAAGCCTATCTGCAAGAAGCCTATAGCATATTAAAAACTCAAAAAGTACCTTCTTATTACACTTTAATCAATATTGTAACCGCTCTGGCTAAGTTTTATGAGCAACAGGGAAACTATGAAAAGGCCTTGGCATTTCAGAAACGGGTAACCGAATACAATAGCAGATATTTTGATGAAAAACGGACTTTAAATGCTCAAAAATTAGAGGTACAGTATGAGGCTGAAAAAAGAAACAATGAGGTAAAGCTATTAAAGCAACGCGCACAATATGCGCGGCAACAAAAGTACCTGTACATCGGTATTGCCATTGCCTCCATTTTGGGCCTTATATTTATGTTCCGTTCTTACCACTTCAGGTTAAAGTACTCTTTACAGCGCGAAAGGCAATTGCATTTAGAAAAACAGGATGCCGAACTGCTGATGAAATTCGAAAAAGAAGAGCAGGCCAGATTAAAAGCGGAGCAGCTCTTGCTGGAAAGTCAGCAGCAGCAATTGCAGAAAGAAGTAATGGCCAGTCAGTTACAGCTGGAGCACAAAAAGGAAGTGCTGTTTCAGCTTAAGGAAAAACTGAGTGATAACCAAAAGCTCAACATCAATAAAATCTGGAATGAAGAATTGATGTTGGATAATGATTTTGAAGAAGCAAAATTCCAGATTCAGCAGGTGCATCCTGATTTCTTTTCTACGTTAAACCAGAAGGCCCAGCAAAAACTTACCCCGCTCGATTTAAAACTCTGTGCCTACCTTCATTTAAAGATGGATACCAAAAAAATTGCGCAGCTAATGCATATTGAAGCCAAAAGCGTGCGTATGAGCCGTTACCGGATAAAGCAAAAATTGGGTTTGGGTAAGGATGAGGACCTGAAACTGTTTTTACAGGAAATGGTATAATATGCTTCTCCCATCAATCAAGGTGGTTAACTGAGTTAAACTGTTTTTGTATTTCGGCCAATTGGCTTTCCTTTTTATCAATAAGCTGACGCATTTCCTGTTTTTTGTTCAGTAATTGCAGCTGTTTTGCCATCGCGCTATCGCGCACCTGTGCTGTATTTGTTTTATCGTGGCTTAGCTGTTGTAGGGCAATCTCCTGTCTGTCGGAAATTTCGAATTGCTTAAGTGCGTTATAATAGCTGATCGCTGCTTTCTTTAAGTCATTTCCATATTTTATATCGTTTGTTTCCACGGCGTTTATCTTATTGATTACCGTATTAAAAGCCCTTTCTTTATCGTCAACCGCCTGCAGCGCACATTTAAAATCGCCATCAATAATACAGTGATGTTTTCTTTCGTTCGGTCCGTTTTTACCCACCATGATATTAAATACAGCCCTTTCTGAGTTTGAAAGGACTGTATGTAGCTGAACTGCCCTTTTGGATTGACAAGATGCTAAACAAAAGATCAGCAGTGTAAAAAGGATATTTCGCATAGCTTTTTTATTTTCTGTTCAGGTCTGTTATCAATAAAAGGTTATCCTTTTTTAGATTTTCAACCAGTTCCTCAACAGCTCCTATGGAAGGATTTTTTTTCAGTTCTTCTACCTCGGCATCGGTAATCCCCACCAGCTGAAGAAAGCTAAGTTCGCCATGAGGGGTTTCAATTTTTCCAAGTTCCGGATCCAATGCAAATACAAAACCCGTTATCTGGGTATCGGTATTCAGTCTTATTGGTCCATTAGCCGGTATGAAGTGGTTTTCCTCAAACCATTTACCACTTGTAAATACATACCTCGCTAAATTATTCATTACCTGGATCGCCCAGATAGGATCTTTTTCATCATCTTTAAATGGTGCTAACCTAAAGGTAAATTCAAAGCCCCACTTGGTAAATTCTCCGCCAGCTTTTTCTTCATCGTAATAAAGTTCGCTCATACCGTAGCTGATGATGTGGCGGTGAGGGCTTTGGTGATTACTATCATAAATACTCGCACCATCTATAGGGTCGGTTCCCCCAGCTACATAATGGATTCCGCATAATGGCGGATAATGCCGGGCTTCGGTAGTACCATAAATTTTTTCCAGTTGATCATCTATCGCCTGCCATCCAGGGCTATCATCTGGGTTAAACAGTTGTTTATATTGTTCAGTATTCATGATCAGGTTAATTAAGTTTAAAATGCTTTCAAAGATGCTGCCATTTTGTAATGCGAGCCATTACATTTTCACTGGGCAGCCATAACGAGCTCAGTTAGAAATGGAATTTACCTTCAAATATGCGTCCGATTAAAGGAACTGGTTTTTCTAAACCATTATTGGCAGTAACCATACCCAATAACATCAATATAAATGGAAGTAATAAAATGATATAAAATACAAAGCCCAGTGAAGGGATAATGGCCAGGATAATACTGCTTAAGATACTTAAGAGAATAGTAATAATGATAATGCCAAGCGACTGCCCCAAATGGTAATTGGCCAATGCACTTTTATCTTTCGATTTTTTAAATTCAAGATAAGAAATAATCCATCCGATGAGTGTAATGTAGGCAACTACCGCAATTGTTTTCTGTTTCATAATTTAAATTTCTAGTAAATTGAACAATACAAAATTACCTGTGCCTTTATGTTTCATCAAGAAAGGAGAACCTACACTGCGACTACCAATTTTTAAAAAGCCGTCTACAAGGAGACTACAAAAGCCGTAGAAATGGCTGATTTTCGATTAATTGTCGTAATTCTGTTGTTGTAAATGTTTCTTTATATTTTTGATTATGCAGCTACCACTGAAAAAATTACCGGTTATTTTACTCTGTCTTTTATTTTTTTTAAAAAGCGCAGAAGCGCAAAAGATCTATTTAGATTCGTTAAACCATTTGCTGGCGCAAAGCACTTCAAAAGAAGAAAAGGCTAATATCTACTGCAAACTGGCCAAGGCTAATTTTGAAAAAAACCTTCCACTATCCTTTCAACAGGCCAACGGGGCTATTAAAGTTGCAGAGGGGTTAAAAGACGGAAAAAGTAAAGCCATGGCCTATGCTACACTTGTACATTTATATGTATGGAAAAAAGATCTCAAAAGTGCTTATGCAAGTTTAGATAGTGCCCAAGTTTATGCTCAAAGAACAAAAGACCGTATTGCATTGGGCTTTGTTTGGTTTAGAAGTGGTTGGTTAGACCTCGTGAACGATGAGAATGATAAGTCGGTACCCAAGCTGCTTAAAGCCCTCGATTTTTTTAAAGGCCAGCATGTAGATGATTACGAAAGTACCATTTATCACTATTTAGCCAGTTTTTATGGCTATGGCAATGACCCTTTAAAACAGCAAAAATACGCCAGGTTGTGTTACTCGAGCGCGATAAAAAGTAAACAGATTGATTTGTTAAACAATGCTTATTTTACCATTGGACAAAGTTATTATGACCGTTTTAAGCAGGATACACTAAAACGTAATCTGCTCGACTCTGCTTTGTTGACCTATAAAAAGTCGCTTCGACTTTCGAAAGAGCAGGCTGGCCGCATGGTCACCTACAGTAATACGGCTGCAGCAGCTTTAAATACCGCCAACGCCTATTTCCAATATTATCCTGCTTCCTATCGTGATAGTGCCGAAAAATATGTTGATATCGCCATTGGAATTGCTGAAAAGACAAATTTACTTGAGGTTTTACTAAACTGCTATGGGTTAAGAAGCGAATATGCATTACGAGACGGAAACTATGATGAAGCGGAAAAACTACTCCTCACCGGATTGGATAAAATTTCGGGAGTAGTGGTGAAAATGCCGCTAACCCAGGCCAGGATATACCAGGGGCTTGCCAATATTGCTGAAAAAAAAGGTAATCAGCAGGCAGCGTTAAATTATTTAAAGCAGTATTTTAATTATTATAAAAAGGCTTTTGATGAAGAAAAAATAAACAGTACCGTTAGGATAGAGGCACAGTATCAATCTCAAAAAAATGAGCGGGAGATTGCTTATTTACAACAGCAAGCCAGGTATACCAAAAAATTGAATATATTTTATATTATTTCGGGATTAACGGGGATTGCTGCATTGCTTTTATTGCTGATGTCTTACAATTATAAACTCAAAGCATCGATCAGGAAGCAGGAACTGATTGACCAGGAAAAAAAAGCCGTAGAATTGAAGGCGCAGCTAAAAGAGGCAGAAGCGATGCAGCTTCAAACTGAGCAGGTTTTGCTAAAAGAGCGCCAGGAGCGGCTGGAGAAGGAAGTATTGGCAGGAAATTTACAAATCGAAGAAAAAAACGAACTGCTGGAGCTTATACCGGAAAAGGTAAATCCTGAAAGCCATCTTTCGCTTGATGAGCAGATTAAACGGATTGTGAACCAACAGAAAAAGATGGATAAGGTATTTGAAGAACACAAGACAGATTTTATCGAAAACAATCCCGCTTTTTTTGAACGCCTGCAGGAAAAAGCCAACCATGCACTTACCCGTCTTGATCTAAAATACTGCTCTTATATGTTGATGGGCTTGACTAACAAAGAGGTTTCTGTTCGTTTAGGTATCGAACCTAAAAGTGTACGCATGAGCCGTTACCGCATTAAACAAAAGTTGGGTTTAGGTAAGGAAGAAGATCTGAATTTGTTTTTACAACAATTGAGGTAATTATAGTTATATCCCACAAATAATGTTCTGTGTTCTGCCGCAAAACTTAGTGCGCTTATGATATTTATAAGTAGCTATCTTTTAGCCTGTTTAAAAAGACTACATTCTTACCACAAATTATTTTTTAACTGAAAGATAGAATTTATAGTTCTGATTCCTTTAAACAATTATTATCCTAAAAAAACGCAAGATTTATCAGGTTAAGTTTTTTTGTAAATGACTATTCTGGTTTCTGAACCGCGGTGCGGATGAAGACGTCCTGATCTCCCCTGGCTTAATGGGTTTATCTGATTATACAAATAAGGGTGATTATACGGTATTTTAATCCACAAAAATTTAGTTACTTCCAGTTATAAATGTCCAATCCTTTAATGGACATAATTAACCATCTACAAATATAAATTGCTCGAAAAATGATTACACTAAAACTGGAAGAAAGATTAGATGAAGTATGGAAACACTGTCAGCGGGGATTAGTTTATCCTTCGCCATTCGCCATCTTTACCACCTTTTGGGCCAAAACACAGGTCAGCCGCCAACAATTGGCTGATCTGATGGCTTCTCTAAGGAAAGAAATCAATACCCACCCCGAACTTAAAGACCGTAATACCTCTGTAATACTAGGTGTTTCTTTTAAAAACTGGGCCGCCATCTGCAATAACGATAAGTTGCCTTTGCCTAAGGGCATGCGCCTCAATTTTCCAACCGCAGCCGACCCTTATACTTCTGATGTTTTTGATGCATCAAAAGGTGTATTTGATGATACTGCGGGCGACCTTTGGTTTCACATCAAGAGCGATAGCAAAAACGCCTGCGAACTGGTGTTAGATCTGGTCATAAATTCACTTAAAGAAGTAACCAAACATTATTTTGCTCAGGACGCGGCTTCAAAATCAAATAGTAAGGATGGCAATAAAGGCAAAGTGCTGGGCTGTCGTTTCTCTGAGAACCTCAACAATCCTTCCGATCCAATTACCATTGCCAAACATACCTTAATCGGTGGCGAAGACATGGATCATTTTGGTGGTTCATTTGTATTGGCACAACGTTTTTTGATTAACTGGAACCAGATCAATATGATGACTGAAGATCAGATCGAAGACCTGATCGGACGTAAAACAGACGATACCATTATCCCTGACCGCGATTCGCGAAGTCACATCAAATCCGCAAGATTACAGGATGAACATGGTAATACTACACCAATATTGCGTTTAGGTTTACCGTTTGGCCGTGCCAAACAATCATCTGCAGGTTTCAGGGCGCCGAAATCGGTTACTGTTTCTGATGAAGAAGGCATTTATTTTGCCGGTTTTGCCAAAGAGGCTTCTATTCTTGAGAATATTATGAACAACCAGATCGGTGGCGATAAGGGATTTATGAACGACCGTTTGTTTAATCACCTTAAATCCGATCTCGGTGGTTTTTTCTACATCCCGAGTATTGAAGATCTTGAGCTGGAGAAACATCCGGATTACAGTAACAATTTTACTTATGTTGATAAAGGTGATTGGTCGAGATTTCCGGGCGTAGATTGGTCGCGTTTAGACCGCCATTACCAGGACGCGTCTGAAAATGGATTGATGTATTACAATCATCAAAATTACCTTTTTACCATGGCCACCGGTATCAACAGGCATAACCAGTATTTTAAGGTACCCAGCAACCGGATATTGAGCTTAATGGAAAATATTTTCTCATTATGGCAGGATAACTGGTACTTTAATCGTAAACAGGAAGAGATTAAAGAAGATCTCCAATATTATATCAATGCTTACCATGGCAGCGATAAACCCGCTGATATCATGAAAGAATCGATCATGATCAGGAAGGGCTGGGCGGTACGCATGAGTCTGCAATTGTTCAGCTCTCCTGAATATGGTTTCCGTGGACGTAAAATCCGCTTTCCTGATGGAAGTTTGCACGCCTATTCGGCCTTTATCGAGTCGAAGGGCGAATGTGTATACGGATCTGACACTTACCGGATTTCTCCGGAGGAAATTATTGTTGGTGCCATGCCAAACCTATCGCTGGGTGAAGGCCGTTATGTAATGAAATATCTTTCTGAAACCGAACGTATGGATGGCTTTTTAAGCAATTTAAGCGAAGCCTCAGGCGTTGGCCACGTGATACCACATTATGAAAAAGCCATACAAAAGGGTTTAAAGCAGATGATGGATGAGGTATTGGCCTACGAGCAAAAGGCAACTACAAAAGAACTTCAGGATTTTTACCGTTCTTCTTATCTTTCTTTGTTAGGTATTACCGAATACATCCTCAATTACGAAAAATTGGCGCGGAAGACTGCCGATAAAATGGCCGAAGGACAGGCCTGGGAAAAAGCCAATCTGCTGGCCATTGCAGCGCGTATGAAAAAACTCGCTACCGATAAACCCGAAACTTTTGTGGAAGCAGTTCAGTTTATATTCACTTTGCATTCCTGCCTGCACTTAAATGGTGAACCTACCGCCATTGGACGAATGGATCAGCTACTGGATCCTTTCTACAAAAAAGGCGATGTTACAGAAGATGAAGCCCAGGAAATTATTGATGCTTTTTACATTAAACTCGATGAAAAAGTACAACAGAACAGGATTTTTATGGAAGATCATCAGCCTTTTGGTAACCTGGCCATGGGTGGCGCTTCTGGGCCTTACCCACAGGGGGCATCGTTAGGGCAATGGATTCAGCAGATTACCGTAGGTGGAACTGTAGCAGATGGAACGGAAGATTTTGAGCAATCAAAACCGGCTTATAACCATGTTACAAAACTTTTTATCCGCGCATCTGGCAGGCTGCCATTAAATGCACCATGTTTATCTTTGCGTACCCGTAAAGATATTCCTAAAGATATTTTAGAAGAAGCAGCGCATGCAATCCTTTCGGGTGGAGCACATCCAATATTGCTTAATGATGAAAAAATTATAGAGGGATTGTACCACAGTGGCGATGGTGTAGGTGGAAGCCTTGCGCAGGATAATAAAAAATGGTATTCTAACGTAAGCATGCAATCGGCACAAAATTATGCCTGCGATGGCTGTTATGAACCCCAATTTCCGGGCGAGAACTGGTTCTCATTAGGTGGTTTTTCTACTCTGCAGCCTTTAGAGTGTGCTTTAAACCAAGGCAGAACTTATTCTTCAGCTGGGCAATCATATCTTTTCGGTCAAAATGTTTCTCTTAATTCGAAACCTGCTGATCAGATCAAAAATTTTGATGAACTGGTTAAAATCTATTTCCAGCATTTTGAACTGTTAAACCGAAAAGCGTTTAATGGTCAGCTAATGGGCTTTGGCGCCAATACCAAATTTTGTCCTTCACCCATACTAAACGTATTGATGGATGATTGTTTAAGTCGTGGCCTCGATTTTTACAGCGGTGGTACCAAATATAATATTTACGGTCCGTGTTATATTTCCCTGAGTTCGGCCATCAACTCTTTATATGCCATTAAAACCATGGTTTTTGATGATAAAAATGCCGTAACCACATTGCCGGAACTGTTAGAATGTTTATGCTGCGATTGGGGTTATAAAATGACCGAACCTTTTATCAGTACTTTGGCGGGCGAATCGCGTATTACCAGTCGTTCTGATCGCTTTAAACGTTTAAGGGATATTGCCTTAAGTTTGCCCCGTTATGGCCGCGGTCACCACGAAATTGATACTTTTGGTAACAACATTGTAGAAGGCATTGCCAGGATTTCGGTAGAAACCTTTACCAAACCGCTACCACAGATGTACAGTGCTTTACAAAATCTCGCCGTACGTTACGGTACCGAAGAATATCCTTTCGGGATCCAGATTCAACCAGGGGTGGGTACTTTTGAAAATCATGTAGAAATGGGTGCATGGAACGGTGCCAGTGCCGATGGACGCCGATTGGGCACTGCCGTAGCTTCAGATTTGAGTTCGGCACCAAGTCCGATGGATTTACCAATTGACCACCAATATGCAGGTTTCGAAACCTCGCTTGCGGGCTTTGAAGGAAAGGGTACCGACATGATGACTGATGGAGCGCCAACAGATTATAATATTGATGAAAATTACCCTGCCGACAAGATTGTAGCGGTTATGCAACAATTTGCACAAGGTCATTCATCGAATATCTTAACCATTACGGTAGCCAATCCGGATACTTATGGCCAGGCCGTAGGTTCGCCAGAGCAATTCGATCTGTTGCGTGTTCGTACAGGCGGTTGGTCTAACTTCTTTACTTCGGTGTTCCCACTTACACAGGATCAGCACCGCAGAAGACCTGTTTCTACGCCTGCCGTTGCTGCGCCTGCTATGGCCGATAAGAGTGGGGGAGATATCAGTAAATGCCCATTCCATCAGCAAATGGCTGTTAATTAATACTGTTTTTACCGACTAAAGTTAGTCTGGAAGATGCAACGTAGAGAGATCAATTAAAGTAGATCTCTCTACTAAATTATCTTTTTAAATTACCTTCTGCGCATCTAAACTAATTTTTGAGATTTTTTGAAAAGTCTATTTGCATTAATGTGTAAGAATAATTAGCTTTCGGCATGATCGCTACTTTTTACTCACATCATATTGGTTTCAATAAAATTACCAACATCTTAAAAGAAGTTTATCCAAAAGGAATTTTATCCGTAAGTCAGGATGGTGAAAATCACTATGCTGAACTGATTATTAAAGGTGGTTTGTTTCGTGCCGACCAGAAAATCAACATTTCATATCGCGAAAAAGCAAAAGTTTCTTACCGTTTTTCTAACGAAGATACCAGTGCATTAGCGGTTAATTTAAATGGACTCTATAATTATGTATCATCTTTACCGGCCGAGAAACCAGAGGTGAAGAATCTGTTGCTCCGTAAAATCGAGACCATTAACTGTGAATATTCATTGTGGCAGGAGGAGGGAGATACCAAAAAACTTAAACCATTGATTGAACGGTTAGCACTATCCTTCGATGCCATAATTTTTACTCAACCGGGTACTTTAATCAGCAGGTCTGATAGCCAGCATTTTGTTGATAAATATTTAAATCTGATTTTGGACGCAGATGGCCGTTCTGAGGTTGAAAAACTAGATGTTCAGATTGAAAGCAAATATTATGATGTTGATCAAAGTGGTGTGTCATCTGAACAGCTTGAACGGAAAGCAGCGAGCGAAGCCTTTCTTGTAGAGAAGAAAATAAAAGTTAACAATTATTTGCCCTGTATTGAATCTGAGGCCGAAATCACCGTCAGAACACCCCAAGAGATTGCTACCCGTGTTTGCATCCTTGCTGTTACCAATTTTGTGGCTTTTGAGGTTATTTCCCCAGAAAGTGCCATTGATTATTTGAAAGAATATAAACTTTGGGATGATACCACCCCAAATGAAAAAGATTTTCTGTTAAACCCAACTCCCGAAAAGCGAATTGCCGAAACATGGAAAAGTGAATGCATCTGGACACTCTTGTGGGCTTTGGATAAGGTAGATGAACTTGGCTTCCCTCAGGAGCTGTGTAATCTTAACGATATTACTCTTGATGAATACCCGGTAGGTGGAGATAACGATCCTAATCTTTTTATCCTTGGAGCCAATAAGAGCAAAACAGTAAAAGAACTACTTGATGCCAATGATTTATATTACCGGTTGGATTGGGCTTGCGTAGATGCACGGCTGAATGGTCAGGTTATGGCTACTGTTCAGCCCGGTGTGGTTTATGAGCGGCATTATGCATTAAATTGGCTCATCCGGTATGCAGACGCCGAATGGGATGATGTAACCTGCGATACATAGCTATTCGTTAGGGTTACACGAATTTTGAAGACTTACATTTCTGCTTTCAATTACCTACGGTTAACAGCTTCAAGAATACGCCTTAACCGTTCTGCTACAGTGGTATCACCCACAATTTTGATTACATGGCAGTTCAGGCTTTCCAGCCAACTTTCGTGGATCCCGATATTTCTACCTGTAAAAGAACGGTTTTCATATTGCGATGCCCATTCTATAAAATCAAGAAATAACTGTTGCCGTTGCGGGTCGTCATAAATGGCATTTCCATAACGTTCTATTTCTCTTTGCACGAGGCGTTCCATCCTGATTTCCTTTGGCAGGTAAAGGAAAACAGCAAGGTCGAATTGTTGTTTCCATTCCTCGCCCCAGCTTACCAGCGAGCCGCCAACGATATAGCTATCTAATAGACTTAATTCAGCTTTAAGTAACTCATTGCGTAATAAAGGGTCTCTTTTTACGGTGTACGGAACAGCAGATTTTTCCCAGAAAAAGCTATCGGTATCAAAATAAGGGATGTTGAGCTTCACAGATAAAGCGTTGCCCAGAGTGGTAGAGCCTGCACAGGATGCACCAAGGATATGGATTTTCATAGCATAAAGATATTGCAAATTGTTTTATTGAATTTAACATTCATGGCCTATAAATTGTTATCTATAGTCTACATGTCTCTACCTATCTGGCGCAAGGTATATACTTAGTTGGTACAAAGCCTGGCTTGTGCTTTTGTTAAGCTTATTGATTGTTCAATATTGGACGAAAAGTAAAATTCCTAAAGATCTTTTGATTACGGGGAATAACCATGCCATTATATCTTCTATTATAAATCCATCTTTATTGAAGCCAAGCAATAGGAAGCCTGGTCTTTACTGCATTTCGTTGAAAATCATTTAAATAGCTGATGTTGCTCACATTTTTAACATGGATTTTTTTCAAAATTTATGCTTAATAAACAGCGCACGATATGAAAAAAATCCTGGTACCCGTTGATTTCTCTCCAACAGCAGAGAATGCAGCAAATTATGCAACTGACCTGGCCTACAATATTGGGGCAAGGTTAGAACTAATCCATGTTTTTCAGCTTCCTATCGTACCACCCTTAGCAGCGTCGATGGTTTGGCCATCTGAAGAATACAGCCATATGGAAGACGATGCTAAAAAAGCCCTGGAGAAATTGCTTCATAAGATCGAAAAGAGGTACGAAGCTGCCTACAAGGATTACAGCCTTAAACCAGAAGTGTCTTCGAAACTGGTTTATGGCGAAGTGGATGATGAGGTTGGTAAGCATTTTACTGAATGTAAAATGAATCTCATTGTAATCGGCTTGAATAGTGCAAGTAAGCTCTCCAAAATTCTGGTCGGTAGTAATGCCAGAAAAATGATTGAGCGCGAAATACCGATTTTGCTCATACCTGGTGGTTATCAGTTTAAAAAACTAAAAAAAATTGCCTTCGCTACCGATTTCAGTCATACCGATATCCCCGTTTTATGTTCACTTGCCGAATTTGCAAAACCTTTTAATGCTGATATACTCATTATGCATACCGGTCATCCAGCATCGGAACCGGCAGGTTACAAACAGAAAACCGAAGATTTTTTAAATCGGGTAGCCGATAGGGTCAACTACAAAAATATCTATCACAGGCATGTAAACAGCGAGCGGGTTAAAGATGGCCTGGACTGGATCGTGGAAAATGGTCAGATCGATATGCTCGTGATGGTACATCGGAAACAAGGATTTTTTTATCGCTTGTTCAATGGTAGCTATACATTAACCATGTCTGATCATATTCAGATCCCGCTCCTGGTTTTACCACCCGAACACCGCATTCCGATGTAAAGCCTGTTGATTTCTGAAACTTAATTGTGAAATCTATTCTAAACAAAAAAATATGTATCCTAAAACAATGAAAGCCGCGGTTGTCCACCAGTATGGGGGACCGCTGGCCATAGAAGAACTGCCAGTCAGACCGCTCAATCAATACGAGGTTCTGGTAAAAGTAATTTCATGCGGTGTATGCCATACCGACCTGCACGCCTGTAACGGGGACTGGCCGGTAAAATCGAAAATGCCGTTGGTACCTGGTCACGAAGCCATCGGTTTGGTAGCCGCAATGGGGCATGATGTTAAAACTGTTAAAGAAGGAGATGTAGTTGGCGTTCCCTGGTTGTACAGTGCCTGTGGTTGTTGCGAATTTTGCCTAACATGTTGGGAAACATTATGCTACGAACAACAAAATGGCGGTTATAGTGTTGATGGCGGGTTCGCAGAATATGTAATCGCCGATTCCAGGTACGTTGCCCATTTTCCTTCGCACGTAAATTTTGCAGAAATGGCGCCGATTATCTGTGCAGGGGTTACCGTTTACAAAGGTTTGAAAGAAACTGAGGTGAAAGCAGGTGAATGGGTTGCTATATCAGGCATTGGCGGATTAGGCCATTTAGGGGTTCAATATGCAAAAGCCATGGGTTTACAGGTTGCTGCGATTGATGTTGCTAACGATAAATTGGATATGGCCAGAAAATTAGGTGCCGACATTGTGGTTAATGCACTTGAACAGGACCCAGGGGAATTCCTTAAAAAACAAACAGGGGGAATGCACGGCGTATTGGTTACTGCAGTATCGCCAATCGCTTTTAGTCAGGGGCTCTCTGCATTGCGGAGAAAAGGTACTTTGTCGCTAAACGGATTACCCCCGGGCAGTTTCGATCTTCCCATATTTGATACCGTATTAAACAGGATCACGATCAGGGGTTCTATTGTAGGTACGAGAAAAGATATGCAGGAAGCTATCGAATTCGCTGTGGATGGCAAGGTAAGGGCGCAGATTAATCATGCAAAACTGGAAGACATCAACGATGTGTTTGAACAGATGAAAATGGGAGAAATAGAGGGCAGGGTTGTTTTAGATATTTCAGGAGGCCAGTAGCAATAATTATTCAACATTAATTTTTCGAAAATGTTAGGGACATTAAAAGAAGAGGATATTGAAAAACTCCTTAAAGAACAATGTATCGGTCGTTTAGGTTGCCATGTACAGGGGATGACTTATATCGTACCCATTAATTATGTGTATAGCAATGGTAAAGTTTATGCCCATTCTGCTCCCGGACAAAAAATCAGGATGATGAGAAGCAATCCACAGGTATGCTTCCAGGCTGATCAGATTCGTGATACCTTTAACTGGAAAAGTGTGGTTTGCTGGGGTAAATTTGAAGAAATCACTGATACTTCAGAAAAACAAAATGTTTTACAGGGGATTATCCATCGGATGATGCCTTTAACCAATACACCATCTGAGCTGCCATCGCATGGCACAGGCAAAACAGATGCGCATGATGATGAAATCATCGTGTTTAAAATTGTACTGGACTTAAAAACGGGCAGGTTTGAGGTTAATGACAGGAGTAATTAATAAGTTTAATGGGGCAGGATAGCCATTAATTACGAGTTGTTGCTAGTTAAGCAGATATTCGTGAGCAGGAATAACGCGAATCACCTTACCATTTTTTTCGAATAAATCCTTTTGGGAAATGGTAACCAAAATTCCTTCTTCGATATTAAAGAATTCCAAGGCTTCAATCATACCATTAACTTCTCTTTCAAGATTGTCTGGATTTAGTTCATAACATACCTGAATCGCTTGATAAAAAGCCCCGTTTTTAAATGCAATAAAGTCACATTCTCCTTTTTCTGAAAAATAATAGATTTCTTTATAAATTCGGCGAAGATGCAAAAAGATGAGGTTTTCGAATTTACGTCCGTTGTCCTCGGTAAAAGATCCTGAATTTACATTGATAAGACCTGTATCAATTGCATATACTTTTCTTGGATTTGCAATTTGTTTTTTTAGAGAGTAACTAAATTTCGGTACAAAATGTAATAAATAGGAGTATTCCATATGTGATAAATACTCCAGCACAGTACTGGTTGCACCTACTTCAAAAATGTTTTTAAGCTTATTGCCCGATACAGGCTTCCCAACATTTGAGATTAGGTACTGGGCCAGGCGCTGGAGTGTTCTTATATCTTTTATACTGTAACGCACTGCGATGTCACGGATCAGTATGTCTTCAAAAAGGTGATTTAGGATATCATCGGTTCTTTCTTTAATATATTCGGGAAAGCCTCCGGTTGTCAAATAGTTAATTAGCGATTCAGTTGAAGGCTTTAGTTTTTGATGAGAGATAAACTCATGATATGAAAAAGGAAATAACTCTTTAGTAATGTGCCTCCCCGTAAGCTTTGTTCCTAATTCTCTGCTCAACAGTGAGGCATTTGAACCAGTAACAACAACCTTAAAACCTTCCTCTAATTTCTGTCGTACATATCTTTCCCATTCAGGTATAATTTGAATTTCATCAAACATTAGAACAGAACGTTTTTGCTCTCTGATCAACTCATCTAACCTTAGGAAATCCTTGCTTTCAAATTCATATAGTCTGGGATCTTCAAAATTGAGGTATAACGCTCCAGGATATTTACTGTTTAATAATTGAAATAGTAAAGTGCTTTTTCCGCACCTTCTTATTCCTGATACAATAAGAGCATGGGAAGCTAAATTTGGCAGTAGTGGCAGCGCATCTCTTTTTAGCCCTGTATCTTTATTTGCTATATTTAGACTTTGCGCCTGGACAATCTGATTAAGGATATTTTGAGGTATCATAAAAAAAAAGTGTTTGATACAAAACTACAATAGTTTTGTTTAGTAAACAAAACTATTGTAGTTTACGACCAAAAGGTATTATGTTGAAATAATCGATCCTAAACATTGCGTACCAAAATTTTTCTATTTGTTTAAAACTATTTTGGGTATAAGTTAAAAGAGATTGTAAAGACGAGACAAAACGAAAAAAGCCTGAAATCTTTCGATTTCAGGCTTTTTTTATGATGCGGAGAGCGAGGGATTCGAACCCCCGGACCTGTTACAGTCAACAGTTTTCAAGACTGCCGCATTCGACCACTCTGCCAGCTCTCCGCTGCAAAAGTAGGAATTTGGCGTTAATCTCCAAACCTTTTCCGATCAAATATTTTAATTAATATTTTAAGCCTTGCTAATCATTTAGTTAGAATGCATACAAAAATAAAAAAGCATACCTAAACGGCCGTTTCATGCCGTTAATCGTCACAATTGGTTACCGTTAACTTTAACTAAACTGCTTCTTTAGGATTAATTTTCTGTCGTTCAACAGATAAATATCCATTTCCTTCAATGGCGAAACAGATTAATCCGGCCAGTACAGAAATGGAAATCCAGAATTCAGAATAGGGTTTAAAAATTCCACCAGATATATTGATAAAGAATACGGCACCGATTAATATCGGTAGGTTTATCAGGCAGAATGTGCGGGTGTACGTACCCAGTGTGATGGCCAAACCACCGATAATATGTAAAACAATAATAAGGTGCGCCAGCAGGCTGATGCTGATTGCCGTACCAAGAAAAGCACCTCTCATTAAATTACTAAAAGCTTGCATATTGATATAAAAATCAATGCCTTTCCACATTAACACGAGGCCCAATAAGATTCTGAAAAAATCAAGCCATTTTGGGTGGTGGTGATCGCCCCAGTTTTCGATTTTCTTAAGCATATTCATGACTTATATATTTTGGTTAATACAATTTACGCACAATAAAAGAGAATAACAATAGCTGCCTAAATGTTTGATTTTGAGATGGGAATAGAAGGAATTGATGTATGAAAAGAAAGATCGTCATTGGGGAGTAACCATCAATTCAGTGTCCTAAAAAAAAAAGGAATGAGGTCCTATATGCACTTTCTGATTTATTAGGTTTAAGATTTTGCATCCTGTAAAACTCATTGAGCTAAGGTGTCTAATTCATTCAATAATCCTTTAGGCTTTCTCACCATATAAGAAATATAAGAACACGTAAGCTTATACGGTCCTTAAATGTCTTATATGGTTAAAAAAATAACACTGAACATCAGTTTTTACATAAACGTCATTATAAGGTACGAAGCAATCTCACAACGATCGCTGCTAGCGTGTGTATTAAAATTGCTTCGTCGGCTGAAAAAGCCCTCTCACTTAAGATTCTTCGCGCTTGGTAACCCTTTAAATTACCCTTTTTTCTTTTCTGCAACCCTGCTGTTCAAATAATCAGTAGGCGACAGGCCAAACTGTTTTGCAAAATTTCTTCCAAAATGTGATTGTGAACTATAACCCACCAACTCCGAGATTTCGTAAATTTTCAATAATCCCTCATTTAAAAGTTCCGCAGCTTTTTTCAACCTCGCTAAATTGATCAGTTCATTCGGACTTAAATTGGAAATGGATTTAATTTTCCGGTAAAGTGTTGGCCGGCTCATGTTCATCTTTTCTGCCAGATGCTCCACGTCAAGATCCTGATTGCTGATGTTCTGGTTAATGGTATCTTGTAATTTTTCCAAAAATAGCTCATCTGCCTTAGAATAGGCCATGCTTTTCAGGTGGAGGAGGGGAGAATTGGAGAAATATTCTTTGATCTTGTTTCTGTTTTTAAGCAGACTGGAAATCTGTACCTGTAAAAACTCGGGTGAAAAAGGCTTTTCTACATAGGCATCGGCACCCAGTTCTAACCCCTCGATTTTAGATTGCAACGAATTTTTTGCAGTCAGCAAGATTACAGGGATATGGCTGAACTCCATAGTCGATTTTACTTTGGCACAAAATTCAAAACCGTCCATTTCGGGCATCATCACATCGCTGACAATGAGTTGGACAATTTCACTTTGTAATATAGCAAAGGCCTCTTTACCGTTTCTGGCTTGTAATACACGATATTTTTCTTCCAGATCATCCGAAATGAAATCAAGGATATCTTCGTTATCGTCAACCAATAACACCACAGCCCTGTCTTCATCAGTATCTTTAATGGTAAACCCAGTTACAATTTCTTCCATTTTCCGTTCAGGTTAAATTCTATCCGTTGATGGATCGGCAGCGCTAATACAAAGATATTAAATCCATCCTCATTAAAATCCAAATAAAGTTCCCCTCTGTGCAGCTGCGCAAGCGATTTTGATATCGATAGGCCTATTCCTGTCCCTGCCTTTACCGCTGTTTCTTTGCCCCTGAAAAAAGGTTCAAATATCTTGTCCTTAATTTCTATAGGAATCCTGTTCCCATCATTTTTAACCTTCACCATAAACTGACCGCTTTCCGGCAACGATAAGTTGATCTCCACAGTACTTCTTCCATATTTAAGCGCATTGCTGACCAGATTGCTGATTATTTTATAAAAAGCTTCAATATCGATATAGGCATGGAGGTTTCGCTCCGGTAAATGAAGGTTATAAACAATGTTTTGCTGTTCTGCAGCTGGCTGGAACTGTAGAAATATATCTTTTAGAATTTCAGAAATGTCGGCTTTTACGAAGTTTAATGAAAATTCGCTGGTTTCCGTCTTTCTGAAATTCAATAATTGATTCGTTAACTTGAGCAATCGATCAGTATTCCGGGCCATAATCCGCAAATTCTTTTCTATCGCAGGTATAGCATTTGCCTGTTTAATCAGTTTCTCCATCGGCCCGATGATCAACGTAAGCGGCGTTCTGATTTCATGAGCAACGTTGGTAAAAAATTCGATCTTGGCCTGGTAAATTTCCTTCTGTTTTTCATGCTCAAAAACTTCCATCCGCCTGCTGTTTTTTACTGCAATTTTCCGATGGTAACTTCGTACCAGGAAGAAAATAATTCCGCCTGTGGCCATCAGGTAAATTAAATAGGCAAGGGGACTGAAGTAAAAAGGAGGATATATTTTAATCAGCAGTTTAGTGTTTTTGGTACTCCAACTGTTGCTTCCTTCAACGAGTGCTTTTACCTCAAAAATGTAATTGCCAGGCGCAAGTTTGGTAAAATAAACTTTCCTGTTGGTTTTTAGATATTCCCAGTTTTTATAAAGCCCCGTCATTTTATAAGCATACTCGGTCATTTCGGGCGATAGGTAGCTTAAAGCCGCAAAATCGATGCTGAAAGAGGATTGATTATGATTAAGTTCGACAGTATCGGCATAAACGATGGATTTATTGTAGAGCGGATCTTTCACGTTGGGACCCATTTCTGAACCGTTGATCTGAAATCCGGTCAAAAATACGGGTGGCGCGTACGTTGAAGTCTTTAAATTGGCTGGATTAAAACTGACCAATCCTTTTACACCACCGAAATAGATTTGACCACTTTCATCCTGATAGGCAGAACTGTAATTAAACTGATCGGAAAGTAATCCGTTAGCTTTTGAATAGGTTTTACTTAAGCCCGTAGCCGGATCGAAATGGATAAGCCCCCTGGTACTGCTGATCCAGAACTTGTTTAAGGCATCTTCCTCAATGCGGAACAGGTAATTGCTGGGAAAACCATTTTTTACTCCATAGCGCTTAAACTGATGTTTCTGCCGGTCGAATCTGCAGAGCCCTCCGCCATCTGTAGTTACCCAAATATGCTTTTGGCTATCTTCAAAAATACTATTTACGGAGTTATGGCTTAAACTTTTTGCATCATTTGGGGTATGCCGGTAGTTTACATAACCTGGTTTGGATAAATTAAATTGAAATATACCATCGTTAAAACTGCCCGCCCAAATATTACCCTGGCTATCTTCTATAACCGAATAATAAAAAATAAAAGGAAGCCCTGCAATAGGGTCAAAATCATCTCTTTTACGGTTGTATCGGTAAATGCCATTAATGGTCCCGACCAATATTTCGCCCGATCGTGTTTTACAAAAAGTAACGATAAAATTGGTACGCAAAGCGTTTCCTACACCGGCCTGGTAGTGTTTAATTACCTTTTCTGTTTTCAGGTCTAAAACATCCAATCCATGTTCAAAAGTACCGATCCAGAGTTTGTCGCCATCAACCAGTAAGCCATGGATATTGGAATAAGCAATGCTTCCTGGTTTTCCATCTGGCAAAAAATGTTTAAAGATGCCTGTTTTTACATGGAGCTTATTCAGGCCGGCATCT
Source organism: Pedobacter suwonensis (assembly GCF_900111825.1). Classification (GTDB taxonomy): domain Bacteria; phylum Bacteroidota; class Bacteroidia; order Sphingobacteriales; family Sphingobacteriaceae; genus Pedobacter; species Pedobacter suwonensis. Next base: position 34,277 of record NZ_FOJM01000006.1, read on the forward strand.
TCCGTCCCGATCCATAAATTACCTGATCCATCTTTTGTAATTTCCCTTACATCACTTCCGCTGATTGAATTGGCGCCATTTTGCGGAAAGTATTTGGTAAACAATGAAGTATGGCTTGAGTAATAATTTACTCCTCCAAAGTAGGTGCCGGCCCAAACACCACCTTCACGGTCGATACAAATGGTATAAACCGCATTATCGCTTAAAGAATAATCGTTATTGTACTGCTTTTTGAGGTGGATAATAGCTCCACTCTCGTCATTATAAATGTAAATACCAGATTCTGTGGCAATCCAAAACTCGTGTGGACCTGTCTTTTTTATGTCTCGGACGAAAATTGGCGTTTTGTCGTCGTTCAACTTCAATATATTTTTTGATGTTAGGGTAACAGGGTTGAAAAGTTTAACTCCTTGATTGGTAGTGCCGACCAATAAATTTCCGTTTTCAGTTTCTGCAATCCTGGATACCCACCCGTATTCAGCTTTGGCATTTTTTCCATTGATGTTGAACTGCTGAAAATTATTTTTTTCGGGAATGTACTTTTCCAGCGTTCCCTTTCCGGTACTGATCCATACACTGCCATCTTTTAGAACGGTAACCAGCGAGGCATCAAATGGTGCATTATGCGCAAATGCCCGTATTTTCCTGGTATGCTTTTGATATAGATAGATTTTGAATGAAGAAAGGATCCACAGATTTCCCTGCTGATCGCTAGCCAGATCGATAATCCGCATCCCTTTAGTCGCCTTAATCATGGCGAAACTTTCCTTTGCAGGATTATATTGGTATACACCATTGTTTGTACCTACCCAAAGGGTCTGTTGCTGATCGTGGTGGAGCGCATAAATCAGATCGTTGCCCAAACTTCCAGGCTGGTCAGGATCGTGGCGGTAGGTTTTAAAAGCATAACCATCAAACCGGTTCAGACCATCTTTTGTGCCAAACCACATAAAACCGTTTCCATCCTGCACGCTGCAAAAGGCCGTATTATTGGAAAGCCCGTTTTCTACCTGGTAATGCCTGAAATAGTAGGGCTGCGCCAAAAGCAGCCTGGCCGAAAATAACAGATACAATAGAATGATGAGTTTTTTCAAGAGATCTTGGTCAGTAGCTTCAAATATATTAAAGAAATGGTTTGCTTTCAGGCTTATTTGAATTTGAGCCGATATGTAGAAAAATTGAGACAGATTTTATTTATGAAAGCTTTAAAGATAGAAGCTCATTTTTTTATGGATATGAAACCTGCAAACTGATAACTGCCAACCGATGAAGGATCTGTACTGAAACCTTACAATCCAAACGCAAACCCCACGGCTTTATAAACCTCTAACTAAACTTGATAAAACGTAAAACCTGTGTGCATCTTTTCTATCTGTAGCTAAGTTATTGCAAAACGTTGCCCTAAGTAAATTGTCTGTGTGCATCCTTCTTATCTGTGGTTAATTATATTTCTGTAATCCCTCCAATACAAATCGAGACAAAATGAAGAAAGATTGATACAAATGCGTATCCCTGCGCAAAGCTAAAAACCGAATCTTTGAAAAGAATTAATTGGAACTAAAACCATTTACTTCCAGTAAAAACCAAATCTCTAACCAAATATGAAAAGAAGTTTATTCTCCCGTGACGGCTTTTTAAGCCCGGATTGGTACTTGCTTCAAAAGCTATTTTTGAAAAGCAAAATCCGTTCTGCTATTTTAACCTCGATTACCTTACTCTTATTTTCATTTCAGCTTATTGCGCAGGAACAAAGTACCGTTACCGGTACCGTGACCGACGAAAAGGGCGAAACAGTTGTAGGTGCCAGTATTAAAATTAAGGGCACAAGTACGGGGGCAACAACAGATGCTAACGGAAAATTTAAAATTCAGGTGGCAGACAAAAATGCGACCCTGATTTTTATTTATGTAGGTTATGTCAATCAGGAAATCGCCCTTGCAGGGCGTTCGCAGGTTAATGTTAAACTTAAACCCTCCAATAACGATCTTTCAGAAGTGGTGGTAGTGGGCTATAACACACAGAAAAAGGAAGCCATAACGGGGGCCATTTCTTCCATTAGCAGTAAAGACCTGGAAAAAGTACATGGTGGCTCTACCGTGAGTACGGGCCTTGCCGGTAAACTGCCTGGTGTATCGTTCAGGATGCCTGATGGCAGACCGGGGTCAAGTGCCAACATCCAGATCCGTAACATGGGCAACCCCTTATATGTTATAGATGGGATTCAGCAGGATGCGGGTCAGTTTAATAACATTTCTCCCAACGATATTGAAACCATTAGTGTGCTAAAAGATGCTTCGGCCGCTATTTATGGTAGCCGGGCTGCTAACGGGGTAATTTTAGTAACGACCAAGAGGGGTAAAAACAGTACACGTAATACCTTTAGTGTTGATGCATATACCGGATGGCAGAACTGGGTACGTTTCCCTGAAACAACCGATGCTTACCAATGGATGTTAGGAAAGGCTACCGCAGAATTGAATCAGAATGGCAAAACTGATATTACCCAGGCCGAACTGGATAAATGGAAAGCCGGAACAGAATATGGTTACCAGAGCCAGAACTGGAAAGATATCATCATTGCGCCCAATGCCCCACAATCATCCATTAATTTAAGTGCTTCCGGTGGCAGCGACAAAGTAAATTATTATTTTTCGGGCACACACTTAGATCAAAAGGGGGTATATGGAAAGGCAAGGGAGTTCGATTTTAACCGAACCAATATCCAAAGCAATATTGAAGCTAAAATAACCGACCGTTTTAAAGTGGGGATGCTTATTAATGGCCGTATTGAGAGCCGCGACCAGCCGGGTGTACCGGGTGGAGATGATTATTGGGCCGCCCGTTTTGCTTTATTGAGAAACAGGCCAACAGAGCAGGCTTATGCCAATGGTAATCCTGATTATCCGAACGATATCGGGCATAATACCGAACAGTTCGCCGTGCAAAGTAAAGCCTTAAGTGGATACTGGAAATCAGACTGGAGGGTTTTACAGACCAATTTATCAGCCAGTTATGATACGCCTATCAAAGGATTGGAAATTAAAGGTTTGTATTCTTATTATATCGCCGATAATGTGATCAATGGTCATGAGTATACCTACAATGTATATAGTTACCACCCTGAAACCGGTGTTTATGAAGAAAAAGTAGGAAGCTCTAATCCTTACCGGGAACGCAGGAACGAAAAGATATACACCAATACTTATCAGTTGCAGGCCAACTATAACCGCACTTTTGGCAAACATACTGTTGGTGGTGTTTTAGTAGCAGAGCGTTTAGATCGTTTCAGGACTTATACTTTCCAGCATGCGGTACCACAAACGAATATTTTGCCTGTTTTGCAGTTTGCAGATATGGACGGGCAGGACTTCGCCGATATTCAGGAAGAAGAAGCCCGTATCGGATATGTAGCCAGGTTAAACTATAACTATGACAATAAATATTACCTGGAACTTTCTGGCCGTAGAGATGCCTCGTGGAAGTTTGCTCCCGACAGGCGTGTAGGTTATTTCCCTTCCGCATCCATTGGCTGGAGAATTACCCAGGAGAAATTTATGAAGTCGCTTTTAGGTGAAAGCACCATTTTAAATGATCTGAAACTTCGGGCTTCGTATGGCGTACTGGGAGATGATGATCTGGGTATCGATCCTTTTGCCTACATTCCGGGATACCGCTATAACCAGGGTACTGTAATTTTAGATGGAAAGAATATCACCACTTCAAGGGATAAAGGCCCAGTGATCAACAACCTTACCTGGTTCGAGAGCAAGATCACTGATATCGGTCTGGACTTTGTGATGTTCAATAGCAAGCTTTCAGGAACTGCTGACTATTTTTATAGAAAACGTACCGGATTGCCGGCCATTAAAAATGATGTAGTGGTTCCGATTGAACTGGGCTACGGTTTAAGCCCTGAAAACCTGGAAAGCGATGCACAGTTCGGAGCCGAGTTTGCGTTAAATTACAGGGATAAGATCGGAGAATTCAACTACAACGTGGGTGGAAATATCTCCATCAGCCGGAGAAAATTTTTAGATCAGTATAAGCCACGTTATGGCAATTCATGGGATCAATACAGAAATATCAGGAACCAACGATACACTGATATTTTTTGGGGATATGAAGTAACCGGACAATTTCAGAACATTGACGAGATCAATAATTATAAAGTAAACATCGATGGACAGGGAAACCGCTCTTTATTACCTGGCGATTTAATTTATAAGGATCAAAACGGTGACGGTGTAATTAATGACCTGGATCAAAGACCGATCGGATATACCACAACAGGCCAGCCAAATGTCGGTTTTGGTTTCACCATTGGCGGTTCTTATAAAAACTTTGATTTTACAGCAGATTTTTCAGGCGGTGCTATGTACTCCTGGAACCAGAACTGGGAACAGCGCTGGGCATTTCAGAACACAGGTGCTTTATTGCAGAACTTTGCTGATGACAGCTGGCATCGTACCAATCCATACGATCTGAACAGCGCATGGATCCCCGGGAAATACCCTGCATTGCGCTTTAATGACGGCGGACACAGCAACTACAACAAAAATTCTACTTTCTGGCTGCATAATGTAAGGTATTTACGTGCCCGTACGCTTGAGATAGGCTATACCATACCAAAAAGATGGGCCGAAAAAATCAAGATTCAAAATGCCAGGGTTTATGTAAATGGTTACAACCTGTTTTCTATCGATAACCTGAGCGATTATGGTGTTGACCCCGAAATCGCAGATGATAACGGTTTACAGTATCCTCAGAACAAGTTTTTTAACATCGGACTTAAATTAACGCTGTAACATGAAAAAGACTAATCAGATGAAAAAAATTATATATGCATTTGCTGCCATTGCCTTTTTAAGTTTTGCGCAGTCGTGTAAAAAAGATTCAGCATTTTTAGATAAACAACCTACCAGTACGCTACCTATTGATGCGGTATGGAAAGACCCAAACCTGGTGCTAACTGTTGTTGGCGATCTTTACGATCGGTATCCGGATTACCAGACCATTGAAGCCTGGTGGACTTTCACCGATTTTGACGAGGGTTTTGCTTCGGCTAGTGGCGATTATTTTCGCCATCAGAATTTAGAGTACGGTTATGATGCCTGGAGGTATTGGGATATGGGCACTTATGGTTATATCCGCGACTTGAATATGTTTATTAAACGTGGACAGGAATCTACCGCATTAAAAGCAGAAGACCGTGACCGTTTCCTGGCCGAAGCACGTTTTATCAGGGCTGGAGTATATTTCGAAATGGTAAAAAGAATGGGAGGTGTGCCGTTAATCACAACTGTTCTGGATTATGATTATAGTGGCGACCCAAGCTATCTTCAGTTTCCAAGGGCAAAAGAAACCGAAATTTATGATTTTGTGATTGCCGAATTGGAAGCCGTTAAAAATATACTGCCTGATGATGCGACCGTGCAGAGCAGGGCTACAAAAGCCGCTGCATTAGCCATGGAGTCTAGAGCAGCATTATATGCGGGTTCAATTGCCAAATACAGCAACTCGCAGTTAACTTTACCTGGCGGAGAGGTGGGCATATCATCAAGCCTGGCCAACAATTATTTTACCAAAGCTTTAGCTGCGGCCAAAGAGATTATAGATGGTGGTAAATATTCATTGTACAAAAAGAACCCTAATTTGTCTGAAAATTTTGCCGCGCTATTTACGGATAAAGGCAGCAATCCTGAAGTAATTTTTGCGAAAGATTTTAAGTTAAAAACCAATAAGGTTCATGGTTTTACCATTGATAATCAACCACGTTCTTCAGCTGAAGAAGCGCAGGGCGGGCGTTTAAACCCATCCTTAAATCTGGTACAGTCATTCGAAAAACTGGATAATACCTATGCATCCATGGCTTCGGTTGATGGAAATGGTAATCCGGTATACTATAGCAGTATTACCGATATTTTTGCAGGCCGTGATGCACGTTTGGCTGGAACGGTAATTCTTCCGGGAACACAATTTAAAGGCAAAACGGTTGATATCTGGGCGGGTTATCAATTGGCTAATGGAACAATCATTACCGGAGATAATTTCGGGCAGAGCAAAAGTGAGGTATTGCCAGATAATCCGGCATCTGTACAGGTAGTAGGAAGAGATGGCCCTGTTGATGGATTGGAATTCAGTGCACAATCTGGTTTTTATGTCCGCAAGTATCTGGATCCGGCAACAGGGTCAGGACAGATTGGTACCCGTAGTGATGTTTGGTGGATCCGCTACCGTTATGCGGAGGTATTGTTAAATGCAGCCGAAGCCTCTTTTGAACTAGGCGATCCGACTACAGCTGCAAACTACATGAAACAGGTAAGAGACCGTGCTGGTTTAACTACAGCTTTAACACCGGCACAAATCACTTTCGACCGTATTGTACACGAGCGTAAAGTAGAGCTTGCTTTTGAAGGACATGAACTTTGGGACATGAAACGCTGGAGACTGGCTGATAAAGTTTGGAATGGCAGTAACATGTCGGCAACCGATTTTATTAATGCTACAAATATAGGTAGCGCGACACGCACCAGTACGCAGGTATTTGGCTTGTGGCCCTACAAGTATTATAATCCTGGCAATGCCAACCATTTAAAATATATTTTTAAAGTAATCAAACCAAGCCGCGTAACCGCTGCACACCGGTTCCGTATCGGTAATTATTACTCTTCTATCGGGCAGGATGTGCTTAACGGAAACCCGAAAATTGTAAGAAACCCTAACCAATAAGCAGATATAGATATGAAAATTAGATTTTATTTCATGATGGGGGCACTTATTGCCGTACTTTTTGCTTCGTGTAAAAAAGATAATTATGATGCACCTGAAGCCGATTTTACCGGACGGATCGTGTATAAAGGTGAACCGATTAGTGTTCAGTATGGTCAGGTGAATTTCGAACTCTGGCAGTCGGGTTTTGGAAATTATTCGGCGCTGAATGTTAATGTGAGCCAGGAGGGAACCTATTCTGCCAAATTATTTAACGGAGATTATAAACTTGTTTTTTCACCTAATCAGGGGCCTTTTTTATGGAAAAAAAATGCTGCTGGTAAACAGGATACCATTGCGGTAAACATTAACGGCAATAAAACCATGGATATTGAGGTAATGCCTTACTACATGATCCGCGGGGCTACCCTCACCGCTGCGGCAGGCAAAGTAAATGCTTTTTGTAAGCTCGAAAAAATCATTACCAATGCCGATGCTAAGGACATTGAAAATGTTTCGCTTTACATTAACAAAACACAGTTTGTAGATGGTAGCAATAACATTGCTGCCCAGCAGATTAGTGGTGCAGCCATTGCCGATCTTAATAACCTGAACATGAGTGTAACGATTCCAGGCATTACGCCAACTCAAAATTATGTCTTTGCGAGGATAGGCGTTAAAATTTCTGGGGTTGACGATTTGATTTTTACCCCGGTAAGCAAAATAAGTTTTTAAAGGCAGGATAGAACCTTCATATTCTGTTGCTATTAACAGATTCTAATAGAGTGGTCGTCATTGCGAGGAGGAACGACGAAGCAATCTTTCATGCTGGTAATCCTTGCTATAAAGATTGCTTCGTCGGCTGAAAAAGCCTTCTCGCAATGACGATACCTTAGAATGATATGATTTTTTAATTAATTATTGTCATTAACTATCTTTTTTAAAATCATTGCCAATGAAATACATTTACGCCCTTTTTTTCTGTTTTTCACTATGTTTCATTAGCGAAAAAATAGTTGCAAAAACGCTAAATGATACCCTATACCTTGCTGATCCAACCATTTTCGTAGATAAAGGCAACTATTATTTGTATGGTACCAGCAGTGACCAGGGATTTTTGGTTTATGTTTCAAAAGATCTCAAAACCTGGAAAAGAAAGGCAGGAAATGATGGTTTTGCTTTAAAAAAGGGCGATGTCTTTGGCAACAAAGGTTTTTGGGCCCCGCAGGTTTTTAAAAGGAAAAATACTTATTACATGGCTTATACTGCTGATGAGCAGATTGCTGTTGCTTTGAGCAAAAGCCCATTAGGCCCGTTCAAACAGGAAACATTAAAAGCCATCTCAGGCACAGGGAAGCAGATCGACCCATTTGTATTTACCGATACAGATGGGAAAAATTACCTCTATCACGTTAAACTTGATCGTGGCAACCGGATTTTCGTAACCGAACTGAAGGCTGACTTTTCGGATATCATCCCGGAAACAACACAGCCCTGTTTGACAGGAACTGAACCCTGGGAAAATACGGCTAAAACAGATTGGCCGGTAACCGAAGGACCAACAGTTCTTAAAAAGAACAACGTTTATTATCTCTTTTATTCGGTAAACGATTTCCGGAATCCTGATTATGCTGTGGGTTATGCCACTTCGAACTCACCCAAAGGACCATGGGTAAAATATGCAGGCAATCCGGTCATCAGTAAAAAATTACTGAAAATAAATGGTACCGGGCATGGCGATTTCTTTACCGATAAAAATGGAGTCTTACAGTATGTATTCCATACGCACCATAACAATCAAAAAGTATCGCCAAGGGCTACAGCTATTATCAAAGCTGTTTTTGTAAGCGATAAAAATGGTGGTTACCATCTGCAGATCGATCACGGAAGTTTTCGATTTTTAATAGAAGGGATCAATTGATTTAGTATAAATATTAGAAAAAAAATAATTTTAAAAGATTACGAAAATGCAGCAGCCTGAAAAAGACAGGCTTTAAGTTTTGAAAATGAATAAATTAAAAATAAAATTATGGTTTGCATTATGCCTTTTAGTGATTGGCGGATTAAATGCACAAACATTTACCAATCCATTGCTTCCATCTGGCGCTGATCCTTATAGTTATTATAAAGATGGTTATTACTATTACACCCATACCACTGGTAACAGGATAGATCTTTGGAAAACCAAAACCTTAGCCGGTTTAAAGGACGCAGAGCGTAAAACCATTTGGAAAGCACCGGCCGAAACCATGTACAGTAAAGAAATCTGGGCGCCTGAAGTGATGTTTTTAAGAGGAAAATGGTATGCCTATTTTGCTGCGGATGATGGAAGAAACGAAAACCACCGCATGTACGTGTTAGAGAATGCTTCGGCCGATCCGATGAAAGGAGAATGGATATTCAAAGGAAAAATTAGCGACCCCACCGATAAATGGGCCATTGACGGCGATGTGATTGATTTTAAAGGCCAGTTGTATATGATTTGGTCGGGATGGGAGGGAGATAAAAATGGTAAACAGGAGATTTTCATTGCCAGGCTTAAAAACCCCTGGACGGTAGACGGGCAACGCGTAAAAATTTCTACTCCAAAATTCGACTGGGAAAAAAACGGTGATTTAGGTGGAGGAGAACATGTTGATGTTAACGAAGGTCCGCAGTTTTTGGTACATGGAGGCAAAGTTTTTATCATTTATTCGGCCAGTGGTTGCTGGACCGATTTTTATGCACTAGGCATGTTATCTGCTTCTGCAAAAAGTAACCTGCTTGATCCTGCTTCGTGGACAAAATTTACTAAACCTGTTTTTCAGCAGTCGCCAAAAGATGGCGTTTATGCACCAGGACATAATTCATTTTTTAAATCGCCTGATGGCAAAGAAGATTGGATCCTATATCACGCCAATGATAAACCGGGCCAGGGTTGCGGAGGTTTCCGTTCACCCCGGGCCCAAAAGTTCTACTGGAATAGCGACGGAACACCAAATTTTGGCACGCCGGTAAAAGCAGGAGCGCGCTTAGCATCGCCATCAAACTAAAACAAAAACTAATCAGATAATACCGATATGAATTTAAAAAACTATGCGCTATTTGCCGTATTAAGCCTGATCATCAGCACTGGCTTTGCACAAAAAACAAAAAAAAGCACCGAAGCTGCAAAAGTCTGGCCTGTAGAAAAGGCCAATGCCTGGTACAAAGAACATCAGTGGTTAACAGGTGCAAACTATATTCCTTCCAATGCCATTAACCAGTTAGAAATGTGGCAGGCTGATACCTTTTCGCCCGAACTGATTGATAAGGAACTGGGATGGGCTGAAGGCATCGGCTTTAATACCTTACGTGTTTTCTTGTTCAGCAAAGCCTGGAGCCAGGATCCGGCGGGTTTTAAAAAGAGAATGGATCAGTTTTTAACCATCACTCAGAAACATGGTATTAAACCGATGTTTGTTTTTTTTGATGATTGCTGGAATAAAACTTCGGCTATTGGCAAACAGCCTGCACCAAAAACAGGCATCCATAATTCAGGTTGGTTACAGGATCCCGGCGATCCGGCTTTTAAAGAAGAGGCCAATTTTCCTGAACTTGAAAAATATGTTAAGGATGTGCTAAGCCATTTTGCCCACGATAAAAGGATTTTGCTCTGGGATTTATATAATGAACCTGGTAATAGTGGAAAGCTGGAGGCTTCCATCCCTTTGCTAACTAAAACCATCGGCTGGGCAAGAGCTGTCAATCCTGATCAGCCCATTTCCATCGGATTGTGGAGCTGGGGTTTTGAAAAGCTTAACGAGATACAGCTGGCAAATTCAGATATTGTAACTTACCATAACTACGAGGCACCGGAATGGCACCAAAGAACCATTGATCTGTTAAAAGCCAGCGGTAGGCCATTAATTTGTACCGAATATATGGCAAGGACGCGAAACAGCCGTTTCGCTAACATTTTGCCGATGTTAAAAGAAGAAAATGTTGGTGCAATAAACTGGGGTTTTGCTGCGGGTAAAACCAATACCAAATATGCCTGGGATACACCGCTTGCTGATGGATCTGAACCGATTGAATGGTTTCATGAAATCTTTCAGCCTGATGGTACCCCTTACCGCCAGGATGAAGTTAACCTGATTAAAAAACTGAATAACAAATAAATGCGTGTCAGTCTGAGCGGAGTCGAAGACCTTAGTTAAAATAAAGATATCTATTTTTCTACAGGTTATCATTTGTCGACTTCAATTGAATAGTCGTCCTCTACTGAAGCGCAGTCAGGAGAGATTTATCTAAAAAGATTTCTCGACTGCGTTGCACTTCGCTCGAAATGACGGTAACTCCGGGGATCTTTCACAAGTATTGCCAAACTAGATTTAAATACACAAATTGTAAACAAATGAATAAAAAAGTATCGCTTATTTTATCGCTGCTGGGGCTGTCGCTATCCCTTTCTGCACAGCAGCAAGACAAGTCATGGTCGATGGTAAAAGGAAAAATCTCATCGCCATGGGCACAGGAAGTTAACCCAAAAAATGTATTGCCAGAATATCCACGCCCTCAGCTGGAGCGTATGGGTAACTGGAAAAACCTAAATGGCCTCTGGGATTATGCCATTTCCGAAAAATCGCAGCGCCCGGCCATTAACCAGGGGAAAATTTTAGTTCCGTTTGCGGTAGAATCTGCACTTTCCGGTGTGGGCAAAACGGTTGGTAAAGACAGCCTCTTATGGTATAAAACGGTATTCACGCTTCCGGCGAATATGAAAGGAAAAGAAATTCTACTTCATTTTGGAGCGGTTGACTGGAGAAGCACTGTAAGCATCAATGGCAAAGAAGTAGGTAAACATGAAGGTGGTTTTGATCCTTTCAGCTTTAATATTACACCATTTTTGAATAAAAGCGGTAAACAGACCTTAACTGTAGAAGTTTGGGATCCAACTGACGATGGTCCTCAGCCAAGGGGAAAACAGGTGAAAAAACCGGAGGGAATCTGGTATACACCGGTAACCGGCATCTGGCAAACGGTGTGGATCGAAGCAGTTAATAAATCACATATCGGTCACCTTAAAATCACACCCGATATCGACCAGCAAACGGTTTCAGTTACTCCAGCTATAAATGGTTCAGGGGCAGATCAGATTAAGGTTTCGGCCTGGGATGGTGCAACCAAAGTAGCTGAGGAGGTTGCCGACGGTACGGGCGCAATCATTTTAAAAATAGCCAATCCAAAGTTATGGAGTCCAAAAAGTCCCTTCTTATACGATTTAAAGGTAGAGCTGATGGCCAAAAATAAAAAGGTAGATGAGGTGAAAAGTTATTTTGCCATGCGTAAAAGTTCAATGGGCAAAGATCAGAACGGTATTCAGCGCATGTTGTTAAACAATGAATTTGTTTTTCAGTATGGTCCGCTTGATCAGGGTTGGTGGCCTGATGGATTGTATACCGCGCCAACCGATGCTGCCTTGAAATTCGATATAGATAAAACCAAAGAAATGGGTTTTAATATGATCAGAAAGCACATTAAGGTAGAACCGGCCCGTTGGTATTACTATTGCGATAAAGCGGGTATGTTGGTTTGGCAGGATATGCCAAGCGGCGATTTGGGTAACGGCTGGGAAAACCGTCCAGGTGTTTTAGATCATGGCTCGGATCAAAACAGAACTGCCGAATCAGAAGCTTATTACAGAAAAGAATGGAATGCCATTATTGAAGCCCTTTACAATGTGCCGTCAATTGTGGTATGGACACCTTTTAATGAGGCATGGGGCCAGTTTAAAACCGTAGAAATTGCCAGATGGACCAAAGAAAAGGATCCTTCAAGGTTGGTAAATACGGCCAGCGGCGGTAACTTTCATCCGGTAGGCGATATTATCGATCTGCACAATTATCCGCATCCGGCTATGCCGAGTCCTGATTACTTTGGAAAAGATTATGCCTTGGTATTGGGTGAGTTTGGTGGACTAGGCCTGCCTGTTGATGGCCACGTATGGCAACAAAAGAATAACTGGGGTTATCAGAGTTTTAAAAATAAAACAGATTTGTTTAACAAATACGGCCAGTTCATGAAACGTTTGCAAGAATTAATTCCGCTGGGGCTTTCTGCGGGTGTGTATACCCAAACTACAGATGTTGAAGTAGAAACCAATGGATTGATGACCTATGATAGAAAAGATATTAAATTTTCAGAAGCACAGATGAAAGCTTTGCACGATAAACTATACCAAATTAACGTAACGGTGCAGAAATAAATTTATAAAATTATCATCTCGACTGACCTGCCTTTCGTTACATTGGCAGCGTCCACTAATTCGGTCGTCATTGCGCGGAGGAACGACAAAGCAATCTCTCATGCTAGTGATTCTAGCCGTAAGATTGCTTCGTCAGCTAAAAAAGCCTTCTCGCAATGACGATTTTTGAGTTATGCTGACTCATCGGCTAATCACTAGGTTTCCCCTGATTATGGATATGTTGCTTTTTACGCCTTTAAAGCCATAGAAAGTATGGGGAAAGGTTTTCCAGCTCCGTCCACCTCACTCCGCTCAAAGGTTTTGAAACCAAGTTTTTTATAAAAACCTACTGCTTGTTCATTCTGCTCATTTACATCTACCATATAAACATGATGTGCTTTTATCGCAAAATCAATCAGTCTTTTGCCAAATCCTTTTCCTCTTACATCAGGGTGGATAAAAAGCATTTGGATCGATTCACCATTAATGCCTATAAAACCCATCAACTTTTCCTCAACCTCGATAGCATATAACTGTACCTGATCAAAATATTCATTTAAAATCAACGAACGGTAGGTGATAATGTCTTTTTCAGAAAGAAAATGGTGTGTGGCCCTTACCGAGCTTTCCCAAACCGCAATCAGTTTTGCATAATCTTTTCCACTGGCAGCTAAAATTTTTGCTTCTTTCATTCCATGTGAATCATTTAATCTCCAATACTTTGGAAAGTAGTTTCTAAACGTAAAATTTACTGAAAAGTTTGCTTTCGATGATAAGGTCGTTTGGTTTTTATCAGAACCTTAGCAGATTGATGTGATTAAGTCGATCGAAAAATATGGCATAGTAAAAGCCTTAAGTTTTTTACGGTTAAGTTAGTCAGGAATTTTTGTCATGGCATCAACTCCATTATCCATTTTACATCTTCCATTTTAATCTTCCGTTTTACTTATTCCAGCTCACCACCTTAATTTCATCACCCACACAGATGGTCCCCGTTTGCTGATGCAGTAAATTTTGTCCGAACATGATTTTGTTCCCTATCTTGCGGTAGCTGGCCAGTGTTTTTAAAGGTTCCTGGCCCTTAAAACCCGTTTGTTGGTCGATTGTAATGAGTATGCACCTTGAGCATGGTTTTACAGCCGAAAATAAAACCTCACCAATAAAAAAGTCCTTAAAACTATCCTCAACATGAGCCTCACCTCCGGTGAAAACAAAATTTGGCCGAAAACGGTCCATCAGAACGGGTTCTGGTAGTTTTCCATTCAGTTCATTAAGCGAAGATTGACCGATGAGGAGGCAAGGATAACCATCAGCAAAACTCACCACTTCATTATTTTGGGCATAATCCCGATCAACCAGTCGCTTTTCAGTTAATGGCATCTTTACCAATCTAACCTTAAACTTTAGGAAATCAGAAAACCAATCACTTACTATTTTATTTACTTCAATCGCATTAACCATATCGTTCCAAATCTCAACTGAAATCTGCTCTCCGGTATCTTCATCCATGGAAAAGGATGTACTTAAACCAGGCAATGTCTTATGGGAAACGATTAATTTACCATTACAGATGTTCACTTGTAAAAGGGCCAGTTCTGCATGTTTCCTTTGGGTAATAAACATCCCTTTCTCATCAACCAACATCCATCTTCTGTCGTATTGTAAGCCTTTTTCTTCAAGCTTGGCTTCCTGTAAACTTAGGCCTCCCAGCGATTTTATAGGATAAATGTTAATTTCGGAAAGGAAAAATTGATTCATGCCTTAAAGATAAAAAACACAATCCGGATTTAGCTGTTTGCCAGAATTGAATTACCTCATGAACGAGACAACGGATATGAACCAACATATTTATTACAAATGCCCAAACTATTAAACTTAAAAATCTTGTAATCACTTTTTGTCTATACAATAGATTTCGGATTTTGTATCTGATTAGGCGGGCCAGCTCCAGCTAAATAAAACGGAGCTTCCTGATCGAAAGCTCCGTTTGTTCTGCTATTAAGTCTATTGGAAATGCTTTTACCGTAATTCCAATCTATTGTTCATTAAATTAATGGGTCAGCATCCTGATTACGGGTATTTTGATCGGGAAAACTATTACGGTCAAAATGGTGGTGACGATAAAAGTTTGCCCGGTCTATCTCCACAATTTCATCTTCCAGTCGCAGTGCCGCGGGACTGCCTATCACACTGCGGATCTCATTCTCCATTTGAGGGGTAACCTCACCTATGATATATCTTGGCATTGCCCTAAACTGATCATGGTGGATATCAGGTAAAATAACCTCTTTTTTATCTTCACCTAAATTTGCAAGGCCAATAGGGATCAATATCGCTTTTTCCTCCAAATCTTCGCCCATGTCAACAAGTTCCACAATGATATATCGAATTGCATTTTGTGCGGGGTCAAACAGGAGATCCCGGACCTTCCCAACCGAATCACCGGCTTCATTTCTTACCGGCCATCCTTTAATGTCGGCCTCGCCATCGCTTAATTGATAATTACTTTTTGAAAGTTCCTCTAAATTACTGTATACAATAGTTCCTGAATCCATAATTGATTTTGTTTAAGGGGGCTATTCATAAAGTGCCCATTTTTACAACAGGTTTAACCAGCAGATGGTTTTTTAAAACTTATCAGGTAGTTTGTAAAAAAGGGAAACGAACCAGGTATCACAAAGTCGAACTTGTTTATAAGTGTTTGTTGCCTAGTTTTTTATGTTAGTATGGCCAGATGTGGAAATCCGTTAGATATTAATTGGAAAAAACAGTCAGCTATTGTAAGGTTTTACGTTTATTTTGTATAATATTAAAATAGAATCAGAAGCTAATGAATATAACTGAATTTAAAAAGTTATTAGAAAAAGACAGTCCGGATGCCCACCTGTCAGTCCAGCTGCGGGCACTTTGGTACGATGCAAAGGGAGATTGGCATAAGGCCCATGATCAGGTTGATCAGTTAGGCGATTTGGCCTCTGCGCGTATCCATGCATACCTGCATCGCAAAGAAGGGGATACCTGGAATGCGAATTACTGGTATGCTAAAGCTGGAGAGAAATTGCCTGTACTATCACTGGATCAGGAGTGGGAAACGCTGGTTCAGCGTTTTTTAGCGGTATAACCTAGATGAGCTAACCTAATGGCAACGGACATTGGGTTAGCTTTAGAGGTGTACTTAAAATGATATTATTTGCCTGAAGCCGCCCGGTCTTTTTATTTCGCAGGCATTTTAAATGAAGGTGGAAGTGAACTTTCATCCGCTGCCCAAAGCTTATTTGGGTGTTTGCCCATTACCAGCTCTAATTTGCCCCCTTTCATTAAATCATCATGGGTAAACCACGATTTATTCCATACCATACCATTCAGTTTAGCAGATTGAATGTATTTATTTTCTGGGGAATAGTTGATACAGTTCAGCTCAAATTTTTTGTTGTTTCCAAGGTCCAGTTTAACATTGGCAAAAGTTGGGCTGCCAATCACGTACATAGGCAAGCCTGGGGTTATCGGGTAAAAGCCCATCTGCGAAAATACGACAAAAGATGTAAGGCCACCACCATCCTCATCACCAGGAATCCCCATTAAATCATTGCGAAACCACTGGGTTAATAAACTCCTCACCCGTTTTTGTGTTCTCCAGGGCTGTCCGGCATAATTATACAGGTAAGGAATATGCATAGCGGGTTCATTACCCATAGAAAATTGACCAACATTGCCGGTATGGTCGGGTAACTGCGAATAAAAATCAAACCTGCTTTTTCCAAGCGGGGTATTATACATTTTTTCCAGTTCATCAACAAAAGTCTGTTTACCACCCATCATATTCACCAGATCGCCGATATTGTGCAGCACATCCCAACGGTAGAGCCAGCCATTATTTTCATCATAAGTTTCTCTGGCACCAAGTCCGCCTGAAAAACGGTAATCCAGCGGTTTAATAAATCTACCTTCTGCATCCTTAGGGTGAAAAAACCTGGTTTCAGGATTAAAAACGGTGTGGTAGCTGGTACTTTTATCTAAAAAATGTTTTGCCTCTTCGGTTTTACCTAACTGCTGTGCGATATTGCCCAGGCACCATTCATCATAAACGGTACCCAAGGTTACCGCAATAGGTTGGCGTTTTTCAAATCCATGAACTTCTGCTGCGGTTTCTTTCTCGCCCTCAGGTAAAGCGGGAAAATAGCCCTTATCTTTAAAAAACTGATCTAAAACACCTGCTTTTTTTGATGACCATGGGGCAAGGGTCTTTTCAGTAATTGCTGCTTTACAATACTGGTAGGCTTCTTCAAGATTAAAACTTCTCAAACCCTTGTTATAAGCATCAATTATAGTAGCCACGCCATGGTTGCTGTTCATTCTCCGGCTATCACCGGTTACTTCCGGAAAAGTCGGCATCCAGTGGTCGTTCATCTGTTGGGCCATTCGCAGATAAGAATTAATCATGTCGCCTTCCATTTTCGGCTCAATAATTACGCGAAGCGGATGTGTTGCGCGGTAGGTATCCCAAATCCAGTCGTCAGTAA
Organism: Pedobacter suwonensis; assembly: GCF_900111825.1. Lineage (GTDB taxonomy): Bacteria > Bacteroidota > Bacteroidia > Sphingobacteriales > Sphingobacteriaceae > Pedobacter > Pedobacter suwonensis. The sequence continues at coordinate 51,710 of NZ_FOJM01000006.1, forward strand.
AAAATGGCACACCATTATCGTTGTGCACTTTTCCATCGAAGGCGCTAAAATATTTTCCATCTTCAGATAAGCTGATCATCCTTTCGTAGGTGCGGTAAAGGGAGGTATAAAAGATCGTTTTGGCGGTTTCATCTGTACCCGTTACCTGGATTTTTCCAAGCGTGGCATTCCAGATATTTCTGCCCGTCTGCGCCACCTGGTCCAGGTTGTAATCCTTAATTTCGCGACGTAGATTTTGCTTTGCCTGTTCTACGCTAATAAATGATATACCATAACGTGCCTTAATCTGCCGGGTTTGCGCAGGAAATTTTAAAATAAGATAAGCATCCCGGCCGGAAGTTGACTGTTGGCTTGAATTTAGGTTATCTCCACTGTGCGTACCCGATTCAACAGGTTTTAAATCAGTTTCAAAATAGAGGTAAACCCTGGTATTATTGTCCAGTTTCTGAAACCCACTTACCACATTTTGGTTTACTTTTAATTCGCCGTTTTTGGTGTTTAAAATCAGGTAAGGCGGAACATTTGTTTGCGAAAAATGGAGTGCATATATCCCTGATTGATGAGATGGGGCAAATTGTACATTAATCCCATGATCATCAAGATCTACCTGATAGTAATAGGGCTTAATCACCTCATTGTCGTAGCCATAAGAAATAACATGACCCGCCTTTTTGAGGTCGCCCTGAAAAGGACTTAAATTAAAAGCCGAGCTGCCCCGGTGACTGGTAACCACAACTGGCAGACCTTGTATCGTATTACTGGTGAAATTATCACGCTCCGGATAAACCCTTAACAAACTGTTGGGTAAATGAACGGTAGGGTATGTGGGCACAAGTAAATGGCTGATGTTGCCAATATATGGGTTAACATAGTCTACCGGTTGCTTTTTAGTTTGTGCATGCACGAAACTGATGCAGGCGATCAGGGTGAATATTGCACTTAATACCGGATGTGTATATTTTTTCATGTCAGGACTTTAATTAGATGGAACAAAAAGAAACTTTTCAAAAAGCGATATCAGCATTGATGTGGAACCATCCGTATCATTAATCATGTATATCTTTTTAAGATGCCAAATTAGTAAAACGATTTATCAAATCTAATGTAAAGGGCTAGTTTATCAAAAAAAATACAGAAGGGAATCCTTTTATTTTAGCGGGTATATCTTTCCGTCAGCTAAATGGTTAGGCTTGGCCGGCGCTGTATAAACAAAAAGAGCGATGAATAAATTCACCGCTCCCGTTTTATTTAAATTTTATTATTTATTTGGCTAATGATGCAGTTTGAGTTGCACCTACTGGTGAGCTCATTTGTGTTTTCAATGCAGCAAATCTGTCTAAATTAAGTTTTGGTGTGCTGCCCATTACCAGGATATGCTCCTGAGTAGCACCACTTAATTTTAGATCCGCACGATCCTCAATTACTGTATATAGACCTTCGGTATTAGAGTCGATCGCTGCAACAGCATCTCCGTTTAAGAATAATTGAAGATATTTTGAATTTAATTTACCTGAAGTTTTTACCACCGCGTTATCAGATGCCTGTACTCTGAAAATGTTTTTTACAGAAACGGTAATTTTAGCCACATTTCCATCGGCTGAACTGATTTTTAAGGCATGTCCATCCTGGATCACTTTTACTTTACCGGTGTTATCTTCGTTATAGCTTACGCTTTCTTTTTCACCTTGAACCAGCGTAATTTCTACATTTCCGCTTACAATAACTTGTTGGATATCTTTAGGCGTTGAAATTTTGATTGGCTGTTTTTCGTGTGCCATTACACTTGTTGAGAAAATTGCAGAAGTTAAAGCGATAGCTGTTAATACTGATTTTGTTAGGGTTTTGATAGAGGTTTTCATAATGCTGTTGTTTATATTTTTATTAATATTTGTTGTTGTTTTGTAGATAAGACGTCGTGGCGTACAAAACGTTGCAGCAGAAAATCCTCAATTATACCAACGTACCTTAATTCTCGACGAACGGGTTTAAAAATCGGGCAAAAAAGTGTTTGTATTTTAATTATTCAATCGTTCAGTTGACAAGGCTGTATTGACGTACATTTCCAGCTTGATGCTAACACGTTAACCTTGAACTCGAATTTTATGGGAACTATTTTCAATGGTCTTCCAACCATAACAATTCGGCATGCCTGATCCCATTGCTGTTGGATTTATTTTACAGATAGGAATAGCGTTTTTAGATTTCCGTTAGTTAATCGTTGTCAGCACCTTTTATTAATAAAGGACTCTTTATACGTCAAAATAAGGAGCCGACCGGCGGCGAGCTGTGGCAAGGCCGTGCCATGTGCTATAGGCAATAAGTCGCGAAACTGATATGGATATACAAAAAATGATTGTTCAAAATAGCAATCTATATTTATGATGCAGTGATAAATTCATCTGATTATGATAATCTTCCTGTTGAATGCAATAAATTTTACAGGCCACCTCTTGATGTAACTATTAAAATTTAATCGATAATTTTTCCGAAACAAGAACATTGTTTTTGTAGTATTCAAAAAACCAATTTCCATTCTTTTTGATAACGATGCCGTTTGCATTGCCGTTATTTGAAATATAACAATCCTCCACAGAGGTTTTTAGTAAGGTCATTACAATTTTGGGTGTCGCATCGATAAGTTGGTAGCCGTTGCTAATGGCTTGAGCATATAATAGCGCTTCTTTTTGTTCCGGCTTGGTGGCCGTAGGCTGATCAATATGTACAGGTGCGGTTTTTGTCTCTATGTTTGTGTTTGCTGTTACTGGCAAGTTGCTGGTTAGCATTGTTGGTTGATCGGCCGAGTAACTAAAATCGTTAAAGGTTGTAAAAGCATCTCGCAACGCTAAATTATAAGAAGTGTTATATTCTTTCTCTCTGCTTTTGCCTTCCTTGCTTTTTATCACTACGGCACCTTTACAATCTTTAAGTAGGAGGGTAAGGTTGGTTACAAACATGCTGTTTTTTCCTGCAGGTCAACAGTAAGGGCTTTGCACCTGTCGGCCGCTATTTCCTGTGATATTTCGGTATTATCAAAATATACTGTAAAACCTTTTTCCTCAAAAAGTGCTTTGGTGAGGGTGTTTAATCCATATTGATTAACTTGCTTTAAAAAACTGAATTTCTCTGGAACAATGATATATTTATAATTTGCTGTATTAGATTGTGCCTGAACAGCAAAAGAAATGGCTAAAAGAGTAATAAAAAGATAGCTTTTCATAGGTTATTGTAGTGTGGATAAGATTCTGCCTCAATTTATAGATTAACAGGGAGAAAATCAAATTTATCAATCTGTAATACTTCATACTCATTGACCATAGGTTACCTGCAAACGAATAAAGTTTATCATCAGCCGTTGCATTAATCGATTCAATTGTTTATTATTATGGCGTTTAACGATCATCATCTATCTATAACACTGCTTTTTGCGTGTTATAAAACCAAATATTCCAATGAAAATGGAGGAGCGCCAACTCATTAAATTAGCAGGCTGGTTTAAAACCCGGCATATTTCCTACCCTAGGGTTTTAGCTGGAGGTTTAGCGTATTTACCTGACCGGATTCCTATTGAATGTACAATATATCTTCCTCTAAGCAGAGAAGACTTTCGTCATTCCTAAAATCTTTCTTTCTTCTGAAATTAAAAACCAATTATAAACTAAATCTGAGCTTATGCTTAACATTAAAACCACAAAATTATTCTGGGCAAGTTGCCTGGCATTACTCGTCACCTCGCTTTCCTTTGGTATCCGCGCCGGGATCATGAACCAGCTGGGGATAGATTTTCAATTAAGTACCGCCGAATTGGGTACGATTACGGCTGCTGCCTTCTGGGGGTTTCCACTGGCTATTGTAGTTGGAGGATTTGTAGTGGATATAATCGGGATGAAACGTTTACTGGTTATGGCCTTTGTTTTTCACCTGGCCGGTATTATCCTGACTATTTTTGCTCAGGGCTATTGGAGCCTCTTTTTATCTACCTTGCTCATCGGCATTGCCAATGGTACTGTTGAGGCTGCTTGTAACCCATTGGTTGCCGCTTTATATCCGGAAAATAAAACAACTAAATTAAATCACTTTCACTTATGGTTTCCTGGTGGGATTGTAATCGGCACATTGTTGGTTACGCTATTTGTTCAGCTTGGATTAGGTTGGAAAGTGCAGGTAGCCATGATGATTATCCCTACCTTAATTTATGGGTACCTCTTTTCGAAGCTGGATTTTCCGGTTACCGAAAGGGTATCGTCTGGTTATTCCAGTTCAGATATGTATAAAGCAGTACTTTCTCCACTGTTTATCTTCATGTTCATCTGCATGTTTGGTACTGCCATTACAGAGTTATTTACTGGTCAATGGATAGGTTTACTGTTGAAGAACGTAACCGACAATGCCATTTTGTTGCTGACGCTAACAACCGGAATCATGGTAATTGGGCGGGGTTTTGCGGAGCCTGTGGTGCACCGTCTTGCGCCTCAGGGCGTACTGCTTCTATCTGCCATATTTGCGGCAGCAGGGCTTTACATGTTAAGTACCTTTACCGGAAATTCAGTTTTCTTCGCGGCAATCGTTTTTGGAATAGGTGTTTGTTATTTCTGGCCAACCATGATCGGTTTTGTTGCTGAAAATGTTCCTAAATCAGGCGCACTCGGCTTAAACTTGATGGGAGGGGCCGGGATGTTTGCCGTTTCTATTTACACCATGTTCATGGGGAGTTTTTACGATAGCCTGATTGTTAAACATCTGCCTGCAGGTGCTTCATTTGATGCTTACCTAAAAGCACCGGAAAATTCTGAATATGCACTGGCGCTGGCCAATGCCAAAAATCTTGCAGGTCCCGAAATTTTACGAGCCACCTTGATTATACCCATTATATTAATTGTTGCTTTTGGCGGATTGGTGATCTATCTTCGCTCACGGAAAAAAACAAGTACTGTGGTAGCATAACCAATTACCGCCTTACAGATTATCTTTCGTAGATAATACCGGCTACAAGTTTATGATGTTTGGTAGATCATAAACTTGTAGCTATTTGAATTTTAATTTTCAATAGCTGTATCGCTATCTGATAAATTACAATAACGAACTACCTGGCTGGTATTCATACGGCGCTTTTCCTCCTTCAAAAATCCTGGTGTTTTCACTGCCTTCAGTAGTGATTTTATCGCCTGATATCCTGATCCAACTGCCCTCGCGTAGGCCTATTACCCGAATGTTGTTTTGCGTTAAAAATTCCATAATCCTCGTTTCCCTGGTTTCTCCGTTATGCTTTAATTCCGGAATAGGGTCAAGGTAATGGGGGTTGATATTAAAAGGTACCAGGCCCATACATTCAAAAGAAGAAGGATATACAATAGGCATATCGTTGGTTGTTTTCATATTAAGGCCGCCAATGTTACTGCCGGCACTACAACCTAAATAAGGTTTGCCCGATTTGATGTTTTCGCTTAAATGAGCCATTAGTCCCAGGTCATGCAATGTTTTTACCAGCAGAAAGGTATTTCCCCCACCTGTAAAAAAACCTTTCGCTGTGTGGATTGCACTAACAGGATCATCAAATTCATGCAGCCCCTTAACGCTGATATTTAACCTGGAGAAAAAACCGCGCGCGGTGTTTGTATATTCTTCATGCGAAATGCCTCCCGGCCTTGCAAAAGGAATAAATATAATTTCATCTAATCCGGCAAAGAGGCTAATCAGCTCATCTTTCAGGTATTCCAGGTAATTACCGCCATATAGGGTAGAGGTAGAAGCGAGGATAACGTTCATGTTGTTTTGCTTTATAAAGCAATTATAGGTTTTTTGGTTGAAATAATATCTTTTGATCTGATGGCTAAATTGCCCTTGTAGCATCTCATTGCATTTTTATCATCGCATCTACATCTTCTGGCATCGCTACTTTCATAATGGCAAATTAATACTAATTTTGCGCTCTAATTTTTATAATCATGAGGCTGGCAATAAATGGTTTTGGTAGAATAGGAAGAACATTTTTACGCCTGGCATTGGCCGAAGGCTTTGATGTAGTAGCCATTAACGATCTTGCAGATGCCAGAACAATGGCACATTTGTTTAAGTATGACAGTGTTCACGGTGTTTTTAAGGGTAACGTTTCGGCTAAAACCGATGCATTGGTGATTAATGACCTTTCCATTCCCGTTTTTGCCATTGAAGCAGCTGATGAACTGCCATGGTCGGCACTGCGTGTTGATTTGGTTATTGATTGTACGGGCAGGAACCTGACGCGGACATCAGCTGAAAAACATCTATCCTCAGGTGCCAAACAGGTCTTGATTTCTGCCCCGGCTGCAGAAGATATTCCAATGGTGGTGTTAGGCGTAAACGACGATCATCTTGATCTGACCAGCACGATATTATCAAACGCAAGCTGTACAACCAACAACATTGCCCCAATGATTAAAATTCTGAACGACAACTGGGGCGTGGAGGAAGGTTATATTACAACCATCCATTCTATGACGGGAGATCAGAATCTGCATGATGCCAACCACAAAGACTTGCGCAGGGCAAGAGCAGCTTCATCTTCTATTATCCCCACTACCACGGGGGCAGCAAAAGCCATCACCCATATTTTTCCCGAATTGGATGGCCGTTTAGGTGGCGCGGGAATCAGGGTTCCGGTATTAAATGGATCGTTAACCGATTTTACCTGTTTGTTAAAGAAGAAAACCACCATCGAAGAAATTAACTCAGCTTTTAAATATGCTGCCGAAAATGAATTGAAAGGCCTTATTCAGTACACTGCAGATCCGATTGTTTCCATTGATATTATTGATAATCCCCATTCCTGCATATTCGATTCGCTGTTGACTTCGATTGTTGGCGACCTGGTTAAAGTGGTGGGCTGGTACGATAATGAGTACGGTTATAGCAGTCGTTTGATCGATGTCGTGAAAAAAATCAATATCCTTAATACAAAATAATTTAGGGTTTTTGTGTTGATTTTAATGCCCAATAAACCAGCACTGGCTGAAAAAATAAGCGTAAAAAGCGTTTGCTATCTGTATTAAGCCCGAATGCGCTGCGTTTGTGGGTATATTGAGCTATATTTCCTGGAAAAACGCTAACAAACAGGCCAGCGGCAATTTTGCCAATTAATGCCTGATGTTTTTTGGGCGCTAATACCAAAGCAGTGCCCAGGGCAATTTCAACAAAACCTGAGTACACAACGGTATCGTCTTTCTTTAAAGGTACCCAATCTGGCACCTGTGCCTGGAAAGGTTTACGGGCAAAAGTTAAATGCCCAATCCCGGCGGTTATTAAACCCGCGCCCATTAATACCCTGGCTGCTGTTTTTATGTTTTCTTCTTTCATTGTTTACATCAAATGATAATTCAATTTGCTTTGACCTGAACTGGTATATTAGAGAAACTGTTTTTGTAAATGCCCTTAGATAGATTTTTGCTTTAATCAAAAGCTGGTTTTAAGCTATCCAAAAGCGAAAATTACTCGTTCAGCCCTGACCCTATTAATCAAACAAGTAAATAGGATGTCTGTTTTGCACGATGTGCATTTTATGTTCGCTTCAGCTAAGGCGGTTGATTAGATGGGTTTTATATCAAAATTTTAGCACTTTCTGGCATTATTATTAGCGTGTTTCAATTGCTTTATTAACTTTGCAAACGTTTGCGGTGTATTCAATGGCGATTTCTTTGGGTACAGACTAATCATAAAATAAATATGGTCAAATTCATTCTTCCTGAAGAAGTTCTGCCTTTAAGGAGCCTGGTTTTACGCAACGGCAAACCATTAGAAGCCTGTGTTTTTGAAGGGGACCTGGCCTACGACACCTTTCACCTGGGTTTTTTTAAAGATGGAGAAATAAAATCTATTGCCACATTTATGCGCAATGATTTTTTCCCCGGAGAAGGTGAAGGTTATCAGTTACGTGGGATGGCCACGCATCCGGATGAAGTTGGTAAGGGATACGGTGCAGCACTGGTTACTTTTGCTATCGAATATTTAAAAGAATACAAAACCGATTATTTATGGTGCAATGCCCGCTCAACCGCAGCAGCTTTTTATAAAAAAATCGGCTTCACTACTGATTCGCCGGAATTCGATATCCCGGGCATCGGTTTCCATTACGAAATGAAATTAAACTTAAATCAAAAATAATTAATCATGAACACCATTGACCAGTTTGACTTTAAAGATAAAAAAGCATTAATCAGGGTAGATTTTAACGTGCCTTTGGATGATGAATTTAAAATTACCGATGATAAAAGGATCAGGGCTGCATTACCTACCATAAGCAAGATTTTAAAAGATGGCGGTGCGGTTATTTTGATGTCTCACTTAGGTCGCCCGAAAGACGGCCCTACCGATAAATATTCTTTAAAACATATCTTATCTGATTTATCTGCGCTTATTGGTGTTGACGTTAAGTTTGCCGACGATTGTATTGGCGAAAGCGCGGTAAAACAGGCAGCTGATTTAAAATCGGGCGAAGTTTTATTATTGGAAAACCTTCGTTTTTACAAAGAAGAAGAAAAAGGTGATGTAGCCTTTGCAGAGAAATTATCAAAATTGGGTGATGTTTATGTTAACGATGCCTTTGGTACTGCACACCGTGCACATGCTTCAACCTCAATTATTGCCCGGTTCTTCCCAAATGCAAAGTACTTTGGTTATTTAATGGCTTCTGAAGTAGAAAATGCAGAGAAAATTTTAAATCATGCAGAAAGGCCTTTCACAGCCATTATGGGTGGTGCTAAAGTATCTGATAAAATTCTTTTGATCGAGAAATTACTGGAGAAAGTTGATAACCTGATTATTGGTGGCGGTATGGCTTATACTTTTGCCAAGGCACAAGGTGGCGAAATCGGTACCTCATTGTTAGAGGCTGATAAGCAGGAACTTTCTTTAGAACTGATCGAAAAAGCGAAAGCAAAAGGAGTAAACCTGATTTTGCCGGTTGATACCGTAATTGCAGATAAATTTGCCAACGATGCTGGTAAACAAGATGTTGCGGCAGGTCATATTCCGGCTGACTGGATGGGCTTAGATATCGGTCCTAAAACGGCTGAACTGTTCCAGGATGTAATTAAAAACTCCAAAACATTATTGTGGAATGGCCCGATGGGTGTTTTCGAAATGGAAAGCTTTCAGGTAGGTACCAAAGCTGTTGCCGATGCGGTAGTAGCTGCAACTAAAGATAATGGTGCATTTTCATTAATCGGCGGTGGCGATTCAGCTGCGGCGATTGCCAAATTCGGAATGGAAGATGAAGTGAGTTATGTTTCTACCGGTGGTGGTGCCTTACTTGAGTATATGGAAGGTAAGGAATTGCCAGGTGTCAAAGCCATTAACGAATAAGAGATAACAACCTTATAAAAGGCCTTGCAGATAATCTTTGCAAGGCCTTTTTGTTTAAACGGCTGAAAATGCAATTCGTATTTAATGTATGGTGCACCATGTAAATTCGGCGTTGAAATCTGGTTGATTTTTGCTATCAATAAGTTATTAAGACGCTCATTTTTAGTGCTATTTCGTTTTAGGTGTAAAAAGTGGGCGAACGTGACACTTTTATTTAATTTGTTTTTAACCTGCTTATTATCAGTTATTAATATGTTTTTAATTGTACGGGTGGGTTTGCTGTAGCTATATTTGCTAGCCATTAATGTAACAAAAAAGATGTGGAAAACTTTTTTGTGGTAAAAAGTGGTAAAAAGTGGTAGAACTATTTACTTTTACACTAGATAAAAAGTGTAGATACCACTATGACCCAACTTTTAGGAGAATTTGATTGTAAACTTGACGCAAAGGGACGCCTTATGGTTCCTGCTGCGCTTAAGAAACAATTGCCTGAATCTGAGAAGGAAGGGTTGATCATCAACCGTGGTTTCGAAAAAAACCTGGTTATCTATCCAAGGAAAGTTTGGGATGCTGTTGTTGCCGATCTTTCTAAGCTTAATATTTACGATCAGGAAAACCGGGCCTTTGTAAGGGCCTTTACGCGTGGAGCAACCGAGCTTTCGCTTGATGCTGCCGGCCGGGTACTTTTGCCAAAATCGCTGGTTGATTATGCGGGTATCGGTAGTGATCTGGTGCTGGCTTGTCAGTTAGATCGTATTGAAGTTTGGGATAAAAAATCTTACGAAGATATTTTTGATGATGTGCCGGCTAATTTTGCCAGTCTTGCCCAAAAGGTAATGGGTGATAAGAAAGGAGGAGCTGATGGAGAATAATTACCATGTACCTGTGATGTTAAAGCCTTGTATTGATGGCCTGAATATCAGGCCTGACGGGGTTTATGTTGATGTGACCTTTGGTGGTGGTGGTCATTCGAAAGAGATTTTGAAACATCTTGGTCCGAAGGGTAGGCTGATTGCTTTTGATCAGGATCCGGATGCGCAGGCTAATATTCCGGCAGACGATCGTTTTATTTTTATCGACCAGAATTTCGGTTTTTTGAAAAATAACCTCCGTTTAAAAGGTTTTAGGCAGGTTGATGGTATACTGGCTGATCTAGGGGTTTCTTCTCATCAGTTTGATGTGCCTGAACGTGGTTTTTCCATCCGTCACAATGCTGATTTGGATATGCGGATGGATCAGCACCGTGATTTAACGGCGGCTGAAATTTTAAACACCTATCCTGAAGACAAGCTTCATAAAATATTTGGGATTTATGGTGAGGTAAAAAATGCAAAATCTTTAGCGCGTGCTATTGTTACTGCGCGTTTAGAACAGTCTTTTACCGATATCAATAGTCTGAAATCGGCTATATCGGCTTATATCCCTAAGGGAAAAGAAAATAAATATCTGGCGCAGGTTTTTCAGGCACTTAGGATAGAGGTGAATGCAGAAATTCAGGTGCTGGAAGATTTTTTACAACAGGCGGCCGATGTGTTAAAGCCGGGCGGTCATTTGGTGGTGATGTCTTATCATTCGTTAGAAGACAGGCCGGTAAAAAACTTTATGGCAAAAGGGAAATTTCAGGGAGAAGTAGAAAAGGATTTCTTTGGAAATCAGCAAAAGCCATTTAATGTAATTACACGTAAAGCGATTGTGGCCACTGATGAGGAGATTGCGCAAAATAATCGTGCCCGTAGTGCTAAACTTAGAATTGCAGAAAAAATATGAACAGGTTTAGAGAGGAGATAGAGGAAGAGGAAGCTGGGCCTGAACCGGAGTTAAAAGCAGTGCCCAAAAAGCCGAAAACTGCTGAAGAAAAAATGGATAGCAACTCTTTCATCAGCAAGCTTTTTAATGATGGATTGGTAAGTAAAGAGGCGGCAACAGATGCTTTGCCTTATTTGTGTTTTCTGGCTTTTTTGGGGATGATTTATATCGCCAATAGCCATTTTGCGGTAAACAATGTTCGCCGTATTGATAAATTAAATAAAGAAGTAAAAGAATTAAGATGGGAGTATAAATCCCTTAAGGCCGACCTGATGTTCAAAAGTAAATTAACAGAGGTTGCTAAAAAGGTAGATACCCTTGGTATAAAAGAACTGATTGAACCACCAAAAAAAATAATTGTTAAAAGCGATGAATATTAGAGCAAACATCTTGCTTCGTGTATATCTGGCATTTGGCTTAATTGTGCTTTTTGCTTTTGCGGTGTTTTTACGCCTGGGTCAGGTGCAGTTTGTACAGGGAAAAAAATGGAAAGCTATGGCGGATAGTCTTTCTACCCGTTATGTAAATGTAGAAGCTACCCGTGGCAACATTTACTCCAATGACGGCAGTTTGCTGGCTACTTCGGTGCCGGAATATGAACTGCGTATGGATATGTTCGCCGGCGGTATTGCTGATGATAAAGTATTCAATGAGAAAGTAGATTCGCTGGGTTATAAATTATCGCAGATTTTTCAGGATAAAACTGCAAAAGAATATGCGCGTTACCTGCGTAAGGGCCGTCAGGACAGTGCACGTTATTTATTGATTCACCGTAAAGTAGGTTATGCCGATCTAAAAACGATCAGGACTTTTCCGCTTTATAACATCGGTAAATTTAGTGGTGGCTTAATTGCCGTGCAACAGAATAAACGGATTCTTCCTTTTCAGGCGCTAGCTGCCCGTACCATTGGTTATAAAAACGAAAATGTAGCCAATGGTGTAGGTTTGGAAGGTGCTTATAAAGAATATATTAACGGTGAAACCGGAAAAAGATTGATGCAGCGCATTGCCGGAGGTGTTTATATCCCGGTGAATGAAGAAGCAGAGGTTGCGCCAAAGGATGGTGCTGACATTATCTCGACCATTGATGTGAATATGCAGGATATGGCACAAAGTGCCTTAGAGAAACAGTTGATTAAATCAAAGGCCGATCATGGTGCAGTAATTGTAATGGAAGTGGCAACGGGCGAAATCCGAGCAGTGGCTAATTTCTCCAAAGTAGAAGAAGGTGTTTACAAAGAGAAATTTAATTACGCCATCGCCGGTAACCAGGATCCGGGTTCTACTTTTAAACTCGCTTCTTACATGGCTTTGCTGGAGGATGAACTGGTTGATACCAATACCATGGTTGGAACGGGTACCTATAAAATCCCGGGGCATACCATTAAAGATTCTCACGGAAGCATCGGTGTGGTAACCGTTAAGAAAGCTTTTGAACAATCATCCAATGCGGCGATTGCCTACCTGATTAACAGTAAATATGGTGCAAATCCGAAAAAGTTTACAGATCATTTGTATGACTGGCGCTTGCATGAAAAAATGGGTTTGCAGATTCCGGGTGAAGCCAGGCCCGCAGTAAAAAATCCGGTTACCAATAAAAGTTGGAACAAGAATATGACCTTGCCGCAAATGGCATATGGATATGAAATGCAGTTGACACCATTGAAAATGTTATCGCTTTATAATGCGGTGGCCAATAATGGTAAGATGCTTCAGCCGATTTTTGTAAAAGAGATCAGAAGGTTGGGAAACCCGATTGAGCAGTTTAAAGCCAGGGTGATCAATGAAAAAATTTGTTCTGATGTTACACTGAGCAAGATTAAAAAAATGCTTGAAGGGGTGGTAACTGAGGGCAGCGGAAAGCAGATTGTTTACAATCCGTTATATCCGATTGCTGGTAAAACCGGTACCGCACAGGTGGCTGATGCCAATAAAGGATATAGAGCGAATAAACAGTATCAAGCCTCTTTTGTAGGTTATTTTCCTGCAAATAAGCCAAAATATTCAATGATCGTGGTAATTAATGATCCAAAAGGTGCTTATTATGGCGCATTGGTATCAGGTCCCGTTTTCAGGGAAATTGCCGATCGTATTTATGCCAGCGACATGCAGATGTACAATGATGTACCTACCCGTTTGGTTGGCAATACCGGGACGCCGCCAACAAAGGCCGGACAAAGCAAAGCAACGCAGAAGGTATATAAAGCTTTCGGATTTAAACCACTTTTTGCTTCAAAATCTGAGTATTACAACATTATAGATACCAGTGCAGGAACAATTTTTCAGGAAAACAGCGAGCGTAAAGGTGTAATGCCAAACGTAACAGGGATGGGGCTGAAAGATGCCTTGTACCTTTTAGGTAATGCAGGTTTAAAAACAAAGGTTTTTGGTGCCGGCAAAGTGATTAGTCAGTCGATAGCTGCCGGTACAAAAGTGGGTAGAGGATTAGGTGTACAGATAGAGTTAAATTAAGGTGGAAGGTTTAGGGTTTAAGGCGTAGGGTTTAGGATGGAAGGTTTAAGGTATATGCCTTGCTACTTGATACTCACTGCTTGATACTAAAAATAAAAAAAATGCAATTACAAGATTTACTTTACGGTGTAACGATTAAAGAATTGGTTGGTAAAACCGATCGGCAGATCAATGCGCTGAATTTCGATTCGCGTAAGGTAGGTAAAGATGATATCTTTTTTGCGATGGTAGGTACCCTTACTGATGGGCACCAGTTTATTGAGCAGACCGTTCAGCAGGGCGCAGGCGTAATTATCTGTGAAAATTTACCGGAAATCGACGATTTTACGGTGACTTATATCAAGGTTGAAAATACATCGGTTGCCCTGGGGATTATGGCCGGTAATTATTTTGGAAATCCATCAGCAGATTTAAAACTGATTGGTATTACCGGAACGAACGGAAAAACGACCATTGCGACCATTCTTTTTAAATTATTTAAAGATCTGGGTTATAAAACCGGGCTTTTATCTACGGTAGAGAATTACATCAATGATACGGTAGTGCCTGCTACGCACACTACGCCAAACCCGATTGCCTTAAACCAGCTGTTAAGGGATATGGTAAAGGCAGGCTGCGATTATTGTTTCATGGAAGTAAGTTCGCATGCCGTGTCCCAGCACCGGATAGAAGGATTAACTTTCTCCGGGGGGGTGTTTTCGAATTTAACACATGACCATTTAGATTTTCATAAAACTTTTGATGCCTACCTGAAAGCCAAAAAAGCATTTTTTGATATGCTGCCTAAATCGGCATTTGCGCTGACCAATATCGATGATAAAAATGGCATGGTGATGCTACAGAATACCAAAGCACATAAAAAGACTTATGCGCTGAAGCAGCTGGCAGATTTTAAGGCTAAAATTATCGAAAACCAGTTCAGTGGTTTGCATTTGGATATCGATAACGAAGATGTTTATTTTAAATTGGTAGGCTCTTTTAATGCCTATAATCTATTGGCCGTTTACGGAACTGCGATTTTATTAGAACAGGATAAATTAAGGGTGCTCACGATGTTGAGTCGTTTATCAGGTGCAGAAGGAAGGTTTGATTATATCACTTCTGCTGATAACATTATTGGTATTGTAGATTATGCACATACTCCGGATGCCGTTCAGAACGTATTAAGTACCATTGCTAATATCCGTAAAGGAACCGAACAGGTAATTACTGTAATTGGTTGCGGTGGAGATCGTGACAAAACCAAAAGGCCGATTATGGCCCAGGTGGCCTGCGACTGGAGTAATAAGGTGATTCTCACATCTGATAATCCACGTACAGAGGATGCTCAAGCCATTATCCATGATATGGAAGCAGGTGTTTCGCCGACAAATAAGCGTAAAACATTGTCCATTTTAGATAGAAAAGAAGCGATTAAAACAGCCTGTCATTTAGCGAAGCCAGGAGATATTATTCTTGTTGCGGGTAAAGGGCATGAGAAATACCAGGAAATTAATGGGGTAAGGAACCATTTTGATGATAAAGAAATTTTACTTGAACAATTAAAACCAATCAGCTAATGTTATATTTATTATTCGAATACCTGCATAAGCATTATGATATACCTGGGTTAAGGTTGTTTCAGTACATCACTTTCCGGGCTTCTATTTCCATCATTTTATCGCTGATCATCACTACGGTATATGGCCGGAGGCTTATTGATTTTTTACATAAAAAACAGGTGGGCGAAACGGTTAGGAATTTAGGCTTGGAAGGCCAAATGCAGAAACAAGGCACTCCAACAATGGGTGGAATCATCATTTTGCTGGGTATTCTTATTCCAACATTACTTTTTGCCAATATTGCCAATATTTATGTCATCCTGATGGTAATTACCACAATATGGATGGGCGCAATAGGCTTTTTAGATGACTATATCAAAGTATTTAAGAAAAACAAAGAAGGTCTAGCTGGTCGTTTTAAAGTGGTTGGTCAGGTAGGTTTGGGCTTAATTGTTGGCATAACCATGTATTTTCATCCCAATATCGTGGTGAGAGAAACTGTTCAGGATAATGTTAAAAGCACTTCTACGGTTCCGATGGTATTGCGCCAGAAAGGCGAGACATTTTACTATACGCAGGATGTAAAATCAACCAAAACCAACATGCCTTTTTATAAAAATAACGAGTTCGATTATGCCAAGGTATTAAAGTTTTTAGGAGGTGATTATCAGAAATATGCTTTTATCATATTCCTCGTGTTCACCGTATTTATCATTACCGCAGTTTCAAATGGAGCCAATATTACCGACGGTATTGACGGGCTCGCCACGGGTACTTCTGCTGTAATTGGTATTACACTGGGAATTTTGGCTTATGTATCGGGTAATACGATCATGGCCGATTACCTGAATATTATGTATATCCCGAACTCGGCAGAGCTGATGATTTTTGCGGGAGCATTTGTTGGTGCATGTGTGGGTTTCCTTTGGTACAACTCTTATCCTGCCCAGATTTTTATGGGCGATACCGGAAGTTTGGCCATCGGGGGAATCATAGCCGCTTTTGCACTGATGATCCGTAAGGAGCTTTTAATCCCGATTTTATGCGGAATATTCCTGGTAGAACTGGTTTCGGTGATTATGCAGGTTTCTTACTTCAAATATACCAAGAAGAAATTTGGAGAAGGCCGCAGGATTTTTCTGATGTCGCCTTTGCATCACCACTACCAGAAAAAGGGATATCATGAAGCTAAAATTGTAACCCGTTTCTGGATTATCGGGATCATGCTTGCAATTATGACCATCGTAACATTGAAATTGAGGTAATTCAAGGTGGAAGGTTTAAAGGTGGATGGTGTAAGGTTTAAGTAGATCAGTAAAAATAAAAAATAAAAAATAAATAAAAGTGTAATAGTAGTGTCTTGATACCTGATACTAATTACTTAATACAAAAATATAAAACAATGAACACGAATAACATCACATCAAGCAATACTAAGTCAGCAATGACCGGGCAGGGCCGTGTGGTTATTCTTGGTGCCGGCGAAAGTGGGGTAGGTGCAGCAAAGCTGGCACAAACCAAAGGTTTCGACGTATTCGTTTCGGATTTTGGTATCATAACCGATAAATACAAAGCTGCACTAGAAAAGCTTGGCGTGCCCTTCGAATCTGAAAAGCATACCGAAGAATTGATTCTGAATGCAACGGAAGTCATTAAAAGTCCTGGTATCCCGCCAACAGTACCTATCGTTAAAAAACTGGTTGCCCGGGGTATTCCGGTAATTTCAGAAATTGAGTTTGCCAACAGATATACCAACGCCAAAACCATTTGCATTACAGGGTCTAATGGTAAATCAACTACAAGCCTGTTAACCTATCATATCTTAAAAAATGCGGGCTTAAATGTAGGTTTGGCTGGTAACATCGGGCAGAGTTTTGCCGCGCAGGTAGCCACAGAAGACTATGAATATTATGTGCTGGAAATATCGAGTTTTATGCTTGACGATATGTTCGAGTTCAAGGCAGATATTGCTGTTTTATTAAATATTACACCCGATCATTTGGATCGCTACGATTACAAGCTGGAGAATTACGCTGCATCAAAAATGCGCATCATTCAAAACCAGACTGCAAATGACGTTTTCATTTATTGTGCAGATGACCAGGAAAGCCTGAAAGCCATGGCAATTACTAAACCACTTGCCAGAACCTATCCTTTTTCGATTGTTAAACCAGTTGAAAGGGGCGCTTATTTAGAAGATAATACTTTACACATCCTTACAGAACCTAATAACCAACTAACCATGTCTATTTCAGATTTAGCCTTACAGGGCAAGCACAACATTTACAATTCTATGGCCTCAGGCATTGTGTCGAAAGTTTTAGAATTACGAAATGAGTCCATCCGCGAGAGCATGGGTAATTTCAAGAATATTGAGCACAGGTTAGAGCATGTTGCCAAAATTTCGGGGATCGATTTTATCAACGATAGTAAAGCCACCAATGTAAACTCTACCTGGTATGCTTTAGAAAGTATGACGAGCGATGTGGTGCTGATTATGGGCGGTGTTGATAAAGGGAACGATTACAATATGCTTAAGGATCTGGTTAAAACTAAGGTGAAAGCCATTGTTTGCCTGGGTAAAGACAATAAACGTATTCATGATGCTTTTGAGGATGATGTAGATATTATTGTCAATACTTTTTCTGCAGAAGAAGCTGCCCAGATTGCTTTCCATCTGGCAAAACGTGGCGATGCCGTATTGCTATCGCCAGCATGTGCAAGTTTTGATTTGTTTAAAAATTATGAAGACCGTGGTAACCAGTTTAAGGCGGCAGTAAGAGAATTATAATAGGAGGCTCAATATATGTTGCAGGCACTACTTAATAAAACAAAAGGAGATAGATGGATCTGGCTGATCATCATCCTGCTTTCGCTTATATCTGTAATGGCAGTGTATAGCGCAACGGGTACTTTGGCTTATAAAAAAGGAGAAGCTGTAGAGAAACTTTTGCTTACCAAACACCTTATTTTCGTTTTGCTGGGCATAGGTATGATTTACATCGCCCACCTGCTTGACTATCGCTATTATGCAGGTATTTCAAAGGTGTTAATGATTGTAACCATTCCTTTGCTGTTTTACACCTTAATTTTTGGTACGAACTTAAACGATGCTTCGAGGTGGGTTAAAATACCGGTAATTGGGTTAACCTTTCAAACTTCCGATTTAGCCAAGCTGGCATTGATTACCTTTTTGGCCCGGATGCTGACCAAAAAACAAGAAAATATTAAAGACGTTAAAGAGTCATTTATACCAATTATGGGGTCGGTTTGTGTGGTTTTTGTTCTAATTGCACTGGCCAATTTATCTACAGCTTTAATGCTTTTTGGTGTAAGTATATTGCTGCTGATTATCGGTAGGATCAGTATTAAACAGATCGCTATTGTTTGTGCAGGAGGTTTTGTGCTGCTATTGTTCGTTTTCTTTTTAGGGCCGAGGCGAAAAACCTACATGTCGCGTATCAATACGTTTATGCATCCTGAAATGCAGCATTCAGATAAAACTTTCCAGGCAGATCAGGCAAAAATTGCCCTGGCTACTGGTGGTGTTTTTGGTAAAGGACCAGGTAATAGTACGCAACGCAATTTCCTGCCACACCCATATTCCGATTTTATTTTCGCCATTATTATTGAAGAATGGGGGACTGTGGGAGGAATTGTTATCATGATACTATACCTGGTGCTTTTATACCGATGTATCAAGATCGTAACCCGGGCACCAAAGGCTTTTGGTGCGCTGCTGGCCGCCGGATTAAGTTTTAGTCTGACCATTCAGGCCTTTGCAAACATGGCGGTAGCAGTTGGTTTAGGGCCGGTAACCGGGGTTCCATTGCCGCTGGTAAGTATGGGGGGTACCTCGATGATTTTTACCAGTGTGGCGTTTGGTATTATTCTGAGTGTAAGCCGCGACGTAGAAGAAAATGCCAATGCAGCAACAAAAGAAGATAAAGATAAAGTGAAAAATAAAGTAATAATTGGTGAAATACCAGCAATGGCATAGTTGATCGTTATTAAAAGGTGTTAAAATAAATTAACCACAGAGAGAACAGAGAGTAAGGCACAGAGAAACACTAAGAAAAATTTGTGATTCAAAAATAAGCTTAATGTTCTCAGTAGTAAAAGTAAACTTAGAGTGCTTTGCGAAAAACTTTGCGTGCTTTGCGGTTAAAATAAAGCTTGATGCCCGCAGTGTACTCTGTGGTAAAAAACTTAATGTGCTTTGCTGAAAACTTAGTGCACTTTGCGGTTAAGAAAATAGATAAACAATTAAAATGAATAATTCCCCAAAAATTATCATATCAGGTGGTGGCACCGGCGGGCACATTTTTCCCGCCGTAGCCATAGCCAATGCGCTAAAACGTATGGTGCCAACCTGTGAAATCTTATTTGTGGGTGCGATAGGCCGAATGGAAATGGAAAAAGTTCCTGCTGCCGGCTATAAAATTATAGGATTGGATATTAGTGGCATACAACGCGGCTCGATTATCAAAAACCTGGCGCTTCCGCTAAAGGTTATTGGTAGCGTGCGGAAAGCCCTGCAGATTATTAATGATTTTAAACCCGATGCAGTAGTAGGCGTTGGTGGTTATGCTTCTGGACCCCTGTTGTATGCATCATCATTAAAAGGAATTCCTTATCTCATACAGGAACAGAATTCTTACGCGGGGGTAACCAATAAGTGGTTAGGTAAAAAGGCTTCGAAAATCTGTGTCGCTTTTGATGAAATGGACCAGTTTTTTCCAGCTGACCGGATTTTAAAAACAGGAAATCCTGTCCGTCAGCAAGTGGTTGATATTAAAGGAAAACACCATGCAGGAGCTGAACTATTAAAACTAGACCCACTAAAAAAGACCATTATGGTTACTGGTGGAAGTTTAGGCGCAGGAACATTAAATAAGGCAATTGAAAAACACTTGCCTGAAATTATTGCACAAGATGTGCAGGTGATCTGGCAAACCGGTAAGTATTACTATAAAGGGATTATGGAAAGATTGGGCCCCGATTACCACCCAAACGTCCGGATCCTGGAGTTTTTAAATAAAATGGATTTGGCTTATGCCGCCGCCGATGTGATCATCAGCCGTGCCGGAGCAGGGACAATAGCAGAACTTTGTTTGATCAAAAAGCCAGTGATTCTGGTGCCTTCGCCAAATGTTGCTGAAGACCATCAGACCAAAAATGCAATGGCCCTGGTTAAAAATGGAGCTGCAGTACTCATTAACGATCGCTCAGCCGAAGATACTCTGGTAAAAGCGGCACTTGAACTTTTAAATAATAAAGAACAAAGCGAACAGCTGGCAGAAAACATAGGAAAAATGGCATTGCCGGAAGCCGACGAAATAATTGCGAATGAAGTATTGAAATTGATTAATAAAGATGTGAGAAACTAGATGTTGGATATGAGATCAGACTATTTGTCTAGTGTCTTAAATCTCCCATCTCAAATCTAAAAAAATAATGGAATTAAGTAAAATAAATAGGGTTTTCTTTGTAGGTATCGGTGGTATCGGCATGAGTGCGCTTGCCCGTTATTTTGCTAAACGCGGACAGGTGGTTTGTGGTTATGATAAAACCCAGACCAAACTTACTGAAACCTTAACGCAGGAAGGGATCTTAATTACCTTTCTTGATGAAATTTCTGCATTGCCTAATGAATTTTCAGATCATCAGGATGATACCCTTGTTGTGTATACACCAGCAATTCCAAAAGATTCGAAGATTTTAAATCACTTTATAGAAAGAGGTTTTACACTAAAAAAACGTTCAGAAGTTTTAGGTATCATCAGTAAGGGAATGTTCTGTATTGCTATCGCCGGCACGCATGGTAAAACTACAACTTCATCTATCGTTGCTCATGTTTTAAAAGATACCGGTTACGATTGTACTGCTTTTTTAGGCGGCATAACCAGTAACTACAATAGTAATGTGCTTTTCGGAAAAAACAATGTGGTAGTGGTAGAGGCTGATGAGTACGATCGCTCATTTCTCACCCTTCATCCTGACATAGCTGTGGTTACTTCGATGGATGCCGATCATTTGGATATTTATGGCGATAAAAGCCATCTTGAAGAATCCTTTCGCTTGTTTGCTGGCCAGCTGAAAGCAGAAGGTACACTTTATGCGCATGAAGGATTGCCGCTGGAGGAAAGCATCAGCTATGCAGCAAGTTCAACGGCAGTAGAAAAGGCAGAAAATCTAAGGGTAGAAGGTTCGAAATTTCTTTTTGATTATACCGGTGGTGCCCAAAGCATAAACGATATCAGTTTAATGCTTCCAGGTAAGCACAATGTAGAAAATACAACGGTTGCTATTGCCATTGCCTTACAGTTGGGCATTGATGCTGAAAAGATAAAACAGGCTGTTGCAAATTTTAAGGGTGTTAAACGCCGCTTTGAATACATTGTAAATAATAGTAATCAGATTTATATTGATGATTATGCACATCATCCCGAAGAACTTAGGGCTTGTTTTGATGCGGTAAGGCAATTATATCCTGATAAAAAGCTAACCGTAATTTTCCAGCCGCACCTGTTCACCAGGACACGGGATTTTGCAGATGAATTTGCAAAAGTTTTGAGTACTGCTGATGAACTGATGCTATTGGAAATTTACCCCGCAAGAGAATTACCAATTGAAGGGATAAATGCACAGTTTTTACTGGATAAAATCACGCTGGCAGATAAACAGGTATGCGGAAAAGATTTTGTAGTCCAGTATGTTAGGGATACAAAACCTGAATTAATTTTGACAGTAGGTGCGGGAGACATAGACACTATTATCGAACCCCTAAAAAATACTTTGAACAATGCTTAAACGGATAAACTGGAGCACAATTTTTACTGGCTTTGCCTGGCTGATCAGCCTGGCAGGGGTGGTGGTGCTTTTGAGTTTTATCAATGTGAAGAAACAGACGGTTAAATGCAAAGATGTTAAGATTCTGATTCCCGGAGCAGATAATTTCATTGAACGTGAAGAGATTGATGCGATTTTGAAAGAAGATCAGGGTGTGCTGTTAGGCCGTAACCTCGAAAACATCAACATTCATAATATCGAAAAAAAACTGCAGTCTAACCCTTACATTGGTTTTGCGAAAGTATATGTAGATATGGATGGGGTATTGCATATTGAAGTAAAACAGCGTCAGCCTATCCTTCGCATATTGAACGAAAACGGGCAGGATTTTTACATTGATAACGACGGACTGAAAATGCCTATTTCATCAAACTTTACTGCGAATGTGCTGGTCGCAACAGGACATATTACCGAAATTTTTGGGAGTAGGGTAGATACATTGCGTACACAACTGGCAAGAGATTTATATAAAACTGCGCAGTTTATTAAAAAAGATACGCTCTGGGATTCGCAGATTGAGCAGATTGTAGTTGATCAAAAAAACGATATCGAACTGATACCAAGAGTAGGCAATCAGCGGATTATTCTTGGCAATGCCGATTCGCTTGAAAAGAAAATGACAAACCTGCTGTTGTTTTATAAAAAGGCAATGCCCCAGGTAGGATGGGACACTTATCGGACCATTAACATCAAGTATACCAACCAGATTGTTTGCGAAAGAAGAGATTCGACAGAATTGGCAAAAAAAGCTAAAACAATTTCTGCAGCAGATAGTTTGAGGATACAACGAAGTGTAACCGACTCATTAATCAGAAGTACAATTGTTGCCGCTATGGATGATCGTCCGGAGGCCGATGAACCGAAAAAAACAGAAGTTCGAAAGGTTGAACCAAAAAAGGTTGTAGAAAAAAAAACTGAGCCTAAAAAAGCAGAGCCGAAAAAAACAACTCCGGTTAAAACAGCATCGACAAAGCCAGTGGTTACTTCAGCCACAAAACCAAAGGATACGAAATCTGCAGATAAAAAAGAAAAACCGAAGCAAACGGTAACAACATTACCAAAGCCGGCAAAATCCGCGGCTCAATTGAAAAAAGAAATAGAAGCAAGAGAGAAAGAAATCAAAGCCCTAGAAAAACAGTATAAAACTCAGCAAAATTAACAATATGGACAAGGCAAAATTTACCAGTCAGTCGCCAATTGTAGTAGGATTGGATATCGGTACTACAAAAATTTGTGTTATCGTTGGCCGTAGAACGCAGCACGGTAAGATAGAAATTTTAGGAATAGGCAAGGCAGAATCGGCGGGGGTAACGCGTGGGGTGGTTTCTAACATTCAAAAAACAGTACAGGGAATTACTCAGGCTGTTGAAGTGGCAAGCGGACAATCCAATGTAGAGATACAGGTGGTAAATGTGGGTATTGCTGGTCAGCACATTAAAAGCTTACAGCATAGAGGTATTTTAACAAGAAGAGAACTAAACAATGAAATCGGTAAAAAGGATATCGATAAGTTGATTGATGATATGTTTAAGCTGGTAATGCCTCCGGGTGAGGAGATCATTCATGTATTGCCGCAGGAATTTACCATTGATAACGAGCCGGGAATCAAAGATCCGATCGGTATGGCGGGAGTTCGTCTTGAAGCTAACTTCCATATTATTTCTGGTCAGGTTACGGCCGTAAAAAATATCATCAAATGTGTAAATAATGCAGGATTGCAAACCCAGGATTTAATTCTTGAGCCATTGGCTTCATCTGAATCGGTGTTGAGCGAGGAAGAAAAAGAAGCTGGTATTGCATTGGTTGATATTGGTGGTGGTACTACGGATATTGCTATTTTTCACGAAGGTATTATCCGCCACACCGCGGTTATCCCTTTTGGTGGTAACAGTGTTACCGAAGATATTAGAGAAGGTTGTTCTGTAATGCGTAATCAGGCTGAGTTGCTTAAAACGCGTTTTGGTTCGGCATTGGCTGAAGAGAATAAAGAGAACGAAATTATCTGCGTACCAGGTTTACGTGGCCGCGAACCAAAAGAAATTTCGGTTAAAAACCTGGCCTACGTTATCCAGGCACGTATGGAAGAAATTATAGAACACGTATACTACGAGATCAAGTCTTCAGGATATGAGAAAAAACTGATTGGTGGTATTGTGATTACCGGTGGTGGTGCTTTACTAAAACATTTATCTCAGGCTGTTGAATATGTAACGGGTTTAGATTGCCGTATCGGTTACCCGAACGAGCATTTATCTAAATATGAGGATATGCCTAAAGCCATTTACGATGATCTGAAAAGTCCGATGTATGCAACAAGTGTAGGTTTGCTGATCAAAGGAATTCAGAAAGCTGAAGAACTGATGGAAGAAATGAAACAGCCGGGTGTTTTTGTAGAAAAGCCAAAAACTGCCAAAGAAAAAGAAAAACGTGGACCAGGATTGTTTGATAAATTACTGGCGAAAACAAGGACTTTCATTCAGGATGATATGAATGTGAGCGATGAAGATTACCTGAAAAGCTAATTATTTTTCAACAAAAGAAGAGTTTTCCACATTCTTAACACTTGTGGAAAACGTCTGTTGAAAAAGTGTTAATATTACATGGAGTAATGAACAGAATTTAAAAATTTTTAAACAACTGATTCATAAAGATATGCAGTTCGAAATGTTAAAAGATAAATCTTCAATCATCAAGGTTATTGGTGTTGGAGGTGGTGGCGGCAACGCAGTGAACCATATGTACCTGTCTGGTATTACTGGTGTAGATTTTATTATTTGTAATACCGATGCCCAGGCGCTCGAATCCAGCCCTATACCTAATAAGGTGCAATTGGGTGCTAGCTTAACCGAAGGAATGGGAGCTGGTTCTATTCCTGAAGTTGGTAAAAATTCAGCTATAGAAAATATAGATGATATCAAAGCCATGTTAGGCAATACCACCAAAATGCTTTTCATTACAGCCGGAATGGGCGGTGGTACCGGAACAGGCGCTTCACCAATCATTGCGAAAGCAGCAAAAGAACTTGACATTTTAACTGTTGCCATCATTACTACACCATTTTCTTTCGAAGGAAAAAGACGTAGATTGCAAGCCGATGAGGGAATGGAAGAGTTGAAAAAATATGTAGATTCTTACCTGGTCATCTCTAACGACCGCTTGCGTGAAATATTTGGAAACTTAACCCTGGGTTCTGCCTTTGGCCAAGCCGATGATATTTTAACAACAGCTGCAAAAGGCATCGCAGAAATTATTACGGTTCCGGGATATATCAACGTGGATTTTAAAGATGTGCGTACCGTAATGAAAGATAGCGGTGTGGCCATCATGGGTAGTTTTGCCGCTGAGGGTGATGACCGTGCATTACAGGCTGTAGAAGGTGCTTTGGCTTCTCCATTGTTAAAAGATAATGAAATTGAAGGGGCCCGTTATATTTTATTGAACATCAGTTCTGGTTTGCGTGAGGTAACGATGGATGAGGTTTCGATCATTACCGATTATATTCAGGAAAAAGCCGGTTTATCAGCAGATTTAATTTGGGGTAACTGTACAGATGAATCTTTAGGTGATAAACTTTCTGTAACCATTATTGCAACAGGTTTCCAAACATCTGAAGAACGCGTAAAAGAAGAAAAAAATAAAAAGAAAATATCACTTTTAACACCAGAAGAAGCACCGCTTATTCGCCCTGTTGAGCCGGTAAACTCGTTCATCCAGCCTAAAGCAGCGCCATCTTATGAGCCTGTTTTAAAAACCAGGGAAGAAGTTTCGCAGGCAGATCTTTTTGGCGGTATGTTCAGCAAATCTGAGCCTCAAAAAGTTCAGGAGCCGGAAAATCATATTGTTCGCCATACTTTAATTGAAGAAGAGCCCCAGGTAGAAGAAGCGAAAGAGACCGGGTTTGAGTTCGAGGTTAAATTGGCTGAAACCAATTTTGTGTTTGAAACACCAGTAGCAAAAGCAGCTCCCATGCCACAGCCTGAACCGGAAATCGAAATGCCGGTTGTTGGCGTAGACGATGACAAGAATGATGAGTCAATGGAAGAGCAATTGAGAAAATCTAAAGAACGTATTTTACGTCTTAAAGATCTGAGCATGAAATTGCGTACAACAAATGGTTTACAGGAGCTTGAAAACGAACCAGCCTATAAACGCAAACAAATGCAATTACAGCAGGTTCAGCATTCTTCTGAATCACAGGTAAGCAGGTTTACATTAAGCAACGATCAGGATGGTGGTACAGAGATCAGACCAAATAATTCTTTTCTGCACGATAACGTTGATTAAAACCAACCAAATATAATTTAAAGCCCCGTTGTAACATCGGGGCTTTTTTGGCATACTATTGGAGCATAAAAACAGGTCTTAATTAGTGCCTAAAAGTTCGCTAAGTTGATTTTAAGACTAATAAAGCTTAAATTCGCAAAATTTATATTAAAAACAGGTAATACATTGGATATATTTGATAAAATCGCAAAGCACATGGGGCCACTTGGCCAACACCAGAAATGGTCTCATGGGTATTTCTCGTTTCCAAAATTAGAGGGAGAAATTGCACCTCACATGCAATTTAAAGGAAAAGAGCATTTGGTTTGGAGCTTAAATAATTATTTAGGCTTAGCCAATCACCCGGAAGTTCGAAAAGCAGATGAAGAAGCTGCAGCTCAATATGGTATGGCTTACCCTATGGGCGCCCGTATGATGAGTGGAAATTCTAAATTCCACGAGCAGTTGGAGCAGGAACTAGCCGCCTTTGTTGGTAAGCCAGATGCATTTTTATTAAATTATGGTTATCAGGGAATGGTATCAATTATTGATACCCTGGTTGATCGTAATGATGTAATTGTTTACGACGCTGAATCGCATGCCTGTATTATTGACGGTCTTCGTTTGCATATGGGTAAAAGATTTGTTTATAAGCACAATGATATTGACAGTGCACGTAAACAATTAGAGCGTGCTACCAAATTAACGAAAGAATCTGGCGGTGGTATTCTTTTAATTACTGAAGGTGTTTTCGGAATGAGCGGGGCTCAGGGTAAATTAAAAGAGATCGTTGACCTTAAAAATGATTTTGAATTCCGTATCCTGGTTGATGATGCACATGGTTTTGGTACCATGGGTAAAACTGGTGCAGGTACACATGAGGCACAAGATTGCATTGATGGCATAGATGTTTACTTTGGTACATTTGCTAAATCCATGGCAGGTATCGGTGCTTTTGTAGCTTCAACAGAAGAAATTACCAATTTCTTAAGGTACAATATGCGTTCGCAAACTTTTGCGAAAGCCTTACCTATGCCAATGGTAATTGGATTATTAAAACGTTTAGAGTTATTGAAAAGCAAACCAGAACTTAAAGATAAGTTATGGGAAATTGCTACGACTTTACAAAAAGGGCTTCGTGAACGTGGTTTTGATTTAGGAGTGACCAATTCTGTTGTGACACCGGTTTTCTTAAAGGGTGAATTATCTGATGCTACAGCGATTACCTTCGATTTACGTGAAAATTATAGTATATTCTGTTCAATCGTAGTGTACCCGGTTATTCCTAAAGGAATGATCGAGTTACGTTTAATTCCAACAGCTGTACATACACTGGAAGATGTTCAACGTACACTAGACGCTTTCAGCGAGGTTGCTGAAAAGTTAGAAAACGGTTATTATAAAGAGAATCTTTTCGCTACTGCTTAAAATCAATAGAAATTTTACAAAGCCCTTTAAACATGTTTTAAAGGGCTTTTTTTATGTGTTTTTTTGTAATTGTTTGTTTATCAGCTATTTGTTTGTTTTGTTGTCAAATTCGGTGTTTATAAACCTACCAATTGTGGAAAAAAACGATTTAGGGGGGCATCTTTTTATTCTTCTAAAATTTTTTTATTTCGTTAAACCCTTTAAATTAGATAATTAAATCTAAAACTTTAAAAAAACATAGGAGTAATCAAAAAATGAAAAAATTCGAAGAGGTAAAAAGTTTAGTGGCGGCTTTAGAAGCTGATGCAGACAAATTTTATAACAAGGGCAATAGCGCAGCAGGAACCCGTGTACGTAAGGGGATGCAGGATCTTAAAAACTTAGCTCAGGCCATCCGTTTAGAAGTTCAGGAAACCAAAAACAAAGCGTAATCGATTTTAAAATAGATATTATTCCAGGTGGCCTCTTTATGTGAAGAGGCCATTGTTTTTAATAGACAAAATGATCATCCCGATTCCCTTATCCTTACCATGAAAAAAATCATTCTACTAGTGTTGCTTGGTTGTACGCAATTGATGTATGCCCAGGAAAATTTAAATTTTGGCCGTCAGAAAGAAATTATATCACCGCAGATGAATACTGATGGTACCGTAACTTTTCGGCTTAAAGCACCAAATGCCAGGAAGGTAGAAATACAGGGGGATTTTTTGGTTTCGAACGGAAACATGCCGCCCACGCAGGAAATGAAATTAGGAACAGATAGTGTTTGGTCATATACATCGGTGGTTTTACCCTCAGAACTTTATAGCTACAGTTTTATTGTTGATGGTTTGAAGATCCGGGATCCAAACAATGTTTATCTGATCAGAGATGTATCATCTGTTGTCAATGTGTTCTTAGTGGGAAATGGCAAGGCAGATTTATATACGGTTAAAGATGTACCGCATGGAACAGTGGCAAAACGTTGGTATCAATCTGCTGGGCTCAAAACGAGTCGCCGACTTACTGTTTATACACCTCCGGGTTATGAGGCGTCAAAAGGACGTTATCCTGTTTTATACCTCTTACATGGCGTTGGGGGAGATGAAGAAGCCTGGATGCAACTCGGCAGAGCTTCTCAGATTTTAGATAACCTCATCGCTTCCGGTAAGGCCAGGCCGATGATTGTGGTAATGGCTAATGGCCACACCAGTAACACCGCTGCACCGGGAGAATCATCAAAAGGACTCTATAAACCAATTATGATGACGCCCGATGTTTTTAATGGTGATATGGAATCCTATTTTAAAGAAATTATCGATTTTACAGAGAAAAACTATCGTACTGGTAAAGAGCAGCATGATCGGGCCATTGCGGGTTTATCAATGGGAGGATTTCACTCCCTCTATATATCGGCCAATTATCCTAAAACTTTTGGTTATGTCGGTTTATTTTCTCCGGCGATATTGCCGCCGGCTAGTGCAGTAAATGCTATCTACAAAGATTTGGATCTGAAGCTTGAAGCGCAAAAGAAAAATGGCTACGACTTATATTGGATTGCGATAGGCAAAACGGATTTCTTATATAAAACTGTAAGTGAGTTCAGAAAGAAGCTCGATGGAATCGGCCTCAAATATGATTATAAAGAAAGTGAAGGTGGGCATACCTGGGTTAACTGGAGGGACTACTTATCAGAATTTATACCGATGTTGTTTAAATAATTCCTATCAAAGTAAAAAGGCCTTCAAATTTTAAATTTGAAAGCCTTTTTGCTCATCTGATTATGCGATTAAACCGTTTGATTTATTTTATCAAGTTCAGCATTAATTGCTTTTTCTAACATTGAAGAAGCTTTAACCAATGGTAACCTAACCGTATCGCCACAAACACCTAAATGTCTTAGTGCCGCTTTTATCCCAGCCGGATTACCTTCTGCAAAAGCCAAACGGGTGAATTCTATTAACGCTAAATGAGCAGGCAGGGCTGTTCTGTAGTCGCCGGCTAAACAAAGGTTTACCATATCAGAAAATTGCTTAGGTAAAGCGTTTCCGATCACTGAAATAATACCTGCAGCACCTAATGCGATCATCGGCAAAGTAACCGGATCATCTCCTGAAATTAAAAGAAAATCTGCAGGCTTGTCTCTCATAATCTGGTTAAATTGATCAAAACTTCCTGACGCTTCTTTAGTTGCAATAATGTTTTTAAAATCGTGAGCCAGTCTGCATGTGGTTTCCGGACTCATATTACTTCCCGTACGCCCTGGTACATTGTATAAGATTAAATCTAAAGGAGAAATTTCAGCCAAATGTTTATAGTGCTGATAAATGCCTTCCTGAGTAGGTTTGTTGTAATAAGGACTCACGGATAAAATAGCGCTATAACCCGCAGTATCAAATGATTTAATGTCTTCAGCAACAGCTAACGTATCATTTCCGCCAATACCAGCAACCAATGGTAACCTGTTATTGTTAATTTCAGCAGTATAGGCCCACACCTTCTTCTTCTCGTCCTTGGTCATTGTAGCGGTTTCGCCGGTTGTACCTAAAGAAACGAGGTAATCTATCCCTCCTTCTGTCAAATGATTAATCAGGTTTTTTAAGCCATTATAATCAACTGATCCATCTGTGTTGAAAGGCGTAACCAACGCTACACCAGTACCCTGAAATTTGTTCATTATATATTTAATTATTATTCTCCAATCACGAAGCCGCAAAGGAACGAAGTGTTTTTATTTTGGGTTATAAATAGCCATTTATTACCCGCTTAATTCCATCTTTTATGTTTGCCACCTTAAAATTGATTTACAATCTGATAATTTTAAATAGGTAATGGTTTGTGCCGGATGTATCTCATTTAAAGCTTACTGCTTTAATTTCTACCACAATTTTTTGCCCTGCTAAAATATCAATCCTATAATTACAGTTAGTTAATACCCCCGGTATATACGGGAAGTTTTAATTGCCGTAAAACCTGCATTCCTGCATTTTCCAATTCGTAAATCAAACCTTATGGTCAATTTTATTTTATCATTTCCAATAGCTCAGCGTCGCTGATGATGGGAATGTTTAGTTTGTTCGCTTTTTCCAATTTAGATGGACCCATGTTATCGCCTGCTACCAGGTAATTCAATTTCCCTGAAATGCCGCTCAGCATCTTTCCGCCATTGGCTTCAATCATATCTTTGAGCTCATCACGGCTAAAGTTTTCAAAAACGCCCGAAATTACGAATGTTTTTCCAATAAGTCTATCACTGGCCAGCGTAATTATCTTTTCTTCAATTTCAAACTGCAATCCTGCTGATTTTAATAATTCAACCTGCTTTAAGTGCGCTTCTTTTTCAAAATACTCAACAATGCTCTCTGCAATGCGTTGTCCGATCTCATCAATGGCAATTAATTCCTCTACCGAAGCCTTAATGAGGTTGTCGATATTTTTTACACCAGCAGCAGTTTTTCTTGCTACAGTTTCACCAACATAACGGATGCCCAAGCCAAAAAGCACCTTTTCGAAGGGCATTTCCTTCGATTTTTCGATACCCTTGAGCATGTTTTCGATTGAACGTTCTCCGAAACGGTCTAAGGTTTTAAGCTGATCTGATTTTTCATGTAGGGTATATAAATCACTAATGTGCCTTACGAGACCATGCCTGTAAAAAGTTTCGATCGTTTCGTCACCGAGTCCATCAATATTCATGGCTTTGCGCGAAATAAAGTGCTGGATTTTTCCAACAATCTGCGGCGGACAGCCTTCATCATTCGGACAATAGTGTACTGCTTCTCCTTCTTTTCTGATCAGTTCCGTTCCACATTCAGGGCATTTATCCAGGTAGTGTATTTTTGCTGCCCCATACAAACGTTTAGCTAAATTTACCTTGATGATTTTGGGGATAATTTCGCCACCTTTTTCAACATAAACGGTATCACCTTCGTGCAGATCCAAACGTTCTATCTCGTTAGCGTTATGCAAAGTAGCACGTTTAACGGTAGTTCCGGCCAGCAAAACGGGTTTCAGGTTGGCAACAGGTGTAACCGCTCCGGTTCTGCCCACCTGATAGGTTACTTTTTCCAGAACCGTCTCAACCTCTGCGGCTTTATACTTATATGAAATAGCCCAACGTGGAGATTTGGAAGTAAAACCCAATTCCTGTTGTTGTGCGTAACTGTTTACCTTAATTACAATGCCGTCAATATCATAACTCAGTTTAAAACGTTCGTTTTCCCAATGATGGATAAAGTCAAGCACTGCATCAATATCTGGGACCAGTTTATTGTGTTCGCAAACATGAAAGCCCCATTCTTTTACAGCATTTAAGCTATCCCAGTGAGTTTTAAATTCATTTTTATCGGTGTACAAGAAGTAGATAAAGCCATCTAAAGGCCGTTTGGCTACTTCCTTGCTATCCTGCATTTTAATCGTTCCAGAGGCAAAGTTCCGTGGATTGGCGTAAGGGATTTCACCAAGTTCTTCCCGGTAAGCATTTAAGCGTAAAAAAGCCGCTTTGTGCATAAAAATTTCCCCACGGATTTCGAAATGTTCAGGTGCCACCGCTGATTTGATTTGATGTGGAATAGTATGAATGGTTTTTACATTATTGGTTACGTCATCACCTTGAGTTCCGTCGCCACGGGTAACCGCACGTAAAAGTTTGCCATTTTCGTAAGTAAGGCTGATGGACAGGCCATCAAACTTTAATTCACATACATATTGGAAATTATCGCCAATGGCCTTGCGGATGCGCTCATCAAAATCGCGGAGATCTTGTTCGTTATAGGTATTCCCCAAAGACAACATGGGGTATTTGTGTTTTACCGTAACGAAATTTTTGGTGATATCGCCACCAACCCGCTGGGTGGGCGAATTCGGATCCGCCAAATCAGGATTTGCCTGTTCAAGCTCAGCGAGGTGCTTTAATTTTTTATCAAACTCATAATCGCCGATGGTAGGCATAGCCAGCACATAGTAGTTATAATTATGCTGGTTTAATTCGGCCACCAGGGCATCCATTTCTTCTTTTATTGCAGTTAGCGACATAAGGCAAATATAGAAAAAGGAGTTGCGTGATTAATATTTTAGTTGTAAAAGCTGTAAGTCTACTTTCTTGCTAAAAAGCCCCATGCGCTCAACAAATGGAATAACGAAGCTATTATTTAACCAGCTAATTGATTCTGTATTGGCATAGTAAGAACTTTTGATATCATCTTTTGGGATTAGATTGATCTTGTTGATTGTACCCGATCCTAAATCCATTTCAGCATAAATGGTAGCAACAGAACCTCCATCTGATTGATTGGCCAGGATGCGAAGCGTATTTTGTGTTTGGTCGAATGCCACATCCGAGCCTTCTCCCATACTACGGCTTAAGTAGGTGCGCGGTAGAAATTGGTGATAAAGCGGTTTCATCTGTGCGTCATATGCATTCATCAATACTGATCCTTCGGATGTAAAGGAGCCATGGCTGCTTGAAACACTGTATTTTGGAGAAATAGTTACCAGAAGTGTATTGTTGTATTCTGAAATATGTCTGATGTTTAAATACTTAATATCGGAAAAATCAAGGTTGTCGAATTTCTTATTGGCTGGTACAAAAGATTTTTGTAGTTCCTTAATATGTGCCTTATCAAATACTTCCTTAGTTGAGGTAAAGCTTCCATTATTAAAATCGATTCTAGCAATTAAAGTAGCTCGTTCCTTATTGGTATTTTTATAAAATATTCCAATATAACTGATTAATGGCTTTTTACTACTTGCAAAGGTAATTGACGAAACATCATCCTGGTTAATAGCATCAACAGGAATACTCACAGTTTTGAGTGGGCTGGGGTTGCTGCTCAGGTAAATAGCCACATTACATTTACCTTTTGAAGCATCTACCGTACTGATGATAAAGCTCCCGTCATCACCGCAAGATGCTTTCCAGGTATCTCCATCTGGCATATCCGGTTCCATTTTTTGTATTTGTTCCAGCCTATCATTAAAATCTATTACCGTATAACTTTGAGATTCGTTAAAGTCTTTGTCCATTTTCAATGCGGTGAAGAAGCCTACAACAGGTAATCCGATGTGAACCTTGCGTTTTAAGCTAGTTAATCTCGTCGCCATCTTAAAATAAGCGCCGTCTTCAGAAAAAAAGAATTCAGGCATTTCTACAAAATCCTTACTTCCATCATAAATGATCTTTTCTGAGATCATTTTCCCCGTTTTTTCCTCTAAAAGATAGGCTTTGAACTGATTGGAAAAACTTTTGAAATAACTGCGATCTGCTGCAGCAATAACCATAATATTATTTTTAAACTTTCCGATGGCCATTGGAAAACCTGATAGTTCTGTTATCCATTTTTGAGTTAATTTATCATCAACGGTAACTACAGCGAAGTCAGCTTTGGGAACATCAACAATCATGGCAACGGAATTACCCGATAAGTCCACTTTCGAGCCATACCTACTATCATAAGATGCTCTGACATTCCATGTTGGTTTTTTAATAACGTTAATCTGCTGTTGGGTAAAGGCGTTGAACTGCACAAAGATGAGCAGTAAGGAGAACATTAGTTTATTTTTCATTTAAATTATTTGGTTTTTTCCAAATATATCAAAATAATCAAATCAGTTTTTTCTCAATCTCCTCAAAAATCTCCATAAAATCTTTTTGTAAAACCGCTTTGAAAATGCCCAGTTCTAAAGTGAGCAGATTTAACTGCCTTTCACTTAATGTTTCTGGCCAAACACGCATACAGATTCTGTTTAGGGCATAACTGATATTCTCAAGTTTTTGATAACTCAACAGGTATTTACTGCTGATGAATTTTGTTAAAAAACCAAAAAATATTTCCGGATTTTTTAGTTTACAGTGTTCCAGAAAATCGCTTAATGAATCTTTTTTTACCTTTTCAAGCTTATCATAAAAATGGTTTACCTGGATGAGGTTCTGTTCAACCAGTAAATGGTCTAGCAATAACTCCAGGCCTATATGGGCAAGAAAAGATGGGCGCACTGCTGTGTCTTCTACAATCGGCTTAATGAGTTGCTTAAGTGCGGTGGTTTTCTCCAGGAAAAAGGCAGAAGAATGAAAGAGCAGGTCGACCGCTAAATGCCTTTTCCAGCCCATAAGCAGGCTTTCTTCGTCAGGATTGCCTTTAAACAGGAATTCATTTTTCTGTGGATATAAATTTGCTTCTTTTGAAGCATTTTTAATCAGATCAGGTAAAACCGTTCCCATTACCACATAGGCATCATCACTTGTCCGGTCGAAATAATAATGGGATAAAAAGTTCATTTCGCAAGGTAATGTTTTCCGGCAGGCTTGTAAAGAGCAGATAGTAAAATGTTGGTCAGGATACGGTGCTGCAAAAAATCAGTTGCGATAACTCGTTTACAAAACCAACTAATTTGCTTTAAACTAAGCTAAAATTTTATCTTTGCACGCACATTATTAAAGTGTTTGTACAATGACGAATTTTGTTGAAGAGTTAAGATGGCGTGGCATGCTGCATGATATTATGCCGAATACGGAGGAAAAGTTAAACGAAGGTATGACTTCTGGTTATATCGGTTTCGATCCTACTGCAGATTCGTTGCATGTTGGCCACTTAACACAGATCATGACACTGATTCATTTTCAAAATGCCGGGCACAAGCCATTTGCTTTGGTTGGTGGTGCTACCGGTATGGTGGGCGATCCATCCGGTAAATCTGATGAACGTAATCTTCAAACACCTGAGATGATTGAGCATAACCTGAAAGGGATGAAAAAGCAATTGGCTAAATTCTTAAAATTTGAAGAAGGCGGAAATGGTGCCGTAATGGTTAACAATGCTGATTGGTTTAAGGATATGAACCTTTTTACTTTTATCAGGGATGTAGGTAAACACATTACCGTAAATTACATGATGGCGAAAGATAGCGTAAAAAGACGTTTGGAAGGCGATTCAGGCCTGTCTTTTACCGAATTTTGTTACCAATTGATTCAAGGGTACGATTTCTATCACTTGTGGAAAAACGAAAACTGTCTGGTGCAAATGGGCGGATCTGATCAGTGGGGAAACATTGTTACCGGTACAGAGCTGATCAGAAGAAAAGATGGCGGAACTGCTTATGCCATTACTACACAATTAATTAAAAAAGCTGATGGAACTAAGTTTGGTAAAACCGAAAGCGGTGCCGTTTGGCTTGATCCGGAGAAAACTTCTCCATATAAATTCTACCAGTTTTGGTTAAATGCATCAGATGATGATGTGAAAAAATGGATCCGGATTTTTACGCTGAAAAATAAGGAAGAAATAGAAGCCTTGGAAAAGGAACATGATGCTGCACCACATTTGCGTATCCTTCAAAAAGCTTTGGCTGAGGATATTACTGTTAAAACCCACTCGGTAGAAGCTTTGGAAGCCGCTATTAAAACATCTGAGTTTTTATTTGGTAATGGTTCGTTAGAATTCTTAAAAACATTAACTGAAAATCAGGTATTGGAAATGTTTGAGGGCATTCCGCAGTTTAATATATCCAAATCTGATTTAGCTGAAGGAATTGATGCAGCCACTTTACTTGCAGAAAAAACCAAGGTATTCCCTTCCAAAGGCGAAACCAAGAAACTGATCCAGGGCGGAGGTGTTTCTGTAAATAAAGAAAAAGTAGCGGATGTAATGCAGGTGTTTAGTACTGAACATTTGATCAACGATCAATTTATTGTGGTACAAAAAGGCAGAAGAAACTACTTCCTTTTAATCGCAGACTAATATTTGCAAGCCCAATGAAAATCCTCATTTCATTGGGCTTGAATTTAAATTGAAAAGACGACTCGCCCCAGAGCGCTTCTGTTAAGCCATTTTGCTCTTGAATTAATAACAACGACTAAGACGTTTTTGATTATTAATTGAATACCATCAATCTCAGTATGCCGTTGCTATTTGTAATACAAACCGGGGGGCGGTTAGATCGCTAATTAAATACGTGAAATTTATTTAAACATTTAAAGCATACATAACGTTTAACGGGCAACCATGGCATCAGTGTCTTAAATATAAAACTCCTGGGTATTCTGTAGGTTTCGGGATTCTTACATTTTTTACAGGGAGGGCAGTTTAAAGCATCAGATAATTCTTTAGGCGATGTCATAATACGAATAGTTGTTTGGGAGCTCAAATTTACCAAATAAAAAGCATTTTGTATTATAAAACTGATAATTTTATTCTTTTAAGGAATATTTATGCGTGTTGAAAGAGTACATTCTCAAACGGGTTCGTAAAACCATTACCTGTCTGGTAATCTTTAATTTCACTGTCATTTAACAAACAGGTACTTAATGATTTTTTCAATTCTTCATTATCCATTTCCTGCCCGATAAAAACCAGTTCGTTTTTACGGTCTCCAAAATCTTTATCCCATTCAGCATCAATTTCTATTTTGTTTTCCAGGTAGTCCACGTATTGCTCACGCTCACGCTGTTGCATACTTGCCCACCAAACCCCAGCCAGATCGATGCGTAAAGAGCCACCTGCTTGCGAGAAATTAATAGCTTGGTTTGGCATGGCCGCTAAATAGAAAATTCCCTTTGAACGGATAATATTCTGTGGAAATTCCTTGTTAAGATAATGCCATAACCTTTCAGGGTGAAAAGGTTTTTTAGAATGGAATACAGTCGAACTTATCCCGTATTCTTCAGTTTCCGGTTGATGGATTTCTTCCAGTTCTTTTTTCCATCCAGCTCCATCTGATGCCGATTCAAAATCAAATAAACCAGTATTTAAAATTAAAGCCGGGTTTATTTCTCCAAAAAGGGTGTGGTATATTTTAGCCGTTGGGTTAAGTTTTGCAATTAATGCCTTTAATACTTTAAGGTCGGTGTCGCTTACCAGATCGGTTTTATTTAATAAAATTACATTGGCAAACTCAATCTGGTCGGTAAGCAGGTTTACAATAGTACGTTTGTCTGCCAAGTCATCCACCATCTTCCGGTCGGTAAGTTTGTCTGCCGAACCAAAATCCCGATAAAAGTTAAAAGCGTCCACAACCGTTACCATCGTATCTAACCGGCTAAATCTGCTGAGGTCTATACCTGAAGCTTCATCAATAAATGAAAACGTTTGCGCTACCGGGATGGGTTCGGATATTCCGGTGCTTTCAATCAGCAGGTAATCGAACCGGTTTTCTTTTGCCAATCTTTCTACTTCAATCATCAGGTCTTCGCGCAGGGTGCAGCAGATACAGCCATTGCTCATTTCTACCAGTTTCTCATCCATCTTAGACAAGGTGTGCTGATTTTTAACCAAAGCGGCGTCAACGTTTACCTCACTCATATCATTTACGATAACGGCTACCTTTAAATCCTGCTTGTTTCTCAATATGGCGTTAAGAAGCGTTGTCTTTCCGCTACCTAAAAAACCGCTTAATACGGTTACGGGTAATTTCTTTATCATTTTAATGCAATTATGTTGCAAATATAATATGTATTATTTCAAATGCAACTAAATTGCTTTTATATTTGGCCATAAATTTTTATGGAATGAAACAAAGGAGCTACAAAATCAACCTTGACCGTATCGGCATTACAGCCTCAACATTGTGTGCCATACATTGTGCTGCATTGCCGTTTTTAATTACCGTTTTACCTTTATGGGGCATGGGTTTTTTAGCTAATGAAGCCGTGGAGATTACTATGATTGCATTTTCACTGATCATTGGTATTTGGAGTTTAAGTGCTGCATATCGCAAACAGCATTGCCGCAT
The DNA here is from genome assembly GCF_900111825.1 of Pedobacter suwonensis. GTDB lineage: Bacteria > Bacteroidota > Bacteroidia > Sphingobacteriales > Sphingobacteriaceae > Pedobacter > Pedobacter suwonensis. Next base: position 90,109 of record NZ_FOJM01000006.1, read on the forward strand.
AACACCAATTCTGGTATTGATTACCGGCTTTGCCTGTATCGCTTTTGGGCATTTTTCGGGTATTGAATTGTTAGAACCCGTCTTAATCCCTATTGGTGGCCTTACCGTCGCCGCTGCCCATTACATTAATTTACGAATGCTTAAATCCTATCCATTGGGGCATCGATAATCAATTATACCAATGAAATATAAAATCTTCTTTATCACCGCATTATTCTTTATTTCAGTGTTAAGCCCTGCTTGTAAACACGGCAAAAACGATGGGATAGCACTTTACAGGCGTTATGCAATAAAAAATCTGGTTATTAAAAAAGTGCAAAAAGTAGTTCGTCATGATTAGGATCAGTTCATTAGTGCATGTTTATGATCAAGGGAGGAGTTTGAAGTTTCCGGATTGGGAAATCGGCGATATGGAGCAATGGCTGTTATTAGGTGCATCAGGCAGTGGCAAGAGTACACTTCTTAATATTATTGCCGGTCTTTTAAAGCCGGGACAAGGTGAAGTTTTAATTAACGGGACCGATTTGTATGCTTTGTCTGCACGTGAGCGCGATAGTTTCCGGGGGAAGCATATTGGCATTGTTTTTCAAAAACCACATCTTATCCGTTCTTTAGACGTACTCGATAACCTGGAGCTTGCTGCGGTGATGGCCGGTTTGCCGGTAGATCATGAACGAAACCTTTCGCTTTTAGCTGATCTGGGTATTAGCGAGCTGGCGAAAAATTATCCTGATCAATTAAGTCAGGGCCAGCTGCAAAGGGTTTCGGTAGCACGTGCATTGGTAAATAAACCCGATCTCCTGATCGCTGATGAGCCAACTTCCAGTTTAGATGACGAAAACGCCAGTCAGGTAATCAGGATGTTGGCTATCCGCGCTAAAGACAATGGTGCGGCACTGCTTATCGCTACCCACGATGCAAGGGTTCGGGATCACTTTACTAAAACCTATCTACTCTAATGAATATCTTTAAAATCAGCGGCAAAAATCTAACCAGGAATAAGTTAACCACCATTCTGAATATTATTTTAGTGGCTTTTGGTGTGGGCATTCTTTCTGTTCTTTTTCTCGCTTCTACACAGATAAACAACAAACTGGAAAAAAATGCAAAGGATATTGATCTGGTTGTGGGCGCAAAAGGAAGTCCGTTGCAATTAATATTAAGCAGTATTTACCATATTGATAACCCAACCGGAAATATTTCAGCCAAAGATGCCTACAAATTGATGCACAACCCCATGGTAAAAAGGGCTGTTCCATTGGCATTAGGCGATAATTATAAGGGTTACCGCATTGTAGGTACCGATACCACTTTCAGCCACCTTTATGGTTTAGCTGTTCAGCAGGGAAATTTCTGGCAAAAAGATTTGGAGGTAACCATAGGCAGTGCAGTGGCTTCTGAATCGAAACTGAAAGTTGGCGATTCGTTTTTCGGAGCGCACGGATTAACGAGCAACGGCGATATCCATAAGCAGCACGCATACCTGGTTAAGGGAATCTTGAAACCACAGGGTAACATAACTGATAACCTGATTCTTACCAATATTGGCAGTGTGTACAAAATGCATGAAGAGAAGCATGACGAAAACCATAGCCATACAACAACAGAAGAGACCAGAGAAATTAGCGATAAACAGATTACAGCATTGTTGATCCAGTATAAATCACCAATGTCAGTAATTGTTTTCCCTCGGATGGTTAACCAGAGTACCAATATGCAGGCAGCCTCTCCGGCAATGGAAAGTTCAAGGCTATTTTCGCTTATCGGGGTTGGAATTGATACCTTAAAATGGTTTGCCATTTTTATTATGGGAGTTGCGGCGCTGAGCATTTTTATCAGCCTTTATAATGCGATGAAAGAACGGAAATACGACCTGGCCATTATGCGTTGTTTAGGTGCATCAAAATTTAAAGTATTTTTTCTGGTCCTGTTTGAAGGAATTGTGGTAACGTTTATCGGTACCTGTTTGGGACTGTTCATCGGGCATGTTGCCCTGGAGGTGATTGGGGCCTGTCAGGGAGCTTCTCAGGCCAGATTAACAGGATTTACTGCTTTCCCTCAAGAAATATACCTGATCTGGACCGGTCTTTTTATCGGCGCTTTGGCTTCGCTTATTCCTGCCATGCAGATTTACAAAGTTGATATAGCGGAAACATTAACGAAAGACCGTTAAATGATGAAGACATTGATTTTTTTAGTTTTCTTATGTTTAGGTTACCAGAAATTGGCTGCGCAGGTTAAGGTACATACCGACATGCGCACGCCAACCTGGAATTTAATCGGGCTGAGGTACGATGCCGAAATTGCGCCCCGTAAATGGGGGAGTGTTTTTCCGCCAGCATTGAAAGCACTAAACAATAAGATAATTGAATTGCCCGGTTACATCATCCCAACAAAGGTCGGATCGAAATTCAGCGAGTTCATGCTGTCCATAGTGCCTATTGCTTCCTGTCCATATTGTGGTTCAGGTGATATTCCGTCAATGGTGCAGGTAAAAATGCTAAATGCAATACCCATTACCGAAAAACCCATTAAACTTAAGGGAATCTTCGTCATTAACGATTCAGGCGATGACAGGAGTGAATTTTTTCTCTTAAACGCAAAACAGTTATAAACCCGATTAGTGATGAAGAAATACATGCTGTTACTCTTTGTTTTAATTTCCAAGACTACGTTTGCCCAGGTACCTGTTCATCGTGAAACACGGACCGCTACCTGGAATCTTATCGGTCTGAAATACGATAAGCAGGTAAAACCCCTTGTTTGGCAGGCTGTTTTTCCACCCGCACTAAAGGCTATACATAATAAGATAATTGAGCTTCCGGGGTACATTATTCCTACTAAGGTTGGTAACAGCTTTAATGAATTTATGTTTTCTATGGTTCCAGTTGCTTCTTGTCCTTATTGTGGCACGGGCGATATACCCTCAATGATAGAAGTGAAAACTTTAAAACCCATCAACTGGACTGAGACACCCATTACCCTTCGTGGTAAATTTATAATCAATGATTCGGGCGATAGCCGGTCTACTTTTTTCCTTTTAGATGCAGTAAAAAAATGAAGTATTTATATGTTGTTATAATTCTGTTTTTAGTTTGCTCAGCTCAGGCACAAACGAAAAAGCATAACCCGAATGACCAGTTACGCTCTTTAAACTGGGACGTGATTGGCTCGGTAAAGTTTGAACTGACTGATAAGAATGAAATTCTCCCTCTTTTTACAGAAACAATCAGGCGTTTTGAAAACAGGGAATTTGATTTAACCGGTTACCTGATTCCTATCAAAAGCGGACAGAAACAGCAGAAATTTCTTTTGGCCACCTTGCCTATTAATCAATGTTATTTTTGCGGACAAAATGGTGTTCCGGTGATGATTATGATTGAGATGACGAATGCGGTTCCTTATTCTGAAAAGCCCATCCACGTACAGGGCGTTTTAAAATTAGAAGAAAAGGATGCGAGCTATAAGCCACCAATAACCATCAAAAATGCCAAACTCATTGATTAATTGCTTATTTTTGTATTGCTATGGAAGATAATACTGCACGTTTTGAAAAACTTTTGGTTAAGAACGGACTAAAAAGAACCGCCCCGCGTTTGCAGGTACTGGAAATTTTAAGTGGAAGGGATTCTGCCACATCTCAACCTTATTTAGAGCAGGTGATGGGAAAGGATGCAGACCGTGTTACCCTTTACCGTGTTTTGCAGGCTTTTGAAGAGAAGGGAATTATCCATAAGGTTTTAGACCAGCAGGGCACGGCCAATTATGCCATTTGTTCGGATGGTTGCAGTGCGCATGAGCATCATGATGAGCATGTGCATTTTAACTGCGATAACTGCCATAAAATTTACTGTTTGGATACCGTTAAAATTCCGGCATTAAAAGTTCCTGCCGGATTTAAGGTAAATCATCTTAATCTGATTGCCACAGGCTTATGCGCCAGTTGTGCTGATAAGGTGAACTAGAATTACTGTACCAAAAGATTACATCCCCTGATATCGGAATGATCAAACCTGCCCAGTACTTCAAAACTTTGATCGGGATTGATTTTGCCCAGGTCCTGAGTGGCAATAAATGAACAGGAATTGATATTGGCCAGGTCGATTACATTGATGCCACCGGTCCTGCCGGTTTCCATTAAGCTTAAAGGATCATTGGTGTCTCGGATCAAAATCTGCATCCAGCTCGGGCAATTGAAAATGCCTTCACCCAAAGAATAAGCCTGAGAAAGCAATTCAGTCATTCCATATTCGCTATGGATATTTTTTACACCAAATCCTTTGGTTAACTGCTCATGAAGCTCTTCGCGTATCATTTCTTTACGTTTTCCCTTCATTCCGCCGGTTTCCATTACAATGAGCTCAGGAAACTCAATATCATATTGCTCTATAAAATCAAGCAACGCATAGGTTACGCCAATTAAAACTGTTTTCTGTTTTTTGATTTTCAGATCGAGCAGCGTTTGTAACAGCTCTTCATGGTTATATAAAAAGTAACCACTTTGCGGATGACCGCTTTTTTCAATCAGGTCGTTTACCATGTAGATTAACGACGAACCCGACCTTTGTTGATAGGAAGGTAACAATGCCAGGAAGCAATAGTCGGTAATGTTACCATAAAACCGGGCAAATGCCTGCAGGTAACTCTGTTCATATAACATAACATCGGTTACATGATGACTGCTTTGGACCATACCCGTTGTACCCGAGCTGCTGAAGGTAATTTCAACAGGTTTATTGCTGCTCAGAACAGCATGGCTTTTAAAAAAGCTGATGGGTAAAAACGGAATAGCTGAAATTTCGGTTACCAACTCGGCATCAATACCAAGGTGAAAGATATATTCGCGGTAAATATTACAATTTTGGGCCTGTAACTTAAAAATATTTAAAGCAAGGGCATTAAATGCATTACTGTCTTTTACAGAGAAAATCTCGTTAGGGGTTAAATTCACAAGGCAAAAATACAAAGCATTATGCTATTTTCTCGTCAGTTTTTTTAGCCAGCATAGCCATTCTGAACTGATAGCCGCAATAACCACTAATTCCTGCCACCAAGCCACTTAAAATTCCGGTAAGCAATAGCAATGCCCACCATATTTTTATGCCCGTCATTAAGGCTACGCGGCCGGCAAGTACATTGTCATTAGGCAGGCTTTTAAACAAGGCATAGCCGATCCAAAGCAAAAAAATGGCAAAAAATGATTGCCAAAAGGCTATTTTTCCTGTTTTTCCAATAATACCACAGGTAGCAAAAGAAATGACGATGATGACCCACCAAGGGGCAATCATTTGTAAAAGGAAACAAATAATTAATATAACGATGAAAACCATTTTAAACTATTTAGATATTTTTAAACGAGAAATAACTGTGCCCGATTTATCATCAGGATTTTGCATGTAAAACAGATCGTATAATTTGCCATTTGCCCAGGTATCGATCATATTATCATAAAATTTGCTTCCCGGGTTACCCGACTGTCCACCCGGATAAACACCATGGCCTTTTGGTATTTTGCCCAGCTCAATCACCATCCGCCAGGAAGGTCCGTTGGTTTCACTCAAAGCGTTAATGGTGCTTTTGGCGCCACCAATCTGTAAAACTTTCGAACCAAATCCTGGTATTTTGGCCAGGTGCGGCACATTGGTCTGTTTTACATTTGCCCAGGCCCAATCTTTATTTATTGGTCCAAAGCGCCTTTCAAGGCTATCGCAGCTATATTTAAAGGATTCGTTTACCAGATCAGATAACGTCTCTTTTTTGCTGGTGTTGATGTTATCGTACCAGGTTGCATTGGGTTCTTTTAAGATCATCTCCACCGTACGGTCTCTTGAAGGATAACGCATCGGGATGCCTTTCACTTCAAATTCATCAGCCCAGATATTATATGATAAGCGTTTAGTCCAGATTTCAAATACGCTGGCTGCAATTTCATGGGCATCATAACGTTTGTTCCATTTGCGCAGGTAAGCCAATGCTTCTTTTTGCGTAGCATTTAACTGTTCATTGTTCAGTAAAGGCAATAAAGCTGGAGCCAGGTTCTGTGCCATGATGCTGTAATTATCGGTTTGCATGAGGCGGATACTGTCTAAATTAGCCTTCTTCATTACCGATAAACGGTCGTTAATACGTTTGCCTCGCTCATAGGGTGCAAATTCCCAGTTGATGTAGTATGGATAGGTGGTGTCGGTAGAAGACTGGTTGGCCGAACTCACAAAACCACGCGGCGGATTTTTAACCGTTGGGTTCTGTGCATTTGGGATCCAGCCCTGCCAATCGTAAGCAGGATCGGTACCATCTAGAATAAATTTACCCTGGTCTTTCCATTTTAAAGGGAATTTACCATTTGGCGTAATGGCGATATCATTATCTATACTGGCGAAAACAAAATTCTGTGCAGGAGCGGTATAAAAAGTTAACGCTTTGCGGTAATCGTTATAATTTTTACCCCGGTTAAGGTAATAAAAAGTCATGAGTTCATTTGATTCATCATGTGCGATCCACCTGAGTGCATCGCCAACAGGCACATTGTCGGCCCTGCCATATTTTGGTTTCTGGAAATAAACAACCGGGCCGTGATGGGTGTAGTAAACGGTATCTACTTCATCTTTTCCGCCGCGTACTTTAATGGTTTCCAGTCTTTTGCTGGTAGCGTTCCATTTATTGTTATACCAATATTCATGATGGGTCGAATCCTTAAATTTAATCTGATAAAAATCGAGTACATCAGCAGCAACATTGGTTACTCCCCAGGCTATTTTTTGGTTAAAGCCTATAATTACCCCAGGAGCACCAGGTAAAGAAACCCCATAGGTGTTTACCCCAGGCGCATGTAACTGAATCTGATACCAGATTGATGGAAGTGTTAAATCTAAATGGGGGTCGTTTGCTAAGATCGGATATCCTGATGCAGTTTTTGTACCGGATAACGCCCAGTTATTACTGCCAATACCTTCTACTTTTTGAGCGGTCTTCACTTCGCCGGTTTGTGCCTGCGTGAAGCTTTCTGGCGTTTTAGGTATTGGTAAAGGAGAGAAATTCCATTTCGTGCCAACGGGGATAATGGGATCTTCGCGGAAAGGATAATCCGGAAAAAGATTTTTAGTCACCTCAGGGCCAAATTTTTTGAGGATATTGGTCATGTAAAATTCATCTGAACCCATTGCTAATACGGCCGACATCTGCTTCAGCAACAAAGCACATTTTACAGGTGTCCAGTTTTCGGGTTTAAAATCCAGAATTTTATATTCTATCGGATAATTTGCTTTAGAAAGTGTTTTAATGTAGGCATTAATTCCTTCGGTATAGGCTAAAATCATTTCTTTAGCTTTTGGATCGGCCATCATCCCCTTCAATGAGCGTTCTGCGCCATAAACCATGCCCATCCGGCGTTGATACCGGTCTACCTCTATCGCTTTATCGCCCACCACTTCACTAATTCTTCCGGCGGCAAAACGGGTCTGGAAATCCATTTGCCAAAGGCGGTGCATAGCCGTAACATAACCTTGTGCCAAATAAAGATCGTGATCATTCTGCGCAAAAATATGTGGGATCATGCGATCGTCGAAAACGATTTCAATTTTATCAATCGCTCCTTTTATTTTCGTTTTATGGTTAAACATAAAATGGTTGTTCTCTGCATTTTGCCAGAAACCCATAAAAGGATTTAGAAATTTTAACAATGGAGGCATGTTGCCTAATTTGGTGTTAAATAAAAAAGCTAATGCGATCGGGATTACGATGCAGAACAGGGCTTTAACTTTATTCATAATGGCTAGCTAACAAGTCTTTTGCTAAGATAGGGCAAAATGACGGTTTATGTCTAATGCAAAATACAACAAACTGTATATCAATCAAAATTATAATTTGTTTTGAAAATATTATGCTTACATAATTTGTTTAATTCAAAAAAAGAAATTAAGTTTATATAACTAATAATACAAATAACCAAATTAATAATCGCGTATGAGCAGGATTTTTACACAGATTTTCTATGTGTTCTTATTTGTGTTTGCTGGTAATATGGCGGCACGGGCACAAGGTATTACGGTAAGCGGAACCGTAAAAGACAAGCAGACTAAAGAAGGATTGGCTGGAGTTAGTTTAACCATTAAGGGCCAGTCAGGCGGTACGGCATCTACAGCCAACGGAACTTTCAGTTTTAGTACAACGGCAAAATTACCTTTTACTTTAGTGGCATCTTATGTAGGTTATGGTACGGTTGAGCAGCAAATTACAGGGAGTACTTCAGGTATTAATCTCGAAATGGAAACCGCAATTGTATTAGGCGGGGATGTGGTGGTTTCTGCTTCGCGTACACCGGAACGTATTTTAGAATCGCCGGTTTCTATCGAACGGATGAGTGCAGCCACAATCAGGGAGATCGCTGCGCCGTCGTTTTACGATGCCTTGAACAATATGAAAGGGGTAGAGAGCAGCATGCAGAGTTTAACTTTCAAGTCGATCAATACCCGCGGTTTTAATTCAAATGGTAATACGCGCTTTAACCAATATATAGATGGAATGGATAACCAGGCTCCCGGATTAAATTTCTCTGTAGGTAACATTGTGGGTATTACCGAACTTGATGTGGATAATGTGGAACTTTTGCCAGGTGCTTCATCTGCACTTTACGGAGCGGGCGGCATCAGCGGTACCTTATTAATGACTTCAAAAGATCCTTTCAAATATCCTGGTGCTAGTTTTCAATACAAAACAGGTGTTAACCATGTTAATGATAATAACAGTACGGTACAGCCTTTCAATCAATTGGATGTACGCATGGCAAAATCATGGAACAATAAATTTGGGGTAAAAGCTGCGTTTTCATTTCTTCAGGCCAAAGACTGGTTTGGAAATAACTATTCAAATTTCGACAGGATTGCCAGAACCGCTAAAGCTGGCGACCGCAACAGCGACACCAACTACGATGGGATAAATGTTTATGGAGATGAGGTAAGCCAGAATATGCGAAATGTGGCGCTAAGTGTTCAAAATGCCACCATTTCAGGAATTAATGCAGGTTCGGGTGGTTTAATCCCTAACATCAAAGCCGCTATGGACGGCGCTTTCGGGGCAACTATTCCAAATGCGGCGCAACAGGCTGGTTTTCTTGCTGGTCTGCCTGCAGCATTACGTCCGGCAGTACAAAATTATCTGCCCTTTTATGTAGGCTTAAAGGCTAATTTAATTCCTGATCAAAATGTATCAAGAACGGGCTATAATGAAGAAAATCTTGTTGATTATGGCACTAAATCACTAAAAGCTTCCGGGGCATTATATTACAATATCAGCAATACAGTGCAGGCAGTAGCGCAAGCCAATTGGGGTACAGGAACTTCAGTTTATACCGGCTCTGATCGTTACTCGTTACGTAATTTTAATATTGGCCAGTATAAACTGGAAATAAAGGGCGAAGATTTCTTCGTTAAAGCATATACCACTCAGGAGCGGTCGGGCGATTCTTATATTTCATCTATTTTAGGCAGTTATATTAATGAACTTTCAAAACCATCTACCACATGGTTTCCACAATATATTGGCAATTATGTAGGTGCCAGGGCTGCCGGACAAAGTGATGCAGCCGCACATGCTTTAGCCAGAACTGCCGCTAACCAGGGGCGTTTTGAGCCAGGTTCGCCTCAGTTTAATCAGGCAAAAGATAAGATTATGAATACCACCATCAGTGCTTCTGATCCATCCAAAGGTATTTATGGTGCTAAATTCGATGATAAATCCAATTTATACCACTACGAAGGAATGTATAACTTTACCAATCTTTTTGATAATGTGGTAGAATTTCAGGTTGGTGCCTCTTACCGTCTTTATGATTTAAATTCGGCAGGAACCATTTTCAATGACTTAATTAATTCCATTGACATTAAAGAATATGGTGCATTTGGACAGATCGGTAAAAAGTTCTTTAACGACAAGGTTAAATTTACCTTTGCCGGCCGTTATGATAAAAGCCAGAACTTTGAAGGCCGTTTTACACCAAGAGTAACCGGAGTATTTACGGTTGCCAAAAATAACAACATCAGGGTTTCCTATCAAACCGGTTATCGTAACCCAACTACGCAAAACCAATATATAGATCTATCTGTTGGTGGTGGTTCGCAGCGCTTAATTGGTGGTTTGCCAGAAATTATCTTCGACAAGTACCACTTAGATACCAACAAACCCTATACTGATGTGAGCTACCGCGCATTTCTGGCATCGGCTGCGGCTACGGGAACGCCAAATCCGGCGCTTTTGCAACAATATAATTTTGACGCCAAAGGTGTACGTCCTGAAAGTGTACAATCTTATGAGTTAGGCTATAAAGGTTTGATCTTGCCTAATTTATTGATTGATGCTTATGGTTATTACAATATTTATAAAGATTTTATTACAGCTGTCGACGTTTATCAGAATGTAAACGGAAGTTTTGTGAAATTCGGTGTTCCAGTTAATGCCGAAGGAGAAGTAACTTCTTACGGCGCTGCTTTAGGTCTTGATTACCTGGTAGGCAAATGGAACATGAGCGGTAACGTCTCTTACAACCAGATCGGGGATTTGCCGGTTAACTACATTAACGATTTCAATACGCCGAAAATCCGTTATAATCTGGGCCTGGGTAATAAAGAGATCATTAAAAATTTTGGTTTCAATGTTGCTTACCGGTGGCAAGATCAATTCTATTGGAATTCATCTTTTGCTTCTGGTCAGGTACCTGCATACAGTTCTCTGGATGCCCAGGTCAGCTTAAGGATTCCTTCGGTGCAATCAGTTGTTAAATTGGGCGGTTCTAACGTGTTGAATAAATATTATATCACTTCTTATGGTAACCCTATGGCAGGTGCAATCTACTATGTTGGGTTGACCTTTAATCCATAATTAACTTATTGATTTTTAAGCCCGCTGTATACCAACTCAGCGGGCTTTTTTATTTAAAATCTAATGAATTTGAGTTTATTAGATCTCTTTCTCATAAATTCAAAATTATATGCAATCGGATATAATTCTACTTTTTATCTAATTTTTATATCCGATCGAATATAGTTTCAAAAATAATTGATAAGTTGGTTTAAAATTAATTTCTCACCTTTAACACCGGTTTGACACAACCTTCTTAGTGTAAATAATACACTTTACTAAACGGGCCTTGAAAAAAAGCTTGATCCCTTTTAATAAAATATTTGTATTATAGTACTTTCTTAAACGAATCCCCGTTTGGGGATTGTTTGTTAGATTATAGATACAAAAGGATGGAAGCGCAAAACGATAAAAGCAACGAAACAAATGATTTGATTGATAAGGAGCAGGAAATACAGCACCTGAACAATCCGGTAGACATATCTGTAAAGCCAATTGTTAAACAATATCTTGGTGAAGTAAAAAAAGTTAAGAAAGAAGGTAATCGTTTTTATTTCTCTGACGGTGATGCGAGGGTAGAAATACGGGTGGTAAGTGATGAGATTATTAGGGTCCGTCTGGCGCCCCATGGTGTATTTTTAGATGATTTTTCTTACGCGGTACCCGAAGTAGATCAAAAGGTTTCGGTATTTAAAATGCAGGAACATGATGATCATTATACGATTTCTACCCATTCTGTAACCTGCAAAATAGAAAAAGCCAATTTCCATATTTCTTTCCATGATAATATTACCAATGTGATGATGGTTGATGAAGCCAACTCGATGCATTGGGAAGAAAATGTAGATTTTGGTGGTTATTATATCTATGCAACAAAAAAATGCCATCCGGAGGAAAATTTCTTCGGTTTGGGTGATAAATCGGGTAATTTCAACCTTCGTGGCCGTCGTTTCGAAAACTGGAATACCGATGCTTATTCTTATGGCTGGAACCAAGATCCGCTGTACCGTACCATACCGTTCTATATTGGTTTGCATAACCAGGCTGCATACGGTATTTTCTTCGATAATACTTTTAAATCATATTTCGATTTCGGATCTGAAGATGTAAATAAAACCAGTTTCTGGGCCGATGGTGGTGAATTGCAGTATTACTATATTCACGGACCACATATCATGGATGTAGTTAAACGTTATGCTACCTTGACAGGTACGCATCCAATGCCACCAAAATGGACTTTGGGCTATCAGCAATGCCGCTGGAGCTACTATCCTGAAACTAAAGTTAAAGAAATCGCCAGGCAGTTTCGGGAACGTAAAATTCCTTGCGACGCCATTTACCTGGATATCGATTATATGGATGGCTACCGATGTTTCACCTGGAATAAAAAGTACTTTCCTGATCCGCAGAGGATGATTAAGGAACTTTCTGACGATGGTTTTAAAACCGTGGTGATGATTGATCCGGGGATCAAAGTTGATGATGATTACTGGGTGTTCAAAGAAGGTAAAGAAAAAAGGTTTTTTTGCCGCCGCAGCGATGATTATTATATGGAAGGGCATGTTTGGCCCGGCCGTTGCCAGTTTCCTGATTTTACCAACCCAAAGGTGCGTACCTGGTGGGGCAATTTATACAAAGAACTGGTAGATATGGGCGTTGCAGGTTTCTGGAACGACATGAATGAGCCTGCGGTATTTGGCTCGGGTACCTTCCCGAACGATGTACGCCACAATTACGATGGCTATCGCGGCTCTCATCGCAAAGCACACAATGTTTATGGTATGCAGATGGTTCGTTCTACTTACGAAGGGCTTAAAAAACTTATGCGTAATAAACGCCCCTTTACCATTACAAGGGCTGGCTATTCGGGCATGCAGCGTTACGCAAGTGTTTGGACGGGCGATAATATTGCCACCTGGGAACACCTAAAGATCGGAAACATCCAATGTCAGCGTTTATCGGTGTCGGGTGTGCCTTTCTGCGGAACGGACATCGGTGGGTTTAGCGGTGAGCCTGATGGCGAGTTGTTTACCCGATGGATTCAGCTGGGTACTTTCTCGCCGTTTATGCGTGCGCACTCTGCTGGTGATACTGCTGAGCGGGAGCCATGGAGCTTTGGTGAGTTTTTTGAAAACATCAACCGCAAATTTATTGAGTTGAGGTACCGTTTAATGCCTTATTTATATTCAGTATTCTGGGAGCACCACCGTTATGGTTTTCCGATTTTAAGGCCATTGGTTATGCTTGAGCAGGAAAACATCAGCAACAGCTTCCGTCAGGATGAGTTTTGCTATGGCGATAAACTTTTGATTTGTCCGGTACTGGAGCAGGGAGCCATTTCGCGTAAAGTTTACCTGCCTAAAGGCACCTGGTATAATTTCTGGACCAATGAGACTTTAGAAGGCGGTAACGAATATACCGTTGATGCCAAGATAGACAGCATGCCAATGTTTGTGCGTGCAGGTTCTGCTTTACCAGAATATCCGGTAATGCAATATGTAGATGAAAAATCGATTACAGAAGTAATTTTGAATATCTATCATAGTGATTATGAAGTGAATTCATATATGTACGAGGACCATGGAGACACCTTTGCATATGAACAGGATATTTACCTCGAAAAGAAGTTTACCGTAAAAGGTGATACACAAGCTATAAAGATAAATCAACGTATTGAAGGCTTGTATACGCCGAATTATGAGTTTTATGTATGTAATGTTATTGGTGTAAAATTCCAGGTGAGAAAAATTATTATCGATAATAAAGAAGTCACTGATTTTTATACGGATGACAAGCAAGTACTGCATTTCAAATGCAATAAAAATTTCTCTGAGATACAGATTTTAAGTCTGTAAATCTTTTAGCCCCAAATGTTGTTTAGCATTTGGGGCTAAATTTATCTAGCCAAAAAACAGCTATGCCATCAGCAAAAAAAGTTACTGCAAAAAAAGCAGTTTTAGCCAAAACCGATCACACAAAAGCGGTTTGGGTACACAGTTTATTTACCGATTACGATATTGATCTTTTTCTGGTTGGAAAGCATTTCAGGCTTTATGAGAAAATGGGTTCTCACCTCATTTCGGTTAATGGTACAGCAGGGGTTTATTTTTCGGTATGGGCGCCTAATGCTACTGCTGTAAGCGTTGTGGGTAACTTTAACAGTTGGACCAATACTTCACATGGCCTGAACAAAAGGTGGGATAAGTCAGGTATTTGGGAAGGTTTTATTCCAGGTATAGCAAAGGGTGAAGTTTATAAATATTTTGTAAAAGGCTTTGATGAATCTGAACATTTAAAAGGCGATCCTTATGCGCGCAGGTGGGAACATCCGCCGCAAACCGCTTCTATTGTTTGGGACACCGATTATAAATGGAAAGACAAGGGCTGGTTAAATAAGAGGGCAAAGCTGAATGCTTTAGACCAACCGATATCGGTATATGAAATACATTTAGGCTCATGGGAGCGCGATCCGGATAATCCGGAACGTGTTTTAACCTGCAGGGAAGTGGCCGGCAGGCTAGTGCCTTACGTAAAGGAAATGGGTTTTACGCATGTAGAATTAATGCCTGTAATGGAGTTTCCATTTTTCCCAAGCTGGGGCTACCAGATAACCGGGTATTTTGGGGCAAGCTCACGCTACGGTTCTCCACAGGATTTAATGTACCTTATCGATGCCTTGCATAAAGCCAATATTGCGGTAATATTGGATTGGGTACCTTCTCATTTTCCTGGTGATAGACATGGTTTGTATGAGTTTGATGGCACCCATCTTTATGAGCATGCTGATATGCGCAAAGGATTCCATCCGGACTGGAAATCATACATTTTTAATTATGACAGGAATGAGGTCAGATCTTTTCTGATCAGCAATGCGATATTCTGGCTGGATCAGTATCATGCCGACGGATTAAGGGTGGATGCGGTGGCTTCGATGTTGTATTTTACTTTTTCCCGGGAGGAAGGAGAATCCGCAACCAATGAATATGGTGGAAGTGAAAACCTGGGAGCAATACAGTTTTTGCAAGATCTGAACATTGCTGTTTATGGAAATTTTGATGGCGTGCAAACTATTGCAGAAGAAAGCAGTACTTACCCTGGTGTTACACATCCGGTACATGCTGGCGGATTGGGTTTTGGTATGAAATGGATGATGGGTTGGATGAACGATACTTTAAAGTATTTCAAGGTAGATACATTAAATAGAAAACACCATCATAATCAGTTGAGTTTTAGCATGACTTACGCATTTACCGAAAACTTTATGCTTCCGTTTTCTCACGATGAAGTGGTGCATGGTAAGTCGCCGATGCTTTATAAAATGCCTGGTGATGATTGGCAGAAGTTCGCCAACTTAAGGGCACTTTATGGTTATATGTTTACACATCCCGGAGCAAAACTGTTATTTATGGGTAATGAGTTTGCTCAA
This sequence comes from Pedobacter suwonensis, assembly GCF_900111825.1. GTDB lineage: Bacteria > Bacteroidota > Bacteroidia > Sphingobacteriales > Sphingobacteriaceae > Pedobacter > Pedobacter suwonensis. Next base: position 105,386 of record NZ_FOJM01000006.1, read on the forward strand.
ACCAAAGAGTGGAATTTTACACAATCACTGGATTGGCATTTATTACAGTATGCTCCCCATAAAGGCATGCAGGAAACAGTCAAAGCCTTAAATTTTTTATACCGCAAAGAGCCTGCATTATATCATTTCAACTTTAATTATGAAGGTTTTCAATGGATTGATGCCGATAATGCAAACGAATCTGTATTTGTGTATATGCGCAAAGGACCGAAAGCTAAAGATACTTTGATTATTGCAATAAATTTAACCCCGGTGGTTCGGGAAAATTATCGGATTGGCGTGCCATTTAAAACGAAATGGAAAGAGATTTTTAATACTGATGATATTGGCTTTTATGGTGGCGGTATCAACAACAGGGGAGATATTGTTCCCGATCCGAAAGACTATAATGGGCAAAAATATTCAATTGTCGTCGATTTACCACCCTTAGCAGTAGTGATTTTTAAAAGCAAATAAGGTATTACCTACTTTATCCCTTCCAAACCTTGTAATTCGGTTTGGAAGGATAATCAATTACTTTAAATAAGAAAAGCTTCCCATTGCTGGAAAGCTTTCTTAAACTCCGGACTGGAAGCTTCCAGAGTGGGTGCAAAGATACAATAAACACTGTCTCTTGCAATATTATTTTTTAAATATCAATAAGCTAAGATATTGCTATCATAATCCCTTCCATATAGATTAAAATGTCTAATTTTTTCTTATTCTGGTACCCCATTAATCGGTTTGATGCCAGATGATATAAAGCACTCATCAAAGCCACTTCGCCCACAAAATGTGCCTGCTATGATAAATGCAGCGCTAAGTGCTATAAAGTAACCCGATACGGATAATCCTGATATAAGCTGATCAATTGGATGGCATGAAACAAAAGCGTTTGATATGGAGATCAAATTTCTTTTGCAGAAAGCAAATACAGCATTACCTTAAGGTTCCTGTTTTTCGATGATGGTATCAGCTGGTCACGCTCTTACTTTTTGATAAATGATTAATGAATAAAGTGAACGGATAATGTAGCGTTTGTCAGTAGTATGTTTGTACTGGCAAACAGACAAAATTATTTTTCACATTATTTCAAACTCACATTGAAAAGGCGCTCTTGTCAATTTTTCTTGGTATTTCTGTTATTTTTTATGCCTGCGTATTTATATGCACAGTGTGAAAATACAGGGCGTACATACGCAAACTTTCAGGGGGCCTACCTTGATGGATTGAGTGTTTTAGGTGGAAGTTTATACGGTAACATCGCCAATGCTTCAAATGCTGTAAATGGGCAAGTTAAAGATGCATCAACCTTATCAGTTCCAATTGGAGTGCTTGGGCTTACAGGTTCTGCCACACAATTTCTGGAATTTACCAATGATGGTACCAATGCTGGTAAACGCACAATTGCCGCAAATACGGCAGTAACAGTTAAACTAGCGCTACCCAAAGAACTTCTCGGGCTCCTGAGCAATTTTGAAATTGGAAGTTTTACGGATCTACATCCTGTTTCAGCAAGTAAGCCTTTGGTAGGTTATGGATATGATTCTGGATATGATGCAACAAAGAACCCGATTTATACAGCTGCAAATATTGCTGGGGTGATTGGCGGGGCAGGAGAGATGGAAATTACGGTTACCCCTACACAAGCTTTCAACGGGATATATATTAAGATTGTGGGTGCGGTAGTTTCTACAGCTTTATCAATAAAAATTTTCCATGCGTATATTTTGGAACCCAATACAGGTTCAGTCAATTGTGATGAGGCAATTGATGTATTATCGGGAGTGAAACCAACTTCTTTAGGTGGTATTGCAAATCTAACAGGAAGTGTTACTAACCCTTTCAATGCCATTGATGCTGATCTAAATAGCTTTGCACTGATCGATGTGGGTGCTTCCGTACTCAATCAGGTATATCTTACAGCTGTATTCAATAAACCCTCTCAACCAGCAGATTCGGTTAGTATTATACTTGAAAATCCTGGTGGTGGACTGTTGGATCTCAGTCTTTTAACAGGTTTTGCCATACAGCCTTATCTGAATGGAGTTAAAGCCGGGTCAGCATTTGCAAACACAAGTACGTTTTTAGACCTTAAATTACTTCCTGGATCAAGCAGTAAATATAGCTTAAAGTTTGCGGTAGCTAATGTTTACGATCGCCTTGAGATTTCGATGGGCGGACTTACTGGCGCTTTCAGCCGTTTAAGGATATATGATATTAAGCGTAAGCTGGTAAAGCCGCGCACATTGGCCGATCCTTCATTTACAGACGAAAAAATGGTTTGTCAGGGGCAAACGGCAACATTTGCTGTTCAGAACGCACAAACCTGCACCGAATACAAATGGTACGATGCTGAAACAGGGGGTAATTTGATACATACCGGCCTAACTTTCGCTCCGCCAAATACGCTTACACCAGGCGATTATAACTATTATGTTCAGGCAAACAGAACCTATTGCGTTACCGCCGTTTCTGAACGTTTAAGGGTAAAATTCAAGGTGAATGCGTTGCCTGTGGTTACCGTACCAGGCACGATAATCTGTAGTGGTTCTTCTGCTACACTTTCAGTTACGGCACCTGATGCGGGTTACACTTATAATTGGTATTCTTCGTCCTCTGGCGTTACGCCATTTAATACGGGTACTACATACACTACACCCCTTTTAATTGCAAGTACTATTTATTATGTAGAAGCGGTTAATACAGCAACAGGATGTAAAAATGCCGGTGGCGCTCAAGCTGTAGAAGTTAAAGTAAAACAATATGCCCCTGTCCCCGCAATAAGTGGTGCAACTGTTATGTGCGCAGGAACAAGTACAACATTTACCAATGTTTATCCAAATGGAGTTTGGAGTACAACTGATGCTGGAACGGCAACGATAGATGCCACCGGTAAGGTTACTGCAATAGCTGCTGGTAATGCCGTAATAAGTTATACCGTTGCTGAAGATGCGACTTATTGTGCCAAAAAAGTAGATTTTCCATTAGCTGTAAATCCCCAGCCCAACATAACATTGGGTTCGGAAATAAGTATTTGTGAAGGATTAACCGCAACCAAAATTACTTACTTCAATGCCATTTCTAACCCCATAAATTATAGTGTTTCTTGGGCCGGTAATTTATTGCCTGCCGTCTTAAATCAGGCTTTACCGGCAAATGAAATAACCATTAACATACCACCAACTACTCCTGTTGCAGTGTACCAGGGAGTTTTAAACATTAAAAATGAAAATGGCTGTGAACGCGCTATCCCTTTTAGTTTGAGGGTTAAGCTGGTGCCACATAAACCAACAGTATCCATTAACTAAAAAGAAAATAAATTATTCACTCAACCATTTAAAATTATGACAAAAAGAACTAAAAAACGTAACCTGAAAATCTTTGTATTTTTAATTTGCTTATTGCCGGTAAGTGCTCTTGCACAAAGCCCAAGTGTATATCTGTGCGGAACGAATACCGTGAAATTGAATCCTGCTTTCTCTGGGTATACACCAGCTAACGGCGATAGAATTGTATGGACGGTTGACGGAACTGCGGAAGCTCCGGTAGTCTATAACGGTTCAAATGCTTTCTATCAGATTGCTGCCGGCCTGGCTGTCGGAAGCCATACGTATTCAGTTCAGGTTATACCGGCTGATGCAAATCTTTGTCCCAGCGATGCCTCTGATAATACCGTTGTGGAAAAATTGCCTGCACCTGTTATCGTTGTAGCAGCGCCTGGAAGTACTTATTGTACAGACCAAACAGCGTCTACTGTAATTACAGCAAGCAAGGATGCTTCAATAACACTACCGGCCGGGGTAACCATGACCTATACCTGGTCAGCAACGCTAGGCGGTACCGCGGTAACCGATATTAGCACTTTGGGTACAGCATCTGGTTCAGGAGATACTTTTACACTTAAAGCTGGCGTGGCTCCGGGTGATTATGTTTTCGCTGCTGTTGGAAGTTATGCTACTGGTACTGTCCCGATTGTAGATGCAGCAACTTGTACCGCAACTGCAAGTAAAGCCATAACGGTTACTGCTAAACCAGGTAAAGCAACAATTTCTGTAGCACCATAGGTATTACTGTTGAGTTGTTTTCATTATTGTGATGTTTAACAGATTTGGAATAATTGCGTTCAGTGTGCCGCTGCTTTATGCAGCGGCATGCTTTGCGCAATCGCCTGATCCAAACAGATTGAACCTTAAACCAGGTGCTACTGTTAAACTCAGGGCCAACGGTACAGGTGCTGCATCTTATCAATGGTTTAGAAATGGAGAAGCTATTTTAGGCGCTACTTTGCAAGATTATGTGGTAAATGCAGCCGGAAAATACACCGTTATTACCTTTAGTTCAGGTGGATGTAGTTCAGACCGCTCTGAAGAGATGGAAGTGGTTATGGAACCAAGGGTTTTAGCCGATGTTTCCATTATTAAAAGATCTGAAAGCAGGCAGGTAACGAATACGGAAGTATTTAAATACAATCTATTGGTTCGCAATAACGGACTGGGCATGGCGACTAATCTGCAGGTTAAAGACGAGCTTCCGGAAAATCTAATCTTTGTTAGTGTCGATCCTGCTAATGTTGGTGCCGTTAATTATAATCAGCAAACCAAAACGGTATTGTGGACTATACCATCTCTTGCTAATGGCAGTTTTGTAGAGCTGATCATTAATGTAAGGTCAGTTAAACCCGGTAAAGTGATTAATCGTGCTTCGGTTACCATTAATGAAACCGATCCTGATCTATCAAACAACGTGTCTATAGATAATAAGGACGTTATCGGACTTAAAATCCCAAATGTATTTACACCAAATGGTGATGGAAAGAATGAAACCTTTTTTATTGAGGGTTTGGACCTTTATAACGAAAATCAGCTTACCATTATTAACCGCTGGGGAAGCACGGTTTATGAAAAGAAGGGCTATCTAAACGATTGGACTGCAGATGGTTTGACAGATGGGACTTATTTTTATGTGATTAGGGTGAAAACTGCAAATACGCAATGGCAGGAATTTAAAGGTTACGTAACCGTAATGAGATAAATGAAAGTTAAAAGGTGAGGATATGAAAAAGATATTTTTAACAATATTGTTTAATTTGCTTTATCTCTGTCTGTTCGCGCAGCAGAATGCCCAGTTTGGACAATATATGTTCAATGGTCTTTACATCAATCCGGCTTATGCCGGCTATAAAGAAGAACTTTATATGCAGGCCTTTGTCCGGGCGCAATGGGCAGCTATTCAGGGTGCACCACAAACGCTTTCTTTATCTGTAGATGCTGCGGTTAAAGAAGAAAGTTTAGGGTTGGGTTTATTGGTGTCCAAAGATAAAATCGGCGCGCAGAATTCCCTGAATTTATCAGGTAATTTTGCATACCGGATTAAACTGGACCGTACTGCAACCAATATCCTGGCATTTGGTGTTGGCATTGGCGTAGTACAAATGGGATTGAACGGTAGTTTGTTGAATCCTACAGAAACCGGCGATAACCGGATTCCAACCGGATATGAAAGCAGAACTGTACCAGATATCAGGGCAGGGGTGCATTATTCGAACCAGAAATTATTTGTGGGCTTCTCTGCCAATAACCTGCTTACGCAGTATCTTCCAGTTTTTAGGAATAATAATCTCCTTAATATTGCCGCAAAGCCACATTTTTATTTAACGGCCGGCATGGTATTTCCCATGGATAACGACTTTACGTTCAAACCCACTTTTTTAATTAAAGACGATTTAAACGGGCCAACCTCGTTAGATCTGAACGCTTTTTTATTGATCAGGGAAAAGTTTTGGTTAGGTGCTGCGTATCGAACCTCTGTAAAACTTTATCCTAAACCGGCATTGTCAAATGACTTGCGTGCAAGAAGTGCCGTTGGACTGATTACCGAATTCCTTGTCCGCAACAACCTCAGGATTGGTTACGGTTACGATTATAGTTTAAATAAGCTGGGTAACTATGATTATGGCTCTCACGAGATATCTATTGGTTATTACTTGCAAACAGCAAAAAGCAGAAAGCCAAAGTGTTATTTTTGATGCCCTGGTTTTTACAATATCAGTGTCTATAGTCGTTTACATCGCTGAGCATATAGGATAAGCCGCCTGTTTATTCTGAAGAAATATCAGGGAGTCAATCTTCATGACTTTATTTTCGGAAGCCGTACGCTTCTTACTCCATTCGGTTGTTTGATTTTGTTCCCTTGCATAAACAAACAGAATGTCGATGTGTTATTATCCCATATCAAATTACTCATGCAACCGTTATATAAAAGAAATACCCATCAAGAAGTAAATGTTGGCGGTAACGCTGATTTATCGGATGATCAATTCTTTTTTACGACACTACAGCCCTATGACGGTGCTGCATTCAAAGCGCTCTATCAGAAATATTCTGCCGCTATTTATGGGAATATTATCAGGCATGTAGATAATGAAGAAAAAGCTAAACTAATTTTACAGCAAACATTTTGTGAAGTTTGGGAAGCTTTTCCGCAATTTGATCAAACTAAATTCAGAATTTTTACCTGGATAAATCAATTTGCCCTTCAAGCTATCAAGAAGTTTACGCTTTAAAAAGCGGTTTATAATCTGTAACATTTTTATATTCCATTCGAAATTGCTATAATTAAGGGTCTAAAGTCTAACCCAATTTGTATGCTCGAATCTCAAAAGGTGTTTTTGGTAAACGCTGTGTTAAACTATTTCAGCCAGTTGTCTCCGATATCATCAGAATTTATCCAGGAAATAGAAAAAAATGTGGAGCCGCTTCTTATTAAGAAGAATAAACACATTCTATCGCCTATTGATAATAATAATTGCGTTTTTTTTGTGGTATCAGGACTAGTAAGAGGTTTTATTAGAGAAGGGAACAAAGAAATTACCACCTGGATTAGCGCAGGCAATGAATTTGTTGGTGCCATTCAGCATCCGGGTGCTCCTCCCAAACCTTCTATTGAATATATACAGGCCTTGGCGAAATCAGAATTAGTTGCAATTCCATACCTATTAATTGATGAGCTTTATTCAAATTATCCTGAAACAAACATCATATGGCGAAAAATACTCCAATTCCAGTACCATGCAGCTTCAGAACGATCAATGCTTGCACGTATCCCGTCTGCCGAAAGGCGTTACGAGAAATTTATGGAGCTAAATTCTGTTGATGCATCCAGGGTTCCTTTGCGCTGTATGGCTACTTACTTAGGTATGCGCCTCGAAACGTTGAGCAGAATACGGAGTAAAATGGTTAGGCAGGTAGTATAATAGATCTAGTTAAAAAAAAAATACAACGCAGACGGCATTAGCATTAATTTTTAAAAATAATTGATCAAAAATACATTTCTTCATCAAATCTTAATCTTTCTACCGTAATATTGTAGACATAAGGGGTGAGAGCCTTATACAACTTCATAAGTTGAGAGCGTTAATTTAGATAAGGATGTAGCCAACTGGTTACATCCTTTTTTTCTTGGCTAGGGTATTTGGGCCGTATATGTTATTTCAACCGCTTTTTTCCGGTAATAATATTTGTTATTTATATTGTGAGGTCCCTTAAGTCGAAGGCTTTCCGGCGGAAAACCGAATCCGTTGATGTAGTGGCCAATTGATCAGTATTGATGGCTACTTCCGTATCCTGCGAAGCGAATCTGGATCGAACTCGCTGAATAAAAGGTGAAATAAAATGGAAAGGAATTTTATGCTAATCCGTAATGGGTAAGCTTTCTTGTTTTGGAAGGGAAATAAAAAAGGAACTGCCTAAATTTTTACCGGCGCTACTTGCCCATACTTTACCGCCATGCAGTTGCACCAGTGTTTTAACGATATATAGCCCAATGCCGTTAGAGCGTTCTTTTGCAGTGGGTACCGATGAGAGCTTGGCAAATTTCGTAAACAACTTGGTAATGTCTTCCCTGGTCAGGCCTAAACCGTTGTCTTTAAATTCGAATATAATACTGTTGGCTTCCTCGCTGCAGATAATCTCTATGGTTGCTCGTTCATGCGAATATTTAATTGCATTACTCAATAGGTTATTTAAAACGTCATTTATACGTTCCTGATCTACCTGGATATAGCCATCAGTTAGGCAGCTAATTTTAAGCGTTTGCTGTTTTTCTTTTAATGTAGAATCAAAAGTTGCAGCCGCTGCATTGATCAGGTCGATTACTTCGACCGTTTCAAATCTGAGATCTATGGCAGCATTTTCATTTTTAGCTTCATTCAGCAGATTGTTCATCGTTTGCTCGATGTTCCGGCCGGTTTGCTCAATTTTTTTACCTAGTGATACAAGTTTTTCCTGAGAGAGCAAGCCTTTATCTAAAAGTTGTCCGTAAGCAATCAGCGATGTGGCCGGGTTTTTCATGTCGTGTGCCAGTCGGTGCAAACGGTCATCGTAAGCGCGTACCGAAATGCGGTTAATGAGTCGCGATTCCAATTTTTCCAGGGTGATCCTGGCCAGCCATTTCAGTACCAACAGTTGGTCTTGTTCAATGTCATGCCTTGGCTTTTCGTCTATTACGCTTACGGTTCCAATTATAAAGCCTTCCATCGTAATTATTGGTGCGGCAGCATAAAATCTGATTCCATTGTCCATTTTAACGTAAGCATTATTGCTGATTTCAAGATAGGAATGGGTGTCCTCAATTAGGGTAATCTCCGTCGTTTGTGAAGCTACTGCGCATAAGCTATCTTCTTTTTCAATAACTGAGACCGGTATCGGGCTGGTATTTGCCTTAAAATATACTTTTGCTTCATCAATAAATGAAATAAATGATCCCGATGCTTTAAAAGTAGTCTTCGCTATTTCTGCAATCAGATCAAAGAGAAGTTCCGGAGGCGAATCAATAATATCATACCGCCTAAGTTTGTTTAGACGCTGTAATTCATATTCTGTTGTGTTATCTGAGGGTTTGCTAAACTTACTCATGAATGGAGGTTGTTTTAAAATTGCCAGATGGTCAAGGTTTTTAACAAATATAAACCAAAGAAGTTTTATTCTGTAATTTAGCTTAGCCAGATCAGGAATGTTTTAAATGGTTATTCGTAATCGTAAATATTTAGGTTGAGGTAAAAGGGGAGGAAGCATTTCAATTATTTTGAAACTATCGTAATGTTGGGTAACTCCATAATAATTTGGCTTGATGAGGTGTGATTTAACGGGTTAATAAATCAAAACCCCGTATAAAAGAAAAGAGATACTCCATCCAGACGTATCTCTTTTTTCTAACCAAATATAAACCTGTTATGAGCCAGGCTTTGTCTTTAACTTTCTTTCTAAACCTGGGTTTATCCGGAAAGTGATTTTATCTATTTCTATTAGTAACAAACATCGTTCCGTTTATTATGATACAAATATAGTAAAAAAAATGATAGTGTAAAAAATACACTAAGAAAATTTTAAGTATTTTTTTTGTCATTTTTTATTTCCTGTTCTTTTTTCAGAAGATTTCCGGAATTAAAATCATAATACAGCAAAGATAATGTAAAAATGTGTTAATAAATTGTTAAATAAGCTTGACTTGGGTGTTTTGTTTTTGGATTTTATGTCTTTTTTTGTTTTAAAACAGATTTTAAACATGTTATTAACGTATATTATTACTTTTTTAGGTTAATTAGTGAAATAATAAGCTGCGTTTTTTTGCTAATTAAATTCTTTTGTCTGTTTTCAGGACGCACTTTTATTGGTGAAACTTATTTTCAAAATAAAAAGGCAACATTATTTAATTAATGTTGCCTTTTATGATGTTGAAATTGCTTAAAGCAATTTTTTTGTTATAAACTAGCGTAGTATTCTACAAATTTAGCTAGTGCAGAAGAGTAACCCCATTCGTTATCGTACCAAGATACCACTTTAACGAAGTTGTCATTTAATGAAATACCAGCTTTAGCATCAAAAATCGAAGCGTGGTCATCGCCAATAAAGTCAGAAGAAACAACTTCGTCTTCAGTATAAGCCAATACGCCTTTTAATTCACCTTCAGAAGCTGCTTTCATAGCGGCTTTAATTTGCTCGTAAGTCGCTGGTTTTTCTAAACGCGCAGTTAAATCTACTACTGAAACATCAGCAACAGGAACGCGGAAAGACATACCTGTTAATTTACCTTTTAGCTCAGGTAATACCATGCCTACTGCTTTAGCAGCACCGGTAGAAGAAGGGATGATGTTAGAGAAACCACCACGTCCACCTCTCCAGTCTTTAGCAGAAGGACCATCAACTGTTTTTTGAGTTGCTGTTACCGCGTGGATCGTACTCATTAAACCTTCAACAATACCAAAGTTATCGTTTAAAACTTTAGCAATTGGCGCTAAACAGTTTGTAGTACAAGACGCGTTAGAAACAATCGTTTGATCTGCAGTTAATTTATCGTGGTTAACACCCATTACATAAGTAGGGATGTCGCTATCTTTAGCTGGAGCTGAGAAAACTACTTTTTTAGCACCTGCAGCAATGTGTTTTTCAGCGTCAACGCGGGTTAAGAATAAACCTGTTGATTCGATTACAACTTCAACACCTACAGCATCCCATTTTAAATCAGCAGGATTTCTTTCTGCAGTTACGCGGATGGTTTTACCGTTAACAACTAAGTTGCCGTCAACAACATCAATAGTACCATCAAATTTGCCATGTGTAGTATCATATTTTAACATGTATGCCATGTAATCAGGCTCGATCAAATCGTTAATCGCTACAATATCCAATCCTCTTTTTAATGCGGCTCTGAAAACCAGTCTGCCAATACGGCCAAAGCCGTTTATTCCAATTTTGCTCATTGTTTGTTAATTAATGTAATGTTTTAATAAATTTTGTATTGGTTCTTTAATGATGCTTTTAATGTTTAGGTCATACTTGCTGGCCGCCAACCTTAACCGGTCTTCGAGTTCGGCAGCTACCTTGCCTACAATATGCAGTTCACTATCTTTATGTTTCAGCCATGTAGGTAAAATATATATTTCGAAATATTTTTCAAATCCCTCATCAATCAATTTACAGATATACTCATGTTTACTGTTATGGGTAATAAAATCGAAAAACGAAGTCAGAAATATATTGGCCTGCGGCTTATTATAAATACGTTCTAATATCTGAGGACGATCCAGATTGTAGGTCAGTGTAAATTTTGCTTCAATATCCTTTGGCATTTTCTTGCTTAAAAATTCTTTCAGGAGTATTTTTCCGAAATAATTTGATGAGCCTTCATCTCCCAAGATATAGCCTAAGCCAAAATTGTTGTTCAGTGGCTTTTTTCCATCGAAATAGGCGCAATGTGCACCGCTGCCCAGCATACCAACAATACCCGGCTGATTATAACAGGCGGCTTTGGCTGCACCGAATAAATCATTTTCGACTACAATTTTGCTGTATCTGAAAAATGACGCCAGGGTTTTGGCCAGTACTTCTTTTCTATCTGATGATGATGCCCCGGCTGCAAAAAAATAGATCTTTTTGATATTTTCTGCATGGTTAACGAGGACAACCTTTTTATTTAGTATCTGTAAAATTGTTTTCGGATCAACAAAGCAGGGGTTTAAGCCTGTAGTATTGCAATGGGCTACTACCTGTCCATTTCGGGTTATTTTCCAAAATGCTGTTTTCGATCCGCTATAAACAACTGCTACCATATTATATTGAAAGTACCTCTGTCATTTCCATTAAATCGGGTTCGAGTTTAAAAGAATGAGCCGTTAACGCCTCTCTTATGCTGGTTAATTTTATCTCGTTTCCTTTTAAACCTACCATTTGCTCCGTTTCGCCTGCAATTAACGCATTTACTGCCGCAAAACCTAAACGACTGCCCAAAATTCTGTCGAAACTGCTAGGGCTTCCGCCTCTTTGAAGGTGGCCCAGAATGGTTACTTTGGTATCATAATGATCAAAGGTTTCTTTTACCTTTTTGGCAATATCGTAAGCGCCGCCCTGTTTATGGCCTTCAGCTACGATGACAATGCTCGATGATTTTTTTGTTGCCGCACCTACGGCCAGTTTATCAATTAATTCATGAACACTGGTTTCTCTTTCCGGCAATAATACCGCTTCGGCACCACTTGCAATTGAACTTCTTAGGGCAATACAGCCAGAATCACGGCCCATTACTTCTATAAAAAATAAACGGTCGTGTGCATCGGCAGTATCCCTGATTTTATCAATTGCTTCAATTACGGTATTAATAGCAGTATCATACCCCAACGTAAAGTCAGATCCTACTAAATCGTTATCAATTGTTCCAGGTATACCAATTACCTTAACCCCAAAAGTTTCTGAAAAACGTTTAGCTCCGGTAAATGTCCCGTCTCCACCAATAACCACCAGGCCATCAATGTCATTTTTCTTTAAGTTGTTGTAGGCAATTTGCTGGCCTTCGTCCGTTTTAAATTCTAAACAGCGCGCAGTTTTTAAAATCGTACCACCCAGGTGTAAAATATTACTTACAGAACGGGCATCCATTGGTTTTATGTTGTCGGTTATTAAACCCTGGTAACCTTGCATTACCCCAAACATGTTAATGCCGTGGTAAATTCCGGTACGAACAACAGCTCTGATTGCTGCATTCATCCCAGGGGCATCGCCTCCAGAAGTTAGTACAGCTATATTTTTTATATTTGGCTTCATCTTTATAATACGAATATAGTGTGTATTTTTTACACTAAGTAATTTATTTTATTTTTTTTACTTAATATTGAAAGTTATACCTTTATCTGCTTAAAATAACTAATTTTTACTTTGGAACAAATTTTACCTCATTTAGATTCCGTATTCTCGATAGATTGCGTTTTGTTCGGATTTGATGGTAAGGAATTAAAAATCCTGCTAATCGAAAGGAATGAAGAACCGTTTAAAGATTGGTGGGCATTGCCCGGTAATATTGTTGGTCCTGATGAAAGTTTAGATCAATCAGCCTCCAGGATTTTGTATGAACTTACCGGTTTGCGTGGTATTTATATGGAGCAGTATTATGCTTTTGGTGATCCGAACAGGCACCCGCAAGGGCGGGTAATCACTTTGGCCTACTATGCCTTGATCCGTTTGGGCGGAGACAAGGAATTACGCCCGATCAGCACTTATGCCAAGCGGGCCAATTGGCTGCCGATTACCGATCTGCCTAAATTGGCTTTTGATCACCAGAAAATTTACGATAAAGGATTAGAAAAAATAAAACGGCGGATCAAACACCAACCTATTGCGTTTGAACTCTTGCCAGAGAAATTCACCTTAACACAATTGCAGCACGTTTACGAACTGGTGCTGGGTAAAAAACTTGATAAAAGGAATTTTAGAAAGAAAATTGTAAGCTTTGGTGTGCTCAAAGAACTTGATGAAAAACAAAAAGGAGTTTCCTATCGTGCAGCTACCCTATATCGTTTTGATAAGCGTAAATATGCAAAACTTTTTGGCAAGGAGATTTCGTTCTAGCGGGTTAAGATTTGAGGGGTTAGATTTGAGAGGTTAGATTTGAGATGTGAGATTTGAGGTGGAAGGGTGCCAAAAGATAAAAACGAAAGCAGCATCGTCTGTTATAAATAGAAAAATCCCGGTTTGAATTTCAAACCGGGATTTTTTTGCTTGTATAATATGTTTTATACGGATCTGGACTAAGGACTCCAGACTTAGGACTAAAGACTAAGCCTTAGGTGCCAACTCTAAGTGATAATGTACCAGGTCGTCTATAGGCGAACGGATAATTTTGCCTACACCCATTTCGTAACGGTCGGCTACAATACTTAAAATATCGCGGAAACTATAACCTACAGAACCCACACAGTTTAATTTGTGGTCTTTATAGTTTGGATAGTGGATAACCAAAGCTTCAAAAAATGCGGTAAATGCATAATCGATCGTGCTGAAAGCATAATCTTCATAGTTATCTTTAAAATCGTATAAAAATTTACTAAAGCTTGCGCAGAAACGGTTCGGCAACGGCTTATTGTAAATATTATCGAAAATATCTTCGTTGGTCAAGGCATAATTATCATAAAAAGCTTCACGTAATCCTTTTGGCATATAACCTTTCATGTAATCGCTTAAAATGCGTTTACCAATATAAGAACCACTACCCTCATCGCCAAGGAAATAACCCAGAGAATCGATGTTCATGGTAATTTCAGTTCCATCGTAAAGGCATGAATTTGTACCTGTGCCTAAAATAGCGGCAAATCCTGGTTCATTTCCAAGCAATGCTCTGCAGGAAGCAAGTAAATCATGGCCCACAAAGATATTTGCATTGGTGAAAATCTGTTGCATGGCATCGGATACTATCTTAACATTTGCAGGTGTAGAACAACCGGCACCGTAGTAATAAACCGCTGTCAATTTTTCTCTTTCCAAGTGGTCTGGAAGAGTCTCATTCAAAGACTTTACAATGTACTCTCCTTTTGAAAAATATGGATTGTAACCTTCGGTGTTAAAGTAAATTTTTCTGCCGGCCTCGTTAATCAAACACCAATTTGTTTTGGTAGATCCGCCGTCTGCAATTACTATCATTTTTATTTATTTTTGGTTTTAGCACGATAAAAGTATAAAAAGTCTTATATTTTGTATCCTTTTTTTTAATAAATTTTTAACAATTTGTTGTTACTGAAAATTAAGTGTGTAAAAAATACACTATATAAGGCGTTTAATCGCCGAAAAACCTTAAAATTATACCAGAAAGGGCAGTGGTCTTTTTTTTAACGTCAACAATATTTTACAAGAAAATAGCCAGATGAACAAGCGATTTTTAGATTTTAGGAGTGATACGGTGACCAGGCCAACTGCCGGAATGTTGGATGCCATGATGAATGCAAAAGTAGGCGATGACGTTTTTGGTGAAGATGAAACGGTGCATGCTTTGGAGACGAAATTGGCTTCGATTTTTAATATGGAAGCCGGGCTTTTCTGCCCATCCGGAACGATGACCAACCAGATTGCCATCAAGTGTTTTACACAGCCTATGGACGAGGTCATTTGTGATCAGACTGCACATGTTTACCGCTATGAAATCGGAGGCATTGCTTTTCACTCTGGCGCATCGGTCAGGCTACTTCACGGTGAACGTGGAATCCTGACACCGGAGCTGATCGAGCCTGAAATTAATGAAGACAATATCCATTATCCTACATCCAGTTTGGTTGTTTTAGAAAATACAGTAAATAAAGGTGGAGGAAGTTGTTATACCTTATCGCAAATTGCACCCATTCATCACCTCTGTAACATAAAAGGATTAAAGCTACATTTGGATGGTGCCCGTGTTTTTAATGCACTCATGGCTACCGGCGATCAGGCCAGCGAATACGGTAAATATTTTGACGGGATTTCAGTTTGTTTATCTAAAGGACTCGGTGCACCAGTGGGTTCGGTATTGTTAGGTACTAAACAAATGATCCATAAAGCGCGAAAAATCAGAAAGGCTTTTGGTGGGGGCATGCGCCAGGCAGGTTTTTTAGCGGCAGCAGGTATTTATGCACTCGATCATCATATAACACGGTTAAAAGAGGATCATGCACATGCGCAGGCCTTGGCCAATGCACTGGCCGGCGCAAAATATGTAAAATCAGTAATGCCTGTTGAAACCAATATCGTTATTTTTGAAGTCGGAAAGGGATCGGCAGAGAAGGTTGTTCACCAATTAAAGGAAAAAGGGTTGTATTGCAATACCACCAGCGCCAGTACCATCCGTTTGGTAACTCACCTTGATCTGACTCCGGAAATGATTGATCAGGCAATTGAAATAATATTACATTTGTCTTAGATAGAGTCCTAAGTTGCAAGTATTCAGTCCTGAGTCAATATGTCTAATGAAATGCTAACCAAAATGCCCGAAAACTCCAAACTTCAAGCCCCAATCTCCAAACTTCTAATCGCTAACCGTGGCGAAATCGCTTTGCGGATTATGCGTTCGGCAAAGGAAATGGGAGTTAAAACAGTAGCTGTTTATTCTGAAGCAGACCGGAATGCGCTGCATGTGCGTTATGCCGATGAGGCCGTATGTATTGGCCCTGCGCCCTCTAACCAGAGTTATTTGGTGGGGGAAAAGATTATAGACGCCTGTAAGCTAACAGGCGCTGAGGCCATCCACCCGGGTTATGGGTTTTTATCAGAAAATGCCAGTTTTGCACAAATGGTTGCTGATGCCGGCCTTATTCTGGTTGGTCCTTCGCCACAGGCTATGGAAACCATGGGCAATAAATTAGCTGCAAAAGCCGCAGCATTAAAATATAATATCCCGATGGTTCCCGGAACGGAAGAGGCCGTTCAGGATGTAGATGAGGCAAAGCAACGGGCCATTGAAGTTGGTTTTCCGATCTTAATCAAAGCAGCTGCAGGAGGAGGTGGTAAGGGAATGCGCATTGTGGAGCGGGCTGAAGATTTTGAAGAACAGATGCAACTTGCCGTAAGCGAAGCTACTTCGGCATTTGGCGATGGCGCAGTTTTTATCGAACGTTATGTTACCTCTCCGAGGCATATTGAAATACAGGTTTTAGGCGATAGCCATGGTAATATCGTTCATTTATTTGAGCGTGAGTGTTCTATACAGCGCCGACACCAGAAGGTAGTAGAAGAAGCCCCCTCATCTGTGTTAACTGAAGAAATCAGGCAAAAAATGGGGCAATGTGCGGTAGATGTTGCGCGTTCTGTAAATTATACCGGAGCGGGTACAGTCGAATTTATTCTTGATGAAAACCTCGACTTCTTTTTCCTCGAAATGAATACCCGCTTGCAGGTAGAACATCCGGTAACCGAGCTGATTACAGGCATAGATCTGATAAAAGAGCAGATCAAAATTGCTTCAGGAGAAAAATTGAGTTTTAGTCAGGATGACTTAAAAATCAGCGGACACGCCATCGAACTGAGGGTTTATGCTGAAGATCCGGCCAATAATTTCCTTCCTGATATCGGAACTTTGCAAACTTATAATACACCCAAAGGTAACGGGGTAAGGGTAGATGATGGCTTTGAGCGGGGAATGGAAATCCCTATTTATTATGATCCGATGATTGCCAAACTGGTTACTTACGGCAAAGATAGAGGAGAAGCAATGGAGCGGATGATTAGGGCTATTGAAGAATATGATATTACCGGGATAGAGACTACTTTGGGTTTTGGTAAATTTGTAATGCAACACGAGGCTTTCAGAACAGGTAATTTTGACACACACTTTGTAGGTAAATACTTTAAAGCAGAAAGTTTAAAAAAGCAGGATGAAACAGAAGCACTGATTGCCGCTGTAATTGCTGCAAAACTGTTTGCTGAAAAAGAAGTGGGGTTAGGAGGTACAGCAATTAAAAATAGCTCCGATTGGAGGAAAAATAGATTAAAATATTAAATAGACGAATCGTCATTGCGAGAAGGCTTTTTCAGCCGACGAAGCAATCTTACACCTCTAGCTAGTAGCGAACGCATTAAGATTGCTTCGTACCTCGCAATGACGACCCTTGTTATTGTAATATGTCAATGGCAGTGAAGTGTAATGCAGTGGAGAAATTTATCCAGGTAGATCTCTCTCCCGAACGTTCGGGACTGCTCTTCAGTTGAGGACGAACAGTTGCGCGGGAATGACGGACTTTAAATAAATTATAAAATGTTCACAGGAATTATAGAAACACTTGGCGAGATTACTGCCATTAAAAACGATCATACCAATATCCACTTTACCATATCATCGGCAATTAGCCATGAACTGAAAATTGACCAGAGCGTAGCCCATAACGGGGTATGTTTAACCGTTGTGGCTTTACGTGATGGAACGCATACGGTTACCGCAATTGATGAAACCCTTAACAAAACCAATTTAGGTGGTTTGAAAGTGGGTAGTAAAGTGAACCTTGAGCGTTGTATGCAGATGAATGCCCGCTTAGATGGTCATATTGTGCAGGGCCACGTAGACCAGACTGCGGTTTGTATAAAACGCGAAGAACTTGATGGCAGCTGGGAGTACCGTTTTAAATATGATGCCGGCGCCGGAAATGTAACTGTAGAAAAAGGTTCAGCCTGTGTAAACGGGATCAGCTTAACTGTTGTAAATTCAGCTGATGACGAATTTTCAGTATTTATCATCCCTTATACTTTCGAACATACAAACTTACAGGAAGTTTATGTAGGCGATACGGTAAATTTGGAGTTTGATATTATCGGCAAGTATGTGGCCAGGTTGATGAATCGGTAAGTTATTTATTTTAATTTTTTAAAATTTGTTCAGTCAATTTATTGACGTTGTGCCGGCGTTTATTTTCATAACAGTGCAGGATGGTTAGTTTAAAAATATTGCTGATTATCGCATTGTTAAGATCGAAAATTAACGCTAACCAATATGAACAAAAACTTACTTGTACCCTTTACCAGTCTTATCTTATTGTTTTTATTTACAACGGATACCTTCAGTCAGAAAGTTTCGGTAAAAGATTTAACGGTAGAGCATTTAGTTAATCCTTTAAGTGTTGATCATCCGAAACCCAGATTCAGCTGGAAAATAATTTCGGACATCAAAAATACCAAACAGCGTAACTACGAAATCAAGCTGGGTACAACGGCCACTATTGGTAAAGTTTTATGGAAAGCAGGGGTAAGCAGTGACCAGTCTGTGCTGGTTGCCTATGACGGCCCAAAACTGTCATCGAAAACCAAATATTACTGGCAGGTTAGGGTAAAAGATAATCACGGAAACACATCCGCGTGGTCGCCGGTACAATATTTTCAAACCGGTTTAAAACCTGAAGATTGGCAGGCGAAATGGATTTCGGTAGCCGGAAAAGATACTTCGTTAGCGAGTCCATTGTTCAGAAAAGAAATTAACCTTAACAAACGGGTAAAATCTGCATTGGTTTATATTACCGCCAAAGGCTTATATGAGGCGAGTATTAACGGCAATCGGGTTGGTAATGCGTATTTTGCCCCAGGCTGGACCAGTTATAAAGATCATATTCAATATCAGGTTTATGATGTCAAACAATCGCTGAAGACAGGTGGCAATGTAATTGGTGTTTCGCTGGGCGATGGCTGGTACAAAGGGCGTATCGGATTTAATCATCAGAAGCAATTTTATGGCGACACCAGGGCTTTGTTAATGCAGCTGGAAGTAGAATTTGCTGATGGGAGCAAAGAAACCATCGTAACAGATAATACCTGGAAAACAAGTTACGGACCCATATTAGCCGCTAATATTTATGATGGTGAAACTTATGACGCCCGTTTGGAACGCCAAGGCTGGAATAATACAGGTTTTAAAGAAGACCTGAACTGGAAGCCGGTACAGGAATTAGCCTTTGGCCCTGAAAAACTGGTTGGAATGAGCGGACCACAGGTAACCAAACATGAAGAATTTAAAGCCTTAAAAATATTTAAAACACCCAAAGGTGAAACTGTTGTTGATTTTGGTCAGAATTTAGTAGGCTGGGTAACGCTGAAAGCGAAAGGCCCGGCGGGGACAAAAATCTCCATCAGCCATGCTGAAGTATTAACCAAAGAAGGTAATTTTTATACAACTAACCTGAGAACAGCAAGGCAACAGCATACTTATATCTTAAAGGGCGGAACTGAGCAGACATTCGAACCGCATTTTTCCTTTCAGGGCTTTAGGTATGTTAAAGTAGATGGATACCCCGGCGAACTGAGATTAGAAGACCTTACTGCAGTAGCCGTGTATTCAGACATGAAAACCACTGGAAAATTCAGCACATCTAATCCTTTGCTAAACCAGTTGCAGCACAATATTACCTGGGGGCAGAAAGGGAATTTTGTTGATGTGCCAACAGATTGTCCGCAGAGAGACGAACGTTTAGGCTGGACCGGCGATGCCCAGGCGTTTGCTTTAACTGCCGCATATAATATGGATGTATCGGGCTTTTTTACCAAATGGCTAAAAGATGTTGCTGCAGATCAGCTCCCCAATGGTAGTGTTCCTTTTGTGATACCAAATGTATTGACACAGAATGATGCAGGTTCTGCCGGATGGGCCGATGTAGCCACCATTGTTTCATGGGATATGTATGTATCATATGGCGACAAAGGAATACTGGAAACACAGTACAACAGCATGAAAAAATGGGTAGATTATATTTCTTCAGTAGCAAAAAATAACCTCTGGAATACGGGCTTCCACTTTGGCGATTGGTTATTTTACCGGCCTAATGATGATAACGACGGTCGTGCAGCTGTGACTGATAAGTATATGATTGCCCAAACATTTTATGCACATTCAACCCAGTTGCTGATTAATGCGGCAAAGGTATTAGGTAAAACGGAAGATGTAGTGAAGTACCAGGCACTTTTAGATCAGATTAAAGCGGCTTACCTCAAAGAAAATATGACACCAAGCGGCAAATTGGTTTCTGCTACGCAAACAGCATATGTTTTAGCGTTGCAATTCGATATGCTGCCCGAAAATTTACGCGCACAGGCTGCGCAAAGATTGGTGGATAATGTAAAAGATTACGGCAACCACCTCACCACGGGTTTTTTAGGCACCCCATACCTGTGCCATGTACTGAGCCGTTTTGGGCATGAAGACGTAGCTTATGACTTATTATTGCAGGAAAGTTATCCTTCCTGGTTATATCCGGTTAAAATGGGAGCTACCACCATCTGGGAACGTTGGGATGGTATTAAACCGGATGGCTCATTTCAAACCGCAGATATGAACTCTTTTAACCATTATGCTTATGGCGCCATTGGCGATTGGATGTATAAAAACATAGCAGGCATCAACCCGGTTGTTACAAGGCCTGGCTATAAAGACATTTTGATCGCGCCCAGACCTGGAGGTAAGTTAACCAGTGCTTCAGCAGCGCTGGAAACGGTGTATGGAACGATAAAATCTTCCTGGACTTTAACTGATGGAACCTTTAAACTGGACGTAACAGTTCCCGCCAATGCCTCCGCAACCGTTGTACTGCCTGGTGCCCTAAAAAAAGAAGAGATCGGCTCCGGGAGTTACCATTTTGAAAGTAAATATTAATCGCTAATATTGCAGCTTTGTAAGGAGACATCGTGAATATTTTTTTACAGGAAGTCGTCATTCCCAACTTGATTGGGAATCCTAATGCATTTGCTTTAAGATTCCCGTCTGCGCGGGAATGACGATTTAGATTAACGATGATAAGGCCTTTATCAGATGCTAAAAAAATAAATGTACAGTAAAGAAGAGTCGGCCCGTTTACGTCAACAGTTTTGGATCAGTTTTGGGCAATACATGAAGCCTGTGCCATCAGCGAGCGGTTCGACAGTAAACTGGACCAACTATAAAACCGGTGTGAAGAACATCTTCTTTAAGATGGATGTTGATGGCAAAAAAGCCTTCATCAGCATTCAGCTTTCTCATCCTGATCCCGATATCAGGCATCTTATTTTCGAACAGTTTGAAGAATTTAAACGTTTATTTACCAACACATTGAACGAAGAATGGGAATGGATTAAAGACGCAACCGATGATTTCGGTAAAACGGTATCTAAGATTTCCATCGGCATCGCTGGGGTGAGCATCTTTAATCAACAACATTGGCCAACCTTAATTTCCTTTTTTAAACCACGAATAATCGCCCTGGACGAATTTTGGGATAACGTAAAACCTGTTTTCGAAGATCTGGTTTAATTGGTCAGTTTGAGTTGTTCAATCCTGCTTTTTGAGAATTTAATCTCTTCTTTATCATCCGTTGGACTGGGCTTGCTTTTTATATAAAGATTATAGTATTTGAGTGCATTTTTGCCTTGTTTTAAACTGGTGTCATAGAATACGGCCAGGCGATAATACAATGTGGGAGTAGCTTTAAATTGCAACCCTTTTTTATAAGCCGTGCCTGCCAGCGCAAATTGTTTATTTTCTTCATAGACCAATCCCAATAAGGCATAATAACTGGAGGTATTGGGCGAGATGCCTGCATCGATGGTTTTCTGAGAATAAAGTGCTGACTGGTGATAATCTTTTAAAGCGCGGTAACTTAATGATGTGTAGTATAAGGTAGCTTCGTTCTCCATCTTCATCTCTTCCAGCTGTTTAAAAAGCGTTATCGCTTTTTGATACTTTTTGGTATAGTAGTAGGCTTTTGCGGTGTCCTTTATTACTCCTGCATCTGCATTATCTTTCAATAATTTCTCACCTGATGCGATCACCTCACCATATTTTTTCAGCTGGTTGGCAATAGGCAGTTTAGCTCTTTGAAGTACCAGGTTATCACTATCACCATTAATGGCAATATTGAGTACCTGATAAGCTTTTTCGTATTGCTGATAGCTGGTATGCATTTCAGCAAGGTCCGCGGCAACATCGCCTTCCAGTGGATTAATAAAGTTAGCTTTTAAAAGGTAGTTGAGTTTGAGCGAGTCATCTTGCGGAGAATTGTACAGATTGGCCAATAGTTTATATACATTGAAATTACTGCTGTCTATCTTTACAATTTCGCCATAATACAGTTTGGCTTTTTCGGTACTGCCTCTTTTAGTATTAATGTTACCAAGACTAAAAAGAATGGATAGGTTATGGGGCTGTAAGGTATTGGCCTTGCTATAAAATTTTTCTGCTTCTGCATTATTACCAGCCATTAAAAAACAATAACCCATTTGGCTTAGGATTTTAAAATCATTTACTTCATCTCCATAAGTATTTTTCAGGTACTGTGCTGCATCTGCATAGCGTTGGTTTTGATAAAGGTCGAAGAGCTTCTCCTTATCTACCGTTTTTGCATCCTGTGCATAACTTGTTAAAGCTAAAAGGAATAAGACCAATAGCGTAAATGGGTTTTTCATAACTGATGATTTTTAACTAAATTATTAGTTATTTTTATTAGTTCCAAATCGGCGGGTAAAAAACCGAGAAATAAAACAAAAACTATACAAAGGGGTTTATAAGGAATAGTTTAACTAAAATAAGAACCTATGAATACTTTAAAGAAGTTTGAATTAATGGAGAAGATTGTGCGTGAATTGGAAGATTTGCAAAATTCTAAGCAGGCACTTATTCAGAAAATTGCGAAGATTGAAGTAGATAATATTGAATTAGGCGATAGCCGTCTGGAAAAAGACTTGCCAGAAATTCATCAAAACTTAGCTGATAACTTAGAAACTATTTCGGGAATTTTAGATTATTTTGCAGGTAAAACCCAAAACTTTGGTGATAAAAATAATATTGATTCTTTAAAAGAACAGGAAGCCATTAACAATGCCACCGGCTAAATTTAATTGTATATGAAATTTTTATCATTAACTGTTGCCTTTTTACTGGTTGGCTTATTTGCCAGCGCACAGGTACTGCCATCGTTCCAGCTGGGTGTTAAAGCTGGTGCAAATTTTTCGAAATTTGATAGTGAAAACACTTTTAACAGCAACAACCGTACTGGTTTTTATGGCGGCCTTTGGGCCAGGGTAGGTGCTGCAGGCGTTTATTTTCAACCTGAGCTTTACCTGTCAGGAAAAAAAGCAGATTTGGTAAGTGATGCAACAGGAGAGGTAAACAAAGTGCGCTTTACCAGCTTAGATGTGCCTTTATTGGTAGGTACAAAGTTTGGTGCAGCTGGTGTAGGACTTCGTTTGAACACGGGACCAATGTTCTCGCTGATATTAGATGAAAACCAAAGCTTTGGTCAGGCGGCAGGAAATGTTTTCCGTGCCGACTTTAAAAATCAGGCCCTGGCCTGGCAATTTGGAGCAGGTTTAGATCTTAAAAAGCTGAGTTTTGATGCCCGTTATGAGTTGGGACTTTCTAAAATTAATAAGGCTGGTTATCCAGGTACTAAACTGAATTTATTTACAATCGGTTTTGGTTATAGAATTTTATAAAAAATCAATCTAAAAAATGGAAGGTGTTTATTTCTAATAAACACCTTTTTTATGCCTGATACTTTCGTCTTCGATCCCCAATAGAGCCCATATCAGTTTCATGGAATAATTTGCTTTTTTAAAATAGTTGTTTATATTTGTATCGTAAGCGATATAATCGTTTGCGATTAAAATCAAAAAAAATAATATGAAAACGTTATATGAAACAAGCGCTACGGTAACCGGCGGACGTAATGGAAAAATAACAAGTGAAAATGGAGTTCTGGAACTTGAAGTGAGAATGCCAAAAGAGCTGGGTGGTAATGGCGGGGAATATACCAATCCGGAACAGCTTTTTGCGGCGGGTTATGCCGCTTGCTTTGATAGTGCATTAAACTTAGTGATGCATCAGGATAAGGTTAAACCTGAAGAACCGTCTTCAGTAAAAGCAAGTGTATCGCTGCATCCTGATGAAAAAGGTGGCTTCAAATTAGGCGTTTTGTTACAAGTGCGGATTCCGGGAATAGAAACTACACAAGCGCAGCAATTGGTAGAAAAAGCACATGCGATATGCCCATACTCAAATGCAACGCGTGGTAATATTGATGTTAAACTGGAAGTGATTTAATTATTGACTCCAGCATGGAACAAGTGTTAGGTGGAGTGTCATTCCAACTACAGTGTTCCAAAGCAAATTTTTTAACCTGAGCTCGATTAATAATCTGTTCTGAAGATGTTTATGGGCGTTTTTATTTTCTGGTCGTCACCCTGAATTTATTTCAGGGTCTATCTCGTATAAAAGATGCTGAAATAAATTCAGCATGACGATATCGTCATTATAAACATTTAAAAATAGACTATTTATATTAAGCAAATAATCGAACTCAGGTTTTTAGGATGAGAGAAAATGATTTATTTAGCTGAAGATTTTATTGTTAAAGAAAATAAGTGATGGATATAGATGAGTCTTTAAAATTGGAAAACCAGTTGTGTTTTCCGCTTTATGCTGCCTCGAGGTTAGTAACAAAATGTTACCAGCCTGTGCTGGATACCCTAGGTATAACCTATCCCCAATACCTGGTTTTAATGGTATTGTGGGAAAATGATGCTGTTAACTTAAGCTTGCTTTCAGAAAAATTAATGCTGCAATCAAATACTTTAACCCCGTTGCTTAAGCGGATGCAGGAAACCGGTCTTGTAGCGCGTGTCAGATCTTTAAAGGATGAGAGAAGCATCGTTATATCGCTCACAGAAAAGGGAATAGCGTTGAAAGAAAAAGCACCAGCTTTACGCGCTCAACTTGGAGAGCAGCTGGGGATTAGCTCAGAAGAAAGTATTCAACTCAAAAGCCTGCTTGATAAACTGATTCAAAATCTGGTTGTATAATGGTACTTAATGTTCCTTTTTCAATCCGACCTCGGTTAGCTCATAGGCGAAAGACCCATTTTTTGGTACAATAGGGGTGGCGCGTCCAACACTTAATGCTTTTATAAATGAAGCCCCAAAATAGAATATCAGGGAAGAGTAGAATACAAAAAGCATAATAACAATAATCGATCCCGCCGACCCGTAAATATTACTGATGTTGCTTAGCGGCAATAAAATCCTTAAGATATACTTTCCGGCGGTGAACAGGCATCCGGTTAACAAGCCTCCTGAGATAGCCGCCCGCCAGGTAGGTCTACCATTGGTTAAATACCTGAAAAGGATAGTAAACCAGGTAGTTACGATAATTACAAAAACCAATTGATTAATAATTGAGGTTAAAATTAATCCAAAAGATGGCGCTCCATTTTTAAGAAAAGCACCTATGTAGGCCTGCACACTATCAGCCAACAGGCCTATAAAAAATAATATTCCGGCCAACAAAATAATGGTAACAGATATGGCTCTCGATTTAAGGGTATTAATAATTCCCTTTTTATCTTTCTGACCAATGTTCCAGATCTGTTCCAGGGAGTTTTTGATCACATTAAATAATGTAGTGGCTACAAAAAGAAAAAATATAAAACTAAACAAGGTAACATACCAGGCCTGATCAATCCCCCGGATATTTTTTAGGGTGTTTCGGATCTGTAATATGCTTTCATTGTCCAGAATATTCGCCAAACGTTCAAAAAGGTGTGTAGCCAGTAACCTCCTATCGGTAAACATGCCGAAAAGCCTGATCAGGATGATCAATATTGGGGGTAAAGCGAAATTGGTAAAAAATGCAGTCGCGCCGGCCAATCGCAAGGGATCATTCTGCTGAAATAAATTAAATGCTTTTCTTATGGTAGAGAAAAAAAACTTCAGATCTAGTATCATCAATGGCATTGCTCCTGCGTTAAACTCAAAAGGCCGAAAATAGTAAAAATACTTTATTCAGCCTTTTTATCATTGTAAAGATTCTAGTTGGTTTTGGTGAAAACCATTAGCGTTTTATCACCATTTAACAACTGTAGCTTATCATCAGTTATTTTGGCGTTATTCACCTGGTTAAGGGCATGTAAGTAAGCACGTTCAGCAGCGTCAGTTTCCTGGCAGAACATTTTTGTGCTAAAAACATTTTTAACATTTATTTTATGATCAGTAATTTCGCCTTGTCCGCCATAACTGTTGCAAAATGATTTTCCGCTAAATTTAAGGCTGTCTGCAAAGTTGAGTGTTGCCTTTGCGTTTGAAGGCAAAGTTAATCCTGGCAGCGAGATTAATTCCCATTTGGTATTGGTGAATTTTGCCGGATCTAATTTTTCTTTGCAAGAACTAAGTAATAAGATCAAAATGCCGCAGTAAATAAGGTTTTTCATAACAAAAAGTTTATATCATTTACTTTTTATCATCAAAAACTAAACCAATAAAAGGTAAAATCATCTTTTAATCAAGCCAAGCTGATTTTCAATTTTCATCCAGACGTGTTTTGTACCATCATAATCAAAAACAGATACGCGCTTTAAACCAACTTTTTCGAGCACATGGATAGATCCCAGGTTATTAATGTCTGCAATACCAATAATCTCATTCAATTTTAGTTCATTAAATCCATAGTCTATCACGGCCATTGCTGTTTCTGTGGCATAGCCCTTTCCCCAAAACCGTTTGCTGAACCGATATCCCAGATCGTAATAATTGATATGGTTGTTTGTAGTTTCTGTAATAAGTTTTAAGCCTGACCACCCTAGAAAATTACCCGATGTTTTTTCGATAACAGCCCATCTCCCAATGCCATTTTCTACATATTGTTTTCTGATAAACTCAATTTCGGCTATACTTTGCTCAATTAACGTTACGGGTTTATTACCGAGATACCGGTGAACGTCAGGGTCGCTGTTCAATTCAAACATACCTGCAGCATCGGCAGGCATGAGTACGCGTAAAATTAAACGTTCGGTTTCGGCAAAAATCTTCATACTGTAGATCTCAATTGATCAAAATTAACATAAAGTTATTTAAGTCTTAATATGATAAGATTTAATATGGAAGAGGGATGATGGAATAGATCTGCGTTAATTTGCTAAATCCGCGTGGTATATGTGTGTGATGGTCCCGCGGATGTAAAACGAAGAGGGCAGAAGGTAATGCTCGTCTAAACCGCCTGGGTTTTCACCGTGTTGATTGGCTTTTTTCTCAGTATTAATGCGGCCACCAGTGAAGTCAGCACCCCGACAGGCAATATTTCCATATAGGTAAAGAGTACAACCATAACCGGATTTTTATACATTTCCTGATTAAAAGCCAATTCTTTGCTCAATTTTGCTAATTCTAATGCCGATGCACCATTAGTTTTGGCTTCCCTTAATGCTTGAGCAACATATTTATCCATAAAATCAGGCATAAATAAATAATAATCAACCAGCCAAACAACAACGTATATAGTTGAAGCTATTAAACTGATCAGCGCACCTATTTTAAAGGCTTTGCCGAAAGTAATCAACCCGTCGTTGTACTTATCCCGGTAGTTTTTGATTCCAACAAAAATAAAAGAGAAGGCCAATAACATCGAAGCGTAACCGATGAGCATGCTGTGCTCCAGGTTAGGGTCATTATAACATCTCATCATCGAGAGTACCATTAACACCGATACAATTACGCCTGCAATTAATCCGAATACCGTTACATTTTTTTTCATGTTTCAATTATTATGGGTTTATGCCACAAAATTGGCCCAAATAGTTGTTTTCGCCTTCATACTTTAGGGTGATTTTCAAATCAACATAGTTTTTCATGCCAAAGTATTAATGGGATTGCGGGATAAGGCCGAGTTTTTTAGCTATTTCTATAGCCTGGGTTCGGCGTTTTACTTCTAATTTTGCGAAAAGCCGGGCATTATGTGTTTTAATGGTATTCAATGAAACAAACAGGCGCTCTGCTATTTCCTGATTGCTCAATCCCTCCGACATCAATTGTAAAACTTCCAGTTCTCTTTTACTGATATTTAGCCTGATTATTTCTTTTTCATTAATTAAAAATGTTTCCAATTTTTCAGACAAGACTTCTTTTTCGATCAGAATGGTTTTAGGTTTTGTTAATTTTAACGCCAGCCAAATGCCTAAGCCTGTAAAAATAACCGCAATAGCGCCTGCATAGATTTCAATGGCATGATTGATCACGATAAACCTAAGCTCCAACCATTTTAATAAACAGAGCATTATAGCCAAAAATAAACCATATAGTATGACGCTTTTATTTTTGGTTAGAAAATTTGTTGAGCCGCGCATTGGTTAATAATCGTTTATCTAAAGTAGGAAATTTAGTTTTAATTAGGCAGGTGAAAGTGTGTTAGATTAAAGAGGGGGATGGAAGAGGTGATCAGGACAATATATTAATCTGCAGTGTTTTACGAAATCGGTGGGATATTGCCAGCCATTTGCTCCTCAGATCATGTTGTTTTTTGATCCTAACGCCATTTCCTATTTAGCCGCTGGAAGGTCTGACAACAATTACAAGACTAAGCCAGTAGTTGACCAGGTAATTTTCTGGTGATTTTATAATAGAAAACAATAAAGGTTTTAAATTAGCAAAATATAAATAGCTAAACCATGAAAATTACGCTTTATGCACTCTTATTATCCGTTGTTTTGTTCAGTTGCGGAGGAAATTCTGAAAAAACCTTTAAAGCACGCGCATTTGCGGCAAGTGATGATTTTAATGTCTTCCCGAAATCAAAAACAGACATATTAACCATCGTAAAAACTGATTCCGGAAAACTAGCCACTGACGATCGTTTCAGCATCAAATCTAAAGATACAGCCATCATTATAGATGATGCGCCAAACGCTGAAGTAAAGAAATTTAAGGTTGCATCTTTTATCAATACGCAAAGAACAGCGGTATTGGTTCAGAGTGATAATGGAAAGGATAAAATGAATCCTTTTTATATCATTTATGTAAATGGCGGAAAAACAGAAGTGGTGAGCCTGGACAAGCCATCAAAAGGTGCTGAAGATAAAAAATATACAAAAGGCCTGGAAGAATTAACCAGAAGCAATTGGTTGGTGAACAACGATTTTTTTATCACCACCATTAATTCAAGGGTTTACCCGGTCAAGCGTCAAAAAGAGGATGAACGCATCCAGGGTAAATTCTTTATGTACTCGAGCGATAAAACAACGTTGGTGTTTTTAACTGCTAATTCTCTGTACCAGGTAAATACAGCAACTGGTGAAACTTTTAATCTGCCTTTGCCAGCAGCGTTGACAAACCAACCTGAAACCCTTGTTGGCAATATCCAGAGAGATTATACCTGGGTGAAAAATGCTAACGGAACATCTTTTTTAAAGAAAAATGCCGATGATGACCGTATTGTAGATATTAGTGAGTTTAAACGTTAAGATTTTTTCTTTTCCTCTAGGTATTCATAATGAATTTTTATGATAGATATAGAAAAGGTGAAACACATAGTGTTTATGCCGATATTGAAAAACTAGGAGAAGAAGCATTTTCTCCTGTTTTTTATACTGATGTGGAAAAGGTATTGATGGAGACGTTCCGAAGAGTTAAACTCAATCTTGATATTATTTACAAAGAACTTAGAAATATTAATTATGTTTTTTGGAAGGATGAGGAGGGAAATATACAGGCATTACTTCGTCCTTTGTCGGATGTGGATGAACAACTTGATATATTAGAGCGGAACATCGAATCGATAGGGAAATTACCAATGTCGGTAAAGATGTTTTATAAAACTGTTGGGTCATGCGATTTTAGCTGGAATTATCAGGATGATCCAAATATTTTATGGGAATTGGCAGATCCTATTCAGATTATATCCTTATCAGACTGTATTCTACAGGTAACTGATCAATACTGGTTTGAGGAAATGGAAGAATACATTCAGAATAAAGGTTTTGGCTTTGCTTTTTTGGAGCTTTCTGCTGATAATTTTCATAAAGATAATATGAGCGGTGGTGCTGCTTATGCTTTGCAGTTAAATTATGAGAGAAGTATTGATGGTAAATTTTTAAATGAACCTAATAATACAACTTTTATCAATTATCTAAGAATCTGTTTCGAGAGTTGTGGTTTTCCTAGCATATCTTATGAAGATAATAAGATATACCAGGAATTCTGTGATAAAGTAAAACCTCAATTGCTGAAAATATAAATCTGCTGAAATCACCTAAACCACCATTGTTCTAAAAGTGAGGTTTATTCTCGGCTTATATACCTTCTTGCTTGTCGGTAATCTGTGTAGCCATTTCGTCTGCGTTTCATCCTTCATCACCAGTAAACTTCCGTTTTCTAAAAACAGGGTTACCTTTTCTTTAGTGGTTTTGTGTTTAAATAGAAATCTTCGCTCTGCACCAAAACTTAGTGATGCAATGGCAGAATCTTTTGCCAGGGCCTTTTCGTCATCACTATGGTAAGCCATGCCTTCATCGCCGTTATGGTATAAATTAAGTAAGCAGGAGTTAAATGTTGTGCCGGCTTGTTCTTCTGAAATCTTTTTCAATTCCAGTAATTCCTTTGTCCATGGTAAGGCGGTTTTCGATTTATTTGAGTAGGTGTAAGAATACGCCTCATCTCCGTACCAGGCTACTTTCCGTTTGGTAACGATGTGTTTGCCCATAATAAAGGCTTCGTCGTTTTTCCACTCAATCGTTTTCATCAGCACATCAAAATAATGATCCGCTTCTGATTGCTGGAATAATTTGCCGTAATAATTTACTGTTCCGTCATGCGGGAGCAGGTTTTGGCTACGATCTGGTGTGCTGTTGAATAAATCCATTGTTTATAGGCTGTTTTTAGGCAATGTCCGCAGGGGCGATAGCCGTGCTGAAATGCTTCTTCTTTAGAACGAAAAAAAACACGGTTTTCTTTTTTCATCCGCTTTCCGGAACTGCATTTAAGTAGTCCGTAAATTTTCAATCGGGCATTTCCACCGAAGCAGATTTCTTTGTTTTTGAATTTTTTTTTAAATTCTTCAGTTGAAATATTGATGTGTTTAATCATACCGTTTGGTTATTGGTTTTAGCGGCTTCCCAACCAATCATGGCTGTTTTTCGGTTCACTCCCCAGTGATAGCCGCCCAATGCACCGCTTGATTGTATTACCCGGTGGCAGGGAATGAGAAAAGCCACCGGATTATCGCCAATGGCAGTGCCCACCGCTCTTGATGCCTTTGGGTTTTCCAGTTGTTTCGCAATCTTACCATAAGTTGCTAATTTGCCCATTGGGATTTTTAATAAAGCCTCCCAAACTTTTAACTGGAAGTCGGATCCTTTTAAATGCAATTTAATCTTTTGTAATTTGCTCCAGTCGTGACCAAAAATAGATAAAGCATTTTGCTGTTCCTTATCCATTATCTGTTGATATTGAGCAGCCGGAAATTGGCGTTGCAAATTCATCAAAGCCATGTTTTCATCATCATAAAAGGCAATATGGCAAATTCCTTTTGAAGTACTGGCTACAATAATGTTCCCAAATGGACTTTCTGCAAAGCTGTAATTGATAATAAGGTTTTCGCCGCCGTTCTTGTATTCGCCTGGTGTCATTCCTTCAATGTTTACAAAAAGATCGTGTAGCCTGCTGGTTCCCGACAAGCCGGTCGCTAATGCGGTATCGAATAAACTTTCGTTTTCTTTCAACATTTCTTTAGCGTAACCAATGCTGATATATTGCAGAAAACGTTTTGGGGTAGTGCCTGCCCACTCACTAAATAATCTTTGAAAATGAAAAGGGCTTAAGTTTACTTTTTCTGCAATTTCTTCTAAACCGGGCTGTGTTTTGAAATTCGTTTTGATATAACTGATGGCCTCAGCTATGCGGTTAAAATTGATTTTTTCCTGTACTTTCATGGTCTTGAATAATTCACATCCAAAGTAGTTGTTAAAGAAAAGGCAAACTACCCGAAACTTGCTAAGTTTAACCAGATCTGATAACGTGTTTATTTTATTTCGTCACCAATTAGTTTCCCTGCTGTTGCAAGGTCGGTACTTCCATTCATATCGATCTGAAGGAAATAAGTCACTTGCCACTTTTGGGTTTTCGCGGCCTGTTTATTTGCTGCTACATCCCAGGGTGCATAAACCCTGATCCCCCTTTTACCTGCTATCCCGTTTGCAGCGATTATTTTATGGTGTGCCAAAATTGCTTTTGGAAAAATAAATTGTCCGGATCGTTCAGCATCATTAACAGATATGATCAATAAATCAAATTCATCCTGATCAGTAAAGGGAGTCGTAATTCCAGCTTCATTCCTCTTCCATATGCTTACAAATCGACCCGTTTTGGTTGGGGTGACTTTAGCAGTCCGGTGTTTGATTTTCAGGGTGTTTAATTTAAAAGTACAGGCGTCGTATTCCCTACCTTCATCCTCGGTCTGCAAGTTATACATTTGATAACCCATCGGACTGTAAACTAAATCCAATGCAGTTTGTAATACAGATAAAATACGACCGGTGAGATTTTTTAACAGCATATTGGACTTATCAACTGGGAAAGAATTTATTGTTCGTCAATAATAGATTGCCCTTTCGATTGATCTCCTGATGTCCATTGCCAGGTTTCATGAAGTCTGATTTTGCCATTGGCCAATAGTTCAGGTTTTGAGCTACAGGTTCCAGTCATTAATTCGCCTTCCTGGTTTATTTGGTGATAGCGCATTTCGATGTTTCCTTCATGGTCTACCAAGCCAAGCAAATGGCCATAAACAATTTTTCCACCCTCGTATTCGGCGGTCAGGATATTTCCCCTTTGTTTATATTTGAAGATGGTTTCATTTGATGTTTCGCTATTTTCTGTAGTGTTTACAGGTTTAAAAAGCTTGTCATTATAATTGATCATAAGTCGATAAAACTAATCATCTCCGGTCGAATAAAAAAATACATAAGCTTTCACCCGTCGCGCTAATTCTTAGTGAAAATTAAATATTTCAAACGGGCTTAACCCAGGCTTTCTTCTCTTTTTACCAGGAGGTAGCTATCTTCATTTAGGGCTAAATAACCATATTCATAACAGAAGGTATAGGTATTGCCGTTTTGGGTTTCGTAACTGGAGGTATGGAATTCAAACTTAAAGCCAGCCGAAACAAGCTTTTTACCGGAAACCTTTGTTTTACCGTTTGGATTTAGCGTAGCGAGAATAGCACGATTCTTTTTGAGTATATTATTTACCCGTTTAATCACGAGGTTATCCTCAGTATTTAAGCGATTGTTGTAATTGCTGCGGCAAGAATCATCGCAATATTTTTTATCAGCCCTGCCTCTTATCGGGCTTCCGCAGTCTAAGCATAAACGTTCCATAATAATTGCTTTTTTTATTATGGGATGATGACCTAATTTATAAAATAAAATAGTGAATAAAAAATAAATAGCTTTAATGATGCTTAAAGGTATATTATCCGTTTATAAACGTTTATAAACGGCTATAAATGTTTACCATCCGACTAATTTTTGACGCTGTTTGCAATTTTGTCCTGTCGGTTGTCGAGGTGATGACTGTTCGTTAAACATTTAGAAACTTAAATTTAAAAATTATGGAAAGTGCAGTTAACAAAGTAGTATTAAGCGGATTTGCAGGAGCAGATGCAGAGGTTAAAAATTTTGGAAGTCAAAAATTAGCAAAGGTTAATCTGGCAATAAACGAAAACTACAGAAATTCATCCGGAGAGGAAGTAAAAAGAGTACAATGGTTTAATTTAATTTTTTGGAATGCGAAAGCCGAACTTGCTGAAGCGCAGGTTAAAAAGGGGACGGCTTTAACCATTGAAGGTAGATTGCAAACCAATAGTTATGATGGGGCAGACGGAAAGAAACGCTATGCAATCGAAATCGTTGTTGGCGATGTCGTGATTAAGGAAAAAGAAAAGAAAGAAATGTTTTAGTTTATAGCAAAATCGCATCATATAGACAGATGATTTATATGATGCGATTTAGCAATTACAATTTGACAGCAAGGCCTGTATAAAAATTAATGCCTGGGGCTGTGTTAAAATACCTTCCGTTTGCCGCGTTTAAATCGTTGCCTAAACTGTATTGTACATTCAGCAGGTTATTTACTCCTGCAAAAAGTCCTAAACGGATTTTGTTTATCTTTAAATTTCTGACACCAAATTTGCCTTCAACCAAATGATATCTGTTCGCAAAGACGGTATTGGCATCATTCAAAGGGATTGAAGAGGTATAATTATGTTGCACAAAAAGGTAAATTGCTTTTGGAAAGTCAAATTCTAAACTATTGATTAAAACGTTTTCTGGAACTCCTGTAAGTTTATTGCCATCAAAAATATTCAGACCACTTGTAAAATTTTCGAATCTAAAATGGTTATAAGTGTAATTAGCTCTCCATTGTAAGCCGGTTAAAAACGATGGGTTATTTCTGATTATCCAAATGGCAGTTTCCAGTTCAAATCCTTGTTGCCTGGTTCCGCCGGCATTGGTAAAGTATTCCGTGTCGTTTTGATTTAACCTTCTGACAATAGCATCTTTCAAATGATAATTGAATAGGTTAGCACTGGCGTAAAAGCGGTTTTTTTTGGCTTTATAACGTAAACCCAATTCATAGTTCCAGCCAAGCTCGGCCTGCAGGTCATTATTGATATTATTATCTGACGCCCTTACTTCCGCAATGGTTGGTGGCGAATAGCCCTTACTGACCGAAGCCCTGGCTGAAAAACCAGAAGTGATCAGATAAGATACTGCTGCCTTTGGCATAAACTGGGCATTGAATTTTCTTTGCTTAGCGGCCACAACATTCGGAAAATAACTCTCGTAATGGTATCTGTAAAAGTTTAAACTCGATGCAAGTTCGATCAGAAGTTTGTTATTAATATCGAAATTTAACCTCAGATAAGCAAAATCCTGTCCTGCCTTTAAACGATCAGAAGCTTGTAGAGCAGCAGCTTCTCCGCCATTATTATTAAAGTTTTTGATCTGGCTTTTAGTGCCTGAACTTTCTAACCCGATCTGCGCATTAAGCCTTATGTTTTCTTTAACCTGTGCATAATCCAGAAATGTCCTTAAACCGAGTGTACTTTCATAGCGTTTTTCGTAATTGGTAATAAAAGGATTTTTAAAGTCGGTATAAGAAGTAAATAAAGCAATCACATGTTTCAAGCGCTTGCTGATCTGATAGGCGTTGGATATTCCCCCAAAAATGGTTTTATTGTAGATAGCAGCTTGCTGAGAAAGGGCGCCAGGTAAAGTAGCGGTTGCCGGACGTGCCAGTCTAGGATTTTGATCTAACTGCGAAGCCGTTAATCCTCCTGGTGTCTGGTACGTTAAATCGCTATAAAAAGCAAAAGCCTTTAAACTCCCCGCATTGTTATAATCCCATTGCTGCAAGGTTTGAAAATATTTTCTGTCCATTGCACTGTTTTCCCGATAGCCATCACTTCGCTGATATCCTTCATTAACACTAAAGCTGTATTTTTTATACTGCTGCCTGATTGATGCATTTTGATGGAAGAGGCCATAAGAACCACCAGTGGCCGACACATTTATCTCATTGTTGTTGATGGTAAAAGGGTTAATTAAAATGGCGCCACCGGTATTTGCTCCAAATATATTGGCTTCCGGACCCTTATAAATTTCCATTGTACCTATTGCGGAAGCATCTAGTGCATTCAAGTAAGTATTTCCTCCTGCATCAGTTAATGGAAAATCATCAATATAAATTTTTACATTTCTTATGCCGAAAGGGGAGCGAAGTAAACTGCCCCGAAGTGACAGGCGATAGCTCCCTGGTGAGCGTTCCTCCATGCGTACTCCTGGTACGGTGTTTAACATACTCACTAATGAGCTGTTCGGTTGATTTTTTATCAAACTGCTATCTATCAGGTTTACAGCTGATACTGATCTGAGTAAAGGTTGGTGGTTATAATAACCTTTTACCGTAACTTCCTCGAGTTTTTTGATCGAATCGGGTTTGATGTGCTGCGCTAAGGCAGTAGAAAAGAATAGGGTAAACAGTAGGGTAAAGTTCGATTTCAAATTGGGAAAAGTTAGTGTTAAGCCACAGATTAGCGAATAAATTTACTGCATATTCTGATAATCTGTGGCTAATTTTAAATTATTTTACAGCTACTTTCCAAATTACCCCGCTCACATCGTCTGCCACCAATAAAGCACCGTCAGGCGTTAAGGTAATGCCAACCGGACGGCCATAAACTTCTGCCTTTTCCTCATCAGCAATAAAACCGGTTAAAAAATCTTCCGGTTTTCCAATTGGTTTTCCATTTTTAAAAGGTACGAAAGCTACTTTATATCCAGAAATAGCCGATCGGTTCCATGAACCGTGCTGGCCTATAAATGCACCTCCCTGATATTTCTGCGGGAATTTTTTGTCCTTGTAGAAAGCCAGCCCTAATGATGCCGTATGTGCACCAACCGCCACATCCGGAGCAATTGCTTTTTTAACCATTTCCGGGTTCTGTCCTTTTAAGCGGGGATCTTCATTCTGACCATAATAGGAGTATGGCCAACCGTAAAATGCACCTTGTTTAACACTTGTGATGTAATCTGGAACGAGATCGTCGCCTAATCCATCGCGTTCGTTGACCGCTGTCCATAGCATATTGGTTTCTGGTGCCAAATCTATCCCGACAGGATTCCGCAAACCGCTGGCATAAATCTTTTCACCGGTTCCATCAGGATTAATTTCTAAGATATTGGCCCTTCTTACCTCATTTTCCATTCCATTTTCACCGATATTGCTGCCCGATCCGACAGTTACATAAATCTTGCTTTTATCTGCATTGGCAATCAAATTCCTTGTCCAGTGGTTATTATAACCACCAGCAGGAAGGCTCAAAATCTTTTTACCTGTGGCAGTTATTTTGGTATCTCCTGGTTTATAAGGATATTGCCAGATGCCATCGGTATTAGCGACATAAAATGAATTGCCAATAATCAGCATGCCGAAAGGCTGGTTCAGGCCATTTAAAAAGGTAGTCACCAATTCGGGTTTACCATCCTTATTTTCATCACGATAGAGAAGGATGGTATTGGCGCTTTTTCCTGGTACTTCTGACTTTGCTTTGCCCGTTACCTTATTGGCCACCGCTTCGACAGTACTTCTCTCTGAGTTGGAAAGTGCTACCAATACATCGCCATTTGGTGTGATGTAGGTGTTGCGTGGGCTTTTAATGTTGGCTGCAAATTTCGTAACCACAAAGCCTTCAGGCGCAACAGGTGTTTTCCCGTCAGGCCAGCCAATTACTTTGCTGAATTTGTTTTTGGCCGCATTGGTATCTGGTGCAGGCAAATCTACCGCTCCGATTTTGGTAGTTACCGTAGTATCTTCTCCTTGTTTTTGCGAATTCGAATTGGATTGACATCCAAACAGGAAGGCAGTAGAAAGTACTGATGCGTAAAAAATCTTATTTTTCATGTTAACCGGTTTTTGATTAAGGTTTTTATCTTAAAAAGATAACATCGAAAAAGGAGAGAAGTTTTTAGCGCAAGCATAATTGCCCAAGGCTTAAATAATAAAAGGAAAGCACCCGAGAGCACCTTCCTGGAGAGCGCATATTATTTTCCCTGTTAATAACGGCAGGAAAGTACCTTTATGGCATACATTTAAATTGAAATCGTTGTTTGGTGTACAAGAACGGACAACAAAAAAGACGTTATTTTTAGCTTAAGGAATTAAACGTTAGGTTCCGGTTATTCATTTGAAAGCGATTATAAAAACCAAATTACGAACATTAACCTAATGTTTTAGTTAAATTTTGTTAAATTCAAGGTTGATTTTTTTTAGCCTTATCTAACCAAATTTTCCTGTAATTTTTGCTCAATATCTTTGGCATTTAAAATCAGCGCAGAAAATTGCGGATCTGATTTCACCAGTAGAAATTTTCCGTTAGGAAGAATAATAGCTGAAGTTCCGCAGGTAGTAACCTCTTTAAATAATAATTTTCTAAGGAAGCCCGAATCAGTTTCAATTTCTAAACCCTTCGATTTAATCGGGCTGAAACTTTCTCCCGGTTCCCGGTATTGGTAAATAGCAACTTTTGGCCTGGCCTCCGCTTTTTCCTGAATGTTTTTTTGAAAGGCCCACCTCACATTGTTCAGGAATTCTGCATTTTGGTAGCTAAGGTCATTCCAACAAACGTCTTTATTGAAATCGTATTTAATAATGATGGTATCTTTTAGACTGAGCCTTTCGTTTTGTTTTAAGAAAGTATGCAGCGAATCGATTTGTGTTTCAGATAATGTACCTGCCTGATAACGTTTACTTTCGTCAACATACAATTTCGGAGAACAGGCATATATAAAGATGGAGAGGAGAAGAAGGCTAAATAATGGTGATCTGATTTTAGTAAGATTTTTCATTTGTGTGAGCATTATATTGTCGAATAAATTTAGAACTAAAAATTTATCCGACAATACCTTTCAATAGAAATTTTAAACCTTGCTAGGCGCAGCGAAATGCCCGCCTGTGCAGACGGGGAAAAATTCAGCTTTATAGATTTCCCGACTATGTTGCTCTCCGCTCGAGGACGGCGTCTATGGGAGTAATCTTTACAAATTTAACTCGTTAATATTTTTTTTGAAATAAATTAAACCCAAATTGATGACTGTGGGATTAACTCAACCTTTCAAAATCTTCGCTTTCTCTGCATCAAATTCTTCCTGTGATAAAATTCCGGCATCCAATAATTCTTTTAAATCCAATAAGGCTTGCTTTTTAGTTGCCATATCGTTTTTCGGAACTTCAACAGCATTTTCTGTAGATTTTATATTTGAAGCCTGAATGTTTGGATTAGCGGCAGGACCGTATTTTAAAAGGAGCTCCGTAATTTCATTAAAGCCTTTAATATTCGAATAATCAATGGCTTTTTGCTCTTTCACATTTACAATAGACGGATCCGCAGATTTTTCGAGCAAAAACTTAACGGAATCTTTTTTACCATTTGCTGCGGCATAATGTAGTGCTGTGTTCCCGCTTTCATCCTGAATATTTACGTTTGCACCTTTCTCTATCAGTAGCTTTAACATGCTCAAATGTCCACTTTTCGCGGCTACATGTAACATGCTTTCGCCTCCGTAGTTGTAATTGTTATCAAAAGAGAAACTGGCCGAAATGGATATGTTGTTAGCTGTTTCTACCCACTCCAGATACGAATACATGGAATCATCGTCGCCAGAAAGAGGGTTGGCGTAATTTACATCCACACCATTAGCCAAAAATAAATCAACAATCTCTTTTTGATTATTGGCACAGGCATACCAGATGGGCGATAAGCCATTTTTTGAAGATACAAAAACATCTGCACCTTTTTCAACCAATGTTTTGGTTAACATCCGGTTAGCATCGTAACAGGCCAGCAACAGTGCTGATTCACCAGCATGGTTAACGTGGTTGATGTTGGCGCCCTTATCAATCAACAGCTCAACCATAGGAACATTTTTAGATTTAACCGCAAAAATCAGTGGCGAATCGCCATTTTTATTGGTGGTATTAATATTGGCACCAAAATCCAATAGTTTTTGAACAACTTCTTTGTTTCTCCAGGCCGATGCGATAAGAAGGGGCGTTTCTGCCTCGTTATTTTCATTGTCAACATCCAGGCCCTTATCAAGCAACTTTTCTAAAACTTCAATCTGTCCGTTTTGGGCAGTTAAATGCAATAAGCTATTTCCTTTGATGTCTTTAATGTCAACCCTTGCTCCTTTATCTAATAGGTATAGCGCGGTTTGTTTCTGTTTTTGCAGACAGGCAAAATAAAAAGGTGTTTCCCCATCGTGGTCTTCATAATCTAAATCTGCACCGCGTTCGATTAAAATTTTTACCAGATCTAAGTAGCCATGATGTGCAGCGTAATGCAATGCAGTTCGGCCTTTCTCATCCGTATAACCTACTTCTACTTCATTATTGGTCAATAAAAGTTCGGCGATTTTCCGTTTGCCGCTTTCGCAGGCAATAATAAATGACATCGACATATTAAGATTGTTTCATGAGTAGTTCAACAGTTTTTATTTTCAGGTTATCATCCGATGCCAGCATTAAAGCTGTTTGATCCTTATCATTGCTCAGGCTGGTATCAGCGCCATTTTCGATCAGGAGTTTCACTTTCTGGTAAGTTTCTTTTGCTTTTTCAGGCTCATAGTTTACATTATATGCGCAAACTTTGTGCAGCAAGGTATTGCCATGGTCATCGGTTCTGTTAATATCTACCTGTCCGCTTTCTAAAACGGCTTCCAAAATACCGGCTTGTTTTTCGGCGATTACATCCAGAGGGGTTTTATCTGCGCTGTACCAGGTACTGGGTTGATATAAATCGGCACCATCATTCAGCAGCTTTTTGAGGAAGTTAATGCTGCTTTCACTGTCAGACATCATACGCACGTATTCAAACAACAGGGTTTCCCCTTTTTTATTTACCTGATCAAATGCCGGGGAGTCAAAATTCCGAAGGATGTCGTACATGCTTTCGCTTTGGGCATGTGCCACTGCATAGAAAAAAGCTGAATTACCATCTCGGTCGGTATGGTTCGGATCTGCACCCTTTTCGAGCAAGTATCCGATTAAATTTTTCTTGTTAAACTTTATTGCAATAATTAAAGGGGTTTCCTGTACAATATTTCCTTCATTGATATCAACACCATCATTAATAAGGATGTCGATATATCCTTTTAATAAATCAGTAGTTTGTTCATCGTTCAGGTTATACCGGCGCAAATTGCTTTTTACTACCTGGTGGATATAGTTTTCTTCTGCATTGTTTTTAAAATTTACATTGCATCCGGCGTCGATACAGGCTTTGATTACACCTAAATCAACGCCATTCTCTAAAAGATAACCTAATAAGGTTTTTGCATTCACTTCATCGTTCAGGTTATCGAAATGGCCAATAAATTCGTTGAAGAAACTGATATCTTCCTCTTCATTGCCGAGATTGCGGACAATACTCTGGAAAATGCTTTTATCAAAATTGTCGAATTCATAAATGTCGGTTTCGATGGTTTTATCTTTCACCATCATATTCAGGATTTCGTACTGTTTCTCTTTAATAAGGTTATCGAAAATGGATGATTTCTGGTAGTCCTGCAGGTTTTTGGAGAGTTTTTTGCCGTTTTGCATGAAGCTTTTGGCTTCGTCAAATTTCCGGGCATTTAATAGTTGATCTAAGGTCGTTTCGCTCATTTCAATTAGAATATTTAAAATAGATAGTTACTGGCAGTTTCTGCTACAAAAGTTTAGCCAAAGAATTTGAGCAATTTAAAATAATTGAGAATGTTGCAGTAAATCAGAATGATAAATAATTGATGTTAGTTGCTTTTTTGGAAAGCAATTGCAGCATTCCATAGGTTAATATCTTCCTGCTCTACCTCCTGCCATGAAAAATGGCATCCGTTCGATCAGGTTTAGCCTGGTTGTTTTTCTGCTGCTATGCCAGATTTCCGTGCCAGAGACCTATGTTTATAGCCCTGATCGGAGCGGGCATCCCGGCTTTTCGCCGGGATAAAGCGGAGAGCAGGAATAACATTAAAAAATGCGAATGACCCTGCGCCCCAAAAAAAGATATCATCTTTTTACGCTATAGTAGATTATGGATTTTTAATAAATGAATTGCACATCCAAACCATAAATAACATTACTGTGTTCCTTAATTCATTCGATTATTTTATCTTTAGGCGATTTTAAAAAGATTGGTATACGCCATAAACCGATCGAATAATTAAACGTAATAAGCAAAATCAATATAACATGTCAAATACATCAAAAATTATCTACACCAAAACCGATGAGGCGCCAATGCTGGCAACCTACTCACTTTTACCTATCGTACAAGCTTTCACTGCGTCAGCGGGTATTGATGTAGAAACCAGAGATATTTCTTTAGCAGGAAGAATTTTGGCCAACTTTCCGGAGTATTTAAAAGACGATCAAAAAATTGGTGATGCACTGGCAGAGCTTGGTACTTTAGCAACCACGCCGGAAGCAAACATTATCAAATTACCAAATATTTCTGCTTCTATCCCACAATTGGTAGGTGCAATAACCGAACTTCAGTCGCAGGGCTTTGCTCTTCCAAATTATCCTGATAATGCACAAAGCGATGAAGAAAAAGCAATAAAAGCTAAATATGCCAAAGTTTTAGGATCGGCTGTAAACCCGGTTTTACGTGAAGGTAACTCCGATCGCAGAGCGCCTAAAGCGGTTAAAAATTACGCTAAACAAAACCCGCACTCCATGGGTAAATGGTCTGCAGATTCGAAAACCAAAGTAGCCAGCATGACTGAAGGCGATTTTTATGGTTCAGAAAAGTCGACTACTGTTGCTGAAGCGAGTCAGTTTAAAATAGAATTTGTAGCTGCTGATGGTACTGTAACCGAATTAAAAGGTTTATCGCCACTAAAAGCAGGAGAAGTGATTGATAGCTCGGCATTGAGCTTATCTGCTTTGAAAACTTTTGTAGCTAAAGAAATTGCTGAAGCCAAGGCCGCTGGTGTTTTATTATCTGCACACTTAAAGGCAACCATGATGAAGGTTTCTGATCCTATCATTTTCGGAGCCATTGTTGAGGTTTATTTTGCAGATGTTTTTGCTAAATATGCCGATCTTTTTAAAGAATTAAATATTGATACCCGCAACGGTTTAGGCGATGTTTATGCAAAAATTGCAGGCAACCCAAAACAGGCTGAAGTAGAAGCTGCATTAGCGCAGGCTATTGAAAACGGTCCGGCTTTGGCTATGGTTAATTCTGATA
The DNA here is from genome assembly GCF_900111825.1 of Pedobacter suwonensis. Lineage (GTDB taxonomy): Bacteria > Bacteroidota > Bacteroidia > Sphingobacteriales > Sphingobacteriaceae > Pedobacter > Pedobacter suwonensis. Next base: position 148,205 of record NZ_FOJM01000006.1, read on the forward strand.
AAGGAATTACGAATTTACATGTGCCCAGTGATGTGATTGTTGATGCTTCTATGCCGGCAATGATCCGTACTTCAGGACAAATGTGGAATAAGGCAGGTAAACTTCAGGATACTATTGCTTTGATTCCAGATCGTTGTTATGCCGGTGTTTATACCGCAACCATCGATGACTGTAAAGCCCATGGCGCTTTCGATGTAACCACGATTGGTTCGGTACCAAATGTTGGTTTAATGGCACAGAAAGCTGAAGAATACGGTTCGCACGATAAAACTTTCCAGGCTACCGGCGCGGGAACTATCCGTGTTACTGATGCTGATGGTAAGGTGTTTTTTGATCAGAAAGTAGAAAAAGGCGATATCTTCCGCATGTGCCAAACTAAGGATGCGCCGATCCAGGATTGGGTAAAATTAGCCGTAAACAGGGCGCGTTTGTCAGAAACGCCGGCAGTTTTCTGGTTAGATGAGCAAAGAGCACACGACAGAGAGATTATCGCTAAAGTAAATACTTATTTAAAAGATCACGATACCACAGGTTTAGATATCCGCATTTTAGCTCCGATCGAAGCTACTAAATTTACTTTGGAGCGTATCCGCAAAGGTTTAGATACCATTTCGGTTACCGGTAACGTACTGCGTGATTATCTGACAGATTTATTTCCGATTTTAGAATTAGGAACGTCTGCTAAAATGTTATCTATCGTTCCTTTGATGAACGGTGGCGGTTTGTTCGAAACCGGTGCCGGTGGTTCTGCGCCAAAACATATTGAGCAGTTTATTGAGGAAGGTTATTTGCGTTGGGATTCGTTAGGCGAGTTCCTGGCGCTTCAGGCTTCTTTAGAGCATTTATCGCAAACCCAAAATAACGCAAAAGCGCAGGTTTTGGCCGATGCTTTAGATGAGGCTAATGCTAAATTTTTGGCAACTGATAAATCGCCAGGCAGAAAGTTAGGTACCATCGATAACCGTGGTTCTCATTTCTATTTGGCATTATATTGGGCCGAAGCTCTGGCTGCACAAAGTAAAGATGCTGATTTACAAGCTAGATTTGCCCCATTGGCAAAAGCTTTGTTAGAAAATGAAGCAAAAATTAATGAAGAACTGATCGGTGCACAGGGTAAACCTCAAAACATTGGCGGTTACTATAACCCTGATGATGAATTAGCCAGCAAAGCGATGCGTCCAAGTGAAACATTAAATACGGCTTTGGCAAGTTTGTAAACCCAATTGTCAGCTTAACAGGCTTCCAGCATGGAAGTTGGCAACTCTTGAAATATTTAGCGTCCTGATGTAAAAATCGGGGCGCTTTTTTGTGGTGCATAATTCCGAATTTTTATTCATTTCGCTGGAATTTGAGGATTCTTATTTATTTGGAAAGCAGGCGCAGAAGCATTTGGGTTACAGCAGTCCCGCTCCCGTTTCTCGCGACTTTTTGTCGGGATCCGCTTTGATCGGGTTTAGGTGGATTGGTCATTGATACTATTTACGTCAATGTTAATCACCAGTACCTCGGCCTGTGTCCTCACAGACAGAAAGAAATGTATTCAACCGAGTGTCCTGATTCATTCAACAAGGTTCGTTTTATCTGCGTGAGGGATAGCAACGGAAAGCCTGTCCCAAGGTCTGTATTCCCACAGACCTACAAATTAAGCGAAACACTATTTTCGTTCAATTTGCCTTTTGTTAAATCGCTGCCCATTATCAGGCCAAAAATAAAGGCCAAAAAAGAAAATGGAAGAGCCAATGGAGAGAAAGAAGATTAGAAATGAAATGTTACTGGCATTTTCAGTATTATCATAAATGATTAAACCATCTGCGTTGATCTGTTGGACTTTAAAATCATCAAATACAAGATTTTTCTTTAGCAAAATACTGAGATTTTTGGAAGTTTTTAAACCGTCATTCACCGCGTCCAATTCTTTTCTACTATCGTGGATTTGTTCTAGTCTTTGATTAATTTCAAATAATTGCTTATCGTTTTTTAGTTTAAACCTTAAAACGGCTACTTTGTTGGTATCAGCTGTGTAAGAACGGCTCCTTTGAACGATTACTGTTTCAATATCTACCATTGAATAATCGAGGACACCCTTAGTTTCTTTCAGTAATCTTTTGGAAAAAAGAATATCAGCCAAAAGATAGATGGCGAAAATTAAAGTAATGAAACCTAAGATTAAAGCTTTGAGATTTTTCAATGTTTTAGGGTATTCATTTTAATATTTTACCGTAAATCTAGTAGAATATTCTGCCTTTAAAAAATAGAATTTTAGACGCTTTGCCCGCATGAGGGATAGGAACGGAAAGCCCACAGCCATGAGGAACGAATGGCGAGGACTTGTGGTGTATAGCCCGACCCTTGCGCAGCTTGGGGCACGCCCAAATAATAACAGAATTTACGGTTAAAGAAAAACCATATCTATACCGCTTTGTTATACAGTATAAATTAAAGGAAACTTATATCATGGAAATTAACGAAAATAAAGGATCGCAGGATAAAATACATAGCACCACAGAAAATAGCGAAATTAATAAAGAGAATCTTGCTTATGATGAAACTAAGCAGAGTTATGAACTCGATGTAAAGGGAACAGATAAAGAATACGATCATCCGATGGGATATGAAACGGTTGCAGCAGGTGCCAGAGATGATGATTCTACCTATGATGAGGCTAACCCTTATGTTGGCGATGAGTATGCGAGAAATGAGGAAATTGCTGAAGATAATTTAGAGGAACTCGGCATGCACGTAGATAATGGCGAAAGTGTAAAACTTAGTCCTGAAGATGAAATTCTTGCCCGTACACCAGAAGATAACCGTGATGATTTAGATGAAGAAGGTTATCCGGTTAATGATGCTGAGCAATAATTAACAATATACAGTTTACAGTGGGCATCTTAAGGTTCCGGTTATCTAAAAGCTGCCCACTGTAAACTGAAAATTGCCCACTGTAAACTGACTAAGGGTTAATGTCTAAATTAAATCTCCGGCGTAATTCGTCCAGCTTAGGATTTTTGTTTACTAGATAATCATACTTCTCCCGATTACCATAAAGCCTGTTTTCTATTTTACGTTCTACCAGTTTATAGGTAACCTCTATACCAAAGTTCCGGAGTTCGTTCCGTAAAAAATTTAAAAGCTCAACAGATTCCTGTTGAACAAGATGCTCCTGCGTTTTACTCTCTACCGAGATCTCAATCAGTTCGGGGTTTAGCAGGGTAGGGGCAAAATTGTTTAAGATGGTAAAAAGGTTAATTTTATCAGCAGCTTTAAGTTTTTGTGTATATATGCTCCAGATTTCCAGTAGGCGGTCATAGCTAAAAACCTCGCGGGCTTCACCGGTTGCTTTTTTTGGTCCTTTATCTTCTTCCTCCTGCGCAATGCGGTCGAAATCGTTTAAAGACGGAATTAACATGCCCGTTGCTTTAGCCTTTGCGATATTGATGCTAATGGACGTTGCAGATGGAGGAGGAACACTCATCCGCGCGCTTTCTTTCGCTTTTTCTTCTAATGGGGCGGCGGGCTGAACCGGGATATTAACGGTTGGTGTTGGCGCTAGAACTATCTTTTCGCTTTCAGCTTTCAGTTTTTGGTTTTCGGCTGTTTCAGCTACGACATTAGTTTTTTTTTTATCCTGATCTGCGTCAGTTGCTGTGTTACTAGTGTTTAAAGGCTGTTGTGCTAGATTGACGACCGATCGGATATGGCACATTTTAATGAGTGCCAACTCTACCTGTAAACGCTGATTTTTAGAGTTCTTATAATTTAAATCGCAGGTATTGGCTAAATTCAATGCGGTTAACAGAAATGATAATTCGGTTTGCCTGCACTGCTCAAGATATTTTTGTTTAATATTTTCGCTAACTTCTAACAATTTAATGGTAGCGGCATCTTTACCTACTAATAAATTACGGAAGTGGCTGGCCAAACCATTGATGAAGTTGTTGCCATCAAAACCATTGTTCAGAATTTCATCGAACAAAAGCAGTGTCTGACTCACTTCTGCCGCGGTTAAATAGGAGGTAAGCTTGAAAAAATAGTCGTAATCTAAAATATTGAGGTTGTCAATTACCGCCTTATAGGTAATGTTCTTGTTTGCATAACTGGCAATCTGATCGAACATGGAAAGGGCATCACGTAATCCTCCATCGGCTTTTTGCGCAATAATGTGTAAACCATCGCTCTCGAAAGCAATATTTTCACGCTGGGCTATTTTTGCCAGGTGATTCGCGATATCTTCTACCTGGATACGGTTGAAATCAAAAATCTGACAACGTGATAAAATAGTTGGCAGGATTTTATGTTTTTCGGTTGTAGCCAGTATAAAAATAGCATAAGATGGTGGCTCTTCCAAAGTTTTCAGAAAGGCATTAAATGCGCTTTGCGATAACATGTGAACCTCATCAATGATATAGATTTTGTATTTTCCCGCTTGTGGCGGTATTCTAACCTGCTCAATTAAACTACGGATATCATCAACAGAGTTGTTTGAAGCCGCATCTAATTCATGTACATTAAAAGAATGTCCGTTCTGGAAAGATTGGCAATTGTCACATTGGCCACAGGCTTCCATATCGGCTGTAGGGTTGGTACAGTTAATGGTTTTCGCGAGGATCCGTGCGCAGGTAGTTTTACCGACTCCGCGTGGTCCGCAAAATAAAAATGCCTGGGCAAGCTGGTTGTTTTTAATGGCATTTTTTAACGTGCCGGTAATATGCTGCTGACCAACAACGGTTTCGAAGGTGGCTGGGCGGTATTTACGGGCAGAAACGATAAAATTTTCCATCGGCACGAAAATAGGAAAAATTTAGGTGTTGTAAGATTGAAAAGTTGGAATGTGGAAAAGTTGAAATATTGAAATAGTTTATCAAAGATTGCGTAACATTTAACAAGAGATTTTATCTAACCGTAAAGTTTTATATATGAGAATATTAATTTTTATTAGCGCGATAGTATTATCTTTTTCAGGCACTTCGAAGGCACAGGTTGATACTGTAAATGCACAAAACCATAAACTGGTCATGAGCAATCTGAAAGAGGGAAAAAACAGTTATTTGGTTTATATGACCGATTCTCTTGAAACAAAACGGACTGTCGGAGATATATGGGAAAGGACAACCACCTTTACAAAAAGGGATAAAAATGAAGTTGTGGAATTTGGTTGGAAATGGCTTCACAACGATTCACTTTTCGCTACAATAACAAATATATGCGACCGTAAAACAATGTCTCCGATTTATCATTATGCCAATTATAAACGCAGGGGTATTTTGGCATATGATTATAAAAATGGCTTGATGCAGCCATCTGACACCGTAAAAAACAATGAGGCAACAAAAAGAGGTTCTGTTAAACTGGATATCCCGGTTATTTCATGGGAGCTGGATTTGGAAACCTATGCCTTATTGCCAATTAAAAAAGTTGGTCAGCAGTTTGATATTTCCTTTTTCGATACCAACGAAAAGGCAGCCACCTACCATCGTTATGAAGTGGTCGGTAAAGATGATCTGAAATTGAATGCAGATCTAACAGCTAAATGCTGGCTGCTAAAAATTAATTATAGCCCGGATAGTTATGCCGTTTTCTGGCTAACCGATAAATCAAAAGAGGTGATTAAAATGAAGGAATATTATAAAGGTAGCTATCGTATAAAAGTGAAGCAGTATTAATTATGCAGGTTATAAAACTGTTTATGGCTTGCTTCAAATACATTTGAAGCTGCCATAAGTGGTGCTATCGATTTTTACGTATCATATTTTTCTGCAGTTATTTAATGATGTTTTTAACTGCGGTGAAAAATCGCTACTCTTCATGATAACAGCCTCATGTTTGGCAGGCATGTAGAATTAGGTTGATGATGATGGTGCATTATGCTGTTTTTATGGGGTATTTTTTAATGTTCCCATAATGGTTGATTTTAACAGGAACAGTAATGTTTGGCCGGTTTAAAAAATTTCGCCGCTGAACATACGCCGATAAGCAATTAATTTCTCTGTTTTCTTATGGGCATTGTCATTTATTTTTGAAATTAATAAGTTTGTTCTCTACATATTGAGCATAAAAGCGATGCGCAGATAGTAATTATTATAGCTGGTAGCAGGAATTTATTCATTTCGCTATCTGCTTTTTTACAAGTATTTTTCCAATAGTTTTTTGACTTCTCCGTTATCCATAAATTTCAAAGCTGGGTTTACCACTTTACCTTCTTTATTGATCAATACCTGGTGCGGAATACCTGTAACTTTAAACTTATCAGCTAAATAACGCCATTCATCGCTTTTTAACCGATAATGCTGCCCTTTTATGGTAGGTACTAGATTTTGGTAGGTAGTTAAAGGCGAGCTTTCGTTAGTGATGTAAACAAATATCACATTCCTGTCTTTCATTTCTTCTTTTAAAGGTCTTATTTGGGCAATTCCATTAAGACAAGGGCCGCACCAGGTTGCCCAAAAGTCAATTAAAATAACGTTGCCTTTATGTTTGCTAACAATAGTATCTAAAATTTTATCTGCTTCTACTTTTGGCGTTTCATTTACAAAATAGCCCCCATTTTGTTTATTGGCGATAATCTGTTTTTGGGTCTCATTGTTTTTGAGCTTAATATAATCTTTTATAAATTGATTCCTGATATCTGATAGGGCGTAATCCAGATTATCCTCCTGAATTGGAGAGAGTTCATCAACAATCGGCTCTGAAATATCCTGTGCCCTCATGATATCAAACAAAATCCCTTTGCTGATATTAAATGCTGAATCGATTTTTTTGAAGTAAAAGTCTGAAGCGTATTTATTGTTAAAGATTTTTATAAAATCACCACGTTTTTCGAGCCAGGCATCTTGTGTGGATTTATCCACACTGTCTATATTTAACGAAAGTCCATCTGCTGAAATGAATTTTTCGAAAGATTTATCCAGATCGGTAAGTGTAATATTATTTTCTCTTAGCACACGGAACATCGCAGCATAATTATATGTATAGCTATAGCTTTCAGGTTTAATTCCCGGTAAAAATTTAAATCGGTTAATAAAAGTGTTGTAATCTGCACTGATTACTGAAAGTTCATCATTAATGATTTTCTTGTTGAAAAAATTATAGTAATCAGTTGGGTATTTTTCAACCGCTTTTTTATTTTCTTTATCAGCTGATTCGTAATTCCAGTTATACTCAATGATATGGTTGGCATAGCTGCAGATAATACTTATTTTTTTGATCTGGTAAGCTTTCTCCGAAAGCATTCCCAATTGACGGATGGAATCTAACTTAGTAAGTTCAGTTTTCTGAAGGTTTAGTAAATAAGTTTTGTAATTGTTAGGTTTCATATTAACGATCTTCTTTTTCATATCATCGTAATTGAATAAATCAATTTTATTTAACAGGCTAAGATCTTCATTTAATTGCGCCAAAGGACCTTCATATATGAGTTCTTCATCGCCTAAAATGATAAACAAAGGTTTACCCGGTTCAAGGTAAATGTCGTTTACATTGAAGAGTCCTGACCTAAGAAAAACTGTTTCTGGATGATAGATTCCTACTTTAGTGGTGAAGTAACCGTTTGGTTGTATTTTTATGATCTGATTTTCCTGTCCTCCCGTAATAATATTATCTATAGATAACATCATGGTTTTGATGCCTAGTTTGGGGCTGTAGTTTTTAATGTAACCACTAAAAGTTGCACTATCATTTTTAAAGATTGGAAGCTTATAAGTTTCTTTGCTGATCGTTCGTTTGCAATCAACTTGTTTTTTGCTCAGTTGGATGGTTTTATGATCAGCATTCAGGTTAATCCTCTCGTTTTTTAACTCATTAACCAAAAGTTGTCTGGTTTCTTTTCCATTAGCAATCAATATCGCCGTATTTGCAGTGTTTGTTTTAACGATATTTTTATACGACCAAACCTTGTTTTTATAAACTACCTCTTTATTGAAAAATGCAATTTCGAGATCACCGGTGAGTTTATTAAACCAGCTTGAATACATAAACTTTGGAAGTAAAGTTTTGCTTTCCTGCAGGGCGATATCGTAAATTTTCCAAGCATTATCGCCCGCTTCTCCATAATCAATGCTTGTTGCCTTTGCACTTACTTTTGGGAAAATAAGCTGATAAGATACTATGCCTGTTTTTGGCATAAAATATTGTGCTGCTAACGGTATACCAACCGTTTTTTTAATATAATATTTAGTCGAACTGATATTGTCCTGTATGTAGGTGTCTTTTGGTATTCTAATCCACTGGCCAGCAGGGTAAGTGGTGGTAAACCATACTACGGTAGCGGTATCTGATATTACTATTTTTTTGATGTTCAGATTTTTTGCGGTGCTATTAAATCCAACATAGGGATTGTTGATTGTTTTTTGAGCATGGAGGCTAAATGTAACTATGGACAGAAAAAAGGCCAGTGCGATTTTTTGATGGAGAGAACTGTTTTTCATTGCTTTAGATCGAAAAACAAGTATAACTAAAAAAACGTCTATTGCCTGTTAAATTCTGTTAAATAAGCAGTATAAATTATTTAATTACAGATTTCAATTCATTTCTGTATTCCGAAGCGCTTTTGCCCGTAAACTCTTTAAATAATTTATTAAAATGGCTAAAGTTATTGAATCCGCTTTCATAAGAAATATTGGCAATGCTGGTCTGCTTTTCGGCCAAAAGTTTAGAGGCATGCACCACACGGTATTCGTTTACGAAATGGGTAAATGTTTTCTTCGTAATCTTTTTAAAATAACGGCAAAAGGATGGAACGGTCATGCTCGACATTTCGGCAACATGCTGTAAACTGATCTGCTCCTGAAAATGATCTTTTACAAAATTAAAAATCATATTAATACGGTCGTTATCCTGCACCTGCATTTCCATCGAAAAACCATCGGCGTTTAATATTTTATAATCTTTAGCCAGTTCAAGTTCTTTTAAGACACTCAATAAGGTTAAAAGTCGCTCGAAAGGTAACTGCTCGTCCATCATTTCTATCCGGTGGCCAACTGCCAGCATGGTTTCCCTGCCAAAAGCTATTCCGGCCTTTGCTTTATCAAACAGCTCCTGTATGCCTCTGATTTCCTGCAGCCCTAAAAAAATACTGCCCAAAAAATCGGGTTTCATCTGGATGACGGTTTCGTTTTTGTTTCCGGTATTGGTGTCGGTGAAGCCGCAATGGGGCAGGTTGCTGCCAATTAAAATCAGGTCGCCTTCGGTATAATAGGAAACGTGACTTCCGATCTGTCTTTTTCCCGCACCGCCATTAACAAACACCATTTCAATTTCTGGATGGTAATGCCAGAGATGCGCCATATTATTAGCATTCTCCACATATTTTGAATAATAAAACGAACTTCCGAAAGAAGGTTCAACAACCTCAAAGCTTGGCTTCATGTTTTGCTGGATTACGTTTCTAAAATAAATAAAAAATATGCTTTATTATAGATTTTGTTAAAATAACAGGTAATGGAGGGTAATATAGCATAGATATTGGAAAATATGCAATCACCTATCTTTCAACTGCCTCCGTACCTTAGTGGTGTCATATAATGATTAACTCTTTAAAAATATTGGTTATGAAAAAGTTCTTAAAAATCGGTTTAATAGCAGCGCTAATTTTTACTGCTACGGGTGTACACGCTAACGATGGTGATTTTACATTGAAGATAAAAGGTGAAAAGGAAAAATTCATCCGTTTCTCTGTAGATAAAGCAGAAAATATCAATTTATCATTAATTGATGCATACGATGAGGTTTTGTTTGAAGAAAGTATCCATGCTCCGGCGGCATCCAGCAAAATCTATGACCTGAATGAACTTCCTGATGGAAAGTATACGTTAAAGGCAGAATCGGATGTAAAGGTTGCTAAATACAATATTGTGATTAAAAATGGTGAAGCAATTGTTTCTGAGCCAAAGATATCTAACATATTTAAACCTGTTTATACAAAAAAAGATCAGGTCATCACGCTTAATCTTGAAAACCTGGAAAACAATCCGGTAGAAGTTAGCGTGTATAACGAATACAATGATGTGGTTTATAATGAAGTGTTCAAGGATAAATCGCAACTGGTAAAAAAATTCAATATCAGCAAAACTGATTCTAAAGAATTAACCTTTGTGGTTAAATACAATGATGACAGTTTTGTAAAAACGATAGAAACGTACTAAAATCTTTACAGCTAATTGATCCAGGGAGATTGTCGGATAGACGAACTCCCTTTTTTATGTAAGATGGGGTATGTAAGATGGATGATGTTGCAAGACCGCTTTCGATAGATAAAAATCTGATTACCTTTTATGTAAGATTGGGTTATGTAAGATGG
>NZ_FOJM01000006.1:158505-297899 GCF_900111825.1 Pedobacter suwonensis
AAGATGGGGTATGTAAGATGGATGATGTTGCAAGACCGCTTTCGATAGATAAAAATCTGATTACCTTTTATGTAAGATTGGGTTATGTAAGATGGATGATGTTGCAAGGCTGCTTTCGATAGATAAAATCTGATTACCTTTTATGGAAGATGGGGTATGTAAGATGGATGATGTTGCAAGACTGCTTTCGATAGATAAAATCTGATTACCTTTTATGGAAGATGGGGTATGTAAGATGGATGATGTTGCAAGACCGCTTTCGATAGATAAAAATCTGATTACCTTTTATGTAAGATGGGATATGTAAGATGGATGATGTTATGCGACTTTCTTATTTTCATTTTCTTCTCTCAATTCGCTTTCCATCTTCCATTTTCCGTCTTCCCTTTACCATTTTCCTTCATCCATTTCCTTCATCCGTTTTACCTCAATGTTTGTCAGGATATAAAATCCAATTAATCATTTGATTTTAAGAAATATATTATTACTTTTGCAACCCCGTAATATACCTCGGGATTAAAAAATTAAAAACATAATTATAACAATGAATCAGTACGAAACTGTTATCGTTCTAACCCCGTTGTTATCTGAAGAGGCTGCGAAAGAGGCATTAGCTAAATTCAAAGCAGTTCTAACTGATAACGGAGCCGAAATTATCCAGGAAGATAATTGGGGTTTGAGAAAATTAGCGTATCCAATTGCAAAAAAATCAAATGGATTCTTCAACTTAACTGAATACAAAGCTTCAGGAGATTTGATCGCAAAATTAGAGCTTGAATTAAAACGCGATGAGCGTGTGTTACGTTTCTTAACTATCCGTTTAGACAAACACGCTGTTGCTTACAATGAGAAAAAGCGTAGTGGTGCTTTTAACAAAAAAACTAAGGAGGTTGCAGCGTAATGGCAAGAGAACAAATACAATACGTAACTGCCCCTAAAGTAGAGGATAACCGTAAAAAATATTGCCGTTTCAAGAAAAACGGAATTAAATACATCGATTACAAGGATGCAAACTTCTTGTTGAAATTTATTAACGATCAAGGTAAATTGTTACCACGCCGTTTAACCGGTACTTCGTTAAAATTCCAACGTAAAGTGGCTCAGGCTGTTAAACGTGCCCGTCATATCGGTTTGTTACCTTTTGTTGCTGATCAATTAAAATAGGAGGCTAGAGATATGGAAATTATTTTAAAACAAGATATTAAAGGCCTTGGTGAGAAAGATGATGTAGTTACAGTAAAGCCAGGTTTTGGCCGTAACTATTTAATCCCTCAAGGATTTGCTGCATTAGCTACTTCTTCTGCTAAAAAAGTATTGGCAGAAAACTTAAAGCAAGCTGCTTTTAAACAAGATAAAATTAAGAAAGATGCTGAAGGTGTTGCTGAGCGTTTAGCTGAGGTTAAACTTTCAATCGGTGCCAAAGCAGGCGAAAGCGGAAAAATCTTCGGAGCGGTTAACACCATCCAGATTGCTGAAGCATTAAAAGCCCAAGGCTTTGATGTAGATCGTCGCCGTATTACTTTTGAAACTGAACCTAAGTTTGTTGGCGAATATGTTGCTAACTTAAACTTACACAAAGAAGTTAAAGTTCAGGTTCCTTTTGAAGTAATCGCTGAATAAGCATTCTTTTAATCAATAAAAAAGGCCTCTAGATTTTCATCAAGAGGCCTTTTTTATTGGATGTAAGAGGTAAGAATGTGAGATGGATGATGGTGAAGATTAATTTAGCCATAATTACTGATCTATTACGTTTTATTCAATAAATTGTTTAAACTTAACTACATCTTCCTTTTTCCATCACACATCATCCTTCCTTTTTATCCTTTCGGTGCAGTAGGTCTGATTTCCACCTTGCTGGGCAGCGTTCTTGCCGGCATGGCCAATAAATCAACAATCAGTTTACCCATATCCTCTGGCTGGATTTTCCAGGCATCGTTTTCACTGTCAGGCTGATGATCATTAAAGTGGCTCGCAACCGATCCAGGCATAATGGTGCTTACCTTAACACCATACTTTCTTAAATCAAGCATCACTGATTGGGTAAAGCCTGTTAAGCCGAATTTACTGGCATTATAAGCAGATCCTCCTGCAAAAAAGTTTGTGCCTGCCAGGCTCGAAATGGTAAATATATGGCCCCTGGTCTTTTTAAGCTCTTCAACTGAAGCTTTGATACTATAGAAAACACCCGTTAAATTAGTATCAATCGTTTCTTTCCACAAATTAATGTCTAATTCGTCAACCGGTGCAAAATGACCAATACCAGCATTGGCAATCAGTACATCTAATTGTCCCCATTTTTCGAGTATCAGATTTACAGCATCCTGCTGAGATTTAAAATCTACAACATCTGCTTCAATAGCCAATACATCTCCATGTGCTACCAATTGAGATGCAGCCTGATTTGCGCTGGCAATCGTTCTGCTTGTAATGGCTACCTTATAGCCTTCTTTTAAAAGTGATTCGGCAATGCCGAAACCAATTCCTTTGCTTCCGCCTGTAATTAATGCAACTTTCATGTTGTTGTAACGTATGATATTGAAAAATGTTTACTTAGATTTTTTCAAATTGTGGTGAGGAAGTTCCATGATCTGGATATCTTTAAAATCGACAGGCTGACCTTCGCTTTGTAAAGCAATAAAACCAGATTGAATTGCTTTGCCATCTATTTTAATTTGGGGGTCGTAACGGTTAGCCACCTCTCCACCAATTTGGGGTTTGCTATATTGTAACACCGTATCGCCATTGATGACATGCGTAACCAGCGAATCGCCAAGCACAATCAGTTCAGCAGATACCCACTGGTCACCATCGTATGTTTTTGATTTAGAATCCAGGCAATGGCCATCATACAATTTACCTTTATAAAAAATATCGGTACCTGGCGAACACATATTTCCTGTCGGGCGCGGCCTACCGTCGCTCAAACCACCTAAAAACTGCATTTCAATCGAAATTGGCCAGTCTTGTTCCTTAGGCATTGTTTTCGGATCCTGCGAATGGAACATTAAACCGCTATTACGCAGCGTATAACTGGGTGCCCCTTTTTGCAACTCACCTACAAAACGGTACTTTAACTTTAAATGGTAATAGGAGAAAGGCGTTTTGTAGTAAAGATGGCCAAACTGATCATTGAAATCACCATATTGGTCGTACCGCACCTGTATTATACCATCAACCACCCTAAAAGTATTTCCAAAATTTACATTGTAATCGTGGTGGTGGATTTTAACATTCCAGTCTTTAATGTCTTTTCCATTAAAAAGTGTTATCCACTTTTCAGGTTTGTTATTGTTGTTTTTAATGGTACTGCAGCCCCATAGGGTAACTGCAAAAATAAGATAACTTAGTTTTTTCATTTGGTTAAAATTGATTTCCGGAATTTATGTTGGAGCTGTTATAATTTTATTTATTGCTTTGGTTTCTTAATAAGTTTACAGCAATTACCATCCTTATTCATAAAATGGGAAAGGTAAACGCCATTTTTCCTTATATCCGCCTTTTTTGCTAGCAAGCTATCAAATTTGACTGTGCCATTTCTGATTTCATAGAATTCGGATGGATTGTAATAAATAGAGTCGGGATGCTCAGGAATCTCAATGAGGTCGAAACCGCCGTATTCCAGGACCCCATCATGATCAATGTCGGTAAATGGAACTGGCCCACCTCCTTGATTTTTATCATTATATACACAGTCTGCAATAAACATTACCTTATTATCTTTCGCAATAGAGTATGCTGTAATGTAATTGAAATTAGGTCTTCCATCGTTTTCCAAAAAAAGCAGCAATTTATCATTGCTTTTGATTACCCTATTGTATTTACTTTTGTAAATAAAGTAATGTGTAGTGTCTAGATAAATCTGTTTGCCGTTGAGTGAAATTGCCTCATGGTAGTAATCGTGATTTTTACTATTAAAATATACTCTACTTATCCTGATACTATCTTTGCGATCTATTTTAATAGTGAGTGGACTGTAAGCCGTATCAATTTTATTTGAATCGGGTAATTTATTATTAATTGCGGAAGAAATAGGGTTGATTTTGACCTGTTCTGTTGGTTTTGGATTTCTGCATGCAATGGAGCATAAGCTTACAAGGATGAAAATCATTCTTATCATAAAACTAAGATAGGAAAATGAAGTAGGATTAGTTTATATTCTGCTTTTGAAGGCTAAAAAATATAATCTCTTATCTCTATTTCACATCTTCCGTCCCTTTAATTACCTTTGCACCCATGGCAAAAACACGGGCAACCAAGACCAAAAGCAAAGCAAAACATCCCCTGCTCAAGAGGATTACTAACGTGGCTACAAAAGTATTTATATATTTTTTATTGGTTTCTGTGTTTTGGGTCATTGCCCTTCGCTTCATCAACCCGCCTATTACCCTTTTAATGGTACTGCGGAATATTGAGCGTAAAGCAGATGGAAAACCTTTTAAAACAGAAAAAAAATGGGTAAAATTTGATGATATTTCTGATAACATGAAAAGGGCTGCCGTTTCTGCAGAAGATCAGCTTTTTTTAACCCATATCGGTTTTGATATGAAAGCCATTGAAAAAGCTTTTGCCAGTAATGCCAAAGGGAAGAAGATAAAAGGTGGAAGTACCATTTCACAGCAAACTGCTAAAAATGTTTTTCTTTGGCCTGGCCGATCGTGGATCAGAAAAGGTTTTGAAGCTTATTTTACTTTATTGATAGAACTGTTCTGGAGCAAAGAGCGAATATTAGAAGTTTACCTGAACGTCATTGAAATGGGCGACGGGATTTATGGTGCCGAAGCTGCCGCCCGGGAGTATTATGGCAAATCGTGCACAAAATTAACCAAAAAACAAGCTGCTTTAATTGCTTCCTGTTTTCCAAACCCCAGAAGATGGACGCCTAAAAATGCAACCCCATATATCAGACACCGTCAATACCTGATTTTAAGAAATATGAACAGGTTGGGACCGCTTGATTTTTAGTCTGAAGTTTAAAGTCCTGAGTCTTCAGTCCATTTTTCGACTTAGGACTTTAGACTTGAGCCTATGGACTAACACTAGTCATGATCTTTGTTCCATCTGATTTTTATTCCGCCTTTTTCGTCGTCAATGGCTTTCAGGTGCAAAACGATGCCACGCATACGGGCTTCTCTTCTTTCTGATCTGGTTAGGTTTTCATCTCCCTTTGGATTTCTGAGTGGAATGTCCATCTGAACATTTGTACCGGTACCCAAAGCATAAATACCCTTTACATTAAAGTTTAAAGCACTGGAGTTGATCTGCATCGGACTGATTTCTACCTTATCGCCACGGATATTAAGGGTTCCATCAAGATTTTTGATCTCCACATTTGATAGGTTCCTGTTGGCAAAAGCAAATTTACCTACCTTAACCATCGGCTCGAAATTAACCAGGGCAGCATTGTTCAGGTTAAATACCACTTTACCATTGATTGATCGCGGAAGAATTTTTCCTGCGTGCGATATTCTTCCCGAAATGTTAACCAACGATGATAAGTAACCTTTTAAATTTTTATTGGTAATGGTATTTTGACCGAAGTTATCAAACGAATAGAAAAAATCTTTCACGCTTACATGGCCGATCTTTGAGTTGACCTTAAAACTATTTGATGCCGCTTCCTGCATAATATTTCCATTTAGGGATAACTGACCTCCTGCATGCATCACACTGATTTTGTTAAAAAATATGCCTCCGCCACGTAGCGAAATGTTGGCATCAAGATTTTTGGCCAAAAAATGGTCATAAATGGCTTTATCTACCGTTAAGCGGATATCCATTTTAGAAAGTTCCAGCACATTGCTTAGTTCTTTCGAAACAACTTGTTTATTGCTGCCCGATTTTTTCTTAGCCGTTCTCGGACCTAAGAAAGGTAAAAACTCTTTTAGGTAAAGCTGCGGGCTCGACATTTTTAAGTTCACCAATATTTTTTCAGGTGCTGTATAATAGAGGTTGGCAAAATTGGCGATACTACAGCTCACATTCAACTCACTTTTGCCCAATTGAAAATGTCCATTTTGTATGGATAAATCATTTTGGTTAAAATCGATATTTAAAGCGCTCTTTACTAAATGAAGTTTTCTTGGGATATAAACGATATCGGCGTCTGCAATTCGTATTTTACCGGAAACCACCGGTTTGGTGAACCTGAAATTATCAATATCGGCCTTGCAATAAAGTCTTAAGTCGGCTGTTCCACTTTTAAAATCGAAGTCGTTCGTACCCAATGAATGGTTTAAGTTCGTTAGTGGAAATTGCGAGGTAACCAATCCGGTTGCAATAGGGCGGGAGAGATTGTTAACTGTAAACGTATCGATCTTAAGCGGTGCATTAAAATATTTTGCCGTAAGCCTGTGAAATTTGATGGACGAGTTTTCATCGCCAATAATGCCGCCAACGGTATCACGGTTGGTGAATGAACCATCGAAATTACACGCTGTTAGTTTACCCGCCGGGATGGAAACCACATTATCCCTCACGGTTATGCCTACATTGATCAAAGGATCTCCATATTTTCCTGATCCGTCATCAACAATATTTCCGCGGATATTGATCGGTTTTTCAATTCCAAATTTTAGCAGTTTGGAAGAAATGTTGGGTGATAAGAGTAAAGCAACGTCTCTGAAGAGGATATCATCAACAGCAATGCTAATGGCAAAAGCAGATTTAGCGAGTTCTATTTTGGCGCCAATTTTAAAAGGGTGACCACCAATGTTAAGGATTTCGGGACTCAGGATTATCGCATCCAGATCTCTGCTATAATGTGCATTTAAAGTGCCTTCCAGGGTTTTGTCTTTTAAAAAGCTACCTTTTCGGGTATTAAAGGCAAAACTGTTTACTTTGGTTATTAACTTAATGTTACCCGTCCAGCCGCTATCCGGATATTCCATCCTGCCCTTAATCTGATCAATATTAAAATTAAACAGCTTAAATCTTTTCTTATTATCTAAAACCAAACTCACCTTGTTAAAATCAATTTTTTTCACCTCAAGTGCTGAAGATTTCGTTGACGGTTTTTTATCGGTTTTAGGTTTGCTTTTAAAGATACTGGTATTGCTATAGCCTGTTGAATCAGTATAGATATAAATAGACGCATTGTTAATGGAAATCTGTCTGATATTGATGTTGCCTGTAATAAGGGAGAGTATGTTTAAAGATACATCAATATCCTGTGCCTTTAACAGGTCGTGTTTGTGCTGCGCCCACAGGCTATCCCTTAACAAAACGCCATTCAAAGAAACAGAAACCCCCGGAAAGCTTTTCAAAAGCGTAGGCTCCATGCTGGTGGCGGTAATCTGTCCGTTTAAGTTTTTATTTAATTGCGAGAGGATAGAAGCCAATACTTCTTTTTTATTTCTGCTGATGTAAAAAGCACCCGCCAGCCAGGTTAATATAATCAGTACAACTAAAACCGATACAATTTTTAAAGAGATTTTAAGCCAGCGCTTCATAAACAAGATTTGATTAAACCAATATAATGTTTTCTGCCAGCTAATTGTTTGGCTAACAATAAAAATAGCTGTAATAGTAACAGCTATTATCAATCAGTTAGCCCAGAAGAGATTCCAGATCCGGGTGGTATTGTGATGTAAGGAAATGCGTAATCTTGAAATCGGCCAAACGGTGCTTATAAAAGGGGTCTTCCATCAGGATTTTCTTTAATTCAGCCTCATCTTTGGCAATTGCCAAAATGATTCCACCGGTTCGCGGAACCTTTCTGCCCGAGGCCACAAAAACGTTCTGTTTATAATATTTTTTAAGGTACCGAACATGTGCCCCCATATGCTCATCCAGTTCTTCTAAAGGAACAATATATTTCAGATCAACAATAAACATAATACTTATAACAAATGCGCAAAAACGGTAGAATGCCAGCTGTTTTTAAAGGGAACTTCCCACTTCGTTTCCAGCTCGGCCAGGTTTTGTACCATATTGTTGAATACGGTAGTTTCTGGTGTAACCTGTTTAATATTTACCAAAGTTTCAAAGTCCTCTTTGTTGTTTACCACTACCTCTCCATTTACTTTATAGGCAATATTGAAACGGTTAAAAAGATCCACATGGTATTCCTGTTCAATTTCTTTCATTAAGCGAACAGAGCTATCAATAGAGCAGCCGGTAACGCCAGCCCTACTCTCATCAACGATCAGAATGATAAAAAAGCCATAGCGTATTTCTGCCTTGGCTAATAACTCATTTCCATGTGCTTTCCACTGGTTAGTAAAGGCGGTTAGCTTGTTTAAGATCTCAGTTTCTTCGCCTGAAGTAAATTTGCGATCGCTTTGGTATATCCAAACTCTTGATTGTGGAGAAAAACTCATATACAAATTTACGATTTTAATTAAATTGCTGTGTTAAAAACGCTAGCCCGATGAAAAAGTTTACATGCTGCTTGAAAATATCCCTTATTTCGGCTTCTTGTCTGTTTTTATGCTCTTTTTCTGACCCCGAATCCATGGAGCAATGTGCCAGCTATCTTCAAAAAACCTTTACCGACCACTACGATAGCAGCCAGGAAAGTGACCGGATAAAACGCTACGAATTAAATGTTACCAACAACGGCTTTTGCCGGTACAAGCGATATTTTAATAACGGTAAAACGGAGTATTTCGCATTTAAGCTGTCGAAATTTAAAGATGTGGACTATTATGGTACGACCACCGCAGGAAAATTATATATCCATACCAGAGGTGATGATGTGATTGTGCAGACTTATAAAGACAGGGGAGGTGATGTAGACTCGATGGCGACACAGATTATTATTCCACTAAAAAATATTGAAGCCGAAGATTTAAACCTGATCCGCGATAACCTGAATAAAATTAATGCAGAGGTTTCGATTCTTCAGAAGCCATAGGTAAAGAATTAATATTGGTGATATTACAATTGCTTTGAAAGAATAAACATGAGTTAAATGGCGATGTAAAGATTTTTGATTGTTTTTGGAGCGCAGTGTCATTCGCTTTTTTTAAAGTTATTCCTGCTCTACGCTTTATCCCGATGAGACCTGTGAAACAAGCTAGCACACAAGAAAACAATAATTAACAGTGCTAAAAATCGGGGATGCCGCTCCGATCAGGGCTATAAACTTAAGCTTCTGGCACGGAAAACCGACATAGTAGCAAAAAAATGAGTAAATTAAACCTGATCGAACGGATGCCATTTTTCATGGCAGGAGGTAGAGCAGGAAGAAATTAGCCTATGGATAACTGCAATTGCTTTCCTGAAAAGTAAGGAAGCACTAAACCTCTTGTTGGTCAAAAATTAATAAATAAAAATTAGAATTGTTGATCGTTTTTTGGAGCGCAATGTCATTCGCTTTTTTTAAAGTTATTCCTGCTCTCCGCTTTATCCCGATGAAACCTGTGAAACAAGCTAGCACACAAGAAAACAATATTTAACAGTGCTAAAAATCGGTGATGCCGCTCCAATCAGGGCTATAAACTTAGGCTTCTGGCACGGAAAACCAACATAGTAGCAAAAAATGAGTAAATTAAACCTGATCGAACGGATGCCATTTTTCATGGCAGAGGTAGAGCAGGAATAAATTAACCTACGGAATACTGCTATTGCTTTTCTGGAAATAAAGCAGCAGATGATAATTTTAAGATAATTGTTTGTTTTTGGAGGACAGTCTCGCAGGGCGTCATTCTTCGCGCAGGCGGGTATCTTAAAACATTTGCATTAAGATTACTCATTAATTTTTTGTTTTGAATTAGTGCTAATGAGTATTAAAAGGGTCCAAATCGGGGTAGGAATGACAAAACCTAACCCCTGGGATGACAATTACGCTAATAATACAGCTTGGTAACGTAGGTTCAACAATGGTTACAGTCCGTTTGCCCTTGCCGTAATCTCCGCAATATCCAACACCTTCACTTCCTGTTCTTTATCTTTTAATTTAACACCATCACTTAGCATCGTCATACAGAATGGACATCCTGCGGCAATAACCTGTGGGCCGATTTCTAAAGCCTCGTCAATACGTTCTACGTTGATGTCTTTATTTCCCTTTTCTGGTTCTTTAAACATCTGGGCACCGCCGGCACCGCAACATAACCCATTGCTTTTGCAGCGTTTCATTTCTACCAGCTGCGCATCAAGTACCTCTAAAGCTTTTCTGGGCGCTTCGTAAATTCCATTCCCCCGGCCCAGGTAACATGGATCGTGGTAAGTAATTTTTTTGCCTTTGAAACTTTCACCACCTTCGGCTTTCAGTTTGCCCTCGTTAATTAAATCCTGTATCAATTGCGTATGGTGAATCACTTCGTAAGCGCCACCTAAACCCGGATATTCGTTTTTAATGGTGTTGAAGCAATGCGGGCAGCCTGTAACAATTTTTTTGACGTTATAAGCATTCAATACCTCAATATTGGCCATGGCCTGCATCTGGAAAAGAAATTCATTACCAGCCCTTTTAGCGGGATCACCGGTACAACTCTCTTCTGTTCCTAAAACCGCATATTTAATGCCTACATGATGTAAGATCTTGCAAATGTCGCGGGTAATTTTCTGCGCTCTTTCATCATAACTTCCGGCACAGCCTACCCAAAATAATATTTCCGGTTCTTCACCTGCGGCCATCAACTCGGCCATAGTAGGGACTTTAAATTCCATTTGTCTATTATCTAGTATCAAGTATGAAGTATCGGGTATCAAGACTTCATGTAATTATTTAATTTATTGCCAACTGAAAACTGCCAACTGCGAATTGCTAACTGAAAACTGTCAACCGCTAACTCTCCTGCGCCCAGTTAAAACGATCAGCAGGGGAGTATTTCCAAGGGGCCTGGTTATTCTCAATATTGCCCAGCATCGCATTAATACTGCCTGGTGCCTGCGATTCTTCCATCACAGCAAAACGGCGGAGCTCCATAATAATCTGTAAGGGATCAATATTTACCGGACAGGCTTCAACACAGGCATTGCAGCTGGTGCAGGCCCAGATTTCTTCCCTGCTGATGTAATCGTCCAATAACGATTTTCCATCCTGGTGTTCTGCACCGTGTTTATCAATGTTCTGGCCCACTTCGGTGATCCGGTCGCGGGTATCCATCATAATTTTTCTTGGCGATAAAAGTTTGCCCGTAATATTTGCAGGACATACTGAAGTACATCTTCCACATTCAGTGCAGGTATAGGCATTCATCAGGTTTACCCAACTTAAATCAGTTACGTCTTTTGCACCGAATTTACCTGCTTCTGTTTCTGCCGGTATAAAAGAAGGATCGAGCATTGCTTTTACCTCATTGGTAACCGAAGCCATATTGGTAAACTCCCCCTTAGGTTCCAGATTGGAAAAATAGGTGTTTGGAAAAGCAAAAAGGATATGGAAATGTTTTGAATACGGCAGGTAATTTAGAAAGGCCAGGATACCTATAATGTGAAACCACCAACAGCTGCGTTCTATCATGATTAGGGCACTTTCTGATGCTGGCAAAATGTTCATTAAATACTGGCTTACCGGAAATGCACCAGCAGTGACATAATGGCTGGCGCCCATAACCTGGAGTTTTGCGTCTGCTGCATTCATGAACAGGAAAGCGCTCATTAATAAAATTTCGGTGATGAGGATATAGTTGGCATCAGATTTTGGCCAGCTTTTCATCTCTACGCCACTAAAGCGTTTGATTTTCAGAATATTCCTGCGTACCAGAAAAATAGCACAGGAAACCCAAACGGTAAAGGCCAGGATTTCGAAAGACCCGATCAGAAAATTATATAAACCGCCCAAACCATTAAAAATACGATGAGTGCCGAATAACCCGTCAATCATGATCTCCAATACTTCGATGTTGATAATGACGAAGCCGATGTAAACAAAAAAATGGAGAAAGGCAGGGATAGGGCGAACAACCATTTTAGACTGCCCAAAAGCAACCCGAAGCATGGTCAATAATCTTTTTTGCGGTTGATCTTGTCGATTTACCGGTTTGCCCAGGCGGATATTGCGAATTATTTTACGCAGGTTAACTGTAAACAGCGCAATTGCTGCAAGTGTAAGTACTAGAAAAATGATCTGTGCTACCATGCAATATTAGATTGTAATGCTAAAATAGGATATTAATCCAAATAAATTACTATGCATGCATAAAAAAATGGTAAAAAATTTTTGTTTGTATTCATTCTAAGCAGAGATGATCTTATAGATTTTGAAAAATTGAAAATTAATTAATTGATAATCAGCTTTACAGTTAAATAATGGAAAAAAAATTTTGCTTTTGAAAAAAGAACACTACATTTGCAATCCCAAACGGATGGTGCCATAGCTCAGTCGGTAGAGCAAAGGACTGAAAATCCTTGTGTCCCTGGTTCGAATCCAGGTGGCACCACTTCCAAAAGCCTTTCAGAAATGAGAGGCTTTTTTGGTTTTTGACGGTTTTTGAAATACGAAATACATATTCCCTGGCACAAAGAATTTTACATAAATGAATAAAAATATTTGTAATATATCTTTCTGCTTATCAAAAAGTTGACGTTTTATCTTTGCGTTTGTATAAAAAAAACTGAAATCCTTTTTTGGATTTGAGAAAAAGAACACTACATTTGCAATCCCAAACGGATGGTGCCATAGCTCAGTCGGTAGAGCAAAGGACTGAAAATCCTTGTGTCCCTGGTTCGAATCCAGGTGGCACCACTTCCAAAAGCCTTTCAGTAATGAAAGGCTTTTTTGGTTTTAATATGTTTCTGTAAATCTTATCGCCCGGCTATTTCTTTTACTTTTGCTAAAGCTTTTGGCCATGTTTCCTGAAAAAATTCTACCCATTCTTCAACCATATCCATATCGATCAGTAGTTCAGTTTCGCCATTTTTTTCGTTCAAGGTATAATTTTCGAAAGCTTCGCCCCAATTGTGCAATGCTTCTTTACCATCTCTGATTTCGCCAATATGTTTGATAGACAGGTGTTGATTGGGTATGTTTTCGTGGATCACCGCAAGCATCCCATTTCCTTTGCCATCTCCAAAAATGGCCCGGCTTCCTTTTTTCCAGTCGGTTTCCACTTGCGATCCTTCAGCAAATACAGCAGTCCACTCAGGGTAGGTTTTTAAACCAAAAAGTACCTCCCAAACTCTCTCTCTCGGAGCATTAATCGTGATTTTAAATTGAGTTTTTTCCATAAGTTGTAGTTTAAGTTTTGTGATTCTTTACTAAATTTAATTAAGAATGTATTCAGTATGGTTGACTATTAATTTGTTAGCTCAAATCTGCAACTAAACGGTCTGATTATAGCGGTGCAAAGGCGACAATTTAGGGGGCATAAGGAATAACATTCTTGGTACTTCTTTAAAATATCTTCCTAAATTTAATAATTATCGTTGTGGAAAGTAATTTAATCGGTAGATTTACGTAGTTCATCAATAGCTGGGCATGAGTACACGATATTCTGCATGGGAAGGAGCTGTGGATAGATAAAAGTTTGTTTTGGAACAACCCTAACATTGCCTAATCCGTATATTGAACATTATATTATAATAATTTCTATGAGAAATAAGAGATTCCTTCATCTGGCTGTACTAAGTTTTCTAAGTTTTATAGCCGTTAGTGGCTGCAAAAAGAGCAGTACAGTTCCTGAAGAGCCTGAAACACCTCCCGTTGTAACAACGCCTACTGGAACGCGGGATGAATTGACCAAAGATTCTATCTTTTTATACGGAAAGGAACTTTATTACTGGAATACTTCGCTCCCAACCTATGACGTATTTAATCCAAGGAGATTCAGTTCAAATGAGGCTGAACTATACGCCATGACACAGTATTCCTTAGATCCGGCCACAGGCAAGCCATATGAATATGTAAACAATTCTGGTGAACCTAAATATTCGTTTTTCGACTATACTTCAGCTACAACAGGAAAAACAGGGACACTTAAAGCCGATGTAAATGGCTCGGCAAATGATTATGGCTTTTCTGTTCAGTATAATTATGATAGCACTACAGATTTAAGGGTAAAATATGTATATCCAAACTCGTCAGCGGCATTGCAGGGTTTAACACGGGGTTGTAGGATAACCAGCGTAAACGGAAGAACCGATCTGACCTATCCAGGTGCGGTTAATTTTTTAAACAATGCTATTTTTGGTGCAAATGCTACGGTTACTTTAGCATTTAATGATTTAGCCGGCAATCCGAAAACAGCTGTTGTAACAAGCGGTATATACACGGTTAATCCGATATTGTTTACAAATGTTTATACCGTTGGTACAAAGAAGGTGGGCTACATTGTATTTAATAGTTTTACCAATAATGCCTCTTCAGCCATAAATGCGGTTTTTTCTAATTTTGCTACGCAGGGCGTAAGCGAAGTGGTTGTTGATTTACGCTATAATGGCGGTGGTTATGTTTCTACAGCTATTGAAATGATCAATCTGATGGCGCCAGTGGGAGAAAACGGTAATACGATGTTTACTTCTTATTATAATAACTATTTGCAAAACATTACTACTGCCCAGCGCAAAGCATCCGTTCTGGCGCACCAACCCCTGTTGGATGATGCAGGTAAATTGCAGACTTTTACCACGGGGGTAAACGGAAAATATGCTACCTATGCTGATTTAAATTACTCGCCAACAGCTGCAGACAATGTTGAAAAATTTGCAAAATCAGGTAGTTTAACGTTGAATAGAATCTACTTCATCGTAACGGGCGCTACTGCATCGGCCAGCGAACTCACCATTAACAGCTTAAAACCAGTAATGGATGTAAAGTTGATTGGGCGAACAACTTATGGTAAACCAGTGGGCTTCTTTCCCATCAGGATAGACAAAGTAGATATGTATATCCCTGAATTTGAAACCAAAAATAAACTTGGTGAAGGTGGCTATTATAGTGGTCTTATGGTTGATAAAGAATCGCCGGAGGATTTAAGTAAGGCATGGGGCGATGAAACCGAGACTTTGCTCAATTACGCTTTGACTTATGCGAAGAACGGCAATTTCGTGATTACAGCGAAAAAGACATCCAGTTTAAGTACAACCACTACAGCAGTGCCCAAATTGTCAATAGCTCAATTAAGGGAGTTGGATGAACAACTGGATCCAAATGGCTTTAAAGGAATGGTGATGACACCTCACAAGAAATTTTAATGAAGCTTTAATAAAAATGCCCGCTTGACTAAATATGTTAAGCGGGCATTTTTTGTTTAAGATCATATTTACAACAGTATTTTACTGCTGATATCTTTGTTAATGGTAATATAACCCGGATATTTAACGGGTGTATTGCCCAGCATAAAAGTCGGTCGTATTTTAATAGTTAACAAGCCTAATTTTTCATCTTTTGATGATGATCCTTTTTGAGCCGCCTTTATTATATCGTTAAAAACATTCCCATTAGAAATCAATCCGTAGATATTACTCATCAACTGTACCGGAACAGTAACGGTTTGACCTTGTGCAATGCTCACATTTTGATTAACAATGCCTTCTGCCAGATCGGTATTATTAACCAGTATTTTATATTCAAACTGGTTGATGGCTGCTAAATTGCCTGACGGGTTGGTTATTTCCAAATTCAGGTTTGCTTTTAGAGGAATGTCTTTTCTCAGCAAGCCTAAGGCCACCCCGGGTAAGCTGGTTAGGCTGAAGCTTTGCTGATCCATTAATTTTTTTACGTCTGTTCCTGCTATTGTTACCTGCTTTACTCCGGTAATTTTATAGGTACAGTCTTCCAGGGCTTTTATCTGTTGTGCCTGCCTGTTTATTCCGCAGCCAAAAATGCTTATGGTCAACAAGAAAAGCAATACTTTATTTTTCATATCATTCATAACGGCAAAATACTAAAACTATTTCAGCCACAATATGGGTTTAACCAAAATTAACTTAAGCGCTTGGGGTAGTGGTTTCAATGTCATCGCGTTTTTCCTCATCGTCTGTTTTACTTTTTTCAACCGGTTTTTCCGTCATGTCTGCTTTTTCAGCCTGATCATCTGGTTTTGCTTTTTCGTCAACTTCATCTTCTCCGGTTTTTTGCTCTTGTTCGTTTGGTTGAACTTTTTCCTTTTCAGTTGAAGGCGTAACGGTTTCTATTTCCAGTTGTACATCATCTGTTGGTTTCGGATGATCACTGTTTGGCGTCATTGCTTTTTTATTTTCCATGGTATAAATCTGTTTTATAGTTATAATGGAATTCAATTGTATTTTGTTTGCTTTTATTTTAAAACAACTGGTCGTTTGTTAATTTTGCACAAAATGATAAGATATGGCCATAACCATTAGGAAGATAACACCAGCAGATAATATTGCTACAGCTTCAATGATCAGAACGGTGTTAAGGGAATTTAAAGTAGACAGGCCAGGCACTGTTTATACCGATCCGACAACCGACGAATTGTCCACACTTTTTGAGCAACCTAAATCGGCTTACTGGCTTGCGGAAGAAGGCGGAGCTATTATTGGTGGCTGCGGCATTTATCCAACAGATGGCCTGCCGGATGGTTGTGTTGAACTCGTAAAATTTTATGCCCTTCCAGCTTCACGTGGCAAAGGCATCGGTAGGATGCTGATGGAAAAGAGCATAGAATCTGCTCAGCAATTTGGTTATAATGAGATTTATCTGGAGTCTTTTCCGGAACTGGCCAAAGCCATCACCATGTACGAAAAGGCTGGGTTTAAAAAACTCGCAGGTCCGATGGGTAATTCTGGCCACTACGCCTGTAATATTTGGATGTTACTGGTTTTGTAGCTGGTTTACTGTTGGAAATGGTTAATCGGTTAACAGCATAAATGAATAAATTCACCTCCATTAACCGATTAACACTTTATCTTCATTTTTTAATTTTTGCCAACCCTGTTTTCTTCTTCGCTGGTTCCGGTTTGTCTTTTGCGGGCGGTTTTGATTTTCATATTTCCGAATTTATAAGTGAAACTTAGGTTCACCCTCCGGCTTTCCCATTCATTTTGCCAGTAGGTTTTAATGTTGTTGTACTCCAGGTTTGCCCTGAATTTACTCGTATTAAAAATATCGTTTACTTTTAGTGCCAGTGTAGCATTTTTGTTCCAGAATAATTTTTTAACACCAATATTGAGCTGATAACTTTCTAAGTTGCGAAAAAGACCATTAACCGATGGGGAATCGTAAAAGGCATAGGTGGTTAAGCTATAGTTTTTAGGTAAAGTAATGGTATTATCCATAACCACCGACCAGTTCCAGGAGAAAGCATTAAATCCGTTACCTTGTACAGCTGATTCGGTTCGGTTAAATCCCGCCGAAACTTCGGTACTGTTGTTCCACCATTTGGTTATATCGAAAGGATTCCCCGTTGCCATGTAAAAGTTTGTGGTACGGTTCAGGTTTTCTGGTCTGGAAATGCTTTCTTTCGTAATATCGTTCTGATAAACCACCTCCGATATCGAACCATTGTTAACCGAATAACTTAAAGTCAATATCCTGAAGTTTTTAATGGAATAATTCAATTCGAAACTATTTGCGTAAGAGGGCTGTAGTAACGGATTTCCCTGTAGGGCAGTATAGGGATCGGAATAAAATGTAAACGGATTTAAGCTGCTGTATGATGGTCTGTTAATACTCTTACGGTATGTAGCTGTTATCAGGTTGTTTGAGTCGAGTTTTAGGGATACAAAAACTGTTGGAAAAAGCTTCCAGTATTTTCGGTTGATCAGGGTATTGGTACCGGAAGAACTGCCATTGCCTAAAGTCTGTTCTGCACGTAAACCGGCTTTGATCTGTAGATTTTTAAAATTTTGATCAAGGGAAAGATAACCTGCATTAATGTTTTCGTTGTAAGAAAAGGCGTTGGTTCTGCGGGGATCGGTGATCCAGCCAGCGGTTTTGAGCGAATCGAAACGAACATCGCTCTGCGATTCTACCCAGCTGCTTTTCCAGCCGGTTTCCATTTTTAATGTTTTTGAAAAATTTAGGCTATAGTCGGCCTTGATCGAATAGATAGAAACGTTTCCCATCCCTTTGTTACGCAAATCGATTGTATTGTCGATCAGCTGTTCATTTGCATCAAGATAATTATTGGTAAAAGTTTCGTTTTTGGTGTTATCGAACCTCACATAATCAG
This sequence comes from Pedobacter suwonensis, assembly GCF_900111825.1. Classification (GTDB taxonomy): domain Bacteria; phylum Bacteroidota; class Bacteroidia; order Sphingobacteriales; family Sphingobacteriaceae; genus Pedobacter; species Pedobacter suwonensis. Next base: position 176,529 of record NZ_FOJM01000006.1, read on the forward strand.
CATCAAAGCCTAATTCTCCGCCAAGTGTATCCGTTTTAAAACGGTAGTTCAGGTTAAATGCATGGTTTTTTTCGGTATTGCTTTGTGGGTTGAACATTGATGTACTGCCCATTTTTGCACCTGCAGCATTATAATTTACCGAATTGCTATTAACCTTTGTTTCCTCAGGAGCCGTGAAGCCTTTTACCATCAGCCCTAATGTATGTTTCCCGTTGATGAAATAATCGGCACCGGTAGAATAATTTAAGCTGTTGGTTACCGGATGCCAAAAATTAAGCTGATTATACTGTTCATCGCCTATGGTTCTGTTTAACGTTAGCCTGTTATAGGAGTTATAATGTCCGGCGTCTAGGCGCAGATAAGTACTTACCTTGCCGATATTGTAATTCAGGTTGGTACCTCCAAAAACTTTTTCATAACGCCCATAACCACCGCCCAGATTCATGTTTCCGTTAAATCCCTGCATTTTATTTCTTTTCAGTTTGATATTAATGATGCCTGCTGTACCCGCGGCATCAAAAGAAGATGGGGGATTAGAAATCAATTCTAATTTGCTTAATACAGATCCGGGCAATGATTTTAGGTAAGTGGTCAGTTCCAGGCCCGTCATATAGCTCATCTTACCATCAATCATTATAATAATGCCTTTCTTACCTTTAAGTACGATGTTATCGTCTTTATCCAGTTTTACGCCTGGCGACCTGCTGATTACTTCCAATGCATTATCGCCAGCGGTATTCATCTGTTCTACATTTACAATCACCCGGTCTGCCTTTTGGTCAATTACAGGCATTTTTGATATAATATTTACTTCTTTCAGGTTTTGAGTTTCATCTGCCAGTACAATTAATGGGACTTTTACGGCCATATCTTTTACTTCAAATGGTGCAGACAGGGCTTTTCTATAACCCATCATTAAAGCTTTAATAAGATATCTGCCTGGTTTAACATTACTAAATTCGTATAAACCTTGCTGGTTGGTAACCTGTAAAGTCACCGAAGAAGAATCGGGTAAGTGGATTAAAGCTACTGAAGCATAATCAAGGGCTTTATCTCTTTTATCGGTAATGGTTCCTGATACCTTAGTGTTTTGAGCAAGAGTAGTTTGAAAATTGAAAATAAATAGAACAAGAAGTAGAGATTTAAAAAAGAGGTTCATCATTGTGTTTGTTTTATATTGACGATTCAAAGATGAAGTGCTGGTGAGGTGTTTGAAATTATATAATCCCAACCCTTTAAAATATTATCCCAATCCATTTTTAGGGAATAAATGGCATTCATCCTTAATTTACCCGGGTTGGGATAATTATTTGCACGTTTGGAATAAGAAAATAGGTGGATAAGAAAGCTTTATATAGTTTTAGGGCATGAAAACAATTAAAACCATTTCTATTCATATTTTATGTTGGCTGCTAGTATTGGGTTATTTCTACGGAGGCGCCTTAATTTCCGGAACTACCTTTACCAAGGTTGCATTTAATGTCTCCATGAATTTTATCCAGCTGATCGAATTTTATATCTGCTACCTCTGGGTTTATCCGCGTTTTTTGAAAAAGGGTAAGGTATTGCAACTAATTGGTGCTATTCTGTTTACTATAGCATTATTTATTTCGCTGCGTTACTTAATAGAAGAAGTGCTTTACTTAAAATGGTTTGGTTTCCATAATTATAGTGATGAAGTTACTGCCTGGGGATATATATCTGACAATATTTATTGGAGTATAGCTTTTATTGTGGTGCCAGCTGCTGCATATGGTATTGAGCAGAGCTTTAAATCAGAGCAGGCTAACCGAAAACTTAAAGAAGAAGTGGTTAAGGCGGAACTTTCCTTTTTGAAGTCGCAGATCAATCCACATTTTCTATACAATACTTTAAATTATGTTTATTCGCTGGCTATTCCTGTTTCCGACAAGCTGGCCAATGCTGTTTTGCGTTTGTCAGACCTGATGCGTTACACCTTGAACGACAGCCCGGATGGTAAAGTAGGTTTAGATAAAGAAGTTGAGTATTTGGAGAGTTATGTGGCGTTGTTCAGGATGCGTTTTGAACCCAATTTTTATGTCGATTTTATTGCAGATGGCATCGCTGATCAAAAAATAGCTTCGCTAATATTGATCCCGTTTGTTGAAAATGCTTTTAAGCATGGCGTGGTTAATGATGCGGCGCAGCCAGTACGCATCAGGCTGAAGGTGCAACAAAAAAGACTGAGTTTTGAAGTGAGTAATAAGATCAGCCATGCGCAGAAAGACCACTCAAGCGGTGTAGGTATGGTAAATATCCACCGTAGGTTAGATCTGATTTATCCCGATAAGCATGAGTTGTTAATTTCAAACAACGGCAATACTTACAAAAGTACTTTGATCTTAAATCTCTGATGTATAATTTGTATCATTGAAAACTATGCTAATGTTAACTCATGCTAATCGCTAACCGCTAAACCCTAACCCATGATCCGTTGCCTTGCCGTTGATGATGAATCATATGCTTCAGATATTATTGCTAGCTTTATCAGCAAAACCCCATTTTTAGATTTGGTTGGAACCACTACCAATGCTTTTGAAGCACTTAATCTCGTTCAGGAGGGTAAGGTAGACCTTGTTTTCTTAGATATACAGATGCCAGAGTTAACAGGGATCCAGTTTTTGAAGATCTGTGGTGGTAAATGCAAAGTGATTTTAACCACGGCCTACCCCGAGTACGCTTTAGAGGGGTTTGATCTTGATGTGGTAGATTATCTGCTTAAGCCGATTTCCTATGAACGTTTTTATAAGGCTGCTACGAAAGCACAACAGATTTTAATGCCTGTAATGCCTGCTCAGCAGGAAACTGCTTTAAAGCCGGTAACCCAGGGGAATGATTTTGTTTTTATCAAGGGAGATACTAAAAACAAGTTTATTAAGGTTAATTATGAAGATATTCTTTATATAGAGGGTTTAAAAAACTACGTTTCGGTTTATACCGCCACTCAAAGGGTTGTCACTTACCAGGCTCTGCGCGAGCTGGAAACCGAACTGCCTCAGCCACCCTTTTACCGTATCCATAAATCATATATTATTTCTCTTGAAAAAATCAAGATGATAGACGGCAATACAGTTTATATCAACGATCAGGCTATCCCCATTGGTGAAACTTATAAAGAAGAATTTTTTAAAGTGGTGAGGGAAGGGAAGAAGTAGGGTAGTTTGGTTAATTATATAAATCGGTTAACTGGTTAAATGAGGAATTTAAATATCGTTGAATTGTTAGATTGCTAGGATTCATCTTTCAATTAACCAGTTTGAACAATTAACCGATTAACCATTCTGAACAGTTTTCGGTTGGCAATTCGTAGTTAATCACTTAGCAATGCAACAATTGAACAATCTTTTGGCAATTCATAATTGCAGTTGGCCAATTTAAACAGTTAGCCGGTTAGCCGACCTGTGTATAAATTCTCCCCAATATTTCTTTGGTTTTTTTTAAGTTTGCTGCATAAAGATCAAATCAATCACCATCATGCAAGAAACCAATTCGCTAAATCAGGTTGCAGAATTTCACACTACGTTTAAACATCCCATTTTGGAAAATCCGATAATTCCTTCAAAGCAGCGGGCAAATTTGCGTATTTCGCTTTTAGCAGAAGAACTGAGAGAATTGCAGGAAGCGGTAGAAAATGACGATCTGGTAGAGGTTGCCGATGCCCTTTGCGATTTGCAATATGTTTTGGCAGGTGCTATCCACGAATTTGGTTTGGGTGGAAAATTTAAAACTTTGTTTGACGAAGTTCACCGTTCTAACATGAGCAAAGCTTGTAAAACAGTAGAAGAGGCTGAGCAAACCATCCGGTTTTATTTAGAAAAAGATGGGACCGAATCTTATTATAAAGAAGTAGATGGACTGTTCCTGGTGTTCAGAAAATCTGATGACAAGACTTTGAAATCAATTAATTATTCGCCAGCTGATTTAAAATCACATTTGGTTTAACTACAGATTAGTTACCGTTGAAAAGGCTAAAACAAATCGTAAATGAACTTAAACTAACACAGGCCGGACCTGATGCTGCTTTAATGCGCGAGTTTATTTTTTACTCGCCTAAAATGCCTTTACGCCTGCATCAGGAACAGCTTATTGCCGAATCAAAACAATTTAGCCTTCAGGTTTTTGATACCTATTTTACCAAAGCCAACCTAATCATTAACTGTTTTAGCTGGGGAAATGGAAAACGCAAAGTGTTACTAACACATGGCTGGGCCTCTAAAGCCTTAGATTTTTATGAGCTGATTATTGAACTCCGAAAAATAGAAGACCTGGAAATTATTGCCTTTGATGCTCCTGGTAACGGGAGTTCAATTTCAGAGTTTTCCAACCTGATGTTATATGCAGATTCGGTAAAAGCGATTTCTTTAAACTATGCGCAGCCTGATGTTCTTATCGGGCATTCGCTTGGTGGCATGGCCAATGTAATTGCTTTACAGGAATTAGAGATAACTCCTGAATTGCTCGTTAGCATTGCACCATTGATCAGGCTGAAAGAGAACTTTGAACAGAGCTTACATTCGGTAAACGTAGTTGCAAAAGATCAGGACATTTTTTTTAGCAACTTTGCGAAAGAATTTCCAGTTCCGGCTGAACACTTTAACCTAACCGAACTTTATCAGCCAGGTACTGATTTAACACACTTTTTGGCTTATGATCCAGCCGATCATATTTCAACCCATCAGTTTCTTAAAGAATTCTTAGATAAAAATCCTGCAATAAACGCTAAATCATTTGAGGAGGTAGGACATTATAAAATACTCAGATCGGTTGACGTGATTGAAGCTATTATGGAGAGAATTAATAAATAAACGTCATTTCGACTGAAGCGTAGCGGAATGGAGAAATCTTTTAATGCCAAAACAATCATCTGCGCTTATCTTCTTCAATTCGTTAATAACTATAACACCATTTTGGCCCGTAGATTTAGGTAATCAACGCAGACCAAAATCTTCATTTAATTGGAAAATGCACTAAGGTTAATTTTTTACTAACTATTGCTCCCAACCCCTGTCTTCGGCCTCATCTAATTCCATCGTCCATCCTACATCTTCCATCATCATTCTACATCTTCCATCTGCCATATTATTTCTCATTCATAACAGTGCATAACAGTTAAAGTTGGTGTATATCCTATTTTTAGCGCAACCAAATATACAATCAGCACATGCAGGCAATTTTAGGTGTAATTTTTCATTTTTTCGGCGGGTTTGCCTCTGGAAGTTTTTATATCCCTTACAAAAAAGTCAGAGGCTGGGCATGGGAAAGTTACTGGATCGTTGGCGGAATTTTCTCCTGGTTAATCGTTCCTCCATTGGCTGCTTTTTTAACCATCCCAAATTTTACGGCAATTATTGCCGGCACTAACGGAAGCATTTTATGGCTGACCTATTTTTTTGGCGTGCTTTGGGGCATTGGTGGCCTAACCTATGGTTTAGGCGTTCGTTATTTGGGCGTGTCGTTGGGCAGTAGCATCATTCTTGGACTATGTATGGTCCTGGGCTCTATTTTACCTTCCATCTATTTTGATTTTTTTCCACAGGCAGGTAAAGATACTTTTACGATGTTTTTGCATACCGATTGGGGGCGGATGGTACTGTTGGGGCTTTTGGTGTGCATAGTTGGAATCGTCATCTGTGGTAAAGCAGGTATGATGAAAGAAAAAGAGATAAAATCTGTTGTTGCTGATCCGCATGGTATGGAGGTTAAAACCGAATACAAATTCGGGCTGGGCTTACTTGTAGGGATTGTTTCGGGTGTTTTAAGTGCTTGCTTCAACTTTGGTATCGAAGCGGGAAAACCAATGGCTGATGCAGCCAACTCGATTTGGAAAGCGGCAAATCCTGCTGAAAACGGTAATTTTTTATTTCAGAATAATGTTACTTATGTAGTTGTGCTTTGGGGCGGTTTAACCACCAATTTTATCTGGTGTATGGTGCTAAACGCCAGGAATAAAACTTTTAGCGATTACACCAATGCAAAGAGTCCGCTGATTAAAAACTATGTTTTTTCCGCACTGGCAGGTACCACCTGGTTTTTGCAGTTTTTTTTCTATGGTATGGGCGAAAGCAAAATGGGTAATGGAGCCAGTTCTTGGATATTGCATATGGCCTTTATTATTTTAATTGCGAATGTTTGGGGGCTGATATTAAAAGAGTGGAAAGGTGTATCTCGTAGAACACTGATAACGATTTTGGCTGGCATTTTAACCATCATCATTTCGGTGTTTATTGTGGGTTATGGTAATTCAATAAAAAATTAAAATTTAAACAAAAATATAAGAATGTCAATCAATACGAAAAGTTATAAACACGTAAGCTATCTGTGGGATGAAGAGGAAGCCGCGAAACTGGCTGGCGATGAAGTTGCCCTCTTGATATATCGCTCTAATTTATTGGGTGCAGATTTACGTCTAACCAACTATGGTGGCGGGAATACCTCATGTAAGCTATTGGAAAAGGATCCGCTTACCGGTTTAGAAACAGAAGTAATGTGGGTTAAAGGTTCGGGAGGAGATTTAGGTACCTTAAAGAAAAACGGGCTTGCAGCATTATATGTTGATCGTTTACGTAGCCTGAAAAATATTTACCGTGGTGTAGAACATGAAGATGAAATGGTTGAACTATTTAACCACTGCATTTTCGATTTAAGTTCTAAAGCACCATCAATAGATACACCTTTGCATGGTTTTCTGCCATTTGCACACATCGATCACCTGCATCCAGATGCGGCCATTGCTATTGCGGCTGCTAAAGATGGTAAGCGCATTACTCAGGAATTGTTTAATGGTACGATTGGCTGGGTAGAGTGGAAAAAACCTGGTTTCGAACTGGGCTTGCAGTTAAGGCAGTGTTTAGACGAAAATAGAGGTATCCGTGGTATTATGCTCGGATCGCATGGTTTGTTTACCTGGGGTGATACGGCTTACGAAAGTTACCTGAATACCCTGGAAGTAATCGAAATCTGTTCAGAGTACCTCCATCAGAATTATGGCAAAAAAGGGCCTGTTTTCGGTGGACAGAAAATAGAAAGCGCTGAAGCCGGTAAACGTAAAAAACAAGCGGCTGCAATAGCACCTGTACTAAGGGGGCTGTGCTCTTCAAAACAACACATGGTTGGTCATTTTACTGATGATACCCGTGTTTTAGAATTCATCAATTCTAATGATTTGGATCGTTTGGCACCAATGGGTACGAGCTGTCCTGATCACTTTTTACGTACTAAAATAAGTCCCCTGGTTTTAGATTTAGCCAGCGATGCCGATTTATCAGATATTAAGGCATTGAAAGTTAGCTTGACACCTGCTTTTGAAGCTTACAGGGCGATGTACACTGATTATTATGAAAGCTGTAAGCATCCAAACAGTCCGGATATTCGCGATACCAACCCGGTGGTAATTTTATATCCGGGTATTGGGATGTTTACTTTCTCGAAGGATAAACAAACGGCGAGGGTTGCGGCAGAATTTTACATCAACGCAATAAACGTAATGAAAGGGGCTGAGGCCATTTCGGCATATACATCTTTGCCGCACCAGGAAGCTTTTAATATCGAATACTGGTTACTGGAAGAAGCAAAATTACAGCGTATGCCCAAACCTAAACCGCTTACCGGTAAAATTGCACTAATTACAGGTAGCGCCGGAGGTATTGGTAAAGCGATTGCTAAAAAGTTTGTGGCAGAAGGTGGCGTAGTGATTTTAAATGATATGAATGCCGAGCGTCTGGAAGAAGCGGGTAGGGAATTTGAAGGCCTGTATGGTAAAGATTCGTACAGTACTGTTATTTTAAACGTAACCAGTGACGCCGCTATTAAAAATGCATTTGATGCCGTTGCACTGGCATTTGGGGGGGTAGATATTGTGGTAAATAATGCAGGATTATCCATTTCTAAAACCATTGCCGATCACACTGAAAAAGATTGGGATTTATTATATGATGTTTTGGTAAAAGGCCAGTTTTTTGTAACCCAGGCTGCAACAAATACGATGCAAAAGCAGGATATTGGTGGCGATATCATTAATATTGTAAGTAAGAATGCTTTGGTAAGTGGACCAAATAATGCAGGTTATGGCAGTGCAAAAGCTGCACAGTTACATTTAAGCAGATTAAACGCGGCTGAACTAGGTGCTGATAATATCCGCGTAAATGTGGTTAACCCTGATGCAGTGATTAGCGATAGCAATATATGGGCTGGTGGCTGGGCCGAAGGCCGTGCAAAAGCTTACGGCGTTACGGTTGAAGAACTGCCGGCTTATTATGCAAAACGTACCTTATTGAACCAGATCATATTACCAGATGATATTGCCAATGCCTGTTTCGCTTTTGTAGGTGGTTTGTTGCAAAAATCAACCGGAAATGTTTTAAATGTTGATGGCGGTGTGGCCATGGCATTTGTGCGGTAATATTTAATTACCAGGTCTGTGTCCCTGTAAACCGAAACTTAATAAAGATGGTGGTCTGTGAGGACACAGACCACGTCGGTAGAGACTATCGGTTGGTCTCTCACCGACCGAAAAAGAAGTAATCCCTTTGTAAAAACGGGGATGAGCGAGAATGGCGATTGCATCGTCCCAATAATTAACCTGAAAAAAACTAAATACCCTCATGAATATTGAGCAGAACCAAATAGAAAAACATAACGATTCTCTTTTAACGGCGCATCAACGCAGATTTGCTTTTTTACAAGAGGAATGGGAGCATGTTGATCTCGAAAGCGTAATCCAAAAACTGGTTGATTTTCAGATTGCCATTCCAAGCTGGGCATTAGGTACAGGTGGAACACGCTTCGGCCGTTTTGCCATTGCCGGTGGTGAGCCGCGTAATATCGAAGAAAAAATTGAAGATGTGGGGCTGCTACATGCGCTAAATGGTTCAAGTGGCGCTATTTCACTTCATATTCCTTGGGATATTCCACAAAATGCAGAAGAATTAAGGCAACTGGCTTCGGGTTATGGCCTTAAGTTCGATGCCATGAATTCGAACACCTTTCAAGATCAGGCCGGTTCAGCACATAGTTACAAATTTGGTTCACTGCAAAATGTAAATAAAGATGTCCGTAAGCAGGCCATTGAACACAATATTGAAGTAATTAAGCACGGTATTGCGCTTGGTTCTGACGCATTAACCGTATGGCTTGCAGATGGATCTTGTTTCCCTGGTCAGCTTAATTTTCGCAGGGCTTTTGAGAATACATTAGAGAGCCTGCAAGAAATTTATTCAGCTTTGCCTGAGGATTGGAAAATGTTTGTAGAGTACAAGGCTTTTGAGCCTAACTTTTATTCAACAACAGTTGGTGATTGGGGTCAATCGTTATTATATGCCAGCAAGCTGGGTAAAAAAGCTTACACGCTGGTTGATTTGGGTCACCATCTGCCTAATGCCAACATTGAGCAGATTGTTGCTTTATTGTTGATGGAAGGAAAATTAGGTGGTTTCCATTTCAACGATTCTAAATATGGTGATGATGACCTGACTGCCGGAAGCATTAAACCTTACCAGTTGTTCTTGATTTTTAACGATCTGGTAGAAGGTATGGATGCAAAAGGCATGAACCATGCAAGAGATTTAGGATGGATGATCGATGCTTCACACAATGTGAAAGATCCATTAGAAGATTTATTGCAATCAGTTGAAGCCATTATGATTGCCTATGCACAAGCGCTATTGGTTGATAGAAAAGCATTAAGCGAAGCACAGCAGAATAACGACGTAGCCAAAGCACAGGAAATTTTGCAAAATACTTTCCGTAGCGATTTAAGGGCATTAGTGGCCGAAGCCAGGTTAAGAGCAGGTGCAGCTTTATTGCCAATTGGTTTATACCGTTACTTGAATGTACGCAATACTTTGGTGAATCAACGTGGTAAAACTTCTGCTACCGGTTTATAAAGAGAGATAGAAATGCCTAAACCTGTTATTGCGATATTTGACGTTGGGAAAACGAATAAAAAACTCTTTCTGATCGATGAAAATTACCAGATCGTTTACGAGCGTTCTGCGCGTTTTGTAGAAACTGTTGATGAAGATGGAGAACCATGCGAGAATCTTGAGAGCCTGCGTTCTTCTGTTTATGATTCCTTGCATCAGGTTTTGCAGTTAAAAGAGTTTGATGTTAAAGCCGTTAATTTTTCTACCTATGGGGCCAGTTTTGTGTACCTTGATGAAAATGGTGAACCGTTGACCCCACTTTATAACTACTTGAAATCGTACCCCGAAGCACTTAAGAATTCTTTGTATGTAAAATATGGAGGTGAAGAGAAGGTTTCGTTGGAAACCGCTTCGCCGGTTTTAGGTAGCTTAAATTCCGGTATGCAATTGTACCGATTGAAAAATGAAAAGCCCGAAATATTTAACAGCGTGAAGTGGGCTTTACACCTGCCTCAGTATTTAAGTTATTTGATTACAGGCAAGGCTGTAGCCGATATCACCAGCATTGGTTGCCATACGCAGCTTTGGGATTTTAATAAAAACCAATACCACGAGTGGGTTTCTGCAGAAGAGATTGATGGTAAGTTCGGGACCTTTGCGCCTGCCGATTCGAGTCTGAAAACTGATTTTGAAGGAAAAAGTATTCAGGTTGGAGTAGGCCTGCATGACAGTTCTGCAGCATTGATCCCTTATCTGGCCAATTTTAACGCGCCGTTTGTACTTATCTCAACCGGTACCTGGTGCATCAGTTTAAACCCTTTTAATCAGGAACCTTTAACTGCCGAAGAGCTGAAACAGGATTGCCTGTGTTATATGCACTTTAAAGGTAAGGCAATTAAGGCCTCGCGAATTTTTGCTGGTTACGAGCATGAGGTTCAGCTTAAGCGCATTGCCGGGCATTTCGATCGTGCGGCTTATTTGTTCAAACATTTGAAGTTTAATCCTGCCGTTATTTTGAGGCTGGCCAATAAAATTCCTGAAAACTCAGTCGAACAGCAAGAGTTTTCCGCAAATTCCGCGTTTCCGGCTCGTGATCTCAGCCTCTTCCAAACTGCAGAGGAAGCCTATCACCAACTGATTTTCGACCTTATCAAACAGCAGGTTTATTCGTTAAAACTTGTTTTAAATGCTGGGGTGAAAAGAGTTTTTGTAGATGGTGGCTTCGGAAAAAATGCCATATATATGCATCTTCTGGCTATCGCTATCCCCGAAATTGAGGTTTATGCCTCTTCCGTTTCGCAAGCTACGGCAATAGGTACAGCTTTAGCAATAAATGATGCATGGAACAAAAATCCTGCTCCAACGGATATGATCCAGTTAAAATATTATTCGGCGATACAGCGTACTACACATGTTTAGGAATTTACTTATCTTAGAATTTGCAATATCCATACCGCCATTTTGAAGCCAGAAGATTTAATCCCCTACCTTAATGTTGACGAATATTCGTCTACGCCAAAATATAAGCAATTAACCAATGCCATTTTTGCGGCCATTGAAAGTGGTAAATTGCTTAAAAATAGTTTGTTGCCTTCTATAAATGAATTGAGTTTTAGCCTGGAAATATCAAGAGATACTGCTGAAAAAGGCTATCGTAACCTGAAGAAACTTGGCGTAGTAGATTCTGTACCCGGCAAGGGTTATTTTATTGTCAATACCGATTTTTCCCGTAAACTAAAGGTTTGTCTGCTTTTTAATAAACTCAGCACGCACAAAAAGATTATTTACGATTCTTTTACCAAAACCCTGGGCGAGCGCGCTGCCGTTGATTTTTATATCTACAACAATGATTTTGCCCTGTTTAAAAAAATGATCGTGGCCAAACGTGATGATTATTCACACTTCGTAATCATTCCGCATTTTTTGGAGGGAGGAGAAAATGCGCACGAAATTATCAATACCATACCAAAAGAAAAACTCATTATCCTTGATAAACTGTTACCTGGTGTAACGGGCGATTATGCTGCGGCCTATGAAAATTTCGCTCTGGATATTTATGCAGCTTTAGAACAGGCTTTAGACCGCCTTTCGCATTACCGCACCTTGAAAATTATTTTTCCAAAAAACAGTTATTTCCCGCACGAAATACTCACCGGTTTTTACCGGTTTTGCCAGCAGTATGCTTTTGATCATAAAGTAATTCATAACATCAAAGACGAGGAAATTAGTCCAGGTGATGTATATATTAACCTAATGGAAGATGATCTGGTGACACTGATTGAACGCTTAATTGCACAGCAACTCAGAATCGGGAAAGATGTTGGGGTAATTTCCTATAATGAAACACCTTTAAAGAAGATCATACTGGATGGTATTACCACCATTTCGACTGATTTTAGCGAGCTCGGTGTTCAGGCTGCTGAGTTTGTATTAAGCGGTAAGACTGAAAGGGTAGAGGTTCCTTTCTATCTGAACCTACGCAAATCGTTGTAACATAGCCAAAATTCTTTAACATAGTAAATTAAACTGAAAAAGTTGGAAGTTGTTACCTAATTAGGTAACTTTGTTTTAGCATAATTTGGGTAATGAAAGAAGGATTTATCAGGGATATTCTCTATTTCGAAGCGTATTATTTGGATTTTTATGAAAAGCTAAAGCCGAATGTAAAGAAGAAATTTAACTGGACCTTGCAATTAATTGCTACGCTTGAAAAAATCCCCGAAAATATTTTAAGCATATTACTGGATCTACGGGGCTTTTTGAAATTAGGGTTGAAGTTGGTTCTGATATATACAAGGTGTTCAGTTTTTTTGATAAGGATCAACTGATCATCCTGGTAAATGGATTTCAGAAGAAAAGTCCAAAAACGCCAAAAGGTGAGATCGAATTAGCAGAGAAACTTAAAAAGAAATATTTCGATGGAAAAGAAAAAGAATAAATTGACATCATTTGCTGATCATCTAGACAGCGAATATGGTAAGCGCGGTACTGAAAGTAGAGAAAATTATGAACAAGAATTCGAAAGTTTTAAACTTGGCGCAATGCTACAGGAGCTCCGAAAGGAAAAAGGTATGACACAGGAGCAACTCGCTGAAAAATGTGGTACTACAAAAACCTATATTTCAAGAATTGAGAATAACGCAAGCGACATTAGACTTTCCACTTTAATGAGAATTATCAAAGTTGGTTTAGGTGGACATTTGGATCTCAGCGTGAGTTTATAAAGTCAATTATCCTATTTTAGTTTAATGAGTGAACAGGTAACAGCACATCCGGTAGCAGAACAAAATCCTTATGACTATATTTTAAAGGATTTCAACCTGAAGAATCTGAGCCAGATTGTGATCCTTAAACATTTGAGTGGAATGGTCCATACCGATGTTAAAGGCTTTTATCAGCTTCATCCGGAACAGATTGAGATTGATTTTGCCGCCTTTAGCGATGAGACTTCTGGACTACATTTTCCGATTGTCCAGGTTCAGCAAAATGAAAATACTGTAAAACTCTCCTGCAGATGTACTACACCTAAGCATAAGCTCTGCGAGCACCAGGCGAGGGTTTTGTATAACATCCTTCAAAGGCAGGAGCTGCTCATTTTTTTCGACAGTAACCTGCGGCAACAAAAGCTTGCCAAAATCGCAATCGATTACGGACTAGAAAAAGAAGCGAATCTTGATCTCCTGTTCAATCTCCGTTATGAAAACGGTCAGGTTGCAATCAGGCCCAAAATGGATTCACTCCAGCCATTTAACAAAGAAGTTCAGCAAAATCTACAGGAACTTTTATTGCCAGTAAGTAAATACAAGGCAAAAGTCCCAATCAAAAACGATTCCGATAAAATGATTCTGGTTTTTGGTCAGCATCGCTATTACAATAATTTAATTGTAGAATTATTCGAAGCCAACACCACCAAAAGTGGTAAGGTCAAAAATCCTCTTAAAGGAATTAATCCGGCCGATTTGCTGTTCAAAACCAGTGATCTTGACCAGTTAAAGTTTTATAGTGGCATAACCACTTTTCAGCAGCATTATAATCAAGAACAAAGCGAGGTAGAAATTGAAGCGTTGAAAGCGATTGTGAAAAATCCACTGAAGATTCCTTTTTATCTACAGAATAGTAAGCAGTCCGGGACGATTCAGGCCAATACCATCAGCGCAGTTGAGGCATATCTGCTGGATGTGGATTTACATCTTTCGGTGAACCAACGTGATGATTATTACGAAATTACAGGCAGGTTAATTATTGAGGGAAAATCATACGAGTTGGATAGCCTGGTATTGGTTCACCAGTATTTTGTAAAACTACACCATCAACTTTATTTAATTGGCAGACTAGATTTTTTGCGGGTAATCGGTTTTTTCAAAAAACAGAGTAACAGGCTTATCCTGCACAAAACGAAATATCTGGAGTTTCAAAAAATTATTCTGGTGCCTTTAGAAGGAAGTATCCGCGTGGATTATTCTTATTTAAAGCCCGCCACCAAAAATCAGATTGAAGAAAAAGGTTTTGATCTCGAAAACGAACAATTGATTTACCTTTCGGAATCTGAAGATTATATTCTCCTTACACCGGTAATGCGTTATGGAAACCTGGAGATTCCCGTACGCTCTAAAAAGCAGATTAAGGCACAAGATAAATTAGGGAATCTATTTACCTTGCAACGTGATGAAGCGGCTGAGCTTCAGTTTGTTGGTAACGTTTTGAAGCAGCATCCGTATTTCTACGAGCAGGAAACCAATGATTCTTTTTATCTGCACCGCAAACGTTTTATGGAAGAAACCTGGTTCCTTAACGCTTTTGAAGAATGGAGGAATAAAGGCATTCATATTTTAGGGTTCAATCAACTCAAAAACAATAAACTGAGTGAATTTAAGGCTAAAATTAATATTGAGGTGTTAAGCGGAACAGATTGGTTCGAAACCAAGGTAAAAGTGAAGTTTGGCAAAAAACAGGTGGCACTTAAATACCTCCATAAATCGATCAGAAACAAAAGTAAGTTTGTAACACTTGATGACGGAACCCAAGGCATACTGCCACAAGAATGGATAGAGAAATTTGCAGCTTATTTCAGCGCAGGTGAAGTAACGGAAGATGCCATTCTCACACCAAAAATTAAGTTTGCTTCAATAAATGAGCTTTACGAGGATGCCTTGTTGGATGGGGAAGTTAAAAATGAATTAATACTGTATAAGCAGAAATTTGAAGGAAGCAATTCCATCCAGGAGGTTGAGGTGCCGAAAGGTTTAACCGCAAGCTTACGTCATTACCAGAAAGATGGTTTAAACTGGCTCAACTTTTTAGATGACTTTAACTTTGGTGCCTGTTTGGCCGATGATATGGGATTAGGTAAAACCATTCAGGTTTTGGCTTTCATTTTATCACAGCGTGAAAAAGTTAAACACAATACCAATCTGGTGGTCGTACCCGCCTCTCTGATATTTAACTGGAAAGCAGAAGTAAAGAAGTTTGCACCATCCATAAAAGTGAAAACCATTTATGCTGGTGAAAGGACGAAAACCACGGACACTTTTGATGATTATGAAATTATTTTAACCTCATACGGAACTTTGCTTTCTGATATCCGTTTCCTGAAGGATTATCGCTTTAATTATATCTTTTTGGATGAAGCGCAACTGATCAAGAACCCGGATTCGCAGCGTTATAAAGCAGTTAGGATGTTGCAATCCCGTAATAAAGTGGTAATGACGGGAACGCCTATCGAGAATAATACCTTTGATTTATACGGGCAATTGTCATTTGCCTGCCCGGGTTTGTTTGGAAGTAAACAACAGTTTGCCGATTTATATTCTACCCCGATCGATCAGTTTAAAGATAGTAAAAGAGCAGAGGAACTCCAGAAAAAAATAAGACCGTTTATTCTGCGCAGAACGAAAGAACAGGTTGCGAAAGAGCTTCCGGATAAAACTGAAATTGTGCTGTATTGCGAAATGGGCGAGGAGCAGCGCGAAGTATATGAAGCCAATAAAAAGGAAATCCAGGATTACATTTTGGGTAAACAGGAAGATGAACTGCCTAAAAGCTCGATGCATGTATTGAAAAGCATCACCACCTTAAGGCAGATCTGCAATTCGGCAGCTTTACTGGCCGATGGAAAATCTTATTTGCAGGCTTCCTCAAAAATTGATGTGCTGATGGAACAGATCGAAAGTAAGGCCGGAAGACATAAAATTCTTGTTTTTTCTCAGTTTGTAACCATGCTCGATCTGATTAAAAAACAATTGGAAAATAAAGGGATCAGGTATGAATACCTTACCGGACAAACGCGAAAAAGAGCTGAAGCAGTTGCCTCTTTTCAGGAAAATGCAGATATTCCGGTTTTTCTGATCAGTTTAAAAGCCGGTGGTACCGGGCTGAATCTAACTGAAGCCGATTATGTTTATCTGGTTGACCCCTGGTGGAACCCTGCAGTAGAAAACCAAGCTATCGATAGAGCATACCGGATAGGCCAGCATAAAAATGTTATGGCCGTCCGTTTAATCTGTCCTGATACTATTGAAGAAAAGATCATGAAACTTCAGGCGACTAAAAAGGATTTGGTTAAGAATCTGATCCAAACAGAGGGTAGTTTCTTTAAAAATTTAACTAAGAAAGAGCTTTTGGGCTTGTTGAGTTAAGTATTGCTATTCTAGATCGATCGTCATTTCGAGCGGAGTGCAACGAAGTCGAGAAATCTATTGACCTTAGTTTATTGCTATTTATTCGTGGTGATAATTTTTAGCCTCTTCAACTTACGCGATCGTCATGCTGAATTTATTTTACAAGTAGAAATAGTGTTTTCAATTGCCTTGTAGCTACTACGTGGTCAGCATCTTTCTTGTAAAATAGACCCTGAAATAAAATTCAGGGTGACGAACGTGAGAAGAGATTTCTAAATTCTAACTTCATACTTATAGCCCAAATATGCAGGTATATTTAAACTCTCCACAATCTTCCAATTTTTCTTTTCGGCAATAAATTCAGGGATAGCTAAGCCCGATATTTTGGCTGCCTCCACATAGAAATCCATTTTTGCAGGATGGTTTGGAGAGCAGGCATTGTATGTTTGGCCGAATGCCTGTTTTTCCAAAAGTTTTACCGCAATGCCTGCAGCATCTGCCTGATGAATCAGGTTTACCGGAGCCAAACCATTCGGAGCGTTTGTTTTTCCGGCAAAAAATCTACCTGGGTTACGGTCCGGACCAATCAAACCTGCAAAGCGGATGATCGTGTGATTTTCCGGAAATTGTTCTTTAAATAACATTTCGGCAGCTAAAACAACCTTTCCTGAATCCGTATCCGGAATGGTTTCGCTGCTTTCATTTACTATTTTATTGTCATCAGCATAAACACTCGTTGAACTGATCATTACCACATGTTTTGTTTTTTTTTCCGCTGCGGCCAAAATAGAATTGATCTTATTTGGATAGTCAAGTAGTTCAGCAGAGTTGCGCTTCGGCGGAATACAGATAAACAGCACATCAGCTTCAAAGAAAGTAGCATTGGCAACAACCGATTCTGCCGTAAAATTAACAATAAAGGGTTTTATCTGCTCCGCTTGAAGGATTGCTAATTTCTCCTGACTGGTGGTAGAACCTTTAACGGTATAATTTAATCCGATCAGTTTTTTGGCTAAAGCCAGGCCAAACCAACCGCAGCCCAAAATCGATACGGTTTTAATATTGCTATCCTTTATAATATCTTGAATCATTTGCGCTAAAGATAGGCAGTTAGCGTTATAATTAGCACCTACTTACATTAATTCTGTTTTTTATACATTGTTTTTGATAGTTTTAAAATCCCATCATCATAAGGAGTAGGCTTAAAGTTAAAGGCCTTTTCAAATTTGGTAGAATCGAAATGATAATCGTGATCATACTGGTAATACATTTCTACAGTACCCGCAACTACTTTTTTAAATAAACCGACCAGGCGTAACATTAGTTTGTTAATGGCTAAATATTGAGGTTTGGTTTCATAAATCTTGGCGGCCATTTCTATAAAAGCTTTCCCTTTCATAGGAGCGGCAGTGGGCAGGTGCCAGATCTGGTTGCCCGAATCGGGAGTTTGTCCCAACAGGAATAAAGCTTTTGCTGCATCTTCAATATAGGTAAAACTGTGTAGGGTATCTGGGTTTCCGATCCATTGCGCTTTTTCTTTTTTGGCAAACTTATCAAGTACCATCATATCGAAAAAACTGTTCATTGAATCTGCTCCATAAAAATCTGCAGCACGGGCAATGGTGACGTTTATTTGTCCCATTTTAGCTTCGTTCATTAATTGTTCAGCTATCTTTGCCCTCACTTCTCCTTTTAAACTGCATGGACGGTAGGGCGTATCTTCTGTCATAGGGCCATTTACCAGGCCATACATATAAACATTATCAAAAAAAATTAACCTTGCTCCGGTGTGTTTAATTAAGTTAATTACATTTTTAATAATAACCGGCCATTGTTGTTGCCATATTTTGATGTCATAAACCAGACCAGCGCAGAGGTAGATTACTTTCGAACCTTCAGCTGCTGCGAAAAGTTCTGCTTCATTTAATAAATCAGCCTTAACCCAGCTTACTTTTGGGGTGTTTGTGGCTACTGGTTTTCGGCTAACTAGTCTAATGGTTTCGTTAGCATGGATTAATTCTTTAGTAAGTGCGTTTGCGATTGGTCCGCCGGCGCCAAGTAACGTATGCATATCTTTGTTTTTTGATTGGTTCAAAGTTATGCGACATGGAACGATGAAAACGTTAACAAAAGATAAGGATTCTGGATTATTCAGCATTGAGAACTTCTATAGCTCATTTGCTAAAAAAGTTGTCCGCGCCTTTATTGCAAAAGTGTTCTTTTACGGATACGGGAAAGTGAGACAGGCGTGATACCCAAAAAGTTGGCAATAAAATGTTGTGGGATGCGCTGGAAAATGTCTTTCGCTGTTTTTTCGAGGATAATGTAACGCTCTTCAGGTGTTTGCGTAATAAAGGCGGTTACGCGGTCTTCGTAACAGCAGATGTAATATTCAGCAATTAAACGACCAAAACGCTCCATTTTTAAAGCCAATAGCGGGTGATTTAACATTTGCTGAAGATTTTGATAGGAGATCATGACCAATGCTGTTTCTTCAAGTGCCTGAATGTAGTTGGTGTTGGGTGTGCGTTTCAGGAAACTTTTATAAGCACTCATCCACTCGTTTTCAAAGCTAAAATATCCGGTAATTTCCTGCCCATCTTTAATATGGTAGTAACGAACGGCGCCACGGGTAATAAAGCACATGTA
Organism: Pedobacter suwonensis; assembly: GCF_900111825.1. Taxonomy (GTDB): domain Bacteria; phylum Bacteroidota; class Bacteroidia; order Sphingobacteriales; family Sphingobacteriaceae; genus Pedobacter; species Pedobacter suwonensis. Next base: position 195,676 of record NZ_FOJM01000006.1, read on the forward strand.
GTCGCATACTTTTCCTTCAACTGCAAAATTTTCTTTTTTGCCTAAGCTGGAAAAACTAAGGTACGGAGTAAAAACTTCCCATTCTGTATCGTTAAACGTTACAAATTGGGCAATACCTTTTCTAAATGCTTCCAGTTGAGCTTGTTTATTCATATCGGTAATTAACTGGCTTAAAGATACGGATTAATCAATTATGGCTAACCTTTGTCCAGATTATAACAGGCCCTGCAGCGTGGCTCGTAACTTTCCTTTTCGCCCAATAAAACCGTAGCTTCATCAGCAACTGTGCGGTAACTATAGAGGGCAGGGTTACCACAGCAAACACAAACCGCGTTTACTTTGGTTACATGTTCGGCAATGGCCATTAAAGCAGGCATAGGACCAAAAGGCTTGCCTGTAAAATCCATATCCAGGCCGGCAACAATAACGCGTATGCCTTTAAGGGCCAGTTTGTTGCACACCTCAGGCAATTCATTATCAAAAAACTGTGCTTCATCTATACCCACCACCTGGGTATTGGTACCCAATAATAAAATGGCCGAAGCGCTATCTACGGGAGTAGAGTTGATCGAGTTTAAATCGTGCGAAACCACAGCTGTTTCATGATAGCGGGTATCGGTACGGGGTTTAAAAATTTCGACATTGAGTTTAGCAATCTGTGCCCGCTTTAGCCTCCTGATCAGTTCTTCCGTTTTACCAGAAAACATAGAGCCACATACTACTTCTATACTTCCTGAAAATTCGCCCCTTCTCCTAAAATTTTGTTCGCTAAATAACATGCTGCTTTTTATTTCCCTTAGTCCGTTCTATAATTTTAAACCGAACAAATATGAGAAATATGCATGATTTTTGGCTACTTAGTTACCAACATGATAGGTTAAAATTTTAATTGTTTCCGCAATAAAGATCTGAAATTATTTTGGGGGAAGTTGGATCAAATTTTATTAATGCTTTTTAAAGAAAAAGGAAATAATGATAAATGCAATAAGGGGTGTAGTAAGTATCCCCAATAGTATGGAGCCGCCAAAACCAAACCAGGTATCTCTTCCATACCTACCCAACGGTTATAAGATAGCGACAGTTATTAAAACAAGTAATATTTCTATTATACCCATAAGCCAAATATAATTATTTATGATTATGGTTAATCATTGGCAAACAATAAAAGATATTATTGGGTTTGTGATATATAATGACCTATTTTAGCAAAAAAGATGTTTATTAAAGGTACTGAAACATCCCCACGCAAGGATACCAGGGATAAAATAAATATGAAAATTATATCTTATTTTTGAACACATAGTTACCAACATAAATCGACTAAAAATTCGTTTTAATTTTATGATGAACCAACAAGATATTTTCAGAAAGATCGGTAGTATTTTAACAGAGTTGAATGAGCAATACCAGTTTTTGGCTCAAAACCCTCAACAATTAAATGAATTGGAACTGGAACTTTTCCTGGCCAATGCCCATTTCCTTTCTGATCATGTTAACATCGTCAAAAAATTAAATGCCACAATCGAAAATAAGCCGACTGAAAATGTAAAGCATACCTTATTGGCCGAACAAAATACCATTGTATTGCCAGAACCTGAAAAAAGTTATGCAAAAGAAGATGAATCTTTCGATCCGCAGGAGCTGGAAGAAGTGGTAACGGCAGAGGAAGAGGAGGAACGGATTGATGTAAAACCTGAACAGGAAGTGCTTGATGATGAAATGATTGAAGAGGAGAAAGCTACCTCGCTTTTGAATGAGGATTTTTTTAAGCCTGACCAGGACGACCATACTTTCGAATTTGTGCTAAATACACATCATAAAAATGATCAGTTTGATTATGAGGCAAATCCGGTTGCGCATGGATCTGTTGACGAAATTTTTGATCGCCCGCTAAGCAAGGAAGAAGCAGAAATTTTGGCACGTAAAAAGATTATTCATGATAAGGAAGCTACCTTAGGGATTCAAGAGGAGCCATTGCAAACTGAAGAAGATGAAATTGGTCCTGAGCCTTTTTTAATTCCGCATGAAGAAGCAGCCGCTGAAACAATTGCTAAAGAGGAGCCCATCGTGGCTGAAAAGGTGGAAGAGCCTGTTGTGGCCGTTAAAGCAGAAGAACCCATCACGGTAGCGACTACCCAGCCAATTGACGCACTAAAGGATGTAAAACTGGATGATCCCATTATTTCGCCTCCGGTAGAAAAGGAGCGCCCCATATTCACACCTGAAGCTGTTCCTGTAAAACCTGTTCCGCAACCTGAAGTGATTAAGCCAGCACCAAGTTTAAACGATTTGCTTGCCAAAACGAACGCAAAAAGCAATGAGCCTGTTAAAGCGCCAATTGCCGATTTAAAACAGGCTATTAATTTAAATGAGAAGTTACTTTTTATTAAAGATCTTTTTAACGGTTACAACTTGGCCTATTCGGAAGTGATTGATATCATTAACAAAATGAGCAGTTTCGAAGCCGCAGATAGTTACCTGCAACATAATTATGCAGCCAAAAATAACTGGGCCAATAAACAGGCAACGGTTGATCAGTTTTACGAACTGTTAAATAGAAGGTTTAGTAAGTAAAGCGGCAAGCCATAGGTATTTAGCGGAGGGCGTTTAGAATAAATTTATAATCGTACTATTAAAAAAAGTCGTTCGACTGAAGCGTAGCGAAATGGAGAAATCTAAATCAAAAGCGCTTTTCAAGATAGATTTCTCGACTGCGTTGCACTCCGCTCGAAATGACGTATTTTAATAAGGGTACTTACGAGTAGGTGTGTTGACTACGGACTCTAGACTAAAGACTTCAGACTAAATAAATCCCATCCGGTTAGAATCCAGTTTCAAAAATATAAACAAGAGGATAGTAAAACTCCATAATGAGGAACCGCCATAGCTGATAAAAGGTAAGGGAATCCCGATTACGGGAATAATTCCGATGGTCATTCCGATGTTGATGAATACGTGGAAAAAAAGGATACAGGCCACACTGTAGCCGTAAACTCTTGAGAAAGTAGATCGCTGCCTTTCTGCAAGATTGATCAACCTGAGCAATAAAAACATATACAAGCCGATTACAACCGAACAACCCACAAAGCCCCATTCCTCACCAATGGTAGAAAATATAAAGTCCGTACTCTGCGCAGGCACATAACCATATTTAGTTTGTGTACCCTGTAAAAAACCGCGTCCCGTTACCTGACCGGAGCCAATGGCAATCTGCGATTGGATGACGTTATAACCAGCACCCTTATTATCGGCTTTAAGGCCTAACATGAGCTCAATCCGGCTACGCTGATGCGGTGCTAAAACTTTTTCATAAGCAATTTTAACTATAAATAAATAGGCGATGGCAATAATGGTGACCAATACGGTCGAAATAATAATCTTCTGTTTCCGCCTGTTATTATAGATAAAAAGTCCGCCGATTGTGGTTAGGATAAGAATTAAGATGTAAGTTGGTACCAAGAAATCTGCTATAAATAGTACAATCATGCCTAGAAAAATCAGCAGGAAATAACCCGATAACCCCTCCCGGTATAATGGGAACATAAAGGCGAGGAAAACCAGTGCAGACCCTGTATCGGGCTGTAGCATAATCAGTAAAAGCGGAGCCAACACGATTAAGCCGGCGATAACGATTGATTTTATATCCCTGAATTTTGGATTAAATGTGCTCACATACCTGGCTAAAAGTAAGGCTGTACCAAACTTGGCGAATTCTGAAGGCTGCAGTCTGAAAGAGCCTATGGGGATCCAGGCCTGGTTTCCACCTACATTTCGCCCTACAAAAAGTACCACAACGAGTAAAAATAAAGTGGCTCCGTAAATAAATGGTGCAAATACATTAAACAATCTGCCGTCAAACAATAAGATTGATAGACCTAATATTAAGCTGGTAATAACAAAAATTAACTGTTTTCCATAACTGCTTCCAAAATCGAATCCTGTTGCTTTATCTGGATTGTAGATAGAAGCATAAACATTGATAAAACCAACTGCACACAAGGCAATATAGATTAAAACAGTAATCCAGTCTACATTAAAAAAGAAACGGTTTCCCTGTTGTTGCATCTTATTTAGGGGTTACAGGTTTATGGTTTATATCGGGTTGATTTACCTTTAGCTTATTAGCAACGGTTTGTTTAAGTAAAGCCGGTTTTACTTTGAGGCTGTCTTTAACTTTTTTTAGTGAATCGGCCCTTTTCAGTTTTAAACTATCCAATCTGGTCGGTTTAAACTTTTTTGTCTTATCAATTAAAGCCGGTAAAAGATTGGTTTCTGCGAATGCTTTTACCGTATAACCATTCGCGCGTGGCTTAATGCTATCGGTTAGATATTTTTCAACAATGAAACTTGATATCGGCGCCGCATAAGAGCCTCCATAGCCTCCATTTTCTACAATTACGGCGATGGCAATTTTAGGATTGTTCATAGGCGCGAAACCAATAAAAACAGAATGGTTTTTGCCATGTGGGTTTTGCACGGTTCCGGTTTTACCGCACATCAGAATGTTGGGAATCTGCGATTCTTTTGCCGTTCCCCAAGGACTGTTCACCGCATCCCGCATGCCATCAATTACGATAGGGAAGTATTTTTCATCTACACCCACATAATTTTTAACCACATACTCCTTTTTTACTACATTTTTATCGCCAATACCTTTAATTAAGTGCGGCTTTAAATAATAACCACGGTTGGCGATAGCTGCCATTACATTGGCCATTTGTAATGGGGTAGAGGTAATCTCACCCTGACCAATAGCCTGCGAAATTACAGTGGTATATCCCCAGCGTTTGCCATAAATCTTATCGTAATGATCGGCCTGATAGAATATACCCTTTTTTTCAAAAGGCATATCGATACCTAATTTCTGGCCAAAACCCCATTTAGAAATCTGCTCATGCCATTTTGCGTAGGTCTGACGCTGGTTTTTCATGCCGTTTTTAGTAATGATGTTCTGAAAAACATGGCAGAAATAGGTGTTGCAGGAGCGGGCAATACCACGTTGCATGTTAATGGTACCATCCACGTGTTCGCATTTTACTTTATGGTTTCCGGCCATGTAATATCCCGGGCAGAAAAAAGTCGTATTTGGATCAATGGCGCCATCTTGCAGGGCAACCAGTGCGTCAACCGGTTTAAATGATGAGCCAGGAGAATACTGTCCGGCAATAGGCCTTACAATCTGCGGGCGGTAGGGGTTTGCAATCAGGCTCATGTAGTTTTTTCCCCAATCTTTACCCACTAACTGGTTAGGGTCATAACCCGGGCTGCTCACAAATGCCAGAATTTCTCCTGTTGAAGGCTCAATGGCCACAATAGCCCCAACCTTATTTTTCATTAATTCTTCGCCAAGGCGTTGGATCCTGATGTCTAATGAAGAAATTAATCGGTCACCTGAAACAGCATTTATATCATATTTACCATTGGCATAACTCCCTTGAGCAACATTTTTAGCATCGTACAGTGTATTGATTACGCCTTTCTCACCTCTCAAAAAATCTTCATATGAGCGTTCAAGTCCACTCTTTCCGATAAAATCGCCCGGTTTATAATAACCTTCTGATTTTTCAATATCATCCGGACTTACTTCTTTAACATAGCCAAAAAGCTGTCCGGCAATGCTATCAGGATAATGCCTGATGGTTCGATCCTGCGTTCTGAAACCCGGAAAACGGTACATGATTTCCTGTAAGCGGGCATAACTCTGTACCGAAATCTGCCTTTCAAAAAATGTAGACTGGTAAGGGGATTGCGCTTTTGCTTTTTTTAACTTTTTACGCACATCCTCTATTGTAATTTCTAAAGCGTTGGCCAGTCCGAGGGTATCAAAAGGTTTAACCTCGTTTGGGATCACCATTAAATCGTAAACAGGTTCATTCTGCACAATTACTTTCATGTTCCGATCGAGGATCGCACCGCGGGCAGGGTATTTATAAATTTTACGAAGTACGTTACTTTCGGCAGAGCTAAAGGCTTTATCGCTAATAATCTGGATATAGAATAGCTTTCCCAATAAAATCAGGGCAACTACAATAAATAATCCCTGAACGATATATTTTCGATTAAATAACTGATCCATTTAGCGTGGTGTTCTTTTATAGAATATAAACTCTACCAGAAAAATAATAAGCAGTGTAAAGATACAACTTAAGCCGCATCTCATTAAGGTATAACCAATTTCGGTGAGCCTAAATGTTTCCAGAAAAAACAACACCAGGTGGTGTGCTGCAACGCAAAGAAAAGCATAAAGAGAAAACCACTGGAAACCCATATAACTTAAGGATGGCTCAGGGTCGTCAATAGCATCGCGGTTTAAACTGATGGAAATAAAAGAAATCCTTACAAACGCCAAAACTACGCAAGCTGTGGCATGTACGCCCATGGTGTCGTAAAAGGCATCAAGTGCCAATCCGGTTGCAAAGGCCAGTACGTACAATAAAATATTAGGGATGCCAAATGGAAGCAGAAGTAAAAACAGTACATAGATGAAAGGAGTGGAGAGATCGTAAAAACCCATATTCTTGAGCAGAAAAATCTGCACAAAAAGCAGTAAAAACCACCTGATCACATTTACAATTATGATTCTACTATTCATTCGGTTTAGCCATGCTTTCTAAAGCTTTTTGCTCATCAGCTCTTTTATCTTTAACCACATATACATATTGCAACGTGCTAAAGTCAGTAAACAAATTTAATTCTGCCGATAAAAAATTATCATTTGTAGCCACATTCGCCTTGCTGATTTTTCCAACCAGGACCCCTGCAGGAAAGGAGCCATAACCGGAAGTAACAACAGTATCGCCAACGTACATTTTAATATGGTTGGGTACCTCTTTTACAAATGCCTTTTTAATATCGAAATTCCCGTCGCCCCAAACCAATGAGCCGAGTGCATGGTTCTTTTTCAGGGTTACACTGATCTTGGTATCTTTATGCAGTAAAGACTGAATAGTGGCCAAATGTGGGGAAACATCACGGATAAAACCAACTACTCCACGTTGAGGTGCAATAACGGCCATACCACTTTTAATTCCATCATCCGTGCCTTTGTTTATCGTCATGATGTTATTGCGCAAAGTAACCGAGTTTTTTACCACTTTGGCTGCCAGATAAGTATATTGTTGATTGGTTACCGTATCCACCACTTTAACATCTTTGGCTGTATCTACGGTAGTTAATCCCAGTAACTGACTTTTAAGTTTAGCGTTTTCTGCGGCCAGACTATCGTTAACCATTCCCAGGTTTAAATACCGTTTAAAAACATTTAGCCTTTCATACGCGGTACCCACGATCTCATTGCTAGAGTTTAGGGTTACGCTCCGCTGATAAGCATTGTTTTTAACCGTGAGGTAGATGCCAACGAAGAAAAAAATGATAAACAAGAAAAATGCGTTATATCTGCTGATGAAAATCCAAAGGTTACGCATTGCTCATGAGATTTTAGATATAAGATGTGAGATATGAGTTTGACTAATTAGTCGCAAATCTCATATCTCACATCTCAAATCTAGGTTATTGCATTAAAAATTTATATCCGCCAATGTTTTTAAGGGCAATGCCGGTGCCGCGCACTACTGCACGAAGTGGATCTTCTGCAACGTGAACAGGTAATTTTGTTTTGGCTGCAACACGCTTATCCAAACCTCTAAGCAATGCACCACCACCGGTTAAATAAATACCTGTTTGGTAAATATCTGCTGAAAGTTCAGGAGGGGTAATTTCTAAAGCTTTTAAAATCGCTTCTTCAATTTTAGAGATTGATTTATCTAAACAGTGTGCAATTTCAGTGTAAGAAACAGTAATCTGCTTTGGTACACCCGTCATTAAATCGCGGCCCTGAACGGCGAAATCAGCAGGGGCATCCTGTAATTCAGGTAAAGCTGCACCAACTTCAATTTTAATTTTTTCAGCGGTACGGTCGCCAATCATGATATTGTGCTGACGGCGGATATAATTTACGATATCAGAATCGAAGTTATCTCCCGCAACGCGGATAGACTGATCGCAAACAATACCTGATAAAGCAATAACTGCAATTTCAGTAGTACCGCCACCTATGTCAATAATCATGTTACCCATTGGCTCTTCCACATCAATCCCGATACCTACGGCAGCGGCCATTGGTTCATGGATCAAATAAACTTCTTTTGCACCGGCAATTTCGGCAGAATCGCGCACGGCACGTTTTTCTACTTCCGTAATACCAGATGGAATACAGATTACCATACGCAAAGAAGGAAACATCCAGCCTTTACCGCCGTTAAGCATACGGATCATTCCCTTAATCATCGCTTCAGCAGCGTTGAAATCGGCAATTACGCCATCTTTTAATGGACGGACAGTTTTAATATTATCGTGGGTTTTTCCCTCCATTTGCATGGCCTGGCGGCCAATTGCAATAACTTTATTTGTAGTACGATCGAAAGCAACAATAGATGGCTCATCTACCACTACTTTGTCGTTATGTATAATCAGGGTATTCGCGGTGCCTAAGTCAATGGCAACTTCTTGCGTAAACCAGTTAAATAATCCCATGTATAAGGTATGTTTTCTTTATTTGATCAAATCTATACTATTCCTAATGTAAAAATAGGATTTTTATTGTTTTAAGTTTTATTTTCTCCTGTTATTAAATTGTTTTTAAGGCAATTAAAATATTGTGAAGATAAAGCTCATCATTTTTAGTTTCGGATTCTTGTGAAGGTAAGGTATGGACATATAACCTTTCGCCTTCAAAGCCTCAACCTTCTACCTTTCTTAGTGTTTAAAGTGTCTTACCCCGGTGGTTACCATTGCAATACCTTTTTCGTTTGCTTTTGCAACAGAATCTGCATCTTTGATTGATCCACCTGGTTGCAAAACAGCAGTAATTCCCGCATCGGCAGCAATCTCCACACAGTCCGGGAAAGGGAAGAAAGCATCAGAAGCCATTGCGGCACCCTTAACGCTGAAACCGAAAGAAGCCGCTTTTTCAATCGCCTGTCTTAAGGCATCAACACGCGAAGTCTGGCCCACACCACTTGCAATTAACACATCATCCTTAACCAAAACAATGGTATTCGATTTGGTGTGTTTTACAATTTTGTTGGCAAAGAATAAGTCTTTCAGTTCTTGTTCGGTTGGCGCTTTATCGGTAACCGTTGTCATTTGCTCCGGACCTTCGATAATTAAATCTTTATCCTGCTCAATCACACCGTTTAATAAGGTTTTAAATTGTTTTTTGCTCAATTCAACCTCATTGCGCTGTAAAATAACACGGTTTTTCTTTTTGCTGAACAGCTCTACTGCTTCTGCCTGATAAGAAGGCGCAATCAATACCTCAAAAAACAGGTTATTGATTTCTTCTGCAGTTTCAAGGTCAACTTCAACGTTGGTGATCAGTACCCCACCGAAAGCCGAAACAGGGTCACAGGCTAAAGCGTCAATCCATGCTTGTTTAACCGTTGGACGTGAGGCAATACCACAGGCATTGGTGTGTTTCAAAATGGCAAAAGTTGGGTCTTCAAATTCATCGATTAAAGCAACAGCTGCATCTACATCAACCAGGTTGTTGTAAGAAAGTTCTTTGCCGTTAAGTTTGGTAAACATGGCATCTAAATCGCCATAAAATACACCACCTTGATGAGGGTTTTCGCCATAACGTAAAGTTTTGGCTTCCGTAACACTCTGTTTAAAAACATCAAGTGGCTCTTCGGTATTAAAATAATTGAAAATGGCAGTATCGTAATGAGAAGAAGTATGGAATGCTTTTTTAGCATATGCCTTACGCTGTGCTAAAGTGGTTTCGCCATTCTGTTCTGCCAATTGAGCTTCTAAAGTAGGATAGTCATTTTTTGATGCGATAATCACCACATCATTGAAATTTTTTGCTGCGGCACGGATCAGTGAAATACCACCTATGTCTATTTTCTCGATAATTTCTTCAGGTGTTCCACCTGCTTTTACAGTTTCTTCAAATGGATATAAGTCAACAATAACCAGGTCAATTTCAGGAATTTCATATTCGGCAATCTGCTCCTGGTCGCCAGTTAACGCCCTACGGTTTAAGATTCCGCCAAATACTTTTGGGTGTAAGGTTTTAACGCGTCCGCCTAAAATAGATGGATAACCGGTTAAATCTTCAACCGCCGTAACAGGAAGGTTTAAATCTTTGATGAATTGTTCTGTTCCGCCCGTAGAAAATAATTGTACCCCTTGTGCGGCCAACAATTTTACCAATGGCTCTAAACCATCTTTATAATATACTGAGATTAAAGCGTTTTTGATTTTAATGGATTGACTCATTCTACTGAAAATTTTGAGCCGCAAAGGTAGTAAAATCGGATGGTTTTTTTATTATGTTGGATAGGCAAAAAAACAATAAGGTTTGCCACGGCTGTTTCGGTTTTGTTTAAGGTAGAGTTGATACTAGCTACTTCAAAAACACAGAGAAAGAAACTGATAGATCAAATGTTTAAAGGGTTACGGTAAACCTTTGAGTTAGATCTATTTTAATAATTGGGAATAGCGGGGCTGTATAGACTTTTTACTAAGAAAAATTAATAAATAGATTGTAGGGTTTTATTATTCTAAAATTAAGGTTTTCCATAGCCTTATTTTTAGTCAAAATGTTCCATTCGATTGATTAATGCTCATTTCTGCCAAATGATAAATATGATAAACTAGTCGATAGGTCATTGGGTTTGAGGCGAAAGTATATTGAAAGTATGGCAGTGGTTTTCAAGCTAATCTATATTGAATAGTATTTACTTTTATAAAAATATTTCAGTATATTTTTATCATCCCAAAAAAAGATACTATATTTGTGCTAATAGTACTCGCCACGCTACCCGTCAGAACAGCGTCCCAGGGCGGGTCTTTTGCTTTTATAGCGTTTTCATTCTTTCGAAATGAACTCCCTGGTTCGGTTTTAAAAGCGTTTTTTAGCGGGTTTCTATTTTTGTTGTAAAACTATCTCTCTATGATTTATAATAAAAAAACATTTACCATTGAGGAGCACATTGCACAACTTAAAGAAAGGGGATTGGTCATCGCAGACCATGCCCTAGCTACCCATTACCTGTCGCATGTGAGTTATTATCGTTTAGCGGGCAATTGGTGGCCCATGCAATTGGATAAAGAACAGCATATATTTAAACCAAATAGTAAATTTGAAGATGTTATTCACCTTTATAATTTTGATAGGGAACTACGGATTTTAATTTTTGACGCGATCGAAAAGATTGAGATTAGTTTACGTACAAAGTTAATTTACCACTTGTCTCATGAATTTGATCCCTGGTGGTTCCAAAACATAGCTATATTTAAAGATAGCGGCGCTCTTGTAGAAACACTTGCCAGTTTGAAAGAGGAAATAGACCGATCGAAAGACATTTTCATCAAAGAACATAAAAAGAAATATAAAGAAGATTTAAGGTTTCCTCCAGCCTGGAAATCTTTAGAAATGACCAGTTTCGGTTCACTTTCTAAACTGTATGGCAATCTTAAAAATACTGTCGAATCAAAAGATGTTATTGCCGAAGAATTAGGAGCCGTAAACCATACTTACCTTCCCAGTTGGTTACAATCTATTGCACAAATAAGAAATTACTGTGCACATCACAGTAGATTATGGAATAAAAATCTTCCTGGAACTCCTAAAATATTGTCTAAGCCTCCTTTTCGTTGGCTGATTGATGTGCCAACAGATACACAAAAGTTGTACCTTCATTTATCTATTATCAGGTACATGCTTAATATCATAGCGCCAGAAAATTCATTTGTGCTAAAAACGAAAGAATTGTTAATCAAATACCCATCGGTAGATCCAAATGCATTAGGCTTTAAGGCAGATCGGAAAAACGAAGCACTTTGGAATTAAATTGCTAAACAAAGCGAGCAAATGTTAGAAGAACAGTTAATTGCCAATCTGCAGAAGTTTGGTTGCGGTTATATTATCATCTTTTTATCTGATCAAAATTTCTACGCTAACTTTGGTATCCCAGTAACTTTCTGATTTGGTATAAGAACCGTTCTATTAACCTTAAATCCTGGGTTACAATTTCTGCATTGCCCTTTAATTCTTTGTCAAAAGTAAGGGTTTTATTATACGAGGTGGTTAAACCTTTTGGTAAGTTCACGTCTACATAGTAGTTTCCTTTTTCATCTGGGGTGAAAGAAATGTTCTGCACGCTGCCTTCTAAAATCCCATATTCCTGAAAACGGTAATTGTCCAGTTTGATCAGCACTTTTTCGCCCCGTGCTATTTTACCTGAGTTGGTGGCTGGCACAAGTAGCCTGCCAATGAGCGCCTTTTTATTATCCGGAAGAATGGTTAATATGGCATCGCCCCGTTTTAAAAATTGATTTTCGCCCCAGAACTGCTGGAAACTTGCGATACCGTCTGTTGATGACGTGATTAAATAATTTTGCTGCCACTGCCTCAACGATTTTTTTAATTGTTCAAATAACTGTAAGGTTTGTAAAGCAAAATTACTCTTGTCTTTCTCATGATTGATGTTTATTCCACTTCTGGTTTTATTAAGGTTTGCAATGGCTTCTTGTGTTTGTGATAGGGAAATTTCTATGTTTTGTATGCTTTGTTCGGCCTGTATAAATTTAATTTTTTCATTTTCGAATTCGGCGGTAGAGATTACTTTTTGATTAACAAGCTGCAACGTTCGCTGATAATTTTTCTTAATCAGTTCAAATTTGGCCAGCTCCAGTTTTTTTTGATTTTTTAGCGCAAGTTCCCTGCTTCTGTTGGCTGTAATATTTTGCTCGGTCGCTTTGTTTTCTGGTTCGTAGGGTTTAAGTGATGCAAATAACTTTTCGTCCTGGAATGCCTTTTCAAAACTGTTATAATCGCTTTGGAGCTCGCCCAATTTAAATGTTGATACCTTATTTACCGGAAAAGACGCCATCTGGGCCGGAGGTGTTGAGTCGATTATTCTGCTGAGTTGCAAAATGTCGTCATAGTTTGCAGTCGATTGCAGCACCATTAAAACCTGATTTTTATGAACCCGTTCGTGATCTTTGATCAAAATTTTTTCCAGTTTAGAATCTATTCTCGCTTCAAGCTTTTCTGGCGGGTTTTGTGAGGTTATTACAATGGTAGCGGGTACAAATTCCGGGTATTTGATGAAGTAACTCATCAGCAAAATCATGAACAGAATACCCAGTATGACCGCATTGCCCCAGCGGAACATCCAATGTGGAGGGTCTGATAATACATCCTGAACAGCTTCAGAACGGAGCTGTATCTCATCTAGTTTATCTTTTTTAGTTTCCAAGTTCGAGCTGATTTTTGATTAATCGATAATATTCACCTTTTTTTGCCACCAGTTGATGGTGGTTGCCTTCCTCTACCACTATCCCTTTATCCAGCACAATAATCTTATCGGCATGTTTAACCGTTGATAGGCGGTGTGCAATAACTACCGCAGTTTTTCCCTTAAAGAACTGCGCTAAATTTTCAATAATGATTTTTTCGTTGTTGGCATCCAATGCACTCGTCGCTTCATCAAAAAAGATATAATCGGGGCTTTTGTAAACTGCCCGGGCAATAAATAATCTTTGTTTTTGGCCACCGCTCATGCCAATACCTTCGTTGCCTATTTTAGTGTTGTAGCTTAAGGGTAAATCTTCAATAAATTCCTTGATATTGGCTATCTCGACCGCTTTTCTCAGTTTTTGCTTATCGATCATATCTTCGCCAATGGCGATATTATCGGCAATGGTATCATTGAACACATAACTTTCCTGCATCACTACGCCGCAGTGCTTTCGCCAATGGCTGGGCGATATACTTTTGAGGTCTGCTCCGCCAATCTGAACATCACCTTTTTCCGGATCGTAAAATTTGGTAAGCAGTTTTAATAGCGTGGTTTTGCCGCTGCCGCTGGTGCCCACAATTGCTGTGGTTTTTTGATAGGGGATAACCAGATTCAAATCCTGGAAAATGAATGTATCTGAGCCAACATATCTAAAGGATACCTTATTTAGTGTAATGTCTTTTTGTGGGATTTCTGTAATATATTGCTCATCAGTACTTTCTTCGTCTTTTTTATCATGAATTTCACCAAGTCTTTCCAAAGATATTTTGGCATCCTGAGTCTGTTTGATAAAATCGATCAATTGTAACAAGGGGCTATTTAACTGACCGATAATGTATTGCACAGAAAGCATCATACCTAGTGTGAGATTTCCATCCAGTACCAGTTTGGCTGAAAGAAAACTTACTAAAATATCTTTAATCTGGTTGATAAAACCACCGCCAACAGATTGCCACTGCTCTAAGGAAAGGGCCTTTATTCTGATTTTAAATAACTTTACCTGTAAAAATTCCCATCCCCATCTTTTTTGCTTCTCCGCATTATGCATTTTTATTTCCTGCATGCCGTTAATAAGCTCAATTACTGTGCTCTGCTCCTGCGAAACCTGTGAGAACATTTTGTAGTCCAGTTCTTTTCTTTTTTTGAGGAAAAAGGTAATCCACGCCACATATAGGATAGCGCCGATTAAATAAACTGCAAAGAGGCGATAATCATACATGAGCAATACAATGCTGAAAATGATCAGGTTAACCATAGAAAACAGTGTGCTTAGCGAAGAGCTTGTCAGCAATTGTTCTATCCTATGGTGATCGTTGATGCGCTGCATAATGTCTCCCGTCATTCTGGTATCAAAGAAACTGATGGGAAGTTTCATTAACTTGATGAAGAAATCGGAAACGATAGAGATATTTATTCTGGTAGAAAGATGCAGTAAAATCCAGCTACGGATAATATCAATACCCATTTTACCTATAAAGAGCATTACCTGTGCCAGCAAAACCAGGTAAATAAAATTGATATCCTGATTTTGTATTCCCACATCTACCACACTTTGGGTAAGAAAAGGAAAAATCAGCGATAGCAAACTTCCGGCAAGTAAGCCAAAGGCAAGCTGTATAACTAGCGATTTATACTTTAACAGATATCTGGATAGAAAAGCGAAACTTGTCTTCTTTTCTTCATCTTCAAAGTCATCCTGATAGAATGAGGGGCTGGTTTCCAGAACAAGTGCAACGCCTTCCTCGGTCTCGTCGTTTGCATTTTCACCAATCCAATGTTTAATAAATTCCTCTTTTTTATAAGTAATTAAGCCATAGCTAGGGTCTGAAATATAAACTTTTTCGGCTTTGTCAATTTTATAAACCACCACATAATGATTTTTGTTCCAGTGTACAATGCAAGGTAAAGGCGCATCTGCAACCAGGGTTTTAAAATCTATTTTAACCCCTAAAGTTCTAAAACCTAAACTTTCCGCTGCATTGCTAAGCCCCTGAAGGCCGCTACCTTCTCTGGTTGTTTCGGTAAGTGTTCTCAGATGCTGAAGCGGAATACTTTTATTATAGTGTTTAGCTATAATACGTAAACAAGTAGGGCCACAGTCTTTTGCATCGGGTTGTTTATAAAAAGGGAATTTTTTAGGCATCGTAGTTTAATTGCTGCATGCTGTAACTTTGTATTGCTTTTTGCTTAAGCGGATTTAAGCTCCATTCTTCCCACTGGCTGGTATAGGGGTTGTAACCACATTTTAAGGGTTTTGAAATGTCTAAGCCATCATTATTTTTATGTGTTTGCTCTGTAAAAGCTCTGCAATCTGTACAGATGTTTCGAAACTCGCAGTCTTTGCAAATCTGAATTCCGGACTTGGTTAGGTTCCAGTATTTTTTAAAATCTTCATGGAGGATTGCTTCTTCTAAAGTGGTCGTGTTGATGTTTCCGAAGCTATTGCACATTGCAGGACAGTTTTTAATATTGCCATTTATATCGATACCTATTTTTTTATGAAGGCAAGAATTATGGTTAATGGCTTCTAAAACCTTCAGCATGTTTGTTTCAAAGTATTTTAGATCTACTTTTCCGCAAGAATTTATTTTTAAATGTTGATCGGTAAAAACCAGGTTGAATTTAAAAGTATCTGTAACCTCGAAAGCAGCATTATCACATTTATGGAATATCAAGCTGTAGATTCTTAAACATTTTTCATCCAGTTTTTTTACGAAATCATCATTTACGTCCTCATGGTACAACGAAAAAATTTCTATGCTTTCTAAGCAAGAGTCGTTAAATGTGTCTTCTAATGTCAAAAAATCCATCAATGAAAGTTTGCTTTCACAATAGATTACCAAATGTCTTATTCCTAAATTTTCAATAGATTGCACCAACTGTGGCGAAAACATTAAATCAGCAGTTTCGATAAATATATTAGAGATGGTGCTGCTATCGCTAAAGTCCGTTTGTAATGGTGGAAAGTTTTCGTCCCAACTGTTTTCAGTAATAAAACCGTACTCTTTTTCTACTAAAAAGTTCAGGTATTCCTGTAGCATTTCTTTTGATTCCTGATCATAAAGCGCAAATACATCTTCAATGGAATTCGATTTTAACTCTTCAATTATATTATTCAATTCTAAAGACTGCAACTCAGAATAGTTACGTTGTAAATCAGAAATTAAGATTCTGTTAACGCCTTTTGTGATCAGGATATCGCTAAATAAGTTGAAGTACCTCATAATAATCTGCTAATGGGCTTATATGGTTTTACCAGCATAAGGAAGTTGGTTTGATATCGCTTGCACGTAGCATAAAGCACATCATCACCTTTTTGACTATTTTTTTTACCCCTATATTCATCTACAAATTTGAATGTTAGGGGCAGCTTATTTTTATCTTCGATTTTATATCTCATAAATATTCGGCTATAGCTTTCTCTGCACCATAATTACACATGGAGCTGACTCCTAAGAATTGACCAACCGTGTTGACCTCCAAAAAATAAAATTTCTCTTCACTTTTTATGAAATCTATTGAGCCACAGTTTATATCCAGTAACTCCATTAATTGACGGGTTTTCCTTTCAATTTCTATAGGAAGATTGTATCTGACATTTCGGTTGGGTTTTTCAAGATTGTACTTTCTGAAATCGGTTTTGGTTCGCTCATCATTTTGAGAGATTATTGCCGTGGAAAAAAATCTTCCGTTCAGGTAAAAGCTTCTGATTTCGAAATCCTTTTCAATTTTTTCCTGAAAAAAGGTAATAAAGAAGCTATCTTCTTCCTGGCGATCGATAACATGCGTATACATAATGCTTTCCCCATAATTCTGGTAAGCGTCAATCGTTATATTTCCGGTCAATGGCTTTATTATTGTTTTATCCAAAACCACATCACACGTATTCTCCGCAAGGTAATATTCGGGAACATCCAGCCCTGTTTTTTTTGCCTGCTCTAATACAAACAGTTTGTTTACAGCGCTGTTGCTTTGTTTATTGATGTGCTTTTTGGATTCAAGTGTTTTGATTACATAATCATGCAGCCAATGTTGGTGCTCCTGCATGTGAATGTTTACCGAATGATTGTCGTAGTGGAAATTTTTAAATTTTAAACCTCCTCTTCTGTACCATACACTACTGATTTCATCGAGGTAAAAACAGTTCCTATCGCTTTCTATATAAATCCTTTTCTCTTTGGTTTTGATCTCAAAAACTTCGTCTTCCTGTACCCGGATAAATTTTTTACCCATTGCCAAAAGCCATTTGATCACTTCATTGGTGGTGGTCTCCTGTTTCTTGGATATAATTAAAATCATCTTTATTTAATTGGCCAGTGAATGATCTTGATAGGGCGCCCTGTTAAGAAGGCAGCCCATATCTTTTCATAGGATTTGATTAAATGTAATTTCTGCAGAAGTGATAGCAGAAATTACATTTAAACAATTTTAGTAGTTGTGAACAGGTTCACCAGGTGCAAGACGACGGATTTCCCTGTAAATATATCCACCTGTACCATTCGGTCCCTCATAGTGATCATACTCTATACATCCTTCACCCACAAACACATTGGATTGAATAGAGGTGTAGCCTCCCATTGCTCTTCCGCCGTTGGTTGAAGATAAATCAGTAAGTTTTTTGTTTTCAAGTGAAGAAAAATCTTTCTTCATTCCTTTTAAGTTTTTCATTTTACTAGTTTTTATTGTGAGCAGAATCCAAAATCCTGTTCTGCAGATTTTGTACATTTTCCTGTTAAAACCCAGTCGTTTATAAATGACACGAGTTAAGGCTTAACTTGAATTTGCTTAGTTAGCGCCGTTCCAGTTTCCTATGTCAGAACTTGGGGCTGAAACAGCAGATTGACATGTTCTTCCGATATACTTGCCGCCATTGCTTTCGTAAGCGTCATATTCCACAGTTTCACTTGGGTATTGGCCCGGACAGGCAACGTTTGATCTGATAAGATACAAACCACCTTGTACTGTGCTTAAATCTTGGAGTCTTTTGTTTTCCAAAGAAGAAAGGCTCTTCTGCATTCCTTTTAAGTTTTTCATTTTATACAGTTTTATTGATTAGGTAAACACGCCATCTCACCCTGGCGTTTGGGCTTTTGCTTATAAGCTTTATTAATATGATTTGTACGTCTACAAAAAATATATACATAGCCTATTTCATTTTGTGATTTGGAAGCAAGCACGCGTTATTGCTTAACCACATTTAAACTTCCCTAAAAAGGAACACCGATACAAGGGGGAATTGATATATGGTAGAGTTGAACTTACATTCGTTAATGTTTTAAATAAAAGCGCTAAACATTAAAGAGGTTGTGTTTCCAATTTTTAATTGGATTAGTTGATCGGGGTAATTGAATCCATTATCGAAAGCCCGCTTTGAAATTTTTCAGTTCTCAGCGAGATTTTTGATTGTTTAAATAGCAGATTGCATCGTTCATGCTTATCTACTCTTTTATAGAAGGTGCGGTAGGATTTGCCGGAAAGAAAGACTCGGTTTTAAATGCGATTGGTCATTAATCGTCTTTTAAGACGACAAACAAAAAGCAATTGTTGCCTGTTGCTGGCACTTACAAATTATAAATTTGAGTATAATTCGGTAAAAGGCGGATGATCAATAAGGCAGGGTAGTTTCCAGAATGTAAGAAACATGTTGCGGCCAATTAATGATGTATCACATTAAAAACAGTGTTAATTCGGATCTTTTACCAGTACTGTGTTAATGCTTTAACATCTTAACTATTTGCTGATTTTTTTGACAATGCTTTCCACCACGCGCGGATAATGCAGGTGCTCCAGTTGCTGTCCCTTAAATTTTATCATTTCCAGACTGTCGTTTTTGTCTATCCGGTAGCGGGCCTGGTGAATGTACTCGCCTTCATCGTAATTTTCGTTAACATAATGAATGGTTATTCCGCCTTCAGTTTCGCCAGCAGCCATTACCGCCTGGTGAACATGGTCGCCATACATGCCCTTTCCGCCAAATTTAGGAAGGATTGCAGGGTGGATATTCACAATTCTGCCTGGATAAGCATGGATCAGGTTTTTAGGAATCAGCCAAAGGAAACCTGCCAGCACGATAAAATCAATTTCAAGATTTTTCAGCAGGTCTACTACCTCATCGGTTTGGTAGAACTCATTTCGATCGAAGATATGGGTGGGAATTTCAAAATTATCAGCTCTTTGCAATACATATGCATCGGCATTGTTCGTTAACACCAAAGATATTTCTATTTCATTGCTCCGCTTAAAATGCTCCATCAGCTTTTGGGCATTAGAGCCGGAACCTGATGCAAAGATGGCTATTCTCTTTTTCACTCAAAATCGTTTTGCCCAAAAATAGTATTTTTAAGACTGTTTTCTCTATGTAAAAGAATTTTTATTCAATCAGGTTAAAGTATTATTAATGAATAATTTTAACTTATTTTTGCTGTTCGAAAACAGGGTTTGGTTTTAATGAAAAAAAAGTTAAAAGTGTTTTGTGATTTAAAAACATTAATCCTATATTTGCAACCCGAATTATAGGAAACGAATAAGAAAAATAAAAGGCTAAATAGAAATGGCAAATCATAAATCTTCATTAAAAAGAATTAGAGCAAACGCAACAAAACGTTTACGTAACAGATATCAGGCAAAAACTACGCGTACTTTCATTAAAAGATTACGTGCTGCAGAAGATAAAAAATCTGCATCGGATTTATTGCCTAAAGTAATCTCTATGTTAGATCGTTTAGCTAAAAAGAACATCATCCATAAAAATAAAGCGGCAAATAACAAATCAAAATTAACGAAATTCGTTAACGGTTTAAAATAAGCCATTTTTTTACGATATTAGGAAGGCATCCCAACGATAAGTTAGGATGCCTTTTTTTATCTTCAAAAATGGAAAACTACGAACAGAAGCTAGGTATAAAGTTATGGGCTGAAGAAGATCGGCCCCGTGAAAAACTTTTGTTGCATGGCAGAAGACATTTAACGGATGCTGAACTCATCGCCATTTTAATTGGCTCTGGTAATAAAAACGAAACCGCTGTTGATTTAAGTAAAAGAATTTTATCTTTTTACGATAACAATTTAACCAAGCTGGGTAAGGCTTCCATTCTGGAACTTTCGAGGTTTAAAGGAATCGGTGAAGCCAAAGCATTAACGATTATTGCTGCTTTAGAGCTTGGCTTACGACGGAAAGAAACCACAGAGGAAGTGATTACGCATGTAACGACCTCTAACGATGTATATAAATATTTGCATCAAACCTTTGCCAATCTCAATCATGAAGAATTCTGGATATTACTGTTAAATAGGTCCAACCGCGTGATCGGTAAATTCTTGATCAGCAAAGGCGGACAGGCTGGTACGGTAGCCGATCCGAAAATTATTTTTAAAACGGCTTTAGAAAACAATGCGGCTAATATTGTGTTGGCACATAATCACCCCTCCGGAAATTTAAAGCCCAGCGAGAGTGATGATAAATTGACCAGAGATATGGTCGCTTCAGGTAATTTGTTGAGTTTGTATGTGGTCGATCACCTGATTTTTGCCAATAACCGCTATTATAGTTACAGAGACGAAGATTTAATTTAAAAGATATTTGGATGTTAAGCTGCAATTAAAGTTAAAATAGTATAATAGCGGCTCAGAAATAGGTGGTACAATTCACCTTATTAATTAAACAGTGAAATTACATTTTATGAATGCTTTAAAAATCATCCCTATTTTTCTTTTATTAACCATTGCGGCTTTTGCTCAGAAAAAAGGCGTTCCAATTAATCTCATTACCTATAATATCCGCTTAAATGTTGCATCAGATGGAATCAATGCCTGGCCAAACCGAAAAGACAATGTCAAAGCCCTGGTTAAGTTTCACGATGCCGATATCCTTTGCGTACAGGAAGCCCTGCCTGAACAATTTGATGCCCTGCTGGAAAATTCCAATTTTGATGTAGTGGGGGTTGGGCGCGATGACGGCAAAAGAAAAGGAGAATTTTCGGCAGTTTATTTTGATAAAGACCGTTTCACTAAAAAAGATGGTGGTACATTCTGGTTATCAGAAACGCCTGATGTGCCTTCAAAAGGATGGGATGCTGCACTCAACCGCGTGTGTAGCTGGGTAAAACTTTACGATAAGCTGAATAAAAAGGAATTTATCGTTTTCAATACCCATTACGATCATATTGGGGTGAAAGCGAGAATTGAATCAGCTAAATTGTTGAAACAAAAGATACAGCAGATTGCACCAAATTTACCGGTTATTTTTACGGGTGATTTAAACGTGACGCCAGAAACGGAGGCCATTGCAACCATCAAATCTTTTCTCATTGATGCAAAAGACGTTTCTGTAGAGCCTCCATATGGGCCAACTGGTACCTTTAATGGTTTTCATTTCGATAGCGACCTGAAAGACAGGATCGATTATGTTTTCGTAAACAAAGGTTTTAAAGTGCAAAAGTTTGCCGTGTTAACCGATAGTAAGGATAAAAGGTATTATTCAGATCATTTACCTGTTTTTTGCCGGTTATTCTTTTAATAGATGCTGTTAAAATCTGTATCACCATTTCCTTTTCAATTCGGGCTTTTTGGTCATCAATACCATTATCATTACATTTTCGAAACCCTCGCTTTTATCATCGGCGTGAGGTTATATTACCATTATAAAAAAGGAATTGCAGATCCGATATCTGACGAAAACAGATTATGGATTATGTTAGGGGCCATGCTTGGTGCCCTGGTTGGCTCGCGGGTAGTGGCCGTGCTGGAAACGCCAGAAGTAGTCAATCATCTTACGTTTTCGGTTCTTTATCAAAGTAAAACCATTGTTGGCGGTTTGCTTGGCGGCTTATTTGGTGTCGAACTGATAAAAAAGATCATCGGAGTAAATATCGCCTCGGGAGATGTTTACGTGATCCCGATTTTAGTTGCATTGATTATAGGGCGGATCGGTTGCTTTTCAATGGGAATCGATGAACCGACCTATGGTATTCCTACCCGCTTTTTTATGGGGATGGATCTTGGTGACGGTATACCCAGACATCCGATCATGCTCTATGAAATGATTTATCTGGTACTTTTGATTTTTCTTTTCAACGGTTTGAAACATAAGGAATTGATTAACGGCGACCGTTTTAAATTATTTATGGTGCTTTATTTCTTATTTAGGTTTTTGATAGAGTTTATAAAGCCTTACCATTCGTTATTTTTAAATTTAAGCAGCATTCATTGGTCTGCATTGTTTATTTTTATTTATTATTATAGATTCATTTTTAGAATTTCTAAAAGAATCTTACCTAACCTGTAACATGATGGCCAATACCAGAGATTATATATACTACGATTACACCAAAAGCCTTTGTCCTGAATGTTTACAGCTTTGCGATGCGAAAATTGTTTTTCAGGATGGTAAGGTGTTTATGCTGAAAAATTGTAGGACACATGGTGATAGTAAAGTGATGATTGCTGATGATGTTGAATATTATAAACAGATCAGGAATTACAATAAACAGTCTGAAATGCCACTTAAGTTTAATACCAAAGTGCATTACGGTTGTCCTTACGATTGTGGTTTGTGTACCGATCATGAACAGCATTCGTGTTTAACGGTAATAGAGGTTACCGATCGTTGCAACCTGGCCTGTCCAACCTGTTATGCCATGTCGTCACCAAATTATGGCAGGCACCGAACTTTGGCGGAAATAGAGCGGATGATGGATGTGGTAGTGGCCAACGAAGGCGAACCTGATGTGGTTCAGCTGTCAGGCGGAGAACCAACCGTGCACCCTGAGTTTTTTAAGATTTTAGATCTCGCCAAAACTAAACCTATAAAACATTTAATGGTGAACACCAACGGTATCAGGATTGCCAAGGATATCAATTTTGTGGAAAAGCTAGCCACTTATATGCCCGATTTCGAAATTTACCTGCAGTTTGATAGTTTTAATGCTGATGTGTTGACCAAGCTAAGAGGCGAAGACCTTACTGAGGTAAGGAAAAAAGCCATTGATCATTTAAATCAGTTTAATGTATCGACCACCTTGGTTGTTACTTTGCAAAAAGGATTAAACGATCATGAAATTGGCGATATTTTAGATTATGCGCTCAAACAGAAATGTGTACGTGGGGTTACTTTCCAACCGACCCAGGTTGCCGGAAGAAACGATGATTATAATGATCAGCAGGGAAGGATCACCTTAACCGAGGTGCGCAGAAAGATTTATGAGCAATATCCAACCTTCACCCCACAGGATTTGATTCCCGTACCCTGCAATCCTGATGCATTATGTATGGCTTATGCTTTAAAAATCGGCGATGAAGTCATCCCGATGACACATCTGATCAATCCTGAAGATTTGCTCAATAATTCGAAAAATACCATCGTGTTCGAACATGATGAAAAATTGAAAGAACATATGCTCAACTTGTTTAGCACAGGTGTTTCGGTCGATTGTGCAGAAGACACTTTTGGCGAATTGATGTGCTGCCTGCCAAGAGTAAAATCAGATAGTTTGAGTTACGATAATTTATTTCGGATCATTATCATGAATTTTATGGATCCGCTTGATTTTGATGTGCGGGCAGTCAAAAAATCTTGTGTGCACATTGTAAGCGATAAATATAAAATGGTGCCTTTCGAGACCATGAATATTTTTTACCGCGATAATAAAATAGATCTGATCAGGGAAAAATTAAATATGAATTAATATGGATGGTTTATTCGGCTTATTTGTGATTTACATTCTTACTGCAATTGTACTTTTTGTAGTGGGGATCATTCAGATTATCATTAAATCTTCCAGGAACGAACCGGTGAAACCAGGATTGAAACTGCTTATTATTTCGGTAATAATGGCTGTAATTGGTTTTGGTGCTTGTGCCGTATTGCTTTTTAACAGTTAATCTCAAAACAAGCGTATGGGAATTTTTATTGTATATTGGGTAATTGCGGTTTTGTTGTTTGTAATTGGCATTGTGCAGATTATTATAAAAGCTGTAAGAAATCAGCCCGTTAAACCTGGAATTCAGTTAGTTATCGCTTCGGTTATTATGCTGGTAATAGGAGCAGGGGCATGTGCGGTCATTCTATCCAATCTGAAAATCGGCCATTAGTTACTTTTTGGTGTGTTTGCACCATTTTTAGGTTTTGTTATGTCTCATATCCCACATCTCCAGTCTCACATCTCATATCTCACGTCTCCAGTCTCAAATCTCAATAATTAACTTCCTCCTTTGACCTTTAAATAATATCTTTGCGTTTTAATAAAATTGATCATCATCCGGGCTTGTCCCGATACTTGATACTCATTACTTGATTCTCTAAAATGAAAATATCATATAACTGGTTAAAGCAATTCGTACAAATTGAAAAAACACCTCAGGAGCTTTCTTTAATTCTTACCAATGTAGGTTTGGAGGTAGAAAGTGTAGAAAAAGTGCAGCCTGTTGTGGGCGGTTTAGAGGGCTTGGTTATTGGCGAAGTATTAACCTGTATTCAGCATCCCAATGCCGATCGGTTACGTATTACCACTGTAAATGTTGGTGGTAAAGAAAATCTTCAGATTGTTTGCGGTGCGCCAAATGTAGGCGCCGGCCAAAAAGTGGTGGTAGCTACCGTGGGTACTACGGTATATCCCTTAGAGGGAGAACCTTTCAAGATAAAAGAATCAAAAATCAGAGGAGAACTTTCGCAGGGAATGATCTGTGCCGAAGATGAAATCGGTTTGGGTAAATCGCATGATGGGATTATGATCCTTGCTGAAGATACCGAAGTTGGAATCCGTGCAAAAGATCATTTTAAAATGGATGACGATTTTGTTTTCGAAATCGGATTAACACCTAACCGTGCCGATGCGGCTTCGCATTTGGGCGTGGCGAGAGATGTTGCTGCTTATTTCAGGAGTGAGTATGAAATGCCCGATATTTCCGCATTCAAAACGGACAACGAAAATCTGGTTATTCCGGTTGAAGTAGAAGATTTGGCCGCTTGTCCGCGTTATAGTAGCGTTACCATTTCGGGCGTTACCGTAGCAGAATCGCCTGACTGGTTAAAAGACAAATTAAAGGTAATTGGTGTACGTCCGATTAATAATGTGGTAGATGTTACCAATTATGTGCTTCATGGTTTGGGGCAACCATTACATGCATTTGATGCTGATAAAGTTGCCGGTGGAAAAGTAATCGTTAAAAAAGCGGAAGAAGGAACTCCTTTTGTAACGCTTGATGATGTGGAGCGAAAGTTGAGTGCAGATGATCTGATGATCTGCAATGCTGAAGCACCAATGTGCATTGCAGGGGTGTTTGGTGGCAAATCTTCTGGTGTAGATACGAGTACCAAAAATATTTTCCTCGAAAGTGCTTACTTCAATTCTGTTTCTGTGCGTAAAACGTCGAAAAGACATGGTTTAAAAACCGATGCCTCTTTCCGGTATGAGCGTGGTACTGATCCTGAGATTACGGTTACCGCATTAAAATATGCAGCCATGTTGATTAAAGAACTGGCTGGCGGCGAAATTTCCTCTCCGGTTGCTGATATTTATCCAAACCACATCAAGCCCTTTGAGTTTGAGGTAAGTTATACCAATATCAATAAACTGATCGGTGCAAATATCCCATCTGCCGAAATCAAACACATCATAACTGCGTTAGGTATTTCCGCTACCAATACCGCTGAGGATACTTTGGCTTTAAGGGTGCCATCATTTAAAGTAGACGTAACCCGCGAATGCGACATTACAGAAGAAGTTCTGCGTATTTACGGTTATAACAATGTTGAAATCCCTTCAAAGGTAAACGCATCACTTTCTTACAGTGTTAAGCCTGAAAAGGAAAATACACATAACGTAATTGCAGATATGCTTACCGCGAATGGTTATGCTGAGATTATGTGCAACTCGTTAACCAAATCGGCCTATTCAAAAAATTTAGATGAAGCTGTATTTATTTTAAATCCGTTAAGCAGTGATCTAAATGTAATGCGCCAGAATTTACTGATGCCGGCGCTGGAAAGTGTAGCATACAATCAAAACCGGAAGAACTCGGATGTGAAGTTTTATGAATTTGGTAAAACCTATCATTTGATTAACGAAAAGTATGTTGAGCGGCCAAGGTTGTTATTATTGATTGCTGGTGCCAAGCAAAGTGAGCAATGGAACCACCAGGCTAAACCGGCAACTTTTTATAATTTAAAATCAGCTGTTGATGCAGTTATATCACGTTTGGGGATTGCCAGTTATCAGTCGGATGTTTTAAACGATGAAAACTTTGCTTATGGAATTAAATATTTCCGTGGAGATAAAACTTTGGTAAGTTTCGGTGCTGTTTCAAAAGCTGATCGTAAAGTAGCTGATGTGAATACAGAAGTGTTTTATGCGGATTTTGATTGGGCTGTTTTGTTGGATATTGTAAGGAAAAATAAAATCGTGCACAAAGATGTTGCTAAATATCCGCAGGTACGTCGTGATCTTTCCTTATTAATTGACCAAAATGTAACTTTCGATACCTTAAAGGGGATTGCATTTAAAACGGATAAAAAGCTGATTAAGGAAGTGGGGGTGTTTGACGTGTATGTTGGTGATAAATTGCCGGAAGGGAAAAAATCTTATGCACTGAATTTCATCTTGCAGGATGAGGAACAAACCCTTACCGATAAGCAGATTGAGCATACCATGCAGAAGCTTATTACGAATTTAACGGCACAAGCTGGCGCAGAAATTAGGAAATAAAATATAAATTCGTATTTTTAGAAATAAATTCATGGCTTCTGTTGCAGATCAATTAGATAAAGTATTACAAAAAACGGCTCGGGTAATTGAGTTATGTAATGCGCTACAGGAAGAAAATGATTTATTAAAGCTTGAAAACCAATCGTTAAAGGTAGCACTTGATACAGCGAAAGAAAAAAATGTAGAACTTGATGAAAAATTGAGGGTTACAAAATTGGCTAAAAGTATCGAGGGGACAAGTGAAAAATCGCTTGACATTAAACAAAAAATTAACGATTTTGTGCGGGAGATTGATAAAAGTATTGCATTATTAAAAAAATAGTGATGCAAGGAAATCAGAAACTAAGCTAACAAATGGGAGAAATCTCGATTAAAATAACCATTTCCGACCGTATTTACCCATTAAAGGTGAACATGGAAGAGGAAGAAATTGTGAGACGGGCAGCGAAAATGATCAATGAGCGCATAAAAGATTACCAGGATAATTATGCGGTTAGAGATAAGCAAGACCTTCTTTCTATGGCTGTATTGCATTATGCAACAGCCGTGTTAAGAACAGAAAACAAAGTACAGAGCCAGGATACTGCTGTTGCCGATAAAGTTGAAGAATTGGATGTTTTACTCAGTAATTTCTTTGCAAAATAAGGTTCGTTCTTTCGGCATTTCATTACGCTGACCTGTTCAGCGCTTAAATGATGCCAATATTTAGCATAAAAACATAGCCGCGGCTGGTTTTTGAGTTTCAAATTTTATAAAACTTAACACTTCAATATCTATAGGGTTAAGAGGGCGTATTTCATTTGCTATTGCACCTGAAAATGGCTTAAACCCTAATTATGCTTAGTTGAGGTTTAAAATGTATGAGACTTTAAAAATTAGTTGCGGTTTTTTTTTACATAAAAAACAAAATGGAAATAGTTGAAATATTAGGATACGTATTTGCCGTGATAGCGGGTATAGCTATCGGAGTAGTAATAGGAAGATTTCTCCTGCGTAACTTGCTTAAACAGCAAGAAATTGCCGCACAGAACAAAGTGAAAAAGATTTTAAAAGATGCAGAAAACAATGCAGAAATTTTAAAAAAGAATAAACTTTTAGAAGCAAAAGAGAAATTTTTACAGTTAAAAGCCGAGCACGAACAAGAAGTTAGTGCCAGAAACAATACCATTAACCAGCGCGAAAATACCATTAAGCAAAAAGAGCAATCGGTAAATCAGCGCATGGAAAATTTTAATAGAAAAGAGCAGGAACTCGAAAAGCATAAAATTAACCTCGAAAAACAGACTGAACTTGCGGTTAAAAAGCAGGAAGAAGTAGAGGTACTCAAAAACCAGCATCTAAAGCAATTGGAAACCATTGCCGGCCTTTCTGCCGAAGAAGCCAAAGAACAATTGGTAGAAAATCTGAAACAAGAAGCCCGCACCCAGGCCATGATGCAGGTGAAGGATATTGTGGATGAAGCCAAATTAACGGCGAGTAAAGAAGCTAAAAAAGTAGTTATCCAAACCATCCAGCGTACTGCTACAGAGGCGGCAATTGAAAATTCTGTATCTATTTTCCACATCGAAAGTGACGAGATCAAAGGTCGCGTTATTGGTAGAGAAGGTAGAAATATCCGTGCTTTGGAAGCAGCAACCGGTATCGAAATTATTGTAGACGATACGCCGGAAGCCATCATTTTATCAGGTTTCGACCCGGTAAGGAGAGAGATAGCCCGTTTGGCTTTACACCGTTTGGTAACTGATGGTCGTATCCACCCGGCACGTATTGAAGAAATTGTAGCCAAAACCAAAAAACAGATCGAAGATGAGATTGTAGAGATCGGCGAGCGTACCGTAATCGATTTGGGTATTCACGGCTTGCATCCTGAATTGATCCGCATGGTTGGCCGTATGCGTTACCGTTCATCTTATGGACAAAACTTATTACATCACTCACGTGAAGTAGCTAATTTCTGTGCTACAATGGCTGCAGAATTAGGCTTAAATGCTAAAATGGCTAAACGTGCAGGTTTACTACACGATATTGGTAAAGTGCCTGATGATAATCCAGAATTGCCACACGCTATTTTGGGTATGCAGCTGGCCGAAAAGTATAAAGAACACCCTGAAATTTGTAATGCCATTGGTGCCCACCACGATGAAATTGAGATGACTTCAATGATCTCACCAATTGTACAGGCTTGTGATGCCATTTCTGGCGCTCGTCCGGGTGCACGCCGTGAGGTAGTGGAAAGTTATATTAAACGCCTTAAGGATTTAGAAGAGTTGGCTCTTTCTTATCCAGGTGTTGAGAAAACTTTCGCCATTCAGGCCGGTAGAGAACTACGTGTAATTGTAGAAAGCGAGCGCATTACCGATGCTCAGGCTGAATTGTTAGCTGCTGATATTTCTACCCGTATCCAAACAGAAATGACCTATCCGGGACAGATTAAGGTTACCGTAATCAGGGAAACCCGTTCTGTAGCTTTTGCGAAGTAATATTTTTAAGACCTTATAGGTTTTCAAAACCTATAAGGTCTATGAATTAAACAAAATATAAAGCGATGGATATTCCATCGCTTTTTTTATTTTTACATAATGAGCAAGCAAACCATTAAAATTGAACCTAAGAGACCTGTTGATGTACTTTTTGACAAGTACGCCGAAAGTCATCAAAATCCGACTAACAAACTGGTGCACTGGATCTGTGTTCCATTAATTGTATTTAGCTTATTAGGTTTGGTATGGCAGATTCCTTTCCCGCATTTGGGATTTCTGGGCAGTTATAATGGATTCTTTAACTGGGCTTCCTTTCTACTTGCCTTTAGCCTGTATTATTATTTTACATTGTCTCCGGTACTGTTTTTCATGATGATCTGGGTGGTGGGAATAATGAGTTACGTTATCGTCAAAATTGAACAGGCTGTAGGTTTAGGGAGCGGAACTGCTTATGTCATTTATGCCGCAATATTTGTAGCGGCCTGGGTTGGTCAGTTTATCGGCCATAAAATAGAGGGAAAAAAACCATCATTCTTAGATGACGTTAAATTCCTGTTAATTGGTCCGATTTGGTTACTTCACTTTATTTGCAAAAAGGCGGGCATCCGTTACTGATCAAAAATGCTTGTTAATATTTAATTAACCTTAAAGTAAAGCAATCTTAATTAACATCTAACTTACAGTTAACACTGTGGTAATAATTTTGCCCTTATCAAATAAAGGCAAATTGGACTTACTAAACTCTTTTAAAAGGGCGGCACTTACTGTGTTCGCGCTAACGATCAGCATACTTTCGTATGCACAGACCGGAAAAATTTCTGGTAAAATAACGGATAAATCTACGGGGCAAACGTTGGTGGGCCTATCTGTATTGATAGAAGGAACATCAATTGGTACTACCAGTGATGCTGATGGTAATTATATTTTAAATACTGTAAAACCAGGAACTTACCGTGTAAGTTTTTCTTTTATTTCCTTTAAAAAACAGGTAATTCCTAATGTAAAAGTTACTCCAGGAAAAACAACTGTGATAGATGTTGTGATGGAAGATGATCAATCTACCCTTAACGATGTTGTAATTACGGGCGCCAGGAAATCAGGTACTGAAGTATCTCTTTTGGCAGAGCTGAAAAAATCTCAATCAATTGCAAACGGAGTTTCCGCTCAAACCATTCAGCGATCCGGTGATACAGATGCTGCGCAAGTAGTAAAACGTGTTCCCGGTATTACGATTGTAGACAATCGTTTTATTAATATCCGTGGTCTGGCGGAACGTTATAATAATGTTCAGTTAAATAATGTAACCGCACCCAGCTTAGAAACGGATGTTCGGTCTTTTTCATTTGATTTAATACCAAGCAATCAAATTGATCGTGTATTGGTTTATAAAAGTCCTTCGGCTGATATTCCCGCAGATTTTGCAGGAGGTGTTGTTAAGGTTTTTCTTAAAAGCATACCTGATGATGATCGATTAACAATCGATTATGGAACTAGTTACCGTCAAAATGCTACTTTTAAAGATTTCAAAAGAACTAATACCGGAAGCTTATATTTTACTGGCTTCAATACAGGTGAAAATGATTTACCTGTTAATTTCCCTTCAAATTTAAACCAGGTTAGTGCCAGCAAATTGAACGCGGCCGGGCATGCACTTAGGAATAACTGGTTACCAGAAGTTAATACGGCTAATTTGGATCAAAAGCTAAATATTTACGGTAGCAAACGATTTAACATCAACAATAAATTATTGGGAAATATTACGGCGATTACCTATAGCAACAGTAAAACAAATAATGCCGTGTTTAGAGGAAATTACGAGGTTTATGATCCAATTTCGAAAATCGCTGAAGAAAATTACAGATATAATGACGATCAGTATACCTACAATGTCCGTTTAGGGCTTGTACATAACTGGGCCTTTAAATTAAATAATAACAATACTTTCGAGTTTAAAAACCTATATAATCAATTAAGTACATCACAATATGTTAGTCGCCTTGGTTCTGAAAAACAGCAGGAATACGCCAATTATGCATCGAATGTTTTATATCGTGGCATTTATTCAGGGCAATTATCGGGTGTTCATAAATTTAATGAAGAGCATACCAAGTTTGACTGGGTATTAGGTTATAGTAAATCATTCAGAGATCAGCCAGATTACTCGCGTTACAGAACACTTGCTAATGGAGATGGTACTTATAATATCTTCGTGCCAACTGGTGGTGCCCAGCCAGAGTTCCTGGGTCGGTTTTATTCCAAAATGAATGAAGACATTAAAACCGGTGCATTTAATGTTGAACAGGCACTTGCTCCAAAATCTGAGGGTTTTAAGCCTTCAATAAAAGTTGGTGGTTATTATGAAGATAAGCAAAGAACATTTTCTTCTAGAAACATCGGTTACGTGCGGGCAAATTCATTACAATTTGATCAGTCGTTGTTAAAGGGAACTATAGAAGAACTTTTCGACTGGAAAAATATTAATACAACAACGGGAATCAGATTGGACGAAAAATCTAATCCATATGACAACTATGATGCTTCAAATAAACTATTAGCTGGATTCGCCAATTTTGTTCTGCCATATAAAGATAAATTAACCGTAGTTGCAGGTGCAAGAGTAGAAAATAACGTTCAGAAACTGAACAGTTTTGATACTGGAGGCCCTGTTAACGTTAATAATGATATTACGAGGGTACTTCCTTCGGCAAACATCCAGTTTAATATAAACGAAAAATCTTTATTCAGACTGGCTTATGGTAAAACATTAAACAGACCAGAATTTAGAGAGATTGCACCCTTTTCATTTTATGATTTTGATCAGAATTTCAATGTTGCCGGAAATCCAAATTTAAAAACAGCAAAGATTGATAATTACGATTTAAAATATGAATTCTATCCATCAACAAGCGAACTGATCAGTATTTCAGGCTTCTACAAAAAATTTAAAGACGCCATCGAGATGACTGCTATACCAGGTTCTAATGCGCAGTCTTTTAATTTCAATAACGCTCAGAACGTTAGAAATATAGGAGTAGAACTAGAAATGCGTAAATCGCTTGCAGGGTTAAGTGAAAGTAAGTTTTTAAACGATATCACCATTTTGCTAAATGCTTCATACATTAATAGTAAAGTGATGTTTGATGGTGCCAGCGCAATTGGACAATCCAATAATCGCCCTATGCAAGGACAATCACCATATATTTTAAACGCAGCGATATTCTATAATAACATTAAATCTAAATTCCAGGTTAACCTGCTTTATAATGTTGCTGGAAAACGTATTGCATTTGTTGGCACAGATCTGATCAGGGATATTTACGAGATGCCAAGAAACGTGGTTGATTTAGTTGTGACGAAAAATTTCACCAATAAACTATCCCTAAAAGCCAACTTCAACGACTTGCTCAACCAAAACTTTACATTGATGCAAGACGGAAATCAAGATGGAAAATTCGATCAGTCAGAAGATCAGGTTACGGCCCAATTTAGGAGTGGCCGTCAGTTCGGATTAACGCTTTCTTACAAAATATTTTAAATAAAAATAAAGACTTAAATAGGAAAAATGAATATGAAAAAGCTTTACAAGCCAAAATTTGGTACTAATGGATTCAAAACAATGGTATTTGTTTTGGCAGGAACATTAATTTTTAGTTCATGTAAAAGAACAACTATTATCGAATACAATGAAGCTGGATATAATTCTGGTAACGGATCTGGTACAGGTACAAATCCAGCTACTGGATTTACTAAACCAATAGTAGAAGTTGCAAACGGAAGTATTACGACCAACACTAAGTGGACTAAAGACAAAATTTACAGACTTAATGGTTTTGTTAGAGTGGGAAGAGATGCAAAAAATAAAGCAGGCTTAGCAGCAATTGAAGGAGTTACCTTAGAGATTGAAGCGGGTACGGTGATTATCGGCGACAGAGAGACAAAAGGTACTTTGGTTGTACAAAGAGGAAATAAATTAATTGCCGAAGGAACTGCATCTCAACCAATTATTTTTACTTCAGAACGTGCTCCGGGATTACGTGAGCCAGGAGATTGGGGTGGTGTTGTATTATGTGGAAAAGCAACTAACAATCAATCAGGTGGTGAAACCGAATTAGAAGGCGCTTACGAAGGCTGGCACGGTGGCACGGTTGATACAGATAATTCTGGTATTTTAAAATATGTAAGAATTGATTATGCTGGTACGCCGATTAACCCTAACCAGGAGGTTAACTCATTAACCATGGGTTCAGTAGGTTCTGGAACTGTAATTGATTACGTGCAATGTTCTTATGGTCTAGATGATGCTTTTGAATGGTTTGGTGGAACTGTAAATGCGAAACACTTGATCGCTTACCGTGGGCTTGATGATGATTTTGACGTTGATTTTGGTTTCCGTGGTACCGTACAGTTTGCTATTGGCATCCGTGATGCAAATTCTGCCGACCAATCTGGTTCTAATGGTTTTGAAGTTGATAATGATGGAACTGGATCAAGTGTTACACCTTACACATCACCTCAGTTTTCTAATGTAACTATTATTGGCCCAAAGAAAGACAGAACCAAAACCATTTCAACTCAATTTCAAAATGCAATGCATTTGAGAAGAAATAATAAAATAAAAATCTACAATTCTGTATTTACAGCATACCCTAATGGATTGTTTATTGATGGGGCAACCACTTTGGCAAATGCTGCAAATGGCGAATTAGTATTAAAAAATATTGTTTTAGCAGGTGTTGATGGTTGGGGAGCAAACGGTTATGGTACAGGAGGTACAACAACATTCCCTAACCCAGTGGGTGTTGAAACGAAATCAACTGGCAATGTAGGTACGCAGGCAATTGATGTTTGGTTTAAAACAGCATCATTTGGAAATGAAACATATGGGAAATGGCAGGATTTAGGAATCGATGAAACTATTTTTGATTTAGGTGCTACTCCTAAATTCACATTAAATACGGGGTCAATTTTATTAGCAGGCGCTAGTTTTACAGGCTTAACTGGTTTTGATGTCGTAACTTATCGTGGTGCATTCGGCACTTCAGACTGGACATCAGGTTGGGCTAACTTTACGCCTCAAACTAATGTCTATTAAGATTTTTAGGATTTAATTTAAAAGAGGCTGTCTCATTTATTTTGAGACAGCCTTTTTTTAATCTATTTTAATTCCGCCTCTTCTTTTTCCGTCACTTTGGCTTTTTTGGTAACGGTTTTTACTGCTGAGGATTTTGTTGGCTTTTCTTTAACGGGTGGTGCAGCTTGTTCTTCTTCCTTAATAAACGGCACAATAGAATCATCTACAGCAGGAATAGTTACCTTTTTAGCAAGTTGTTTGGCAAACTTCTCAATTACTTTGTCGATTTTTTTTGCTTTGCCATATTGATTAACTAATTCATTAAATGCAAAGGTTAATTTCGATTCTAATTCTTTACGTAGCTTTTTATTGGTCGAATGATTTTTCGACTTGGATTTATTCTTTTTCATCTACTTATGGGTTTTTACAAAAGTAGAAAAACAGAAAGTTAAGTTAATATTATGATTATGTTAACACTCAGATGGCTGCTTAACATACAAAATATTTGTCATAACTTAGGTTAAATTGCATAGACTGGTATTTAATCGAACAAATATGAATTATCCAATAGTAATAGGCGTTGCAGTTCTGGTCATTATTTTAATTATTTATCTGGTCGTCAGAAACCAAAAAGACAAAAAGGAGTTTGAGGAGGAGGTAATCCAATCAGAACTTCCCGCGGAGAAAGACGATAAAGAGAATAATTAAAAAGCATTTCCTGGTGCTACTTCACCACCTAAATCCAATGTATTTTGAAAGGCCTCCAGGTAGCCCAACAAATGGCGTTCTGCATTGGCATAAGAGGTAAATGTGGAAGCCGGTACATTGGCTTCCTGTCCGCTGGTATTTTTAAAGTGCGAACTGACCTGAAATGTAAAGGTTTTGTCGTCATTAATTGGAGATAGAATCCTGGCCTTTACCGGATAGCCGTGAATTTCGACAAAGAATTCCTTAATAACAGTATAGATGATGGCGGCCATGTGTTTTTTCAGATTAACCCTTAAAAATACGGTAAATAAAGTGTTAATATACTTCTTATCGATAAGATAACATCATCTTAACTTATGGTTAACCTTAGCTTAACCTGTCCGGTCTTTCATTTGTTGCCAGGCTCATAAGCATATACCACCTCATACTTCAGGTTTTTCAGGTTGGTGGCAATTTGCCCTATTTTTAAGTTTTGTGCCTGAGGGGTAGGTTCACAATAAGAATATTTTTTGCCCTTATAAGTAACTGCTTCACCCACTGGTTTGTCAAACTGTACCGCAATGGTTAAATGTTTGGGGTATAGTAATGCAATCATTGGCAGGTTATATATTTCCTTTACCAGGTAAAAGAATAATGCGGCCCGGTCGTCGCAGTCGCTATATGTACTCAATAAAGTTTGTTCCGGAGAAAAGCGTTTTTCCTTACCATAGTTTTCATTGTCATCTTCATATAGAAAGCCATAACGTGTAAATCTCATCAGGTAGTCCACACCTTTTTTCTGATCCATGTTTTTCAGATTTTCTTTCAGTGTGGGAATAAGAGAACTGTACGTTTCTCTGCTCAGCGGGATATTGAAATAACTCTCAAAATCAACTACCGGATAATTTTTAAAAATGGTCTGTACATCCTGATTAACTTTAAGTTTAAAATGATGTATTTTCTGTCGGTAGCTAAATTCAATGTCTTTTTCCTCGTAACTTTCAGGCTTAAAATCGGGCATTCTGGTTACCTTATAGGAAAATGGATTCTTGGCTTCTGGTATTGATATCTTTATCGGTTTGTAAGCATCGGCCTGTTTAAATAGTTTGCCGTAATCATGGTAGTTCAGGTATGTAAACTTTTGCCCGTCAATCATAAAAAACGGAATATCGCTGATGTCTTCTTCGTTTCTTACATAAAAAATGACCTGGTCGTTGCCTACCGCCAACCTTGCATCGTAGCCGCATTTACTTAGTAAAAACCATTTATATAATGTATATCCAAAATAGTTGTTGGCTTTGGGACTAATCTGTTCTGCTGTTTTGCGGATCAGTTGATAATAAATCCAGTCGTTTAAATTAAATTTTTTCTGGTACGTTTCTAAAGATGAGATAAGGGAAGCGTATCGTCCGGAAGAGACCTGATGATAAAAGTTCGAAACTGCTGAAGCTGTTGCCGTTTGAGGTATGGGAAAAACTATTGTGGAATCGACATTGAAATTAAAAGTTCCTTCGTAAAAATCGAAAGCGTATTGTTGTCCCTTTGAGCTGATGGCATTTGTCATCAGGCCAGCGAACAAAATAGTCCTCAAAATGTAGATGTAAATTCCTCTTTTCAAACCGCGCCATATTTGGTTACATTAAATTTACTTATTATTAATACAAAATCAACAATTTCTTTATGAGAACCATTTAGGCTGTCTTAATATTGTGTTAACATAGTGGCCGGCCTGCTAAAGCCTGAGTTTTTTCATATCAATTACTGATGTAAGCAAATTTCGTCAGTCATTAATAAATTTCTATAAATAACATTTCATTAATACCAATTTAACATGGCCAGCCTACTTTTGTGGCATAAATATTTGGTTAGTATTTATAAAGTTTAGGTTAGTTGATAATAAAAAACCCAGATGGATGTCTGGGTTTTTTATTGCCTTAAATTATAAGTTTTTGCCGAGTTTTTCCAAAATTTCTGCTGGAATACTGTGGGTATCAACCACTAAGAAACCATCTAAACAATCAGAAAACTTAGGGTCGATATTGAATGAGATGATCTTTGCATTCAGGTTCATGTACTGCCTCAACAATACCGGGATTTTAATATGCGTGTTTTCGATGTCTCCGATAATGCTGTCCAGATCTTTGAAAGATTCGCTGCTGTCAACCAGGGTATCGGTAGAAATAGGCAATAAATCGGCTTTAAATTTGTTTCGCGGTTTAACGTATTTGGCCATTTCGTAATCGAAATGGTTCTTGGTGATGTAATCTACAATTAAAGCCTTGCTGAATTTCGAGAAATTATTACTGATACTTACAGGACCGAACATATAACGGTACTGTGGATTATCGATCAGGTATTTTAAAATCCCTTTCCATAACAGGAATAGGGGAAGTGGTTTACCCTGGTATTCTTTTCTGATCCATGATCTGCCCAATTCAATACCTTGTCTCAACATCGGGTAGAATTGATCTTTCATTTTAAAGAGTTCAGAAAGGTAAAAACCACGGCGTCCCATGCTTTCTAAAATCTCATCACCTTTTCCAATCCGGTAAGCTCCTACAATATTTTCTAAATCTTTATCCCATATAAATAAATGGTTATAGTAAATATCGTAATTATCCAGGTCGATTTTTTTATTGGTGCCCTCGCCAACCTCACGGAAAGTGATTTCGCGTAAACGGCCGATTTCCCTTAAAATATTAGGGATTTTTAAAGTTGGGACAATATATACCTCATAATTTTTCTCCGTCCAGACCCTGAAATCTTCCAGAGCTGCTACCTCATTTTTAATCAGGAGCCTTGAGGTTTCTTCAATTACCTCCGCAGGTTTCTTTTTAATTTTAAACAGGTTTAACGGGTTAAAGAGTTTTTTCTCAGTATCTAAACCAATACCAAGCGCGTAGGTACGGGCTCTTAAAAAGTCCATTAGCTTATTGCTGCTGTTCATGTGCGAAATTTCAGAAACGGCTATTGGCTTACCAATCCGGACCTTGATGGTTCGTCCATGTTTGTTTAAAAATTCTGAAGGTAGCTTTGCCGTGCGCAGGGTAGGGTGTATAAAGCTCAAAATATTAAAGAAAACGCCATTATTACCATGGAAATAAATCGGTACAACGGGTACTTTAGCTTTAGCAATCAGTTTTCCAACAACAGGGTGCCACATCCTGTCGGTTACCTGCTGAGCATCTAATTTAAAAGTAGATACTTCTCCGGCAGGGAAAATACCAATCGGTGTTCCGTTTCTGAGCAGGTCAAACGTAGTTTTTAATCCGCTGATGCTGGAAGAATGCTGCACATTTTCGAAAGGATTAACCGCCACAAAAAACTCATCAAGGTTTGGTATTTTTTTCAGAATAAAATTGACCATTACCTTGGCATCTGGCCTAACCGTACACAATAGTTTAACCAGGGCCAAACCTTCTACACCGCCATAAGGGTGATTTGCAATAGCGATAAAAGGTCCTGTTTTCGGGATACTATTTAAGTCATCATCGTCGAATTCTATAGAAACACCAATGGTTTCCAATATCTTGTCTACAAATTCTAAGCCTTTAAAGTGTTGATTTTGAGCAAATACATCATTAATGTCGTTCAGTTTCATGATCTCCATCATCAAACCTGCTAAACCTGGCACACCTAGCTTATCTATCTTTGTTGCTTTCGCAAACTCAGATGTAGTTATGATTTTCATATAATTCTTAGATTGTTGATAGGCAAAACCTATGCAGTTTTGCAATTCCAAAAATAAGATTTATATTTATAATCCACATGTCATATCGCATCAATGAGAATTTGGTTCAACAAAAATTTTGGTGTTAGCAAAAGTGAATTCAACGGGCTGTTGTTCCTGGTCTTTATTATTATTGTGATTAAGGCTATCCCGATTTTGTGTACCCATTTCCAGCCGGTTTCGAAGGATGATCCTGATCTTTTGGCGCAGATTCAACAGATTAGTATAACAGACAAGGCGTATGATCATGTTGTTCGCGACAGGATTGAAGCTTCCAGTTATAAAAAAATAGTCAGACTTTTTAAATTTAACCCCAACACTTTAAATAAGGAAGGTTGGGAAACTTTAGGCTTATCGGCAAAACAGGCCCAATCGGTTGTAAACTATACGGCTAAAGGTGGCAGATTTTACAAACCCGAAGATCTTCAGAAAATGTATACCATTTCGCCGGAAATGTATAAAAAGATATTGCCTTATGCACATATACCCGAGTCAACTAAGGTGTACAAAAATGACCAGCTTTCTGAAAGAAAAGAACATGTGAAAAAAGCTCTTGTAATTGTTGATATTAATACGGCAGATTCTACACAATTGGATGAGATTAAAGGTATAGGCGAAACTTTTGCACGTAGAATTATTAAATATAGGGAACGTTTGGGTGGTTTTTACAAAAAAGAGCAGCTTCTTGAGGTTTACGGCTTAGACTCCGTTAAGTATGCGGAGATTAAAGACCAGATTAAAATTGGCAATACACCGCTAAAAACAATCAATATCAATACGGCAGGTTTTAACGATTTAAAGCGTAGTCCATATCTGAGTTTCAAACAGATCAATGCCATTATTCAATATCGCAGGCAGCATGGCCATTATACAGGTGTAGCTGATTTAAAAAAGATCATTTTATTAAATCAGGAAGTGATCGATAAGATTACGCCTTATATTTCTTTCCAGAAAGAATATTAATTTTTGATTTTGGAAAGCAAAACCTGTATTCCATAGGGAAGTTTCTCCCTGCTCTTCGCTTTACTCCGTTGCACTCCGTGTTCGCTGCGATCAGGTTTAAGTACGCAAGATAGTGCTGTAAACGATAATAATCTTAAATGCATATTATTTCTGCACCCTGCAACCTCAAATCTGATTACTGGCCGTGCCACCTAAACCCAATGGAAGCGGTCACGCAGTAAAGCGGACAGTGGGACTGCGTGATCCTGAATGCTTCCAATTTGCTTTCCTAAAAAAAGCGTATTTAAGAGTTCTGTTGTTTTGGAAAGCAAAATCTGTATTTCATCGTCAGGTTTCTTCCTGCTCTTCGCTTTACTCCGTTGCACTCCGTGTTCGCTGCGATCAGGTTTAGATACGCAGGACAGTGCTGCAATCCTTTGCGCATAACTAAAGGCAGGTTGTTTCTGCACGCTGCAACCCCCAATCTGATTACCGGCCGTGCCACCTAAACCCAATGGAAGCGGTCACGCAGTAAAGCGGACAGTGGGACTGCTTGATCCTGAATGCTTCCAATTTGCTTTCCTAAAAAAAAGTGTATTTAAGAATTCCGTTGTTTTGGAAAGCAAAACCTGTATTCCATCGTCAGGTTTCTTCCTGCTCTTCGCTTTACTCCGTTGCACTCCGTGTTCGCTGCGATCAGGTTTAGTTACGCAGGACAGTGCTGCAAGCCTTTGCGCATAACTAAAGACAGGTTGTTTCTGCACCCCAATCTGATTACTGGCCGTGCCACCTAAACCCAATGGAAGCGGGCACGCAGTAAAGCGGACAGTGGGACTGCGTGATCCTAAATGCTCCCAACTTGCTTTCCTAAAAGAAAGCGTATTTAAGAGTTCTGTTGTTTTGGAAAGCAAAACCTGTATTCCATAGTCAGGTTTCTTCCTGCTCTTCGCTTTACTCCGTTGCACTCCGTGTTCGCTGCGATCAGGTTTAGTTACGCAGGACAGTGCTGCAAGCCTTTGTGCATAACTAAAGGCAGGTTGTTTCACCCAAATCTGATTACTGGCCGTGCCACCTAAACCCAATGGAAGCGGGCACGCAGTAAAGCGGACAGTGGGACTGCGTAATCCTAATGATTCTAAACCTGCTTTCCTAAAAAAACACGTTTAAGTATTTTAAGCTGTTAATCTTTTATCCGTATTCAAATGAAGCTATTTTCCAAAATATTCGGTTACCGTTTTAAAAAATCATAAAAAACTTTCCTCCTTAATTTTCGATGTTTAAAATTAACCGGGAAACTTATTGAACCGAATACCATTTCATTCTGTAATGGCACAAATATTTAATGGTAACTAACTATCAAATAATTGTTTATAATTGCCTCAACTAACTATAAAAATATATATTTAATGAGCGTAAGCTTCGATTTTTCAGAAACAGAAACTCAGCAAAGTGTAAAGGCCATGGTCCGCGATTTTGCAGAGAAAAACATCCGTCCGCATATCATGGAATGGGATGAAGCACAGCATTTTCCTATAGATTTGTTTAAGCAGCTCGGAGCATTGGGGTTGATGGGTGTTTTGGTTCCCGAAGAATATGGCGGCTCAGGATTAGGCTATCAGGAATATGTTGACGTCATTGTAGAAGTAGCCCGGGTTTGTGGTTCAATCGGTTTGTCGTTAGCAGCACATAACTCTTTATGTACGGGGCATATCCTCGCATTTGCCAGCGAAGAACAGAAACAGAAATGGCTTCCTAAACTGGCTACAGCCGAATGGATTGGTGCCTGGGGATTAACAGAGGCCAATACTGGTTCAGATGCCTTAAGAATGATGACTACGGCTGTTGAAGATGGTGATGATTACATTATAAACGGTGCAAAAAATTGGATTACCCATGGTAAAAGCGGCGATATTGCGGTGGTGATGGTAAGGACAGGTGAGCAGGGAAGTTCAAAAGGAATTTCGGCCATTGTAGTAGAGCGTGGTACGCCGGGTTTCTCCGCTGGAAAAAAAGAAAATAAACTCGGCATGCGGGC
The DNA here is from genome assembly GCF_900111825.1 of Pedobacter suwonensis. GTDB lineage: Bacteria > Bacteroidota > Bacteroidia > Sphingobacteriales > Sphingobacteriaceae > Pedobacter > Pedobacter suwonensis. The sequence goes on from NZ_FOJM01000006.1 coordinate 237,631, forward strand.
ATCAGAAACTACTGAAATGATTTTTGATAATTGCCGTGTACCCAAAACCAACCTGTTGGGCAATGTTGGCGAAGGTTTTAAACAGGCCATGAAAGTGTTGGACGGCGGAAGGATTTCTATTGCGGCCTTGGCTTTAGGCATTGCAAAGGGGGCTTTTGATGCTGCGGTAGCATACTCTAAACAACGGCAACAGTTTGGTCAACCTATTTCCAGTTTCCAGGCCATTAGTTTCAAGCTTGCTGATATGGCTACAGAGATTGAAGCTGCAGCGCTATTGATCCGCCAGGCAGCTGATTTAAAGAACAGACACTTACCTATGACAAAAGAATCGGCTATGGCAAAATATTTTGCCTCGGAGGTTTCAGTGAAAGTTGCTACAGATGCCGTTCAGATTTTTGGCGGATATGGTTATACAAAAGATTTTCCGGTAGAGAAATTTTATCGTGATAGTAAATTATGTACAATAGGAGAGGGCACCTCAGAAATACAAAAGATTGTGATTGCCCGCGAAGTATTATCGAGGTAGTGGTAAAAGTATAGGGTTTAAGGCTAATATCAAATCACGCTAAACCCTACGTCCTAAACCTTACACCTTAACCCTTATTAAAAACCAAATATATTATGAGTAATCCGGACGGTTTAACCACCTCCGGATTTTTTATTTAAAATTTTAAAACTGCTGATCTTGATATGCTGTTTTGAATAAAGACTTTAACAGTTTCCAATTGGCGATTGGCGGTTGCCAATGAATAAATGATCACTGAATTAATGAACGATAAAAATGGCAAAATATTCAGAAAAAGCTGGTGAGAAAGTAGAAAAAACCATGCACGAAATGAAAGAAGGTAAGCTTAAGAGCGGGACCGGTAAAAAAGTAACTTCCAAAAAGCAGGCAATTGCTATCGGATTATCGGAAGCCAGAAAAGCAGGAGCCAAGGTGCCTAAAAAAGGTTAGGAGGCGGAAAGTTTATGGTATAAGGTAAACCCTAAACCCTAAACCGCTTATTGCGGTATATCCTTCGAAGTTAAAATGCTATCAACTACGTAAACACTAAATCCGCGCCATGGCAGGGAGTGTTTATATTCTTTGTAGTGTAATTCGAAAAACCTGCCACTATTGGCCATCATTTTTTCAGCAATTTCCTTGTTGGCAATAGAAAATTCGAATTCGTTGTTCTGCAGTGTTCCTGTTTGTCGCGATTTTATGCCACTCTGGATTAATTTGCCTTCATAGGTTTTAAAAACGTAGCCTTTTTTCACCACATAGTTTAATTCGCCTGCTTTAACACCTTCACCAAAGACAAAGAAATACCTATAGTAACAAGTTGCTATTAATATAATAACCACGATAACGGCGATAATCGAGCCTACTTTTTTACCTGTTGTCATAAAGTATAATGTATATATAAATGTAGGTAAACAATAGTTTAGTTTAATCAATGATTTAAATAATATTTCTTTCTATAAAATCTTTCTCATTTTCAATATTTTGCTTACATTTGCAGCCCCGATAATACGGGAAAATTTAAAAACCACGAGAGGAGGTATTTCAGCGTTATGATCATTATCAACATTAAAGACGGCGAATCATTAGATAAAGCCCTTAAACGTTTCAAGAAAAAGTTTGAAAAAACTGGTGTATTGAGAGAATTACGTAGCCGCCAGGCATACGAGAAAAAATCCGTTGCACGCCGTACTGAAATTAAACATGCTGTTTACATTCAGAATATGAATCAAGATACAACTGCATAGTTGTTTAAGATATAATATATTAAAGTCTTCCGATTAACATCGGGAGACTTTTTTGTTTTTGGGGGCATTCAAAACTTTACAATAAACAATTAATTAATGATTTCTTTATATCAAAACAATTTGTAACTTCATATCAATGCCCCATAAAAGATATTGAATGTTGCTAAAAAGTTTTATTACCTATTTAACTCACGAGAAGCGCTATTCTCAGCACACTGTCACATCTTATCAAACCGATTTAGATCAGTTTGAAGAATTTGTTAAAGCATTGGAACTTGATTTTTCTGAAGTAAAACATACTCACCTGCGCAGTTACCTGGTGGAGCTGATGGAAAAGGAAAATTCAGAAAATACCATCAACAGAAAAATTTCCGCTTTAAGAAGTTTTTACAAGTTTTTGCACCGCTCAGGAAAAATCGATCAAAATCCCATCCTTTTAATTAAAGCACCTAAAATACCGAAAAGACTACCTGTGTTTGTGGACGCCCGGAAAATGGACCAACTGTTGGATTCTGAGCGTTATTTCGATGAAAGTTTCCCTTCTGTCCGCGATCATTTGGTTATCGAACTGCTTTTCGGAACAGGTATACGTTTAACCGAACTATTGCAGTTAAAAGATACTGATATTGATCTTTATTCAGGAACGATAAAGGTATTGGGCAAAAGGAACAAGGAAAGAATAGTGCCTATAAATAAACAGCTTATCAATCAGGTAAATACCTATATTGACTTAAAAAAGTTGCAAAACTTTAATAACAATTTACTAATATTAATCGTTACCAATACAGGTGCAGCGGCATATCCGAAATTAATATACCGCATTGTTACCTCATACCTAAACCATGTATCAACCAATGAAAAGAAAAGCCCCCACGTGTTGCGGCACAGCTATGCAACCAGCCTTTTAAATGCAGGTGCAGATTTAAATGCTATTAAGGAACTTCTGGGTCATTCGAGTTTAGCGGCTACCCAGGTTTACACCCACAATTCGATCGAAAGATTAAAAACAATTTATAAACAAGCCCATCCAAAGGCATAAAAAAAGGAGGAAAAATGAAAATCGGAGTTCAATCAATCCACTTCAATGCAGATAGTAAGTTGTTAGATTTTATACAGAAAAAAGCAAATAAGCTTGATCAGTTTTTTGACCAGATCATTAGCGGAGAAGTGTATTTAAAGTTGGAGAACGTAGAGGACGAGGCGAATAAGATCAGTGAGATAAAACTCATTGTACCCGGAGGCACCCTCTTCGCGAAGGAACAATGTAAATCATTTGAAGAAGCCACCGATCTGGCCATCGAGTCGTTAAGAAAGCAGATTACTAAACATAAAGATAAAACGCGTGCAAAATTAAGTGAGCATAAGGCAATTTTAAGTGAGATTGAAGCTACTGATTATTAGTAAATCTCTTAAATATAATTAGCAGAGCGGCGCAGTTAATGCGTCGCTTTTTTTTGTTTAGTTTTTATAGTTTTCGTCATGCTGAACTTTGTCTCACTATCTTTCTGCCAGATAGACCCTGAAATAAATCAGATAACCTAAGTTCGTTTATCCGCTAAATATAAATGCTTATTTCTAAATGTTTGTATTAATGAGATCGTCATGCTGAATTTATTTCAGCATCTTTCTTGTTAAACCGTCTTACTATCAAGACCCTGAAACAAGTTCAGGGTGACGACCATCATGCAATGCGCCTAATAATCCAAATTAAAGCAATTTAATCGAATTGAGGTGGGTAGCTATCAGATTAGGGTGATGATAATTTAAAGAAACAGGAAGCTATTCACACAATTTCTATGGACCTAATTTAATTTTCCAAGTTCACTCGCCGTCGAAAAACAGTCTTCGACGCATAAATTTTAACCTTTATTTGGCTTAATTTTATTTTTTATTCACCATTAATAATTGTGATTACAGTTTATAACCTTGTCAAGGTTGAAAATGGCCATAAAAAAAATGAAAAAAATATTCAATTTTAAGAGATTGATTATGAAGCTTCTTCAGGTAGATGACGGGCTTTGATCTGAATAACTTCATTATTTTTTTTCAAAATTATTTTGAAGTGAAATATAAGTGTGTATATTTGCATTCCCTTTCGGAAACGGTGTTAGGCCAAGAAGAAAAGGATAGTTCTGTGAAAAGATAAAAGTTTTAAAAAAACACGTTAATAGTATGAAAAATGAAGATTTTTCGTATCATTGCAGAAAATTTAAAGCCTCCTTAGCTCAGCTGGTAGAGCAACTGACTTGTAATCAGTAGGTCATTGGTTCGATTCCGATAGGAGGCTCTTTTTATGTTAAAGTGTTAGCATTTTAAAGTAAAAAACGGGGAGATACCAGAGCGGCCAAATGGGACAGACTGTAACTCTGTTGTCGTAAGACTTCGAAGGTTCGAATCCTTCTCTCCCCACACTTTAAATGAATGACCAAATGTTTTAATGGCAGAATAAATCTCTCATTCTTTCATTCAATCAATCACTAGTTTTAAAAGCGGAAGTAGCTCAGTTGGTAGAGCGATAGCCTTCCAAGCTATAGGTCGCGAGTTCGAACCTCGTCTTCCGCTCTAAAAATAAAGTGAGCAGTTAATGGTTGTCAGTTTGGTGGTTTTGCTAAAACTGAATGCTGAAACTAGAAACTAAAAAGCCGAAGTAGCTCAGCGGTAGAGCACTTCCTTGGTAAGGAAGAGGTCGTGGGTTCAAGTCCCATCTTTGGCTCAAGGATAATAAAGCTTTGTTAAATCTGTTTAATATGCAGGGTAGACAAGGTTTTTTGTGTTGCATTGCATCAAAAAAATTAATAAAAATAATAAAAAGTTAACCTACTAATTAGTTATAAATAAAATGGCAAAAGAAAAATTTGACCGCAGTAAACCGCACTTAAACATCGGTACAATCGGTCACGTGGATCACGGTAAAACAACTTTAACAGCGGCTATTACAAAAGTTTTAGCTGATGCTGGTTTAACTGAGGCACGTTCATTCGATTCAATTGACTCTGCTCCAGAGGAAAAAGAAAGAGGTATTACAATCAATACAGCTCACGTTGAGTATTCAACAGCTAACCGTCACTATGCACACGTTGACTGTCCAGGTCACGCGGATTACGTGAAAAACATGGTTACTGGTGCTGCTCAGATGGACGGTGCAATTATCGTTGTTGCTGCTACTGATGGTCCAATGCCACAAACTCGCGAGCACATCCTATTAGCTCGTCAGGTTGGTGTTCCTTCATTGGTTGTATTCATGAATAAAGTGGATATGGTTGATGATCCTGAATTATTAGAATTAGTAGAAATGGAAGTTCGTGAATTATTATCATTCTACGAATTCCCAGGTGATGATATTCCTGTAATCCAAGGTTCTGCACTAGGTGGATTAAACGGAGATGCTAAATGGGTTGGAAAAATCATGGAATTAATGGATGCTGTAGATAGCTACATTCCAATTCCTCCACGTTTAACTGATCTTCCTTTCTTAATGCCTGTTGAAGACGTATTCTCAATCACTGGTCGTGGTACTGTTGCTACTGGTCGTATTGAGCGTGGTGTAATCAACTCTGGAGATCCGGTTGAGATCTTAGGTATGGGTGCTGAGAACTTAAAATCTACAGTAACTGGTGTTGAGATGTTCCGTAAAATCTTAGATTACGGTGAAGCTGGTGATAACGTAGGTTTATTGTTACGTGGTATTGAGAAAACTGATATCCGTCGTGGTATGGTAATCTGTAAACCAGGTTCAGTAACTCCTCACACTGATTTCAAAGCTGAGATCTATGTATTATCAAAAGCTGAAGGTGGTCGTCACACTCCATTCTTCAACAAATATCGTCCTCAATTCTATTTCCGTACTACAGACGTAACTGGTGAGATCTCACTAGCTGAAGGAACTGAAATGGTTATGCCAGGTGATAACGTTACAATCACTGTTAAATTAATTAACGCGATTGCAATGGAAAAAGGTCTACGTTTCGCTATCCGTGAAGGTGGTAGAACAGTAGGTGCTGGTCAGGTAACTGAAATCTTAGCTTAATTTTAAGCTACAACAATACAAAAGAGAGCTGGTTAAGGCTAGCTCTCTTTTAAATACACGGGAATAGTTCAACGGTAGAATAGAGGTCTCCAAAACCTTTGATCAGGGTTCGAATCCTTGTTCCCGTGCTTAATATTGATTGAGTACAAGAATGAGTGAATGATTGAATTTGAAGCTTCGTTTCAAGTAATATCATCCACTCATTTACTCATTCATTCATTCAATAATTTGATATGGCTAAAGTAGTTGAGTTTATAAAAGAATCGTACGATGAAATGACCCAAAAGGTTACCTGGCCTACCTGGGGCGAACTGCAAAGTTCTGCAATTCTCGTATTAGTGGCTTCTTTAATTATTGCATTGGTTATTTTTGCAATGGATAAAGGATCGACATTTGTGTTAGATACTTTTTATAAATCACTTTCTAATTAATATTTACTAATGAGCGATCTAAAGTGGTACGTTGTAAGGGCGGTTAGCGGTAAGGAAAAGAAAGTAAAACAGTACATTGATGCTGAGATCAGCCGTTTAGGTTTCTCTCATTTGGTTCCACAGGTTTTAATACCGATGGAAAAATATTACCAGATGAAAGATGGTAAAAAAATTGCCAAAGAACGTAACTTTTATCCGGGTTATGTTTTAATCGAAGCGACATTGGATGGAGAATTAGAACATATCATTAAAGGTATAAACAGTGTAATTGGTTTCTTAGGCGATAAAGCCGGTAATCCAATCCCAATGCGCCAGGCAGAAGTTAACCGTATTTTAGGTGTGGTTGATGAGATGAGCGAGCAGGGCGAAACGATGAATGTTCCTTACTACGTTGGCGAAGGCATCAAAGTAATGGACGGACCTTTCAATGGTTTCTCCGGTGTTATTGAAGAGGTAAACGAAGAGAAGAAAAAACTAAAAGTAATGGTTAAAATCTTCGGTCGTAAAACACCGCTGGAACTTAACTACATGCAGGTAGAAAAAGAATAATAAAAATATTAAACATTAAAAGCTCCGGATTACCGGGGCTTTTTTTATGATCATGAATTTGCTGAGGTTATGTTGTAATAAGTAATAAATTTTAGTATTTGCCCGTTAAATATATAATAATCGAATTCAGATCCTGGTTCTGTATAAAAACTACAATAAATTAATTTATTAATACTATTGTTTTACTGTAAGTTAATCCATATCTTTGCAGTCCTTTAAGTTTTATAGGAGCTCTAAGGAATTAAATGTTACATGCTTCCAATATTTAACATTGAGTTTTAAATAAACAAAAAACACAAAATGGCAAAAGAAGTCAGTGCAATGATCAAATTACAGATCAAAGGCGGAGCGGCAAATCCATCGCCACCAGTAGGACCTGCATTAGGTGCTAAAGGGGTGAACATTATGGAGTTTTGCAAACAGTACAACGCTCGTACCCAAGATAAAGCAGGTAAAGTATTGCCAGTTGTAATTACTGTTTATGCTGATAAGTCATTCGATTTCATCATCAAAACCCCTCCGGTAGCTATTCAGTTAAAAGATGCTACTAAATTACAGAGTGGTTCTGCTGAGCCTAACCGTAAAAAAGTTGGGTCGGTGACCTGGGACCAGATTAAAGTTATTGCTGAGGATAAAATGCCTGATTTAAATGCATTTACAATCGAATCAGCAATGAGTATGGTTGCTGGAACAGCACGCAGTATGGGAATCACCGTTTCTGGTGACGCACCCTGGAACAATTAATTAAAAAACAGTTTACAACAGTGGCGAAATTAACTAAAAATCAAAAAAAGGCACATGCTAAAATAGAAGCTGGTAAAGCTTATACTTTGAAGGATGCTGCTGCTTTGGTAAAAGAAATCACTACTACTAAATTCGATGCTTCAGTTGATATTGATGTATCTTTAGGTGTAGATCCGCGTAAAGCCAATCAAATGGTACGTGGTATTGCTACTTTACCACACGGAACAGGTAAAACTGTACGTGTTTTAGCTTTGGTAACTCCTGATAAGGAAGAAGAAGCAAAAGCAGCTGGCGCAGACTTCGTAGGTTTAGACGAGTATGTAGCTAAAATTGAAGGTGGTTGGACCGATGTAGACATTATTATCACTACACCAGCTTGTATGGCTAAGGTAGGTAAATTGGGCCGTGTTTTAGGTCCAAGGAACTTAATGCCTAACCCAAAATCAGGAACAGTAACTAACGAAGTTGGTAAAGCTGTAACAGAGGTTAAAGCAGGTAAAATTGATTTTAAAGTAGACAAAACGGGTATCATACACGCCTCGATAGGAAAAGTATCATTCCCAGCAGACAAAATTTATGAGAACGCACTTGAGATTATTCAAGTAATTTCTAAATTAAAACCATCTGCTGCAAAAGGAACTTATTTTAAGAGCATTCACGTGTCTTCAACAATGAGTCCTGGGATTGCAATTGAAACAAAATCAGTAGCGGGGATCTAATCATGAACAGAGAAGAAAAAAACGAAGTAGTTTTAGAACTACAAGGACAAATGCAGGAATTTGGCAATTTTTATATTGCTGATACTTCCAGCCTTTCTGTTGAGCAGATCAATAACATCCGTCGCAAATGTTTTGAAGGCGATATCGTGATGAAGGTTGCTAAAAATTCTTTAATCCGTAAAGCGATTGAAGGGTTAGATGGCGATGCTTCTGAGATATACGAAGCGCTTAAAGGTTCATCATCATTATTATTCTCAAAAACAGCTAATGCTCCGGCTAAGTTGATTAAAGCTTTGAGAAAAACATCTGATAAACCAGTGCTTAAGGCGGCGTTCATAGATTCATCAGTATATGTTGGCGATGACCAATTGAATAACTTAGTAAGCTTGAAATCAAGAGAAGAGCTTATCGGAGATATCGTTGGATTATTACAATCACCAGCTAAAAATGTTCTATCTGCGCTTCAATCAGGCGGTAGCAAAATTGCAGGAATTGTTAAAACTCTTCAGGAAAGAGAAGGTTAACGGACACCTTAAGTTCGCAAATTAAACACAATTATTTTTACGTAAATTTTTAAAATCTTAATAAAATGGCAGATTTAAAAGCGTTTGCTGAGCAATTGGTAAACTTAACAGTTAAAGAAGTTAATGAATTAGCTCAAATCTTAAAAGATGAGTATGGTATTGAGCCTGCAGCTGCTGCTGTAGTTGCTGGTCCTGCTGCTGGTGGTGATGCACCTGCTGCTGCTGCAGAAAAAACATCTTTTGATGTAATCTTAAAAGAAGCTGGTGGTCAGAAATTAGCAGTTGTAAAACTTGTTAAAGACTTAACTGGTTTAGGTTTGAAAGAAGCTAAAGACTTAGTAGACGGTGCACCAAAAGAATTAAAAGCTGGTGTTGCTAAAGACGAAGCAGAAGCTCTTAAAAAACAATTAGAAGAAGCTGGAGCAGTAGTTGAGATTAAGTAATCACTTAACTTAGCTAAGCTAAAAATGTATTAGACACCGACTGAAAATGTCGGTGTCTTTACCTGTTTATAAACACCTCATTTTGTTTGGTTAATGAGCCTGTTTGAAATTCGAACCAAACAAATAGTTTATTCTTAAACTAAAATCTTTTAGTCCATTGGCAAAGACAGTCGAACAAAGAGTAAATTTTGCAACAAGTAAGCACATTATAGACTATCCGGATTTTCTGGATGTGCAATTGCAATCATTCAGAGAATTTTTCCAGATAGATACCACATCAGACGATCGCTCTAGCGAAGGTTTGTTCAAAGTGTTTGCTGAAAACTTTCCAATAACAGATTCAAGAAATATCTTCGTATTAGAGTTTCTTGATTATTTTGTTGATCCGCCACGTTATGATATACACGAGTGTATTGAGCGTGGATTAACCTACAATGTTCCATTAAAAGCAAAGCTTAAGCTTTCTTGTAATGATGTAGAACATGAAGATTTTGAAACCATTATCCAGGATGTCTACTTAGGTACAATCCCGTATATGACACCAAAAGGTACATTTGTAATCAACGGTGCAGAACGTGTTATCGTTTCGCAATTACACCGTTCTCCGGGCGTGTTCTTCGGCCAAAGCCGTCACACTAACGGCACCAAATTGTACTCTGCACGTGTAATCCCTTTCAAAGGTTCATGGATCGAGTTCGCTACAGACGTTAATAACGTGATGTATGCTTATATCGATCGTAAGAAAAAATTCCCGGTTACCACTTTATTACGTGCTATCGGTTACGATTCTGATAAAGATATCTTGGAACTTTTTGATCTTGCTGACGAAGTAAAGGTTAGTAAATCAGGTTTAAAGAAATACATCGGTCGTAAACTGGCGGCAAGGGTATTGAAAAAATGGGTAGAAGATTTTGTTGATGAAGATACTGGTGAGGTAGTTTCTATCGACCGTAATGAAGTGATTCTCGAAAGAGAAACCGTTTTAGAAGACGAACACATTGATATGGTTATCGAAGCTGGCGTAAAAAGCATCATCTTATCAAAAGAAGATGGCGCAAGTCAGGCTGATTATACCATTATATATAATACCTTACAAAAGGATACCTCAAACTCAGAAAAAGAAGCTGTAGAAAACATCTATCGTGCTTTGCGTAACGCAGAACCACCTGATGAGGAAACAGCCCGTGGTATCATTGATCGTTTATTCTTTTCAGATAAACGTTACGATTTAGGAGATGTTGGTCGTTACCGCATTAACCGTAAATTGAAAATGAATACCCCTGATGAGGTTAAAGTATTAACAAAAGCAGATATCATTGCGATTGTAAAATACCTGATCAAGTTGATCAACTCTAAAGAAGAGGTGGATGATATCGATCACTTATCTAACCGTCGTGTACGTACGGTAGGTGAGCAGTTGTACGCACAATTTGGTGTGGGTTTAGCCCGTATGGCCAGAACCATCCGTGAGCGTATGAACATTCGCGATAACGAGGTGTTTACACCAACTGATTTGATTAACGCACGTACGTTATCATCAGTAATCAACTCTTTCTTTGGTACCAATCAGTTGTCTCAGTTCATGGATCAAACCAATCCATTGGCAGAGATTACGCACAAACGCCGTTTATCGGCTTTAGGTCCGGGTGGTTTATCACGTGAGCGTGCCGGTTTCGAGGTACGTGACGTTCACTATACCCACTATGGCCGTTTATGTACGATTGAAACACCAGAGGGACCGAATATTGGTTTGATTTCATCACTTTGTGTGCATGCAAAAATCAATAATCTAGGTTTCATTGAAACACCATACAAACGTGTTGAAGATGGTAAAGTAGTTGTAGATTCAGACGTTATTTATTTATCTGCAGAAGATGAAGATGGTAAAACCATTGCACAGGCCAATGCAGAGTATGATGATAATGGTAACTTTACTACACCACGTGTTAAAGCGCGTTACGAGGGTGACTTCCCGATTATTGAGCCTGAGAAATTAGACTTAATGGACGTTGCACCTAACCAGATTACTTCAATTGCTGCTTCGTTAATTCCGTTCCTGGAACATGATGATGCGAACAGGGCTTTGATGGGATCAAACATGCAACGTCAGGCCGTACCATTGTTACGTCCTGAAGCACCGATTGTAGGTACAGGTTTGGAAGGTCGCGTCGCACGTGACTCAAGAACTTTGATCAATGCAGAAGGTGATGGTGTTGTAGAGTACGTTGATGCCAACGAAATTACCATTAAATATGAGCGTAACGAAGATGATCGTTTAGTTTCATTTGAAGGTGATAGCAAAACTTACCGTTTAATTAAATTCAAAAAAACCAACCAAAATACTTGTATCAACTTAAAACCAATCGTTAAGAAGGGTCAGAAAGTAACTAAAGGACAAGTGCTTTGTGAAGGTTATGCTACTGAAAATGGCGAATTGGCCTTAGGAAGAAACTTAAAAGTGGCGTTCATGCCGTGGCAGGGTTTCAACTTTGAGGATGCGATTGTAATCAACGAGCGTATTGTTCGTGACGACGTTTTCACTTCATTGCATATTGAAGAGTTTGAATTGGAAGTACGTGATACTAAACGTGGAGAAGAGGAATTGACACCTGATATCCCGAACGTTTCTGAAGAGGCTACTAAAGACCTTGATGAAAATGGTATTATCCGTATTGGTGCTGATGTAAAAGAAGGTGATATTTTAATTGGTAAAATTACACCTAAAGGAGAGTCTGATCCTTCACCGGAAGAGAAATTGCTACGCGCAATTTTTGGTGATAAAGCAGGTGATGTTAAAGATGCATCTTTAAAAACTCCTCCTTCTATTCAGGGTGTGGTAATTGATACCAAATTATTCAGCCGTGCTAAGAAAACTACAAAAGCTGAAGAAAAATCAGCGATTGAGAAATTAGACAAGGCATATAATAATATCACTGAGAAGCTAAAGGCAGAATTAGTTGACAAATTATTCGCTATCGTAAATGGGAAAACATCACAAGGTGTATACAACATTTACAAGGAATTGTTAGTTGCTAAAGGTGCTAAGTTTACGCAGAAAATTTTAGCCGAGCTTAATTATGAGCACATTAGTCCTAACAAGTGGACTACTGATGATGATAAAAATGAGCTGATTAAAATGTTGCTTCACAACTACGGTATCCGTGTTAACGAAGAGCTGGGTGCTTACAAACGTGATAAATTCGCGATCAGTGTAGGTGATGAGCTTCCTTCAGGAATCGTACAGATGGCAAAAGTTTATGTGGCTAAAAAACGTAAATTAAAAGTAGGTGATAAAATGGCAGGTCGCCACGGTAACAAAGGTATTGTTGCACGTATTGTACGTGATGAAGATATGCCTTTCTTAGCTGATGGTAGCCCGGTTGATATCGTGTTGAACCCGCTGGGTGTACCTTCACGTATGAACCTTGGCCAGATCTATGAAACCGTATTGGCATGGGCCGGTAAAGAATTGGGTGTTAAATTTGCCACTCCGATTTTTGATGGTGCTACGCACGATGAGGTGGAAGAGTGGATTGCTAAAGCGGGTGTTCCTGCTTCAGGAAAAACCTACTTGTACAATGGTTTAACAGGTGAGCGTTTCGATCAGACTACAACTGTAGGTATTATCTACATGTTGAAATTAGGTCACATGGTTGATGATAAGATGCACGCCCGTTCAATCGGACCATACTCATTAATTACACAACAGCCATTGGGTGGTAAAGCCCAGTTCGGTGGTCAGCGTTTTGGTGAGATGGAGGTTTGGGCATTAGAGGCATTCGGTGCAGCTAACATTCTTCAGGAGATCTTAACCGTTAAGTCGGATGATGTAATCGGAAGAGCCAAAACTTACGAAGCCATTGTTAAAGGTGAAAACCTACCAACGCCGGGTGTACCAGAATCGTTTAACGTATTGGTACATGAGTTACGCGGATTAGGTTTAGATATTACATTAGATTAATTAAGGTAGAGGGTTAAAAGGTAGAAGGTTGAGGGTTCAAACGCCCTCTGCCTTCCGCCTTCCGCCTTTCGCCTTTAACCTTACATAAGTATGTCTTACAAAAAGGATAATAAATTAAAAAGCAATTTCACATCCATCACAATTAGCTTATCGTCTCCGGAAATTATTTTGGAACGTTCAAGCGGTGAGGTGTTGAAACCAGAAACCATTAACTACCGTACTTACAAACCTGAGCGTGATGGTTTGTTCTGTGAGCGTATTTTTGGTCCGGTAAAAGATTACGAATGTCATTGCGGTAAATACAAACGGATCCGTTACAAAGGGATAGTTTGTGATCGTTGTGGTGTTGAAGTAACTGAAAAGAAAGTACGTCGTGAGCGTATGGGACACATCGCTTTGGTGGTTCCTGTTGCACACATCTGGTATTTCCGTTCTTTACCAAATAAAATCGGTTATTTATTAGGTTTACCTACTAAAAAATTAGATTTAATTATCTATTACGAGCGTTACGTAGTTATCCAATCAGGCTTAATGGCTGAAGAAGGTATCAACTATATGGACTTCTTAACTGAAGAAGAATATTTAGATATCTTAGATAAATTACCTAAAGAAAACCAATATTTAGATGATAAAGATCCTAATAAATTCATCGCCAAAATGGGTGCTGAAGCATTAGAAGATTTATTAAAACGTATTGATTTAGATACTTTATCTTATGACTTACGTCACCAGGCTGCTAACGAAACTTCTCAACAACGTAAAAATGAGGCTTTAAAACGTCTTCAGGTTGTTGAAGCTTTCCGTGGTGCCAATACACGTATCGAGAATCGCCCTGAATGGATGATTGTTAAAATCGTTCCGGTTATTCCACCAGAATTACGTCCTTTGGTTCCATTAGAAGGTGGCCGTTTCGCTACTTCAGATTTAAATGATTTATACCGTCGTGTAATTATCCGTAACAACCGTTTAAAACGTTTGATCGAGATTAAAGCACCAGAGGTAATTTTACGTAACGAGAAACGGATGTTACAGGAAGCTGTAGATTCGTTATTTGATAACTCACGTAAAGTTAACGCGGTAAAAACTGAAGGTAACCGTGCTTTGAAATCACTTTCTGATATTTTGAAAGGTAAACAAGGTCGTTTCCGTCAGAACTTATTAGGTAAACGTGTGGATTATTCAGCTCGTTCGGTAATTGTTGTAGGGCCTAGCCTTAAATTACACGAGTGCGGTATTCCTAAAGATATGGCTGCTGAGCTTTACAAACCGTTCATTATTCGTAAGATGATTGAGCGTGGTGTGGTAAAAACAGTTAAATCTGCTAAGAAAATCGTTGATAGAAAAGATCCATTGGTTTGGGATATCTTGGAAAATGTATTAAAAGGTCACCCGGTATTATTAAACCGTGCACCTACGCTACACAGATTAGGTATTCAGGCTTTCCAGCCAAAATTAATCGAAGGAAAAGCGATCCAGTTACACCCATTAGTTTGTACCGCATTCAACGCCGATTTTGACGGTGACCAGATGGCTGTGCACTTACCATTAGGTAACGCAGCAATTTTGGAAGCCCAGGTGTTAATGTTGGCTGCTCACAACATTTTAAACCCTGCAAACGGTACGCCGATTACAGTACCATCACAGGATATGGTTTTAGGTCTTTATTATATTACTAAAGGCCGTAGAACAGATGAAACCAGAGTGGTTAAAGGACAGGATTCTGCTTTCTATTCTCCAGAAGAGGTTATTATTGCTTATAACGAGAAAGAATTAGACTTGCATGCATTTATCAAAGTAAGGGTAAATGTTAAACAAGCCGATGGTTCTATCGTTAATAAATTAACTGAAACTACTGTAGGTAGGGTATTGTTCAACCAGATGGTTCCTGAAGAGGTTGGTTATATCAATGAATTATTAACCAAAAAGTCTTTAAGAGATATTATTGGTGAAGTAGTGAAAATGACTGGTATGGCCCGTGCTTCACAATTCCTGGATGATATCAAGGAATTAGGTTTCAAAATGGCATTCCAGGGAGGTTTATCGTTCAACTTACAAGACGTAAACATTCCGGTTGAAAAACATACTTTATTAGAACAGGCAGCAGCTGAAGTTGAAGAGGTAAGAAACAACTATAACATGGGTTTCATTACCAACAACGAGCGTTACAACCAGATTATCGATATCTGGACCCGTATCAACAACAGGTTAACTACTTTCGTTATGACTCAGTTATCTTCAGATAACCAAGGTTTTAACTCGGTTTACATGATGCTTGATTCAGGTGCACGTGGATCTAAAGAGCAGATTCGTCAGCTTTGCGGAATGCGTGGTTTGATGGCGAAACCTCAAAAATCAGGTTCAGGTGGCGATATCATCGAAAACCCGATCTTATCAAACTTTAAAGAAGGTTTATCGGTATTAGAGTACTTTATCTCTACTCACGGTGCACGTAAAGGTTTGGCGGATACGGCGTTAAAAACGGCGGATGCGGGTTACTTAACCCGTCGTTTACATGATGTGGCACAGGATATGATTGTTAACGATGATGATTGCGGTACTTTAAGAGGTATGTACACAACCGCATTAAAAGATAACGAAGATATTGTTGAGCCATTATATGAGCGTATTTTAGGCCGTACATCATTACATGATGTGTACAATCCTTTAAATGGCGAGTTATTGGTAGCTGCTGGTCAGGATATTGATGAGGATGTAGCTAAAGCGATTGAAGAGTCGCCGCTTGAAGGGATCGAAATCCGTTCGGTGTTAACCTGCGAGTCTAAACGTGGTGTTTGTGCATTATGTTATGGACGTAACTTAGCATCTGGTAAACGCGTTCAAAGAGGTGAGGCAGTTGGTGTAATTGCAGCACAATCAATCGGTGAGCCGGGTACACAGTTAACACTTCGTACTTTCCACGTGGGTGGTACTGCATCAAACATTGCTGCAGAATCAAATATCGTAGCTAAGTTTGATGGTGTAATCGAATTCGAAAACATCCGTACTGTGGATACACAAACAGAAGATGGTACCGTACAGGTAGTATTGGGTCGTTCAGGTGAGTTTAGAATTGTTGAGCCAGGAAGCGGTCGCGTGATCGTAACCAACAACATCCCTTACGGAGCTTTCTTATTTGTTAAAGAAGGTGATAAAGTAACCAAAGGCGACAAAATTTGTTCATGGGATCCGTACAACGCGGTTATCCTTTCTGAATTTGCCGGTAAAGCACAATTCGATGCCATTATTGATGGTGTAACTTACCGTGAAGAATCTGATGAACAAACTGGTCACAGAGAAAAAGTAATTATTGATACCCGTGATAAAACGAAAAACCCTTCTATTCAAATCGTTGACAAGAAAGGTGAGTTTATCAAAGGTTATAACATTCCGGTAGGTGCGCACGTTTCAGTTGATGAAGGTGAAGCGATCCAAACTGGTCAGATTATTGCTAAAATCCCACGTGCAACTGGTAAAACCCGCGATATTACGGGTGGTTTACCTCGTGTAACAGAATTATTTGAAGCCCGTAACCCATCAAACCCAGCTGTAGTAACTGAAATTGATGGTGTGGTAACTTTAGGTGGTGTTAAACGTGGTAACCGCGAGATTACAATTGAATCTAAAGATGGTGAGGTTAAAAAATACCTTGTTCCATTGTCTAAACACATCCTTGTACAGGATAACGACTTTGTGAAAGCAGGTATGCCATTATCAGATGGTTCAATTTCTCCTGCTGATATCCTTGCTATTAAAGGGCCTGCTGCCGTTCAGGAATACTTAGTAAATGGTATCCAGGAGGTTTACCGTTTACAAGGTGTGAAAATTAACGATAAACACTTCGAGGTGATTGTTCACCAGATGATGCAGAAAGTTCACATCGAAGATCCTGGCGATACTATTTTCTTGGAAAACAATGCAGTAGACCGTTGGGACTTCTCAGAAGAAAACGATGCCATGTACGACAAGAAAGTTGTTGAAGATGCAGGTGATTCAACCGAATTCAAACCAGGTCAGATTGTATCGTTACGTAAATTAAGAGACGAAAATTCTCAATTGAAACGTAAAGATTTGAGACAGATCACAGTTAGAGATGCAAGACCAGCAACTGCAAGTTCTATCTTACAAGGTATTACCCGTGCATCATTAGGTACTAAATCGTTCATTTCTGCGGCTTCGTTCCAGGAAACTACGAAAGTATTAAATGAGGCAGCTATTGCAGGTAAACGCGATAATATGTTAGGCTTGAAAGAGAATGTGATCGTTGGTCACCTAATCCCTTCAGGTACTGGTGTACGTGGTTACGAAAGAATCATCGTTGGTTCACAAGAAGAATACGATAAATTATTAGCTTCGAAACAAGAAGAAGTAGAAGCTTAATATTTTTTGATATTTTGTTTTAAAACTCCCTCCATATTGAGGGAGTTTTTTGTTTGGAATAGATTTTGTAACTTTAGTTGTATTAGTGATAATTTATGATGTCAGGTTTTTAGCACCAATACCTAATTCGATCGTCATGCTGAACTTGTTTCAGCATCTTTTCACCAAGTAGACCCTGAAATAAATTCAGGGTGACGATTTAGGAAGAACAAAAATAATTGAACTCAGTCAGTAAATAAGAATAAACACAATAGAGTTATGCCTGAATTGGATAATAAGAAAGAGATTTTAGCAACAAAAGAAGACATTGGCCATACTAAGGAAGCACTGGCTAATGCCAAAGCTGAAATTATTAAGTGGATGTTTATTTTTTGGATCGGTCAGATTGCAGCTACGGTAGGTATAATATTAACTTACCTGAAAAAATAAAGGTTAAAAGTTTCGATGATTTTCTTTAATATTATATTCTAAATTCCGCCATTAAGCAGCGGAATTTTTTATTTTTGAACCATTATGGAAGAACAACAAAACGAGAATCAATTAAACATAGAGTTATCAGAAGAGATTGCTGAAGGGATTTTTTCTAACCTGGCCATTATTACCCACTCTAATACCGAATTTGTATTGGATTTTATCCGCGTAATGCCCGGTATTCCTAAAGCTAAGGTAAAATCAAGAATTATCTTGACTCCAGAACATGCAAAACGTTTGCTATCAGCATTGGAAGATAATATACAAAAATTCGAAGCCGTAAACGGACGTATTAAGACTCAGGAAGAACCGCCTTTTCCGATGGGTTTTGGTGGACCGACTGCCCAAGCATGAAACCCTTAAAATTCTTACACATAAATATTTGCTTACTATGTTAGCATAGTATATATTTGTATATAACCATTTATAAATGAAAAAAATTTTATTGAGCGTATTACTTTCTGCTCCACTATGGGTTTTGGGGCAGGGTTTCCAGGTTAATTTACAAGGTCAGAAGCAAATAGGTATGGCGGGTGCAGGTTCTGCATTGGCTTTGGATGAAGCTTCTGTATTTTACAATCCGGGTGCGGTATCTTTCTTAGAGAAAAACTCAGTTTCAGCAGGAGTAAACCCATTATTATTTAAATCAGCGTTTCAACAAACAGGCTCAAACGTTACGGAGAATGTTAAAAATAAAATTGCGCCTCCATTCGAATTTTATGCGGTTTGGGGTCCAAAATCAAATAAATGGAAACTGGGTTTGGGCGTTTATACGCCATTCGGAGGTTTGGTTGACTGGGGAAATGACTGGTCTGGCAGATATGCACTAACCTCATTAAATTTAAAAGCTATTTATTTCCAACCTACTTTAAGTATCAAGATTACGGACCGTATTGGTATTGGTGCAGGTTTTGTGTATAATCATGGTGATGTGAATCTTCAAAGAGCGCTTCCGGTAAATTTTCCTGATGGGCGCTCCGGACATGCTACTTTAGAGGGAACCGGAAAAGGTTATGGTTGGAATGCAGGTTTATATATTAAGACCCTAAGCAATATTTCATTTGCGCTTGTTCACAAATCAAAAGTAGTTACGAAATTAGATAATGGTACTGCTGAATTTGATGTGCCAGGTTCATTAAGGTCTTCGTTCCCGGCAGGAAACACTTTCAATGCTGAATTACCTTTGCCGTCAACCACAAGCCTGGGTATAGGCATTCCATTATCACAAAGTACTACATTAGCATTTGATGCCAGTTGGGTGCAATGGCATATTTATCAGGATTTATCATTTGATTATGCGACCAATACTCCAGCACTTGCGGATACGAAATCGGCTCGTAATTATCGGGATGGTTCTTCTTTCAAACTGGGTATTAATCACCAGGCGTCAGAAAAATTAGCTTTACGAGCTGGTGTTGGTTATGCGCTTTCACCTGTACAGGATGGCTATGTAACACCTGAGGCACCAGATGCTGATCGTTATATTTTAAGCGCTGGTTTCGGTTATACGCCTACCCGCCATTTCGAAGTTAATGCATCGTTCTTTTTTGAAGATGTTAAATCACGAAAGCAAAAGAATATAGAAACAGGCCTGGATGGTACTTTTAAAACATTGGTTTATGCGCCAGGTATTTCATTAACTTATAAATGGTAGGAGAATTTAAGATGAAAAAATATATATTAAATAGTTTCATTGCTGCTGCCATTCTTTTCACAGCAGCCTGCAAACCTGAGATTGAAACACCTGCGGGCACAACGGCAGGACAAGCGAATTTCAGCAAATACATTGCTGTTGGTAATTCATTAACTTCAGGTTATGCTGATGGTGGATTATACTTAGAAGGCCAGAAAGTAGCATACCCGAATTTAATTGCAGCGAAGATGTCTTCAGTAGGGGGAGGAGCTTTTACTTCTCCATTTTTCAATGAAGATCGTTTAAATGGCTCGGGTTATATCTCTTTGACAGCTTTGGTAAATGGAACCCCAACTTTAACTCCTGTAACAGATAAATTAGCAATAAGGGATGCTGCAAAGCATTTGGATAAGTACAGTGGTGAAATCCAAAATTTAGGTATTCCCGGCATGCGTGTCGATTTATCTTTCGATCCAACACTTACTTTTAGCGCTGCCAATCCTTTTTTTGAGCGTTTATTAACGGATGCCCAAGTTGGTAAAACCAATTATTTTCAATATATCCAGGGAAGAAACCATACCTTTTTCTCTATCTGGTTGGGAAATAACGATGTATTGGGTTATGCTTTAAATGGTGCGGTAACTGTTGCTGGTGATCCGACTACCGTGTTAACAGATAAAGTAACCTTCTCCTCATTATATGCTAATTTATTAAATGCCTTAACCGCTGGTGGTCAGAAAGGAATAGTAGCCACTATTCCTGATGTAACAGCTATTCCTTACTTCAATACTGTTAAGCCTTCTCTGCTGCTCGCTGCAGCAAAGGCTTCTAATCCCGCTGCTCAGGCCGTATTTATTCAAACGGGTACTGGCGCGGTAAGGGTAGCAACGGATGAAGATTTAATTCGTTTACCGTTTCAATCGGCTGGTTTATTTGGTCAGGGTACTATTCCTTATGGTTTGCACCCGTTAAATCCTATCGCAAACAACTGGGTATTGGATAAAGATGAGGTAATTAAGGTAAAAGATTATGTAAACAGCTATAACAGCAGCATAAAATCTATCGCAACAAGCAAAGGTTTAGCTATAGCAGATACCTATGCTTATTTTAATCAGGTAAAAGTTGGTGTATTAGTACAAGGTATTGGTATCAATGCTGCTTTTATTTCAGGTGGTGCTTTCTCTTTAGATGGAATTCATTTAACCCCTCGTGGTAATGCAGTAATTGCGAATGTATTTATCGATGCCATTAATGCAAAATATGGCTCTACTATTCCAACGGTTGATGTTACACAATATAGAGGAGTAAAATTTCCTGACACAAAGTAAGGTTTATGGATTTAAAAAAAGGGGAGCATAGTTTTGTATGCTCCCCTTTTTATTTGCAGGTTATTTTGTTCTCTGCAAAGTCGATAATTTGTTTACTTTGGTCAGGTTCAAACCAATTAACTTCTTCGTCTCTTCTAAACCAGGTTAGCTGGCGTTTGGCAAAGCGCCGGGTATTTTGTTTAATGGCAGCAACGGCATCCTTAAGGTCAATTTTGCCGTCCAGGTAATCGAAAAGCTCACTATAACCTACCGTATTTAAAGCATTGTATTTTCTAAATGGGATGAGCAATTTTACTTCCTCTACTAAGCCATCAGCCATCATCTGATCAACTCTTCTGTTAATCCGATCATAAAGAACAGCGCGATCGGTATTTAATCCAATCTTGATGATACTAAACGGTCTTTCCTTTTTGGTTGCCGAAAGCATTGAAGAAAGCTTTTGACCTGTTGATAAATATACTTCCAAACCTCTGATCATTCTTTGTGGATTTTGCTGATCTACTTTGGCAAAGTATTCAGGATCCAGTTCGGCCAGTTGATTTTGGATAACACTTAAACCTTCTTCTTCGAATTGTTTATTTAATTTTTCCCTGATCGATAAATCGATATCGGGCATGTCATCTAAACCATTTATCAATGCATTTACATATAACCCTGAGCCTCCAACCATAATCGCTACATCATGTTTCCTGAAAATTTCATCCAGCTTCTTTAGCCCTTCAACTTCAAAATCGCCGGTACTGAATAATTGCGATACTGAATGTGAATCAATAAAATGATGCTTTGCCGCTGCTAATTCAGCTGCACTGGGTTTTGCGGTTCCTATTGCCATTTCCCTAAAAAACTGCCTAGAATCTGCAGAGACAATTTCTGTTCCAAAATGTTGAGCCAGTTGAATAGCCAAAGCCGTTTTGCCTATGGCAGTAGGGCCAACTACGGATATTAAAGTTTTTGTTTTCGGGGCTTGAGGCATGAAGATTGGTATAAAATAAAAGCTGCCAAATTTAAATATTTGGCAGCTTTTTGCATTTATTATTTTGTTGCTAATTAATAGTCATCTTTATGGCTATCATCTTCGAACTGATCGTCATCAGAAAATTCATCTCCAAATTCGTCGTCTTCACTCTCTTCATCTTCTTCCCGTTCTTCCTCGTTAATACCCATATCGCCCATGGCTTCTAATTCGTCGGTATCTTCAGGTACAAAGTTCATTTCGTTTAAGAAATCAAATTCACCTGCAGTCGCAGCAGCTCCCCGGGGATCAACAGCCTGCGGACTATTCTGCTCCATAATTTTTGGTGCTTCACCAACGCTTTTGGCTAAAAATGGATATTCGATATTCGGATCGGCGTCAAGTATGATTTTTACAAGCTCTACGTGGAAATCGTAAGGGCGGTCGAAATTATAGATATAGTAAAACTTTTGATGTGGATCTTCAATGAAACCGCTCAATTTGGAATTTTCCATTAAAACTACACGGTCTTTTTTTCGTTCGTTTGGTAAATAGGCAATTTCATCGCCTTTTAGCCAATTATCGGTACTTACATAAAAAGATGAAGGCTTTTCGGCATTATAACCTGTCGATCTGTGGATAGCTTTATGCAGATCTTCAAATGTTTGGTTTGATTTAATGTCGATCTCTCTCACAACATCATCAAAATCTTCGAAAGTAATTCTAAATTTATAAATAGCCATTATTTTATTTTGGAATCGTAAAAATAAAGTTAATTTATAACTGCCGCAAGCATGGAGCGTCTTAAAAGACACCGTATTTAGATTGTTACGGCAATCAAATTATTTATTAACAGGATATAATCCCATTTGTTTTGCCTGATTAAGCATAAAATTAAACGCTTCCTGATAATCATTTGTAATCTCACCTTCCAATATGGCCTCACGAATGGCGTTTTTAATCAGGCCGACTTCTTTGCCTGCATCAAGGCCAAAAGTTTCCATGATGTCGTTGCCGGTAATTGGTGGTTGCCAGTTTCTGATTTTATCACGTTCTTCAACATCCCTGAGCTTTTGCTTTACCAGTTCAAAGTTGTTTCGGTATTTTGTTTTCTTATATTCGTTTTTGGTGGTCACATCGGCATTGCAGAGCAACATCAGGCTTTCAATTTCTTCTCCGGCATCAAAAAGCAATCGCCTTACAGCAGAATCTGTAACCGTTTCCTGTGCAAGCACAATTGGGCGTAAATGAAGTTGCACCAGTTTTTGCACATACTTCATCTTTTCGTTTAAAGGAAGTTTCAGCTGTGCGAAAATTTTCGGAACCATGCGCGCACCCCTGTCTTCATGGCCGTGGAATGTCCAGCCGTGGCCTTCTTCAAAACGTTTGGTAGCCGGTTTGGCAATATCATGTAAAATAGCCGCCCAACGTAGCCATAAATCATCCGTATCCGCGCATATGTTATCCAATACCTCAAGTGTATGATAAAAGTTGTCTTTATGCCCCTTTCCTTTAATAATTTCCACGCCATGAAGTTGTGCCATCTGGGGGAAAATGATATGCAATAATCCGGTATCGAAAAGATATTTAAAGCCTACAGATGGCTTTTTGGAAAGAATGATTTTATTCATCTCATCCGTAATCCGCTCTTTTGATACAATACTAATGCGCTGTTTTTGTGTTTTTATGGCATGTAGCGCAGTCTGATCAATATCAAAATTAAGTTGTGAAGCGAAACGTATGGCCCGCATCATGCGCAAAGGATCGTCAGAAAAGGTTATTTCCGGGTCGAGTGGTGTACGGATCAGCTTATTTTCGAGATCTTTGGTACCGTCAAAGGGATCCAGTAATTCACCAAAACGATCAGCATTTAAATTAATTGCCAAAGCATTGATGGTGAAATCTCTGCGGAGCTGGTCGTCTGCTAAAGTACCATCTTCAACAATAGGTTTGCGCGAATCAGAACGATAAGATTCTTTCCGGGCGCCCACAAACTCGATTTCTAAATCCTGAAATTTGATGTTTGCCGTACCGAAATTTTTAAAAACAGCCACCTTGGTGTTCAGTTTTCTACCTACAGCTTCAGCATAGGCTATTCCGCTGCCCACAACAACCACATCAATATCTTTTGAAGGGCGATCTAAAAATAAATCGCGAACAAAGCCACCGATTACATATGCTTCGGTTTGATGCTTATCGGCAATTTGTGATAAGGTTTTAAATATTGGATGTTGTAGGTGTTGCTGCATAAAATGATTTCGTCATGCTGATCCGATAGCTAACTATTGGATTTATTTTAGCATCTATTAAAAAATAACCTGGTGACGAATTACTTAATGATGCGAAATTAATAAAAACTATTGAGGCTTACTTCCTGATAAACTCAAACTGTCCACCTGGAGAAAGTTTCATGATGGTTGATGGTTTTTTGCTGGTCCGGTTTTCCTGTTCAAAATCTACTACATAATCAACGGTATTGATAATTTCAGGATCAATGTCATCGAAGAATTTTGGCGAAGGCTGCCCGCTTAAATTTGCTGAGGTAGATACGATAGGTTTTCTAAAACGCTGGATCAATGGGGTACAAAAATCGTGTTTAACAATTCTGATGCCTACGCTGCCATCGGCATTAATTACATTTTTAGCTAAGTTTTTGGCATTCGAAAAAACAACGGTAAGTGGGTTTTCTGCATATTCGATCAGATCATAAGCCACGTCGGGTATTTCGGCAACATAACTCTGCATTTTACTGTCAGTATCCAATAAGACGATTAAGCTCTTTTCGGCCGGCCGGTTTTTTATTTTCAGTACTTTATCTACCGCTTCCGGATTGGTGGCATCGCAACCTATTCCCCAAATGGTATCGGTAGGATAGAGGATTACCCCGCCCGATTTTAATACTTCTAAAGCTTTGTTAATCTCATCTTTTAACATTCTGCAAAGTTAATCGATAAAGCTTAAGTTAAGTAACGTACTCATAAAAGAATTTTAGCATTATATATTCTTTATTCTATTAACTGATACGCTCGGATCAATAAATCAATTTCTAATTACTGGTTATTAAATGAAGTACATTTTACAATAGGAATGTTTATCCTTAATGATTCAACGATTTCCTGTGGCGTCATATGTTCCTATCTGGCACTTATCATACTGATAAAGTGATGTTATGATCGTAACATATTCTTTATCGTTCATTTAGCTGAACTGATGTGTTTTACGCCAATAAACCCGTATTTTAGTAATAGGTTATTAAATAAAACATAAAATGAAACACACACTTAAATGGGGTATGCTGTTTACTATTGTAATGGCATTTACCGGTTGTATTTCTGTGCTTACGGCATCAGATTACGACAAAAAGATCGATTTTTCGAAGTTAAAATCATTTGCTTACTATGAAAAAGGCATTGAACATTTAGAATTAAACAACCTGGACAAGCCCAGGATGTTAGATGCCATCGAAGCCACTATGGCAAAAAAAGGGTTTGGCAAAGCTGGCCGACCGGATTTTTTGGTTAATGTAGTAGTTTTAAGCAGCATTAATGCGAGGGCAGATTGGGGTTACAGCGGAGGTGGTTATCAATGGGATGCAGCCTCATTGTCGTATCAATGGAGAGATTCGCAATTCGGACCGCTTAACAGCAACAAACCATATCAAACGGGGACTATTATCATCGATTTTTTGAATCCGGAAACCAAGGCAATTATGTGGCACGGGGTAGGTTCAGGCTTTAATATGGATGATTATAACGATAGAGAAAACAGGATAAATCTTGCTGTTAAACAGATCTTGTCACAATATCCTCCAATTTATTGATCTGATCCATTTAATCCAATTGTAAAATATTTAGTCTGAGTGATATAAGGTCAAAACATAATCAAATAGAAATCGTTTTATAGATAAAAATCTGATTGTAAAAAAATGTTAAATGATTTTATTTGGTTTGCAAGATCGTTATATTTATGTCAGGTTATTTATACAAGAAACGCACAAAATGAAAACAGCACAAAAATTATTAATGCTTTTTACAGTGGTATTGGCATTAGCAGGGTGTACAACACTCCGCACCGCATCAGATTATGATAAAGATGTTGATTTAAGGGGTTATAAAACTTACAATTTTTACGATAAAGGTATTGCCAGGATTAAGCTCAACAATTTAGATAAGCGCAGGTTGATGGCGGCGGTTGAATCTGAAATGAATGCGAAAGGCTTCACAAAATCGGATCGTCCGGATATGCTGGTTAATCTGGTAGTGGTTGCCCGCGAAAAAACCGATGTGTATGGCCCGGGTTACTACGGTGGCTGGGGATGGGGCTGGCGCGGCGGTTGGGGAAATCCTTTCTGGGGCGGTGGTACCTATGTGAACCAGTATATTGACGGTACCATTATTATCGATTTTCTGGATCCGGCCAAAAAGATTTTATTCTGGCACGGACAGGGATCAGGTTTTAACCTTGATAACTTTAATAAAAGAGAACAACGTTTGTATACTGGCGTGAAAGAAATCTTAGCACAATATCCATCGAACGGTGTAACTGCAAAATAAGCAGTAGAAATTAACTATAACAAGAGGGCTGTTGAATTTTAAATAATTCCAGCCCTTTTGCCTTTGTACAGTCAGTTCCAATTTAAACCTGACATTCGCGGAAAGCCCGGAATCCGATTGTTCATCGGATGAGGACTTGTAGCATTGGCAGGACTAACGTTTATAGTAGCAGTATCGTTGCTTTTCAAATATAAAAGCCAAATTTCTGTAATTAACCTAAATTACGGCACATTACACGTTATAACAAGGGAATGTTGGCATAATGGAATAGCCTTTTAAAGAGATAGATAACAATTCATCAATTGCTGTGTAACCACAGAACTATTGAATTTTTGAACAAATTCCAACCCCTTTTCTTTCATTTCTTTTTGAAGTTGAGGATTTTCTATAATTTGATTAATGGCTTTTGCTAATCCTGTTGCATCATTTGGCGAAACATACAGACTATTGGGACCACCCGCTTCTTCCAGGCATGAGCCTGTTGCTGCAACAACTGGAACACCAGAGTAAAGGGCCTCAATAATTGGGATACCAAAACCTTCGTAAAAAGAAGGGTAAACAAAAACGTTGGCCATTTGGTAGATACCAGGCAAGTCGGTAAAAGGAATGTTTTTTAAAAATAAGACACGGTTTTTCAGACCTAGTTTTTCTATTTCTTTCTCAATGCTGTTAAAATAGGCAGTTTGTTTCCCTATCACTACCAATTTATATTCTTCATTAACTTCTTTTAAAGCCTGGACAACCAGTTTTAGATTTTTACGCTCTTCAATGGTGCCAACATTCAGCAGGTATTTATCGGGTAGTTTATAGGTTGCCTTAATCCTGCTTAATTTTTCTTTTGGAAACGCTGTTTTAAAACTATCATCGCAGCTCTGGTAAATCACTTCAATCTTTTCAGGGTTAATCCCGTACAGATTGATAATATCTTCCTTTGTTTTTTCGCTGATGGCGATAATTTTATCGGCGCGTTTGCATGCAGATTTACTTTTCCATTCGTATAATTTCCGGTCGATCAATTTATAATACTGTGGAAAGCGAAGAAAAATTAAATCATGTATGGTTACGATGGATTTAATCCTGGTGTGCTGGATGGCCAATGGAATTTCATGACTAAGACCATGAAAAATCTGGCATTCGTCTTGGGTTAAATCTTTTAGAATATTTAACGCCCGCCATAAAAAAGGCCCGCTTTTAGGAAGCTTTAATTTGATGTTTTCCTTTTCAAAAAAAGCATCTATCTGTCTGGCGGATTTTACTTTTGGTGCATAAACCAAATACTCGTGTTCAGGAAACTGATCCGCAAGATGCTCAATTAAAGAACGGCTGTAATTACCAAGTCCGGTTAAGTTATTGGCAGCACGCTTGCCGTCAAACCCTATTTTAAGCTTAAAGTTTAAAGCCGAAAGACCAAAGCTTGATTGATCAAGTTCAGTACTATCGGCCTTTTGATTTTTAGTTTCGCTTTCAGCTTTCACCTTTTTGCTTTCAGCTTAAACCGCTACATTATTTTCTCTCAACGCATCGTTAAGTGAAGTTTTCTTATCTGTACTTTCTTTACGTTTACCGATAATTAAAGCACAGGGAACCTGAAATTCGCCAGCTGGGAATTTTTTAGTATAACTTCCTGGTATTACCACTGAACGAGCCGGAACAATACCTTTATATTCAACAGGGGTTGGGCCGGTAACATCAATAATTTTGGTCGATGCTGTTAAAACCACATTGGCACCAAGAACGGCTTCTCTTTCTACTTTAACACCTTCTACAACAATAGCCCTTGAGCCTAAAAAGGCATCATCTTCAATAATAACGGGAGCAGCTTGTACAGGCTCTAAAACACCACCAATACCTACACCACCACTTAAATGTACACGTTTACCAATTTGTGCGCAAGAACCCACGGTAGCCCAGGTATCAACCATGGTACCTTCGTCAACATAAGCGCCAATATTTACATACGATGGCATCATGATTACACCTTTTGCCAAAAACGAACCATAACGTGCGCTTGCCATAGGCACCACACGAACACCAGTTGTTTTGTAATCGGTTTTTAATTCCATTTTATCATGGTAAACAAACGGACCGCTTTTAATTTCCTTCATTTCGCGGATCGGGAAATATAAAATTACTGCCTTTTTTACCCATTCATTAATGCCCCAAGAATTTAAAACTGGTTCAGCTACACGGATTTCGCCCTTATCTAAACCTTGAATTACCGTTTCAATGGCTTCGCAATAGTTGCTATATTGTAAAAGTGTTCTGTCTTCCCAAGCGGCTTCAATTAATTTCTTTAAATCTGAATACATGATGTTTTTTAATTTTACGCAAAATAAATCAATTTTTGTTTATTAAAGGGTTTATTGTATAAATTGTTTTGTTCCTGGGTTAACTGGTTGATTATTTCAATCGGTTAACTGTTGAAAGCCGTATCTACAATTAATCGATTAAGCAGTTTATACAGTTAACCTAATTACGTATTTTTGTATTTTTATGACAGAGACAGAAAAACTTCGGATAGATAAATATTTATGGGCAATCAGGCTGTTTAAAACAAGGAGCCTGGCTACCGATGCCTGTAAAGCGGGTAGGGTGAAACTCAAGGGGCAGAATATTAAACCCTCGGCTATTGTGAAAGTTGGCGACGTTTACCAGGTTTCAAAAGGCATTGAGAAAAAAATTATAGAGGTGGTTGAACTCTCGTATAACAGAACAGATTCGCCAACCGCCTTAACCAAATATAAAGATCTTACTCCGCCAGAAGAAACGCATGCTTTTAAATCAGCTTTTCATGCACCAACACTTAAACGCGATCGGGGAACAGGACGTCCAACTAAGAAAGACAGAAGGGAAACAGATGATTTATTGGATGGGATGTTTGATGAAGAGTAGTTAGTTTCCAGTTTTCAGTTTACGGTTTTCAGTTTCTTCTGAACTGGAAATTGCGTACTGCAAACTGAAATACCTCATTCTGTAACTCATCATGGCTGTCTTACCTAATTTCTCAATTAATTTATAATTGGCAATAGCGCCAACCGCTGCGCCCACAAAAGGGAGCATCTGGGCCAGTTTAGCCAGATCGATGTAATCACGATACTGTTGCTGAAAAGTGAGCCAGTCAAATTCATCAATATTGGTCGGCAATAAATGCGCTTGTTCATCCCAGGACAGCATTTTTCTGAAAACATGCTGACTTTCTTCTTTACTTGAAAAGGCCAGTTGAAAGATGTGTAGAATATATAAACGTTCGCGGTAATCTTTAACATCATATCCGTAAACTGCCGCTATATCGAAAAGCATTTTCATTTTGATGCCCAATAACAACGGGAAATCAGCCAGGCTCATTAAAAAACCACCCGCACCTGTAATTCCACCTTCTGCAGCCCCTGTTTTTTTATAATTTTCGACCTTTTGCTTAATTAATGCTTCCCGGTGCATCAAAGTCAAATCGGTAATGGGTTTCGAAGTGGTAAAGGTAGAACCAAAAAGTACCGCCTTAACCATTTGTTTTATGGCTGAGGTTATGGCATCATGAACCTTATCGGGTATATAGCTGTTTATTTTCTTTTGAACTTTATCAGTCACCTTGTTTAATAGTGAAGGTTGTTGCAAAGTTTTAAACTTCCAGAAATCCAGTTCACTCTTTATTTTTTGTTCGTAGGTCATGATTATGTTCACACAATAATTATTCCTTAAAATTTAACAAAAAATAACTAGGAAAAATGGCGAATAAACTATATATTTAGTTTATCTAATTAAAACCTAATCCTTTCATTATGAAAACCTTAAAATTGTTCTGTTTACTGGTGTTGGCTGCGGGAGCGGTTAATGCTCAGGGGGTAAAATTTTCTGCTGTTCAACCAGCTGCAGGAAGTACCGTTAAATTTACCTACGATCCAAAAGGAACTAACCTGGAAAACCTGGCCGATGTAAAATGTACCGGTTATACTTTTTTTAGTACAACTAATCCAAAAAGTAAGAAAGTTGAACTGGTAAAAGAAGGGACGGTTTACAAAGGGGAGATTTCAACTCCGGATAGCGTTACTGTGGTTGGCCTTTCCTTTTCTGTTGGCGACCAGAAAGATGAAGCGCCGGCCGGTTACGTCATTGAATTTACCAAGGGTGGAAAAGTACCTGCTGAGGCGTATCTTAACGAAGCCTTTTTATATGGATTAGCCGGAAATTATTATCTGGGACTTACCATTGATCCTGAAAAGGCAGTATCATTATACAATCAGGCATTTGCGCTAAAGCCAGGGTTGAAAAAGAAAAACCTGCAGCAATACCTTTCGCTAGAGTATAAAGCAGATAAAGATAAGGGAACAAAGCTCATCAACGAGAACATTTCGGCGTTGTCTAAACTAAAAGAACCTAAAGAAGAAGATTTGAGCACTGTAATCGGACTATATTCGCTGCTAAAGAAGAAAACACAGGCCGATTCAGTTAAAGGGATTGTGCTCAAGAAATATCCAAACGGGAACTATGCCTGGAATGATGGAATGAATACACTTTACGGTACAAAAGATTTTGCTGTGCAAATAAAGAAAGCGGAAGAACTGATAGCAGGATTTAAACTCGATCAAAACAAAAAGGCTGATGTGGGCAAACTAAATGCTGTTTATGGCATGATGGCAAATAGCGCGGTAAAAGCCAAAGATCTGGATAAGTTTCAATATTATGCGGGTAAAGTAACTGATAAAATGACAAGGGCAAGTCTCTATAATAATTTTGCCTGGCCAGCTGCCGAAAAAAAGGAAAATATAGATTTAGCCTTAAAGCTTTCCAGGCAATCGCTCGATCTTATAGAAGCATCAAGAAGTGATGAGCTGCCAAAATATTACAATACTAAAGAAGATTATCTCAAATATTTAGATGGTGCTTATGGCATGTATGCTGATACCTATGCATTATTGCTTTATCATCAGGGCAAATTTAAGGAAGCATTGGCTGCACAGGAAAAAGCTTTACCGATGTATGCTAGTGTTCCGCCAGATGTTTCTGAGCGTTATGTTACCTACCTGATTAAAGATGGGCAGAACAATAAAGCCTATACAGAGGCGGAAAAACTCATCAAAGATGGTAAAGCAACCGATTCGTTAAAAGCTGATTTTAAGAGGCTTTACACCACTTTAAAGAAAGAAGGTACTTACGAAACGTATATCGCCAGTCTGGAAAAAGCAGCTTTAGAAAAAGAAAGAGCGGAGTGGACCAAAAAAATGATCAATATCCCTGCACCCGCATTTTCACTGATGAATTTAAAAGGTGAAAAGGTTAGCCTGGCCAGCTTAAAAGGTAAAATAGTGATTTTGGATTACTGGGCAACCTGGTGTGGCCCATGTGTAGCTTCTTTTCCCGGTATGCAAAAAGCCATGGCGAAATATTCAGCCAACCCCAATGTGGTATTCCTGTTTGTAAACACCTGGCAAAATGAGGATAACAGGGAGAAAGTGGTTACCGATTTTATTGCTGAAAAGAAATACAATTTTAATGTGCTTTACGATACCAAAAACGCTAAAGATCCCTCAAAATTCGATGTTGTAAGTGCTTATAAGGTGGATGGAATCCCTACTAAATTTGTGATAGACGGCGATGGTAACATCAGGTTTAAAGCCGTGGGTTTCTCAGGAACTGATGATGGTGTAATGAAAGAGATAGATGCTATGGTGGGGTTATTGGCTTCTAAAGAATCGGGTAAATAAACTTCAGTTTACAACAAAGGTGCTGAGTGATCGGCACCTTTCGTAGTTTAATAATTAATCCGCATCTGCGATGTTTCCCATAGCTTAAATGCCGACAACGCTTCATCGCGCATCAACTGGATTACAGGCAGGCTTCTGTTTTCCATTGGTTTGTCAAGCTCATCATAAATGAATTTGTCGCTAAAACCAATATGCTCAGCATCTGATTTGGTATTTGCGTAATATATGGTATCAATTTTTGCCCAGTAAATAGCCCCCAAACACATCGGACAAGGCTCGCAGCTGGTGTAGATTACACATCCACTTAAATCGAAAGTATTTAATTCGGTACAGGCCAGTCTGATGGCCGAAACCTCTGCATGTGCCGTCGGATCGTTGGTTAAAGTAACCTTGTTAGCTGATTTAGCAATGAGTTGTCCATCTTTTACCACTACCGCGCCAAATGGTCCGCCAATGCACTCGCTTACATTTTGTACCGATAGGTCGATGGCCATCTGCATGTATTCCTGATGTTGTTTTTCCATATTTATTTTATTTGGGTAAATGGTTTCGGTGCTGATTTTCAATGTAACACAAAAAAAATGCCCCGATTTTGTCGGGGCATCCAGTTTTCAATGTCTTTTGGTTTATTTTTTACTGTATTCTGCATTTAAGCCTTTAATTACTTCTGAAGTCACATCTAAACTTTCATCGGCAAATAAGATGGCACTGTTACCTTTTGAGTAAGTTAAAACCATTTTATAACCTTTTTCTTTAGCATAACCTTTCAGATAATCAGCTACTTTATCGTAAAGTTTTTCATTTTCGGCAGCCTGCTCATTCTGTAAAGCGCCACCAGCGTTTTGTTGGTAAGTTTGAAGCTCTTGTTGTTTACGTGCCAAACGTTCTTCAGTACTTTTGCGTTGATCGGCTGATAATGTTTGTGCCGATTGCTGGTATTGTGCTACCTCTCTCTGAAAAGCCTGACCTTTTGCCTGGATATCTGCCTGAGCACTTTTGCTTTTCCCTTCAAATTTTACTTTAAGATCTTTGAAGTATTCATATTTTGTAAGTAACGAGTCGGAGTTTACAAACACAATTTTCTCAGTTGCAGAAACCGGTGCAGTAGTACCCTCTGTTTTTTTAGGTTCAGTAGTTTTAGTGTCTTTGTTCTGACATGCAGAGAAAGCAGTTATCAAAGTTGCAGTTGCAAGTAAACCAAAGGTTTTAAAGGTTCTTCTTTCCATTCTTGTTTAATAAATTTTAGCAAACTTATATAAATTAGTTTTGATATGCAATTTAAAGAAAAGCCTATTGTCATCGAAAGGTGTTTTACGTTTGGCGCGGAGCATCAAGCGTTAATTTTACGCGTTGCTAAGCACCTTGCCGGCCGCTCAAACCAGATAGCGATGATTTGAAAAGCAATACCTTTTTTTCAAACGGTTGTTTGCCCTGCTGTCCGCTTTATTGCATGCCCGCTTCCATCAGGTTTAGGTGGCGCAGCATATGCTGCTATTGGGGTTGTATGTTGCGTGGCAAATTGGCAATAGCAAATAATCCTAAGGAAAGAAAACACCAATTGACTATTGACTACTTACGAATCGCCCCTTACGGGATGTTTTTTCTCAAAATGAAGCTTCTATATTGCGGATGATGCCCGAAAGAAAAATAAATGTTCTTTACCGGCTTTAAGCCCAAACGGAATGGGGGTAAAACCGGGGTCAATAGAAGTAGAGAGAC
This sequence comes from Pedobacter suwonensis, assembly GCF_900111825.1. GTDB lineage: Bacteria > Bacteroidota > Bacteroidia > Sphingobacteriales > Sphingobacteriaceae > Pedobacter > Pedobacter suwonensis. Next base: position 271,513 of record NZ_FOJM01000006.1, read on the forward strand.
AACCCTGCTGGTAATACAGGATTTACATTTCAAATCCCTGTTAATTCAATGAAAGAGGCTTTTGCATCAATCTCTTAACAGCCCAAAAATTATCCACATATTAGTTTAAGTGGCAAAATTTCCGTATTTTTGATACTTATTGTTTTTAATTAAAATATGAGCGAAGAACAGGATTTAAAGTCAAATTATTCGGCAGATAATATACAGGTTTTAGAAGGTTTGGAAGCGGTGCGTAAGCGCCCTTCGATGTATATAGGTGATACTGGTGTAAAGGGTTTGCACCACTTGGTTTATGAGGTTGTAGATAACTCTATTGATGAGGCTTTAGCCGGTCATGCAGATACCATTGACGTTCGCATTTTAGAAGGCAACTCCATCAGGGTTGAAGATAATGGACGTGGTATTCCGACGGGAATTAATAAAAAAGAAAATAAATCGGCGCTTGAAATCGTAATGACGGTTTTGCACGCAGGTGGTAAATTTGATAAAGATACTTACAAAGTATCCGGAGGTTTGCATGGTGTAGGGGTAAGTTGTGTTAATGCCTTGTCTACAGATTTAAAAGCAGAAGTACACCGCGAAGGTAAAATCTGGATGCAAGAGTATAAAATTGGTGTTCCGCAGTATGATGTTAAAGAAGTTGGAAATACAGACAAACGTGGTACGATTGTAACATTTACCCCTGATCCTACCATTTTTACCCAAACTACCGAATACAAATATGATACTTTGGCTGGCCGTTTGCGCGAGTTATCTTTTCTAAATAAAGGGATTAAATTAACGCTTACTGATGAACGTGAGAAACTGGATGATGGTTCTTATTTTTCTGAAACTTTCCATTCTGAAGGTGGTTTAAAAGAGTTTGTAGCTTTTTTGGATGATACCCGTACTTCTATTCTGGCTGAGCCTATTTATATCGAAGGAATTAAAAATGGTGTTCCTGTTGAGCTGGCTTTCCAGTACAATGACAGTTATGCAGAGAATGTTCACTCTTACGTAAATAACATTAATACCCACGAAGGCGGTACACATATTGCCGGTTTCCGTAGGGGATTAACCCGTACTTTAAAAACCTATGCTGATAAGGAAGGTTTATTAAAGAACGTAAAAATGGAAATCACCGGTGATGACTTTAGGGAAGGTTTAACCGCGGTTGTTTCGGTAAAAGTACAGGAGCCACAATTTGAAGGACAGACCAAAACCAAACTCGGAAACAGTGAGGTGATGGGATCGGTTGATGTTGCGGTAGGAGAGGCTTTAGGTAATTATCTGGAAGAGAACCCTAAAGAAGCCAAAATGATTATCAATAAGGTAATCTTAGCGGCTACTGCACGTGCTGCAGCCCGTAAAGCACGAGAAATGGTGCAACGTAAAAGCGTAATGGGCGGTTCTGGCTTACCTGGTAAACTAGCCGATTGCTCAGATAGTGATCCCGAAAGATGTGAAATTTTCTTGGTTGAGGGAGATTCTGCGGGTGGTACTGCTAAACAAGGTCGTGATCGTAATATTCAAGCGATTTTACCTTTAAAAGGTAAGATTCTGAATGTGGAGAAAGCAATGGAGCATAAGATCTATGAAAACGACGAGATCAAAAATATGTTTACCGCTATTGGGGTAAGTATCGGTACACCAGAGGATAATAAAGCTTTAAATTTAACCAAACTCCGTTACCATAAAATTGTAATCATGACGGATGCTGATATCGACGGGTCGCACATTACCACGTTGATTTTAACATTCTTCTATCGTTATATGCGTGCCCTGATTGAGGCCGGATATGTTTACATTGCATCTCCACCACTTTATCAGGTTAAAAAAGGTAAAGATTTTGAATACTGCTGGAATGATGCACAACGTGATGCCGCTGTACAGCGTTTAAAAGGTGCAGGTAAAGAAGATAGTGTGCACATACAACGTTATAAAGGTTTGGGTGAAATGAACGCTGAGCAACTTTGGGATACCACCCTAAATCCTGCTACACGTACCTTAATGCAGGCCACCATCGAAAGTGCAGCGGAATGCGATCATACTTTCTCGATGTTAATGGGCGATGAAGTTGCACCACGCAGGGATTTTATTGAGCGTAATGCGAAATATGCAAAAATTGATGCTTAATCCTTAGATCCCCTTCAGGGGACTTTAATATACAAACCCTCTTCAAGTCAAAGCTTGGGAGGGTTTTTTCTTAGCGGGATTATCGGAGGCGTCAGTTGTTTCCAGCTGAGGCTGGAGGCATAGTACTGTAAAATGATATCAGCTAAAACTGCCGCAAATTTTCTTATCAATTAAGGGTGTGTCAGTTAATGTTTGATTATACTACAAAAAAACAAAGCCATTCATTTTTTGAATGGCTTTTGTATTATACAACTATCGCAAATGGCCATACTTTATCCAAAGGAAAACCATTGCGCTTAACTAACCATCTCAGCAAAGAGATTTATTTTAGGCTTCCTGGGGTGATTTACAAAATGTAATATGATCCCACCTGGGCCAATTCGGTTTGAGGTTTATCCTCATAAATTTTATTATCATCTAACATCTGGCAAAGATCTCGTTCAATGGTTCTACAGATGGTAGTAGTTGGTGTATCTGTAGGTTTATTCTCAAAAGGATCCTGAAGATGAACAGCCATTTTTTCAACCAGTAAAAAGAAGGCAGCAATGGCCACCACCAATGGAACTTCCATGTAACCAAAGTATTCCAGCAATCCGAAAGGCAACAAGACTATGAATAAATGGATAGACATGTTGATATACTTGCTATAAGTAACCGGGAAAACGGTGTTTTTAATTCTTTCCGATCCGCCCATATGGTTACATAAACCGGTTATGGTTTTGTCTATTTCTATCTGTTGATATTTATTGATCCAGCCTTCCTGCAGTGCTCTTTTTAAAGCCATGGCATGCAATTCTAAAATGCTGGCCGTTACATTTTTGCGTTTCTTGATGAATTCAAATTCTTCAACCGAAAGGTATTCTTCTAAACCTTTTCGAGGATTAAAACCTCTCAAGGCCTGACTTAAGGCATAACACCAGGCAATCTGCCGTTTTACAAAGCTTGCCTTGAACTCCTCAATTTCGTCTATTCCATAGGGATTTTCAACGAACGACAAGATCTGGCGAGACAAGGTTCTCGAATCATTAACTATTGCGCCCCAAAGAATCCTTGCTTCCCACCACCTGTCATAAGCCTGGTTAGAACGAAATGCCAATAAAAGCGAAATGATTGTTCCTAGTAAAGCAGGTACTGCAACAGGAATGGAAATACGGGTAACATGAAGGTTCTCATATAATATCACAATACCTATAGAGTAACCGATAACAAACAGAAGCTCTTTTTTGATCTTTCCAAATATATAAGTGAGCGGAATATTATTTCGTAATAGCATAATATAAAGTTTAATGGTTGGTAACTAAGAATTTGCTTCCTGCAGCTGCGTTTCGTGTATTTTTGTATCGATTAAATTTTCGTTGGCATGAACGGTTAAAGTATTTAGTAAAATTACTTCACATCCTGCCCGTTCTGTTAATATTTTAGGGTCGATACTATATTTGTTGATTGGCGTAAAATTGTATCCCTTTAAATAGGCAATGCATTCTACATCAAAAGCTTCGATGAAATTTTTAAAAGCCGCTACTGTACTTCCGTAGAAATATTCAATCCCAATGGTATTGATCTGAGTAGGATATTTTCCCTTGGCCTGATTGATTTGCTGATAAAATTCGTCGCTGACGTTTTCATAATCGCGGCTGCGGCGACTCAACATTAACATATCAGTTATGGAATCAGACAATTTAAAGGCATGTACGAAAATGATGTTTAATATTTCGTTTTTTTGATGTTGAACAAGTGCATCAATAATTTTTATACTTTCTACTTTGAAGTCGGTTGGAATTAATACTGTTTTCATCTCTTTATCTTGTTTAAATGAATTGAAATATTATTTATACAAGTTTAACCGCATATTATTATAGCGAAATAAGAGCGAGATTAAAACGAGATTAGAATGCACTCCTTTTTAGAATAGTTAATTAGTGCATTAGCCATTAGCTCATCTATGCAGAAGTCCAATGCATAGTTTAAAGTACTTGACGAATTGTTATCTAGTTGATAATTATTAAGGCTAATTTACAATTAACCAGTTTAAACGATGTAAACAATCAACCTGATACAGGTAACAATACTTTAATTTCCGTGCCAACGCCTTCCTGCGATTTGATGGCAATACTCCCCCTGTGCAAACGGATAATATTTAACGAAAGTGGCAAGCCAACCCCATAACCTTTAAAATCATTGGTGTTTGATGCCCGGTAGAAAGGCTCAAATATATGCTGGATATCGGTTTGTGGGATGCCGATACCCCGATCGGTTACCGAGATCGAAAGCATATTGACGTTACTTTCTATACTAATGCTTACCAATTTCTCATTAGAATATTTGCAGGCATTATTTACAATATTACTGATGGCCAGTTTCATCAGGTTTTTATTTACCCGCAACGAAAGCAATTCATCATCATCGGGGAGTTTACTAAAATCGATTTCTATTTTACTGTTCGGATGAACCTGGTTTACCGAATCTTTAATTTCCCATAACAATTCATCCATTCGTACTTCTTCCCAGGGCTGGTTTTTTCCGTTGAAACCTGATTGGGCCAGGCCTAATAAACTGGTTAAAATATGCTCCAGCCGTTCTGCTTCATTCTTGATTTTTGATAATGCCTTTTCCTGTTTGTCCGCATCTGCAATGTTTTTCATGGCCAGCTCAACCTCTCCACTAATGATAGTTAAAGGTGTTCTAAGCTCATGTGAGGCATTGCTGATAAAATTATTTTGCGTCTCGAAAGCCGTTTCCAAACGGTTGAGCATATTATTAAAGGTTTGCGCCAGTTGCGACATTTCATCATTACCTTTTTTAACATCCAGCCTTAGGTGCAAATTTTCGGCCTTTATTCTTTTTACACTTTTAATGATATTTCGCAGGGGCATCAACATGTAATTGGAAAATTTCCAGCCTACCACAAATGATAATATAACTGAAAGAAAAAAGCCAATAATTAAAATTCTTTGCAGGTCTTTTAACTCGCGGAAACCGACAGGATCATTTGCAGAAACAATAACAATATATCCTCCATTTGGATTTTTAAAATATTTGCCGGCATAAAAGTGGTTTTCCGTGCGATAGCGGGCTACGTAACCTGCATTTATCCGGTTATAAAAACTTGCTGGCAATTCGCGATCCAGTTTATTGGTTGGTTTTCCTGCTTGAATGATGTATTCCTTTTCAGAAGGCAACCGCTCCAGGTATCTGTTGCGCATTTTAGCATAAACCTTATTGTTGTCGTCTTTGTAAAGTTTAATCTGGGCAGCAATATTAACCCTTGCTTCCAGGCGTTTGTAAAAATCTTCAAAGGCAAATTCGTTAGAAAAATACCAAACAAAACCACTTAATAAGGAAATAATAACTGCCGATAAAATGGCAAAAAGTAAAGTGATTTTCTTGGCGATCTCCATCTATTTTTCTTTCAATATATAGCCTAAACCTACCGCGGTATGGATCAGCTTTTGATCAGCATTCTTATCTATTTTTTTACGAAGGTAATTAACATAAACATCAACTACATTGGTGCCCAGGTTAAAATCGATATCCCACACGTTTTCCAAAATATCTATCCGGGATAAAATTTTGGATTTGTTTTTAGCCATATACTCCAGTAGCCGATACTCTGTTGCCGTAAGAATGATTTCTTGTTGGTTTCGCTTTACGGTTTTTGCGCTTAAATTTAGCTGCAGGTCGCCTACAGCAATAATCTGATCTTGCGAAACCACGCCATGGTATCGCCTCAGCAGCATTCTGATCCTCGCGAAAAGTTCAGCAAATTTAAATGGTTTGATCAAATAATCATCTGCACCATTATCCAGTCCGTTTACCACATTTTCGGTAGTACCTAAGGCTGTAAGCATGATAATGGGCGTATTGGGTTTTTGCTCTTTAATGATCTTGCAGAGTTCCAGGCCATTTATTCCAGGTAGCATAATATCAAGGATAATCAGATCAAACTGATTATCCAAAGCCATCTGTTTCCCGATTAAACCATCAGGAGAAATACTTACGGTGAATCCCTCGTCTGTTAAACCCCTCGAAATTACAGATACAACACTTGGTTCATCTTCTACAAGTAATAAATTCATTTGATGGAAAAGTAATCTAAAAAACAGGAAATTACAAAATATTAATTGATGGTTAGACCACTTTTGATACTTTTTTAACCCAAAGCAGGGATAATTGTTTGGTTGGTGTTTCAAAGAATAAAAAAAGCTCTTTTCAAGAGCCTGGAAATATTACTTGCTTTTTTAACCACAAAGATCATGAAGTTATGGCACAGAGAATGCAAGTTTACAGGGCGCACGTCCTAGATTGGAGCAAAGCGGAATGAAGAGATCTTTGAATCACAATAGGGTCTTCGACTTCGTTACCGTTGACAGATTTAAACAAAAAAAGGGGCATCATTGCGAGGCACGAAGCAATCTTAATACACCCGCTGGCAGCGATCGTTGTAAGATTACTTCATCTGCTGAAAAAGCCTTCTCAGCAATTACGGACGCTAGCAGCCCGCCATTTGGCAAAAAAAAACTGCCATTTTATATTGATTTTAAACAATAAATTATCTCTCAGAATGACAATGCAATTAAATCTCCTTCTCTGATTTCTCTTTGAGGGATTTCAATCCATCTTCAAAATCTTTACCGATCATGTTATCCATAAATAAGCAAAACCATTTGTTGACGATGCCTTTGCTATCTCCACTCATGGTCCAGGTTACTTTATTTCCATTCTCAGCTTTTTCGATGTCAAAGCGGGTGTTTGCTATGCTTTCCATGGGTTTGATGAATTTTAATTCCATATCGACCATTTTATTTGCCTCTGCTTTATTGATCAGCATTTGTCCGGTACCACTTTTTTCACCATTCCATTGGTACAGGTGACCCGGCTGAGCAGCTGTACCGGTAATGGTAATCTTCGCTTTTGGATCCATTTTAGACCATGCATTCCATTTGTAAAATTCATGATAATCGGCAATGTTTTTATAAATAATACTGTCTGGAGCAAGAATGGTTATAGTCCGATTAACGGAATAGCTTTTTGGAAGAAAGAAACTACCTCCAATAATGATTACTGCCAGTACGGCGATAATGCCTAAAAAGATTTTGAGAAATTTCATAACATAAATTTAGTTTGGTTAACTAAATTTATAAAGAAAGCAGTTGAAATCAAAGCGGATTGAACTAAACAATCTTGATCTTCGATAAGGGGGCATTGATTTTAAAGTGCATTAAATCAGCAATAGATTGGGCTTTTTGTTTAATCAGTTCTGCATTAGGTCCCGTAAACAAATCGTCTACGTTTTGGAAAAAGAGATTTTTCCATATCTCAAATTGTTCCTGCTGCAATGGCGTTTGTTTATTCAGTGCAAAATGGCTTAGCATCGGATTTCCCTTATAAATGGCTTTACCGAAAAGTATACTTTCCCAAAAATCGTACATTTTCGGTAGGTGGTGTGTCCAATCCACCCTGGCAACATCGGTAAATATCGGGCCTATATGTGGATTGATCGCAACATTTTCGTAAAAAGTATCCACTAAAACGATAATATCTGCTCTATTATCAATATCCTTTTTCATGGTTTAATGATTTTAAATTTAAGAAACCCATTGTAATCAATATCAGGAATTTAATGGTGTCGGCAATGATATACAAGATATGATGGTAACTTCTTACCGGGGCATGACCCGCCAAAACCAGTTTTGCCCTTTCATCAAGTAGTGGCAATAACCAAAAAGTATCAATCATCAACAGGATGGTAACCGAAAAAAGTAAAATACTGCTGATGTTTTTTAACGGTGCCGGCAAGGAGCAGGCTAAAATCACCATAAGTAATATAACCTCTATTTTATTGAGTGCCTGAAAAACCAACTGCCCGATACCTAATCCAAGCGGGATGGTAATTCCTGGCGCCTGAAATTTTAGCGGGGCTTCTAAAAAGCTAATTCCACCAATTAATCCGGCCCAAAAAATAATACAAAAGATTGCGATTAACTTCTTCATCAAGGTCAAATATCACTTAAAATGGCTTTGTTAAAAATGATCGGTGTCATAAAGAAAAATTATCTTTATCTATAAAGCCTCAGCATCATTTTCTGGTAATTAATCACAGCCTTATACTGCATTAAGATATCTCCGCCAATAATCCCCATAATAGGTGGGTGACCAAACTGCTGGTAAGTTTCGCTTACCGACTGCAGATCAAAAGCCACTGTTTCATAATTATTGATCTTTAAGGTGCCGATTTTTAATTGAGGAAGGGTAGCCTGTATGGTAGTGGTGGTAGTAAAAAGTGTAGCAGCATTAATTTCATCAGAAACCTGAAGTGTTTCTGATATATGTTTTTCGATCAATGATTTATCGAAAACACTCCGTGAAGCGCCGGTATCTAAAACGGCGAGGTGTTTTTCCTTAAAAACAATAACTTCCACTAAAAGGTGAAAGCCATCGTCTTGTAAGTTTATTATTTTTAAGGGAATGGAAATGGCTTTCATAACAAATGTTTAGAAGCCTAAATTAGGCTAATTAACCTAAAAACCATGTCAGGTAAGGGTTATTTGTTTTTGATCAGGTTTTTTACAAATTCCATTTCTGTATCATATCCGCTTAAGTACTCTTCAATTTTTGGCTGCACTTCGTTATCGGGCATTACACCGCGACCAAATGGAATATTATTTTGTTTTTCTTTAACAACAAATTTAATGAGTGGGATCCGGCCAGTTAATTTGGAATTAGGTAAGGTATAATTGATGAAAAAACCACTGGTATTGCCATAATAACCTCCGCCTGTTTCTTCACCTATAAAACGTGCGTTGGTATAATTTTTTGCTAAAGCAGCAAATTCTGATCCTCCGGAAAAAGATAAACCGCTGATGAGTATATACAAATTGCCTTTGAAACGGTTGGTTTGGGGTGTATCACTTTTGTATTTCCCGGGAAGATCCAGGTAACGCCCGTCGTTGCTGCGATAAAATTCGGCTTTTAAGTCCTTTTCAAAATCATCCTGCGATTCTTTATTCCGGTAATCGGTATAATCTAAAAAAGAATAGGTAAAGGACGGAATTTCAGCATACTGGTATTTTGGATATTCTTTGTCGACCAGATACGACATTAAGTGGTCTTCCATGGCCTGTGCACCGCCTTCATTTTTCCTGATGTCAATAATTAAATGCTTTATTTTATGATGAGCAATGTCTTGAAAACCCCTGGCTAAGAATTCTTTAAAACCCTTTCTGCCACCTGTATAATCGTTGGTTGAAAATGTATTTACTGTTAGTGTAGCCGTGCTGAGCAGTGTGTCGATCTTTAATGCAGCTGGTTCTTTATAGCGGTAATTAGGGATAGATTGGGTTTCTTTAGAAATAAATTTTCCGTATTGTTTAAAACTTAATGCTGTTATTCCATTATAATGAACCTTATCGTTGGTTTTTGGGTTAATCAGTTCAATATCGAAATCATTCGGTTGCTGTTCGAAAAAACGCAGGTAATATTTAGAGAACGCTGTTTCTATCCAACGGTATTTGCTTGTGGTATTATAGCCGTCTGCCGGCTCTATTTTTAGAAATTGCGTCATGATGCTATCGATACTATTTCCATTGATTTTAGAAAGTAACATTCCCTTGGTTTTGTAATGATCAAGATCGTTCAGGACATAAACCTTTTTATCCAGGATTTTTATCAGAAATGGAAAGTACTTGCCATGTTGCCTGATGTAATTACCCGTTTCTTCGGACGTCTGGATTGCACAATGGCCCTCTTTGGTGTAGGTAACCACCGGCGCAACGATCTGATAAAAATCCAAAGCACTCATTCGATTTTTTATCTTACTTTTTTGTGCCTTACATAGGCTGTCGAACTGCTTATAGGTATTGTACCACAGGCCAATATTTGTTTCAATGAAAGCATTTTTAAGGATGTCGAAATCCTGTTCGAGGGCTTTTGAACTCAGTTTTTTTAATTTCTTTGGCGGGCTTTGTATGATGACTGAATAGTTACCCTCTTTCGCATTGCTACTTTCGTACAGTGGTTTAACCGTAAGGATAAAATAACCGCTACTATCAGGCGAATAGATGATTTTTTCGCTGCCGAACCGGCCATTGGGAGAATCTATATCCTGTATGGTTTTCCCGTTATGGTCTTTTAATCCTACTGTAACATCTATTCCTTTTTGTTCAACAGTGATTGAGTAGTAAAGATCTTTTTTTAACTGGAAACTAAATGAAGTTTCTTCGCCCTGCTTGATGTTTAAATCGGCTGTAGTTTTGTCTATTTTAATCGGAATGAGGTTATGGCCCACTTGTGCACGCACCGAGAAACCGAAAAATAAAATAATAAGAATGGTAAAGCTATCTTTTTTCATTTTTTGTGAGATATGATAGCAAAAATAAGGCTTACATGCCGGGATCTGTTGTACGATATTGCAATTGGGTTAAGCCCTTTTATATTCAGAAGGTGTTACACCGGTAAATCTTTTGAAATGCCTTGATAGGTGTGCCACATCATAAAAACCTGTTTTAATGGCAACCTCCATCAAATCTGTTTCTTTAGTGAGCAGCTTTTTGCAATTTTCTATCCGCTGTAAAAGGATATAATTATTTGGCGTTAAACCAGTCTCGTGTTTAAATAGACGCAGAAATTTGTATTTATCTAATCCGAAGCGTTTTGCAGTATCTGTTAATGAAAATTTTTCTGAAAGGTTTTCGCTGATAAAATCCTGAAACAACACCGTTTTCTGATCACTAAAATACATACTGGAGGCATAACGGGAAACCAGTTGTTCTAAAACAGATAGTAACGCTTTTTCTAGATTAAGCGCCGGATGGTTAAAGTGTTCTGACAAATAATGTAAGCGGTTAACCAGATTATGATCATAAATGATTTTATCCTCAAAAAAAACATCATGGCCTTTGTTTAAGGTTTTAAGCACGTCTGGAGCAACGTAAAACGTAAAAAAAGAATTGCCTAGCTTACTATCGCAGGGAGTTGCATGTACTTCGTTTGGGTTGGTGATTGAAATTGTACCGATCGGTGCCGTTAAAAATTTATCGTTGAGTTTAGTATAAAAAGTCTGATTTAAAATCAGCGTAATATTAAAATTATTGTGCGTGTGAAAGGGGAAATCAATGGTGTGTTTTTTAGCATTTAACAACTCCAGACCATCTAAAATCGGGATTTTATGGTAGGTACTGATGTTATGTGTCTCAGCTACTATTTTATCTATACTTTTGATATTCAATGGCTAAAGCTTCTTTAATATCCTGAAAAATAATCTTCATCTCGATTGGAAGACCCTGAAACAAGTTCAGGGTGACGATATGCCGAGGAGGAACGACGAAGTAATCTTTAAGCGTTGGCTGGTATCGATCGTTTTAAGATCGCTCCCCCGGAAAGTCGGTACAGGCTGTTGGCTAAAGAAGCCTTCCCGCAATGACGATTTATCCTTTTAAACCAGTTTCATTTCTGCCAGTACGCTGTTCATGTTTCTCACTGCATCAGCACTTTTATTAAATGCCGCCTGTTCATCTTCTGATAATTTAAAATCGACGATTTTTTCCCAACCATTGCGACCGATTATTACCGGTACACCTAAACAAATATCTTGTTGTCCGTATTCTCCCTCCAGGGAAACGCAGCAGGTAAATAGTTTTTTTTCATCGCGTAAAATGGCTTCAACCAATGCTGCACCTGCCGCACCCGGAGCATACCAGGCTGATGTTCCTATTAAACCAGTTAAAGTAGCGCCACCAACCATGGTATCTGCCGCCACCTGATCAAGCTTAGCTTTATCCAATAAATGGCTTACTGGTAAACTTTGGTAAGTAGCTAAACGGGTCAATGGAATCATCGTGGTATCGCCATGGCCACCAATTACAAACCCTTGTAAATCATTAGGGCTGCAATTTAAAGCTTGTGATAAATAAAATTTGAAACGTGCGCTATCTAACGTTCCACCCATACCAATAATACGGTTTTTCGGCAGTCTTAAAGATTTTAAGGCCAGATAGGTCATCGTATCCATAGGGTTACTGATCACGATGAAGATGGCTTCAGGAGAGAATTTTAAAATATTTTCGGCAACACCTTTCACAATACCTGCATTAATGCCAATCAATTCTTCGCGGGTCATCCCCGGTTTACGTGGCAAACCCGAAGTAATTACCACTACATCAGAACCTGCGGTTTTGCTATAGTCGTTCGTTACCCCTGTAATTTTGGTGTCGAAGCCCAAAAGGGTTGCAGTTTGCATCATGTCGATTGCCTTACCTTCGGCAAAACCTTCTTTAATATCCAATAATACAAGTTCGTTCGCCAATTCTTTGCGGGCAATATGATCTGCACAAGTGGCACCAACTGCGCCTGCGCCAACAACGGTTACTTTCATATATTTATATTTTTTGGTTCGCTTTCGTTAAATACCTATCGAAGGTATAAATAAATATAAGGTTAAAAAATGCTTTTCAAAACTTTATAATTTAATCGGGGTTTAATTAATCGTCACTAATCATCAATTTTTGTGCTAATAAATATGGAAAACAAGCCAATCTCAAATATCGATTATAAAGCCTTCGAGGGAAAATGGTATTCTTTATATTCTATACCAACCTTGTTGGATAAACATTGGAAACAGACTACTGAGACCTATACTTTAATAGATGATGATCATTTTGATGTATATACCACTTACCATAAGGATGGGAAACCTGAAGAAAAATCGATCACTTCAAAGCTATTTTTCGACAAGGAAAAAGCCGATGGAGATATGAAAGCCCAGTTTTTATGGCCTTTTAAAATTGGCTACTGGATTATAGAGCTGGCTGATGATTACAGTTATGTCGTGGTAGGGCATCCGGATGAAAAATATCTCTTTATTATGGCTCGTGAGCCCAAAATGGAAGCCGATTTATTGGTGCATATTATTGAAAGATGCAGGCAGAAAGGGTATGAAGTAAGTGAGCTGGTAAGCCAGGAGCATTTTTGATAAGTTCGCAATTGGCGGTTTTCAGTGTGTGCTGGCTCCAAAAAAGGTTTGTAATTCTGAGGGATAATTTATGATATAAAAATCAATATAAATGACAGTAGAATTTAATGGAAATAAATCTCGCAGAGGTATCGTCATTGCGAGGAGGAACGACGAAGCAATCTTACAACTATCGCTGGTAGCTAGCGCTTTAAGATTGCTTCGTGCCTCGCAATGACGATCTTTCTATTGGGCTGTCAATGGTCGCAGCCAAGAATTTTGTCATTGTTCTAAGTGCTATAGATTATCCATTTGTTATGGAAAGCAAGTGCAGAAGCGTTTGGGTTTATGCAGTCCCGCCATTCGCTGTAGGCCTGATGAAGAATCAGGCGCTGCCGCTGCTGTCGGGTTTAGGTAGCGCCGACTGTGCTACTATCGTTGGTAATTAAACCCAATTGTAGTGAACATTCCAATATCTCTATCGGGATGAAGAATATAGCAGGGCCAGAAACCGGCTATAAAAATTGAATCATTCATTTCCGAAAAAAAAGTAAATATTTAACTGAATAATTTGTTTCTAAAAACGATAGAATTATTTTGATATGGATGCACTCGTTTGGAAACGAGGATAAGCGTTTTTCTATTTTAAACCTTGCAGGTTTTAAAAAACTGTAAGATTTGTCGAAAGATTTTGTTGATAAAATCCTCAAGCCGTGGTTCGTGTCTTCACGAACCAAACCGTTTGCTCTTGACCATCGAAGCACTTACCTAGTTTGTAAACCTGATAGGAGCGAACACGTAGTGCAACGAAGTAAAGCGGATAGCAGGGCTGAATCACCCTATGGAAAACTGACCGTTCATTTCCAAAAAAAAGAAATCTTCTTCGCTAAATATCCTGGTTCCACTTTAACTAAGGCCGACGACTTTTCATGCGCCTCGGTTCTTGTCATTTCAAATCCAAACTCAGTTTGACTGTCACATTTTGTTGATAAAATCCTGACAACTTCAACCCTCAAAATCCTTATTTTTGAAGAACCGTTATTGTTTTACAACGGTTAATTCTTTGCCGCACAATATGTACTTAATTTTTGATACTGAAACCACGGGGCTGCCCCGCAATTACAATGCACCTATTACCGATACAGATAACTGGCCGCGTTGTATACAGATTGCCTGGCAGCTGCACGATGAGATGGGGAGATTGGTTGAACATCAGGATTATCTGGTAAAACCAGAGGGATTTAATATTCCATATGATGCAGAACGGATCCATGGAATCTCTACGGAACTGGCGACGGAACAAGGTATAGGTTTCGACGAAATGTTGTCCAGGTTTAACGAGGTTTTAAACAAAGCCAAATTTATTGTTGGGCAAAATGTCGGTTTCGATGTGAATATTATGGGCTGCGAGTTTCACCGCTTCGGAGTGGCTAACCGCTTGGCAGAAATGCCCATTTTAGATACCTGTACCGAAGTTACCGCACAACTTTTGCAATTGCCCGGAGGTAGGGGCGGTAAATTTAAATTGCCAACCTTAACAGAATTACATTCTTATTTGTTTGGTGAACCCTTTAATGAAGCCCACAATGCTACCGCCGACGTTGAAGCGACCACGCGTTGTTTTCTGGAACTGATAAAAAGAGAGGTATTCAAAAAAGAAGAACTGCTTGTTGATGTAGAATATTTTCCCCGCTTTAGGGAAGTAAACCCAGGCTTAATTCAGGGCATAGGATTAAAGCATATTAATTTAAAGGCTGCATCTGATGAAATCCGTAAACGCCAGCAAAAAACCGAAGGCAGTGGAATTTCTAAACAGGAACTTGCCGATAACAAACAAGAACTTGCTGCTGCAACATTTGTGCATTTGCATAACCATACGCAGTTTTCGGTATTACAGAGTACCATCAGCATTCCTGATCTGGTAAAGGCCGCTGCCGCACAAAAAATGCCCGCTGTTGCCATGACCGATCATGCAAACATGATGGGGGCTTTCCATTTTGTAAACAACGTACTTAATCACAATAAAGCAGCCGAAGCCAAAAATGCTGCGGCAATAGAAGCCGGCGAACGTCCTACCGAGGTGGTAATGACACCGATAGTAGGGGTGGAATTTTTCGTATGCGCAAACCATTTAGACCGTACTGCAAAAGACAATGGCTACCAGATGGTATTGCTGGCGAAAAACAAAAATGGCTATCACAACCTCGCCAAAATGTCGTCGATTGCCTATACAAAGGGTTTCTATTATGTGCCTCGTATCGACAGACAGATTATAGAGCAGTATAAGGAAGATATCATTGTTTTATCCGGTAACCTCGGCGGTGAGATTTCCAGCAAGATCTTAAACATGGGCGAAAGCCAGGCGGAAGAAGCGCTGATCTGGTGGAAGGAAATGTTTGGCGATGACTTCTATCTCGAAGTGATGCGCCACAACCAGGAAGATGAAGACCGTGTTAATGAAACATTAATTGCTTTTGCCCGCAAACATGCCGTTAAACTGGTGGCAACCAACAATACTTATTATGTAAATAAAAAAGATGCCAATGCGCACGATATTTTACTTTGTGTAAAAGATGGTGAAAAGCAGGCTACACCAATAGGCCGTGGCCGTGGTTATCGCTACGGTTTACCTAACCAGGAGTACTATTTCAAATCGGCTGATGAAATGAAGGCACTTTTTGCTGATCTGCCCGAAGCGATTTTGAACATTCAGGATATTCTGAACAAAATTGAAACCTATAAACTGGCCCGTGAGGTACTGTTACCTAAATTTGATATTCCTGAAGAATTTTTGGTGGCTGAAGATGAAGTTGATGGTGGTAAACGTGGTGAGAATAAATTTTTAAGGCATTTAACTTACGAAGGTGCAAAACGTCGCTATGGAACCTTAACTGACGATGTAATTGAACGTCTGGATTTTGAATTGGCCACGATTGAAAAAACCGGGTATCCGGGTTATTTTTTGATTGTACAGGATTTTATCGCAGAGGCGCGTAATCTTGACGTATCAGTAGGGCCTGGGAGGGGTTCAGCTGCAGGTTCAGCAGTGGCTTATTGCCTGGGTATTACCAATATTGATCCGATTAAATACGACCTCCTTTTTGAGCGTTTCTTAAATCCCGACCGTGTATCCATGCCCGATATCGATATCGACTTTGACGATGAGGGGCGTGGACGTGTAATGGATTATGTAATTAATAAATATGGTGCCAACCAGGTAGCGCAGATTATTACTTATGGTACCATGGCGGCCAAATCGTCTATCCGCGATACAGCACGTGTATTGGATTTGCCCCTGTTTGAGGCCGATAAAATTGCCAAGCTGATCCCGAATATGAAGCTGGCTAAAATATTTAACCTCGACGAGAAAAGCTTAAAAGATACTTTACGTCCAGATGAATATGAGAAAGTTGTAGAACTGAAAAACCTGGGCAGTCAGAAAGATTTAAGTGCCGAAACCATCCAACAGGCACAGGTTTTAGAGGGATCGTTGCGTAATACGGGTATCCATGCCTGTGGTGTGATCATTACCCCGAGCGACATTACCAATTTTGTTCCCGTATCGGTAGCCAAAGATTCAGATTTATATGTTACCCAGTTTGATAACTCGGTTGTAGAAAGCGCCGGTTTATTAAAAATGGACTTCCTTGGGCTAAAAACCTTAACCCTGATTAAAGATACCGTGAAACTGGTTAAGAAAAGACATGGTATTGATCTCAATCCCGATAATTTCCCGATTGATGATGTGATGACCTATGAACTTTTCCAGCGTGGTGAAACCATTGGTATTTTCCAGTACGAGAGTCCGGGTATGCAGAAATACATGAAAGAGCTTAAACCAACGGTTTTTGACGACTTAATTGCCATGAACGCTTTGTACCGCCCGGGACCAATGGAGTATATCCCGAGTTTTGTTCGCCGTAAAAATGGCGAGGAAGAAATTAAATACGATCTGGACGCCTGTGAGGAATATTTAAAGGAAACTTACGGAATTACTGTTTACCAGGAGCAGGTAATGCTTTTATCGCAAAAACTGGCTGGCTTTACCAAAGGTGAGGCCGACGTTTTGCGTAAAGCCATGGGTAAGAAACAAAAAGACGTTCTGGATAAGATGAAACCAAAGTTTGTAAAACAAGCTTCGGAAAAAGGCCATGATGCCACCGTTTTAGAGAAAATCTGGAAAGACTGGGAAGCATTTGCATCTTACGCCTTTAATAAATCGCACTCTACCTGTTACGCATGGATTGCTTATCAGACGGCCTATTTGAAAGCGCATTATCCTGCCGAATATATGGCTGCGGTATTATCCAATAATATGAGTGATATTAAGCAGGTGGCTTTCTTTATGGAAGAGTGTCGCCAGATGAGTGTGACTGTTTTAGGTCCGGACGTAAACGAATCTGATCTTAAATTTTCGGTTAATGCCAAAGGAGAAGTACGTTTCGGGATGTCGGCAGTAAAAGGAGTGGGCGAGAAAGCGGTAGAGAGTATCATCGAAGAACGCACGGCCAACGGACCTTATGCCAGCGTGTACGATTTTGCCAAGCGTTCTAACACGCGTATTGTAAATAAAAAAGCTTACGAGAGTTTTGTATATAGCGGTGCTTTCGATGCATTTGGCGGGCATAGGGCGCAGTATTTTTATATTGGCCCGAATGATAAAATGAATGGCATTGAAAAGATTATTAAATATGCCAATGATTTTCAGAACAATGAAAGCACTTCGCAGGCTTCACTCTTTGGTGGCTCAAAGGCCGATCTGATTTTAGAGCCAAGTTTGCCAGTCTCACCCGAGTGGGCTTTAATGGACCGGTTGAAATATGAAAAAGATGCAATCGGGATTTTCCTTTCCGGTCACCCCTTGGATAACTATAAACTCGAACTTGATAAATTCTGTACCAATAGTGTACGGCAGCTCAGTATCATCAATAAGGTGCGTATGGGCGATAGCAACGAGGAGGTTTTGGCCGAATTTGAAAAACTAAAAAACCGCGAGCTTTGTGTAGGTGGCCTGGTGGTAACGGCATCGCAGCGGATTACCAAAACCGGTAAACCTTTCGGAACTTTTGTTTTCGAAGATTATGATGATGCCTGCGAAATGGCCTTGTTTGGTGAAGATTTTTTAAAGTTCAAATCATTTTTAACCGAAGGATATTTCTTACAGATCAGGGGTAGGGTAGGCGAGCGCTTCGGAAAAGCAGGCGATTGGGAATTTAAAATCACGGCAATTAACCTGATGTCTGAACTGCGCGATAAATTAGCAAAGAGTTTAACAATCCAGGTGCCTATTGAGCGTGTTAACGATCAGTTAATGAGAGAAATTGAGGCCATATTAGCAGACAATAAGGCAAATTCAGAGCAGCAAAACTGCCAACTCAATTTTGCTGTTTTTGATAGTGAAAAGCAGATTATGCTTGATTTACCTTCTAAAAATTTAAAAATTAACCCCAACAACAAGTTCTTAGAACAATTAATGGGGATGAATGTTGTAAATTATAAATTGAATTAGCGTTCTGCGTTTGGCGTTAGGCGTTTCTGGATGAGCTTTACGCTCGTCGCTAGCCGCTAAGCGCTATCCATATTTACCAAAATAATGTCAAATTGGCATTACAGAATTGGTGGCATTACAATTGAATACATATATTTGAACATAAAAAAAATAATTATGGCATTAGAAATCACAGATGCAAACTTCGAGGAGCTTGTATTAAAATCAGATAAACCCGTATTAGTAGATTTTTGGGCAGAATGGTGTGGCCCTTGTCGCATGGTTGGTCCAGTTGTAGAAGAGATCGCTAAAGAATATGATGGCAAAGCGGTAGTTGGAAAAGTAAACGTTGATAACAATCCACAAATTTCAATGCAGTTTGGTATCCGCAACATCCCGGCTTTATTATACTTTAAAGGTGGTGAAGTGGTAGACAAACAAGTTGGTGCTGTTCCAAAATCAGTATTGGCAGAGAAATTAAACAAGCAACTTGCTTAGTTTAAACTTAAAGCACAAAGATCAGCCTAAGGGCTTGTAACATATTTAAAACCCAGGTTCATAGCAAGAATTTGGGTTTTTTAATGCAAACATAATTTTGTTTCTTTAATCAAAAAAACTAACAATCATGTCTAATCACTTATTTAATAATAAAACTTTATCAATTTTATTAGCTGGTTTAGCTTTAAACTGTGCTAATATTGCTGGTGTATCGGCCCAAAATCCGGTTGAAACTAACCCGCCATCTGCAGATTATAAACCAGCCTTTACCGGACAGACCCGTATTGCAGGTGTAAAAACCAAAACCCCTTTGGATATTACGGTAATCAATGAGAAACTGGAGAATCCCTGGGCTATTTCGGTACTTCCTGATGGCCGTTTTTTAATTACCCAGAAACAGGGCACCATGGTTATTTTAAATGCCAACGGGGAACTGAGCAAAAAGATTACAGGTTTACCAAAAGTAGATCCGTCTGGTCAGGGTGGTTTACTGGATGTAACTTTAGATCCCAACTTCGCTAAAAACAGGATGATTTACTGGGCTTATTCAGAGCCACAGGATAAAGGCGTATTATTGGCTATTGCGAAAGGTAAATTGGCGGCAAGTGAAACTGCGATAGAAAACCAAACCGTTATTTACCGTGCTACACCAGCATATTCTGGTAAACTTCAGTACGGATCAAGAATTGTTTTTGATAAAAACGGAAATTTATTTGTAAGTACAGGCGAACGTTCCGGCAACGACATCAGGATACAGGCACAATATTTAAACTCTTCGTTAGGCAAAATTTTGCATCTTACTCCAGAGGGGAAAGCTGTGGCAAATGGCCCTTTTGCCGGTAAAACCGATGCCCGACCTGAAATTTATGCTTACGGCCTTCGCAATCCGGATGGCTTGGCTATCAATCCACAAACCGGGGATTTATGGGAGGCAGAATTTGGGCCTAAAGGTGGCGATGAAGTAAACATCATTAAGCCAGGCAAAAATTACGGCTGGCCAATTATTACTTACGGAACAGAATACAGCGGTAAAAAAGTGGGGGATGGCATTCAGCAGAAAGAAGGGATGGAACAGCCCGTTTATTATTGGAATCCGAGTATCTCGCCCGGTTGTATCGCTTTTTATAACAGCAACAGCATAGCCGAGTGGAAAGGAAATTTATTTGTTGGAGGTTTAGGCGGTTCGCATATTATCCGATTGGTGATAAAAAATGATAAAATTGTAGGCGAGGAAAGATTATTGGAAGGTAAAGGTGAACGTTTCAGAGATATGGTAGAAAAAGATGGAGCACTTTATTCGGTAACAGATAACGGACATTTGTATAGGATAGCGAAGAAGTAATTAATTTTAATTTTTGTTATTCAGACCTCACAGGTTTCAAAAACCTGTGAGGTCTTTTTTTATTATATTTCAAAACTTGAAAGCCTTCCTTCAAATAAATCTATTTGTTTTCGGAGACGGAGGGGCGTTTTTTCATGGCGGCTTGCTGTCCCGCTTTCGCTTACAGTCCTCTCCTGACGGATTGTTGGGATTCTGGCTATTCCGCTGAATCGGGTTTATTTAAAACGGATAGTAGCACAATCTTAACCATGTGATCTTTGTCAATTGCGGGCGGAAGACGGTGGCGAGATGCCGATTGGCAGATGCGTAAGCAGGAGTTTCATGGGCTAAATTTTACTGCATCTTCTTTTTCTGAAATCATGATGATATTTGCTTTAAAAATCTTTGAACTGTTAAGTCCATCAAAATAAAAAAGTGATTTAAATGTTCATTGGGCTAATGATAGACATCGCTTTCCAGTTGTAATTATGGCATTTTAATTGCTGTAAAAAATCATCATTCCCTATTATTTCATTGCGATTTTATAATTGTTTTCAAAATATTAATAATATAATGATGGAATATTCTTTAAAAGAAAAAAAGAATGCAGGTATTTTATTCACTTTTTATGATCCATTCAGATCATTTCAGGGTTTTAACTCATGTTCATACTCCAGTTCTTCAATAACTTTAATTATTGATACTATTCATAAAAATTATATCATTGAGAAAAAAACTGCGAGAGGTGGAGTTGATATAGATTATTACTATCTTGATTCGCGGACATTTTGGGATAAAAAGAGATTTATTAAATTCAACAAGAAAGCAAATTCGCTAATGTTAATTGTTGAAAATGGGTTACCTAGACATTTAAGGCCGACTTGGGATGATACAACAAATAAAAGAATTTTAACTTTAGATAGGAGGTTGCAAAACCCTGCAAGGGAATTTATCAATACAGTTGAAGAAGAACTTGGGATACAGTTAAGGATTGTACAGGCGTTGAGAACCATCGCTGAACAAAATGCATTATATAATCAAGGTAGAACAACACCGGGAAATATCGTTACCAATGCCAGGGGAGGTTCAAGTTATCATAATTACGCATTAGCTATAGATGTGGTAATCGTAAAAGAAGGCCGAGCAGTTTGGAGTATTTTGCCGAGAGAAGTTGTTCAGATAGGAGAGCGACTTGGATTCGAATGGGGAGGGAATTGGAAAGGCTTTAAAGATTATCCACATTTTCAGATGACTTTCGGGAAAAGTATTAATGATTTAAAAAATGGAAAATAGTTTGAAGGGATTTCTAATATTGTTAATAGCCACTATCTGCAGCAGCCACAATACTTTTGCAGGTGACAAAAC
Organism: Pedobacter suwonensis; assembly: GCF_900111825.1. GTDB lineage: Bacteria > Bacteroidota > Bacteroidia > Sphingobacteriales > Sphingobacteriaceae > Pedobacter > Pedobacter suwonensis. The sequence continues at coordinate 293,245 of NZ_FOJM01000006.1, forward strand.
TCCAATTAACAACACGATAGATAGCGTAGCCGCAATCAAAAAAATCAGGGCGGATTTTACGCTAATTAATAAACAACTCAAGTTTTTTAGGAAAAGAACCAAAGATGCTTTCGGAATGTCGGCAGAAGGTGGTGTGGTAACCGGCTATTATAGTAAAGGTGCGCTTAAAAAAATACATTGTGTTTTTTATGGTGAAACAGGAAAGACTGAGGCAGATTACTATTTAAACAATAAAAACTTATTTTTTTTATATAAAAAGGAAACGGTATACGATAAGCCGATTTCTTTAAAAGGATTTAAAATTAAAAATAGTACGGAATACCGGTATTATTTGTCTGGAGGTAAAGTGATTAAAAAAATCATAAAGCCCAATACCTCTTTACTATTATCATATTCACAAATAGAAGCTGAGTTAGAGCAAATTATGGCTCTCCTAGATGAAAAATAGGTGTATTTATATTTGGGTCTTTTTATTATATTCTAAAATGGGAACAGGTAACAAGTTATTGTCAAAACGGAGCTGAAGTGCGCACTTCAGCTTTTGTGCTTCTATTAAACTTTGGTACATTTACCGAACTGCTTCGATTGCCCTACCATCGCCATTTACCCGAAATGTTTATTGCAATAATGAATTATTGGCTAAAAAAGCTATCTAGACTTTACCGCTACTTTTCTTTTTGCCCTGCTACTTGACACCCAAAAGACGGATAATCATGAGGCTATTCGTCTTTGTAGTCTTTAAATAAAATTTAAAATGTTTATCGAATATTTTTCCTAATTCGGCTTAATGACGATTGTGTAACTCCCAAATAGGAAGCCAAATAAGAAAGCGGAATACGATTGGCAAGCTGCGGGTATTTTTCCATAAACGCCAGGTAACGCGTTGTAGCATCTTCTGAAACCAAGGGACTTCTTCTCTCTATCTTTTGTATTAATGATTTTTTGACAATTTTATTGACAATACTCTCCCAACCGACAATGGTATTGGCAATTTCTTCCCAATTTTGTTTAGAAAACACAATTAGTTTGCAGTCCGTAACGGCTTGCACATAGCCTGAAGAGGGAATCTTGTTATCAAAACTGTCCAGATCTACTACAAAATTGTTTTCGTCTATAAAATAACTGGTGATTTCTTCGCTTTTATTGTTGTAATAACAAACCCGAAGAATGCCGTCCAAAATGAACCCAACTTGTTTTGCTATTTTGCCTGCTTCTGAAAAATAGCCTTCTTTGCGAAGCGCTAATTCTGTTGACTTGCTTGTGATGAAGTCCATTTGCTGTTTGTTCAAATTTCCGAATTGCAATAAATAATTGATCAATGTTTCCATAGTTTTATTTCATTTGGCTCATTATCATTTTGTCAAACATTTTATCGGACAGAATTTTCTTGAAAAATAACATCATTTTCGCTCCCGAAGCCCCAGCATACCTTGTTTTCGGATTATTTGCTTCAATGCCTCGTTTGATAAGTCTAGCAATTACAATTGGGTCGGCAGCATCTTTTTCTACTGCTGCATACATATTGATTACGCCTTTTGCCAAAGAGCTGTATGCAGTATCGCCCGAGACTTTTGACATATATTCAGTTCCAAGTCCTGTCATTTCTGATTTTGTGCCGCCCGGCTCAATGACTATTACGTCAATTCCGAACGACTTTACTTCTTTACGAAGTGCATCACTCAATCCTTCAATAGCAAATTTGCTTGCGTGATACCATACGCCCATTGGCAGCGTTACTTTTCCGCCAACCGATGAAATGTTTACAATTTTACCGTAATTGTTTTTTCGCATATTGGGCAATACCAATTGTATTAAACGTGCCACACCAAAAACGTTGACTTCCAACTGATATTTTGCATCAGATATTGGCATATCTTCCAACGCACCGTAATATCCTGACCCCGCATTGTTAATTAAAATGTCAATGCTTCCTGCTTCTTTCAAAATTTGTTCAACACAAGCAACAAGGCTTTCTTCTTTGGTAATGTCCAAAGAAATTGGTTTTATCCCGTGTGTTTTTAAGTCTTGCATTCTCTCTATTCTGCGTGCTGCACCGTAAACGTTGTAGCCGTTTTGTGCCAAATAAATTGCTGTTGCTTTACCTATTCCCGATGAGGCACCTGTAACTAATACTGTTTTCATTTCTTTTGTTTTTAATTTAACAGTGAAGGTCGCCCGTTTTAAAATTAAACTATTTGTCATTTGGCAAATAGTGACTTTACAAATGTTGGGTTGTATTGTAAGCTTGTTCCTGTTTCCGATTTTCCTTTTTCTCACAAGAATAAACCCATAACGACAATAACCCGAATATAATCAGTGTATAAGCAATTCTTTAAAAGGGTTTAAAATTAAAAATACTACAGAAGCGGGGCTGCATGGTCGGCTAAGTAACGCAATTGCTTTCCAAGTCACTCATAAGAATATTAACGCGCCCAAAGCTGTGCTCGTTAACTGAATATCGTTTTGCCGTCAAAATCTGATCGGTTTTTACGAGTATTTTCTAAATCTTTCATTAGCTTTACGATATGCAGGCTGTAAACTACGAGAACGAAACTAGCTATGGTAATTTAGAATTGCTCGCGCAGCAAGTGGTAGAGGGTTTTATTACAGGCTTGCATAAAAGCCCTTTTCATGGTTTCTCGGTTGAGTTTGCCGAACACCGTCAGTACAATAATGGTGATAACGTTAAGAATATAGATTGGAAATTATACGCTAAAACCGACAAACTTTACAGCAAACGTTTCGAAGAAGAAACGAATTTGCGTTGTCAGTTTGTGATGGATGTTTCCTCATCCATGTACTTTCCCGAGCCTAAAAACAATAAATTGATATTTTCTATACAGGCTGCAGCATCGCTAATGTACCTGTTGAAGAAACAACGTGATGCTTTCGGGCTTAGCTTGTTTGCCGATGAGATATTGTTCAATTCTCCTGCAAAATCGACCACAGTACATCAGAAGTATTTATTTACCCAATTGGAAGAGCTGCTACAGAAACCAAAGGTAAACGCAAAGACCAATTTAAGTGAGGCACTGCACCAGGTAGCAGAACTGATCCACAAACGTTCCCTGGTGATTATCTTTAGCGATCTGTTCACTACCCAAATAAGTACAGATAAAACTGATCAGTTTTTTGATGCGCTGCAACACCTGAAATTCAACAAACATGAGGTAGTAGTTTTTAACGTGGTTGATAAAAGAAAAGAGGTCAATTTCAATTTTGAAAACCGTCCGTACCAGTTTATTGATATGGAAACCGGAGAGATGATTAAAGTACATGCTAATCAGGTAAAGGAGAATTATATAACAGCAGTTTCTACTTATCGACAAGAGATTGCGCTAAAATGCGCTCAATATAAAATCGATTTAATCGATGCCGATATGAATGAGGGTTTTTACCCGATTCTTCAGTCTTATTTAATCAAACGGCAAAAATTAGGTTGATTTTTGTTACAAAACAAGAAGGCATTAATACTGTTTTATTCATGATTTAAATTTTAAGCTTCGTAATATGTTACAACAAGGCGATACTGCACCAGATTTCGAATTAAATGCCACCCCCAACCAAAAAATAAAACTCAAGGATTTTAAAGGTAAAAATGTTATCCTGGCTTTTTATCCTGCAGATTGGAGTCCGGTATGCAGCGACCAGATGGCACTTTATAACGAAATGCTAAAGTATTTTAATAAATATGATGCACAGATTTTTGGAGTTTCTGTAGACAGTGTATGGTGCCACTTAGCCTTTGCAGAAAATAGAAAACTTCATTTTCCGTTACTGGCTGATTTTGAACCGAAGGGCGCGGTTTCTAAAGCTTATGGCGTATATGATGATGAAGTTGGCGAAAGTAAAAGAGCGCTGTTTGTGATTGATAAAGAAGGTAAAATTGCATGGAGCTATTTATCACCTGTAGCCGTTAATCCTGGTGCTGATGGTATTTTGGATGCATTAGAGAAATTAAGCAAGAAATAAAAGCGATGAGTACATTAAAACCTGAAATAAGCAATCTGGATCATACTCAAGGGGATGATACAGCAAGTATTACCATTGTAGAGTTTGGCGATTATCAGTGTCCGTATTGCGGTGATGCCTACCCGATTATGAAAGAAATTGAGGAGACTTTTGGCCATCAGATCAGATTTGTTTTTCGCCACTTTCCTTTAGCAAATGCACACGAGTTCGCGTTTCCGGCTGCTGTAGCTGCTGAAGCGGCTGGATTACAAGGCAAGTTTTGGGAGATGCACAATGCACTTTATGAAAATCAATACCGCCTAAATGTTGAGCTGTTTGACGAATTGGCCGAAACGATTGGTTTAGACTTGGAGCAGTTTCAGCGAGACAGTGCTTCAGAAGAGATTAAACAAAAAATAGAAGATGATTTTGATAGCGGCGTACGAAGTGGCGTAAACGGAACGCCTTCATTTTATGTTAACGGAACTAAATTTGACGGTGGTGCAACCGATTTATACCAGATGCTTAAAGAAAGTGCGGAGTGATTTAGAAATGTACCTCGTCCTTTTTCAAAAAACAGCTGTGGCATATCTGATTTTTGACCTTGTTATGCAATTAATCGTGAAATCAGCATGAGTAGGCGGCTTAGTTCGCCTTTTATAAGGATTAGATAGCAGGAGTTTACTTAGGCTCGATTAATATTT